>NZ_JBITHT010000006.1:94555-796697 GCF_044458265.1 Nonomuraea sp. NPDC050478 | reverse complement strand
AACCCGGAAGTTAAGCTTCTCTGCGCCGATGGTACTGCACTCGGGAGGGTGTGGGAGAGTAGGTCACCGCCGGACAATTTTCATATGGGAAAGGCTCCGACAGGTTCTGTCGGGGCCTTTCTTTGTTTATGAGGGTTTCGAGGCTTCGGTCTTGGGGGCTTTTCTTGTGGGTGAGCCCTGAGGCTATGGCTTTGGGGCTTTTCTTGTTTTCGGGGCCACCGCGATCATATCGGTACGTTCCGGCTCCGCGAGGGCGAACGGACGACCGGCACTCCGGACGGGCCCATGATGGAGGTATGACTTCAGTGACTTACCGCGTGTGCGTGGTCTGCATGGGCAACATCTGCCGCTCCCCGATGGCCGCGACCGTGCTCCGCAAGGTGCTGGACGGTCACGGGCTGGGCGAACAGGTGATCGTGGAGAGCGCCGGCACCGGCGGCTGGCACGCCGGTGGGCCGATGGACGAGCGGGCGCTGCGGGTGCTCGCCGCTCACGGGTACGACGGATCCGAGCACGTCGCCCAGCAGTTCACCGCCGACTGGTTCGACCGCTACGACCTGGTGCTGGCCATGGATCGCGACAACCGGGCGTTCCTCAGCCGGATGGCGTCCTCCGGCGTGGAGGTGCGGCTGTTCCGTTCCTTCGACCCTGACGCGCCTGCCGGCGCCGAGGTGCCCGACCCGTACTACGGCGGCGATGAAGGGTTCGTCGAGGTGCTTACCCTGGTGGAGGCCGCGTCCGTGGGCATCGCCAAGCACATCGCCGATGAGATCGACTGAGGACCTGGGCACGTCCCACGGCTGGCGGCTGCAGCGGGGCGTGCTCGACGACGGCCGCGTGGTGTTCGCCAAGACGGGAGCCCGTTCGCCGGTCTTCGCCTCCGAGGCGGCCGGGCTGCGCTGGCTGGGCGAGGTCATCGCCGTACCCGAGGTGATCGAGGCCGGTGCGGATCGGCTGGTCCTGTCGTGGGTGGACGAGGAGCCGCCGAGCGCCGCCGCGGCCGAGCGCTTCGGCCGCGACCTGGCGCTCATGCACCGGGCCGGGGCGGACGCCTTCGGCGCGCCCTGGCCGGGGTTCATCGCGGAACTGCCGATGGACAACACGCCCGCCGGCGACTGGCCGACCTTCTACGCGGAGCGGCGGGTGCTGCCGTTCGCCATGACGGCCCGGCTGCCGTCCCGTGACCTGGCGCTCGTCGAGCGGGCGGTGGCGCGGTTCGCCGAGGTCGCCGGGGAGCCGGAGCCGCCCGCCCGCATCCACGGCGACCTGTGGAGCGGCAACCTGCTGTGGTCGGGCGGCCGGGTCGTGCTGGTCGACCCCGCGGCCCACGGCGGCCACCGGGAGACCGACCTGGCCATGCTCGCGCTGTTCGGGGCGCCGTACCTGGACCGGATCCTGGGCGCGTACCAGGAGGAGGCCCCGCTTGGGGACGGCTGGCGCGAACGGGTCCCGCTGCACCAGCTGCATCCGCTGCTCGTGCACGTGGTGCTGTTCGGCGGCGCGTACCACGGCAGCCTGATGGACGCCGTGGCGAAGGTGCTGGCGCTCTAGGAGTTGAGCCGGCTGATGACCTCGTCGTGCAGGAGGCCGTTGGTGCACACCAGGCTGCCGCCCTCCAGGCCGCGCACGCCCGCCGTGTCGGTCCAGCGACCGCCCGCCTCCTCGACGATGACCGTGAGCGCCGCCATGTCCCACGGCGACAGCTCCGGCTCGGCCGACAGGTCCACCGAGCCTTCGGCCACCATCATGTGCGACCAGAAGTCACCGTACGCGCGAGTGCGCCAGCAGGAGCGGCCCAGGTCGAGGAAGCCGTCGAGGCGGCCGGTCTTCTCCCAGCCGCTGAAGCTGGAGTAGGAGAAGGACGCGTCGCCGAGGCTGGAGACGGACGACACGCGCATCCGGGTCGCCTTCGTCAGGCTCCTGCCGGTCCACGCGCCGCCGTCGGTCGCCGCCCACCAGCGCCGGCCCAGCGCCGGGGCCGACACCAGGCCGACCACGACCTTGCCGTACTCCATGAGCGCGATCAGCGTCGCCCAGACGGGGACCCCGCGCACGTAGTTCTTGGTGCCGTCGATGGGATCGACGATCCACGACCTGGCCCCCCAGCCGGTCTTGCCGAACTCCTCACCCACCACCGCGTCGCGCGGCCTGGCGCGGCGCAGCGTGCCGCGGATCGACTCCTCGACGGCGCGGTCGGCGTCGCTGACCGGGGTGAGGTCCGGCTTGGTCTCGACCTTGAGGTCGACCGCCTTGAAGCGCCGCATCGTCAGGTCGTCGGCGGCGTCGGCCATGACGTGGGCGAGACGGAGGTCATCGTGGTATCCCTGCACGAAGTGTCACGCTACCGTGCCGCCTGTGCCGAACAGCAGTCACCCGCGGCGGCTTTTCTGATAAGCCCGGTTTTCGGTTACCGGCTAGTAGCATGCGGGCATGTCACTTGACGTCGGCGATCTGCTGCTCCAGACCGTGCCCTTCGCCCGCACTCTCGGCATCACCTTCGACTCCGCCGCCGACGGGCGCGCCGTCTGCCGCCTGCCGGACCGGTCCGACCTGCACAACCATGTCGGCGGTCCGCACGCGGGCGCCTTGTTCACCCTGGCCGAGTCGGCGTCCGGCGCCGCCATGCTCACGGCCTTCGGCGACCAGCTCAATCGGGCGGTCCCCCTGGCTACCGCGTCGACCGTCCGCTACCTCAAGCTGGCCAAGGGCGAGATCGTGGCGTCGGCGCGGCTGCTGGCCGCGCGCGAGGAGGTGGTGGGGCGGCTGGACGCCGGTGAGCGGCCGGAGTTCGACGTCGAGGTCGAGGTACGGAACGAGGAAGGCACGGTGGTGGCCACCCTCACCGTCTCCTGGACCCTGCGCCCTTCCCGCTGAGGTCGGGTCAGGGGCTGTCGTCGAGCGCGCCTTCCCGGCTGGCCAGGAGGCGGCGGAGGGAGCGCAGGCGGGCCGTGTCGGCGTGACCGGCGGCCACCCAGGCGTCCAGGGCGCAGCCCTCCGTCAGGTGGGTGCAGCCCTTGGGACACTTGACCGTGCCCTCCACCAGGTCGGGGAAGGCGGCCAGGACCGTCTCCACCGACACGTGGGCCAGGCCGAAGCTGCGGACACCGGGCGTGTCGATGATCCACCCGCCTTCGGGCAGTTCGAGGGCGACGGCCGAGGTGGAGGTGTGGCGGCCGCGCCCGGTCACGGCGTTCACCTGCGACACGGCTCGGTTCGCGTCGGGGACGAGCACGTTGACCAGCGTCGACTTGCCCACCCCTGAATGCCCGACCAGCACGCTGATGCGCCCCTTGAGGTGGTCGCGCAGCTCGTCCAGCGAGCCGCCCCGGTGGACGACGACGTGCGGCACCCCCAGCGGGGCGTACTGGGCCACCAGGTCGTCCGGCGGCGCCAGGTCGGACTTGGTCAGGCAGAGCAGCGGGTCGATCTCCGCGTCGAACGCCGCCACCAGGATGCGGTCGATCATGCGCGGCCGGGGCGGCGGGTCGGCCAGCGCCGTCACGATGACGAGCTGGTCGGCGTTGGCCACCACCGGCCGCTCGATGCCGTCGGTGTCTTCGGTGTCGTCGGCCGAGCGCCGCAGCATGGACGTGCGCGGCTCCACCCGGACGACCCTGGCCAGCGTGTCGGGCCGGCCGGAGACGTCGCCCACGAGCGCCACCCGGTCGCCGACCACGATGCCCTTGCGGCCCAGCTCGCGCGCCTTCATGGCCACCACCAGGCGGCGCTGCTGCTTGCGCCTGGCCTCCACCAGTGTCGTGTAGCGGCCCCGGTCGACCGCCACCACGAAGCCCTGCTCCGCGTCGTCGTGGGCAGGGCGGATGCGGGTCCGCGGCCTGGAGCCCTTGCCCGGCCTGACCCGTACGTCGTCCTCGTCGTACTCCCGCCTTCTCAGCGGTCCACTCCTATGACCTCGCTGGCTCGTCCAGAGGGGCCGCATACCCCGGGAAGGGGGAGGTATCCGCGCATGGCGGTCACCGGTCGCCCAGCATGGCGGCCCACATGTCGGCGAACTCCGGAAGGGTCTTACCCGTCGTCGCGATGTTCTCCACCTCGACGCCGGGAACGGCCAGGCCGATCACCGCGCCGGCCGTGGCCATGCGGTGGTCGTCGTAGCTGTGGAAGAGGCCGCCGCGCAGCGGGCGGGGACGGACGACGAGCCCGTCGGCGGTCTCCTCGGCGTCGCCGCCGAGCCGGTTGATCTCGGTGACGAGCGCGGCGAGCCGGTTGGTCTCGTGACCGCGCAGATGGGCGATCCCGCGCAGGCGGCTCGGCGTGCCGGCGAGCGCGGCCAGCGCGGCGACGGTCGGGGTCAGCTCGCCCACCTCGCGCAGGTCGGCGTCGATCCCGGCGATCTCTCCCGTGCCGCTCACGACGAGGTCGGCGACGTCGCCTGAGGCGGACTCCAGACGGACGTCGCCGCCCATCCGGGCGAGCAGGTCGCGCAGCGTGTCGCCCGGCTGGGTGGTCTTCAGCGGCCAGCCGGGGACCGTCACCGTGCCGCCCGTGACGAGGGCGGCGGCCAGGAACGGCGCCGCGTTGGACAGGTCGGGCTCCACCACCCACTCGCGGGCCGCGATCGGCCCCGGCTCGACGCGCCAGACGTCGGGCTCGTGGTCGTCGACCCGGACGCCGGCGGTGCGGAGCATGTGGACGGTCATCTGGATGTGCGGCTGCGAGGGGACCGGCGGGCCGGCGTGGCGGACCGCCACCCCCTTCTCGAACCGGGCGGCCGCCAGCAGCAGGCCCGAGACGAACTGCGACGAGGCCGAGGCGTCGACCGTCACCTCGCCGCCGGCGAGCGGCCCGTGGACGGTGAACGGCAGCGCGTCGCCGTCGACCCGCGCGCCGAGCGCCCGCAGCGCGTCGAGGATCGGGCCCATCGGGCGCTTGCGCGCGTGCGGGTCGCCGTCGAACGCCACCGGGCCGTCGGCGAGGGCGGCCACCGGCGGCACGAACCGCATGACGGTGCCGGCCAGCCCGGCGTCGATGTGCGCGCCGCCGCGGATCGGCCCCGGCGTGACCGTGTAGTCGACGCTGGAGGCGGTCTCGGCCGACGCGGTGAGCGTGGCGCCGAGGGCCCGTAGCGCCCCGGCCATCAGGTCGGCGTCGCGGCTGCGCAGCGCGCGGCGTACGACACAGGGACCGTCGGCGAGTGCGGCGAGCACCAGCGCCCGGTTGGTCACCGACTTCGAACCGGGCAGCGAGACGGACGCCGAGACGGGAGCGTCGGCGTGCGGGGCGGACCAGTGGGCGTCAGGCATGCTCAAAGCCTACTGGCCCGCCGCGCCGTCACAGGAAGACGGCGGTGTCGAGCAGGAAGTCGACGGGGTCGGGGAGGTGGATCTCCTTGCCCAGGTCGACGCTGGTGGAGATCGTGTAGCGCCCGTCCTTCGGCTCGCTGAACACGGTGACCCGGGCGGGCTCCGAGACGGGGTCGATGAGCAGGTAGATCGGGACGCGGGCGGTCGCGTAAATGCCGGGCTTGTGGTCGCGGTCGTCGCCGACGCTGCTGGCCGAGACGACCTCGCCCGCCATGACGAGCCCGCTCGCGTACACCTCGCGGGCTCCCCAGCGGGGCGCGTCGGGTGGGTACACCGCGACGTCCGGCTCGTACGGGTCACGTGTCCCGTCCGTGCAGATCCCGAGGCCGGCGACGGCTTTCCAGCCGCGTGCGACGGCGTGGGGGCGCAGAACGACGGCGAGGGTCGTCGCCATGTCCTGATGTTCGGGGGTGCCTAGAGGGCTCACTATCAACCTTCCGTCGATGATCTCGGCGCGCATCTTCGTGCGGCCGACCAGGGCGTCGTAGACGTCGCGAAGGGTCGTGAGCTCGTTTTCGCCCGCGGGGGCGGGCGGGACTTCGCCGGTCGTGGCGGACACCTCCGGCTCGGGAGACGGAGCGGGGCATCCGTGAGTCTTGCGAGAAGTCGTCACCATCGTCCGTATCCCTTCGTGTCCTCTTCGATACTCAGAGTATTGCGCATGCGACTCGTACACGCGAGCGAATGACGGACGTGGCAGTGTGGAGGAATGTGCGGGAGATACGCGTCGGCGCGCGACAAGCACCAGCTCCTCGAGGAGTTCCAGGTGGAGCAGGACGCCGACCCTGAGAAGGAGCTCGGCGCAGACTACAACGTGGCGCCGACCAAGAACGTCTACGCCGTCCTGAGCCGCGTGCCGAAGGACGCCGAGCGGGCGGTGCGGCAGCTGCGGGTGGTCAAGTGGGGGCTGGTGCCGGCGTGGGCCAAGGACCCGTCCGTCGGGTCGCGGATGATCAACGCCAGGGCGGAGACGCTGGCGGAGAAGCCGTCCTATCGGAAGGCGTTCGCCAAGCGGCGCTGTCTGCTGCCCGCCGACGGCTACTACGAGTGGATGCCGGTCGAGGGCGACAAGAAGAAGAAACAGCCCTACTTCATCCATCCGTCCGACGGCGGGGTCCTGGCGATGGCGGGGCTGTACGAGTTCTGGAAGGACCCGAACCGCGCCGACGACGACCCGCTGAAGTGGCTCGTCACCTGCACGGTGATCACCACGGACGCGGAGGACGAGCTGGGCCGCATCCACGACCGCATGCCGATGATGATCGAGCGTGAGCGCTGGGGCGAGTGGCTCGACCCGAAGGTCACCGACACGGAGCAGGCGCAGCGGCTGCTGGTGCCGGCCCAGCCGGGCAGGCTCACCGCCCACCCCGTCGGCACCGACGTCAACAACGTCAGGAACAACGGCCCCGGCCTTGTCGAGCCGCTTCCGGAGGAGGGGGAAAGCGGGCTTTTCTGAAGGTGTAAGGAGCGTGTGAAGCGGGCATCCGGTGAGGAAAGCAATGGCATGCGTGTACGCGGTGTCACTGCTTATCAAATGCCCCTCAATCGCACCGCGCGGGATTACCGGGGAGCTCCCGTCGCGGGTTGCCCTCACTTTCCCGGAGGTGCGGATCCGTGGACGCCGCGACCGCTCGTGAGCGACTGGAAGACATGCTCGCCGAACTCGACCGTTCGATCGGGGTGCTGCAGGGCGACCCGGTGGCGATCCGGGAGTACTCAGCCGCCGACGCGGGCTCCGACCTGACCGACGCCGATCGCGCCAGGGCGATGCTGACCGTCGCGACCACGCAGCGCAGGGCGGTGGTCGACGCCATCAAGAGGCTGGACGAAGGCACCTACGGACGGTGCGTCGACTGCGGCGCGCTGGTGCCCGAGGGCAGGCTGGAGGCCCGCCCGGAGGCGTCGCGGTGCGTGCAGTGCCAGGGCAAGCGCGAGCGCAGGCGCTGACCGCTCAGATCTTGCGGGCGCTGGCCACCAGGTGGATGCCGACCGTGTCGTCCTCGTCCGGACGTGCGTCGAGCTCGGTGCGCACCAGGTAGGACAGGGTGCGCGTGTCGGAGCCGAGCACGTGGTCGACCGTCGAGGGCGACAGCACCGTGCGCGGACGCACCCACTCGACGTCGAGGCCGGCGCCCATGAGCAGCTCGCGCAGCTGCGTGCTGCTGAAGCAGCGCGTGATGCTGCCGTCGGGCCACGGCACCAGCATGACCTCGCCGGTCTGCCGCAGGTGTTGCCACTGGCCCTGCTCGGCCAGGATCGCCATGCCCAGCACCAGCGAGTCGACGCACACCAGGGCGCGCCCGCCGGGCTTGAGCACGCGGGCCACGTCGCTCATCGCCGACTCGGCCATCAGCTCGATCGACATCGCGCGTTCCTCGGCGACCACCGCGTCGACGCTCTCGTCGGGCAGGAAGGACAGGTCGTCGGCACGCACGTGGCGGACCAGCCCCGCCTCCCGCAGCCGGACGCCCTCGGAGGTCCGGCGGAAGTCGAGCACCTCGATCACCCGGTGACCCGCCCGGGCGGCCTGGCTGGACCACCGGCCGCGGCCGCCGGACAGGTCGAGGACGACCGAGGGCTGGGCGGGGAGCCATCTGCTGAGCTGTTCGGCGACGACGGCGTGGTAAAAGGTCCAGTACGGCCCCAACGTTCCTGAGCCGTTGAGTTCCTCGGCCGGAATGGGCAGCACGCGCGACTCCTGGGTTCCGGAAAATGGCTACCAGCCGGTACGTATGGTTTTCCCCGCACCGGGTTGTTCGTCACCTTCTATCTTGCGGGAACAGACGAAGACACGGGCGTGTTGCGAGGAGCATGCTCACTTTGCTCGACGCCCTCCCCGATGACCGCCCGGTCACCGGCGAACGGGTATCCTCCCCTGAGTACGGTGTCCCGCCACAGCTGGTCACCGGTGATCTTAGGGGGGTGGGTCCGGTGCCCGCGACAGGCGCGGAGACTCTGGAACAGCGGGGCGAGCGGTTCGAGCGTGATGTCATGCCTTACCTCGAGCAGCTCTATTCGGCCGCGCTCCGGATGACCCGGAACCCCGCCGACGCCGAGGACCTGCTGCAGGAGACCTTCGCCAAGGCGTTCGCGTCCTTCCACCAGTTCCAGGAAGGCACCAACCTCAAGGCGTGGCTCTACCGTATCCTCACCAATACTTTCATCAACAATTACCGCAAGAAGCAGCGCGAGCCCAAGCAGGCCGGCACCGAGGAGATCGAAGACTGGCAGCTCATGCGGGCCGGCTCCCACACCTCCAGCGGGCTGAAGTCGGCTGAGGTCGAGGCGCTCGAGCACCTCCCCGACGGCGACGTCAAGGAGGCCTTGGCCGCGCTGCCCGAAGACTTCCGGATCGCTGTCTACCTCGCCGACGTCGAGGGCTTTCCTTACAAGGAGATCGCCGACATCATGGGCACTCCGATCGGCACCGTGATGTCAAGGCTCCATCGCGGGCGCAGACAGTTGCGCGGTCTTCTGGAGGATTACGCTCGTGAGCGGGGCCTGGTCCCGACGGAGGGATCGAAATGAGCTGTGGCAAGCCGCATGAGACCGACTGTCGTGAGGTGCTCGACAGGGTCTACGAGTACCTCGACGGCGAGCTGACCGCCGGAGATGTCGCCGACATCCGCGTGCATCTCGACGAGTGCGGCCCCTGCCTGGAGGAGTACGACCTCGACAAGGCGATCAAGCAGCTCGTCGCCAAGAAGTGCGGCTGCGATCCGGTCCCCGACGACCTGCGCGACAAAGTGCTGGCGCGTATCGCACGGGTGAGGGCCGAGCTGTCCGACTAGGATCTCCCCATGCGCGTGCTTGTCACCGGGGGTGCCGGGTTCATCGGATCCAATCTCGTCGACCGTCTGCTCGCCGAAGGGCATGAGGTCGCCGTCGTCGACGACCTGTCCTCGGGCGGCCGCGACAACCTCGCCCAGGCGACCGGGACTGGCCGGCTCCGGCTGCATGAGCTCGACATCCGCGACCCCGCCCTGGTCGCCCTGGCCGCCGAGCTGAGGCCGGAGGTCGTCTGCCATCTCGCCGCGCAGATCAGCGTGCGCAAGAGCGTCGCCGACCCGGTGCTCGACGCCAGTCTCAACGTCACCGGCACCGCCGCCGTGCTCACCGCCGCGCGTGAGGGCGGCGCGCGCAAGGTGGTGTTCGCCTCGTCCGTCGCGGTCTACGGCAGGCCGCAGACGATCCCCGTGCCGGCCGGCGCCCCCACCGACCCGCGCTCCCCTTACGCCGCCTCCAAGCTCAGCGGCGAGACCTATCTCGCCGCCTTCCGGGGCCTGTACGGCATGGAATACACCACGCTCGTGCTGGCCAACGTCTACGGGCCGCGCCAGTCGCCCGAAGGCGAGGCGGGCGTGGTGTCGATCTTCACCGACGCGCTGCTCGGCGGCACTCCCACGGTCGTCTACGGCGACGGCACGCAGACCCGCGACTACGTCTACGTCGACGACGTCGTGGAGGGCTTCGTCCGGGCGTGCGGCTCCGCCGGCGACGGCCGCCGGTTCAACCTCGGCACCGGCATCCAGACCACCGACCGCAGGCTCCACTCGCTGATCGCCGACGCGGCCGGCGCGCCCGACAAGCCAGGCTTCGCCCCGCCGCGGCCCGGCGATCTGCCGGCCATGGCCGTCGACCCGGTGCCCGCCTATGAGGGCCTCGGCTGGGAGCCGCGCGTTGATTTGTCCACAGGCGTGAAGAACACGGTCGAATGGGCCAGAAGTCGCCGCAGGTAGTTGTTCGATTACACTTTGCTTGCGATTCGTGACTCGGCCGGTTTGCGGGCGCCGTCTTCTGTAGCGTGAGCCCCAGAAATCGACGTGGAGGCCAGCGCATGTTGAAGCCACTGATCGCCCGGCTGTTCACGGCCGTCGTGCTCATCACCCCCGTGGCCGCGTTCCTTGTGGGCATGGCCACGCCCCCCGGGGTTTCCTGGACCTGAACGTGCGTTGGGGGCCGCAATGCGTGATCTGCCGTGGCCCGCGAGGGTCTACCTGGTCGCCCTGATCGGAGCGGTGGCCGGGCTCGTCGGGTGGAGCGCCGTCGCGCCTGGAGGCTCGGCCGTCGCGGGCAAGCTCGACGTCCTGCTCGTGCTCATGCTCCTGTTCCTGGTGTGCGAGTCGATGCCGACGTTGCTGACCGTGGAGCATTTCGCGGTGTCGGTCAGCTTCTCGGCGGCGCTGGCCGCCGTGGTGCTGATCGGGCCCGAGGGCGCGGCGCTGGTGGGGCTGACCGCCGTGCTGAGCGTGCGGCCCGGGCTGCCGCTCATCAAGCGGGTCTTCAACGGGGCGCAGTTCGCCATCTGCGGCTACGCGGCCGGCTTCGTCTACGTCTGGCTCGGCGGCGCGATCGGCGTGCCGGAGGTCCACGAGTTCGACGACCTCATCGGCCCGTACGTGGGCGCGACCGCGGTGTTCGTGCCGCTCAACATCCTGCTCACGCTCACCATGGTCCGGCTGGCGACCCGCGTCAGGCCGGTCGAGATGCCGTTGCGCGGGCTGGCCCAGTTCCTGCTGTCCTACTTCGGCTACGGCACGTTCGGGTTGCTGGTGGCGGGCCTGTGGGCGACCATCCAGTCGATCTCGGCGGTGCTGGTGCTGGTGCCGCTGTTCGTGGCGCGCTGGGCGTTCGGCCAGTATCACGCGCAGCAGCGCTCGTACGACGCCACGATCGCGGCGCTGTGCCAGGCGGTGGAGACCAAGGACTACTACACCCGAGGCCACTGCACCCGGGTGTCACTGGCGTCCGGCATGATCGCCGAGGAGGTCGGCATGGGCGTGGAGCGGATGCGCGCCATCCGTTACGCGGGCATGCTGCACGACGTGGGCAAGCTCGGCGTGCCGACCAAGGTGCTGCAGAAGGACGGGCCGCTCACCGAGGAGGAGTTCGCCGCGATCCAGCTCCACCCGATGCGCGGGCTGGAGATCGTGCAGGGCATCGACTTCCTCGACGAGGCGTTCGCCGGGATCATGCACCACCACGAGCGCCACGACGGCAAGGGCTACCCGATGGGGCTGGCCGGCGACGAGATCCCGGAGTTCGCCCGGATCATCGCGGTGGCCGACGCGTTCGACTCGATGACCTCCGTCCGCTCCTACCGCGGCGCGCGGCCCGTCAGCGTGGCCGTGGAGGAGCTGCGCAAGGGGGCGGGCACCCAGTTCGACCCGGTGATGGTGGCGGCGTTCGTGCGGGCGCTGGAGCGCGAGCCGTGGCAGCCGCCGCGGCGCGTCGATCTGCCGCCCCCCGACGCCGCCGAGACCCCCACGAAGGACCACGACGACCCCACCATGCCCATCCAAGTGGTGACCGGGCAGTGACCCGCGCGCTCCGGCGGCTCCGCACGGGTCAGCTGGTGCTCATCTGCACCGCGGGCGCTGTGGCTCTGGCGGGCATCGCCCATGTCTCGGCCGAGGGGCTCGACCGGCCGGAGATCGCCGTCGGGTTCGGCGCGCTGATCGCGGCCGGCGAGCTGGCCAGGCTCACCATGCCGGGCAACCGGGAGGTCGCCCCGATCGGGGCCGCCGCCGCGCTCGGCTACACGCTGCTGCTCGACCTCAGCCAGGTCCAGCTGCACCACTCCGCGCTCCAGGTGGTGGCGGTGATCGCGGTCGGCATGATCGCGGGCGCGCTGCCCCACCTGGCGGTCGGCCGGCCTCCCCGGCTCGACGCGATGGCCCGCCGCCTGCTCACCGGCGCGCTGCTGGCCGCCGCCTTCAGGCCGCTCGCCGATCCGCTCTACTGGCTGACCCAGGGCGAGGGCGGCACCTGGTGGCCGGCGCTCGGCGTGATGGTGGTGCTGATCGGCCTGATGCTGCTGATCGACATGCTGATCGCGGCCATGCTCAGGGCCGAGCAGGTGCGCACGGCCTTCCGGGTGGCGCTGCGCGACGAGCTCAACGTCGCCTTCCCGCTCGGCGCCGCGGTGGCGTCCTCCGGGGTGCTGCTGGCGCTCGCCACGCACAGCATGGACCTCGTGGCGCTGCTCGTGTTCGCGGCCCCGCTGCTGGTCACCCAGGTGGCCTTCCGCAAGTACGCCGGGATCCGCGCCACCTACCTGCAGACCGTGCGCGCCCTGTCCAGGGTCACCGAGGTCGGCGGCTACGTCGAGCCGGGCCACTCGCGCAGGGTGAGCCGCCTGGCCGTGGCCGTCGGCAGGGAGCTGGGCATGGCCGAGCCGGAGCTGCTGGAGCTCGAGTACGCCGCGCTGATGCACGACATCGGCCAGCTCTCGCTGCGCGACCCCATCCCCGGCGGCGCCACCGTGCTCGCCGAGCCCGACCAGGCCCGGCGCATCGCCGAGCTGGGCGCCGAGGTGATCAGGCAGACAGGGGTGCTGGACCGGGTGGCCGACCTGGTGAGCCGTCAGTGCGACCCGGTGAGCGAGGACCCTCCGCTGGCCAGCCGCATCATCAAGGTCGTCAACGCCTACGACGACCTGTTGGGCGGGTCGACCGACCGCGACCGGGCGAGCGCCGCGCTGGAACGGCTGAGGCTGGGCGCGGGGGTCGCGTACGATGCCGACGCGGTCGAGGCGCTGGCCCGCGTGGCGGGCCGCCTGCTGCTGCGGCTGTAGGGGTCGCGCAGTGAGCCGGGCCGCTAGCGGGTTTCCGTGAGCTCACCATTGTAGGAATCCTACAGAACCGGTTGTCCGGATCGGTGGTGTCGAGGGAAAGGGATCAGGGGTGCGGGAGCCGTAGGGTTGCTCCGTGCTGACTGAGTCGCTGGGGCCTGTTCTGGTCGCCAACCGGGGAGAGATCGCCCGCCGGATCATCCGTACCGTCAAGCGGCTGGGGCTGCGGGCGGTGGCGGTCCACTCGGAGGCGGACGCGGGGTTGCCGTTCGTGCGTGAGGCCGACGAGGCGGTGCTGATCGGCCCGGCCGCGCCCGCGCAGAGCTACCTCGACACGGCCAAGGTGCTGGAGGCGGCCAGGGCGACCGGAGCCCGCGCCGTCCACCCCGGTTACGGGTTCCTGGCGGAGAACGCCCGGTTCGCGCAGGCCGTGATCGACGCCGGGCTGGTCTGGGTCGGGCCGTCGCCCGAGGCGATCGACCGGATGGGCGACAAGATCAACGCGCGCAACCTGATGGAGGCGGCCGGCGTGCCGGTCGCGGCCGGCACCCGCGAGCCCGCCACCGACCTGGACCTGGCGCTGGAGGCCGCCCGGAGCATCGGCTACCCCGTGATGGTCAAGACCGCCGGGGGCGGCGGCGGGATCGGCATGAGCGTGGCGCGCGACGAGAGCGAGCTGGCCAAGGCGTTCGAGCAGGCGGCCAGGGCGGCCGCGCGGTTCGCGGCGGGCGACGCGCCGGCCGGGCCGGCCATCCTGCTGGAGCGCTACATCGAGCGGGCCCGCCACGTCGAGGTGCAGATCCTGGGCCTGCCCGGTGGCAAGGTCGTGGCGCTGGGCGAGCGCGACTGCTCGGTGCAGCGCCGCCACCAGAAGGTGGTGGAGGAGTCGCCGTCACCCGGGCTCACCTCCGAGCTGCGCGAGCGCATGCTCGCGGCGGCCGTGCGGGCCGGGGAGGCGGTCGGCTACCTCGGCGCCGGCACCGTCGAGTGCCTGGTCGACGCCGACGCGCAGGACTTCGTCTTCCTGGAGATGAACACCCGGCTCCAGGTGGAGCATCCGGTCACCGAGCTGGTCACCGGGCTCGACCTGGTGGAGCTGCAACTGCGGGTCGCGGCGGGGGAGTGTCCCGAGGTGACGACGGCGACGGCCGGGCACGCGATCGAGTTCCGCGTCTACGCCGAGGACCCGAAGCGCTTCTTCCCCGGGCCCGGCACGATCACCGTGTGGGACGAGCCGACCGGCGACGGGGTGCGGGTCGACTCCGGCTACGCGGCCGGTGACACGGTGACCCCGTTCTACGACCCGCTCATGGCCAAGCTGTGCGTGCACGCGCCGACCCGTACCGAGGCGCTGGAGCGGGCCCGCAAGGCGGTGGCGAGCTTCACCGTCGAGGGTCCCAAGAACAACCTGGCGTTCTGCGCGGAGCTGCTGGAGCACCGCGAGTTCGTCAAGGGTGACTACGACACGGGTCTGGTGGCGCGGATGCGCGGCGGCAGGCCCGCATGACATTGTTGGATCATTTCCTCGAAGGGAGTCGCGGTGGCTGAGGTCCGTGCGGAGATGGTGGCGAACGTCTGGAAGGTGGTCGTCAAGGAGGGCGATGCGGTCTCCGACGGCGACACGCTGGTCATTCTCGAGTCGATGAAGATGGAGATCCCGGTGCTCGCCGAGGACGACGGCGTGGTGGTCCGGCTGAAGGTGGCCGAGGGCGACGTGATCCAGGAAGGCGACCTGATCGCCGTCATCGAGTGACGCGGCTCATGAACCTGTCGCGGTCGACCACGACCCGCTCGATCGTGCCGCGGGCGACGACCGCGTGCCTGTCGCGGGCGAGGAAGCCGAAGGTCAGCCGCCTGCCGTCGACCGCGGTCAGCTCGGTCTCGATCTCGACGTGGGTGCCGACCGGGCTGGCCGCCAGGTGCTCCAGCTCGGCGCGGGTGCCCACGGAGGTCTGGCCGGGCTCCAGGTGGTCGAAGACGGCCCGCACGGTGGCCTGCTCGGCGAGGGCCAGCAGGCGCGGTGTGGCGAGCACGGGCACGTCGCCGCTGCCGATCTTCGTCGCGGTGTCCTCCACCTCGACCATGATCATCAGCTGGGCGCGCAGACCTGGAGCGAGCGTCATGTGTCCAAGCCTAGTAGTCGACTACGGGCATCGAGATCTGGTGCAAAACGGGGACAAGCATGACCCCGAGGCCGCAGGATAGGGTTTGTACGGCTTATGGCATTTGTGTGGCGTGTGAGAAGGGTGAGTCGTACTCTCTCGAAGTTCCGTGACCTCTGTGTTACCTCACCGCGACACAAGTCCGCTTTGTTGGAGAACCCTGGGGTGGGCGAGGTTCGAGAGGTAGAGGGGTAGCGGGGGAAGTCATGGTGGCCCAAGGGACGACGCTGGCCGGGCGGTATCGTCTGGATACCCGCATCGGCGCGGGCGGCATGGGCGAGGTCTGGCGCGGCGAGGACACCGTCCTGGCCCGGACCGTCGCCGTAAAGGTGCTGCTTCCGGGCCGCATGCAAGACCCCGGGTTCCTGGCCCGTTTCCAGGCCGAGGCCAGGGCGATGGCCACGATCAACCACTCCGGGGTCGTCGACGTCTACGACTACGGCGTGAGCGGCGACACCGTCTACCTGGTGATGAAGTTCGTCGACGGCGAGCCGCTCGACCGGCTGCTCACCCGCCTGGGCCGGATCGCCCCCCAGCCGGCCATGGAGCTGATCGCGCAGGCGGCGTCCGCCCTGCAGGCCGTCCACGACCAGGGCATCGTGCACCGCGACGTGAAGCCGGGCAACCTGCTCGTGCAGCGCGACGGCACGCTCGTGCTCACCGACTTCGGCATCGCCCGCTCCGACCTGGGCAACCGGCTCACCGACGCCGGCATGGTGCTCGGCACCGCCGCCTACTGCGCGCCCGAGCAGGCCGAGGGCGCCCCGGTCACACCAGCGGTCGACATCTACGCGCTCGGCGTGGTCGCCTACGAGTGCCTGGCAGGGCAGCGGCCGTTCGACGGCGACAGCCCCGTCACGATCGCGCTCAAGCACATCAGGGAGGCGCCTCCGCCGCTGCCTCCCGACATCCCGCCGCCGGTGCGCGCGCTGGTGGAGCAGGCGCTGTCCAAGGACCCCGCGCGGCGCTTCCCGAACGCCCGGGCGATGAGCGAGGCGGCGCGCATGATCGCCGCCGGCCAGTTGCCGCCCGCCCAGCCGTCCATGCCGTCGACGGGCGCCACCATGCCCCCGCCGGTGGCGTCCTATCAGACGGGCGCCATGCAGGCCCCCGAGGCGACCACGGTGGCGGGGCCGCGGCAGAGCCGCCGCGCCGCCGCCAAGGCGCCCCGCCGGGGCGGTCTGGTGGCCGCCCTGGCCGCGGCCCTGGTGGTCGGGGTGGGCGCGGGCGCGGTCGCGCTGACCAACATGAGCGGCGAGACGGTGCCGCCCCCCGACCCGGACAAGGCGGCGATGAGCCAGCCGGCCGAGGTCACCGACGAGCCGACCCCCGCCAAGACCACCACGAAGCCGCCCAAGCCCAGGCCCACTCCGACGACGGAGACGCCGGTCCGCCCGGAGACGACGCCGACACCCGAGGAGACGAAGCCGTCGCAGTCCCCCACTCCCACGGCGACCCCTACGGCGACGCCGTCCAAGACGCCCTCCGCCACCCCGACGACTCCCAAGCCCAAGAAGCCTGTGCCCTACGTGGTCGACCTGCCGTATCCGCAGGCGAAGTCCATGCTCAGCGCCTCCGGGTTCAAGATCTACGCCGACGACCAGACCGGCGGCAAGGTCAAGGAGGAGTGCCTGAAGGTCGCGCAGAGCTGGCCGGACGGCGGGGAGGAGCTCATCGTGGGCAAGGTGGTCAAGGTCGTCCTCATCCCGATCGACCCCTGCCCCTCGTCCACTCCGAGCGCCTCGGTCACGCCGGTCCCCAAGAACTAGCCCCTCACACCCCCGTGGTGTTGCGCGGGTAGGCGATCTGCGGGTCGGTGGCGATGTTCACCATGTACGGGATGCCGGAGTCGAACGCGCGGCGCAGCGCGGGCCCGATCTCCGACGGGTGGGTGACCAGCTCGCCGCCGCCGCCCAGCGCCGTCACCACCTGGTCGTAGCGACACTGCGGCTGCAGCTCGGCCGCCACGTCGTAGCCGTAGAGCAGCTGCATCGGGTGCTTCTCCAGGCCCCAGATGCCGTTGTTGCCGCAGATCATGACGACCGGCAGGCGGTGCCGTACGAGCGTGTCGACGTCCATCAGCGAGAAGCCCGCGGCGCCGTCGCCGAGCAGCAGCACCACCTGGGAGGACGGGCGGGCCAGGCGGGCGGCGATGGCGTAGCCGAGCCCGGTGCCGAGGCAGCCGTACGGGCCGGGGTCGAGCCAGTTGCCCGGCTGCCGGGGCTCGACGTACTTGCCGGCGTAGGAGACGAAGTCGCCGCCGTCGCCGATGACCACCGCGTCGTCGGCGAGCACCTTGCCCAGCTCGCCGTAGATGCGCATGGGATGGATCGGGTCGGTGTCGGCGGCCAGCAGTTCGGCGTCGCCGGCGATGGCCGCGGAGGCGGTGTCGGCGAGCGTGGACAGCCAGGCGGCGTAGCGGGAGGGCTTGACGCCCGCCTCGCCGCAGGCGTCGCCGAGGCTCCACAGCACCACGGACAGGTCGCCGGCGGTGGAGGCGGCCGGGGGCATGTGGGTGACAAGGTGGGACGGGGCGTCGGTGATGTGCACCACCTTGGCCAGCGGCGCGCCGTCCTTGCCGCCGAACCAGCCGTAGCCGAGCCGGAAGTCGAGCGGGGTGCCGATCACGACGACCAGATCGGCCTTGGCGAACGCCTGGCCGCGGGCGCGGGTGACGAGCAACTCGTGGCCGGCCGGCAGGATGCCGCGGCCCTGGCCGTTGGGGATGACCGGCAGCCGCCACGCCTCGGCGAAGTCGCGGGCGGCCTCCTCGGCCCGGTCCATCCACACGTCGGACCCGTACACCAGGACCGGGCGCTCGGCCTCGGCCAGCAGCCGGGCGATGGCGCGCAGGTCGTCGGGGTCGGGCTCCAGCGGCGAGGGCGTCTGCGTCTGCGGCTCGTGCACCGGCGACGGCGAGAACAGGTGGTCCATGTAGAAGTCGAGGAAGACGGGCCCCCGGTGCGGCGCCACGGCCGTGCGGAAGGCCATCTCGACGTCCTGGCCGGTCGACTCGGGGCCGGAGGAGGTGAACGCCAGCTTGGTGATCGGGGCCAGCAGCGGCGGGTGGTCCATCTCCTGCAGGGCGCCGCTGCCCCAGCGGGACTGGGGGGCCCGCCCGCCCATGACGACCACCGGCGAGCCGTTGAAGTGGGCCGTGGCCACGCCGCTGACGCCGTTGGTGATGCCGGGGCCCGCGGTGAGCACCGCCAGGCCGGGCTTCCTCGTCAGGCGGGCGGTGGCCTCCGCGGCGAACACCGCGCTCTGTTCGTGGCGCACGTCGAGGATGCGCATGCCCTCGTGCTGGGCGCCGTCGTACAGGGGGAAGACATGTCCTCCCGAGAGGGTGAACATGGTCTCGACACCATAGGCCTTGGACACGGCGACGGCGGCGTCACCGGCGTGCTTCGCAGACTCCATAGCCCGGAACTTACCAATGAGTCACATGAGTAAACAGCCTTCAAGGAGGAGGTCAGCAGCAGATGTGGATGACGCCGTCGCGGGTCGTGGCGCGCACCTTGCGTGACGAGGACGGGTCGACGCGGCTCTCGACGTCCGTCTCGGGGGCGCTGGCGGTCACGTCGTAGTCGTCTTCGGGCAGGTCCATCCCGATGTCGCCGACGGCCCTGACCACGGCGCGCACGTCGGCCGGGGGAGTGTCGAACGACAGCCGCACCGTGCCGGTGCCGGTCTCGGCGTCCACCACGCCGCCGCGCAGGCGTGCGGCGTCGATGTCGCCGGTCTCGCTGCGCAGCCGCAGGTCACCGGTCAGGTCGTCGGCGTCGACGAGTCCCCAGGCGGAGGTGAGGCTGACGTCGCCGTGGATGCCGCTGACGCTCAGCGAGGCGCTCGTGGTCGCCTCGATGTCGGTCTCCGGTGGGACGAACAGCTGGTAGTTGACCAGGCAGTCCGGCTGACCGGGGAGGTGGTCGCCGGTGCAGCCGCCGTCGAGGCGGAGCGCGTCGTCGGCCCACTCCTCGCTCACCGTGGGCTTCCGCCCGGTCCACATCAGTTGGCGCCCCACCCCGACGGAGCCGGCCCGGCCCGCCTGGATGTGCACGTGGATGTCGTCGCCGGCCTCGATCGTCAGCGCGCCGCCCCGGAACGGGATGGACCGCCACGTCAGCTCGGTGGGCGGGCTGGGGTCGGCGACGGCCTGCCAGACGAGGTTGGTGGAGACGGCCAGCGCGACCACCGTCAGGGTCGCGCCCAGGACCAGCCAGAGCCGCCTCACGGCAAGCTCCTGATCTTGAGGAACTGGAGCACGGCCAGCACCCGCCGGTGGTCGCCCTCGGCGGGGGGCAGGTCGAGCTTGGCGAAGATGTTGCCGATGTGCTTGCCCACCGCGCCCTCGCTGAGCACCAGCGCCTGCCCGATGCCCGCGTTGGAGCGGCCCTCCGCCATCAGCTGGAGCACCTCGTACTCGCGGGGTGTCAGCCGGTCCAGCGGGTCGCTGTGGCCGCGCAGCAGGAGCTGGGCCACCACCTCCGGGTCGAGCGCGGTGCCGCCGGCCGCGACCCTGCGCAGCGCGTCGACGAACTCGGCGACGTCAGCCACCCGGTCCTTCAGGAGGTAGCCGACGCCGCCCGTGGCGGACGACAGCAGCTGGGCGGCGTAGCGCTCCTCCACGTACTGCGACAGCACCAGGACGGCGAGCGCCGGCCGCCGGCGGCGCAGCACCAGCGCGGCCCGCAGCCCCTCGTCGGTGTGCGTGGGCGGCATGCGGACGTCGGTGAGCACGAGGTCGGGCCGGTGCTCCTCGGCGGCCCGCAGCAGCCCTTCGGCCTCGGCCACGGCCGCGACCACCCGCATGCCCGAGCCCTCCAGCAGCCGGATCAGCCCTTCGCGCAGCAGCACGGAGTCCTCGGCGAGCACTATGCGCACGGTAGTTCCACCTCGATCGTCGTCGGCCCGCCCAGCGGGCTGCTCAGCCGCAGCGTGCCGTCGACGGACTCGACCCGCTGGGCCAGGCCGCGCAGCCCGGTGCCCCGGTCCATCGTCGCGCCTCCGCAGCCGTCGTCGTACACCAGCAGGCGCAGCCGGTCGCGCTCGCGCCGCACGGTCACCTCGGCCCGGGTGGCCGCGGCGTGCTTGGCGATGTTGGTCAGTGCCTCGGACACGGTGAAGAACGCCACCGCCTCGATCGTCGGGGAGACGCGGCGGTCGATGCCGACCTCCAGCCGCACCGGGATGGGGGCCCGCGCGGCCACGCCGGAGAGCGCCGCGTCCAGGCCCTGGTCGTTGAGCACCGCGGGGTGCAGGCCGCGGACGAGGTCGCGCAGCTCCCTGAGCGCCTGCTTGGCCTCCTCGTGCGCCTGCTCGATGGCCTGGCGCGCGGGGTCGGGCAGGTCGGTCAGCGTGGCGCGGGCGATGCCGAGGTTCATCGCGAGCGACACCAGCCGCTGCTGGGCGCCGTCGTGCAGGTCGCGCTCGATGCGGCGGCGCTCGGCGTCCGCGGCGTCGATCACGCCCGCGCGGCTCTCGGTCAGCGTCTCGATCCGCTCGTCCAGCTCCTTGCGGCTGGGGCCGAGCAGCGCGCGGGCGATCGCCAGGTCCAGCGCGGCCATGACGCGGGCCAGCAGCGGCGCCAGCACCAGCAGGACGACGCCGGCCAGCGCGTAGACGACCGCCACCGCCGGGTCGCGCAGGTCGGGCGTGAAGACCATGGGCGGCGGGCTGGACAGCGGCCCCAGGAAGGCCAGCACGCCCACGAGGCCCGCCCCCCAGGCCAGCGACACCAGGACGGCCGCGGGGAAGCTCACGAGCGGCGACAGCGCGTGGTAGCCCACCTGCCGCCACAGGCTCAGCGTGCGCCAGCCGGACGCCACCGGGACCGGCGGGATGCGCGCCCCCTGGAACGCCGCGAACCTGGAGCGCTGCACCCCGGTGAGCCAGGGCAGGGCGTGGCGGAGCGCGGCGGGGAACAGGGCCAGCGGGAGCGTCGCCGCGGCGAGCAGGCAGGCGACGGGCAGCCCGGTGATCACGTGCGCGGTGTCCAGCCAGGCCCTGGCCGACCAGGGACGGGGGACCTTCATGGAATCCACCGTATTGAGGTGGAAGGTCCGCTGGACATGGGTTTGTCGTCCGGGTACGGGGTGGGGTTAGCCCCACCCCCGGTCAGGTGCGCGACTTCGGCCTGGCCCTGACGTGCATGCGCTCGCCCTGCCGGCCGAAGAGGCTGAGGACCTCGACGGGCTGCTCGTCGGCGGAGCCGAACCAGTGGGGCAGCCGGGTGTCGAACTCGGCCGCCTCCCCGGCCTTCAGCACCAGGTCGCGGTCGGCCAGCACCAGGCGCAGCCGTCCGGACAGCACGTAGAGCCATTCGTAGCCCTCGTGGGTCTGCGGCTCGGGCGTGCCGCCCCGGTGCGGGATGATCATCTTGAACGCCTGCAGGGGCCCCGGCTGGCGGGTCAGCGGCAGCACGGTCATGCCGTTGAGCCGCCGTGGGGTGGGGCGGATGCGCGGGTCGCCGACCTCGGGCGCGCCCACCAGCTCCTGCAGCGGCACCTGGTAGGCCTGGGCGATGGGCAGCAGCAGCTCCAGCGTGGGCCGGCGCTGCCCCGACTCCAGGCGCGACAGCGTGCTGGTGGAGATGCCGGTGGCCTCGGCCAGCCCGGTCAGGGTCAGGCCGTGCTCGGCGCGCAGCCGCTTGAGCCGGGGGCCGACCTGGGTCAGGACGTCCTCGATCGCTTCCGTCATGGCCACTCCCGCAACGTGACTTGCCGTTCCGGCAATCCTAGACGTGGTACGAGTCGCGGAACGCGGCGGGGTCGAAGGCGCCGCCCAGCGTCACGGCGAGCCCGCGCCGCGCCACCGCCGCGAAGGCGCCGGCGTCGAGCAGCCCGGCGCCCTCCGGCAGCGCGCCCGCCAGCGGCCGCGCCGCCAGCATCTCCAGGTCGGCCACGTTGCTCCGCTCGATCACGCCGGGCTCGGCGGGCCACCCGCCGATGACCACCCCGGCCAGGTCCAGCCCGCGGTGCGCGAGCGCCTCCAGGGTGAGCGCCGTGTGGTTGAGCGTGCCGCAGCCCGCCCCGGTCACGACCAGCACCTGCGCGCCCAGCAGCCTGGCCAGGTCGGCGATCGTCGTGCCGTCCTCGTCGAAGCGCACCAGCAGCCCGCCCGTGCCCTCCACGACCACCAGCCGGCTGCTCTCGGCCAGCTCCCGGATCCGCAGGGCGGCCTGCGCGAGCGACACCGGCGGCACCCCGGCCGCCCGCGCCGCCGCGGCCGGCGACAGCGGCTGCTCGAAACGGGCCAGCTCGAACGTGGTCGGCACCCCGGACAGCCTGATGACCTCGTCCAGGTCGCCGCGCTCGCCGGGCCGCACGCCGGTCTGCGCGGGCTTGACCACCGCCGCGCTCGCCCCGCGCGTGCGGGCCAGCGCCGCCAGGGCCGCGCACACCACCGTCTTGCCCACGCCCGAGCCGGTGCCGGTGACCACGATGACGCTCATCGGCCCAGCGTAGAGGGGCGCGACTCAGGGACGGCGGAGGCGGGTGACGAACTTGTAGCGGTCGCCGCGGTAGAGCGACTGCGCCCACTCCACCGGGTTGCCGTCGGCGTCGAAGGCGTGGCGGGTGAGCAGCAGCATGGGCAGGCCCACGTCCACGCCGAGCAGCTTGGCGTCGTACGGGGTGGCCAGCACGGTCTCGATGATCTCCTCGGCGTCGGTCAGCCGCACGGTGTAGGCGTTGTGCAGCGTCTCGTACAGCGAGGAGTGCACCTCCAGTTCGCGGCGCAGGCGCGGGAAGCGCCGCGCCGACAGGTGGGTGGTGTCGACCGAGACGGGCTCGCCGTTGGCCAGCCGCAGGCGGTGGATGCGCAGCACGCGGCCGCCCGGGTTGATCGCCAGCCGCCGCGCCAGCGGCTCGTCGGCGGTGATGTAGCCCATCTCCAGGATCTTCGTGTCGGGCTCCAGCCCCGCCGTGCGCAGGTCTCCGATGTACGAGGTGAGCTGCAGCACCTGGGCCACCTTGGGCTGCGCGACGAACGTGCCCTTGCCCTGGATGCGCAGCAGCCGTCCTTCGACGACCAGCTCGGTCAGCGCCTGCCTGACCGTGGTGCGGGAGGTCTCGAAGCGCACCGCGAGAGTCCGCTCGGGGGGCAGCGCGGTGCCCGGCTGGAGCGACTTCGTGAGCTCGAGCAGGCTCCGCTTCACGTCGTAGTACTTCGGTACGCGAGGGCCTTCGTCTGTCACGCTCTCACCTTCACTTCTGCCACGGCGGTGAGGGCGTGTCGGATCACCGCTAGATCATCGGAACCCAGATCTGCCCTCACGGTCAACCGCGCGCGAGGGCAGCGCGCCGGTGCCCCGGCTCTGCAGACCCGCTCACCTGCCCTGCCGCGCGCCCGTACGGGCAGCTCAGGCTGATGGTGAAGGATATCCACAGCCGTGGGCGGCGTGGCAACCGAGGATCGCGTCCTTCCTGTTCGCGCAGGTGCGCAGTCGTACGGGAGACGTGCCTTTCGTCTCCTGCCCCCGCCGGTGATGTGATGGTTATCACTGGCCGTCCTCTGAGCGCGTACGGCCAGGGCGCCGGTTTGGATGTTCGGCGGGAAACCACGCATGATGCAGTCGTGCCGACTCTCAGCGACCTCGTCGTCCGCCACACCGCGCTCGACGGGGCGGACCTCGACTGGCTGCACTCGCTGGTCTCCGACTGGCAGCTGCTGGCGGACCTGTCGTTCGCCGACCTCATCCTGTGGGCGCCGCTGCTGGGGGAGGACGGCTGGATCGCGATCGCCCAGATGCGGCCCACCACCGGCCCCACCGTCTACCACGACGACGTCGTCGGCAGCGTCGTGGCCAGGGGCGAACGCCCGCTGATCGACACCGCCTGGAGCGAGCGGCGCATCTGCCGCGAGGGCGACCCCGACTGGTCGACGGGCGTCCCGGTGCGGGAGGAGACCATCCCGGTGCGACGGGCCGTCCCCGGCGGCGACGCCCGGTTCCTGGCCGTCATCCAGCGCTCCACCAACCTGTCGTCCGCCCGCACCCCGTCGCGGCTGGAGCTGACCTACCTGCAGAGCGCCTCCGACCTGGCGCAGATGGTGGCGGAGGGCCGCTTCCCGTTCTCCGGCGAGGAGCCCATCCTGGTGCGCTCGCCGCGCGTCGGCGACGGCCTGCTGCGGCTCGACCGGGCCGGCCGGGTCACGTACGCGTCCCCGAACGCGCTGTCGGCCTACCGGCGGCTCGGCCTGCACGCCGACCTGGTGGGCGTGGAGCTGGGCCGCGTCACCGCCACCTTGTGCTACTCCGACGAGCCGATCAACGAAGACCTGATGATCGTGGCCAGCGGGCGGGCCGCCAAGGAGACCGAGGTCGAGTCCGGCGGCACGATCGTGCAACTGCGCGCGATCCCGCTGATCGTCGGCGGCGGCCGCATCGGCGCGCTGGTGCTCATCCGCGACGTGACCGAGCTGCGGCGGCGCGAGCGCGAGCTGATGACCAAGGACGCCACCATCCGCGAGATCCACCACCGGGTCAAGAACAACCTGCAGACAGTCGCCGCCCTGCTCAGGCTGCAGGCCAGGCGGCTGCAGGTGCCGGAGGGCCGGGAGGCGCTGGAGGAGGCGGTGCGGCGGGTCGGGTCGATCGCGATCGTGCACGAGACCCTCTCGCACGCGCCGGAGGAGTTCGTCGACTTCGACGAGATCGCCGACCGTGTGATCGCGATGGCGGGGGAGGTGTCGGCGCCGGAGGCCGGCGTCACGCCGCGCCGGCTGGGGGCGTTCGGCGTGCTGCCCTCGCTCATCGCCACGCCGCTGGCCATGGCCCTGACCGAGCTGATGCAGAACGCGCTCCAGCACGGCCGGCCCGAGCGGCTGCAGGTGGTGGTGGAGTCGGGCCCCGAGCGGCTGCGTGTCGTCGTCTGGGACGACGGCAGGGGCCTGCCCGAGGGGTTCGACCTCGACAGCTCGACCAGCCTCGGGCTGCAGATCGTCCGCACGCTCGTCGAGGGGGAGCTGTCGGGCAAGCTCTCGGTGAGACCGCGCGAAGGCGGCGGCACGGAAGCGACGCTCTCCATCCCGCTGCCCGCGGGAGACCGTCAGAAAGCCTGAACGCCGCGTCCCCTGGCTATCGGGGACGCGGCGCGGTCCTGGCGGACACGGTGTCGTGCCAGGCTGGTCGGCTCGTCGCGGTTTTCAGGCGGGTTCCTGCCTTCTGCGTCGATGTCGGTCAGGCGGTCGCGCGGGCGCGGGCCCGAGCGGTGCGTCGCTTGAGCGCGCGACGCTCGTCCTCACTGAGGCCGCCCCACACACCGGCGTCCTGACCGGACTCCAGCGCCCACTTGAGGCAGGCTTCCACGGCCGAACAGGAACGGCAGACCTCTTTGGCTTCCTCGATCTGCATGAGTGCCGGTCCGGTGTTCCCGATCGGGAAGAACAGCTCGGGGTCCACGTCACGGCAGGCGGCTCGGTGTCGCCAGTCCATGCGTCCACTCCTTAGTAGATGGAGCCTGCGGTCGGCTCCGGTGCGGCTACTACTTTGTGAAGAGTTTCACTAAGGCGTGCGAACAATTCCCCGGCACCTTGTGGTGGAGCCGGGGCTGCCCGCATACGCCGGAGGACCAGGGGTTTTGGCTAAAGGTCCTACGTTCCGACGTCACTATGAGCTTTTCAGCCACGGAGAGTGCACGCAAGAGGGCAACACCCAAGTTTTCCCCGTAATGGCTGTCGTATGCGTCACACCATGACCGAATGTAACCAGCTAGACCAGAACTTGTAACGCGTTCGGTGTAGCACGGAAGGTCACGGCCTCACGTTCCCCCAAATAGTCTCCGTCCAGTTGAAAGGCCACGGGACGGTCCGCGGTGAGCGTGAACTCGGCCTCGTCGTGCAGCTGCACGAGGTGTTTGCCCGACGGAAGGCTGTCACGTTGCGTGAGGATGTGGCGGATCACCGGCAGCAGGGCCATGACGCCCATCCGGCGCAGCCCGAGCAGGTCGAGCCCGGTCTCGAAGCCGGCCCACGGGGTGGGCTGGACCGGCCTGCTGCCGAGGTACGTCCACGGCGAGGTGTTGGAGACGATCGCCATGAACACGCCCCTGGCCCTGGGGATGCCGGGGCCGGTCAGCGTCATCGCCGGACGCCGCTTGTCGGTGGCGAGGTAGTGGCGCAGCGCGGTGTTCACGTAGCGGGCGGGCGTGGCCTTGCGGCCGGTGCCGCGCAGGCCCTCCACGGCCCTGATGACCTCGGCGTCGTAGCCCAGGCCCGAGCAGAAGGTGAAATAGCGGCTCTCGCCCTCCCACAGCGCCTGCCCCAGCCCCACGGTGCGCCGGCGGCCCTCGCGCAGCGCCTCCAGCACCGCGCCGGTGGCCTCCACCGGGTTGTTGGGCAGCCCGAGGGCGCGGGCGAACACGTTGGCGCTGCCGCCGGGGATGACGGCGAGCGCGGGGCGGCTCATGCTCGGGTCGTCGCCGAGCGGCTCGGGGGCGCCGTTGACCGGGTTGAGCAGGCCGTTCACGGTCTCGTTGATGGTGCCGTCGCCGCCCAGCACGACCACCATGTCGTAGCCCTTGGCACGGGCGGTGGCGGCCAGCGTGGCTGCGTGGCCGCGGTAGGCCGTCTCCTCGACGGCCAGCTCGACGGCCGCGCCGAGCGCGCGGAGCAGCACGTTGCGCGTGCGGGCGTTGGTGGTGGTGGCCTTGGGGTTGACCAGGAGCATCGCGCGCATGAGGCCAGGGTAGCCGCTGATGGATGTCCGGCTTGTCGTGAACATCCTTTTTTAAGGTGGTCGCGCAGGGAAAGTAAGGCGGCCGGGGCGGATAGGGTTCGGGTGTGGGGAAGCGTCCGTGGAGTTTGGTGATGGCAGCCGTGATCGTCGCCCTTGAGGGGCTGGTCGCGCTGGGCCTGGGAGTTTACGCCGCGGTCGGGACCGTGCTCGGCGGGGCGTCCGACCTGACGGCCGCGCTGGCCGAGGCCGCGTTCGGGGTGCTGATCGGCGCCGGGCTGCTCTGGGTGGCATGGGGCGGGCTGCTGGCCGGCCAGCGCTGGGGGAGGGCCCCCGGTGTGGTGGCCCAGATCTTCCTGTTGCCGGTCGCCGTGACGCTCATCCAGTCAGACCAGCCCGCGCTCGGGATCCCGCTGATCGCGGTCGCCCTCGCCGGGCTGGGCATGTTGCTGGCGCCTCCCACCACTCACGCGTTCTTCGGCGACGACGCCTAGTCGTCGGCCGTCAGGCCCTCGCGGAGCTGGGCGAGGGTGCGGGCGAGCAGCCGCGACACGTGCATCTGCGAGATGCCGAGCTCGGTGGCGATCTGCGACTGGGTCATGTTGCCGAAGAACCGCAGCAGCAGGATGCGCTTCTCGCGCGGCGGCAGCCGTTCGAGCAGCGGTTTGAGCGACTCGCGGTATTCGACGCCTTCGAGCGACTCGTCCACGATGCCGAGCGAGTCGGACACCGCGGGGGCGTCGTCGTCGCCGGAGTCGGGCGCGTCGAGGGAGACCGTCGAGTAGGCGTTGGCCGACTCGAGACCCTCCAGCACCTCCTCCTCGGTCATCTTCAGGAAGGCGGCCAGCTCCGCGACCGTGGGGGCGCGCCCCTCGCGCTGCGAGAGCTCGCTGATGGCCTTCGTGAGCGAGAGCTTCAGCTCCTGCAGGCGGCGCGGCACCCGGACCGCCCAGCCCTTGTCGCGGAAGTGACGCTTGATCTCGCCGACGATGGTAGGCGTCGCGTACGTGGAGAACTCGACGCCGCGGTTGAGGTCGAAGCGGTCGATGGACTTGATCAGCCCGATGGTGGCGACCTGGGTGAGGTCGTCGAGCCACTCGCCTCGGTTGCGGAAGCGGCGGGCCAGGTATTCGACCAGGGGAAGGTGGAGCTCGACCAACTCGTCCCTGATGCGTTGCCGGCGCGGCTCGTCGGGGCCCAGCTCGGACAGCTCGGCGAACAGCATGCGAGCACGGACCCGGTCGGGCACGGCGTGGTCGCTGGCGGCCATGGCTCCAGTCCTTTCCGTCACGCCGGCCTCGCCGCGCCTCGGCGCTTACGCAGGATGATCGCCATGCGATCGGCCGCGTCGGTCACCGCGTCGACGTCGTCGGCGAGGGCCGTCAGCACCATCCAGGCGAAGTCATCGCGTTTCGGTGCGGAGCTCCCGACGGTCGCCACCTCGACGCGGACCTGCATCTCCTGCCCGGTGAGCTCGAACTCGGCGGTCAGGTCGGTGCCCGGCACCGCCTCGTTGAGCAGCATGGCGCACGCCTCGTCGACCGCGATCCGCAGATCCTCGATCTCGTCCAGCGTGAAATCCAGCCGGGCGGCCAGGCCGGCTGTGGCCGTACGCAACACAGACAGGTAGGCGCTGTCGGCGGGGAGCCTGATGCTCACCACGTCGCGGATGGCGGCCTCACCTGTCGCGCGCGTCTCGGTGTCCTCGGTCACGTTCCTCCTCGCGTATACGACGCTGACTGCAACTTACCGCCAGAAGGAGCTGCTTGGCGGATTCAGACTCGCCCTCAACGGAAAAGGCTCTGCGCGGCCTGAAGGCCGCACAGAGCCTTTAGGCCGGTTTAGGCGGCCTTGGTCTCCCAGAAGATCTTGGAGATCTCGTCGATCTTGCCGAGGAGCTCCTCGCCCTTGGCGACGTCGACGGTGCCCTTGGCCCCGGCGGCGCCGGCCAGCTTGGTGGCGTCCCAGAAGAGCTGGTGGAGCTGGGGGTACTGCTCCAGGTGCGGCGGCTTGAAGTAGTCGGTCCAGAGCACCCAGAGGTGGTGCTTGACCAGCTCCGCGCGCTCCTCCTTGATGGTGATGGCACGGGCGCGGAAGACCGGGTCCTCGTTCGCCGCGTACTTTTCCATGATCGCCTTCACTGACTCCGCCTCGATCCGGGCCTGTGCCGGGTCATAGACGCCGCAGGGCAGGTCGCAGTGCGCGGAAGCGACATGCTTGGGTCGTAGCAGTCGTGCGAGCATCAGAAAGTCCTTCCTAGATGCCGAATGAGCTTGGTCCTCGTACCGACCTTACTCGTCTCCGAACCCCCGGGGAGAAAGGGGTGGCGGCCCATGAGAGTGCGTGTCGAGGGCGACTCGATGCGGCCCGCGCTGCTGCCGGGAGACTGGCTGCTGGTGTGCCGCCGGGTGCCGCCCCGGCCGGGCGACATCGTGGTGGCCCGGCTGCCCGGCGAGCCGGAGCGGCTGATCGTCAAGCGGGCCGCCTGGCACGGCGCCGACGGCTGGTGGCTGGAGAGCGACAACCAGCGCGCGAGCGGCCGCCGCGACAGCTGGGACTTCGGCGCGGTCCCCGAGCTCGTGGGCCGCGTCGTGCTGCGCTACTGGCCGCCGCGGCGGCGCGCCCGGTAGGCCGCGACGTTGGCCCTGCTGGCGCAGCGGGGCGAGCAGTAGCGGCGCGACCGGTTGGACGAGGTGTCGAGGAAGGCGCGGTCGCAGCGCGTCTCCAGGCAGCGGCCGAGCCGGTCGGCGCCCAGCTCCGCCACCACCGAGGCGAGCCCCATCACGGCGGCGGCGCCGGTGTGGCCGGCCAGGTGCAGGTGCCAGCCCCGGCCGTCGTGGTCGGTGAGCTGAGGCCGTACGGGGTAGCGCACGAGCAGGTCGTTGAGCAGGGCCACCAGCCGCTCCTCCGCGCCCGCGGCGTCGAACACGGCGGCCAGCTCGGCCCGCAGCTCCCGCAGGCCGGGCGGCGGTTCCGGGTCGTTGACGAGACGGACCGCCCACTCGGCGTAAGAGGTCAAGTCCATGCGGGAGTATTACACGAAAAGTGCTGGACGCCCGGTCGCGCGGGCGTCCAGCGGTCACTCCTCGGGGTGCAGCACGCGTTCCAGGAAGGTGCGGGTCCGCTCGTGCTGCGGATCGCCGATCACCTGGGCGGGCGGGCCGTCCTCGACGATGACGCCGCCGTCCATGAACACCACCCGGTCGGCCACCTGGCGGGCGAACCCCATCTCATGGGTGACCACGAGCATGGTCATGCCCTCCTCGGCCAGCTTGCGCATGACCGCGAGCACGTCGCCGACCAGCTCGGGGTCGAGCGCGGAGGTGGGCTCGTCGAACAGCATGAGGCCGGGGTCCATGGCCAGCGCCCTGGCGATGGCCACCCGCTGCTGCTGTCCGCCGGAGAGCTGGATGGGGAAGGAGTCGCACTTCTCGCCGACGCCGACCTTCTCCAGGTTCTCCCTGGCGATCTTCTCGGCGTCCCGCTTGCCGCGCTTCAGCACCCGCTGCTGGGCGATCATCACGTTCTGCAGCGCCGTCATGTGCGGGAACAGGTTGAACTGCTGGAACACCATGCCGATGCGGCGTCGTACCGCGTCGATGTCGGCGTCGGGGTCGTTCACCTCGACGCCGTCGACGAAGACCTTGCCCCGGGTGGGCTCCTCCAGCAGGTTGACGCAGCGCAGCAGCGTCGACTTGCCGGAGCCCGACGGCCCGATGACGCAGACGACCTGGCCGGGCTCGACGGTCATGTCGATGCCGCGCAGCACCTGGTTCTGGCCGAAGTGCTTGTGCAGGTCCCTGATCTCGATCGCGTGCGTCATCGGCTCGTCCCCTTGCGCTTCTCCAGACGTCCCGCCAGGTAGCCCAGCGGCACCGTGACGATCAGGTACGTCAGACCGGCGACCAGGATGGGCGTGGCGTTGGCGTGGGTGGACGCCATGTCGTTGCCGAACTTGGTCAGATCGACGTACTGGCCCGAAACGCCCAGGAAGAGCACCAGCGAGGAGTCCTTGAGCAGGGCCACGAACTGGTTGGTGGTCGGCGGGATGACGATCCGGATGGCCTGCGGGACCACCACGGTGAACTGGGCCCTGGTCGCCGACATGCCCAGCGACCTGGCGGCCTCCGTCTGCCCCCGGGGCACCGCCTGCAGGCCCGCCCGGAAGATCTCCGCCTGGTAGGCGGTGCCGACCAGGCCGAGGCCGAGAATGGCCTGGCCGTAGGTGCCGAAGGGCACCGCGAAACCTGGCAGCGCCAGCGGCAGGAAGACGATCATCAGGAAGACCAGCAGGGCGGGCACGCCCCGGAAGATCTCGATGTAGAGCGTCGCCAGCCACCGGTACGGGCCCACCGTGGACAGCCGCATCAGCGCCACGATCAGGCCGAACACGAAGGAGAACAGAAACCCGCCGACCGCGTACACCATCGTGTTGAGCAGCGCGACCGTGAACAGGTCGGGCAGCATCAGCTCGGCGATGTCCAGCCGCGCGAAGTTCTGGGCCAGGCTGGCCCAGTCGGCGTAAAGGGCGAGGGCGACCAAGGCGGCGACCAGGATGGCGTACTGGACGCCGCGGAAGATGCGCTGCCTCTTGCGAGGGCTGAGCCGGCGCCGGGCCGGCTCAGCCGCCTTCGGCTGGTCCGCCATGGATCAGCCCAGCTCGCCGGGCTTCTTGTCGAACCACTTCACGAAGATCTCTTCGTACCTGCCGTCCGACTTCGCCGCCGCGAGCTCCTCGTTGACGGTCTTGACCAGCACCGGGTCGGCGTCCTTCTTCATGCCGAGCCCGTACTGCTCGCCGGTGTCGAGGCTGGCGATCAGCTCGAACTTCTCCGCGATCTCCGGCTTCTTCAGCCAGGTGAGCACCACGGGGAGGTCCTGGACGATCACGTCGGCCTGGCCGGCCTGCAGAGCGAGGAGCTCCTTGGGGGAGTCGGCGTACTCGGTCGGGTCGAACCCGTTCTTCTTGACGTAGTCGAGGCCGGTGGTGCTGGCCTGGGCGCCCAGCTTGAGACCCTTGGCCTTGACGTCCTCCAGGGACGTGGCGCCGGTGCCCTTCTTGGCCAGGAGGGCCTGGGTGGCGTCGAAGTACGGGTCGGAGAACGTGATGTTCGCCTTGCGCTCCTCGGTGATGGTCATGCCGGCGGCGGCCAGGTCGCACTTGTTGGTGGCCATGGCGGCGCCGCTCTTGATCACCGCGAAGTCGATGTCGACGATCTCCTGCTCGACGCCGAGCTTCTTGGCGACGAGGTCCACGATGTCGACGTCGAAGCCGACGATCTTGTCACCTTCCTTGAACTGGAACGGCTCGTAGGGGACGTTGGTGCAGACCGTCAGCTTGCCGGGCTGCACCAGCTTGGCGCCGCCCGCCGCGTCACCGGCGTCCGCGGAGGCGCTGGCGGAGGTCGTACCGGAACCTCCCGAGTCGCTGCCGCACGCGGACAGGGTCAGGGTGGCGGTCAACGCAAGGGCGCCGGCGGCCATGCCTCGGCGCTTCATGGACCAGAGGGCCACGGGGAGGCCTCCTCGAAGTGGTATGCGGAGAAAGGTTGAGCTTTGTGCAGTTTAGAGCGGGTTTAGCTGCAGTCAGTCATCGGGCTTTTAACGATGCGTCAACGAAGCGGCGTCAGGGGGGCTACCTGATCCCGTCTCAGCATGTGTCACTATGGAGCGACGGGTGACCCCCGTACCCCTCCGAGGCATCGACGAGGGGATCCTGGCGAACCGAGGCCAGGCATCTCCGCCCGTCTGCCCAAGGTCTCTTCCGTCACAACCACTACTGGGGTCGCTGTGTCCATCACATCCGCTCACGAATCCGATCCGGCCTTCGCCCTGCACCGCGGGGGGAAGCTTGAGGTCCGCTCGACCGTTCCGGTGCGCAACGCCGACGATCTGGCGCTCGCCTACACGCCCGGCGTCGCACGCGTCTGCAGCGCCATCGCCGAGACGCCCGCGCTGGCCGACACCTATACCTGGATCTCCAACGTGGTCGCCGTCGTCAGCGACGGCACCGCCGTGCTCGGCCTGGGCGACATCGGACCCGTGGCCGCCATGCCGGTCATGGAGGGCAAGGCGCTGCTGTTCAAGGAGTTCGGCGGCGTCGACGCGGTGCCCATCTGCCTCGCCTGCACCGGCGTCGACGAGCTGGTGGAGACCGTGGTGCGGCTGGCGCCCTCGTTCGGGGGCATCAACCTCGAGGACATCAGCGCGCCGCGCTGCTTCGAGGTCGAGAGGCAGCTCCGCGAGCGGCTCGACATCCCCGTCTTCCACGACGACCAGCACGGCACGGCGATCGTGGTGCTGGCCGCGCTGCGCAACGCCGCCCGCCTGACCGGCCGCTCGCTGGGCGACCTGCGGGCCGTGGTGGCCGGGGCCGGGGCGTCCGGCGTCGCGGTCAGCCGCATCCTGCTGGAGGCCGGCATCGGCGACATCGCCGTCGCCGACTCCAAGGGCATGATCTACTCCGGCCGCGAAGGGCTCAACCCGGTCAAGGAGGCCCTGGCCCGCGACACCAACCGCGCCAAGCACACCGGATCCACCGAGGACGCGCTGGCAGGGGCGGACGTGTTCGTCGGCCTGTCCGGCTCGACCGTCGCCGAGCGGGCGGTCGCCGCCATGGCCGACGGCGCCATCGTGTTCGCGCTGTCCAACCCGACGCCCGAGGTCGAGCCCGCCGTCGCCGCCCGCCACGCGGCGGTCGTGGCCACCGGCCGCTCCGACTTCCCCAACCAGATCAACAACGTGCTGGCCTTCCCCGGCGTCTTCCGCGGCGCCCTCGACGTGCGGGCCACCACGATCACCGAGAACATGAAGGTGGCCGCCGCCGACGCGCTCGCGGGCGTGGTGGGCGACGACCTCAGCGCCGACTACGTCATCCCGAGCCCGTTCGACGAGCGGGTCGCCCCCGCGGTCACGGCCGCCGTCGCCGCGCAGGCCAGGGCCGACGGAGTCGCCCGCGCCTGATCGTCTTCTCTCCAGGCAGGAGCCCGCCGGGTCGGCAGCGAGTGAAGGATTCCTCAAACATCCTTTACCCAGCGTGCTATAACAAGAGCCCTCTGTAAGGATGCGGGCGCCGGCTCCTGCCTGGAGGAGAGCGATGAAACGCGAGCCCAATCGACTGCTGCGGCAGCTCATCGTGGAGGCGGGCTTTTCCCACAAGGGTCTGGCCAGGCGCCTCAACGATCTGGGAGCCACGCGTGGCACCCCCGGCCTGAAGTACGACCACAGCTCCGTCCTCCGATGGATCGGTGGCCAGCGGCCGCGGGACCCGGTGCCCGGGCTCCTGACCGAGATCTTCGCACAGCGGCTGGGCAGGCCCGTCACGGCTGATGACCTGGGCATGCCCGCCGCCGCTACGCCCCTCGATCTCGGGCAGGAGTTCACGCACACGTGGCAGGAGGGGGTCGCGACCGTGACGGCGCTGTGGCGGGCCGATGTGGAGAGACGGAGGTTCCTGCTCGATTCGACGTTCGCGATCGGGGCGGGCTCCGTAGGGGCGGTGCGGTGGCTCACCTCCCCGCCGGAAGGGCGGCCCAGCGCGGCGGGCGCCCGCAGGGTGGGCAGTGCGGACATCGCCGCCATCCACGAGGTCACCCGTTCGTTCGGGGAGCTCGACAACCGGTTCGGCAGCGGGCGCGTGCGCTCGTCTGTCGTGAGATATCTGGACACCGCCGTGACGCCGCTCCTCAAGGACGGCTCGTACGGCGACAAGACCGGCCGCGAGCTGGCCGCGGCCGCCGCCGAGCTCACCAGGCTGGCCGGCTGGATGGCCTACGACCTGGAGCAGCACGGCCTCGCCCAGCGCTACCTCATCCAGGCGCTGCGCCTGGCCAGGGGCTCCGACGACCACGCCCTGGGCGGCGAGATCCTGGCGGGCATGGCACACCAGGCGATCTACATGGGCCAGCACGCGCACGCGCTCGACCTGGCCCGGGCCGCGCAGCTCTCGGCCCGCCGCGCCGGGGTGGCCACCCTGCTGGCCTCCAGCCACGTGCTGGAGGCGCACGCGCACGCCGGGCTGGGCGACGCCCGCGCCTGCGGCGGGGCGCTGCACGAGGCCGAGCGCGCGTTCGACGTCCGCAAGCCGGCCGGCGAGCCGCCCTGGCTGGGCTACTTCGACGAGGCCTACCTGTCGGCCAAGATCGCTCACTGCTTCCGCGACCTGGGGGAGGGCGAGCGCACCGTACGACAGGCGCGGCGCTCGCTCGACATGGACGGCCGCTTCGTGCGCGGCCGCATGTTCAACCTGTCGCTGCTGGCCGCCGGGCTGCTGCAGTGCGGCGAGCTGGAGGAAGCCTGCTCGGTGGCGCTCGGCGCCATGACGCTGGGGAGCGAGCTGCAGTCGGCCCGCTCCCGCACGTACATGGCCGACCTGCGCAGGCGGCTGGAGCCGTACAAGAACGAGGCCCCGGTCAGGGCGCTGAGGGAGCGGACGCGGGAACTCGCGGGGGTCTGAAGACGAAAGAGCCCGCCGGGCGCACCGGCGGGCTCTTCACGTTCTGACGACTACTGCAGGAGCTCGCCGTTCGGGCCGACGATCGACTTCGTCTGGGCGTAGTTCGCCTTGTTGTAGACGTCCGCCGTCTCGCCGTCGAAGTAGGCCGAGCTGATGTGGTCGACCCGGTCATTGCCGTCGTTGTCGTAGAACACGCTGGTCACGCCGTTGACGTAGCCGGTGCGCTTCGAGTTGTTCCACTTGATGAGCCACGGGCCGCCGTCGGCGCCCGGGGTCATCGAGCACTTGAGCACCTGGTGGGTCTCCACCTTGAACATGTTCGCCTGGATGGTCTTGGTGCCCGTCTTGCCGTAGCAGTACTTCGGCGTCACGCCGGTGAACGGCTTGTCGCCGTCGGGGTGCGGGGCGGCGGGGTAGCCGAAGACCATCGTCTGCTGGTTCATCGGCTGGTTCCAGGCGAAGCCCTGGCCGCCGACGACGTCACCGAGGCGGCCGGTGTCCTTGGCCACGCCGATGACGAACCGGCCCTCGAAGTACTTGCGGGACGTGCCGGGCTTCACCCAGCGCTGCACGTGGTAGCGCGTGATGGTGTAGTTGCCGACCTTGTCCTTGCCCTTGGTGCCGGGACCCTTGTAGGCCTTCCACTGGGCGTAGGTGACCGCCTCGGTCACCGGCTCGCCGTACTTGGCGCCCTGCGCGCGGCCGACCTTGGCCTTGTTGTACGTCTCCGGGCTGACCTCGACCTTCTCCAGGACAGCGTCCGGGTGGTCGGGGCCGACCAGGTCGGGGTTCGTGTCCTTGCCCTCGGACCAGCACTCGCCGAGGTTGAGCTGGCACTTGCCGAACTCCTCGCGGGTGATCTCGCGCGGCTTGACCCACTTGTCGCCGGCCCACGCCTTGTACTCCTTGGGCGTGACTTCCTTCTCACCGGCCAGCGCGAAGCCGTTGTGGACGGCCACGAACGCGTAGTCGCCGTCGTAGTCGTCGTAGGTGTCGAGGTCGTAGGTCGTGAAGGCGTAGGCGCCCACGTAGACGCCGAACTTGGCGGTGCCCTGGTAGTAGCCGGGGACGAAGACCCACTTGGCGAAGACGTCCTCGCCGCTCTCGTACACGCAATGGCCGGCGGTGGCTACGAGGTTGCGGTGGCGCGACTGGATCGAGGTGGCCGAGCACCAGCGGTGCTTGCCGGCCTTGTCGACGAAGAAGACCTTGCCGATGGTCTTCGGCAGGTTGACGTTCTTGGTCTTGCCGCCCGAGCCGGTCGTCGCAGGAGCCGTGGCGCCCGGCTTGCCGTCGTCGGGAGTGGTTCCGCCCTTACGAACGATCTTGTCGACCTTCTTGGCGTCCCAGTGGTACTGGGTGGCCTTCTTGAGGGCCGCGCCGTTGGCGTCGAGCCAGAAGAAGGCGGCGCCGTAGGCGTCCTTCGCTTGGGGTGTCAGAGGGTCCTTGACCCAGTGGGGGGCGGCTTGGGCCGGTATGGCCAGAGCGGTGACGCTCAGGCTGGCGGCTGCGAGGGGGATGAGCAGGCGCTTCACGGGATGGCTCCACACGTATATCTACAAGGGGTGTAAAGACCCTATCGACACTCCTGTCCCTCTGGTCACAAACGAACAGGGATCTTGTCAGAAATGTCATCAGAAATGGCCGAAGGGCCTGGCGCGAGCCAGGCCCTTCGGGTGAAGCAGAAGGAACCGAGGTTTGGACCCCCGACTCCGGGAGATCAACCCGACTTACTTGGGCATCGGGGTGATCTGGCCCGACCAGACGTTCTTCGCGGCGTTGTAGACCGCAGCGGTCTCACCGTCGAAGTACGGGCTGGAGATGTGGTCCCAGCGGTCGTTGCCGTCGGCGTCGTACAGCAGGCTGGTGACACCGTTGACGTAGCCGAGACGCTTGGCGTTGCTGTACTTGAAGAGCCACGGGCCACCGTCGTAGCCGCCGGTGACGGCGCACTTCAGGGACACGTGCTCCTCGACCTTGTACTTCGCGGCCTGAGTCGTCTTGGCGCCGGTCTTGCCGTAGCACCACTTCGGCGTCTTGCCGGTGTAGGGCTTGCTGCCGTCGGGGTGCTTGCCGTACGGGTAACCGAAGGTACGGACGTACTTGCCGGTCGGCTGGTTCCACGCGAAGCCCTGGCCGCCGACGACGTCGCCGAGGCGACCAGCGTCCTTGACCTCGTGGACCACGATGTAGAACTCGGCCTTGTAGTACTTGGTGGCGGTGCCGGGCTTGTACCACACCTGCACGTAGTAGTGCGTGATGGTGCTGTTGCCCTTGCGGTCAATCTTGACCTCGCCCGGGCCCTTGTACTTCTCGGCCTCGCGCCAGGTGACGTGCTCGACCTCGGGCTCGCCGTACTTGCGGAGGTTGCCCTGGCCGGTGCGCGCCTTGTCGTAGACCTCCTTGGAGACCTCGTGCTTGGCCACCTCGGCACCGGGGTAGTCCGGGCCAGAGACCTGGTCCTTCTTGCCCCAGTCACGGAAGTACAGGTTGGCGTTCTTCGGGTCGAGGCGACCCTTCTTGAACTCGTCCTCGCTGACTTCGACCTTCTTGGTGAACTTCTCACCCTTGTAGGCGTCGTACTCGGCCTTGGTGACCGCCTTCGGCTTGTTCAGGGAACCGCCGATGCCGTTGTAAACGGTGACGAACGCGTAGTCGCGGTCGAAGTCCTCGTAGACGTCGAAGTCGTAGTGGGTGAAGGCCTGCTTGCCCACGTACACGCCGTACGGCGTCTTGCCCTCGTAGTAGCCCGGGACGAAGACCCAGCGCGACACAACCTCGGCGTTGCCGGACACGTCGTAGACGCAGTGACCAGCGGTCGCAACCAGGTTGCGGTAGTTCGACTGGATCGAGGTGCCGGAGCACCAGTACAGGTTGCCGTCGCGACCCTCGAAGAAGACCTTGCCGATGGTCTTCGGCAGGTTCACGTTCTGGGTCTTGACAGCGGACTTCTTCTCCTCGCCGATGGGCGCGGTGGAGCCAGGCTTGCCGTCAGGCGAATAACCGCCCTTGGACACGACCTTCGTGACGTCCTTGCTGTCCCAGTGGTAGGCCGAGGCCTGCTTCAGGGCGGCGTTGTTGGACTTGGTCCAGAAGTCGAGGATCTCAGCGGCCTTGGCCTGGCTGGCCAGGACCTCGTCGGTGATCTTCGCGTCGGCCTGAGCGGTACCGGCCAGGCCGGCAGCCAGGAGACCAGTGGCCAGAACGGCGCCACCGGCCGGAAGGAGGATGCGCTTCAAGGTAACTCCTTGCGCTGTCGTGGAACGCCTCTTGCGTCCCATGCGTCAGTAAAGGGATAGCCAGGAAGATACAGTGTCGATCTTGCTAACAGGAAGCCGCTTTGAATGAAAAAGAGGCGACATGTCGGGCGTGATCGATCTGTGATGTTTGAGAGGCTTCAGCGCAGGAGCCGGGGGAAGGACACCGGCCGGGTGTTCTCGCAGATCAGCATAAGGATGTTGTTAGTGTGACTGGCGAGAGCGGTGCGGCCCCCTCGGGGCGCCTCTCTCGCTGATGTGACGCACATCACACTTGGTTCATGGCACCATCCGTGTCTCCCGTGCGTCCAAAGCGCCCGCACTTTCCGGGCCCGGAACGCCGAAGGGCCCGGCTGGTGTGCCGGGCCCTTCGGGTCTTACAGGTGACGATCTCTCGACGGGTGACCGTCAGGGGCGTCGCAACTTAGATGATCTTGCCGGACCACACGTTGGCGGCGGCCTTGTAGACCGTGTTGGTCTCGCCGTCGAAGTACGGCGACGAGATGTAGTCGACGCGCTTGTTGCCGTCCTGGTCGTTGAAGGTGCTGGTGACACCGTTCACGTAGCCGAGACGCTTGGCGTTGCTGTACTTGAAGAGCCACGGGCCACCGTCGGCGCCCTCGGTCATCGCGCACTTGAGCGCGACGTGCTCCTCGATCTTCTTGGCCGCGTCACCCACCAGCTTCTTCGTGGTCTTGCCGTAGCACCACTTCGGAGTAATGCCGGTGTAGTTCTTGTGGCCGTCGGGGTGAGGAGCCGCCGGGTAGCCGAACACGCGCACGTACTTGCCGGTCGGCTGGTTCCACGCGAAGCCCTGGCCGCCGACCACGTCACCGAGCCGGCCCGCGTCCGTGGCGGCGTTCTCGATGATGGTGAAGACGGTCTTGTAGAACTTCGTGTCGGAGCCGGGCTTGTACCACTGCTGCACGAAGAAGTGCGTGATGGTGCTGTTGCCCCTGCGGTCCAGCTTGACGGTGCCCGGGTACTTCTCGGCGTCCTTCTTCTGGTTCTCCAGGTACTTCTCGGCCTCGCGCCAGGTGACGTGCTCCTCGATGGGCTCGCCGAACTTGCGCCCGTTGCCCTTGCCCACCCGAGCGGCCTTGTACTTGGCCTCGGAGACCTCGATCTTGGCGACCTCGGCACCCGGGAAGTCCGGGCCGGTGGGCTCGGCCTTGGAGCCGCGCTTCACCCAGCAGGCCTCAGTGGAGGTGGGGTCGAGCCGGCACGCGCGGAACTCCTCGCGGCTGATCTCGACGTCCTTGGCCTCCTTGAGGCCCTCGTACTTCTCGAACTCGGCCTTGGAGACCTTCTTGGCGGTGCCCCCACCGAGCTTGACGCCGTTGTAGACGGTGACGAACGCGTAGTCGCGGTCGAAGTCCTCGTAGACGTCGAAGTCGTAGTGGGTGAACGCCTGCTTGCCGACGTAGATGCCGAACGGGGACTTGCCCTGGTAGTAACCGGGGACGAAGACCCACTTGTCCATGACGTCCGAGTTGGCCTTGACGTCGTAGACACAGTGGCCGGCGGTGACGACGAGGTTGCGGTACTTCGACTGGATCGAAGTAGCCGAGCACCACTTCTTCTCGCCCTTGCCGTTGACGAAGAACACCTTGCCGATGGTCTTCGGCATGTTGACGTTCTGCACCTTGGCGGAGGTCTTCTTCTCCTGGCCGATGGGGGCGGTGGAGCCCGCCTTGGTGTCGGCGCTGTAGCCGCCCTTGCTCTGCAGCTTGGTGACGTCCGTCTTGTCCCAGACGTTGGACTCCTTGGCGGCCTTCAGAGCAGCGCCGTTGTTGTCCGCCCAGAACGAGGCGATGGCCTTGGCCGCGGCGGCGTTCTTCGCCATCGCGTCCGTGGCGACGTCGTTGTTGGCCTGAGCCGTACCGGCCAGACCGGCGGCCAGGAGACCGGTGGCCAGAACGGCACCACCGGCGGGGATGAGGATGCGCTTCAAGGGAACTGCTCCTTGGTCTGTCGTGGGCCGCAACTTGCGCCCCATGCGTCAGTAAAGGGATAGCAAGGAACATAGCGCGGTGATCTCCGCAGGTGAAAGCCGAATCGAAGGGTCCGGCACGGACCCGGATCGCCGTGACCATTCCGTGACCTGTCAGAGATGTTCGCCGTACGTGATCGGGTCGGTACGTTTTCCCAGGGTATGTAGGGGGTGTGAAGATTGGGACGAAAGTTCCGTTAGCATCGCCTCACGGGCTGTAGTCAGGGAAATGTGACTCAGATCACAGGAACCGAATGGAACCTATCCTCCGTCTAAGTAGCCAGTCTTCTGCCAGGGAACGTTCAGGTTCCGGAGAATTCATGATTGTCTGGGCGGTTTTGCCCGTCTGGGCCTTGCGCTGACACCTAGCCTCCGCGGGCACGAAAAAGGGCCCGGCGGTGGCCGGGCCCTTCACGAAGCGGACTGGGTCAGCGGTAGAGCTCGCCGTTGGGGCCGACGATCTTGCCCGACCACACGTTCCTGGCCGCGTTGTACACCGCGGCCGTCTCGCCGTCGAAGTACGGCGACGTGATGTAGTCGATCCGGTCGTTCCCGTCCTGGTCGGCGAAGGTGCTGGTCACACCGTTGACGTAACCCACCCGCTTGGCGTTGCTGTACTGGGTGAGCCACGGCCCGCCGTCGTAACCGGGGGTCACGGCGCACTTGAGCCCGATGTGCTCGTCGATCTTCAGCCAGGAGGCGCCGACGGCCTTGGCGGTGGTCCTGCCGTAGCAGTGCTTCGGGGTGACGCCGCTGTACGGCTTGCTGCCGTCGGGGTGCGGCGCGGAGGGGTAACCGAAGGTGCGCACGGTGCGGTTGGCGGGCTGGTTCCAGGCGAAGCCCTGGCCGCCCACGTTGTCGCCGAGCCGGCCGACGTCCCTGGACTTCAGGATGTAGCGCTGGCCGCCCCAGGACCGCTTGGGGCCGCTGAAGCGCTGGTAGTCGCGCCGGTTGACGCGCTCGGCCCCGGTGAACTGGATGCCGTTGTAGACGGTGACGAACGCGTAGTCGCGGTCGTAGTCCTCGTAGACGTCGAAGTCGTAGTGGGTGAAGGCCTGCTTGCCGACGTAGATGCCCCAGGGGGTCTTGCCCTGGTAGTAACCGGGCACGAAGACCCAGTTGTTCAGAAGGGCCTTGTTGCTCTCGGTGTCGTACACGCAGTGGCCGGCGGTGGCGACCAGGTTGCGGTAGTTCGACTGGATGGACGTGGCCGAGCACCAGCGGAACTTGCCGGAGCCGTCGACGAAGAACACCTTGCCGACCGTCTTGGGCAGGTTGACGTTCTGCGAGCCGCCCGCGGCCTTGTTGCCGCTGGTGGGGGCGGCGGTGCCGGGCCTGCCGTCAGGGCTGTAGCCGCCCTTGGAGACGACCTTCCTGACGTCCTTGGAATCCCAGGTGTAGGCGGTGGCGCGACGGAGGGCGGCGCCGTTCGAGGCGAACCAGAAGGACGCGACCGAGGCCGCCTGGCTGGTGTTCCTGGCCATGGGGTCGTTGGCGACGTCGCCGGCGGCCTGCGCGGTGCCGTTGAGGCCGGCGAGCAGCATGCCGGTCGCCACGGTGGCGCCGCCGACGGGGAGGAGGATTCGCTTCAAGGTAACTCCAGGCTTTGCCTTACGCTGGCGCGGCGCCTTGGTGCGCCCCGGATGCCAGCAAACGGACAGCCGGAACCGTACAGCGTCGATCCTGGTCACGCGGGTTCCCACCGGGCGCGGTCGGCGCGCGGAAGGCCGCCGTGATCGTACCGAGACCAATGTCTGGGCTGATCGCCCGGAGTGACCGATCGGTAACTTGTTAACTAGATCACATTTGCCGGGGTCTTCTGCGCGGCGGCGTGCCGGTAGACGTCTCCGGCGGCGGCCGTGAGGTACGGCGAGGACACCGCGTCGAACTCGCCCTTCGCGTCCCGGTTCCAGGTCAGGCTGTTGACGCCGATGAGGTTGCCCAGGTTGTTGTGCAGGCCGGTGATCCACGGGCCGCCGCTGGCGCCCTTGCTGAAGTTGCAGGGGTGGAGCTGCACGCCGTGGTCGAGGTCGAGGCTGGGGGCGACGGCCTTGCGGGTGCCGCCCACGCAGCTCTTCAGCGTCTGGCCGTTGAAGGGCCTGCTGCCGTCGGGCTGCGGGCCGGCGGGGTAGCCGAAGGCGTGCACCTGGGCGAGCGGCGGCTTCTTGGCCAGCTCCAGGCCGAGCCCGCCGACGTTGTCCTGCAGCCGGCCGACGTCCTTGGCCACGTAGGTGTTGCCCTGCTTGACCCAGGTGAAGCCGCGGTGGACCGTGACGAACGCGTAGTCGAAGTCGTAGTCGTTCTTGCCGGCCCAGTCTTCGTGCATGCTGATCGAGGAGCCCACGTAGATGCCGTGCGGCGTGGTGCCGTCGGCCCCGGGCTCCGGGACGAAGATCCAGGAGTCGGCCTCTTTGCCCTGGCGTGCGTCGTAGGCGCAGTGTGCGGCGGTGGCGACCACGCTGTGGTTGCCGGCCGCCACGGCGGCGGCCGAGCACCAGTACTCCTTGGCGCCGAACCGGAAGAAGACCTTGCCGGTCGTGCTGGCCCGGCCCGTCTTCGGCGCCACGGCGTTGACCGGGCCGGCCGTCTTGCGCAGGGCGGTGATCCGCTGGCTGGCCACCGTGCCGCCGCCCGCGGTGCCGGACTTCGGCGAGCCGTTCGAGGTGGGGGCGGCGGGGGTGTAGCTGTCGGCCTTCTTGAGCTTCTCGGGCTTCCAGTAGTCGGCGACCTTCTGCACGTCCGCCTTCGTCTTGGCGAGCGAGACGTGGAAGACGTGGCTCGCCGCGGCGGCGTTCGCACTCCCGGTGAACGCAGGCAGCATCAGCAGCGCGCCGCTGACGGCGGCGGCTAGCAGGTGCCTGGCCCGGGAGATCATGAAAGTGCCTTTCTGGGGTTGTAACGGTGGATTTTTCCAGATCAACTGGGGCTATTGCAGCTTGGATGGAGATTCGTTATCTGAGCAAGCGTGACTTGCGTCGCATAAGAACCATGTCAAGCGTGCTGGAACGTGCCTATAAACGATCTTCATTGTATGACGTCATCCCAGCTAGACGCCGGATTTGCGAGGCCAATTCGCGATGGTCGACGGTCAAATGGTGGAAGGTCACGTTCGCGCGGAAGATGTTCTTCCCGGCGTGGCGGATTCGATGATCACTCGACCCGGCCTCCGGTGCTGGTCGAAACCGTTCCTTATCAACCGAATCTTGTTCTGGTTGGATGGGTGGCATGGATCCACGCACCCCCTGCCTCATCGGCGCGGCCCAGCGCACCGTCCGCGAGCAGCCCGGCCCTGAACCGCTCGACCTGTGGGAGGAGACGGCGCGGGCCGCCGCGGCCCAGGCGCGGCTCCCGGTGGAACGCCTCGAATCGATCCAGGTCGTCCACACGGACTCCTGGCAGTACGACACGCCCACCGGCCGGCTCGCCGAGCGGCTCGGCGCCACTCCGGGGCACACCGCGTACTCGAAGGTCAGCGGCACCGCCCCACAGACGCTCATCGGCGAGGCGGCGGCCCGGATCGCGGCCGGCGAGCTCGACTCCGCGCTGATCACCGGAGCCGAGGCGCTGGCCACCCGCCGGGCGTACCGGCTGGCGGGCGAGCACGCGCCGTGGAGCCACGCCGCCGACCCGAGGCCGCCGTACGCCTGGGAACGGCCGCCGCACCCCAGCGAGCTGGCGCACGAGCTCTTCCTGCCCGTGCACACGTACCCGATCATGGAAACCGCCCGCCGCGCCGCCCTCGGCCACACGATCGAGCAGGAGATGCTCGACCGGGGCCGCATGATGGCGCCGATGACGCGGGTGGCCGCCGCCAACCCGCACGCCTGGCGGCGCACCCCGCGCACCCCCGAAGAGCTGATCGGCGGCAACCGGTTCGTCGGCTGGCCGTACAACCGGAGCACCGTGGCCGTGATCGAGGTCGACCAGGCGGCGGCGGTCGTGCTGGCCAGCACCGCGCTCGCCGACCGCCTCGGGGTGCCCTCCGACCAGCGCGTCTACCTGCGCGGCTGGGCCTACGCCGAGGACACGTGGGAGGTGGCCGCCCGGCCCGCGCTCGGCGCCTCGCAGGCCGTCGGCAGGGCCGCCGAGTCCGCGTTCGCCAGGGCCGGGCTCACCCTGGACGACATGCGCGCGCTCGACGTCTACAGCTGCTTCGCCATCGCGCTCCGCCAGACGTGCGACGCGATCAAGCTCGACCCGATGGACCCGCGCGGCCTCACCGTCACCGGCGGCCTGCCGTACGCGGGCGGCCCGGCCAGCGACTACGTGCTGCACTCCACCGTCACCATGGCCGGCCTGCTGCGCGCCGGCGGCGGCCACGGGCTCGTCACCGGGGTCGGCATGCACCTGACCAAGCACACGTACGCGATCTGGTCCGCGGAGCCGGGCGGTGTCCTGGGCGGGCCGGAGCCGGTCTTCACCGCCGAGCCGGTGCCGATCGCGGACTCGTACGAGGGACCGGCGGTCGTGGCGGGATACACGGTCGCCTACGACAAGGACGGCGTGCCGTGGCGGGGCATCCTCGTCGCCGACCTTCCGTCGGGGGCGCGGGCGTACGCGCACGTGACCAGGGAAGAGCTGATGGCGGACGCCGTGTCGCGGGAGCTGGTGGGGCAGCGGGTCGAGCTGACGACGGACGGCAAGGTCAATGTGGCGAGTTGGTGAGGTGGCAAAGATGGTGCAAAGATTGTGACTGCTCGACTACGCTTCGCTATTGACATTTAAATGTCACTGGCGGACGCTGGAGTCATGCGGAGGACCACGGTGCGCATCGACGAGACACTCCTCAACGAGGCGAAGGCGTACGCGGCCAGAAACGGACGCAGTCTCAACTCAGTGATGGAGGACGCCTTGCGTCAACTTCTCAACCGTTCCACCGGCGTGGCCGATCGGCCGCGCGTGGAGCTGATCACTTCGGACGCGGAGCCCGGCTACCAGCCGTGGGTGCAGGTGCGGCTCGACGCCGGCGAGAAGCTGGAGCACATCGTCTTCGAGCCCGACGACGCGGAGATGCTGGAGGCGTTGCGCGATGCTGCTTCTTGACATCAACGTCCTCGTCAACGCCTTCCGCGCCGAAGCCGTGGAGCACAAGCGCTACACCGCCTTCCTCGACGATCTGATCAATGGTGACTCGAGCTATGCCGTGAGCGACTTCGTCGTCAACGGCTTCATCCGCATCGTGACCAACAGGAAGGTCTACCTCACCCCGGATCCGCTCGACCGCGCCCTGGCGTTCGCGCAGGCCTACCGCAACCAGCCCCAAGCGGTGCTGGTCGCCCCGGAGGCCCGGCACTGGGAGATCTTCACCCGCTTGTGCCGTCAGGCGGGTGTGGCCGGCAAGCTCGCGCCCGACGCGTATCTCGCCGCGCTCGCCATCGAGCACGGATGCGAATTCGTGACCTGTGACCGGGATTTCGCCAAGTTCGAGGGGTTGCGCTGGCGGTCGCCGCTCAACTGAACTGAAGGCAGTACAACTCGCTAGCGAGGTCCGTCGTGGCCGATCAGTTCGATGTCATCGAAGCGGGCGAGCGCGACCGCCGCCGTCCGATCGGGCTGCTGGTCGTGCTCGCGCTCCTGGGCGCGTCCGTCGCCGGCCTGATCCTCAGCCGCGGGCCCGAACCCGCGCCCGAGCGGGAACCGCCCCGCGAGGCCGCCGCCCCCATCCGGTCGCTCACCCGCGTCGACAGCCGCCCCAACCTGCTGCATCCGGAAGCGGACGAGAAGAAGGGCACGGCCCGGATCGAGGTGACGTTCCCCGACGGCGTCCGGGCCACCGTGCGCTACCCCGCCGAGCTCCGCCTCGACCGGCTCGGCCTGCGACCGTTCCAGGGCGTGTGGGTCGACGACGAGTTCCGCCAGCTCACCGCCCCCTACAACGGCGAGCTGGAGATCACCCGAGGGGGCGAGCCGATCAGGTCGTTCGGCGACAACGTGACGCTCTGGCCACGCCAGGCGGGCAGCGGCTCGTTCGGGCAGGTGCTGCTGTTCGCGTTCGGCCCGTGGCGGATGGCCATGTACGACCGCCCGCCCGGGCTGGGGTTCGACCAGCGGCTGGCGGTCGCGAGCGGGGTGCGCGGCCGGGTGACCGGTGACGGCCACCTGGTGCTGTCCGGCTCCGGGCGGGTGCGGCTGGCCGCGCCGGGCGACACCGAACGCGGCGAACCGGTGGGGCCGCAGCTCTGGTTCGGCGGCGGCGCGACCGACATGGTGGCGCTCATCCCCACCCCCGGCTGCGAGAAGGCGCGCGGCCTGCCCCGGGGCGTCCGGGGGCGCGGACACCCGGTCGCGGACGTGTGCCGCGACGGGATGCGCGTGGTCGCGATGGGCGACGACGCGTTCGTCGGCAAGGCGCTCGACGGCATCCGGATCAGCGTCAAGTAAGGTGCGGCCATGTTCGCCGTTACCGCCACACAGACCGATCCCGACAATCCTCTCGCCGGCCTGACCCTCGGTGAGCGCCCCGAGCCGAAGGTCCCCGACGGCTGGACGACCGTCTCGGTGCGGGCGGCCGCGCTCAACCACCACGACCTGTGGACGCTCAAGGGTGTCGGCATCAGGCAGGACCGGCTGCCGATCGTGCTCGGCTGCGACGCGGCCGGCGTCGACGAGGACGGCAACGAGGTCGTCGTGCACGCGGTGGTCGGCACCGGGGCCGACGAGACGCTCGACCCGAAGCGGTCGCTGCTGTCGGAGGTGTACGACGGCACGTTCGCCGAACGCGTGGCCGTGCCCCGCCGCAACCTCGTGCCCAAGCCGGCCGCGCTCTCCTTCGAGGAGGCCGCCTGTCTGCCGACCGCGTGGCTGACCGCGTACCGGATGCTGTTCGACAAGGCCGGGCTGGAGCCCGGCTCGACCGTGCTCGTGCAGGGAGCCGGCGGCGGCGTCGCCACCGCGCTCATCGCGCTCGGCCGGGCGGGCGGGTTCCGCGTGTGGGCGACCAGCCGCTCCGAGTCCAAGCGGGAACGGGCCCGCGAGCTCGGCGCCGACCAGGTCTTCGAGTCCGGCGCGCGGCTGCCCGAGCGGGTGGACGCCGTGATGGAGACGGTCGGTCAGGCCACCTGGGACCATTCGCTCAAGTCGCTCAGACCGGGCGGGCGGATCGTGGTCAGCGGCGCCACCAGCGGGGCGGTCCCGCCGGCCGACCTGAACCGGGTCTTCTTCCTGCAGCTCTCGGTGGTCGGCTCCACCATGGGGACCCGCGACCAGCTCCAGCGGCTGGGCGTCTTCCTGGAGCAGACCGGGGTCCGGCCGGTCGTCGACCGGACGATGCCGCTCGCCGAGGCCCGGGACGGGTTCGCGGCCATGCACGAGGGCGACGTCTTCGGCAAGATCGTCTTCACCGCCTGACTTCGGAGAGCGCCTGGTCCCGGGTGGCGGGGGACCAGGCGCTCTCCGGCGGATCACGACCGCAGCGTGTCACGCACCCGGGCGGACGTCTCGTCGAGCGTGCGCCGCAGGTCGTCGAGCTTCTCGCGGGTGATGCTGGACTCCGACGCCTCCTCGCGGACCTTCGCCACGAAGTCGGCGAGCGCCTCGCCCAGCTCGTCGTCCAGCTCCGCCCGGCTCTCCGGCGCGCCGCCGACCGTGCGCCACACCTCGGTCCAGATGCGCCGCCACTCGCCGGCCAGCCGCTCGCTCTCGCCCTGCCAGTGCTGGGCGTGCTCGCTCCACTGGCGCTTCTGCTCCTCCTTGAGCCGGGTGAACTCCTGCTTCTGCCGCTCACGCGTACGGCGGATGTCGTCGCCGGTGCCGGTGCGCACGTCCCTGGCCATCCGCGTCAGCTCTTCGCGCAGCGACTTGACGGTGTCGCGGACGTCCTCCTTCACCTCGCGGGCGATGTCGCGTACCGAGGCCGAGATCTCCCGCTCCAGGTCGTCGAGCTCGTCGAGGCGGGCGTTCAGCTCCTCGCGGCCCTTGTCGGTGATGGAGAACACCTTCTTGCCGTCGGCCACCTCGTGCGTGACCAGGCCTTCGGCCTCCAGGCGGGCCAGGCGCGGGTAGATGGTGCCGGGGGAGGGCGAGTAGACGCCGAGGAAACGGTCCTGCAGCAGCCGGATGACCTCGTACCCGTGTCGGGGGCTCTCCTCCAGCAGCTTGAGCAGGTAGAGCCGGAGCCGGCCGTGGCCGAAGACGGGACTCATTGCTTCTCCCTCTTGAGCAGCGTGACTTCGCCGGAGACGGTCGTCGCGGAAAGGGAGGCCATGCCGCCGCCCAGCCGGCCCGACATCGACCGGGCGCCGGGGCCGCCGGTCTGCGACACCTCCTCGAAGGCGCTGACCAGGCGGCCGGACGTCGACCTGATCGTGACGTCCGTCGCCGCGTTCTCGGGCAGCCGGACCAGAATGGAGCCGGAGACCGTGTTCAGCGTGACGTAGCCGGTCGGCTTGAGCGCGAGGTCAGCGGTGATGCGGCCGGAGACGGTGTTGGCGCGCAGCCTGCGCGGCAGGCCGTCGGCGACGGTCAGGTCGCCGGAGACGCTCTTGAACGACAGATCGCCCTCCATCGCCCGGCTCTCCACCGCGCCGGAGGCGGTGGTGGCGCTCACCTCACCGCTCACGCCGTCGAGCACGATCTCGCCGGACACGCTCTTGACCTGCGTCGACGCCTCGAACCCGGCCACCACGGCGGACGCCGACACGACTCCGGCGTTGACCGCGCAGCGGCGCGGCACGGTGAGCGTCGCGACGGTCCTGCGCCGGTCGCGGCGCAGCCAGCCGAGCATCCCGTCCCAGGTCAGATCCTTGTACGTGACGCTCAGGCGCCGGGCGTCCTCGTCGTAGGTGACCAGCAGCGGTGAGGCCGAGTCGAACTCGGTCACTTCGAGCGCCGGTGGACCGTCGCTGGCCAGCACGGCGAGCCTGCCCGCCACGATGCGCACGTCGAGGGCGTCAACGTGCCCGAACGTGAGCTGCTCTGGACTCTCGATGGTCCACTGCCGCATGATCCCGCCCTCTCTGGCGACGCATCTTGACAGTGAACACGATATGTCGCGTCCGCCGAAATCTCAAGATGTATCGCGTCTACGGGCGGGCGGGTGTCACTCGTCCTCGTCGTCGAGTCTGGCCAGCCAGGTGGCCAGACGCTCGACCGGTGTCTCGAACTCGGGGTTGAGATCGACGAACTCGCGCAGCCGCTCGCCGAGCCAGAGCAGGGTGACCTCCTCCTCGCCCCGGCGAGCGACCAGCTCCTCGATCCCCCGATCCGTGAAGTACATCGTGCTCCGTCTCCTCGACTCTCCAAGCGACCCGCACGTCCCGGCGGGGTGCGCGGCGAAAGCAGTCGGCCCCCGCCTGGGCGGGGGCCGACTCACGTGATCAGGTCAGCCGTAGACCTGGCGCAGGATCTCCTCCAGCTCCGCGTCGTGGGCGGCGTGCGAGCCGGCCGCGGGCGAGCTGTTGGCCGGACGGGAGACCCGCCGCAGGGGGCGGCCGCCCAGCAGTTGCGGGTCCTCGGCCAGCTTGAGCGACAGGTAGGGCCACGGGCCCATGTTGATCGGCTCGTCCTGCACCCAGAGCAGCTCGGCCTGCGGGCCGAACCGGGCCAGCTCGGCGTCGAGCTCCTCCTTCGGGTACGGGTAGAGCCGCTCCACGCGGACCAGCGCCACGTCGTCGCGGCCGTCGGCCTCCCGCTTGGCCAGCAGGTCGTAGTAGACCTTGCCGGAGCACAGGACCACCTTGGTGACCTTGCCCGGGTCGATCAGCGTCTCGCCGATGACCGGCTGGAAGGTGCCCGAGGTGAAGTCGGCGGCCTTCGAGGTGGCCCGCTTGTGGCGCAGCAGCCACTTCGGCGTGAAGATGACCAGCGGCTTGTGCCGCCCCGACTTCACCTGCCAGCGCAGCAGGTGGAAGTGGTTGGCCGGGGTGGTCGGCTGCGCGACCGTCATGTTGTCGAGCGCACAGACCTGGAGGAACCGCTCGATGCGGGCCGAGGAGTGGTCGGGCCCCTGACCCTCGTAGCCGTGCGGCAGCATGAGCACCACGCCCGAGCGCTGGCCCCACTTCTGCTCACCGGACGAGATGAACTCGTCGATGATCGTCTGGGCGCCGTTGACGAAGTCGCCGAACTGCGCCTCCCACAGCACCAGCGCGTCAGGGCGTACGACGCTGTAGCCGTACTCGAAGCCCAGCGCCGCGAACTCGCTCAGCAGCGAGTCGTAGACGTAGAACTTGGTCGTGCCCTGGTTGAACGCCTTGAGCGGGGTGTGCTCGGCGCCGGTCACGCGGTCGACCAGCACGGCGTGGCGCTGGGTGAACGTGCCGCGGCGGGAGTCCTGACCGACGAGGCGGACCGGGTGGCCGTCGATGAGCAGCGCGCCGAACGCCAGCGTCTCGCCCATGCTCCAGTCGATGGAGTCCTGCTCCACCATCTGGCCCCGGCGCTGGAGCACCGGCGCGAGGCGCGGGTGCACCGTGAAGCCCTCGGGCAGGCTGAGCTGGGTGTCGACGATGCGCTTGAGCGTCTCGTCGGTGATCGAGGTCGCCGTGTCGGCGTGGGACCACTTGACCACCTCGGTCGGCGGCACCCGCATCGCCCCCGCCTCCAGCGGCTTCTTCGCCGCCTCGCGGGTCTCGGTGAACGCCTGCTCCAGCTTGGCCTGGTAGTCGCGGAGAGCCGACTCGGCCTCCTCGACCGTGATGTCGCCCCGGCCGATCAGCGCCTCGGTGTAGAGCTTGCGGGTCGAACGCTTGGCGTCGATGAGGTCGTACATCAGCGGCTGGGTGAAGGCCGGGTTGTCGCCCTCGTTGTGGCCGCGGCGGCGGTAGCAGATGAGGTCGATCACGACGTCCTTGCGGAACGCCCGGCGGTACTCGTAGGCCAGCTCGCCCACGCGGACCACGGCCTCGGGGTCGTCGCCGTTGACGTGGAAGATCGGCGCCTGGATCATCCGCGCCACGTCGGTCGCGTAGACCGAGGAGCGGGACGAGGCGGGCGAGGTGGTGAAGCCGACCTGGTTGTTGACCACGACGTGGACGGTGCCGCCGGTGCGGTAGCCGCGCAGCTGCGACAGGTTGAGCGTCTCGGCCACGACGCCCTGGCCGGCGAAGGCCGCGTCGCCGTGGACGAGCACCGGCAGGACCGTGAAGCCCTCCTCGCCGCGCTCCAGCAGGTCCTGCTTGGCGCGGACGACGCCCTCCAGGACCGGGTCGACCGCCTCCAGGTGGGACGGGTTGGCCACCACCGAGGTGGTGATGGTCTTGCCGCTCGGCGCGGTGAACTCGCCGGAGGCGCCCAGGTGGTACTTCACGTCACCGGAGCCGTGGGCGGTGCGGGGGTCGATGTTGCCCTCGAACTCGCCGAAGATCTGCCCGTAGGACTTGCCCACGATGTTGGCCAGCACGTTGAGCCGGCCCCGGTGAGCCATGCCGATGACGACCTCGTCGAGGCCCTCGTCGGCGGCGTCGCTGATCACCGAGTCGAGCAGCGGTATGAGGGACTCGCCGCCCTCCAGCGAGAAGCGCTTCTGGCCGACGTACTTGGTCTGCAGGAAGGTCTCGAACGCCTCGGCGGTGTTGAGCCGGCTCAGGATGTTGAGCTGCTCGTCACGGGCCGGGGAGGCGTGCGGCTTCTCCACCCGCGCCTGGATCCAGGCCCGCTCCTCGGGGTTCTGGATGTGCATGTACTCGATGCCGACGGTGCGGCAGTAGGAGTCGCGGAGCACGCCCAGGATCTCGCGGAGCCGCATCAGCGGGCGGCCGCCGAAACCGCCGGTGGCGAACTCGCGCTCCAGGTCCCACAGGGTGAGCCCGTGGGACTGGATGTCGAGGTCGGGGTGCTTGCGCTGCTTGTATTCCAGCGGGTCGGTCTCGGCCATGAGGTGACCGCGCACCCGGTAGGCGTGGATCAGCTCCAGCACCCGGGCGGACTTGGACACGTCGTCGTCGTGCGAGGCCGAGACGTCCTGCACCCAGCGGACCGGCTCGTACGGGATGCGCAGGGCTTCGAAGATCTCGTCGTAGAAGCCGTTCTCGCCGAGCAGCAGCTGGTGGATCGTGCGCAGGAAGTCGCCCGACTGGGCGCCCTGGATGATCCGGTGGTCGTAGGTGCTGGTCAGCGTGATGACCTTGGAGACGGCCAGGCGGGAGAGCGTCTCGGGGGAGGCGCCCTGGTATTCGGCGGGGTACTCCATCGCGCCCACGCCGATGATGGTGCCCTGGCCGGGCATCAGGCGGGGCACGGAGTGGACGGTGCCGATCGTGCCGGGGTTGGTCAGCGAGATCGAGGTGCCGGCGAAGTCGTCGACGCCGAGCTTGCCGGCGCGCGCCTTGCGGACGATCTCCTCGTAGGCCATCCAGAACTGCCGGAAGTCCATCTCCTCGGCCGCCTTGATCGACGGCACGAGCAGCTGGCGCTCGCCGTTGCTCTTCTGCACGTCGATGGCCAGGCCGAGGTTGACGTGCTCCGGCTTGACCAGCGTGGGCTTGCCGTCGACCTCGGTGTAGGAGTGGTTCATGTCCGGCATGGCCGCCAGCGCCCGGACCACGGCGAAGCCGATCAGGTGGGTGAAGGAGACCTTGCCGCCGCGACCCCGCTTGAGGTGATTGTTGATCACGATGCGGTTGTCGACCATCAGCTTGGCCGGGATGGCCCGGACGCTGGTGGCGGTCGGGATGGCCAGCGAGGCGTCCATGTTGACGGCCGTGCGCGCCGCGGCGCCGCGCAGCTTGACCTCCTCGGCGCCCTTGGGCACCGGGGCAGGCGGCTGCTTCGGCTTCACGGCGGCCGGTGCCGCCTTGGGTGGCGCCGCCTTGGGCGGCTCCTTCGCTGGTGCTGCGGGGGCAGGCGCGGGCGCGGTAGCCGTGCCGTTCGCCGCCTCCCTGGCCGGGGTGCGCCCCGGTCCGTAGTCAGGGTTGTAGTCAGCGAAGAAGTTCCACCAGGCCTTGTCTACAGACTCGGGGTCTTGGAGGTACTTCTGGTACAGCTCGTCGACAAGCCATTCATTCTGACCAAAGCTTGCCAGCGGGTTTGTCCGCGACGACTCAGACGACACGGCGGAAATCGCCCTCTTCCGCAGATCGGCGTTGATGATAGAGAACTTGTCCAAGGCTACTCGCCCGGACCGGCACAGCGCGCAGCCTAGGCCGTTGCGCCACGGCTGATCCTCTCAGGGGTGTCCAAAGAGGTCACGCCTCCCTCGTCAGTACAGGCGGTGCTGAAAATATTACCTTTTGGTATCAACATCACTGGATGGTGTTTACTTCCCGCTTGATACGAGCCTGGTGGTGATGCGGACCTCGGGAGTGAGCCGGGTCAGCAGGTCGGCGAGCTCCTCGCCGGCCTCCTTCAGCTCCTCCAGCGTCATCGGCTCCAGCCGCTCCAGCAGGAAGATCGCGTTGGTGGTCTCCTCGGTGAGCCGGGTGCGCACCACCTGGCGCCAGTTCCACCTGCGGCAGGTCACGCCCACGTCGTCGCGCCAGATCACCTCGCCGGGTTCAGGCTGCCCCAGCGCCTCCTCGGACGCCTCGTCGCCGGTCGCCCTGACCAGGCGGGCCGGGCCGGAGTAGCGGTCGAGGTCCTCGCCGCCGATGGGCAGCGCGTGTCTGACGCTGACGGAGTTGTAGGCGTCGACCACCAGGTTGATCTCCGGCAGCGGCAGCCTGCGGGTGAGCGCGTCGACCGACGGGCGGGTGCGCTGCGGCTTGGCGCCGAAGGCGCGGTAGGCGTCCTTCCAGGCGTCGATCTTGGCGTCCTGGACCGGCCGCGCCGCCTCGGCCGCCTCGGCGAGCCAGGCGCGGGACCGGTCGTCGGTGGGCCCGTTGCGCAGGCCGAGAGCCGTCATCGCGAGCACCGTGAAGTCGGGGCGGAGCGCGGCGACCGCGTCGTCCACCCAGATGTCGTCCAGCATCCACCCAGTCTATCGATCTCGGAAAACCGCAAAATTGCCTTTGCAAAAAACTCTTTGCGGTTTACGCTCGACCGTATGGAAGAGCAGTACACGATCAGTGACCCGCGGGTGCTCAAGGCGGTCGCCCACCCGCTGCGGGTGCGCCTGCTCGGCCTGTTGCGCGGCGACGGGCCGGCCACCGCGAGCGAGCTGGGCCGCAAGGTCGGCGAGAGCTCGGGCTCGACCAGCTACCACCTGCGCGAGCTGTTCAAGTACGGCTTCATCGAGGAGGACGCCGACCAGCGCGACGGCCGCGAGCGCCGCTGGCGCGCCCGCCACCGCTACACCTCGTGGGACGCCGTCGAGCTGTCCGCCAGCGCCGAGGGCCGCGAGGCGCTCAGGATCATCCACCTGCGGCAGGCCGAGATGGTCGGGCGGGTGATGGAGGAGTACGGCCAGGCCGGCTGGTCCGAGGAGTGGGCGGACGTCTCCGGGATGAGCGACCACCTCCTCACGCTGCCGCCCGCCGCGCTCCGCGAGTTCAAGGACCGGGCCGAGGAGCTCCTGCGCGACCTCGTCGCCCGCCACGCCGGCGACCCCGGCGCCAGGAAGGTGCACGTCTGGCTGGGCGCCGTCCCCCGCACGTCCCAGGAGGAGGAGTCATGACCGCCCGTTCCGCGTTACGCCGCTACACGCTCGTCTGCTTCCTGGCCTGGTTGCCGGTCGGGCTGCAGGTCCCCTCGATGGTGCTGCTGATGACCGAGAGAGGTCTCGGCCTGGCGCAGATCGGCCTGGTGGTCACGGTCTTCTCGACGGTCACCGTGGCGCTGGAACTGCCCACCGGCGGCCTGTCCGACGTCGTGGGGCGGCGCGTGATGCTGGCCGTCTCCGCCATGTTCCTGACAGCGGCGCTCCTGCTGATGAGCGTGTCCACGGCGTTCTGGATGTTCCTGGTCAGCGGGGCGCTCAAGGGCGTCGCCAGGGCCCTGTCCAGCGGTCCCGCCACGTCCTGGTATGTCGACACGCTGCACCGCCTCGAAGGGCGCGACGCCGACCTCAAACCGGGGCTGTCCCGCGGCGCGGCCATGGAGTCCGTGGCGCTCTGCCTCGGCGTGCTGGCCGGCGGCGCCCTGCCGCTCGTCGTGCCGCCTGAGCTGGTGTTCCCGCTGGCCGCGCCGAGCCTGGTCGGGGCGGTGGCGGCGGCGGTCCTGCTGGCGGTCGTGCTCCTCGCGCTGCCCGAGCCGCCGCATGCCCGCAGGTCGCTCGGCGGCGTGCTGCGCGAGGTGCCCGCCACGGTCGTCTCCGGGGTGCGGCTGGCGGCCGGCGGGCGCGTGCTGCGCCGCCTGATGCTCGCGTCCGCGGCCTCGGGCGTGATGCTGATGTCGATCGAGCTGCTCACCCCGGGCCGTCTGGCCCAGCTGGCGGGCACGGCCGAGCAGGGCAGCACGGCGTACGCGGTCGTCGCCGCGCTGGGATTCGCCGGCAGCGCCGCGGGCAGCGCGCTCGCGCCCCGGGCGGCCCGCCTGGCCGGTGGCTCGGCCAGGGGAGCGATCGCCGGTCTCGTGGCGACCGCGCTCTCCGTCGGCGCGCTGGCCGCGACGGCCGGGCTCGGCGGCGCGGCCGGGCTCCTGACCGCCGGCGCGGCCTACGTCGCGCTGTTCGTCGGCTCCTCGGTGACCGGGCTGCTGTGCCTGGAGATGACCCACAACGCCGTCACGGCCGCCGAGCGCACCACCGTCACCTCCACGTCCTCGCTCTCCCTGCAGTCCGGCGGCATCCTGGCCAACCTGACGCTCGGCACGCTCGCCGTGCAGGCCGGCGTGGCCGCCGCCTGGGGCGTGAGCGCGGCCGTGGTGCTGGCCTCGGCGCTGCTGTTCGTCCGGATGCCGGTCACAGGCTCCAGTCGAGCTCCGGTCCCATCGGCACGAGCCGGTTCGGGTTGATGGTCGTCTGGGTCATGTAGTAGTGGCGCTTGATGTGGTCGAAGTCCGTGGTCTCGCGGAAGGCCGGGATCGCGTACAACCTCCTCGCGTACGCCCACACCGCGGGATAGTCCGTCAGCCGGCGGACCGAGCACTTGAAGTGCGCGTAGTAGACCGTGTCGAACCTCGCCAGCGTCGTGTAGGCACGCACGTCGCTCTCGGTCAGCCGGTCGAACAGGAACTCCGACCCCGTCAGCCGCTCCTCCAGGAAGTCCAGCGTGGCGAACACCCGGCGCACCGCGTCCTCGTACGCCTCCTGGCTCCTGGCGAAGCCCGCCTCGTAGACCGCGTTGTTGAGGCCGTGGTAGAGGCGGTCGTTCACGGCGTCGATCCCGTCGCGCAGCTCCTTCGGATACAGGTCGGGCGTGCCGCCCCAGCGGGTCTCCAGATCCAGGGTGATCTGCGGGAAGTCGTTGGTGACGATGCGCCGTTCCTTGACGTCCCACACGCACGGCACCGTGTGGCGGCCCTCGAAGCCCGGGTCGGTGGCCAGGTAGAGCTCCGACAGGAACCCGCCGCCCGGCACCCGCCAGCCCCGCTCGTCCCTGATCGGGTCCACGATCGCGACGTCGAGCAGGTCCTGGAGGCCGAGCAGCTCGCGGACGATCAGCACCCGCTGCGCCCACGGGCAGGCGTAGGAGGCGTAGAGCCGGTAGCGGCCCGGCTCGGGCGGCCCCAGCCGGCCGGTGAAGTGGTTGGCCTGCCTGACCCAGCGCCCGTCCCGTACCGCGTCCATGACCCCAGTAGAACATGGTTCGGGAAGTACGGGCAGAATCACGGGCATGGCGAAGTTCGTGGTGACTCCCTCCAGCGAGAAGCAGCGTGCGGCATGGACGGGCGGCGGCATCCCGGAGGTCGAGCGGGTCCGGCCAGGTCTCTGGTCGATCCCGGTGCCCATCCCGATCAACCCCCTGCGGTACGTGCTCGTCTACGCGCTGGAGCTGGCCGACGGCGTGGCGATCATCGACGCCGGGTGGGACACCGACGAGGCGTACGAGGCGCTGACGGCCGGGCTCGGCGTGGCCGGCTACACGATCGCGGACGTCAGGGCGGTGCTCGTCACCCACATCCACCCCGACCACTACGGGCTCGCCGGGCGGGTCCGCGAGGCGTCGGGCGCCTGGATCGGGCTGCACCCCGCCGACGCCGGGCTGCTGCGCGAGCGGTACGACGAGGAGTTCATCGACGCGCTCGTCGCCAAGGAGCGCGCGCAGCTCCTGCGGTGCGGCGTGCCCGCCTCGACCGTGGACGAGCTGGCGGGCGCGTCCATGATGATCCGCACCTTCGTCACGATGGCCGCGCCCGACCGGCTCATCGAGGACGGCGACCGGCTCGACCTGTCCGGCTGGGACCTGCGCGCGGTGTGGACCCCGGGGCACTCGCCCGGCCACCTGTGCTTCGCCGAGCCGTCCAGGAAGCTGCTGTTCACCGGCGACCACGTGCTGCCCAGGATCACCTCCGCCGTCGCCGTGCACCCGCAGTCGGCGCCGAACCCGCTGGCCGACTACCTGGACGCGCTGGCCGCCCTGCGCGCGTTCGACGTGGAGGAGGTGCTCCCCGCGCACGAGTACCGGTTCCTGGAGCTGGCCGGGCGGGTCGACTACGTGATGGAGCACCACCGCGAGCGGCTGGCCGAGATCGAGGAGGTCGTCTCCGGCACGGACGGCGTCACCTGCTGGGACGTGGCCACCAAGCTCACCTGGTCGCGGCCCTGGGAGTCGATCCCGTCGTTCATGCGCCGCGCGGCCGGCAACGAGACGCTCGCCCACCTGGTGTGGCTGGAGTCGCGCGGCCGGGCCCGCCGCCTGCCGGGGGAGCCGGAGCTGTGGACCGGAGCTGTGGACCGGAGCTGAGGGCTGACCGCGGGGCGCTGGGTTATCGTGCAGGTAACAGAATGTTGTTCTCCTGTGCTGGAGGTTCGATGCTGCGGTTCGATGACAGGGTCGCGATCATCACGGGGGCCGGGCACGGCCTCGGCCGCTCACACGCGCTGCTGCTGGCCGAGCGCGGCGCCAAGGTGGTCGTCAACGACCTCGGCGGCGCGCTCGACGGCACCGGCGCCTCGACGGGCCCCGCCGCCGAGGTGGCAGAGCTGATCACCAAGAACGGCGGGCAGGCGATAGCCAGCACCGACAACGTCGCCACCCCCGAGGGCGCGCGAGCGATCGTCAAGTCCGCGGTCGACGCCTTCGGCAAGGTCGACATCGTGATCAACAACGCCGGCATCCTGCGGGACAAGTCCCTGGGCAAGATGACGGTCGAGGACTTCGACAACGTGCTCGCCGTGCACGTGCGCGGGTCCTTCCTGGTCAGCCAGGCCGCCTATCCGCACATGAAGGAGGCCGGCTACGGCCGCGTCGTCAACACCTCCAGCCCGGCCGGCCTGTTCGGCAACTTCGGCCAGGCCAACTACTCCACGGCCAAGATGGGCCTGGTCGGGCTGACCAAGACCATCGGCATCGAGGGCGCGCGCAACGGCATCAAGGCCAACGCCATCGCCCCGATCGCGTGGACCCGGATGACCGAGGCGCTGCTGCCCGCGGAGTTCGAGGCCAAGTTCACCCCGGAGCGGATCAGCGCCCTGGTCGCCTACCTGGTGCACGAGTCGTGCGAGGTGAGCGGCGAGGTGTTCAGCGTGGGCGGGGGCCGGGTGGCCCGGGTGTTCGTCGCCGAGGGACCGGGCTGGAAGACCGACGACCTCACGCCCGAGACGATCGCCGACCACTGGGACGAGGTCATGGCCGAGCAGCCGTACGTCCAGTCGGCCACGGAGTCCATGCAGCGCATGCTCTGATCGCGGCACGTCAAGGCCGGGCGGGGGAACCCCCGTCCGGCCTTCGTCATGTCCGGCCAATCAGACTTTGTTCGATGAACGGCGTAAGTATGGGGAGTTATGTCACCTCGCCCTCTTGAATTGCGCGTTGTGTGATCTTATTGTCGCGGCATGACCCCCGCCCCGGGCTCGCCCGGTGACGTCCTGACGCTCATCAGCGCAGGCTCTGCCACGACCCGTTCCGATCTCGCCCGGCTCACCGGCCTGGCCCGCTCCACGATCTCGCAACGGGTGGACGCGCTGATCGAACGCGGGCTGGTCGAGGAGACCGAGAGCGGCGAGTCCACCGGCGGACGGCCGCCGCGCCAGCTCCGCCTGCACGCCGAGGAGCACGCGTTCGCCGGCGTCGACCTGGGCGCCACCCACTGCCGGATCGCGCTCATGGACATGACCGGCGACCTGCTCGCCCAGTGCGAGGACTCGCTGCTCATCGGCGAAGGCCCGGAGAAGGTCCTGGCCCACGTCGACGGGCGGATCGACCGGCTGCTCGCCGAGGCGGGCCGGCCCAGGGCGGCGCTGCGGGTGATCGGCATGGGTGTGCCGGGGCCGGTCGAGTTCGCCACCGGCCGGCCCAACAACCCGCCGATCATGCCCGGCTGGAACGACTACCCGATCCCCGACTACTTCCCCGGCGTCGACGTCCTGGTCGACAACGACGTGAACGTGATGGCGCTCGGCGAGCACCGCAACGCCTTCCCGGCGGCCCGCCACCTGCTGTTCGTCAAGGTCGGCACCGGCATCGGCTGCGGCATCGTGGCCGAGGGCACCCTCCACAGGGGCGCCCAGGGCTCGGCCGGCGACATCGGCCACATCCGCGTCAGCGGCCACGAGGAGTCCGGCTGCCGGTGCGGCAACAGCGCCTGCCTGGAGGCGGTGGCGGGCGGCGCGGCGGTGGCGCGCCGGCTCACCGAGCTCGGCGTCCCCGCCGAGACGGGCGCCGACGTCGTCGCCCTGGTCCAGGCCGGCAACACCCAGGCGCTGCGGTTGGTCCGGGAGGCCGGACGGCTCATCGGCGAGGTGCTCGCCAGCCTGGTCAACTTCTTCAACCCCGAGGCCATCGTCATCGGCGGCGCGCTCTCCCGCGTCCACGAGCACCTGCTCGCGGGCATCAGGGAGACGATCTACCGCCGCTCGCTGCCGCTGGCCACCCACCATCTGTCGATCGTGCCGAGTCGCATGGGAGTCGACGCCGCGGTCATGGGCGCCGGAATCCTGGCGATCGAGCACTACCTGTCCCCGGACAACATCAACAAGATCGTCAACGCCTGAAAGGGAGCCCCATGCTCGTCATGAGGGGCATCGTCAAGCAGTTCCCCGGCGTGCGCGCGCTCGACGGCGTGGACCTCGACGTGCGGGCGGGAGAAGTGCACTGCCTGCTGGGCCAGAACGGCGCCGGCAAGTCCACGCTCATCAAGGTCATGGCGGGCGTGCACCAGCCGGACGAGGGCACGGTCGAGTTCAACGGTCAGCGGGTCCGCCCGTCCGGTCCCAACGACGCGATCAAGCTCGGCTTCGCCACCATCTACCAGGAGCTCGACCTGGTCGACGGGCTCAGCGTGACCGACAACGTCTTCCTCGGCCACGAGCACGCCAGGCTCGGCTTCGTCAACCGGGCCGCGGGCAACCGGGCCGCCCGCCAGGTGCTCGAACGCCTCGGCCACCCCGAGATCCGCCCCACCACCGAGGTGGGCCGTCTGTCCCCGGCCGCCAAGCAGGTCGTGTCCATGGCCAGGGCGCTGTCCCACGACGCCCGGCTGATCATCATGGACGAGCCGTCGGCCGCGCTCGCCCACGACGAGGTGGCCAACCTCTTCCGCATCATCCGCGAGCTGACGAGCCAGGGCGTGGCCGTGGTCTACATCTCCCACCGGCTGGAGGAGATCCGCGAGATCGGCGACCGCGTCACCGTGCTGAAGGACGGCCGCACCGTCGCGGTGGGGCTGCCCGCCCGCGACACCCCCACCTCCCAGATCGTCTCGCTGATGACCGGCAGGAACGTCGAGTACGTGTTCCCGCCGCGGCCGGAGGCGCCCGCCGACGGGCCGCCCGGCGAGGAGGTGCTGCGGGTCGAGGGGCTCACCTCCCCGGGCGCGTTCCGCGACGTGTCCTTCTCGGTGCGCGCCGGCGAGATCGTCGGGCTGGCTGGCCTGGTCGGCTCCGGGCGCTCGGAGATCCTCGAAGCCGTGTACGGGGCGCGCCCGTCCTCCGGCCGGGTGGTGCTCTCCGGCAAGCAGGTACGGAAGAGCGTCGTCGGCAACGTGCGCCGGGGCATGGGCCTGGCCCCCGAGGAACGCAAGGCCCAGGCGCTGCTGCTGGACCAGAGCGTCACGGCCAACATCACCCTGGGCAGCCTGCCCGGGTTCGCGAAGTTCGGCTGGCTGGACCGTACCCGGGAGAGGGCGGAGGCCGAGCGGCTGGCCAAGGCACTCGACATCCGCCCGCCCGACCCGGAGCGGCCCGTCAAGACGCTGTCGGGCGGCAACCAGCAGAAGGCGGTGCTCGCCCGCTGGCTGCTCGGCAGCCGCAAGCTGCTCCTGCTCGACGAGCCGACCCGGGGCGTCGACGTGGGCGCCAGGGCGGAGCTGTACGCGGTCATCCGCGACCTGGCCGACCGCGGCATCGGCGTGCTGCTGGTCTCCAGTGAGGTGCCTGAGGTGCTGGGCCTCGCCGACCGCGTGCTGGTGCTGCGCGAAGGGTCGGTCATCCACGAGGGCGACGCCCGCGAGCTCGACGAGCACCTCGTACTCGACATGATCATGAACGGGAGGGCGGCCTGATGAGCGACCCCACGAAACCACGGTCGGACACCGGGCCGCCAGGCATCGCGCTGCCTGGGCGGGCAGGCGGCAACCCGCTCGGCAGGCTGACCGAGGCCGGCCACATGGGCCTGCTGGTGGCGATCGCGCTGCTCGTCGTCGTCGGCCTGGTGACCAAGCCGGCCGCTTTCGCCACCACCTCGAACCTGGTCAGCATCCTGTCGCTGGCCGCCACCATCGGCGTCATCACGGTCGGCGCCACGTTCGTCATCATCGGCGGCGGCATCGACCTGTCGGTCGGCGCGATCATGGCGCTGGCCTCGGTGTGGGCGACGACGGTGGCCACCCAGGAGTTCGGCCCGGTCGTCATGGCGATCTGCGCCATCCTGGTCGGCACCGGGACCGGGCTGGTCAACGGGGTGCTCATCGCCTACGGGCGGCTGGTGCCGTTCATCGCCACCCTGGCCATGCTGGTCGCCGCCCGCGGGCTCGCCCAGCGCATGTCCGACCGCAAGACGCAGCTCATCCAGCCGGAGAACTCCGCCATCGTCGAGCTGTCGACCACGCGGGTGCTCGGCGTCCCGCTGCTGGTCTACATCTTCGCGCTGGTCGTGGCGCTCGGCTGGGTGCTGCTCAACCGCACCACGTTCGGCCGCCGCACCTACGCCGTCGGCGGCAACCCCGAGGCGGCCCGGCTCGCCGGCATCGACGTGCGCCGGCACACCATGCTGCTCTACGCGCTGTCGGGGCTGTGCTGCGGCATCGCCGCGGTCCTCATCATGGCCCGCACCACCACGGGCTCGTCCACCCACGGCGACCTGTACGAGCTGGACGCGATCGCCGCCGTCATCATCGGCGGCACCCTGCTCACCGGCGGCCGGGGCACGATCATCGGATCGATCCTCGGCCTGCTCATCTTCACGCTCATCACGAACCTGTTCATCCTCAACGGGCTCAACACCAGTGACCAACTGATCGCCAAGGGCCTGATCATCGTCGTCGCCGTCCTCCTCCAGCGGCGGAACTTGAAGGAGAGAGCACCATGAGTGAAAACGTCGCGCGCCGGGGTTTCCTGATCGGCGGGCTCGGCGGAGCCGCGCTGCTGGCGGCCGGCTGCACCAGCAACGAGCCGTCCGCCGCGCCGACCTCGGCCGCCCCCGCGCCCACCCAGGCGGCCGGCGGCAACGACGAGCCCGGCACCAAGGTGACCATCGGCTTCTCCGCCCCCGCCGCCGACCACGGCTGGATCGCGGCCATCGCCAAGAACGCCGAAGCCACCGCCGGGCAGTTCTCGGACGTCGAGTTCCAGGCCGTCGAGCCCACCAACGACATCAACCAGCAGATCTCCGCGGTCGAGTCGCTCATCGCCGCGAAGGTGAACGCGCTGGTCATCCTGCCCAACGACGGCCAGCAGCTGAACCAGATCGCGCTGCGGGCCACCGAGGCCGGCATCCCCGTGGTCAACCTGGACCGGATCTTCCCCGACAAGCTCGCCTACCGCACCTGGATCGGCGGCGACAACTACGGCATGGGCGTGGCCGCCGGCCACTACATCGGCACCGCGCTCAAGGAGAAGAACGTCTCGAACCCGGTCATCGTCGAGATCCAGGGCATCGCCACCCTCCCGTTGACCCAGGACCGCAGCAAGGGCTTCGCCGACGCGCTCAAGACGTACGGCTTCGAGGTCACCGCCCAGCAGGACGCGCAGTTCACCGTCGAGACCGGCAACGAGGTCGCCACCTCGCTGCTGCAGGCCCACAGCAAGATCGACGCGCTCTGGAACCACGACGACGACCAGGGCGTCGGCGTGCTCGCCGCCATCAGCGAGGCCGGCCGGGACGAGTTCATCATGGTCGGCGGGGCCGGCTCGGCCAACGCCATGCGGGCGATCAAGGAGGACAACACGGTCCTGAAGGCCACCGTCACCTACAGCCCGACCATGGCCTCCTCCGCGATCAAGCTCGCCCGCCTGATCGCCCAAGGGAAGGGCATGAGTGATCTCGTGGAGAACCAGGTTCCCCAGTCGATCACGCTGGCATCCGAGACCATTACCAAGGAGAACGTCGAGCAGTATCTGCCACTCGGCTTCGAATCCTGATCGGGGGTTGCATGTCAGACAGAACCGTCGGCGTCGGCATGATCGGCTATGCCTTCATGGGCCGCGTCCATTCCCAGGCCTGGCGCAACGTCGCCGCCTTCTTCGACCTGCCCGTCACGCCCCGCATGCGGGTCATCGCGGGCCGGTCGAAGGACGCCACAGAGGCGGCGGCCGAGCGGCTGGGCTGGGACGAGGCGGTGACCGACTGGCGGGAGGTGGTCGGGCGGGCGGACGTCGACGTGGTCGACATCTGCACGCCCGGCGACACGCACGCCGAGATCGCCATCGCCGCACTCCGCGCCGGCAAGCACGTCATCTGTGAGAAGCCGCTCGCCAACACCGTGCCCGAGGCCGAGGCCATGGCGGCGGCCGCCGCCTCGGCCACCGGCAAGAGCATGGTGGCGTTCAACTACCGGCGGGTGCCCGCCATCGCGCTGGCCCGCCGCCTGGTGGAGGAGGGCCGGCTCGGCGAGATCCGCCACGTGCGCGCCCAGTACCTCCAGGACTGGATCGTCGACCCGGACTTCCCGCTGGTGTGGCGGCTGCGGAAGGACAAGGCCGGCTCGGGCGCGCTCGGCGACATCGGCGCGCACATCATCGACGCCGCCCAGTTCATCGCCGGCCAGCACCTCGTCGGGGTGTCCGCGCTGACCGAGACGTTCATCAAGGAGCGGCCGCTGGCCGAAGGCTCTGCGGGCCTGGCCGCCAGCGGCGGCTCCGGCAGGGGAGCCGTCACGGTCGACGACGCCGCCCTGTTCGTCGGACGGCTGTCCGGCGGGGCGCTCGGCTCGTTCGAGGCCACCCGGTTCGCCACCGGCCGCAAGAACGCGCTGCGGATCGAGCTCAACGGCTCGCTCGGCAGCCTCGCCTTCGACTTCGAGGCGATGAACGAGCTGTGGGTCAGCGACGGCGGGCGCGGCTTCGAGCGCATCCTCGTCACCGAACCCGACCATCCGTACGTGGGCGCGTGGTGGCCGCCCGGCCACGGCCTCGGCTACGAGCACACGTTCACCCACGAGATCAAGGACTTCCTGGAGGCCATCGGCCAGGGCGCCGATCCCACGCCGTCGTTCGCCGACGGGCTGCGCGTCCAGCGCGTGCTCGCCGCCGTCGAGCGCAGCGCGGCCGACGGCAGCCGCTACACCACCGTGGAGGACTGATGAGACCCGTCACGCTGTTCACCGGCCAGTGGGCCGACCTGCCGTTCGAGGAGGTGTGCCGGCTCGCCGCCGAATGGGGCTACGACGGACTGGAGATCGCCTGCTCGGGCGACCACTTCGACGTCGCCCAGGCCGTCTCCGACCCGTCGTACGTCGAGCAGAAGCGCGCCCAGCTCGACAAGCACGGCCTGAAGGTGTGGACCATCTCCCACCACCTCGTGGGCCAGGCCGTCTGCGACCACCCGATCGACGCGCGGCACAAGGCGATCCTGCCCGCCCGCATCTGGGGGAACGGCGACCCCGAGTCGGTGCGCCAGGCCGCCGCCGAGGAGATGAAGAACACCGCCAGGGCCGCCGCCCTGCTCGGCGTCGACACCGTCGTCGGCTTCACCGGCTCGTCCATCTGGCACACCGTCGCGATGTTCCCGCCCGTGCCCGCCTCCATGGTGGACGCCGGCTACCAGGACTTCGCCGACCGGTGGAACCCGATCATGGACGTGTTCGACGAGGTCGGCGTGCGGTTCGCGCTGGAGGTGCACCCGAGCGAGATCGCCTACGACTACCACACCACCGTGCGCACCCTGGAGGCCATCGGCCACCGGCCCGCGTTCGGGCTCAACTGGGACCCGTCCCACATGGTGTGGCAGGACCTCGACCCGGTGGCGTTCATCCTCGACTTCGCCGACCGCATCTACCACGTCGACTGCAAGGACACCCGCGTCCGCGTCGGCGACGGCCGCCGCGGCCGCCTGTCGTCGCACCTGCCGTGGGCGGACATGCGGCGCGGCTGGGACTTCGTCTCCACCGGCCGCGGCGACGTGCCGTGGGAAGACTGCTTCCGCGCGCTGAACTCCATCGGGTACGAGGGACCGATCTCGATCGAGTGGGAGGACGCCGGGATGGACCGGCTCGACGGGGCCAGGGAGGCGCTGTCGTACATCCGCACCATGAACTCGATCACCCCGCCGACGGCTGCCTTCGACGCGGCCTTCAGCAGCGGCTGACCATCGGGCGAGGGCCTCGGACCCGAGGCCCTCGCCCGCCGCTGACCGTCAGTGAAGAATTGGAAACCCTCGGTGTTTGACACGAGGGGCGTTAGCGGACAAACAAGGGCATGAGAAGAATCGCATCCATGCTCCTGGCCGCCGCATGCGCGACGTCCGTCGTCGTCCTGCCCGCCGCGGCGACGGCCCAGGCGGAGGGCGTCGACGTGGACCGGAGTGACACCCCTCCGGCGGACTGGCTCGACCAGCTGCGCCAGGCGACGGCGAAGTACAAGGACCCGAAGGTCGCCGAGCAGGACGGGTACGAAAGGGCCGACGATTGCTGGGAGTTCCCGTACACGCTGCCCGGCGGTGAGCGGCTCGGCGGCATGGGCTACCACTACGCCAACACGCGGCTCATCGAGGACCCGAAAATCGAGCTGATGCGTCCGGAGATCCTCGTGTACGTGCCCGACGGCCACGGCGGGCGGGAGCTGGGGGCTGTCGAATACTTCCAGCGCGACAGGGACCAGCGCATCGCGACCGTCGACGACCGGCCCACGCTGCTCGGGCACGAGTTCCAGGGGCCGATGGGGCCGCACGTGGACGGCATGCCCATCCACTACGACCTGCACCTCTGGATCTTCAAGGAGAATCCGAAGGGCATGTTCGAGCAGTGGAACCCGAGCGTGAAGTGCCCGGCCGGCGCGACCCACGGCCATGGCTGAGACCTCCTGCGGCCGCCGGTGCCCGGGACGATCCACCCGGGCGCCGGCGACCGAAACCGCGATCAGTCCATGATGACGATCTGGCGCAGCACCTCGCCGCTCTTCAGCGCGGCCACCGCGTCGTTGAGGTCGGCGAGCTTGATGCGGGAGCTGATCAGCGACTCCAGGTCGAGCTGCCCGGCCTTGTAGAGCTTGGCGAAGTACGGGAAGTCATGGCGGACGTCCGCTTCCCCGTACAGGCTCGACAGCAGGTTCTTGCCCTCGAACAGCAGGCTGAAGGCGGAGATCGAGACCATGTCGTCGGCCGCGCCCGCGCCGACCACGATCACGTCGCCGCCCGCGCGGGTGATCTGCCAGGCCGACTGGATGGTGGCCGACTTGCCGACGACCTCGAAGCCGTAGTCGAAGCCGGCGCCGCCGGTGAGCTCGGCCAGCGCGCCCGGCACGCCCTCGGGGGTGACCGCGTGGGTGGCGCCGACCTTCTTGGCCAGCTCGTGCTTGGACTCCAGCGGGTCGATCGCGAGGATCGTGCGGGCGCCGGAGATGCGCGCGCCCTGGATCACCGACAGGCCGACGCCGCCGCAGCCGATCACCGCGACCGTCGAGCCGGGGCGCACCCTGGCGGTGTTGATCGCGGCGCCCACGCCGGTGGTGATGCCGCAGCCGATCAGCGCCGCCGCCTCCCACGACACCTCGGGGTCGATCTTCACGACGCCCACCGACGGGACCACGATCTCCTCGGCCCAGGTGCCGCAGCCGGCCATGCCGAAGGCGGTGGTGCCGCCGCCGAAGCGGAAGTTGCCCTTGGTGAACGACTCGATGATGTACTTCATGCACAGGAAGGGCTGGCCGCCCAGGCACAGGTCGCACTCCTGGCAGGCCGGCCGCCAGCTGATCACCACGTGGTCGCCCGGCTGGACCGAGCCGACGTGCTCGCCGACCTCCACCACCTCGCCCGCGCCCTCATGGCCGGGGATCAGCGGCACGGGTTGCGGCAGCACGCCGGTCATGGCCGACAGGTCGGAATGGCAGACGCCCGTCGCCTTGATCCGTACGCGGACGTCACCCGGCCCGACGGGGGCCAGCGTGATGTCGTCGCGGATGTCCAGCTTGTCGTCGCCTACGGCGTGCAGGAGAGCTGCGCGCATGGTTTCCTCCTCCGGCTAATCCTCAAGGGAGAGGGCGGCTTTGGGGCAGGACCGCACCGCGTGGCGGACGCGGTCGAGCATCTCGGGGGGTGGTTCGGGGAGCAGGATGTGGAGCTGGTCGTCGTCATCCAGCTCGAAGACCTCGGGCGCGAGGCCCATGCAGACGGCGTTGGCCTCGCAGACCAGCTCGTCGACACTGACTTTCACGTGATTCTCCGGTGATCCCATGAGACCACTTTGACAGGCTCGACCACGTAGGCGAGCCGCTTGCGCCCGGTGTGCTCCACGTAGGGACGCAGCTGCTCGTCGGCCACGCCGGGAGTCATCCGGCGGGCCACCCGCATGCCGACGTCGAGCACGTCCTCAGGGCTGTCCTGCGGCGTGACCCGCCCGTACACCAGCACCCCGCGCAGCTCGCTGTAGTCGTCGCCCAGCTCGACCAGGCAGCTCACCCGCGGATCGCGGGCCAGGTTGAGCGCCTTCTGCGACTTGGCGTACGTCCAGAACGTGATCCTGCCCTTGTCGTCCAGGCCGTAGAACATGGTCACGAGGTGGGGCGTGCCGTCGGCGTTGATGGTGGCCAGCTGGAGCTTACGTCCCGCTTCCAGGAACGCGGCGACCTCTTCCTCGGACATGGAGATGCGAGCGCGCTGATTCACGCTGCCAAGTAGAACAGGTTGCATAATGGCGGGCAAGGGGTCGCCCGAATAAGATTCGGTGCCGTTAGGGTGCTGGGCATGACGATGCCGCCCGCGCTGCTCTACGCAGCTGAGCACGCCAAGGGGTTCATGCCCGCGCAGGAGGGCCTGGCCCTGTACGAGGTGGCTCGGACGTACGGGACCCGCGGGCCGATCTGCGAGATCGGCACCTACTGCGGCAAGTCGGCGATCTATCTCGGCGCCGCCGCCCGCGAGGCCGGCTCCGTGGTCGTCACCGTCGACCACCACCGCGGCTCCGAGGAGATCCAGCCCGGCTGGGCGCACCACGACCCGACGCTGGTCGACCTGCGCTTCGGCAAGATGGACTCCCTGCCGACGTTCCGCGCCACGATCGCGGCCGCCGGGCTGGAGGACGAGGTGATCGCGATCGTCGGGCACTCGGACCGGGTGGCGAAGCTGTGGACGACGCCGCTCGGCATGCTGTTCATCGACGGCGGCCACTCCGAGGAGCCGGTGACCCGCGACTACGAGGGCTGGGCGCCGCACGTCATGCCCGGCGGGGCGCTCGTCTTCCACGACATCTACCCCGACCCCGCCGACGGCGGCCAGGCGCCCTACCGCGTCTACCTGCGGGCGCTGGAGTCCGGGGCGTTCGCCGAGGTCGGCGTGACGGGCTCGCTGCGCGTCCTGGAACGCGTCGCCGACGGCATCTAGCGCGCCGGGTCAGGCCGGCTGGTGGCGGCGCAGCCAGAGGCGGCGGGTGTGCGCCTGCCAGGCGAGGAACTCCTCGTGGCCGCACGGGTCGTCCGGGAGGGTCAGCAGCGCCCGGTCGGCCCAGGCGACGGCCTCCTCGGCCGTGCCGCCCGCCAGGATCGGCGCCGCCTGCGCCACGTGGTCCGGCAGGTGCCCCGCCTGTGCCCTTGCCGTCGCGGCGAACGCGCAGCCCTGCGCCAGGTGGGAGCGGAAGCCGTCGGCGCCCGCGTGCTCGGTCAGCCACCACAGCTCGTCGGCCTCCGCGCCGCCGGTGTAGGCGGCGGCGAAGCCCACGCCGCTCCACAGCGCCGCCCGCCGCGCCACCGGATAGGCGGCGATCCTGGCCGCCACGTCGTCGGGCGAGGCGCAGTCGTGATACCAGAGCAGCCGCCCCAGCCCCTGGTCGAACAGCGCGCAGTGGGCCCGCGACAGCAGGTCGGGCATGGCCCGCTCGCCCACCATCCGGTCGGCCCGCGCCATGCTCCACTGGAACCCGAACCCGTCGAGCGCCAGCCAGCGCAGCAGCGGGTGGGCCCGCCGGGCGGCGCGCACCGGCCGCATCCGCAGCATGGCGTAGCCGCGGCCGGCGCCCAGATGGGCGGCGAACGCGTGGTGCGCGGCGGGGCCGGCCAGTAGCTCGCGAAGGCGCCGGCCCCGGGTCAGGGTGACCAGATCGAGCACCGCGCACGCGGCCCCCGCCCCTTCGTAGGCGAAGGCCAGCTGATCACGGGAGATGTCCTCGATCCGTTCGACATTCCGTGAGACGACCGCGTTGAAGCCGGTGAGGTAGGACTTCTCCGCGCCTTCGATGACGGCCCTGGAGGCCGGCCGGGTGAGCCGGAACCTCCGCCTGCTCAGGTCCGATTCGCTCGGATCCCTCGACAGCAGCCGCCGCCATCCTCGGGCCGGGCTCGCCACCGGCTCGGTTCCGGCGTGCTCCAAGAACGATGTCGTGCCCGTGTCGCCCACGCTTCCCCCGAAGACGCCTCGTACGGTCGCTCCCGAAGCTAGTAACCGCATTGGGCGCTTTCACGGAGCCGCACGGGCCTCGCGCGCAAAGACGCGGCAAAACCGCTTGCGCGTCACGCCCGCGCGGGCGTACAGCCGCACAGCTCCGGGCGGCCGGTGAGGCCGGACGGCGCGGCGGTGTCGCGGAAGATCCCGCCCCCGCCGGTGAGCCCCTGCAGGGCGTCCGCGGCCAGGATCACGGCCGCGGACGTGTAGCCGGAACGCTCGTACGGGAAGTGCTTGCGGTTGGCGAACTGCCAGCCCGTCCAGTACGAGCCGTCCTCGTGCCGCAGGTGCTGCATGTCGGCGAAGAGCGCGACCGCGCGGTCACGGTCGCCCAGCGCGTCCAGGGCCAGCGCCAGCTCGCACGTCTCCGCGCCGGTCACCCACGGCTGGTCCGACACGCAGCGGATGCCGAGCCCGGGGACCACGAACGTGCCCCACTCCCGCTCCAGCAGCTCGAAGGCGGCCTGGCCGCGCACCGCGCCGCCGAGCACGGGGTAGTACCAGTCCATCGAGTAGCGGCTCTTGTCGGCGAACGCCTCCGGGTGCGCGGCGAGCACGTGCGCCAGCCGGTCGGCGGCCAGCTCCCAGTGCGGCTGCGGGTCGCCCAGGCGGTCGGCCAGCAGCACCCCGCAGCGCAGCCCCTGGTGGATGGAGGCGCAGCCGGTCAGCAGCGCGTAGGTGGCCGACCGGCCGTGCGCGTCGCGCTCCCAGACGATCTCGCCGCGCTCGGTCTGCAGCCCCGCCACGTAGTCGAGCGCCGCCTTGGCCATCGGCCAGCGCTCCTCGGCGAAGGCCCGCTCGCCGGTCACCAGCCAGTGGTGCCAGAGCCCGACCGCGATGTAGGCGGCGTGGTTGGACTCGCCGCCGCGCTCCACCGCGGCGTCGCCGACCACCTTCATCGGCCAGGAGCCGTCCTCGCGCTGGTGCGCCGCCAGCCAGGCGTAGCCCCGCTCGACCGGCTCGCGCAGCCCGGCGACGGCCATGGCCATCAGGCACTCGATGTGGTTCCACGCGTCGACGTGTCCTTCGGGCCAGGGCACGCCCCCGTCGTCCTGCTGGATGGCCGCGATGCTCTCGGCCGTCTGTACGACCTGCTCGCGCGAGATCACGCCTCGGGCTTCCGCACGTAGAGCACGACGCTCTTGCCGATGATCGGGTTCAGCAGAGCCTCGGCGATCCTGGTGGCGGGAGGGCGCTTCATGATGTCCCACACGAGCAGCTCGTGGTACGCCTTCGCCAGCGGGTTGTCGTCGTTGTTGACGCCGACGGCGCACTTGATCCACCAGTAGGGGGCGTGCAGGCCGTGGGCGTGGTGGTGCGGGCCGATGACGAACCCGGTGGACTTCAGCTTGGCCGACAGCTCGGCCAGCGTGTAGATGCGCACGTGCCCGCCGGGGGCCGTGTGGTAGTCCTCGTCCAGCGCCCAGCAGATGCGCTCGGGCAGGAAGCTCGGCACCGTGATCGCGGCCGTGCCGCCGGGCCTCAGCACCCGGAAGATCTCCCGCATCGCCGTCATGTCGTCCGGGATGTGCTCCAGCACCTCGGCGGCGATCACGCGGTCGAAGCTCGCGTCCTCGAACGGCATGTCGAGCGCGGTGCCCTGGACGGTCTCGCCGGTGCCCCCGCCGGGCACCTCGCCCGCCTTGTCCATCGCCGCGAACATCGCCGCCACGCTGTCCAGCTCGGTCTGGTCCATGTCGAAGGCGACCACGTTCGCGCCGCGGCGCAGCACCTCGAAGGCGTGCCGGCCACCGCCGCACCCCAGGTCGAGCACGCGCACCCCAGGGCCCACGGGCAGCCGGTCGAAGTCGACGGTCAGCACGAGAAACGTTCTCCTGTCTTCGGACGGGCGATCAGCGGGACCGGCGGGCGGCGATGGCCTCCCGGTAGGCCTCGACGGTCTTCTTGGCGACCACGTGCCAGGTGTAGCGCTCCATGACCCGGTCGTAGCCGGCCCGGCCCACCCGCTCGCGCTCCTCCGGCGAGTCGTGCAGCCGGCGCAGCACCGCGGCCAGCTCCTCGGCGTCGCCCGGCGACACCTGGACCGCGGCGTCGCCCACGACCTCCGGCAGCGCCCCCGTACGGCTGGCCACCAGCGGCGTGCCGCAGGCCATGTGCTCGACGGCGGGCAGTGAGAACCCTTCGTACAGCGAGGGGACGACCGAGATCTCCGAGGTGGCGATCAGCTCGCCCAGCTCGTCGTCGGAGATCCCGTGCACGAACCGGACCCGGTCCTGCAGCGACAGCTCCTGCACGAGCTGCTCGGTGGGCCCGCCGGGGGTCGGCCGGCTCACCACGGTGAGGTTGACGTCGCGCTCGGTGGCCAGCTTGGCGACGGCCCGCAGCAGCGTGGCGACCCCTTTCATCGGGGAGTCGGCGCTGGCCACGGCCACGATCGAGCCTTTGCGGCGGGGCTTGTCCGGGCGGGGGTGGAAGTAGCGGGTGTCGACGCCGAGCGGGATCAGGCGCATGTTGGCCTGCGGCACGTTGAAGTCGCGGTGGATGTCGGCCAGCGACGACTCGCTGACCGTCAGGATCGGGTTCAGCCGGGGGGCCACTTTGGCCTGCATCTTCACGAACCCGTACCAGCGGCGCATGGTCAGCTTCTTGACGCCCTGGGCGGCCTCCAGCTCGATGCGCCGGTCCACGCTGATCGGGTGGTGGATGGTGCCGACCACCGGGAACAGCTTCTGGATGCCGAGCAGGCCGTAGCCGAGGGTCTGGTTGTCCTGCACCACGTCGAAGTCGCCGACGCGCTTCTTCAGCTCGCGGTGGGCGCGCAGGGTGAAGGTGAGCGGCTCGGGGAAGCCCGCGGTCCACATGGTGCCGACCTCCAGGAGGTCGATCCAGTCGCGGTACTCGCCGAGTCTGGGGGTGCGGAACGGGTCCTCGTCGCGGTAGAGGTCGAGGCTGGGCACCTTGCGCAGGATGACGCCCTCGTCGAGCTCGGGGTACGGCTGGCCGGAGAACACCTCGACGTGGTGGCCGAGCGCGACCAGCTCGCGGCTCAGGTGGCGGAGGTAGACGCCCTGGCCGCCGCAGGTGGGCTTGCTGCGGTAGGACAGCAGCGCGATCCGCAGCGAGTCCGTGCTCACGGACACCCCTTTCTCCGCCGGTAGGCCCGGAACGCGGGCGTGTACCGTGAAAGATGACCTTAGTCCGAGAAGGCTACCATTCGGTAGGTCATCTGGAATGGTTCACAGTCACACGGACAAGCCGTGCGAACTGCGGCATTAGCCTGACCGAGCGTTGTTCGGTGGAACGTGTTCTAGATAGTATTCCCCGGGTAGGCGAGAGTTGGAGGACCCTTGGCCAGGCGCGCTCTGATCACCGGCATCACCGGCCAGGACGGTTCCTATCTGGCGGAGCACCTGCTCGATCAGGGCTACGAGGTATGGGGGCTGGCCCGCGGCCAGGCCAACCCGCGCGTGTCGCGCATCCGCAAGCTTCTGGCCGACGTCCACCTCGTCAGGGGCGACCTGCTCGACCAGGGCTCGCTGATCTCCGCGGTGGAACGCGTTCAGCCGGACGAGGTCTACAACCTCGGCGCGATCTCGTTCGTGCCGATGTCGTGGGAGCAGGCCGAGCTGACGGCCGAGGTCACCGGGATGGGCGTGCTGCGCGTCCTGGAGGCCATCCGGGTGTGCTCCGGCGTCTCACGCGGCGGGCGCCCGTCGGGCGGGCAGATCCGCTTCTACCAGGCCTCCTCCTCGGAGATGTTCGGCCAGGTCGGCGAGACCCCGCAGAACGAGAGCACCGGTTTCCACCCGCGCTCGCCGTACGGGGTCGCCAAGACGTACGGGCACTTCCTCACGCAGAACTATCGCGAGTCGTACGGGATGTTCGCGGTCTCCGGCATCCTGTTCAACCACGAGTCGCCCCGGCGCGGGGCCGAGTTCGTCACCCGCAAGGTCTCGCTCGGGGTGGCCCGCATCAAGCTCGGCCTGGCCGGCGAGCTGCGGCTGGGCAACCTGGAGGCGCGGCGCGACTGGGGGTTCGCCGGCGACTACGTGCGCGCCATGCACCTCATGCTCCAGGCTGATAAGCCCGAGGACTACGTGATAGGCACCGGGCGGATGAAGTCCGTCAGGGAGCTGGCCGAGGCCGCGTTCGCGGCGGCGGGGCTCGACTGGGAGCGGTACGTGGTCACCGACCAGGCGCTGCACCGGCCCGCCGAGGTCGACCTGCTGTGCGCGGACCCGAAGAAGGCCAGGGTGCAGCTCGGCTGGGAGCCGACGGTGTCGTTCGACGAGCTGGTGGCGATGATGGTCGAGTCGGACCTGCGGCTGCTGACCGACGGCGGCGACCCCGACCAGGAGTCCTCCTGGCCGTGACGGGTCACAAGGCGGCGGCGCGGTAGGCGGCGGGGGTGAGCCCGAAGCAGCGGCCGAACCAGCGCGTCAGATGGCTCTGGTCGGCGAACCCGGTGAGCGCCGCCACCTCGCCGATCGGGGTCCCGCCCGCGATCAGCCGTCGCGCCTCCCGCAGCCTGAGCAGGCGCTGGTAGTCGCTGGGCGCCATCCCGTAGGCGGCGCGGAACGCCCGGTAGACGGCGAACCTGCTGGTGCCCGCCTCCCTGGCCAGGTCGTCGGCCGTCACGTCGTCGAGCGGGCGGTCACGCAGCACCGCCCTGACCCTGGCCGCCACCCCGCCGGAGCCGCCCGCCACGGTGACCGCCCCGGTGGCCGCGCGCCGTACCAGCGCCCTGACCGTGTCGGCGAGCAGCTCGTCGCGGCGCAGCGCGGGCGCGCCGCCGAGCAGGGCCGCGTGCAGCGCGCGCAGGGCGGCGGCGAGCGCCGGGTCGTGCACCACCGGCTCCGCGAACAGCGGCAGGCCCGTGCGGCGGCCCGCCAGGTCGTCGAGCACCTCCGACATCAGGCCGGGGCCGAGATGGACGATGCGGTAGGTGAAGCCGAGGGCGTCGGTGGGCCGGCCGTCGTGCGGGTCGTCGGGGTTGAAGGCCATGACCATGCCCGGGGTGCTCGTGTGCGCCGACCCCCGGCAGGTGAACGACTGCGCGCCGTCCTCGGTCATGCCGAACGAGTAGGTCTCGTGGCTGTGCCGGTGGTAGACGTGGCGCGCGAAGTGGGCGTGCATGGCCTCGATCGGCCGGTCGGGAGACCTCCAGTAGCGGGACCATTCACGTGCCACGCCTCCGATTCTATTGACAAACAGTGTTTTTACGTAAAGGATGATTTTTGCGATGAGAGAAGTCCTGTATCTGGAAGAGATCGAGCAGGCCGAGGCGCTGCTCAAGCCGCAGCGCGTCGAGGTGCTGCGGCAGCTCGCCGAGCCGCGCACCTGCAGCGAGGTCGCGGCCCGGCTCGGTCAGACCCCGCAGCGGGTCTATTACCACGTCAAGCGGCTGGTGGACGCGGGGCTGGTCGACCAGGTGGCCGAGCGCAAGGTGCGCGGCATCAGCGAGGGCATCTACCAGGCCGGCGCCCGCTCCTACTGGCTGTCGCCGCGCCTGGTGGGCCGCATCGGGCTGACCAGGGCACGCGACGAGCTCAGCCTCGGCTACCTGCTCGACCTCATGGAGGAGGTCCAGGCCGACATCGCCGCGCTCGACAGGACCGCCCCGGAGCTGCCGTCCATCGGCCTGTCCGGCGAGATCCACGTACGGCCGGAGCAGCGGCAGGAGTTCCTCGACGACCTGCAGACCGTGATGCGGGACCTGTTCACGCGCTACGGGGGAGCCGAAGGCGACGCCTTCAAGCTCGCCCTCGCCTGTTACCCCAAGGGAGAGAGCCCATGATCATTCGTGCCCGCGTGCAGGCCCCGGTCAAGGAGGTCCGGCACGCCCTCACCGACCCCGCCGCGCTGCGCGTCTGGCTCGCCGAGCACGCCGAGGTGGAGCTGCCCGACCGCTACGCCTTCTGGGGCCGCCACACCCCCGAGGGCGACGCGCCGCACCAGCGGCTGCTGCACGCCGACGACCGTACGGTCCGGTTCGCCTGGACGCTGGACGGCGTCGAGACGACCACCGAGCTCCGGCTGGAGGAGGAGGGGCCCGAGACCACGATCGTCACGGTCGAGCAGAGCCATTTCAGCATGGAGGAGGCGCTGGCGGAGAGCTCGATCAGGGGAGTGCTGCAGACGTACTGGTGCCTGGCGCTGACCAACCTGGCCGAGCACTTCGAGGGCCGCGAGCTCACCCCGAAGATCGACTTCACCGCCACCGGCGACCTGCGCGCCTCGGTCCTGGTCGACGCGTCCCCGGAGCAGGTGTTCCACTCGCTGATCGACTCCGAGTCGGCCACCCGCTGGTTCGGCTACCCGATCGAGATCGAGCCGCACGTCGGCGGGCGGTTCGCGATGGGCCGGATCGAGAACAACCCCCACCCGGCCAAGATCCTGGAGCTGGAGACCGACCGCAAGGTCAGCGTCGACTGGGGCGCCACCGGCGTCGGCACCTGGGAGCTGGAGGGCACCGGCGGCAAGACCCGGCTCACCATGATCCAGAGCGGCTTCGACCGCCCGCCCTTCGCCGCCTGGGGAGGCAACCTCGCCGGGCTGGCCGAGCTGCGCCGCTACCACGAGGTGCCCGGCTGGCAGCCGGTGCTGGCCGGATAGCCGCACCAGCGTTCAAGACCCCGGGGGGGCGGTGACGGCAGCCTGGACGCCATGCGTTTCGACACGAAGATCGGCATCGTGGTCCGCGACGACCTGGCCACCTGGCAGAAACTGAACGTCACCGCCTTCCTCGCGAGCGCCGTGGCCGGCGGCGCGCCGGAGACGATCGGGGAGCCGTACGAGGACGGGTCGGGCAACGCTTACCTGCCGATGTTCCGCCAGCCGGTGCTCGTCTACACGGCCGGCTCGCTCGCCTCGGTCCGTGAGAAGGCCGTGGCGCGGGGGTTGCGGGTGGCGGTCTACATCGAGGAGATGTTCAAGACGGGCCACGACGACGCCAACCGGGCCGCCGTGCGCGCGGTGGCGGCGCCGGACCTGCAGCTCGTCGGCCTGGCGGTGTACGGCCCCAAGAACGCCGTGGACAAAACCCTCAAGGGCCTCCACCTGCACCCGTGACGTCCTGTGGACGGCCGTCGCCCATCCACAGAACCCCGCTCACCTCCCGCTTTGCGCGGGCCACCGGTGCACCCTGAACCCATGACCGCCTCCACATCGTCTGAACCCGCGGACCGTACTCACGGTGAGTCTGACGATGCTTCCTGGAGGCCACGGGAGCCGCAGCCCCGTTTCGGCCCGGCGGTTCAGCCGGTCCCGCAGAAGGAGCGCAAGCGGGCAGGGGCGCGCGAACGGGTCCTCCTGCTGGTCCAGGCCCGGCGGGTCACGCGGGCGATTCCCGAGGCCGTGGTGTGCCGGGCGAGCGCGGCACGCGTCTGGGGCGTGGAGACGTCGCACCCCCTCGGCACGCTGCAACCCCTGGAGCTGATCACCCCGGAAGGGCTGGACGCTCCCGGCTGCGTCACCTATCCGGCGGCCCTGCTCGCCGGCGACGTCACCCACCATGCCGGCATCCGCGTCACCACCCCCGCCAGGACCGCCTTCGACTGCGCCCACTGGCTGCCCAGGGCCGAGGCGGTGGTGGTGCTTGACCAGTTCCTGCGCCGGGGCGTCGACCTCGGCCCGCTGTGGCACCGCACCCTTTCCGGCCGCGCCCGTGACGTGCTCACCCTCGCCGACCGGCGGGCCGCGTCCCCGAGGGAGAGCCTGCTGAGGATGATGCTCGCCGACTGCGGGCTGCCCAGACCCGCTCCGCAGCTCCGCGTCACTCTCCCCGGAGGCCGCCACGCCTGCCTGGACCTCGGATGGGAGGCCTACAAGGTGGCGGTCGAGTACGACGGCCGCGAGCATCACACCACCCCCGCCGACCGCCGCCATGACGAGTCGCGCCGGGAGGAGCTGCGCGGCCTCGGCTGGCGGATCGTCGTCGCGGGCCCCGACGTCATCCCCGGCCGGGCCGCCGACCTCCTGGAGGCCGTGGCCAACGCCCTGATCGAGGGCGGGTGGCAGCCGGGCCCCGAGGGCATGGTGCGGATCCTCGCCCGCATCCGCGCCACCCGCCGCCCCCGCACCTCCCGCCGCGGCAGGTGGTACGGGTAGAACCCCCTTTACGTGGCGCGTTCGGGGTCATCCACGGAGAACGGTGACCTGGCGGCCGGACGGGGTGGTCGCCTCCTCGAAGGCGCCTCTCTGGTTCCATGGCGCGGCCTCGGGGCGCCGGTCGAAGATCACCAGGACGCCGGTGGTGAGGCTGAGCCGGTCCAGGTAGCCGTCGAGCTGGGCCAGCCCTTCGGTCAGCGGGTCGTCCTTGCCTGCTCGCCAGACCTTCAGCTCCATCGCTTCGCGCTGCACCAGGCGTTCGCCGTCCGGGCCGGTGTAGGGCCAGCGGACGAGCACGTCGAGGCGTTTGGTGCCGGCGGCGTACTCGCGATCGAGGTAGCCGCCGCCGTTGACCAGGCGGTGCAGGAAGGCCATGAGGATGATCTGGCAGGCGGCCTCGTGGTAGTTCTCCTGACGGATGAGCACCTCGCCGTGCTCGCGCCAGAAGACCACGAACTCCTCCAGCAGCCGGGGCAGGTCGAACCGGCCGTCCGGCAGCACGAAACTCCGCGGATCCGCGCGCACGTTCTGTTGCGACGAATCGCCCAGCACGCGCAGGATGACCTCCCGGTAGATCGGGTTGGCCACCTCCAGCGGGGGTTTCTGCTTGATCAGCCCCAGGTCACGGACGTAGGACAGATCGTCGGACAAGGCGGAGTCGGTGTAGAGGTCGCCGGCCACGATCGGTTCCATCACCCGCTTGACCCGGGGCTCGTGCAACCGCGCCATCAGAGAGTCCAGGTGCATGGCCCGCGCCCGGATCAGCCGCTCCTTGGCCTCATCCACCCGCGCGACGGTGACGGCATCGGTCACCCCCATCTCCACGATGATCTCGTGGGCGAGGGCGTTGACCAGCCATGGCTGTCCTTGGGTCAGCTCGAAGGCCCGGTCGACGGCGTCCTTGGTGAACTCCTGTCCGGTCGCCTCCGTGTGCTGTTCGTACAGTTCGCCGATCTGGCCGGCGGTGAAGTCGCCCAGGCGCAGCGACTTGGTGACGATGTTGAACGGGCTGATCGGGTTCGACCGGTCGGCGTCGCCGCCGCAGGCGACCTTGTAGTCACGCACGTCGCGCAGCCCGCACAGCACCACGGACGCGGGAAACGGACGCCCCTTCGGCCGCGAGTTGTGACCGTCACGGAGCTGACTGAGGATGCTGATCATGCTGTTGCCCTGGAGGGCGTCGATCTCGTCCAGGAGCAGCACCACCCGGCGCGGGCTGCGGCGGCACCATTCACGCAACGCCGCACGGAGCCGGCTGCCGGGAGAGGAGTGCGGCCAGGGATCCGGCGGCAGCAGCTCCTCCGGCCATCCCGACCACTCGGCGGCGTCGCGGAGGGAATCCAGCAGCAGCGACTCCGCGAGGGCGACGTCCTCGCCGGCGGCCTTGGCGGTCTCGCAGGAGAACATCAGGGCGGCGGTGTCACCCTCGGCGGTCAGCTCGGACGCCAGGGCTTCCAGCGCGGTCGTCTTGCCGGTCTGCCGGGGCGCGTGGACCACGAAGTACCGGTCCAGGTCGATCAGCGCCCGCGCCTCGGGAAGCCGCGGCGTGGGCGGGATCATGTAGTGAAGCCGGGGGTCACACGGACCGGCGGTGTTGAAGGTCTTCGCTGGGGGTGGTCGCATGGTCACATACTGTCACCACCCCTGTGTCGCGGACGTCGTCAGCTCATGGCGACCGGGAGTTCCTTGATGCCGTTGATGAAGTTGGAGCGCAGGCGGCGGGCGGGGCCGGTCTGGCGGAGGCGGGGGTGGCGGCGGGCGAGCTGTTCGAAGAGGACGCGGAGCTCCAGTTTGGCCAGGTGGTTGCCCAGGCAGAAGTGGGCGCCGCCGCCGCCGAAGCCGATGTGCGGGTTGGGGTTGCGGCCGATGTCGAAGACGTCGGCGTCCGGGAAGATCGAGGTGTCGCGGTTGGCGGAGGAGTAGAAGACGACGACCTTGTCGTCCTCCTTGATGGTCTTGCCGCCGAGCGTCTGGTCCCTGGTGGAGGTGCGGCGGAAGAGGTTGACGGGGGAGACCCAGCGGACGATCTCGTCGGCGGCCGTGGCGGCCAGCGAGGGGTCGGCGACCAGGCGGTCCCACTGGCCGGGGTGCTCGAACAGGGCGAGCATGCCGCCGGAGGCCGCGTTGCGGGTGGTCTCGTTGCCGGCCACCACCAGCAGGAGGACGAACAGGTCGAACTCGTCCTCCGACAGCGTCTCGCCGTTCTCGTCCGTCTGCAGGAGCTTGGTGACGATGTCGTCGCGCGGGTTGGCGCGGCGCTTGGCCGCCAGCTCGTTGGCGTAGGCGTACACCTCGGCGGCGGCGGCGCTGCCTTCCTCCGGGGAGGCGGCGTAGTCGGGGTCCTGGGCGCCGATCATGCGGTTGGACCAGTTGAAGATCTTGTCACGGTCCTCGACGGGGGCGCCGAGGAGCTCGCAGATCACGTAGAGCGGCAGGGGGGCGGCGACCTCCGTGACGAAGTCGGCCTCGGTGCCGAGCTGGTCCAGCAGGTCGTCACAGATGTCGCGGATGTGTTGTTCGAGTGCGCCGATGGCACGCGGCGTGAAGCCGCGGTTGACCAGGGAGCGGCGGCGGGTGTGCTCGGGCGGGTCCTGGTTGAGCATCATCATGCGTTGCAGCGCCCGCTGCTCCTCGGGCATCTCGTTGAACAGGGCCAGCTTCCGTGCCGACGAGAACAGCTCCGAGTGGCGCGAGACGTGCACCACGTCCTCGTGGCGGGTGACGGCCCAGAATCCCGGCTCGCCCTCGTGCCAGTGAACCGGATCGTGCTCCCGGAGCCAGGCGAGCTGCTCGTGCGGGGGGCCCGCGTCAGCGTAACGGTCCTGGTCTACGAGGTCGATGTGCACCCGGCTCACCCTCTTGATCGAACACTTCGCGAAACCCTGCTGAAACGGGTTCTATTACGCGTCTGTACGGCCGTCAAGTTGACGGGAAAGCGGCCGGTCAACCTGTAACGGCTGTTTCACCTGCGCGTAAGCCTGTGATGTCCTCCGATGTTTCTCCTGTTCCGTGCGGCGGGCAGTCAGAGCGCGGCGGGCCGGACCCTCAGGTCACGGATCGGATTTAACCAGCGTGAGGCTCTTGACACGCACCCGAGGCCGCCTTCAGCATCGGGAGGCGAGACATCCGATGTATGACTGAAGGACGCGGTGTGAAGCTGCTGCGAGTAGGACCCGTAGGCCAGGAACGACCGGTGGCGATGGATGCCGACGGTAACCTCCGCGACATCGGGGAGCCCGACATCGACGGCGCCTTCCTCGCCTCCGGCGGAGTGGCGCGCGTGCGGGAGGCCCTGGAGCGCGGCACGCTGCCCGTCGCCGACGCCGGGGGCCTGCGCGTCGGCGCCCCCGTCGCCCGGCCGGGGAAGATCGTGTGCATCGGGCTGAACTACCGCGACCACGCCGCCGAGTCCGGCGCCGAGCCGCCCGCCGAGCCCGTCGTCTTCATGAAGGCGAGCGACACCATGGTCGGGCCGTACGACGAGGTGCTGGTGCCGCGCGGCAGCGTGAAGACCGACTGGGAGGTCGAGCTGGCCGTCGTGATCGGCAGGCGCGCCCGCTACCTGGAGTCGCGGGAGGAGGCCCTCGACGCGGTGGCGGGGTACGCGGTGGCCAACGACGTGTCCGAGCGGGAGTTCCAGCTCGAACGGGGCGGCCAATGGGACAAGGGCAAGTCGTGCGAGACCTTCAACCCGCTCGGCCCCTGGCTGGTGACCGCCGACGAGGTCGGCGACCCGCAAGACCTGGCGATGCGGCTCTGGGTGAACGGCGAGCGGCGGCAGGACGGCTCCACCAAGGACATGATCTTCGACGTGGCGGAGATCGTCCGCTACCTGAGCCACTTCATGGTGCTGGAGCCCGGCGACCTCATCAACACCGGCACCCCGGCCGGGGTCGCCATGGGCATGCCCGGCCAGCCCTACCTCCGGGCCGGTGACGTCGTGGAGCTGGAGATCGAGGGCCTCGGCCGGCAGCGGCAGACGGTGGGTCAGGCATGACGACGACACAGGGCGCGGGCTCGTACCGGATCGTCGCGATGGAGACGCACGACGTGCGCTTCCCGACCTCGCGGGAGCTCGACGGCTCCGACGCGATGAACCCCGACCCCGACTACTCGGCCGCCTACGTGGTGCTCAGGACCGACGACGGGTACGCCGGGCACGGGTTCGCGTTCACCATCGGGCGCGGCAACGACGTGCAGACCGGCGCCATCTCCGCGCTGGAGCCGTACGTGATCGGCCGCGACGCCGAGGACCTGGGCGCGCTCTACAAGGAGATGGTCTACGACTCGCAGCTGCGCTGGCTGGGGCCGGAGAAGGGCGTCATGCACATGGCGATCTCCGCCGTGGTCAACGCCCTGTGGGACCTCAAGGCCAAGCGGGCGGGCAAGCCGCTCTGGCTGCTGCTGGCCGAGATGACGCCTGAGGAGATCGTCGAGCTCGTCGACTTCCGGTATCTGAGCGACGCGCTCACGCCGGACGAGGCCCTCCAGATCCTGAAAAATGCGGAAAGCGGGAAGCGGGAGCGCATCGAGCACCTCAAGAGCGCCGGCTACCCCGCCTACACCACCTCGCCCGGCTGGCTCGGCTACGACGACGACAAGCTGCGCCGGCTCTGCCAGGAGGCGCTCGACCAGGGCTTCGGCCAGATCAAGCTCAAGGTCGGCGCCGACCTCGCCGACGACGTGCGCCGCTTCACCGTGGCCCGCGAGGTGTGCGGCCCCGACTATCCCATCGCCGTCGACGCCAACCAGCGCTGGGACGTCGCCTCCGCCATCGAGTGGGTGACCGCGCTCAAGCCGTTCGGCCCGCACTGGGTGGAGGAGCCGACCAGCCCCGACGACGTGCTCGGCCACGCCGCCATCGCCGAGGGCATCAAACCCGTCCCGGTCGCCACCGGCGAGCACGTGCAGAACCGCGTCGTGTTCAAGCAGCTGCTGCAGGCCGGCGCGATCTCGTACCTGCAGATCGACTCCGCCCGGGTCGGCGGCGTCAACGAGAACATCGCGATCCTGCTGCTCGCGGCCAGGTTCGGGGTGCCGGTGTGCCCGCACGCCGGCGGCGTGGGCCTGTGCGAGCTGGTGCAGCACCTGTCGATGTTCGACTACGTGAGCGTCACCGGGACCATGGAGAACCGGGTGATCGAGTACGTCGACCACCTGCACGAGCACTTCACCGACCCGGTGGTGATCGAGAACGGCCGCTACCGAGCCCCGTCGGCGCCCGGCTTCAGCTCCGAGATGCACGCCGAGTCGATCGCCGCCCACACCTACCCCGGCGGAGAGGTCTGGAGGAACACGTGAACCTGAGAGCCATCGTGACCGGCGGCGGTTCCGGCATCGGCCTGGCCACCGCCACCCTGCTCGCCGGGCGGGGCATGAAGGTCGCCTGCCTCGACCTGAACCCGCCCGGCGAGCCGCTGATCGGCATCGCGGCCGACGTCGCCGACGACGCCGCGGTGCGCCGGGCCGTCGCCGAGGCGGCCGACCGGCTCGGCGGCGTCGACGTGCTCGTCAACAACGCCGGCATCGGCGCCCAGGGCACGGTCGAGGACAACCCGGACGAGGAGTGGCGCCGGGTGTTCGACGTGAACGTGTTCGGCATGGTCCGCGTCAGCCGGGCCGCGCTGCCGTACCTGCGCAGGTCGGAGCACGCCTCGATCGTCAACACGTGCTCGATCGCGGCCACCGCCGGTCTCCCTATGCGGGCCCTCTACAGCGCGACCAAAGGCGCGGTGCTGTCGCTCACGCTGGCGATGGCCGCCGACCACATCCACGAGGGCATCCGCGTCAACTGCGTCAACCCGGGCACCGCCGACACCCCCTGGGTCGCCCGGCTGCTCGACGCCGCCGACGACCCCGCGGCCGAGCGGGCGGCGCTGGAAGCCAGGCAGCCGATGGGCCGCCTGGTCAGCGCCGAAGAGGTCGCCGCCGCCATCGCGTATCTGGCCGGCCCCGAGTCCGGCTCCACCACCGGCACGGCCCTGGCCGTGGACGGCGGCATGCAGGGGCTGAGGCTCCGCCCGCACCATCCAGAAAGGTAACCCCCCTGATGAAGCTCAAGCCGCTGGCCGCCTGCGCGGCCCTCGTCGCCGCCCTCGCCGCGTGCGGTTCGGACGCCACCACGACCCCGGCAGCGGGAGGGGAAGGCGGCAAGGTCGGCATCGACCACCCGCGCGCCGACTCCGACTTCTGGAACTCCTACATCAAGTACGTCCCCGAGATGGCGGGCGAGCTCGGTGTCGAGCTGATGCCGGCCACGAACTCGCAGAACGACGTGGCCAAGCTGGTCAACAACGTGCAGGCGCTGATCGGCCAGGGCGCCAAGGCGATCGTCATGGCCCCGCAGGACACCGGCGCCATCGCCAGCACCCTGCAGAACCTGGAGAACAAGAACATCCCGGTCGTCACCGTCGACACCCGCCCCGACAAGGGCAAGGTCTACATGGTGGTCCGGGCCGACAACCGCGCCTACGGCACCAAGTCCTGCGAGTTCCTCGGCGAGCGGCTCGGCGGCAAGGGCAAGGTCGTGCAGCTCATGGGCGCGCTCAGCTCGATCAACGGGCGCGACAGGGCCGAGGCGTTCGGCGAGTGCATGAAGACCAAGTTCCCCGGCATCACGGTCTTCGACGAGCCCACCGAGTGGGAGGGCAGCAAGGCCGCGTCCATGCTGCAGACCCGGCTGGAGCAGCACCCCGACGTCAAGGGCGTCTACATGCACGCGGGCGGTGTGCACCTGGCCCCGACGCTGCAGGTGCTCAAGCAGAAGGGCCTGCTGCTGCCGCCCGACGACCCCAAGCATGTGGTCGTGATCTCCAACGACGGCATCCCGCAGGAGTTCGAGGCGATCCGCAAGGGCGAGATCGACGCCACCATCTCGCAGCCGGCCGACCTGTACGCGAAGTACGCGCTCTACTACGCCAAGGCGGCGCTGGAGGGCAAGACGTTCCAGCCGGGCGCGACGGACCACGACAGCACGATCATCGAGCTGCCGAACGGCCTTGAGGACCAGCTTCCCGCGCCGCTGGTCACCAAGGACAACGTCGAGGACCAGACCCTCTGGGGCAACCAGGTCAAGTGATGACTTATCACGTTGAAGCCCGAAATGTCGTGAAGCGCTTCGGCCCGACCACGGCGCTCAACGGAGCGGGCATCTCGATCGCGGAGGGCGAGACCCACGCGCTCGTCGGCAGGAACGGCGCCGGCAAGTCCACGCTGGTGTCGATCCTCACCGGGCTCCAGCGGCCCGACGAGGGCGAGGTGCGGTTCGCGGGAGAGCCCGCCCCCGCCCTCGCCGACCGCGACGCCTGGCGGCAGCGGGTCGCCTGCGTCTACCAGAAGTCCACGATCATCCCCGCCCTGACCGTGGCCGAGAACCTGTTCCTCAACCGCCAGACCGAGGGCCGCCTCATCAACTGGCGGGCGCTGCGGGCCAGGGCGCGCGAACTGCTCGACACGTACGAGGTCGACGTCGACCCGGGGGCGCTGGCCGGGGACCTCGGCGTCGAGCAGCGGCAGCTCGTGGAGATCGCCCGCGCCCTCTCCTTCGGCGCGCGGTTCATCATCCTGGACGAGCCGACCGCGCGCCTGGACGGTCCGGCCATCGAGCGGCTGTTCGACCGCATGCGCGCGCTGCGCCGGCAGGGCGTGACGATGATGTACATCTCGCACCACCTGGACGAGGTCTACGAGATCTGCCAGAGCGTCACGGTCTTCCGCGACGCCCGGCACATCATGACCTCACCCGTCGCCGACCTGCCGCACGACGAGCTGGTCGACGCCATGACCGGGGAGGCGACCGCGGCCTACCAGGCCCGCGCCCGCACCCCGCGCGAGGCGGTGGTGCTGGCCGCGTCCGGCCTCTCGCTCGCCGGCCGCTACCAGGACGTCGAGCTGTCCGTACGGTCAGGCGAGGTCGTCGGGCTGGCCGGGTCAGGCAGCAGCGGCAAGGTGTCGCTCGCCGAGACCCTGGTCGGCCTGCGCCGGGCCGACACCGGCGCCGTCACCGTGAACGGCCGGGCGGTCAGGCCGGGCGACGTCCCGGCCGCGCTCGCCGCCGGGCTCGGGTTCGTCCCGGAGGACCGCCACCACCAGGGCTTCGTGCCACTGCTGTCCGTGGCCGAGAACGGGACGATGTCGATCGCGCACAAGCTGGGCCGGCTCGGCGCCGTCTCACCCGCGAGACGCCGCGCCCGTGCCGTACGGATGATCCAGGACCTGGACATCAAGACCGAGGGGCCCGACCAGCCCGTCGGCGACCTGTCCGGCGGGAACGCGCAGAAGGTGGTGTTCGCCCGGGCGCTGGCCGACGACCCGGACGCGCTGGTCGTGATCAACCCGACGGCGGGCGTCGACGTCAAGGCCAAGCAGGCGCTGCTCGGCGCCGTCGAGGACGCGGCCGACCGGGGCGCGGGCGCCGTGCTCGTCTCCGACGAGCTGGACGACCTGCGGATCTGCGACCGCGTCCTGGTGATGTTCCACGGACGGGTCGTCAAGGACGTGCCGCGTGGCTGGAGTGACCACGAACTCGTGGCCGTGATGGAAGGCATCGAAGAGTGACCACACCGACCGCACTGACCCCGGCCGTGCCCCGGCTCAGGCTGGCCAGGTTCCGGGACCTGACGCTGGTCCCGGTGATCGTGCTCCTGCTGATCGTGGGCGCGTTCCTGGACCCGGTCTTCCTGACGGCCGGCAACCTGACCAACGTCCTCCAGCAGCAGGCCGCGATCTCCCTGCTGGTGCTGGCCGAGGCGCTGATTCTGATCTCCGGCAAGTTCGACCTGTCGCTGGAGTCGACCGTCGGCATGGCGCCCGCCCTGGCCGTGCTCCTGGTCGTGCCGGTGTCGGCCGGAGGGCTCGGCATCGGGCTGCCGGCCGTGCTGGTGATCCCGCTCTGCCTGCTCATCGGGGCCGCGATCGGGGCGTTCAACGGGTTCCTGATCATCAAGTTCCAGCTGTCGGCGTTCATCGTCACGCTCGCCATGCTGATCATCGTGCACGGCCTGCACCTCGGCCCGACCGAGGGCAAGACGCTGTTCGAGCTGCCCGAGTCGATGCTCTACCTGGGCGGCGCCGTCTGGCTCGGCCTGCCGGCCTCGATCTGGATCGCCGGCGCGCTGTTCGCCGCGGGCATCGCCGGGCTCGCCTACCTGCGGGTGGGCCGGTCCCTGTACGCGATCGGCGGCAACATCGACGCGGCCCGCGCCGCCGGCATCCGGGTGGACCGGGTGCTGTGGGGGGTGTTCATCCTCGGCGGCACGCTCGCCGCGCTGGCGGGCATCCTGGAGACCGGCCGGCTCGGCGCCATCGGCTCCGGCATGGGCGTCAACTGGATCTTCATGGTGTTCGCGGCGGCCGTCATCGGCGGCGTCAGCATGGACGGCGGCAAGGGCACGATCCTCGGCGCGCTCACCGGCGTGCTCGTCATCGGCCTGGTGCAGAACCTGCTCACGCTCCAGGGCGTCTCGGGCTTCTGGCAGCCGGTCGTCTACGGGACCATCATCCTGTTCGCCCTCATGATCAGCCGGATAGCCGGCGGGAAGGCACAGGACTGATGGAACGGCTCGCGCTGCGTACCAGGCTGAAGCCCGGCTGCGAGGAGGTCTACGACCGCGAGCACGCCGAGCTCCCGGCGGAGCTCGAGCGGGCCATGCGCGCGCACGGCCTGCACTCGTGGCGGATCTACCGCGACGGGCTCGACCTGTTCCACGTCGTCGAGGTCGACGACTACGCCGCGCTGCAGGCCGCGCTCCGCGACCATCCGGCCGACCGGGCGTGGCAGGCCCGCATGAACCGGCTCCTCGACGGCGGCTTCGACAAGGACTCCGGCGGTCTCCGGCTGGTCTGGGAGCTGACGTGATCGCGCTGCCCCGCGTCGGCCTGGGCGCCGCGCCCATCGGCAACCTGTTCTCGGCCGTCACCGACGAGCAGGCCCGCGCCACCGTCGACGCGGCCTGGGAGAGCGGGGTGCGCCTGTTCGACACCGCGCCGCACTACGGGCTCGGCCTGTCGGAGCGCCGCCTGGGCGCGGCGCTCCGCGGCAGGTCGGGATACGTGCTCTCGACCAAGGTCGGCCGGCTGCTGGTGCCCTCGTCCTCTGTCCGGAGGGACACCCAGGGCTTCGACGTGCCGGGTGATTTCGAACGCGTGTGGGACTTCTCCCGCGACGGCGTGCTCCGCTCGCTGGAGGAGTCGCTGGAGCGGCTCGGGCTGCCGGGCGTCGACCTCGCGCTCATCCACGACCCGGACGACCACCTGGACCAGGCGCTCTCGGAGGCGTACCCGGCGCTCGCCGAACTGCGCTCGCAGGGCGTGGTCAAGGCCATCGGGGTCGGCATGAACCAGTGGCGGGCGCCGTTGAGATTCGTCCGGGAGACGGACCTCGACGTGGTCATGCTCGCCGGCCGCCACACCCTGCTCGACCAGTCGGGCCTGCCGCTCCTGGACGCCTGCGCCGCACGGGGCGTCCGGGTGCTGGCGGCCGGGGTCTTCAACAGTGGCCTCCTCGCGACCCCCGACCCGTCGGGCACCTTCGACTACGCGCCCGCCCCGCCGGAACTGCTGGACCGGGCCCGGCGGATCGCCTCGGTGTGCGCGGCCCACGGGGTGACGCTCCCGCAGGCCGCGATGGCCTTCCCGCTGCTGCACCCGGCGACGGCGGCGATCGTCCTCGGCGCGCGCTCGCCCGGCGAGGTCAGGACCAACGCCGCGTCGATGGAGCGGCCCGTCCCCGGCGCGCTCTGGTCCGAGCTGCGCGCCGAGGGCCTGCTTCACGAGGGGCGCTGATCAGGCGGCACGCGCTCAAGCCTGGTCCAGCCCGTCCAGCCCCGCTGCTCCAGCAACGCGATCAGCCGGCGCGCCGGCGGCACGACGTCGAAGGCCAGCGTGTCCATCAGCCGGGCGAGCGGCGAGTCGATATCGGTGTCGTCGACGTACTCCTCGCCCCGCTCGTCCGCCATCCGCGTGAGGTAGGCGGCCAGCCTGTCGGCCAGCTCGACCAGCCGCGGGTCGTCGTCGGTCCGGTCAAAGGCCTGGCTCAGGGTGAGGTAGAAGCCGGCGAGCCGCGGGTCGTCGAGCTGCTCCCGCTTGCGTGCCATCCAGCCGGGGACCCGCTCGGGTGAGTGCGCGGCCAGTGGGATCCAGCCGTCGCGCTCGGCCTGGACGATCCGCTCGTCGACCCCGAGCGCCCGCAGCCGGTCGAGATACTCGACCACCTCCGGGGGCAGCGCCAGACTGTCTCCGGAGGCGAGCCGGGAGATCCGCTCGCGGTGCCGCTGCCGCTCGCGGATCTCCGCCCGCAGCCGCCTGTCGATGTCCGCGATCGCCGCGGCGAACTCCTCCTCGTCGGCCCGCAGCAGCTCCCGCACCCGCGCCAGCGGCACCCCGGCCTCGGCGAGGGTCCGGATCCTGATCAGCTCGACCACGGCGTCGGCGCCGTACCTGCGGTAGCCGGAGCGGTCCCGCTCCGGCTCCGGCAGCAGCCCTTTGGCGTGGTAGTGCCGCACCGCGCGGACCGTCACCCCGGCGTACGACGCCAGCTCGCCGATGGTCAGCATCACACCCGGCCGGTCGAATCCCGGACGATCCGGGCGATGTCCTGGGCATGGGTGAAGACCAGCTGGTGGTCGGCGTCGAGCCAGGTCAGGGCGATGTGCGGATGTTCGCGGACGAGCCGCTCGGCACCGGCACGCCAGTTCGCGTTGAAACTCGGCGGCCCGTCGCCGGCCATCGAGGTGGACATGATCAGGCTGATGGGCACGTCGATCCTCCGGTATCGGTCGAGGATCTCGGACCGGATGGCATCGATCTCGAGATTCAGGTCGAGAGTCTCCTGGGCGGTGAGCAGCACCTGGCGTGCGGTGCCCCTCTCGGCCTCCTGCCGCGTCGCCAGATCCGCCCACATGGCCCGGAACGCCGGCAGGACGGCCTCGGTGACGAACGGTTCGGGCACCGGGTTCGCCCCGTCGATGAGGACGAGCCCGGAGACGGAGCCGGGATGCTCGGCGGCATGGTGCACGGCCAGGTCGGCGCCCAGCGAGTAACCCGCCAGCACGGGCGCCTCCGGCAGGCACAGCTCCGCCATGACCGCGCCGAGGTCGCTCAGGAACCCCTCGAAGGAGTACCGGCCGGCGGCCGAGGCGAAGCCGTGGCCGCGCAGGTCGAAGGTCACCACGTCGTGGTCGCGCCGCAGCAGGCCGGCCAGCTCTCGCAGGTGGGCCTGCGTCGTATGCAACCCGGGGCACAGGACCAGCGGTCGTCCCCGGCCGCCGCGGGAGACCGGGATGGTGACGCCGTCGTGGTGGATCGTAAAGTGCCGCATCGTCCTGTCGCCCTTCTCGGCCCGCTCCCCGTCGTCGTGCTCGCCGTGCGACCGGTGCGGTCCGGCGACCTCGGTCACCGTGGGTTTCGTGGTCATCTCACCATGCTGTGGGGTTGACCCTGCGTCAGGGGCAAGCGGCTCCTCCGAAACTATGGTGTTCTAATGATCTTCACGATCACCAAGCCACCCGGGTGGGTCTTCCTGATCGGACTGCTGGCCCCGTGCCTGCTCGTGCTCTACTGGGCCAGCGTGCCGTTCTGGTATCGCGCCGAGATCTTGCTGGTAGGGGTCTTCGTCCTGGGCCCGCTGGTTCTGATCTACATCGGCCGCCTCATCGCGGCCTCGCTGAAGGGCCAGGCCGGCGGTCGCCCATGGAGATGGCTGGCAGCCCCGCTGATCGTCTGGGTCATGTTGCTGTCGCTCGTCACGGACGCGCCTTTCCAGTTGAGATTCGCGATCTCTCTTCCCGAAATCTCTCTTCCCGAAATGGAGGCGTATGCCGCGACGGTCAAGGAGCAGTCGCGGCTCGACGCGCCCTGCGAATGGGTCGGGCTGTATCGCGTGTGCTACTCGGCTCCGCACTACGTCGACTCGGAACCGGTCCCGGGCTCGGCCTACCTCGGCACCGAAGAATGGGTCATCGACAGCAACACGGGCTTCCTCATGGTGCCTCATGGAGAACCGGAGGCGGAGACCATCGACGACGAATACCGCCACGTCGGCGGTCGCTGGTTCGGTCATCATGGATGGGACAACTGGTGAGGCGTGATGGCCGGGTCAACCAGCGTCCGTCGAGAGACACCGGGATCGCAAGTAGTGCACCACCCACAGCCCCGGCACCGGCTCCGCCTCCCCGGTGAGAGTGAACCCGAGTCGCTCGTACAGCATCCTGGCGGGCTTGTTGTCGCGCCCGGTGGAGACCGCGACCCGGCGCTCGCCGGCCCTGGCCATGACCTCCTTCACCAGAGCACGGCCGATGCCCCGCCGGTGCGCGCCGGGGTGCACCATGAGCCGGTTCAGGTCGATCTCCCCGGCCGTCTCCTCCCACGCCACGGCCCCGGCCAGCTCGCCGTCGTCGTCGAACGCCCCCAGCCAGGTGAGCGGCTGAGCCCGCAATTCCTCCGATGTCTCGTGCAGCGGCGGGATGCGGTCATCACCGATGATCTCCGCCTCGACCCGGTAGGCGGCGTGCTGCAGATCGATCAGGCCCGGCTGATCAGCTGAGATCTCGGATATACGCATTCAGCCAATCTCCCACAACGCGCTCACCGGCATCGCCCTCATCCGATCCCCGAACGGCAGCGTCTGCGTTCCCGTGTGGAGCACGATCCCGGCGATGAAGTCGTCCCCAAGGCGGTCGGCGAGGTGCCGCAGTCCTCGAAAATCGTCCGGCCGTACGGTCGATGCGGCCTTGACCTCGATACCCACGACCTGACCCCGGCGGTTTTCCAGGACCGCGTCCACTTCCACCTTGTCCTTGGTCCGGTAGTGGTAGAGGTCCACCTGCTCTTCCGTCCAGGTCAGCTGGCGGGCGAGCTCCATGAGCACGAACCCCTCCATAAGGGGGCCGAACTGTCCCCCAGGACGTACGAGGCCCCGTGCGTCGGCGCCGAGCAGGTATGCGGCGATCCCGGAGTCCACGAACGCCACCTTGGCAGTGCGGATGGCCCTGTTGCTCAGGTTTCTCGACCAGGCAGGTATGCGTTTGATCAGGAAGACCTCTTCGAGCAGGTTCAGGTAGCGGGAGGCCGTGGTGGCCGGCAGCCCTGCCTCGCCACCGAGGGACTGGCTGACGAGAAGTTGTCCGGAACGTGCCGCGAGTAGCCGGATGAGCACGCGCAGCTCGGCCACTCGTTCGATCTCCAGCAACGCGGTCATGTCGCGGGCAATCAGATGATCGACATAGGAGCTGAAGAAGCGCCGCCGTCTGCGATCGTTCACCCGCGCCACCGCTTCCGGAAAACCGCCCCGCACGACGCGTTCCGCATAGTCGGCTCGTGAGACATCGGCGGTGTGACGTAGGTCTGGCCCTTGGTCGAACACGGCATCGATGAAGCCGTCGGGGGCGCCGTCGATCTCTCCTTGGGAGAAGGGCCACAGTTCTATCGTTTCCATCCGTCCCACGAGCGTGTCAGGCAACGTTCGCAGCGCGAGAACACGGGACGAGCCCGTCAGGAGGAACCGACCGGGACGTTGGTCGGCGTCGACTTGAGCCTTGATGGCGAGCAGCAACTCGGGTGCCCGCTGGATCTCGTCGATGACCATCATGCCGGGAACGTCGACGAAGCCATCGGGATCCGCTCGGGCGCCCTGGAGAATGTACGCCACGTCCAGATCGCGCCACTCTGCCGCGTGCTCGTTGACCAGTTGTTTCACGAGCGTGCTCTTGCCGCTCTGGCGGGCGCCGTTGATCAGCACCACCCGTGTGTCCGTCAGGGCTTCCTTCACGAGGGTTTCCGCGTGCCGGACGACCACTCTGCCCAAGGGGGTATGCGCCATGGGGTCAGCATCGCACATCAGCGGTGGTTTGGACGCTATTCACGTGGTGGTTTGGTCGCCCTTCTTATGGGTGATTGGCCGCTCATTCCGTGGTGGGTTGGCCGTACCCTGGCTGAGACTCCCACCCAACCCGCTGATCGTCTCCGGCAGCACTAGCCGCCAGCAACTGCGGTAGCTCTGCTGCGCCCTGGTGAATAGATTGGCTGTCCATGTCTGAGGTGATGCGCTTCTACTACGAAGGCGAACCTGAGCCGCAGATGTCCGAAGAGTGGGAAGCGTTCATGAACGATCCAGATCGCTTTCGCGGTTATCCGGCGCTGCCCGACCCTGAGGACATCACCGCGGAGGAACTGCTGGAGCAGTTGCAGGCGGTCGACACTCGGTCGGTTCGCGATAGCAACGACCCGCTCCTTTCCGTACCACCGGAACAGATCGATCCACCTGTCGAGGACACCGATCCGCCTACAGTGGTCGCCTCTGGCCCAGAGAAGGACGCGGCGGGAGTACATCCCAAGGCCGAGATCTGGGCCGTGTTCAGCGAGTCGGTCACCGAAGCGCGGATGGAGCTGAAGGGCCCCGACGGCTCCCCGGTCGCAGGCACCTCCCAGCAGGAGAACGAAGACATCGCAGCGTTCCTGCCCGAGCAGCCGCTGGCCGTCGATACCCGATACACCGTCGAAGTGTCCGGTGCGAAGGACGCGGCGGGCAACGTCATGTCCGGCCCGCACACTTGGTCGTTCACCACGGGGGCTGACGTTCCGACCGTGAGCGGGTTCGAACCCGGCCGGGATGCCACCGATGCGCCCCCGGACATCAAGGTCATGATGACGATCAACGAGGCGGTGACCGACGTCCAAGTCATCATCAAGGATCCATCGGACACGGCCGCACAGGGGACGCTCAGCAGCGACAACGGCAACACCCTGTGGACCTTCACACCTGCGGCGCCGCTCGCTGCCTCGACCGTGTACCGGGTGGAGGTCAGCGGGGCCAAGAACGACTCCGGCAATGTCATGGCGCCCTACACCTGGTCATTCACCACCGGCGAGACATCTCCAACCTAGCACAAGGCGGCGGGCTGATGTCTGGAGTATCGCTGTCCATCGTCAATCCCTCGGTCACGAGGAGTTCACTCCGAACATCGTCAGCTTCACCCTGCTGAAACTGTAGTTCTGTTCTGCTGTGCCATAGGAGTCCAACGCCGTGGCTGCGGCGCGAACCTCACGAGGTAGCCGCCGCATCGCCGACCGGGCCGTTGTACGCCAGCATGGTCGACTCCGCGGGCACCACGATGTCCGCCACCTCCACCACTCGATCGCCGGCGAGGTGGGCCCGTTGGATCACCATCACCACGCTTCCCGCGCCGATGTCGAGCCGCTTCGCCTCCTTGTGGGTCGCCACCCGCGCCGACACCCGCTCGTCCCAGGCGTCCACCATCAGCCCGATGGAGGCCATGCGGCGTGGCACGCCCTGACCCGCGAACTCGCCGCCTTCGGGGAACGCGATCGGCGTGCCCTTCGTCAGCGCCAGCGGCTCCCATGAGGTCAGCAGCATCCACGGCCCCTCGTCCTTGGTCGAGAACAGGTAGGCGGTGCGCATGACGTCGTGCCAGTGCCCGTCCGCTTCGGCGAGGCCGAGCCGCTCGCGTATCTCCGGCGGGGCCTGCATCGTGTCGGAGGTGTACTCCAAGCTGCCGTGACGGCCCTGCTCCTCTATCGCCGGACCGAACGGCGAGCCGTCCTGCCGCTCCCGGAACCACGAGCGCACCAGCACCTGCTGTCCCGCCTCGCCGACGCGTACGGGGAGCAGGCCACGCACACCGGACGGATGATCTACGTCGAGCTGTGGGACCGGCCGTGAGCGGCTACAGCGTCGTCCCGTTTGTGATCGCCTACGCCCGCGAGGAGGTACGCGACCGGCTCGTGTTCGAGCCGCACGCCGGATCGGACCGCGGGCTGCGGTTGGCGTACGAGATCCCGCGCAAGGGCGACCGCGTCGGCGGCGTCCTGCGCGCCCGCGTGCGGGACCTGCGCAGGCGTGTCGGCAAGCGCGGCCCCGAGCGGATGCGCATGCTCAACACGAGACGGCAGTGGTTGTGCATGGACCGGCTGCTGTGCCAGGTCTGCTCCCGCCCCGCTACCGAACCGGGCACCGGCCGGTCATGGTGGATCCTCGTCCCGCCCGTGTTCGAGGTCGACGACAGCGGGCGAGGGGGCCGTACGAACGCGCCGCCCACCTGCCGCGCCTGCGTCGACATCGCGCTGAGCGAGTGCCCGATGCTGCGCGCCGATGCCACCGTGTGCACCGTCGGCCGGGTCGAGCCCGCCGGAGTGCTGGCCGACATGTACGAGCCCGGCCCGGTGCCGACGCTGACCGCGCACAACGTCTACGTCTCCTGGGACGCCTTCGCCCGCCACCCGCATATCCTGGCCACGTCGCAGGTCGTCCAGCTGCACGATGTACGCGAGCTGGTCAGGACAGGATGAACAGCCAGGAAGCCGACTCGCCCGGCTCGTAGGGGGAGTCGAGGCGTTCGGCGACCACGCCGGGCAGGCCCGGCCGATCCGCCGATATTTCGGATATATGCACTCAGCCAACCTCCCACAACGCGCTCACCGGCATCGCCCGCATCCCACCACCTCCGTGATACGTTCGGCGGCGGCATGCGCCGCTAAAGACTGAGGAGGTGAGACCGATCAACGCTGTGACAGGTCGGGGCTCCCTCCCTCGCATGGCCTAGGGAGTGCCCGAAGAAGGCATCCCGAAAGGCTTCAATCGCTATGCGCTTCACCTCTGAAACGTCGTCCGACGGCGTCTCCGAACAGCTCTTCACCCTCGGTGAGATCCCCGGCGTGCTGTGGACGCCGGAAGACGCCACCGGTCCTCGGCCCCTCGTCCTGATGGGCCACGGCGGCGGCCAGCACAAGAAGGCTCCCGGCATCGTGTTCCGCGCGGGCCGCTTCGTGGCCGAGTGCGGTTACGCGGTGGTGGCGGTCGACGTGCCCAGCCATGGAGACCGTCCGAAGGACGAGGAGTACGACCGGATCGCGACCGCGAACCAGGCCCGCGCGGACGCCGGAGAGGAACTGGCTCCGCTGATCGCCGCCTTCCAGGCCCTCGTGGCCCGCCGGACCGTACCGGAGTGGCGGGCGGTCCTGGACGCGGTCCAGGAACTCGACCACGTCGGCGCGGGCCCGGTGGGCTACTGGGGCGTGTCGCTGGGCTGCGGGCTCGGCGTCCCGTTCGTCGCCGCCGAGCCCCGGGTCCAGGCGGCGGTCCTGGGGCTGGGCGGGGCGCTGTCATCGGCCGGGGACGCCGCGCGCATCACCGTCCCGGTGGAGTTCCTGGTGCAGTGGGACGACGAGCGGGTCCCCAGGGCCCAGAGCCTGGCCTTGTTCGACGCCCTGGGCTCGGCCGAGAAGACGCTGCACGCCAACCCAGGCAAGCACGCGGAGATTCCGCTGTTCGAGATGGACAGCACGCTGCGGTTCTTCGCCCGCCACCTCCGCTGACCCAGGGACGCGAGCCAGGCGGATAATCGGTTGGCATCGCAGGACGCCCGTTGTTAGGTTGCCGGGCGTGTCCAGCCCAGAGGCGTCAAGACGGTAGCCACCGGTCATCCGGTGGCGTAAAGAGACCACCGGATCACCGGCCCCGCTTTCCTGTCGATCCCTCTCTGGGTGCGGAGCCTCTTCATGCCTTTCTTCGTCCACCTGCTCGGGCTGGCCGTGTTCGCCATGGGCACGTCCGAGTTCATGCTGTCCGGCCTGGTGCCGGGCGTCGCCCAGGACCTGGGCGTGACCATCCCGGAAGCCGGCCGGCTCACCTCGGCGTTCGCCGTGGGGATGATCGTCGGCGCGCCGCTGATGGCGATCCTGAGCCTGCGCTGGCCGCGGCGGCGCGCGCTGCTGGCGTTCCTGGCGGTCTTCCTGCTCGTGCACGTCCTCGGCGCGGTCACCACGAGCTTCGACGTCCTGCTGCTGACGCGGGTCGTCGGGGCGCTCGCCAACGCCGGGTTCCTGGCTGTCGCGCTGTCGGCGGCCACCGGCCTGGTCGCGCCGGACGCCAAGGGGCGCGCCACCGCTGTCCTGCTCGGCGGGGTCACCGTCGCCTGCGTCGTCGGCGTGCCCGCGGGGGCGCTGCTCGGCCAGATGTGGGGGTGGCGGTCGGCGTTCTGGGCGGTGGCCCTGGTGTCGGCGCCGGCGTTCGCCGCGATACTCAGGTCGGTGCCCGCCTCTCCGGCCGTCGTCTCCCGCGAGGGCGGGGCGCGCCCGGAGCTCGGGGCGCTGCGCGACCGGCGCCTGCTGGTGACGCTGCTGCTCGGCGCGCTGGTGAACGGGGCGACCTTCTGCGCCTACACCTACCTCGCGCCGATCGTCACCGACGTGGCGGGGATGGGTACGGCGTGGGTGCCCGTCGTGCTGGCGCTCTTCGGCCTCGGTTCGTTCGCCGGCGTCACTGTCGCCGGCCGGGTCGCCGACGTACGGCCCGCGCGGCTGCTGGTCCTGGGCGGGGCGGCGCTGCTCGCCGGGTGGGTGGTGTTCGCGCTGACCGCCAGCCCGGTGGCGACGGTCGTGCTCGTCCTCGTCCAGGGGACGCTCGCGTTCGCCGTCGGTTCGACGCTGATCTCCCAGGTGCTCTACGCCGCCACGGGCGCGCCGACGCTGGGCGGCGCGTTCGCCACGGCGGCGTTCAACGTCGGCGCGGCGCTCGGTCCCTGGCTGGGCGGTCTCGTCATCGGCGCGGGCCACGGGTTCCGCTCGCCGCTGTGGGTGAGCGCGCTGCTGGTGGCGCTCGCCCTCGCCGTCCTGGTACGGCGTCAGGACGGGATGAACAACCAGGCCGCCGACTCGCCCGGCTCGTAGGGGGAGTCGAGGCGCTTGGCGACCACGCCGGGCAGGCCCTGCTCGCGTGCCGCCTCAAGGACCGGCCGGGCGTCGCCGGGCCACGAGGGGGCGGTCTGCCAGCGGGGCGTCGACAGGTCGAGCGCCTCCAGGGCCGCCCGGCGGACCTCATACGGCTCGTCCAGCAACACCCGGCCGTCGTCGTACAGCAGGTCGTAGAAGACCAGCACCTCGGCGCCCGAGAGGGTGGCGAGCTCGCCGTCCAGGAGGGCGGTGCGGCTGCCGAACGACGCCGCGAGCGCCCGAAGCCACGGGTGCTCGCGGGCGGCGGCCGTGCGGCCGCCCTCGATCGGGACCAGGAGGCGGCGCCCGCCCCAGGCGAACTCGTACGCGTACGCGGCGGTGTCGCGCGGCAGGCGGGAGCGGCGCGAAGGGAGCATGGGCGCGACGCCCGGCAGGGGAGCGCGGGACGGGGGATCCATGCGGTGGATCATCCAGTTCTTGCCGTTCGTCTGGAACAGCACGAACCGGCCCTCGGCTCGGGAGCCGTGCAGGACGACCTTGACCTCGCGCTCGGACCATTTCTCGGTCTCGTACGTGCCCTGGTCCCAGATCGTCATGGTGCCGCCGCCGTACTCGCCCTGGGGGATCTCGCCGTGGAAGGTGAGGTACTCCATCGGGTGGTCCTCGGTGTGCACGGCCAGGTGGTTGGTGGCGGGGTCGGACGGCAGGCCCTTGGGGATGGCCCAGGAGGCGAGCACGCCGTCGCGTTCCAGGCGGAGGTCCCAGTGGAGGGAGCGGGCGTGGTGCTCCTGGATGACGAAGGAGTCGCCGCCACCGGGCGCGGGGGATGCCGGGGGGACGGGTTCGGGGGTACGGCTGGCGTCGCGTTTGCTCCTGTATTGCGTGAGTTTGTCAGCCACACAGCCGTACTACCCGGTTATTCGCGAATGGACGAGCGAACCCCCGCCGGCTTCTGGAAGGATGATCTCTCCCAAGCAATCCCCCCTCCCAAGGACATCAGAATCATGAGGCGTTGGATCCTCCCCGCGGCCGTCGCGCTGGCCGCGGCTCTACCCGCGACCCCCGCCGTGGCCCAGGCCGCCCCCGACCCGGCGCAGGCCGTCAAAGCGCAGCTGCGGCACGAGCGCGGGGTGCGCATCGCCGAGATCTCGCGGACCGTGACCGGCAAGGCGTCCACCAGGACCCGCTACCACAGCGGCATCCAGCTCGCCCCGACCGGCCCGGTCGCCTCGTGGGCCGACGTCGAGGACGCCTCCGACACCCGCAGCCAGGACGGCCTGGGCGCCAAGCCCGGCCAGAAGGCCGCCGTGGGCACGTCCGTCTACACCTCCGGCGAGGCCGTCGCCGACCTGCTGCCCAAGGACAAGCTCTGGATCCGGGTGAAGCAGAGCGGCCACCCCAACCTGGCGCTGGGCACGGCCAGCAAGCAGACGATCAACGTGTTCGACCCGGCCGTGCTCAAGGCGGTGCTGAAGGGCAAGGGCGGCAAGGCGGTCACCGGCGGCCGTCACTACAAGGGCACGATCACGTACGCCAAGCTGTACGAGGCCGCGAAGGGCCACTACGGCAAGCTGTTCGACGGCGCCCCGCGCGGCGCCTTCGCCAAGACCGCGATCTCCTGGAAGCTCTGGACCGACGGCCAGGGCCTGCCCGTGCGGCTCTCGACCACCGAGCGGGCCACGTCCGGCGCGTACCGCACCATCGACACCCGCTACTCCAGCTGGGGCGAGCACCTCATCGTCACCGCCCCGGCCAGGGCCGAGGTCGTCGAGTGGAAGGACCGCAGCCGCCCCGGCACCGCGAACTCCGTGAACGACCTGGTCCTGACGGACGCGTACGCCGGCACCGGCCAGTCGTGAGGCGGTTCGTTCTCGCGGTTGTAACCGCCACGCTGGCCGCCCTGATCACGGCCCCGCCGGCCGCCGCCCGGACCGCCGCCCCCGACCCCGTCCGGGCGCTGCAGAAGCAGCTCAAGGCCGAACGCGGCGTCAAACTGAGCGAGCTGATCAAGGGCGGGATCGAGGACGACCCGGTGCACACCCGGGCCAAGGGCGGCGTCCAGCTCTCCCCGTCCGGCCCCGTCGCCACCTACGTCTCCATGGAGAACGTGACGGGAGAACCAGGCACGTCCGAGATGCTCGGATTCGAGCGGCACCTGTACCTCGGCGGTGAGGGCCTGGCCATGATGCTGCCTCCCGGAAAGCTGTGGGTGAAAACCGAGGCGGTGAAGGGAACCGGTCCTCTGCTACCGACTTTGCCTGTCACCCAGCAGCCGATCAACGTGTTCGACCCGGCCGTGCTGAAGGCGACCTTGAAGGGCGAGCGTCCGCAGCGGGTCTCCGGCGGCTACCTCTATTCCGGCGTCGTGACGTACAAGGAGCTGTACGAGGCCTCGAAGGCCTACTACGGCGCCTCTTTCGACGGCGTTCCGGGGGCCGCGTTCGGCAAGCGGACGGTCGACTATCGGCTCTGGACCGACGGCGCGGGCCTGATCAAGCGTCTGCGGACCTCCAAGAAGACGGGTTGGGTCACCACCGCCGACACCAGATACACCGACTGGGGACATTTCCTGGTGATCACGCCCCCGGCCGAGGACGAGGTGCTCCCCTTCGAAGACCTCAACGACAAGATCACGGAGCCCGGCATGCTCCGAGACGGTCTCCTCGGGCTCCGCTAGTCGAGGGCCTTGCGGAGCCAGGATTCGACGCCCGCCACGTGGACGGTGGCCCAGGCACGGGCCACCTCCCTCTGGCGGGCGGCGATCGCCTCGTAGATCGCGGTGTGCTGCTCGCGGGTCTTGGCCAGCGCGCCCTCCTGGGTGAGGCCGCGCCAGATGCGCGCCCGGGTGGTCGGCCCCGACAGGCTCTCGATGAACGAGCAGAGCACGCTGTTGCCCGACCCGAGCGCGATCCGCTGATGGAACCGCAGGTCGTTGGCGACCAGCTCCTCGATCGTCGGCTCCTCGGGCAGCGACTCCAGGATCACCCGCAGCTCGTCGATGTCGTCGTCCGTCATCAGCTCGGCGGCCATCGCGGTGGCGGCCGGCTCCAGGATGCGGCGTACCTCGAAGAACTGCAGCACCGTGTCGTCGCGGTGCAGGTCGAGGACGAACGACATGGTGTCGAGCAGCAGCCGGGGCTCCAGGCTGGTGACGTAGGTGCCGTCGCCCTGCCGTACGTCCAGGACGTTGATCAGGGCGAGCGCGCGCACCGCCTCGCGCAGCGAGTTGCGTGACAGCCCGAGCCGCTCGGCGAGGTCGGCCTCCTTGGGCAGCCTGTCTCCCGGGGCGACCTCGCCCGAGAGGATCATCTGTTTGATCTTGTCGATGGCCGCGTCGGTGACCGCCACGCTTTTCTCCCTAGACATCGGATGTCTACGATTCTAGGGCTTGGAAACGTACCGGATCGCCCCCCGGCAGGCGGCGGAGCACGCCGCGGACCTCCAGGGTGCGCAGGTGGGCGGCGGCCTCGCCGGCCGCCATGCCTCGCAGCATCGGCGGCAGCTCGGACCAGGGCCGGTTCCAGGTCATCATGGCGGCGGTCTCCCAGATGGTCAGCGGCTCCGCGCGCTCGGCCAGCAGGGCGAGGAGCCGTTCGAGCTTCTCCTCGTGATGGTGACGGATCTGCGCGGCCCGTGCCGCCACATCTGGAAATGTCCATTCATGAGCGGGCAGGGCGCCGAGCTCTCCCAGCTCGCCGACCCTGGTCAGCGACTCCAGGAAGTCGCCCAGCGGATCGACGTCGTCCCGGTCGAAGGGATAGATCCCGATGTGCGGGGTGATGCCGGGCAGGACGTGGTCGCCGGTGAAGAGACGGTCGGCGTCCTCCAGGTGCAGGCAGACATGGCCGGGAGTGTGGCCGGGGGTGTGCACCACCCGCAGCTTCCTGCCGGGCAGGTCGACGAGGTCGCCGTCCCGCAGCCGCCGGTCCGCCGGCGCGGGCGGGTCCTGCCTGCCGTCGGCCGCCGGGCCCTCGGGCAGGTCCTCCGACGGCGCGCCGGCCCGGCGGAGCATGTCGACCTGGAAGGACCCGCGGACGTCCGAGGGGACGCCGTTCATCATGTCCACGATCGCCGCGTCCGCCTCGTGCATGGCGATCCAGGCGCCCGACTCCTCCCTGACCCTCCCGGCCAGCCCGGCGTGGTCCGGGTGGAAGTGGGTCACGACCACCCCGTGCACCGACGCCACGTCGATCCCCGCCGCCGCCAGCCCGTCACGCAGCGCCGCCCACGCCTCCGGGTGGTTCCATCCCGCGTCCACCAGCACCGGCCCGCGCGGGGACTCGATCGCGTACACGAGCGTGTAGCCGAGCGGGTTGCCGGGGATGGGCACGGGCACGCTCCACACCCCGAAGCCGAGGTCCAGCGGGCGCTGCTCGGCGTACGAACGACGGGTCACGCGAGACGCTCGATGATCGTGGCGGTGGCCAGGGCGCCGCCCGCGCACATGGTCACCAGCGCCGTCGAGCCGTCCGACCGTTCCAGCTCGTGCAGCGCCGTGGTGATCAGCCGCGCGCCCGTCGCCCCGACCGGGTGGCCGAGCGCGATCGCGCCGCCGTTGACGTTGACCCGGTCGAGGTCGGGCTCGTGCACCTGCGCCCAGGACAGCGCCACCGACGCGAACGCCTCGTTGACCTCGAACAGGTCGATGTCGCCGATCGTCATCCCGGCCGCCGCCAGCGCCTTCGCGGTCGCGTCCACCGGCCCGTCCAGGTGGTAGTACGGCTCCGCGCCGACGAGCGTCTGGGCCAGGATCCGCGCCCGGGGGCGCAGCCCGTGGCGTGCGGCGGCCTCCCTGCTCATCAGCAGCACGGCGGCGGCGCCGTCGGAGATCTGCGAGGAGGTGCCGGCGGTGTGGAGCCCTTCCTCGCCCAGCACCGGCTTGAGCCGGGCCAGCCCTTCGGCCGTGGTCTCGCGCAGCCCCTGGTCCCTGGTGACGGTCCCGACGGGGACGATCTCGCGCTCGAACCGCCCGTCGGACCACGCCTTCGCGGCCCGCTGCTGGGACCGGGCGCCGAACCAGTCGAGCCGCTCCCGGGTGAGCCCCCGCCGCCGGGCGATCCGCTCAGCGGCCGTGAACTGGTCGGGCAGGTCGATGCTCCAGTCGTCGGGCCGCGGGTTCGCCGGCAGCACGTTGCTGCCGAGCGGCGCCCGGCTCATCACCTCGACGCCGCAGCCCACGCCGACGTCCATCACCCCGGCCGCGATCATGGCCGCCGCGAGGTGCACCGCCTGCTGGGAGGAGCCGCACTGGGCGTCTATGGTGGTCACGCCCGTCCGGTAGGGGAGACCGGCGTAGAGCCAGGCGTGCCTGCCGACGTGGCCGCCCTGCTCGCCCGCCTGCGTCACGCACCCCGCGAACACCTGGTCGACCAGCGCGGGATCGATCCCGGCCCGCTGGATCAGCCCGTTGAGCGCGGTGGCCAGCACCTGCTGCGGTTTCAGCTCGGCCAGCCAGCCGCCGCGCTTGCCGATCGGGGTGCGGACGGCCTCGACGATGACGGGTGTGCGCACAGTCACCTCCAGAACGTTACTCTGGTCGCGACTGTAACTTGTTCTACTTTGATCCGGAAGCCCCGGCGGGCAACGAGGCGGGCAGCCCGAACCGCGCGAACATCCCCGGCTCGAAGAACATCGCGACATGGCTGACCTGCGGCCCGTCGAAGTCGAGCACCTGCAGCGCGAACTCCCGATAGGTGTCGCCCTCGCGCAGATAGAGGGCGAACGCCTCCTGCCCGTTGGCCCGTGCCGGAACCAGCCGCAGATCCTCAGGCGCCTCTGCGGGGCACTGCGCTTGCACGAGCCGGGCGATGTCTTCCGCGCCCTGGTACCACCCGTCGAAGGGGGGCATCTCGAAGACCGCGTCCTTGGTGAACAGCTCGACGATCGCCCCGACGTCGTAGGACTCGAACGCCTCGACGTAGCGGTCGAGCTGCTCGCGCTGGTCCGGAGTGAGCGGCTCCGGCCGGTCGTCGAGGCTCGGCGCGACCTGCTCCAGCTGGGCGCGGGCGCGCTGGAGGACGCTGTTGACCGCCGTGGTGGTGGTGTCGAGCACCTCGGCCACCTCGGCGGCCCGCCACTTGAGCACGTCACGCAGGACCAGCACCGCCCGCTGGCGCGGCGGGAGGTGCTGCAGGGCCGCGACGAGCGCGAGCCGGATGCTCTCGCGGGCGGTGACGATCGCGGCCGGGTCGTCGCCGCCCGCGCCCACCATCCCGTCGGGGACCGGCTCCAGCCACGGCACCTCGTGCCGCTCCACCAGCGGCGCGGTCGGCTCGGACGCCGGCGCGCCCAGCCCGGTCGGCAGCGGCCTGCGCCCGCGGCTGTCGAGCGCGGTCAGGCACTGCGTGGTGGCGATGCGGTAGAGCCAGGTGCGCAGCGACGAGCGGCCCTCGAACCCGTCGTAGTGGCGCCAGGCCCGCAGGTAGGTCTCCTGCACCAGGTCCTCGGCGTCGTGCACCGAGCCCATCATGCGATAACAGTGGGCGAGCAGCTCCCGGCGCATCGGATCGGCCTGCCGGAGGAACTCCTCGTTAGATGGCCTCTCGGTCATACAGTCCTGTATAGACGACGCCACCGACAGATCGCTTACGCGCAGGTCAGGGTCAGTGCGGCACGGTGAGGACGATCTTGCCGGTGGTACGGCCGCTCTCGCCGAGTTCGTGCGCCTTGGCCGCGTCCCGCAGCGGTAGCACGGCGGCCACCTCGGGGCGCAGTCTGCCCGCCTCCATCAGCGCCGCAAGCGCGCGCATGGCGGCGTGGTCCGGCTCGACCAGCATCACCGCCGACCTGACGCCCAGCGCGGCCGCCTCGTCGTGCACGCCCTCGTCCATCACCGACAGGGGCAGCGTGACGATCGTGCCGCCCCGGCGCATGGTGCGCAGCGAGCGCCGCCCGTAGTCGCCGCCGATGCCGTCCAGCACCACGTCCACGTCGCCGACGACCTCGGCGAAGTCGACCTCGCGGTAGTCGACCAGCTCGTCCGCGCCGAGCCCGCGCAGGAACCCATGCTTGGCCGCGCTCGCCGTGCCGATCACGTACGCGCCCCGCGCCTTGGCGATCTGCACCGCGAAGTGGCCCACCCCGCCGGCCGCGGCGTGGACGAGGACCCGCTGCCCGCCCTTGAGCCCCGCCACGTCCACCAGCGCCTGCCACGCGGTCAGCGCGGCGAGCGGGACGGCCGCCGCGTGCACGTGGTCGACGCTGGGCGGCTTGCGGGCGAAGTGACGGGACGGCGCGGTGACGTACTGGGCGTAGGCGCCGTTGCCGTACGGGTAGCGCAGCATGCCGAACACCTCGTCGCCCGGCTCGTACAGGGCCTGGCCGAGGCCGGAGCCCTCCACCACGCCGGAGACGTCGTAGCCGAGCGTGAACGGCGGCTCGCCCAGCAGCCCGCCCGTGGCGCGCGTCTTCCAGTCGGTCGGGTTGACGCCGGTGGCCTCCACCCGCACCAGCACCTCGGTCGGGCCGGGCACCGGCTTGTCGGTTTCCGTCATCTTCAGCACCTCAGGGTCGCCGAGCGTGTCCTGAGTGATCGCAAGCATCCTCATGCGTACCAGCTTGCGCCTTCTGTCCCCGTACGGACGAGAGATCGGGAAGCCGACATCCGCAAAGATCCGGCCAAACGACGCGTCACATCCGCCAGACCTTCAGGCACCGCGCCATGATCCGGAAGGGTATGGCCCGGGCCTCGGTCTGGTCGACGGTGCCGGCGAGGTGCACGTCCAGCTCCGGGCAGTGGAAGAGCCACGTCCCGGTGGACCCCGAATGGCCGACGAGCGTGACGGGCCTGCCGTCCGGCGACATGAACCGGTTGACCTTGAAGAACATGGTGCCCAGCCCGTACTGGAGGACGGGGACGTTGCGCAGCCGGTTGCGCCGCTCGGTGATCAGCTCCAGTGAACGGGCGTCGTCGAAGAGCGCGCCGTCGAGCAGCGCCCGCTGGAAGGCGAGGAGATCGCCGGTGGTGCTGAAAAGGTCGTTGCTGGACTCGATCAGCGAGGGCAGCTCCACGCGACGCCGTCGCGCGTGCAGGGGTGAGGGCGCCGGGGCCTCCGGATCGGGCGGGAGGCGTCCCGGGAGCCAGGTGCGCGTCAGGCCGAGCGGGCGGACGATCCGTTCGGCCAGCAGGTCGGCGAAGGGCTGACCGGTCACCGTCTCCAGGATGCGGATGAGCAGCTGGAAGCCGGTGTCGGAGTAGCGCGCCCGCTGCCGCGTGGCGGTGAGGTCCTGCGGCTCGAAGTGCGGGCGCTGCCCGCGCGTCATCCGGATCACGTCATCGAAGGTCCAGGCCTGGTCACGGCCTGCCGCGAGCTGCTCGAACAGGCTGGGGCCAGGATCGCGCTTCTCGAAGAAGTCGGGCAGCCCCGAGGTGTGGCTCGCGAGGTGGCGCACCGTGATCGCGGGCGTCCGGTCGACCCCCCTGAGCACGTGGAGTCCGGCGATAGTCGCGTCCGGCAGGTAGTCGCTGATCGGCGCCGCCGGCTCCAGCTCGCCGCGCTCGCAGGCCTGGAGCACCAGCGTGACGATGAACCGCTTGGTGACGCTCGCGATGAAGAACGGGGTGCCGGGATCCAGCGGCCGGGGCCGGCGGCGGCGGCCCAGCGCTGTTTCCCGTCGCCGCTGGTGACGGCGAGGTCGGCGTGGTGGATGCCGGACCGCGTGACGAGGCGCCCGAGCAGGTCCGTCAGATCACCCCACAGAGCCTGTACGACCTCATCAAGAATTTCGAGGCAGGCGCGGCGCTCTTCTACAGCGCCAGCTCCGGCAGCATCAAACGCGCGCTGGACATCCTGCTGGCGCAAGGGCACATCGAGGTCGCCAGCGTCGAAGCCGGAGGCCGGGGACGGAAGACGTACCGTGTGACCGACGCCGGCCGCGAGGAGTTCCGCGCGTGGCTGACAGGGGAGCCGGCCGGCCCCGACCTGGAGACCGCGGCGCTGTCCAGGCTCTTCTTCCTCGGCCTGCTGGAGCCGGGCGAACGCGTGCCGGTGCTGCGCCGCATCACCGCGCGCATCGAGACCGACCTCGCCAGGCTCACGGCCCTCGACGAGCGGCTCGACGCCCTGGACATCCTCGAGGAACATCGGGACATCGCCGCATACCAGCGCGCGACGCTCGACTACGGCGTCGCCGCACTCCGGTTCGCGCTCGACTGGTTCAGCCACCGGATCGACAGGGAGGAGTCGCCGGACCGCTGAGACCGCCCCGGCGCGCCCGGCGGGTCAGAGGCCGGCGAGGAGGCGGTCGGCGGCGAGCTCGATGCGGCGCTGGATCTGGTCGTGGGTGCGGCGGCCCCGGAGGATCTCCAGGAGTTCCTGGACCCACACGCTCGCCAGCGAGCCCGCGAGGGCGAGCTGCTCCTCGGTGGCCTGCTCGGGGGTGGTGCCGGTGGAGACGCGCAGCAGGAGGCCGGCCATGCGGTCGCCGAGCGGGATCTCGACGTCGTCGGCGAGGATGAGCGAGCGGATCAGCGCGTCGGCCAGCTCGGGCTCGCGCATGAGCCCTCTGGTGGCCCGCATCAGCACGTCGACCGCGCGTCCCGGCGGGGTGGCCGCGCTCGGCGGGCGCCGCTCGATGCTGCTCTCCAGCAGGTCGATCTCCTCGCCGACGACGGCCACGACGAGGTCCATCTTGGACGGGAAGTAGCGGTAGAGCGTGCCGAGCGCCACGCCTGCCCGCTCGGCGACGGTGCGCATCTGCATGGCCTCGACGCCGCCCCGCGAGGCGAGGGCCGCGGCGGCCTGGACGATGCGCTTGCGGCGTTGGTGCTGGCTGCGCGAGCGGGCGCCCTGGCCGTCGGGAGAGGATCCGCCGGACGTGAGGCCGTCGGGTGTGAGGTCGTGCTCCATGGTCCCCTCAGGGTGGGTGGGGGGTGTGGCGATGGCTCCGCGAGTGGCCGCCTGCGGGGTACGCATAAGAACACGTTATCTGATTTCCCGATGCCCCGGCTTGTTACTCGCCGGTCACAAAGAAGGCCTATCAGTGCATGTCTTCCCCGTTACGGGGATATATCGAGGATTATTCGGATTAATTGGCACTGGACAGATATTGGAATCTGTTCTAGTTTTCGATTCGGTTGACCGAGCGCTTGGTGGAGGGCAGATGGACTTCGGCCTTGACGAGACCCAGGAAGCCCTGCGCGACCTGGCCGCCGGCCTGCTCGCCAAGGAGGCGAGCCAGGAGCGGCTGGAGGCGCACGAACGCGGCGGCGCACCGTACGACGAACGGCTGTGGCAGGCGCTGCGCGAGTCCGGGCTGACCGCGATCTGCGTGCCGGAGCACGCGGGCGGCGCGGGGCTGGGGCCCGTCGAGATGGCGGTGGTGCTGCGCGAGGCCGGCGCGCGGGCCGCGCCGGGCCCGCTGGCCGCCACCCTGGTGAGCACCTTGGCCGCGAGCCGGTACGGCACCCCGGAGCAGAAACGGCTGACCGGTGCCGCCGTCTCCACGGTCGCCATCAGGGAGCCGGGCAGGGCCTTGGCCGACCCGCCCGCCACCACCGCCGAGCGGAAGGCGGGCGGCTGGGCGCTGACCGGCCGCAAGTGCGGCGTCGCTTACCCCGACGGCGACCTGCTGGTCACCGCCGACGAGGGCCTCTTCCTGGTCCACGCCGCCGTCCCGGCGTCCGGCTCCGCATCGGCGGCCGAGGCGACCGCCCCGGCGTCCGGGATCGCCCCGGCGGCCGAGGCCGCCGTGGTCGCGGTGTCGGAGTTCGCCTCGACGGGGGAGGTCGTCGCGACGGTGACGTTCGACGCGGCACCGGCGGAGCGGGTCGCCGGTCCGGAGGCGGTGGCGGGGGTGCGCCATCTCTACACCGCCGCGACGGCCGCGCAGGCGTCCGGGGTGCTGGCCGGGGCGCTGCGGCTGACCACCGAGCACGTCAGGAACCGCAAACAGTTCGGCCGCGCGCTGGCCGAGTTCCAGGCCGTCACCACGCAGGTCGCCGACGTCTACATCGCGGCGCGGGCGCTCGACGTCGCCATGTGGTCCGGGGCCTGGCGGCTGGCCGAAGGGCTGCCCGCCGAGGAGGACCTGGCGCTGGCCGCGTACCACACGAGCGAGGCGGCCCGCGCGCTCTACACCTGCCAGCACCTGCACGGCGGGCTGGGGCTCGACGTGACGTACCCGCTGCACCGCTACTTCGCGCACGCCAAGCACCTGGCGCACCTGCTCGGCGGCGCCGACGCCCAGCTCGACCTGATCGGAGCGCTCGCCTGATGCTCATCGACCTGACCCCAGAACAGCGCCGCCTCCAGGGCGAGCTGCGCGCGTACTTCGCCGCCTGCCTGGCTCCCGAGGAGCGCGCCAAGATCGCCGATGATCCGTTCGGCGAGGCGTATATGGCCCACTGCCGCCGCCTGGGCCGAGACGGCAAGCTCGGCCTCGGCTGGCCGGAGGAGTACGGCGGCGCCGGTCTCGGCCCCATCGAGCAGCAGATCTTCGCCAACGAGATCGCCCGCGCCGGCGTCCCGTACCCGCTCATCTCCGTGCAGACCGTCGCACCGACGATCATGCAGTACGGGACGCGGGAGCAGAAGGAACGGTTCCTGCCGAGCATCCTCGCGGGAGAGTGCCACTTCGCGATCGGCTACACCGAGCCCGAGGCCGGCACCGACCTCGCGTCGCTCCGCACCACGGCCGTGCTGGACGGCGACCACTACGTGGTGAACGGTCAGAAGATCTTCACCAGCGGCGCCCACTACGCCCAGTACATCTGGCTGGCCGCCCGCACCAACCCCGACGCGAAGAAGCACAAGGGCATCACCATGATGATCGCCTCCACGGACGACCCCGGCTTCTCCTGGACGCCGATCACCACCATGGACGGCCGCCACCACACCAACGCCACCTACTACACCGACGTCCGCGTCCCGGTCGACATGGTGGTCGGCGAGGTCGACAAGGGCTGGGACCTGATCGTCAACCAGCTCAACCACGAGCGCGTCACGCTCGGCCCCGCCGGGAACCTCGCCCAGATCCACGACCGCCTCCTGGCCTGGGCCCGCCGCGTCGGGCTGGCCGACCAGCCCGACGTGCGGCGCGTGCTCGGCCGCGTCCGGGCTTTCTCCCGTACGAACGAGCTGCTGAACTGGCAGGTCGCGGCGAACATGGACCTCGGCTGGCTGGGCGCGCCCGACGCCTCCGCCACCAAGATCTACGCCTCCGAACGGATGCAGGATGCGGGACGGCTCGTCGGCGAGATCCTGGCCCGCTACGGCGACCCGGCCGACCCGGAGACGGCCGCGCTGATCGAGGTGACCGACCGGGGCGTCAAGGGTGGCCTGGTGCTCACTTTCGGCGGCGGCGTCAACGAGGTGCAGCGGGAGCTGATCGCCATGCTCGGGCTGAGCCTGCCCAGGCCGCCTCGGTGACGGCGCTGGTCCCGGCTTCGCCCGGGGCCGGTCAGGGCTTGAGGATCATGGGGACCGAGAAGAACACGATCATCGCGATCGCCACGCAGATCAGGAAGCCGATCAGCTCCCATGCCCAGTCGTGGTGACGGTTGCGGCGCTTCTTCTTCTTTCTGTTCTTGGCGGGGGACGGCTTGCGGCCCTTCTGCGCCTGCGGCTTCCGGAGGGCGGGACGCGGCTTCGTCGCCAGCGGATCCGCCTTCTCCCCGCCACCCGCCGTACGAAGCTGTCCGGACTCTCCCGTACGTGACCCATCCGTACGGGAGTCAGCCGGGAGGAAGTCAGAGGTACGGGAGTCGGCCTTGAGGAAGTCGGCCTTGAGGGCGTCAGCCGTGGGGGAGTCGGCGGGGGAGGGCTTCGCCGGCTGAGGGCGGAGGTCCTGGATCGGGGGCGTCTCCGGCTCCGGGGCTGAAGGGGCGGCCGGCATGCGGTAGACCGGCTCCCTTGGCTGGGCGCGCGGGGTGAACAGCGGCCCGGCCTCACGGGCGGGGCCGGGCTGGGCGAGGAAGTCGCCGGTCATGGGAGCCGCCATGTCCGGGAGGCCGCCGACCGCCGGGCTGGTGCCGCCCGGGTCGTCGAGCACGTCGCCGCCGGTCAGAAAACCGGTGGGCGCGGCCATCGGCGGCTCGCCCATACCGGGCTTCGCCCCTCGCGGCGTCGGCCGGCCGGGGGCGAACTGAGCGGGACCGGACGGCTGAGCGGGACCGGACCTGCCGGGGCCCGGCTGAGCAGCGCCGGGCTGAGCGGGACCCTGCTGAGCAGCGCCGGGCTGCGCAGGACCGGGCTGCGCAGGACCGGGCTGAGCAGGACCGGGCTGAGCAGCGCCGGGCTGGGAGGGCCGCCGGGGGCGGAAGGCTTCGAAGGGGGTCGGGCGGGCCTCGAAGGGCTTCAGCGAGGCGGGGTTCCCCCTCAGGCGCTCGAAGGGCGCCGAGGACCCGGGGTTCGAGCGCAGGGCGTCGAAGGGCGCTGAGGACGCCGGGTTCGAGCGCAACGCGTCGAAGGAGGCCGGGGACGCGGGGTTCGAGCGCAGGGCGTCGAAGGGGTTCGCGCGGAGGGCGTCGAAGGAGGCCGGGCCCTCGCGTACGTCGTCGCGGAACTTGGGCATCGGCGTCGTGGTCGCGTCGTGGTCGGGGACGCGCGACGGCGAGGGGGGCCTGAGCAGGTCGCGGGGGAAGAGGACGGTCGTGGTCGCCGGGTCGGCCGTGCCGAGCGGCTGCGGCCAGGCCGGCGGCACGGGCCAGCGCGGCTTGACGAACAGCGGCGCGGGATCGGCGGTGCTGGAGCCGGCCAGGTGGATGCGGAGGGTGCCGGGTGGTTCGGGCCACGGCAGGCGGCCGAAGACGTCGCGCAGCGGCGCGACCGCGAGCGCGCCGTAGACGTCGGCCACCGGCTTGGAGCCGCCCGCCCCCGTCGCGGCCAGCGCCATGTTGAGTATCTGCCGGAACCGGTGGGCGGCGCTGAGCGCCAGCTCCTCGGCCGTGTCGGCCGCCACGTCGAGCACCCAGGCGAGCTCGGCCAGGTCGAGCCCGCAGACGTGGCCGAGCACGAGCACCTCGCGCTGCTGCGGCCGCAGCTCGCGCAGGATGCGCTCGACCAGCGCGGACACGGGGTCGGTCAGCGGATCGACGACCGGCGGCGCGTAGACGACGTCGCGCCGGTGGATCTCCCGGCGGGCGAACGCGTACAGGGCGGCCCGGGGAGGATCCTCCGGCGCGCTGGTGAGGACGGACTCCAGGACGTCGGCCGCCGAGCCGAGATCGCCGAGCTGATCGGCGCAGTAGACGAACAGCCCGGCGGCGTGACCGTCGTAGAGCTCGGCGATCTGCTCGCGACGGGAGCGCTGATCGGTGAGCGGGTGTGTCACGTTGACCGGTTCCTCTTAATAGCAAGGGCGGACGCTGAGGGGGAGGGGGTGCGCCGGTGAATCTGGAGGTTGTGGAGGCAATCATGCCAACAATCCCTGGTGGAGCGCACTACCGAAGGGCGAATTACTGGGGAATCGCAGGTCGGTGAAGCGGTTCAGTTCGGACCCGCTAGGACAGAGGGGGATGGATCGCCGTAGTCTGTGGGTTCAAGAGATCATGCGGCGGTCGTGGCAGGGGGTCGCGGCCCTGCTCGATGCGGGAGGTCGCGCGTGATCACTTTCGATGCTGTCACCAAACGCTATCCGGACGGGACGGTCGCCGTGGACCGCCTCGGCCTGGAGGCGCGCACGGGGGAGATCACCGTGCTCGTCGGCCCCTCGGGGTGCGGCAAGACGACGTCGCTCCGGATGATCAACCGGATGATCGACCCCAGCGAGGGCCGGATCCTGCTCGACGGCGCTCCGGTGGACACCGTCGATCCCCCGGTGCTGCGCCGCGGCATCGGGTACGTGATCCAGCAGGCGGGCCTCTTCCCGCACCGCAAGGTCGTCGACAACGTCGCCACCGTCCCGTACCTGCTCGGCTGGAACCGCAAGCGGGCCCGCGGCCGGGCCATGGAGCTGCTTGAGCGGGTCGGCCTGGACCCCGCGATGGGCGAGCGTTACCCGTTCCAGCTGTCCGGCGGGCAGCAGCAGCGGGTGGGGGTGGCCAGGGCGCTGGCCGCCGACCCGCCCGTGCTGCTCATGGACGAGCCGTTCAGCGCGGTCGACCCGGTGGTCCGCACGAACCTCCAGGACGAGCTGATCAGGCTCCAGGCCGAGCTGAACAAGACCATCGTGTTCGTCACCCACGACATCGACGAGGCGATCAAGCTCGGCGACCGGGTGGCGGTGCTGCGCGTGGGCGGCAAGCTGGCGCAGGTCGCCGACCCCAAGACGCTGCTGACGGAGCCCGCCGACGACTTCGTGCGCGAGTTCCTCGGCCGCGACCGGGGGATCCGCCGCCTGCAGTTCGTCTCCACGGGCGGGCTGCGCCTGCGCACCGACCTGACCGTGAGGGAGGGCGCCGACGGGCGGGGCGACGAGCCGTGGCTGCTCGCGCTCACCGCCGAGGGACGGGCCGCCGGCTGGCTGGCGCGCGGCCGGCCGGGCGAGCTGGGGCCCGCGGGCACGTTCCGCCACGGCCGCGACTCCATGCGCGCGGCGCTGGACGCGGCGCTGCTGTCCCCGTCGGGTCACGCGGTGGCGGTGGACGAGCAGGACAAGGTCGTCGGGGTGGCCACCCGGCAGGCGCTCGACGAGGCGCTGACGGAGGCCGTCCATGGGTGACGGGCCTCCCTCACTCTGGGAGTGGATCGCCCGCAACTGGGACACCGGGCGGGCCGGCAGCATCAGGGACCTGCTGAGCGACCATCTGCTGATGTCGCTGGTGCCGATCGTCGCCGGGCTGGCGCTGGCGCTGCCGCTCGGGCTCGCCTGCATCCGGTGGCGGTGGCTCTACCAGCCCACCGCGGCCGTGTTCAACGTGCTCTACGCGCTGCCGTCGCTGCCGCTGTTCATGCTGCTGATCTCGGTCACCGGGCTGTCGCCGGTCACCGTGATCATCCCGCTGATCTTCTACGCGATGGCCGTGCTCATCCCCGCCGTGGTCGACGGGATCCGCGCGGTGCCCGAGCACGTCCGGCAGTCGGCGGTGGCCATGGGCTTCACGCCGCTGCGCCGGCTGGTGCAGGTGGAGCTGCCGATCGCGGCGCCGGTGGTGATCGCCGGGCTGCGGGTGGTGGCCGTCTCCAGCATCAGCCTGGTCAGCGTGGGCGCGCTGATCGGGCAGGGCGGGCTGGGCATGCTGTTCACCCGCGCCTACCAGAACCCGTTCCTGCCGCCGGTCGTCGTCGGCATCGGGCTGATCGTGCTGCTCGCGCTGGTCGCCGACGGGCTGCTGGTGCTCGCGCAGCGGCTGCTGACGCCGTGGGAACGGGCGAGGAGGGCGACGTGAACTGGCTCGTCGACTTCTTCGGCGACCCCGCGCACTGGTCGGGGCCGTACGGGATCCCGGTGCGGCTGCTGGAGCACCTGGAGTTCTCCGCGCTGGCCCTCTTCCTGGCCACGCTGGTCGCGGTGCCGCTCGGCCTGCTGATCGGTCACACCGGCAGGGGCCACCTGGTCGTGGTGGTCTCCGCCAACCTGGCCAGGGCGATCCCCACGCTGGGCGTGCTGGTGCTGTTCGTGCTGCTGCTCGGCACCGCGTCGATCTGGCCGGTGATCATCCCGCTGGTGCTGCTGGCCGTGCCGCCGATCCTGGTCAACACCTTCGAGGGGATCAGGGGGGTGGACCCGGAGCTGCGTGACGCCGCGTACGGGATGGGGCTGCGTGGCGGGCAGGTTCTGGGGCAGGTGCTGGTGCCGGTGGCGCTGCCGCTGATCCTGCTGGGGCTGCGGCTGTCGGCCATCCAGGTGGTCGCGACCACGACGGTCGCGGCCTACACCGGTCTGGGCGGGCTCGGGCGGTTCGTCATCGACGGTTTCGCGACACAGGATTACGCGAGCGTCTTCGGGGGTTCTGTGTTGATTGTGCTGTTCGCGCTCGTGGTGCAGGTCGGATTCACGCTCGTACAGAGAGTGACCGTCTCCCCGGGCGTGAGCCGGCGACTGAAGGTACGTGACAGTGGTGCAACCTCCCGCTAGAAGGGGAAACAACTGATGAGACGCATGTTCGGCACCGCGGCGGTGCTCCTGTCCGCGGCGCTCGCGCTGGCCGGCTGTGGCGGCGGCGGCGGTGACAACCCGCTGCAGAGCACGGCCGCCACGCCGACCGGGTCGGCTTCCGGCGGGGGGACTGTCGTGATCGGGTCGTTCGACTTCGACGAGAGCGTGCTGCTCGCGTCGATCTACGCCCAGGCGCTGGAGGCCAAGGGCGTGCAGGTGGAGGAGAAGCCGCGGATCGGCAGCCGCGAGGTCGTCTACGACCAGGTGAAGGGCGGCGGGCTGACGATCGTGCCCGAGTACAACGGCAACCTGCTCGCCTACGTCGACAAGGAGAACACCGCGGCGACCGCCGAGGAGATCAACGCCGCGCTGAAGGAGAAGCTGCCGCCCGAGCTGGAGGTGCTCGACTCCTCCCCGGCCGAGGACAAGGACACCCTCTCGGTCACCAAGGAGACGGCGCAGAAGACCGCCACCATGGACGACCTGGCCAAGGTGTCGAAGGACATGGTGGTGGGCGGCCCGCCGGAGTTCAAGGACCGCTGGGAGCAGCGTTTCAAGGACGTGTACGGGATCGAGTTCAAGGAGTGGAAGCCGACGGGGCCCACGACGGCCGACGCCATCAAGGACGGCTCCATCCAGGTGGGCAACGTCTTCAGCACCGACCCGAAGATGACCATCAACGAGCTGGCGCCCCTTGAGGACACCAAGAACATCTTCCCGGCCCAGAACGTGACCCCGCTGGTCCACAAGGCCACGGTGGACGACACGGTCAGGACGACGCTCAACGGCGTCTCCGCCAAGCTGACGACGGACTCGCTGCTCGACATGATGCAGAAGATCTCCGTCAACAAGGACGAGCCCGCCACGGTGGCCGGGGAATGGCTGACCTCGAACGGCCTCGGCTGACCCGCCCCGCCCGGATCCGGGGGGCCGGGCGGTGAGCGAGTTCACCGACGCCATGGCGCAGCTCGCGGCGGGCGTGTCGGTCGTCACCGTGCGCGACGGGCGCGACGACGTGGGCGTCACCGTCTCCACGCTGATGTCGGTGTCGCTGGACCCGCCGCTGATGCTCGTCAGCCTGGGCAGCGGGGGCTACGTCAACGAGGTGCTGCTGCGCCAGGACCGGTGGGCGTGCTCCCTGCTGTCGTCAGGCCAGGCGGCGATGGCCAGCCGGTTCGCGGCGGCGGGCCGGCCGAGCGCCCGCCACCTGGTGGCGGGCGTCCCGCACCATCGCGGCCCGCACTCGGACGCGATCGTCCTGGACGGCGGCGTCGCCGCGCTGGAGGCGGAGACCACGCGGGTGGTGCCGGCGGGCGACCACACGCTGTTCGTGGCCCGGGTCCTGGCCGTCGACTACGTGGCCCCGGGCCTGCGGCCTCTCATCCGCCTGCGGGGCCGCTACCGCGCGGTCGGCGCCTAGCGGATCGTGTACCAGGCGGGGAGCGCGAGCGGACCGGTCGCCGGGAGGCCGAGCTCGGCGGAGAGCCTGGCCAGCGGGCCCCAGGAGTCCAGGCGCACCCTGGCCAGGGCCGCGGCCTTGTCGTCGCTGGACTCGGGGCCGCGCAGGCGCTCCAGCGGGTTGAGCCTGGGATAGACCCGGACCGGGGCGTCCTCGGCGAGGCCGACCCGCTTCCTGGCCAGCTGCAGCGCGTCCTCCAGCCCGCCCAGCTCGTCGACCAGGCCGCCCGCCCGTGCGTCGGCGCCCGTCCAGACTCGGCCGCGGGCCAGCTCGTGGGCGCGCTCACGGCTCAGATCACGGGCCTCGGCCACCTTGCCCACGAAGTCGTCGTAGATCCTGTCGAGCCAGGCGTTGACCCGCTCCCACTGCTCCGGCGAGAAGCCGCGCGAGGTGGAGAACATGCCCGCGTTCGCGCCCTGGGCGACGTGGTCGGTGTCCACGCCGAGCTTCTCCAGCAGCTCCGACAGCACCGGCTTGCCGCCGAGCACGCCGATCGAGCCGGTGAGCGTGCCCGGCTGAGCCACGATCACGTCGGCGGCCATCGAGACGAAGTAGCCGCCGGAGGCCGCCACGTCGCCCATCGACACGATCACGGGCTTGACCTTGCGCGTCAGCACCACCTCACGCCACACCGTGTCGGAGGCCACGTACGAGCCGCCCGGGCTGTCGACGCGGAACACCACGGCCTTGACGTGCTCGTCGCGGCGGGCGGCGCGCAGCGCGGCGCTGATCGTGTCGGAGCCCATCGCGCCGCCCCCGCCGAGCGGGCTGCGGCCGCTGCGGCCGGTGCGGATCGCGCCGTCGCCGTGGACGAGCGCGATGCCGTCGGCGGTCGGATGCGGCAGCTTCTTGACGGCCGACGCCCGGTGGTAGCGGGACACGTACTGCAGCAGGGAGTCCTCGCCGGCGGCGCGCTTGACCTCGCCGTACACCTCGTCCCGGTAGGCCAGGCCGTCGACCAGCCCGGCGTCCACCGCCTCGGCGCCGATGAACGGGCCGCGGTCGATCAGCTCGCGCACCTTGCCGGGGTCGAGCCGGCGGCCGTCGGCGATGCCGGCCACGATCTGCTCGGTGATGGACTCGACGATCCGGGCCATCGACTCGCGGTGCGGCTCGGTCATGTGGTCCTGGGTGAAGGTGTTGGCCGCGGTCTTGTACTCGTGGCGCTGGCCGATCTCGTAGTCGACGCCGAGCTTGCCCAGCGCGTTCTTGAGGAAGCGCTGCTCCAGGACCACGCCGGTGAGCCCCACGTCGCCGCTGGGCTGCAGGTAGACCCGGTCGAAGGCGCTGGCCAGGAAGTACGGGATCGTGCCGGCGCCGAACTCGCCGAACGTCTCGGCGAAGGCCACGGTCCGCTTGCCGGAGGCGCGGAACTCGACGACGGCCTGGCGCAGCTCCTGGACGGTCGCCAGCCCGATCGGATTGCCGCCGATCTTCACGATCAGCGCCTTGACCCGGGAGTCCTGCCGGGCCCGCTTGAGCCCGGCCAGCACGTCGGACAGGCGGGGCTTGCGCATGGACAGCAGCGCGGCCAGCGGGTCCGAGGGCGGCCCCTGGGTGAGCCCCTCGGTGAGGTCGAGTTCAAGTACGAGCGGAGCGGTGCGCCGCTGCCGGAGCTTCTCGACGGTTTCGAAGATCGCCTTGCCTGGGTCCATAGAGCCACCCTAAGCGGCAGAAGTCGGGCGCGTGTGTCCAACTCCTGCCAAGTGGGGCGGCTCAGCCCTGCGTGACGGCCGAGGTCGCGCGGCCCAGGTCGATGCGCGGCGTGCCGACGCTCCGGGAGGAGGCGCTGTAGACGATGGACCGGCCGGTCTCCTGGAGCCGCCGCAGGATCTGCGCCGCGTCGAGCGCCGGAAACGCCTGCTTCATCACCGCGAACGCCCCAGCCACGTGCGGCGCGGACATCGACGTGCCGCTCATCGACGCGTACGTGTCGTCCGGCACCGAGGACTCGATCGTCACGCCCGGCGCGAACAGGTCGAGCAGCGCGCCCCGGTTGGAGAAGACGGCGACCGCGTCGGCGTCGTCGGTGGCGCCCACCGTGACGGCGCTGGAGATGCACGCGGGCGAGGCGACGCCGTCGCGCGCGCTCCCGTTGCCGGCCGCCACCACGGGCGCGACGCCCAGGTTCAGCAGCGTGTCGAACTGGCCCTTGAGCGCCGACGCCTCCGGGTCGGCGTCGCAGTGCGCCCGGAAGGGGCCGCTGCCGCCGAAGCTCATGTTCACCGAGGCCACGTTGTACGTCCTGGCCACGCGGGTGACGTAGTCCAGCGCCAGCTTCTGGTCGGAGGTGTAGGTGACGAAGCAGGGGGCCTGGGCGCCGACCCCGCCGCAGCCCGTGGCGGTGTCGACCCGGCTGAAGACCTGGATGGGCAGGACCGCCGCGTCGGGGGCGACCCCGTTGCCGGGGGCGCCGGGCGCGTTCCGGCCCGCGGCGATGCCGGCCACGTGGGTCCCGTGGCCGCACTGGTTGACGCCGCGCGACATGCAGCGCGGGATCGTGGTGTCCGCCGCGCCCGGCCCGGTCTGGGTGTCCTCGCCGCTCGGGCACAGGGACACGGACCCGGTGCTCGCGTCGGTGGTGGAGAAGCAGGCCTGGTCCACGATGCGGCCGGACAGGAACGGATGGTCGCCGTCGATGCCCAGGTCCAGGACGGCGACGGTGGCGCCGCGGCCCGTCCAGCCCGCCGCGTTGGCCCGGTCCGAGCCGATCACCCGGGTGCTGTCGGCCAGAAAGGGCACGCTCGGCCGGTCCGCGTACACGGCCTGGACCCGGGGGTCCCTGCGCAGCTCGGCGAGGGTGGCGGCGTCGACCTCGGCGACCAGGAAGCCCGCCGAGGCGGACGACTCCAGCACCTTGGCGCCGGCCGAGGCCCGCTCGACGTCCGTGGCGACCTTGCCCACCGGCTGGCCTGGCCGCAGTTCGACGATGGAGCGGACCTTCTTCTCGGACCTGATCTGCTCGACCAGGCCGTTGCCGACGGTGGGACCGTCGCTGACAGGAGTGCCGGCGTTCCCCGCGGGCGCCGTGCCCACGATCGTCGTCAGCGCGACCGCGCAGGCGAGCACAGAGCGAGATCCCACGGGTTTCCTCCGAGACGTCAAGCGGACGACACGGCGGATAGCTCCCCGGTCGTGTCGTCCGTGACGCCTCGGTTTTCTAGCCTTTTACCGGGATTTGATCACCTTGGTGGCAGCTTTCTTGAGCGCGGCATTCGTGGGCTTCTTGGCCAGCCGCACCTTCTCTGATGATTTGAGGGTCTTGGTGCCGTTCACGCCGTGCGCCCAGTTGAGCCAGCCGGTGAGCAGCGCGCTGTCCAGCCTGCGCTTGGCGGTCTTGGTGTTCTTGATCACCCGGTACGCCTTGCCCAGCGACGAGGCCTTGGTCAGCTCGGGGAAGACCTTGCTGGCCTTGCCCACCAGCTTCAGGTAGCAGGTGAGGGTCTCGTCGCTCATCGTGCCGCTGCCGCGGTGGATCTCCTTGGCCCACTGCTTGGCGGTCAGCCGCTTGGCCGCGGTGCCCCTGGTGCAGACCGGCGCGGCCTTGGCGGCCGGGGTCGGCGTGACGGTGATCGTGACTGTGACGGTGACCGTCGGCAGCGGCACCGGCGTCGGGTCGTCGGACGGCTGCTCCGGCTCGGGGGTCGGGCCGCTGCCCGTCGGGTCGGGCTGAGGGCTCGGGTCCGGGTCGGCCGGGTCCGGGTCCCCCGGGCCAGGATCGGCCGGGTCGGGGGCGGCCGGCGGGCTCTGGCTGATCTCCGGCTGCGGCGTGCCGCCCGTCACCGCCGCCGCCACGTCCAGCCTCGGCGTGCGCACCTCGGCGCCGTCGACCTGGTAGACGTACGGCCTGCCGGTCGACACGAGCTTGGCGATCAGGTCTGGCATCGGCGTGTCCGGCGACTGCGCCTTCAGCAGCGCCAGCGCGCCCGCCACGTGCGGGGTGGCCATCGAGGTGCCGCTGTAGGTGGTCATCTGGTCGTCAGGCACCGACGACTCGATGTCCACGCCGGGCGCGAACAGGTCGAGCAGCGCGCCCCGGTTGGAGAAGTCGGCGATGGCGTCGCCGTCGTCGTTCGCCCCGACGGCCACCGCGGAGCTGATGCAGGCGGGGAACGTGGCGCCCTCGAAGTACTCGTTGCCGGCCGCGACTACGGTCGCGACGCCCTTGGCGAGCAGCGCGTCGATCTTCGGCTTGAAGACCTGCGCCTCCTCGCTGTCGTCGCAGCTCGTCTCGTACGGCATGCCGCCCAGGCTCAGGTTCACCGCCGCGATGGGCTCGGTGAGCGAGGCCACGTGGTCCAGGGCCAGCCGCAGCGACGACTCGTACGCCAGCAGGCAGGCGGCCGCGCCGCACAGGTCCTCGTCGTTGACCCGGCTGAACACCTGCACCGCGACGATCCCCGCGCCGGGCGCGACGCCGCCGGTGCCCGCGGCGATGCCGGCCACGTGGGTGCCGTGGTCGCACAGGTTCGTCCCGTCCAGCAGGCACTTGGCCGTGGTGGCGTCGGCCGAGCCGGCGCCGACCTGGCTGGTCTGGCCGTTGGGGCAGAGCGACTCGACGCCCGCGTCCACGGCGGAGAAGCAGGCCTCGGCCACCACCCGGCCGCTCAGGAACGGGTGGTCGAGGTCGACGCCGGTGTCCAGGATCGCGATGTTCTGTCCGGCCCCGGTGTGACCGGCGGCGTGCGCCTGGTCGGCCCCGATCTGCGCGATGCTGGAGGCCAGCGCGGGCGGGTAGGCGCGGTCGCGGTGGATGGACGTCACCCGGGGGTCCTCGGCGAGCGCGGCCAGCTCCTCGGCCGTGCCCTCGACCACCATGAACGGCTGGGCCTGAGGCTGCAGCAGCACCTCGACGCTGCCTTCGGCGGCCCTGGCCGCCATCGGGGCGTGCTGGGCGGGGTCGGTCAGCTCGACGATGGCGCGCACGCTGCCGCCGTCGACGGCTAAGCCCTCCTCGACCTTCTCTTCGGCGCTCGTGGCGGCGGGGGTGGGGGTCGGTGTGGGCAGCGTCGGCGTTAAATCGTCGGCGAACGCCGGCGCCGCGGGGAGCAGCGCCAGCATGATCGCGGTGGCGATCAGGGGGCGAAGTCGCACCGGCTTCCTCCGAGGAGACATGATCTCGGAGTTTAAGGTGATTTGTCAGGACCGGACAGGCCCTGCCGCTCCTTTCTCACCAGACTTTCAGGCACCAGTCAGGAAGGCGGAGAGGTCAGCCAGACCGCGCCCATCGGCGGCACCCGCAACGTCGTCGAGTAGCGCAGGCCGTGCCACGGCTCGTCGACCGCCTCCACCTCGCCCATGTTGCCCACGCCGCTGCCCCAGTACTCGTAGGCGTCGGTGTTGACCGCCTCCTCCCACCGCCCCCCGTACGGGAGCCCGAGCCGGTAGTTCTCGTGCGCCCCGCCGCTGAAGTTGACCACGCACGCCACCGCGGACCCGTCCTTCGCGTACCGCAGGAACGAGAACGTGTTGCCCGGCGCGTCGTCGGCGTCGATCCACCGGAAACCCTCGGGCCTGGTGTCCTGCTCCCACAGCGCCGGGGTGTCCTTGTAGAACCGGTTGAGGTCGCGTACCAGCCTCTGCACGCCCTGGTGACCGTCGAACTCCAGCACCCACCAGTCGAGCCCGCGCTCCTCCGACCACTCCGAGCCCTGACCGAACTCGCCGCCCATGAACAGCAGCTGCTTGCCCGGATGCGCCCACATGAACGCCAGCAGCGCGCGCAGCTGGGCGAAGCGCTGCCACTCGTCGCCGGGCATCTTGCCCATCAGCGAGCCCTTGCCGTGCACCACCTCGTCATGGGAGAGCGGCAGGACGTAGTTCTCCGAGTAGGCGTAGATGAGGGAGAACGTCATCTGATGGTGGTGGTACTGCCGGAAGATCGGCTCGTGCCGGAGATACTCCAGCGTGTCGTGCATCCACCCCATGTTCCACTTGAACCCGAAGCCGAGCCCGCCCAGGTGCACCGGCCGTGACACTCCCGGCCAGGCGGTCGACTCCTCGGCCACGGTCGCGATGCCGGGCGCCTCCCGGTAGCAGACCGAGTTCATCTCCTTGAGGAACTCGACCGCGTCGAGGTTCTCCCGGCCGCCGTAGACGTTGGGGGTCCACTCGCCCTCCCGGCGGGAGTAGTCGAGATAGAGCATCGAGGCCACCGCGTCCACCCGCAGGCCGTCGATGTGGAACTCCTTGAGCCAGTAGAGCGCGTTGGCGACCAGGAAGTTGCGCACCTCGCGGCGCCCGAAGTCGAACACGTACGTGCCCCAGTCGGGGTGCTCGCCCCTGGCCGGGTCGGCGTGCTCGTAGAGCGGGGTGCCGTCGAAGCGGGCCAGCGCCCAGTCGTCCATCGGGAAGTGCGCCGGCACCCAGTCGAGCACCACCCCGATGCCCTTGGCGTGCATCCGGTCGACGAACGCGCGGAACTCGTCGGGGGTGCCGAAGCGGGCCGTCGGCGCGTAGTAGGAGGTCACCTGGTAGCCCCACGACCCGCCGAACGGGTGCTCGGCCACCGGCAGCAGCTCCACGTGCGTGAAGCCCAGGTCGGCCACGTACTCCGAGAGCTGGTCGGCCAGCTCCAGATAGGACAGGCCGGGCCGCCACGAGCCCAGGTGGACCTCGTAGATGCTCATCGGCCCGTTGCGCGGCTGCTCGTCGCGCCGCCCCGCCATCCACTCCTCGTCGGCCCAGACGTAGTCGGACTGCTCGACGACCGAGGCGGTCTGCGGGGGCAGCTCGGTCCTGCGCGCCATCGGGTCGGCCTTGTCGCGCCATACGCCGTCGGCGCCCAGCACCTGGTACTTGTAACGTTCGCCCGCGCCGAGACCGGGGACGAACAGCTCCCACACCCCCGAGCGGCCCAGCGAGCGCATGGGGTAGGCGGTGCCGTCCCAGTGGTTGAAGTCGCCGATCACCCGGATGCCGCGGGCGTTGGGCGCCCAGACGGCGAACGCCGTGCCCGGCGTGTCCTGGTGTTCCATCACGCGGGCGCCGAGCACCTCCCACAGCCGCTCGTGCCGCCCCTCGCCGATCAGGTGCAGGTCGACCTCGCCCAGCGTGGGCCAGTGCCGGTACGGGTCGCGCGTCTCGTGCGCCTCACCGCCGGGATAGCGCACGCTCAAGGTGTACGAGGGAACCTTGTCCAGACCGGGGACCGTGGTCTCGAACACGCCGTGGGCCACGTGCTTCATGTCGTGCGCGGTGCCGTCGTCCAGCACCACGCGGACCCGTTCGGCGAGCGGGCGCAGCGCTCGGAAGGTCACCCCACCCGCGCCTGGGTGGGCGCCCAGCACGGAATGCGGATCGTGGTGCGCCCCGCCCGCGAGGCGGTCGAGCTCTGTCCTCATCGGCATGCTCCCAACACTGCCCTATGGCGACCGTCCATCTGTGGCACTGCCCGCATTCACCCCGACAATCACCGAAAGTGCGGAATCTTGGGTTTATCGGGGATTGACCTCAAGCGTGGTTGGGTTTTTAGCGTTCCATGCATGGACATACAACAGCGTGCGGGAAAGCGGGAGTGGATCGGCCTGGCCGTCCTCATCCTGCCGACCCTGCTGCTCTCGATAGACGTGACCGTGCTGCACCTGGCCGTGCCCGCGCTGAGTGAGGACCTCCGGCCCACCGGGGCGCAGCTGCTGTGGATCAACGACATCTACGGGTTCCTGATCGCCGGCTTCCTCATCCCCATGGGCACGCTGGGCGACCGGATCGGGCGCAGGCGGCTGCTGCTGATCGGGGCCGCGGCCTTCGCGCTCGCCTCCGCCGCGGCCGCGTACGCGCCGAGCGCCGAAGTGCTCATCGCCGCCCGCGCCGCGCTGGGCGTGGCGGGCGCGACGCTGATGCCCTCGACACTGTCGCTGATCCGCACCATGTTCCACGACCCCGCCCAGCGGACGACCGCGATCAGCCTGTGGATGGTCGGCTTCACCGGCGGCATGGTGATCGGGCCGCTGCTCGGCGGATCACTGCTGGAGACCTTCTGGTGGGGGGCGGCGTTCCTGCTCGGGGTGCCGGTGATGGCCGTGCTGCTGGTGGCGGGGCCGCTGCTGCTGCCCGAGTACCGCTCGCCCGCCGTGGGCCGGATCGACGCCCCCAGTGTGGTGCTGTCGGTGGCGGCCGCGCTCGCGGTCACCTACGGGGTGAAGGAGCTGGCCGCCGGCGGGGCGGGCGCCGTCGCGCCGCTCTCCCTGGTGGCGGGGACGGCGCTGGCGGTGGTCTTCGTACGAAGGCAGCGCGGGCTGGCCGAACCCCTGCTCGACCTGCGGCTGTTCGCCGAGCGGCGCTTCTCCGGTGCGCTGGGCACGCTGATGCTGGTCATCCTGGTGGGGCCGGGAATCGGCCTGCTGACGGCGCAGTACCTGCAACTCGTGCTCGGCCTGTCGCCGCTGGAGGCCGGGCTGTGGACGCTGCCCAACGCGGTGGCGATCATCTTCGGGTTCGTGGCGACCCCGGCGCTGGCGCGGCGGGTCCGGCCCGCGGTCCTCGCGGCCGGGGGACTGGTGCTCGGCGCGGCAGGGGTCCTGCTCCTCACCATGGCGGGCACGTCGGGGCTCGCCGCGCTGGTGACCGGGCAGACGCTGTTCTTCCTGGGCGGCTCGCCGCTGCTCGTGCTGGGCATCGACATCGTGGTCGGCGCGGCGCCGCCGGAGCGCTCCGGCTCGGCGGCGGCGCTGTCGGAGACCGCCCAGGAGTTCGGCGGCGCGGCCGGGCTGGCCGTCTTCGGGAGCATCGCCGCCGCCGTCTACCAGGCCCGCCTGCGCGTACCGGAGGAAGTCCCCGCGGAGGCGGCGGCAGCGGCCCGCGACACCCTGGGCGGCGCCATGGCCGTCGCGTCCGCTCAGCCCGCCTCTGTCGCCGCCACGCTCGCGGAGGCGGCCAGGGCCGCCTTCACCACGAGCCTCACGGTCACGGCGGCGGCCGCCTCGGTCGTCCTGCTCGCCGCGGCGATCCTGGCGGCCACCGCCCTGCGCCACGTCCCCCGGCTCGGCTCCTCGCCCGACGGTTCGTAACCGGATCGAAGGTAAAGAATTCGTGCGGGATCCCCCATGTCATAGGGGATCCCGTCGCCGGGGTCCGTCCCGCGCTTGCCCTTTCCCTTGCGCGACGATTACCTTCGGACCCATCGATGGCACGCGCTTGAGCAGCGCTTTTAGGTAAGCCCCCGCGCGTTGCCGATGAATTGCCGAGACCGCGCCCACCCGCGCACATGCGGGAACACGGCGCGGCCGCCGAATCCGCCCTCTGGCGGAACCGGGGACCCACCTTTCTCTGGGGTGAATCGGTCGCTCTTCACCAAGAGCGCGCCGTAGGGCACTTCCACGCCCGAACCCGACAGCTAACCCGGTAGGCGGCATGGAAGCAAGGAGCAATCCCCGAGCATGGTCAAGCACATCTTCGATCGCATCCCGTCCACCTCCCGCCTGGCCCTGGGCGCCACCCTGGCACTCGGCGCCGCCTTCGCCGGCACCTCCGCCGCCGCCACCGCGGCCGCCGCCTCCCCCTCCCAGCCGTACCCGGTCGCCCAGCAGCACAGCAGCGCCGGCCAGGCCACCGCCGTCAGCGCGAGCACCGTCCTGCAGGTCGCCGAGTCGCAGATCGGCGTCACCGAGGACGCCGCCGGCGGCGGCACCAAGTTCCACCAGTGGTACATGTCCTCCCCGCGCGCGGCCGAGACCCTGGCCCGTGACGGCGGCGGCACGCCCGCGCTGTACGCCAACGCCCCCTGGTGCGCGATGTTCGTGTCCTGGGTCGGCGAGCAGGCCGGCGCCCGCTCCACCATCGGCTGGGACGCCTACACCGTCACCCACGCCCAGTGGTTCAAGGACAACAACCGCTGGGGCAGCGAGGCCAAGCCCGGCAGCGTGGTCTTCTTCGACTGGGACGGCAGCAAGAACATCAGCGCCGTCGACCACGTCGGCCTGGTGAAGAAGGACAACGGCGACGGCACGATCACCACGATCGAGGGCAACACCGGCAACGGCAAGGTCGAGGAGCGCATCCGGCCCGTGTCCCAGGTGACCGGCTACGGCTACCCCGAGTACAAGGCCGCCTGAACGGCCTGACAACCGTCTCGGGTTGATCACGGATGGGTGCCGGGTCGGACACCCGGGTGCTTCCGGCTCGGTGCTCCACTCCCTCGCCGTCGGCGTCATCGTGGTCGACCTGCAGCGGGCCGCGTTCATCGACCGCGTGATCGCCGACCCGGCCGCCATCACGATGGAGGAGGTCGAGGCCAGTGACGCCCTCTACGCCCTCACCGGCATGGCGGAGCTCGGCCGCGCTCGGGGCTGGTCACGCTCTGGTGGGCGCTCTGGCTGATCGGCAACTGGGTGGCGCTCGTGGCCGGGCGGCTGTTCTTCAACGCCGAAGAGCTGGAGTCCATGGCGTCGGCGGCCAGGTTCGACGTGCTGAGCTGCGCGCTGATGCTGGTGGCGGCGGTGCCGGCGGCCCTGGTGGTCCTGCGGATCAGCAACGCGCAGGAGGCGCGGCGCCCCGCCGCTCCGGTGTCGCCCTTCGAGAGCCCGGCCGTCTAGCGGAAGGCGGCCAAGGGGATCGACACCCAGGTGGGGCGGTTGCGGGCCTCGTACACGACCTCGTAGACCGCCTTCGACAGTTCGAACGCGCGCAGCAGCGCCGTGTCGGCGGGGGTGATGACGCCTCCGCCCTCGGCGTAGCCCTCAAGGAACGCGGCCCTGTTGCGCTTGGCCCACTCCTCGGCCATCGGCTCCAGGCGGGCCGCCTCGGAGTGGTCCGCCAGCAGGTGCCTGGCCGCGTAGTCGAACGAGCGCAGCATGCCGGCCACGTCGCGCAGCGGCGAGGAGAGCGCGCGGCGCTCGGCCAGCGGCTGGCCGGGCTCGCCCTCGAAGTCGAGCACCACCCAGTCGGTGGTGGTGCGCATGACCTGGCCCAGGTGGTAGTCGCCGTGCACCCGCTGGACGCGTACCTCGGTGGTCAGCTCCTCGGCCCGGTGGTAGGCGAGCTCCAGGGCGGGCACGTGCTCGCGCAGTTCGGGGACCTCGCCCACGGCGCGGCCGAGCTGGCGCCTGAAGTCCTCGGCCATCCGCTTGATCTCGTGCGGCTCCATCACCTCCGTGCCGAACGCCTCGCGCAGCTCGTGGTGGACGCGGGCGGTGGCCGCGCCGAGCCGGCCCGCCTCTGCGGCGAAGTCGCCGCCCGCCTCAGCGGCGGGGAGGCCGGGCAGCGAGTTGTAGAGGTCGCGCACGCTGGTGAGCGCCAGGTCCCAGCCGTCGGTGGAGTTCGACAGGAACTCCTGCATGATCGCCAGCGTGGTCGGGGTCTCGTCGAGGTCGGTCTCGATCCACCCGTACGGCTGCGCGATGTGCGGCGCCTGCCTGATCGCGAGCGCGGTGACGATCTCCAGCTCCGGGTTGACGCCGGGGACGAGCCGGCGGAAGAGCTTGCAGATGTACTTCTCGCCGAACACCAGCGAGGTGTTGGACTGCTCGGCCCCCAGCACCAGGCTGCGCTGGTTGGTGTCGATCTCGACGCCGGGCAGGTGGTGGAACCGCACGCCCGCCCGGCCCGAGCCGGCCGCCATCGACTCCAGGATCCAGCGGGTCAGCTCGTGGTCGTGGACGGCGTCGTACACCACGCATTCCCCGTCGTCCGCCGCGTACGGCCCGATGAAGGCGTGGGTGAGGGTGTCGGGGAGCTCCCTGCGCAGGCCGAGCAGGAGCTGGTAGCGCTCGCGGGACCCCTCCTGCCACACCGACACGATCAGGTGGCGCAGGCTCGGGTCGCCCGCCTCGATGACGACGTCGGAGTCGATCGACAGCGAGTCGATCGGGCGCCCCTTGCCGCCGAACCAGCGTTGGCGTGCGATCCATGCGGCAAGGAGCTCCTCCAGCACGTCCTACTCCTCCTGGGTGTGGGCCGGCGGCAAAGTGAACCAGTAGAACCCATGCCCAGGGAGCGTCAAAAGATACGGAAGTTCGCCAATCGGTGGAAATGGCACGCCACCCATGGTCTCCACGGGTGAGACGCCCACGAACCTGCGCAGGTCCAGCTCCACCGGCTGCGGGAAGCGGGACAGGTTGTTCACGCAGAGCATGCGGTCGTCGCCCAGCTCGCGGACGAACGCCAGCACGCTCGGGTTGGAGGAGTTGAGCTCGATGAACTCGCCGAGCCCGAACACCGGGTGGCGCTTGCGGATCTCGATCATCCGGCGGGTCCAGTGGAGCAGCGAGCCGGCGTTCTTCTGCTGGGCCTCGACGTTGAGCCCCTGGTAGCCGTAGATCGGGTCCATGATCACCGGCAGGTAGAGGCGGCCGGGGTCGCAGTCGGAGAAGCCCGCGTTGCGGTCCGGGTCCCACTGCATGGGGGTGCGGACGCCGTCGCGGTCGCCGAGCCAGATGTTGTCGCCCATGCCGATCTCGTCGCCGTAGTAGAGCACCGGCGAGCCGGGCAGCGAGAGCAGCAGGGCGGTGAACAGCTCGATCTGGTTGCGGTCGTTCTCCAGCAGGGGCGCCAGCCGGCGGCGGATGCCGACGTTCGCCCGCATACGGGGGTCTTTGGCGTATTCGGTATACATATAGTCGCGTTCTTCGTCCGTGACCATTTCGAGGGTCAGCTCGTCGTGGTTGCGGAGGAAGATTCCCCACTGGCAGTTTTCCGGAATTTTCGGCGTTTGTGCCAAAATTTCGGAAATGGGGTAACGGGACTCCCGGCGGACCGCCATGAAAATGCGGGGCATCAGCGGGAAATGGAAAGCCATGTGGCATTCGTCCCCGCCGCCCACCGGGTCGCCGAAATACTCCACCACGTCCGAAGGCCACTGGTTGGCCTCGGCCAGCAGCACCCGGTCCGGGTAGAGCCTGTCGACCTCGGCCCGCACCCGCTTGAGGTATTCGTGCGTCTTCGGGAGGTTCTCGCAGTTGGTGCCCTCCTCCTCGAAGAGGTACGGCACCGCGTCCAGCCGGAACCCGTCGATGCCCAGGTCGAGCCAGAAGCGCAGCACCTCCAGCATCGCGTCCTGCACCGCGGGGTTCTCGTAGTTGAGGTCCGGCTGGTGATGGAAGAACCGGTGCCAGTAGTACTGCCCGCGCACCTGGTCATACGTCCAGTTGGACGTCTCGGTGTCGATGAAGATGATGCGGGCGTCGGGGTAGCGCGTGTCGGTGTCGGACCAGACGTAGAAGTCGCCGAACGGCCCCTCCGGGTCGTGGCGGGACGCCTGGAACCACGGGTGGGCGTCGCTGGTGTGGTTCATCACCAGGTCGGCGATGACCCGCATGCCGCGCTTGTGCGCCTCTTCGACCAGCCGTACGAAGTCGCCGAGGTCACCGAACTCCGGGAGGATCTTCATGAAGTCGGCGATGTCGTAGCCGCCGTCGCGCAGCGGTGACTCGTACAGCGGGAGCAGCCAGAGGCAGTCGACGCCGAGCCACTGCAGGTAGTCGAGTTTGCCGATGAGGCCGCGGATGTCGCCCGTGCCGTCGCCGTTGGAGTCGGCGAACCCTCTGATCAGCACCTCGTAGAAGACGGCACGCCGGTACCAGTAGGGGTCGCGTGGTTTCTCGTCGTCGAAGGTGTTGGGAATGGGTGTGGAGCTCATGAGCTCTCCTCTCGGGTGCTCATGAGGGAGGCGCTTGCACACACTGTTGAAGACTCCCCGCTGAATTCAGCTCTACCGTGGCGACGCTCGTACGGTGAGAAGGTGGGCCGGCTGGATGTGAGGGTCGAGACGCACGTAGTTGTTCTGTCTCCAACGGTACGACTCGCCAGAAAACTCGTCGTCCACCACGAACTCGGCGTTCCAGTCGAGCCCGAGGGCGGGCAGGTCGAGGTCTACCGTGGCCTCGTGCGTATGGTGCGGATCGAGGTTGATCACCGCTATGACGACGTCGCCCAGTCCGTGCCGTCGTGTGGCCGCGTCGTAGGCGCCGGGCAGCCGTTTGGAGAAGCAGATGATGTCCGGCTGGTCGACCCGGTGGAACCGTAGGTTACGCAATTCCTGCAGGGCCGGGTGGGCCCTTCTGAAGAGATTCAGGTGGGTGATGAAGGGCGCCAGGCTGCGGCCATCCCGCTCCGCGGTCACCCAGTCACGCGGCCGGTACTGGTACTTCTCGCTGTCGAGATACTCCTCGCTGCCGGGACGTACCGGCACGTTCTCCGCGAGTTCGTAGCCCGAGTACACCCCCCACGTCGGCGAGGCCGTCGCCGCCAGCACGGCCCTGATCTTGAACGCCGGGACCCCGCCGTGCTGCAGGTACTCGTGCAGGATGTCCGGCGTGTTGACGAACAGGTTGGGCCGCAGGAAGTGGGACGTGGCGTGGGACAGCTCCGCCAGGTAGTCCTCGACGTCCCACTTGGAGTTCTTCCAGGTGTAGTACGTGTACGACTGGTGGAAGCCGATCTTGCCCAGCGCGTGCAGCATCGGCGGCCGGGTGAACGCCTCCGACAGGAACAGCACGTCAGGGTCGGTGGCGTGGATGTCGGCCATGAGGCGCTCCCAGAACGCCACCGGCTTGGTGTGCGGGTTGTCCACCCGGAAGATCCGCACGCCGTGGTCCATCCAGTGGCGCAGCACCCGCTTGATCTCCGCGTACAGGCCCTCGGGGTCCTTGTCGAAGTTGAGCGGGTAGATGTCCTGATACTTCTTGGGCGGGTTCTCGGCGTACGCGATCGTGCCGTCGGCCCGGACGGTGAACCACTCCGGGTGCTCCTTGACCCACGGATGGTCGGGGGAGCACTGCAGCGCGAAGTCGAGCGCCACCTCCATGCCCAGCTCGCGGGTGCGGCCGACGAAGTCGTCGAAGTCGTCGATGGTGCCCAGGTCGGGGTGGACGGCGTCGTGCCCGCCGTCCTCCGAGCCGATCGCCCACGGTGAGCCGGGGTCGTCGGGCTCGGGGTTGAGCGTGTTGTTGCGTCCCTTGCGGAAGGTGTGGCCGATCGGGTGGATCGGGGGCAGGTAGACGACGTCGAAGCCCATCTTGGCGATGGCGGGCAGTCGCTTGGCCGCAGTCTGGAAATTTCCGGACTTGGAGGCGCCGACGCCGTTGACCACGGCCCCCTCCGACCGCGGGAAGAACTCGTACCAGGAGCCGTAGAGCGCCCGACGCCTGGACACCCGCACCTTCTGCTGCCTGGACCTGGTGACCAGCTCGCGCAGCGGGTGGGCCGCCAGCAGCGAGGCCGTCTCGGGCAGTTGCGCGATCGACAGACGGGCCCGCGGGTCGAGGTCCTCGTCGCGCAGCCTCGCCGCGACGCCGAGCAGCGCGGCCCGGTGGCCGCAGGCGCTCTCGCCGTTGGCGCCGTCGGGAGCCGGGCAGTCGGCCTGCCGCACGGCCCTGGCCGCGCGCTCGAACAGGCGCGCGCCCTCCTCGCACATGAGATCGGTGTCGAGCCCGCGCGGGATCTTGATGTCGGCGTCGTGCAGCCAGCTGGCGATGGGGTCGCTCCACGCCTCCACGCGGTAGAGCCAGTCGCCCTCGCTCGGCAGGCAGACCTCCACGGCCCACCGGTCGGTGCCGGGGGCGGTCTCGCGCATCGGTCTCAGCCTGCCCCGCTGCCCGTCCGGCGCGGTGAGAACCACTCCGGCGGCCACGGCGTCATGGCCCTCCCGGAACACGGTCGCGGAGACCTCGAAGGTCTCGCCGGCGACCGCCTTGGCGGGCCACTGCCCGCAGTCGACGACGGGGGAGATGTCCGTGATGGGAATTCGTCCGATCATCGCATTTCAAGGTTTGCGACGGCACTCGGTACCGCCGGAGGCTTTCCTGGCAGGATCGATCCTTGCACGTGAATTGCGGGCAGCGGTGGATAGAACTCCCGAGTGTCCCCGGGAGAACCTGACATGGGGGAAAGTTGCCCCAAAAGTCTCCCTTCATGCTTCATCTCGGAAGGGGTTTGAAAGCCGGGACTGGGGGTGAAGGAACCAGACGTTCCTCCTAGCCCGTAGGGTTCACATTGTGAGAGCTATCCGCCGGTTCACCGTCCGGACCGTCCTGCCCGCGGAGCTGGCCGCACTCGGCGAGCTCGTCCACAATCTGCGCTGGTCATGGCACCCAGAGACGATGGATCTCTTCGCCGAGGTCGACCCCGTCCTCTGGGAGCGGGTCGGCCACGACCCGGTCGCGCTGCTGGGCGCCGTGGGGCCCGACCGGCTGGCCGAACTGGCCGCCGACCGCCGCTTCCGCCGGCGGCTCGCCGACGCCGCGGACGACCTGCGCGAGTACATGACCGCGCCGCGGTGGTACCAGACGCTGCCCGACGCCGCGCGGGCCATCGCCTACTTCTCACCCGAGTACGGCATCGCCGCCGCGCTGCCGCAGTACTCGGGCGGCCTCGGCATCCTGGCGGGCGACCACCTCAAGGCGGCCAGCGACCTCGGCGTGCCGATCCTGGCCGTGGGCCTGCTCTACCGCCACGGCTACTTCACGCAGTCGCTCTCGCCCGAGGGCTGGCAGCTGGAGCACTACCCGTCGCTCGACGCCGGGGGCCTGCCGCTGAGCCTGCTCAAGGAGCCCGGCGGCGCGCCGGTCAAGATCCGCATCTCGCTGCCCGACGACCGGGTGCTGCACGCCCAGGTCTGGATGGCGCAGGTCGGGCGGGTCCCGCTGCTGCTGCTCGACTCCGACGTGGCCGAGAACGACAGCGCCGCCCGCGACGTCACCGACCGGCTCTACGGCGGCGGCACCGACCACCGGCTGATGCAGGAGCTCCTGCTCGGCGTGGGCGGGGTGCGCGCCATCCGGGCCTTCTGCCGCATCACCGGCAACCCCGACCCCGAGGTGTTCCACACCAACGAGGGCCACGCGGGCTTCCTCGGCCTGGAGCGCATCCGCGAGCTGACCGAGTCCAGGCTCTCCTTCGACGAGGCGCTGGAGGCGGTGCGGGCCGGGACGGTGTTCACCACCCACACCCCGGTGCCCGCGGGCATCGACCGGTTCCCCGTCGACATGATCGCCCGCCAGTTCGGCGGCGGCAACGCCTGGCCGACCGTGCCCGTCGAGCGCATTCTCGAACTCGGCGCCGAGGCCGATCCCGGCCGGTTCAACATGGCCGTCATGGGCATGCGGCTGGCCCAGCGCGTCAACGGCGTGTCCGAGCTGCACGGCGAGGTCAGCCGGGACATGTTCAAGGACCTGTGGCCCGGCTTCGACGTCGACGAGGTGCCGATCGGCTCGATCACCAACGGCGTCCACGCGCCCACCTGGGTCGGCCGCGAGTTCATGGAGCTGGCCGGCCGCGAGCTGCCGTCGCTGCTGGAGCGGGCGCGCGGCTGGGAGGGCGTGCAGAAGATCTCCGACGCGGAGATCTGGGAGATCAGGCGCGAGCTCCGCGGCCGCCTGGTCGAGGGCGCGCGGGCGCGGCTGCGCCGGTCGTGGCTCGACCGCGGCGCCTCGCCGGCCGAGCTGGGCTGGATCGACGACGTGCTCGACCCCGAGGTGCTGACGATCGGGTTCGCCCGGCGGGTGCCGTCCTACAAGCGGCTCACGCTCATGCTCAGCGACCCCGAGCGGCTGAGCGAGCTGCTGCTCGACCCGGACAAGCCGGTGCAGATCCTGATCGCGGGCAAGGCCCACCCGGCCGACGAGGGCGGCAAGAAGCTCATCCAGCAGATCGTCAAGTTCGCCGACCGCGCCGACGTCCGCCATCGCATCGTCTTCCTGCCCGACTACGACATGGCCCTGGCCCAGCTGCTGGTGCAGGGCTGCGACGTGTGGCTCAACAACCCGCTGCGCCCGCTGGAGGCGTCCGGCACGTCCGGCATGAAGTCGGCGCTCAACGGCGGACTCAACCTGTCCATCCGCGACGGCTGGTGGGACGAGTGGTACGACGGCACCAACGGCTGGGCCATCCCCACCGCCGACGGGGTGACCGACCCCGACCGGCGTGACGAGCTGGAGGCCACCGCGCTCTACGACCTCATCGAGCACGAGGTGGCCGACCGCTTCTACGACCGGGCCGCCGACGGGCTGCCCCGCCGCTGGATGGAGATGGTCAAGCACACCCTGACCTCGCTCGGGCCCAAGGTGCTCGCCGGGCGGATGCTCCGCGACTACGTGGTGGGCCTCTACACGCCCGCCGCCAGGGCCGCGCGGGCGCTGTCGGCCGACGGGTACGCTCCCGCGCGGGCCTTCGCCGACTGGCGGCTCAAGGTCACCAAGGAGTGGCCGGGCGTGCGCGTCGAGCACGTGGAGGCGTCGGGCGTCGGAGACACGCCGGAGGTCGGGGCCTCGCTGGAGCTGCGGGCCACGATCACGCTCGGCGACCTGGAGCCCGGCGACGTGCTGGTGGAGGCCGCCTACGGCAGGGTCGGCCCGCACGACGAGCTGATCCATCCCGAGTACGCCGAGCTGACCGCGGCCGGGGTCGACGACGACGGCCGCGCCCACTTCACCGGGGTGGTCCCGCTCGGCCGCACCGGCGCCTTCGGCTACACCGTCCGGGTCGTGCCGCACCACCCGCTGGTGGCCGCGCGGGCCGAGCTGGGGCTGATCGCCGTGCCCGAGGAGCCGGTCGGCATGACCAACGGCACCCTGCGCTGATTACGCGGTGTAGAAATCAGGTCAACCAACGGCATAATCAGGTCTGTGGACGACAGCGGCAACGGCATGCGAGCCGACACCCTGGTGGCCACGGTTCGTGGTGTGCTGCCGTCCCTGACGCCCGCTGCCCGCACCGTCGCCCAGCTGATCCTCGAGGACCCGGCGACGGTGGCCCGCAGCACGATCACGGAGCTGTCGGCCGCGTCGGGCACGAGCGAGGCGACGATCGTGCGCACCGCCAGGCTGCTCGGCTTCGCGGGCTACCCGCAGCTGCGCCTGGCGCTGGCCGCGGCCGCCGCCCAGCCCGACCGGCTGGTGCCCGGCGACCTGGCCCCCGACGACCCGCTGTCGGAGGTCATCCAGAAGGTCGCCAGGGCCGAGTCGGAGGCGATCAACGACACGGTCGCCCAGCTCACCTCCGAGCGGCTCGGCCTGGTCGTCGACGCCATCGTCGGCGCCCGCCGCATCGACGCTTACGGAGTGGGCGCCTCCGGCCTGGTGGCCGAGGACGTCGCGCAGAAGCTGCTGCGCATCGGCCTGTCCAGCCACGCCTTCCAGGACGCCCATCTGGCGCTGACCAGCGCGGTGCTGCTCAAGGACGGCGACGTGGCGATCGGCATCAGCACCTCGGGCGAGACGCCCGACGTGATCGAGCCGCTGCGCCGGGCGGGGGAGGCCGGCGCGACCACGGTCGCCATCACCAACAACCCCCGCTCGTCCATCGCGGAGCTGGCCGAGCACGTGCTCATCTCGGCCGGGCGCGAGACGGAGTTCCGTCCCGGCGCCCTGGCCAGCCGCATCAGCCAGCTTCTCGTCGTCGACTGCGTCTTCGTCGGCGTCGCCCAGCGCACCTACGACTCCTCGCAGGAGGCGCTGGCCAGCACCAGGCGCGCCGTCTCGGAGTTCACCCGGAGAACGTCACCCGCACGTCGTCAGCCTTGACGAACATGATCCGGTGCCCGAACTGGATCTGCAGATACTTCGTCTTGCCCCGGACCACCTGGTGGTTCGCCGGGTCGAAGGTGACGGCCCGGTAATACTCGGTCGCCGCCGTCCCGGCCAGTGTGTATTTCTCGCCCGCCGAGAACGTGTACTGCAACGGCGTGACCGCCTGGTACGGGACGCCCTCGGGGTAGGCGGCCTCCTCCGGGTAGGCCCTGCCGTACACCGGCACCGTCGCCAGGCCCGGCCTGGGCGTGACCACGAGCCCCATCGACGGCACGGCGGTCGGCGCGGACGCCGGGTTGTGGAACCACGCCTTCTGGCCGAGATACCAGATCGCCGTCCAGTCGCCCTGCCGGTCGGCCACCGCGTACCGCTGGCCGGTGCTGGCCCGCGCGCTGTGGTCGTACACGCTGTAGAGGGACTCGCCCGTGGGGTGCTTGCCGATGTCCTTCACCAGCGGCGCGTCCTCGCGCGGCTCGGTGCGCAGCCAGACGGTGTGCGCGGGCAGCGGCGGGCAGGCGGCCTCCGGGTTCTGCCGGTCGCAGCCGTAGAAGTACGGCTTGTTGTTCTCGAAGTCGGGCCTGATCATGACCGCGCCGGAGCGGGGGCCGCCGAACGGGTGCAGCGGGGCGCCGAGCAGCTTGAAGTAGTGCGCCCAGTCCCAGAACGGCCCGGGGTCCTCGTGCATGCCGCGCACCGTGGTCGGGAGCGTGCCGGGCACGTTGTCGTGGCCGATGATGTGCGCCCGGTCGAGCGGCACGCCGTGCCGGAGCGCCAGGTAGCGCACCAGTTTGGCCGACGTCCGGTACATCGCCTCGGTGTACCAGGTGTGGCCCTCGGCCAGGAAGCCCTCGTGCTCCAGCCCGATCGACTTGGCGTTGATGTACCAGTTGCCGGCCTGCCAGGCGACGTCCTTGGCCTTGATGTGCTGGGCGATGTGCCCGTCGGAGGAGCGGAGCGAGTACTGCCAGCTCGCCCGGTAGGCCGGGTTCTGCACCAGTCCGACGGAGGGGCCGAAGTAGCCCTCCATGTCATGGATGACGATGTAGTCGATCTTCTGGGAGCTGGGGCGGTTCGCCAGGTCGTGGTTGCCGTAGCCGCCGCCGGGCAGCTCGGCGTAGCCGGCCGGGATCCACTCGCACGACACCGTGCTCGGGCACTCCACGCCGTCGCGGCGCGGCGCGCGCAGCCCCAGCTTCTCCAGCCACGCCACGACCTTGCCCAGGTTCGGGACGGGGCTGAGCCTGACCCGGTGGCCGTCGTCGGTGACCCGCTCCTCACCGGACTTGATCGTGGCGAAGACCTCGTCGGCGAAGAACCGGGCGGCCTCCTGCTGCTCGGCGCCCGAGTACTTGGCGACCGCGCCGTACCACTGGCCGGGGTCGTCGCTGAGCGGCGCGCCGATCGACTTCTGGTAGTCGGCCAGCAGCGCGGCGCCGCCCCTGATGTTGGCGGCCGGGTCGGCGCGCAGCCGCTCGCGGCTCTCTCCGGTCAGCTCGGCCGCCCGCTCCAGGGTGCGCAGCGCGGCGGGGATCTCGGCGGGCCCGGGCGCCTCGGCCGCCGGGACGGCGGGCCTGCTGTCGTCGCCGCGCGGGTCCTCCTCGTCCTGACCGTGGTGGTTGGAGCCGGTGTACGAGGCCGCGTCGGTCAGGTGCATGGGGCCGAAGCCCGCGTTGTTGCTGGGCGTCCCGGCGTGGGCGTCCCAGCGCGACTCCAGGTAGGAGACGCCGAGCAGCACGCTCTCGGGGACCTGGAACTCCTCGGCCGCCGCCGCGAAGGCCTGCTGCCGGTCGTCGGGCTCGGCGGCCGACGCGGCCGTGACGTGGGCTAAGGGCAGGATGGCGACCGCCGCGATCGCCAGCGCTCTGCGCATGTACCGCTCCTTGCTGGGGGCTGTCAGAACGGAGTCAGCGTCTCAACATTTTCCTTCTCTGGCGAGAGCTTTGCGAAGAAATTCTTCATCGACTGGGTCCCCGGACAGACCTGCCGGAACCGGCGAAAAGGCAGCCGGTAGGGTTCGCTCCATGGCTGAGTTCGTAAGCGTCGAGGTGGCCGACCAGATCGCCACGATCAGACTCGACCGTCCGAAGATGAACGCCCTCGACGCCCAGGTCCAGCGGGAGATCGCCGAAGCGGCCCGTCTCGTGGACGACGATCCCGGGGTGCACGCCGTGGTGATCTACGGCGGCGAGCGGGTGTTCGCCGCGGGCGCGGACATCAAGGAGATGGCGGTCATGTCGTACGCCGACATGTACGCGCACTCGCGCGCCCTGCAGGACAGCCTCACCGCCGTCGCCCGCATCGGCAAGCCGGTCATCGCCGCCATCACCGGCTACGCGCTCGGCGGCGGCTGCGAGCTCGCCCTGTGCGCCGACTTCCGGGTCGCCGGGGAGTCCGCCAAGCTGGGCCAGCCTGAGATCCAGCTCGGCATCATCCCCGGCGCCGGCGGCACCCAGAGGCTGCCGCGTCTGATCGGCCCGGCCCGCGCCAAGGACCTCATCTTCAGCGGCCGTCACGTGCCCGCCGCCGAGGCGCTGGCCATCGGCCTGGTCGACCGGGTCGTGCCCGACGCCGAGGTCTACCAGGCCGCGCGCGAGTGGGCCGCGACCTTCACCGGCGGGCCCGCGATCGCGCTGCGGGCCGCCAAGCTGGCCGTCGACCGGGGGATGGAGGTGGACCTCGACTCCGGCCTGGAGATCGAGAGGCTCCAGTTCTCCGGCATCTTCGCGACGGAGGACGCGAAGACCGGCATGACAGCCTTCACCGAGAAGTCCACCCCCGAGTTCACCGGCCGCTAGCGCCTCGCGGTCGCCAGCAGGGCCTGGTAGGCGGGCTTGGGCCGCAGGTTCTCGTCGAGGATGCAGGCCGCGCCCTCGCCGTCGAACCAGCCGGGCACCCACGAGTGCCGGTCGGTGTAGCCCCAGACGGTGAACTCGCGGCAGGCCTTGACGCTCAGGCAGTCGGTCAGCGCCCTGCTGTAGTACTCGGCCTGGGTGGCGAGCTTCTCGGGCGTGACGGGCAGCACCATCCGCACGTCCATCTCGGTGACCGCGATCTCCAGGCCGAGGGCGGCGAAGCGCCGCATGACGTCGGCCCAGTCACCGGGGTAGTCGTACTGGATGCCCAGGTGACCCTGGAAGCCCATGCCGTCGATCGGCACCCGCTGCGCCTGCAGCTCCTGGACGATGCTCAGGTAGCGGTCGATCTTGCTCTGGTTCCACTCGACGTTGTAGTCGTTCAGGTAGAGCTTGGCGCGCGGGTCGGCGGCGCGGGCCCAGCGGAAGGCGTCGGCGATGTAGCCGGGGCCGAGGTGCTGCAGCCAGATGGTCTGCCGCATGTTGCCGTCGTCGTCGACGGCCTCGTTCACCACGTCCCAGGCCCTGATCTTGCCCTTGTAGCGGCGGACCTGGGTCTGGACGTGCTCGCGCAGGATCTTCCTGAGCTCGGCGGGGCCGATGGAGCCGTCCGCCACGCCGCTGGTCAGCCAGCCGGGGAGCTGGTTGTGCCAGATCAGCGTGTGGCCGCGCACCTGCTGGCCGTTGCGGCGCGCGTTCGCGACCACCGCGTCCGCGTCGTCCCAGGTGTAGACGCCGCGCTCGGGCTCCACGCTCTCCCACTTCATCGCGTTCTCGGCGGTGAGGTGGGTGAACTCGCGGTTGAGCACGTGCCGGTAGTCGGCCTCGGCACGCAGCGCGGCGACGTCCACGGCGCTGCCGATCCTGATGCCGTGCTTGCGCGCCAGGTCGCGCAGGTCCTTGACGCGGTGGTGGTTCTTCGCGGCGTCCTGGCCGGGGGGCGCGGCGGACGCGGGGAGTGCGAACGCGGGCACGGCGAGCGCCAGCGTGAGCGCGACGATCAGGGGTCTCATCGATGGCCTCCGACGACGATGGTGGTGAGGGCGCGCGGCGGGAGCGTGACGCTCCCGCCGGTGATCTTGCTGGGGGCGAGGTCGTGCGTGCTGTCGGTCAGGTACGCGGTCGCCCGGCCGCGCACGCCGTGCCAGGTGACCGGCTCGGCGCCGGTGTTGATCACTTCGATGACCGTGGACCCGTCACGGTTGCGGAAGGCCGACGCCTTGAGCGCCGGGTTCGCGGTGGTGGCGTCGAGCCGGACCGCGCCGGGCCTGATGAACCTGCCGTAGGCCGCCAGCGCCCAGAACCGCTTGGCCACCCGGTAGGTCCCGGCCGCGTCGTCGATCTGCATCAGCGCCCTGGTCGCGCCGCGGGAGGCGCCGAACCAGTAGACGTAGGCGTTGGCCCGGCCCAGCGTCAGCGCGTCGTGCACGGCCAGGGCGATGGTCATGCCGTCGTAGCCGCTGCCGTCGTCCCAGTTCTCGTTCCAGGTGGTGCCGTTGGGGTTCCACTCCGACATCCACACCTGGCGGCGGGTGGGCAGCGGGCCGTCCACGGGGCTCGCGTACGTGTGACCGGTGTGGACCTTGACCCAGCGGCGGGCCTCGGGGTCCGCCTCGACGGCCCGGGTGTAGGCGCGCGCCTCGTCCCAGCCGAAGGAGTCGCAGCAGACCACGTTCATGCCCTTGGCGATCGGGCCCAGGACCTTGACGAACGCGGCGGCCTGTTCCGGGGTGAACCGCATGGAGGCGTACGGGGCCGTGTAGTCGGGCTCGTTGGTGAACGCCAGGTCGGTGATCCGGATGCCCTCCTTCTTGTAGAAGTCGGTGTAGGCGACGAGGTAGCGGGCGTAGGCCTCGGCCCACTCCGGCTTGAGCGTGCCGCCGTTCTTGTCGTCGCCGTTGTCCTTCATGTAGCCGGGGGCGCTCCAGGCGTTGGCGTAGAAGCGCTCGACGCCGTACCGCCGCGCCTCCTTGGCGACCCACACCTGGCTGTTGTCGTCGCCGTCCCACACGTACCGGGGGCGCGCGTCCGGCCCGCCCGGGTCCTCGGGCTGGTGGGAGACCATGTGGTCGTACGGGCTGCCGGCCGGGGAGGAGCCGATGCCCAGGCGCAGGATGCTCAGCCCGGCCCCCTCGCGCGGGTCGAACCACAGGTCGAGGATCTCGCGTCGCTGTTCGGGGGACAGCGCTTCCAGCAGCTCGTTGCGCCTGAAGGCCTGGGAGAGGCCGAACCCGTCGATGTTCTGGTGGCGGACGTGCTCCCGGACGGTGACGGCCGGGGGGTCCCCGTGCGGCGCGGGGTTCACGGCGGTGAAGCCGAGCAGGGTGACCGCGACAACGCCTCGTAACATGGCGCCTCCGAAACTTTTCGGAAAAGTGACGATATATTTCGTCGCCAGCCGGAAACGTAGATGGCGGGGGCCGCTTCGTCAACACCTCTGTCAAGGTCCGCCGGATATGCCGGATATTCGGTGGCAGAGCCATACCGATCCAGCTACAGCCCGGATTCGGACGGCAGGAGCGAGGGAGGTTTCCGACTATGGTGACGTTCCATGAAGCGCGTCCTCGTCCCCGCGCGGCTGCGTCAAGCCGTGCGTTCGTGGTTCGACTCCCGGTACATCTCGATCGCGGATCACCGCCAGGACATCAGAGACGCTCTCTGGGAGGTGCAGACGCTGCGCCGGGAGATGGCCGCCCTCCAGTCCGAGGTCGAGCGCCTGCGCGCCGCCGTCAGGCAACAGGCCAGGCCGCCGGGGCCGCAGCCCGGGTCCGCCGACGCCCAGCGGGTCGCCGGTGACGCCCACCGCCTGGCCAAGGAGACCGCCCAGGCTCTCGACGGCCTGCTGCAGAACGAGGTCCTCATCTGGCAGGCGATCGACGACCTCAAGGCGCGGGTGCCCGCCGTGGCGCGGGAGGAGCCTCGGCCGTGCGCGTGACCTGGGCTGACGGCCTTCTCACGTTCCGGCTCGACCTCGAAGACCAGATCACCGGCAAGGCCTCCGACGAGTATCCCGTCAAGCTGGCCACGAACTCCTGCACCATCACCGACGTGCCGGACGACGCCCACCCCGACCTGTTCGCCGTCGCCGCCTGGACGGTCGTCGCGCCCTGGACGAGGAAGCGGATCACCTTCGACCGCGCGGTCTCCGCCCGGTTCGCGCAGGTCCTCCATGACGGCTGGGGCGTCGAGGCCGGCCCCGTCGGCGCCGAGCCCCGGGCCGCCGGCGGCACGCTCGCGATCTCGTACAGCGGCGGCGCCGACTCCGTGGCCGCGGCCGCGATCTACCCTGACGCCCCGTTCGTGCACTTCCGCCGGGTGCCGCACCCCCGGGTGCCGAACAGGTGGCCGCACTACCGCTCCGACGTCCTGGCCAGGCTCGCCCAGCAGACCGGCCGGCCGCTCACCACGGTGCGCTCCGACCTGGAGTACACCCTGGCCGAGCCGCGCCCCGGCTATCCGGAGCACCACGCGGTGGCGGCGGGCGCGCTGCTCAACGCCGACCGGCTGGACCTCGGCGGGCTGGGCTTCGGCTACGAGATCGGGTCGCGCTGGCTCGGCGGCGGCCGCTACCTGCACCGCTACACCCCCGACAACCCCATGTGGGCCCCGCACGGCAAGTGGGGCCGGCTCTTCGCCGCGGTGGGCGTGCACATCGTGCTGCCCGTCGGCGGCGTGAGCGAGGCGGTCACCATGCGCCTGGCGCTGGAGTCCGAACTCGCCGGCCAGGTCCGGTGGTGCCTCAGCGGCGCGGCCGACGGCCCCTGCCGGACCTGCGCCAAGTGCCTGTACAAGGAGCTCATCCAGGCCGCCGTCGAACGCCGCCCGCTCGACACCCCGCTCACCGCCGGCCACCCCCGGGCCAGGAAGTGGCTCCGCCCGCCGCCGTACGGCGGTCAGGAGATGGTCGAGTACGGCCTGGCCCGCATCCCCGGGATCGAGCGGACGCTCTTCGCCGGGGCACTCGACTACTTCGACGCCACGGAGGAGTCCACCAGCTGGCTCGAACACTGCTACCCGCCGGCGCTGGCCGAGATCCCGGAGCCGTGGCGCGAGCGGGCCACCTCGTTCATGACCGCCGAGGTCGGCCTCATGACGGAGAAGGAGATCCACCGGGTCGAGACCTGGGGCTCCACCGGATAACGTCTCCGGCGGCAGCGAGTGAGGGAGTGAGCGCATGAGGGTCTACCTGTCCGTCGACATGGAAGGCGTCACCGGCCTGACCGACCCCGAGGAGATGCACGCGGGCAAGCGCGGGTACGAGCGGGGCTGCGAGCTGATGACGGCCGACGCCAACGCGGCGGTCGAGGGGGCGTTCGCCGCCGGCGCCGGGAAGGTGCTGGTGAACGACGCCCACGGGTCGACCAAGAACCTGCGGATCGACCTGCTCGACCCGCGGGCGACCCTGATCAGGGGGCCGGGCAAGGCGCAGCGGATGGCGCACGGGCTCGACGGGTCCTTCCAGGCGGCCGGCTTCGTCGGCTACCACGCGCGGGCCGGGGTGAGCCACGGCGTGCTCAACCACACGTGGATGGGCAAGGAGATCCAGAACGTCTACCTCAACGGCGAGATCGCCGGGGAGACGCGGGTGGTGGCGGCGTGCGCCGGGTTCCACGGCGTGCCGGTGGTGCTGGTCACCGGTGACGAGGCCGTCGGCGAGGAGGCCCGCCAGCTGCTCGGCGATGTGGAGACGGTGGCCGTCAAGAAGGGGATCGACAAGTTCTCCGCCGAGTTGCTGCCGCCGAGCGTGGCCCAGGGACGGATCCGTGAGGGCATGGCCAGGGCGCTAAGCCGGTTGACCGACTTCACGCCCTACACGATCGATCCCCCGTACACGCTGGGTGTGGAGTGGAACTCGACGGCGATCGCGGCGGCCGTGGCGCTGATCCCCGGGGTGAAGGTGGCGGGGTCGCGGCACACCGAGTTCACGACGGACGACTTCGCGCAGATCATGGCGCTGTTCGGCATCTTCGCGACGATCGGCGGCCAGGTGGCGTGCGGCAGCGGCCCGTACGGGTGAGGGCCCTCGCGTGAGGACCGGGGGCGGGGAGTCGTAGGGTTCCACCGTTCGTCCGGGGTTCCGGGTTTTGCGATGGATTGGCCGGTTCCGTGGGTGTCCCGGGCGGCGGGGCGGCAGCATGGGCGGGTTCGTGACGCCGCGCGGGTCTGACAGCGCGGCCAGGGCTGGAGGCGGGTGGCATGGAAGGCGCGGAGCTGACCAGGCGCGGGCTGCTGGTGGGCATCGGGGCCGCGGGCGGCGCCGGGGCCATGTACGCCGCCATGGGCGCGCTGGGGCTGGCCCCCGACGAGCAGGACAAGACTTTCACCCCGCCCAGGCCGGGCGACTTCTCCCTGCAAGGACGCGGCGCGGCCAAGGTGGTGATACTCGGCGCCGGCGTGACGGGGCTGACCGCCGCCTACGAGCTGGGCAAGGCCGGCTACGACTGCACCCTGCTGGAGGCCAGGGCCAAGGCCGGCGGGCGCAACCTCACCCTGCGCGGCGGCGACCGGCTGACCGAGCTGAACGGCCCCGCCCAGGAGGTCAAGCTGGGCGAGGGCCTCTACTTCAACGCCGGCCCGGCCCGGATCGCGCAGTGGATGGTGACCCTGGACTACTGCCGCGAACTGGGCGTCCCCATCGAGACGTTCGTCAACAGGAACGCCCAGGCGTACATCCACACCAACGGCCAGTCCGTGCGCCAACGCACCGCCCGCGCCGACATGTACGGATATGTCGCCGAACTGCTCGCGAAGGCCACCGACTCCGGCGCGCTCGACCGCAAGCTCACCGCCGAGGACCGGGATCGGCTGCTCACCTTCCTGCGACGCTTCGGCGACCTGGGCCCCGAGCTCGACTACGAGGGCTCGCCCCGCCGCGGCTTCTTCGACTACCCGGGCCTGGACGAGGGCAGCCCGTTCCCCCCGCCCGGCAGCCTGGCGCAGGTGCTCGCCGCGGGCACCGGCCGGGCCATCACCAACGACTTCGGCCACGACCAGGCCAGCCCCATGTTCCAGGTCGTCGGCGGCACGGACACGATCGTCACCAGACTGGTGGAGGCCATCGGCGCGGACCGGATCACCACCGGCGCCAAGGTCACCGGGATCACCGACCTGCCCGACGGGGTCGAGGTCACCTGGGACGGCGGCCGGATCAAGGCCGACTACTGCATCGCCACCCTGCCGCCCCACCTGCTCGCCAAGATCCCGCACAACCTGGGCGCGGACGTCACCGCCGCCCTGCGGCTCCCCACGCCCATGTCCACCGGCAAGATCGGCCTGGAGTACGACCGCCGCTGGTGGGAGCTGGAGGACCGGATCTACGGCGGCGTCAGCGAGACCGACCTGGACATCGCACGCATCTGGTACCCCTCGTACGGCTACCACAGCGAGCGCGGCGTGCTGGTCGGCTACTACAACCACGGGCCGGACGCCGAGCTGTACGGCGCGCTCACCCCCGACGACCGCCGCCGCCGCGCGCTCACCCAGGGCAAGAAGATCCACGGCGAGAAGTACCGCACCGGCGTCCTGTCCTCCATCTCCATCGCATGGGAGCGTCAGGAACACATCCAGGGCGGCTGGGCGAGCTGGCCCGCCTTTGATTCGTCCTTCACTCTTCTGCAACGTCCCAGCGGAAGGGTCTACTTCGCGGGCGACTGGCTCACCCGGCTGACCGCCTGGATGGCCGGAGCGATGGAATCAGCCCGTGGCGTCGTCACTGAGCTGCACAAACGCGTGCTGCAGTCATCGTGACGCCACCCGCTGCTCCCGGGACCGGCGTAAGGTCCTGAGAGGAGCGATCGAGGAGATGGGATGACGTTGCACTGGGTGCCGGCCGCCGGCCGGACCGACCTGCTGGCCGAGCCGGTGGCGCGGGCGATCGGGCAGGTGGAGGACGCCCGGGTCGCGGAGATCGACCCGGAGCTGGCCGACACGGCCGCGTTCTGCGAGCGCTACGGCGTGGCCATGGGAGCTTCGGCCAACTGCGTCGTCGTCGCCGCCAAGCGCGGCGGCGAGGTCCGCTACGCCGCCTGCATGGTGCTGGCGACGACCCGGGCCGACGTCAACGGCGTGGTGCGCAAGCATCTCGGCGCCCGCAAGGCGAGCTTCGCCCCGATGGAGGAGGCGGTGGAGCTCACCGCGATGGAGTACGGCGGCATCACCCCGGTCGGTCTGCCGGCCGACTGGCCGATCCTGGTCGACACCCAGGTCGCCGAGCACCCCGAGGTGGTCATCGGCAGCGGCCTGCGCCGGTCCAAGCTCGCCGTCTCCGGAGCCACCCTGGCCGGGCTGAAGGGAGCGGAAGTCCTCTCCCTGTCCGTCTGAGCGCGACAGCTCCAGAGAGCGAGGAACGATGCCGGCGGAGGGCCGATCGGTCACGGAGGGAAGACACCGTGGCCGAACCGAGACCGTTGGATCGGAAACCATTCACCCCGATCCGGACGTTGTACGAGTGGGAATGTGGCCTCATGGTTCATCTCGTGGGCGGGGATTAAGCCGGTATGGTGCTTCATGCCATGAACGATGACCGACTCGGCCCTTACCGGCTGCTCAGGCGGCTCGGCGAGGGGGGAATGGGCGTCGTCCACCTCGCGGTCGACCCCCAGGGGCGGCAGGTCGCGGTCAAGGTCCTGCGCGCCGAGGTCGCCGGCGACGAGCTCGCCAGGCGGCGGCTTTCGCGCGAGGTCGAGACGATGCGCCGGGTGCGGAGCAAGTACATCGCCGAGGTGCTCGACGCCGATGTGACCGGTCATCGCCCGTACATCGTCACCCGCTACGTCGCCGGCCGCTCGCTCGACGAGATCGTCAAGGACGACGGCCCGCTCGACCTGCCCGCGCTGCTCAAGATCGGTCACGGGGTGGCCGCGGCGCTGGCCGCCGTCCACTCGGTCGGCGTGATCCACCGCGACCTCAAGCCGGGCAACGTGCTGATCCTCGACGGCGATCCCGTGCTGATCGACTTCGGCATCGCGCAGGCGGTCGACGCGACGCGGCTGACCCAGACGGGCATGTTCATCGGCACGCCCGGCTACCTCGCGCCGGAGATCATCGAGGGGCAGGAGGCCGGGCCCGAGGTCGACATCCACGCCTGGGCCGGCACGCTCCTCTACGCCGGCACGGGCCAGCCGCCGTTCGGCAAGGGCACGCTGGAGATGGTGTTCTACAACATCACCGCGGGCAAGGCCGACGTGAGCGCCGCCCCCGGGCCGCTCCAGCCGCTGCTCAAGGGCGCCTTCCAGCGCAACCCGGCGAAGCGGCCCAAGGCGGCCGAGCTGGCCGAGCAGGTGGCCAGGCTGATGCCCAAGGCCGGGCTGTCGATGCCCGACGAGATCTCCACGGTCCCCCACCCGGACCCGTCCGTGACTCCCCCGTACGAGGGACCGACCACCCCCGCACCCGGCCACGACAGAATCCGCCCCCAGCCCGCCAGCGGCCCCCAACCGGCCTTCCCCGGCGGCTCCCAGCCGGCCTTCCCTGGAAGCGGTTCTCAGCCATCGTTCCCTCCGGCTGGCGGCGGTTCTCAGTCGGCGTTCCCCGCGGTCGGCGGCGGTTCTCAGGTCCCGCAGAGCGGCGGCCCTCAGGTGCCTTCGTCCCTGCCGCACGGCGCCGCGGCGAGCGGCCCGCAGGGGCCGGGCAGCGGAGCGCAGAGCCTCCTCACCGGTTCCCAGAGCCCCGACAGCGGCCCCGCCGCCGGTACGCCCGGCACCCCGTACGGGCCGGGCGGCGGCGCCCAAGGCCCCGGCGGAACCCCCCACAGCCAGCCACAGAGCCTCCTCGGCGGCCCGCCCGGTCAAGGCCCCGCCGGAGGCCCGCAGAGCGGCCCCCAAGGCCCCGCCGGAGGGCCGCATGGCCCTGGCAGCGGCGCTCAGGGTGCCGCCGCCGGGCCATATGGGCAGGGAAGCGGTGCTCAAAGTGCCGCCGCCGGGCCGTATGGGCAAGGGAGCGGGCCGCAGAGTCCTGCGAGCGGGTCTCATGGTGCTGGCAGTGGGCCGCAAGGGCTTGCCGGTAGGCCTCACGGCAGTGGGCCGCAAGGGCCTGTTGGAGGGCCGCACGGCTCGCGGGTGGCTGGTGGGGCGCAAGGGGGTGGCGGGTCTCGGGATGCCGAGGCCGGTGACAAGCCGTCTTGGGAGATCTCCACGCCGCCGATGACGCCGCGCAAGCTCGTCGAGGGGCAGGACCCGCGCGTCCCGCCGCCCGCGCAGGACCAGCGGTACGTCTCGCTGCTCGGCCAGGGCGACCCGTGGCCGACGCGCAGGGTGAGCCCTGAGGAGCTGCGTCAGATGCAGCGCGAGGCCCAGCAGAGCGCGCCCTGGCAGCCGGGCCCGGGCGGCCAGGGTCAGGCCAACCACCATGTGCCGGAGGCCGACGTGCCGACCCGGCGGGTGCGGCCCGACCCGCAGGACCTGCCCACCAGGCGGGTGCGCCCCGAGGCCCCCGACTACGGCAGGGGCACCCCGGTGCAGCCCCCTCCGTACATCCCGCCGCAGGCCCAGTTCCCGCCCGACCCGCAGACCAAGCGGGAGCCGTTCATCCCCGGCGCCCGCCCCGGTCAGGTGCTGCAGCGGTCGGCCGCCTACGGGGTGGCGGGCGCGATGCTGCTCATCATCATGATCGTGCTGGCCGCGCGGGCGCCGGTGCTGGTGGCCCTGGTGTCGCTGCCGGTCGCGGTGCTGCTGCGCGCCGCCGACCTGGCCCAGCCCGAGCTGATCACCCGCCGGCCGACGGGCGCGGCCGCGCTGGACGTCATCAGAGTGTTCGCCTACCCCAAGGCGCTGGTCAAGTCGGCGGCCATCACGCTTGCCCTGGTCCCGTACGCGCTCATACTCGGACTGCCCGTGACGCTCCTGCTCACGGTGATGGCCGGCATGAGCCCGTACAACGCGCTGGCCTGGGGCGCCGGGGTGGCCCTGTGGACGGTGTGCGCAGGCCCCGGAGTCGAGGGCCCGGGGCGCCAGATGCGCAGGACGCTCTCATCGCTCGTACCCTCGAGAACAGCGGCGATGGTGATGGCGGGAGTGTTCGCGGCGATGGCCGCGCTCACGCCGATCCTCGCCACCGGCACATTCGGGGACAACGCGAGGAGGGCCATATGGACTCCGGTGAACGTCGGGCCCGTGGTCGATCTGCTGCAGGACTGGAAGGGGGACTCGGGGGGATGACGCTGGGACGATGGCGATGAGCGCGGGCAACACCCAGACGCCAGAGCGGCTCGGCCCGTACCGGCTGGTGCGGAAGATCGGCGAAGGCGGCATGGGGGTGGTGCACCTCGGCATCGACGGCGACGGCCGCGAGGTCGCCATCAAGGTCCTGCATCCGCACGTCGCCGCCGACCTGAAGGCGCGCGACCGGCTCACCCGCGAGGTCGAGACGATGCGCCGGGTGCGCAGCCCGCACGTCGCCGAGGTGCTCGACGCCGAGCTGGTGGGGGGCCAGCCGTACGTGGTGACCCGGTTCGCGCCGGGGCGCACGCTGGAGGAGACCGTGCTGTCCGACGGGCCGCTCGGCCCACGCCAGCTCATCACCCTCGCCCAGGGCCTGTGCCAGGCGCTCGTGGCCATCCACGCGGCCGACGTGATCCACCGCGACTTCAAGCCGTCCAACGTGATGCTCGTCGACGGCGAGCCGCTGGTCATCGACTTCGGCATCGCCCATCTGGTCAACGCCACCCGGCTGACCCAGACCGGCATGTTCGTCGGCACGCCTGGCTACCTGGCGCCGGAGATCATCCGCGACTCCGACATCACGCAGCGGGCCGACGTGCACTCGCTGGCCTCCACGGTGTTCTTCGCCGCGACGGGGGTGCCGCCGTTCGGCACCGGCACGTTCGAGGCGGTGTGCTTCAACATCATGGAGGGGCGGGCGCAGCTCGACAAGGCGCCCGTGTGGCTGCGCGGCTGGCTGAGCCGCGCGCTCCAGGTCGACCCCGCCGACCGGCCCGACGCCCGCGAGCTGCTGCGCATGGCCAGGGCGCTCGACCCGTCGGTGACCACGTTCAACGAGTCGCCGCCGGAGGACCAGCCGGGGCGGACCAAGCGGCTGCTCGGCCGTACGAAGGTCATGGAGTCGTTCTCGGACCTGCTGCCGCCGGTCCAGTACGGGCGGCCGGCGCGCGAGGAGAAGCCGCCGCCGTACGTCCCCGCGCCTGTCACGTCCCGGCCCCCGTGGCCGGACCAGCGGGTGGCGGGCTATCCCGCGCCGGCCCCCACACACGCGCAGCCGCAGGCCCAGCCCCAGCCGCGGGCCCAGGCCCAGGCGCGGCCCCGGGCCTACACGCCGCCGCGCGACCAGACGCCGCCGCGCGAGCGCAAGCGCTACCTCGCGGGCAGCCAGTTCGTGGCGCTGCTCGGGCTCGTCACGCTGGTCGCGCTGGCGGTGATGATGCCGGTCATGGTGAGCGCGATCGCGATCGTGCTGGCGCTGGTGCTGCGGGTGGGCGAATACCTGTTCGGCGACATGGTGCAGCGGCGCCAGGTGCGCGGCAGCAGCGCCGCCGACCCGCTGCTCGTGCTGGTCGGCACGCCGTGGGCGCTGATCAAGGCCACGCTGGTGAGCGTGGTGCAGGTGCCGCTGGCGATCCTGTTCGGCGTGTGCGTGTGGGGCGTGCTGCGGTGGGGCGGCGGGATGGGCGTGAACGAGGCCGCCGCCTACGCGGCCGGCGCGCTCGTGGCCGGCCTGTTCCTGCTGCCCGGCGGCGGTTCGCCGCGCAAGGCGGTCACCCGCACGCTCACCGGTGTGCTGCGCTCGCCCGGCGCCGCGACGGTGGCGGTCCTGGTGATGGGCACGGTCGCGCTGTTCGCGGTGATGTTCGCGCTGGGCGGCACGCCGTCGTGGGAGCCCTGGCGGGCCCCCGAGACCGTCATCGAGGAGCTGACCACCCGGGCGCATGACAGTGCGACCGGCCTGATCACGGGCCTCGTCGACGACCTGATGAGAGAGCTGGGGCTGGGCTTCCTGTCGCCCTGGTCGTGAGTGTCCCCGGCGGCCGTGGTGGGGAGAAGTAGGGGTATGAGCGAGCACCTCGGCCCCTACCAGCTGCTCTCGCGGCTGGGCGCGGGCGGGTTCGGCCACGTGCACCTGGCGCTCGACCAGGAGGGCCGCACGGTCGCGGTCAAGGTGCTCCATCCGCACGTCACGGCCGACTCGGCGGCGCTGGCCCGGCTGGCCCGCGAGGTCGAGACCATGCGGCTGGTGGGCGGCAAGAACGTCGCGGAGGTGCTCGACGCCTCGTTCGACGGCGACCGGCCCTACCTCGTGACCCGCTACGTGCAGGGCAAGCCGCTCAGCGCGGTGCCCGTGCCGGTGGCCGACCTGCGCAAGCTGGCCACCGGGCTGGCCGAGGCGCTGGTGGCCATGCACGACGCGGGGGTCGTGCACCGCGATCTCAAGCCGGCCAACGTGATGATGAGCGAGGGCGAGCCGGTCGTCATCGACTTCGGCATCGCGCACGCGCTCGACTCGCTGTCGGTCACCGCCTCCGGGGCGGTGGTCGGCACCCCCGGTTACTTGGCGCCCGAGGTGCTGGAGGGCGGGCCGGCCGGCCCGGCGGCCGACGTGTTCTCCTTCGGGGCGACGCTGGCCTACGCCGCGACCGGGCGTCACCCGTACGGCACGGGGCCCGCGTCGGCGGTCGCCTACCGCGTCGTCCACCACGAGCCCGACCTGGAGGGCGCGCCCGGCTGGCTGGAGCCGCTGCTGGCCGAGTGCCTCGCCACCGACCCGGCGGCGCGGCCGGTGGCCGCCGACATCTGCGCGCGGCTCGGCGTGGCGGCGGTCCCGCGGTTACGCCGCCTGCCGCGGCCCTCGGTGGGTACGGGGCGCCGCTCCGGTCGTGATGTCCACCACATGGCGACGAGGGAGTGGCAGCCCGGCAGGGCGGTCGGCGAGCTCTCGGCGGAGGACGCCAGGGCGCGGCACCAGGAGAGGGTGCGCAGGCGCTGGCTGGCCGGCTCGACGGTGTTCGTGGGCTTACTGTCGGCCGCGGCCACCGAGCCGCTGCCGGAGGTGGCGCTGTTCCTGATGGCCGTGTTCTCGCTGGCAGTGGTGGTGGACGCGGGGTTCGCGCTGTTCTCGCGAGGGCCTTTCACCAAGGGCAGGGTCATCGCGGACGCCGTGGGCGTCGCCGGGGCGATCGGCCTGTCGGTGGCGCTGAGCGCGTTCTTCAGCACGCCCGTGCTGGCGCTGTTCGCGGGCACGGCACTGGTCCTCGGGATCGTGTTCCTGCTCACAGCCTGAGCGCGTGACCAGGGCCGCCAGCAAGCAGCGGAACAAAGCTCGGTAAGGTTGGGGCGGGGAGTCGTTACGCGCGGATGCACGTGTCAGCGCGTAAGCTACCCGTGGGTAACATGAGCGCCGGGACACCCGCTGTCACAACGCCCATGGGGCCCTGGCAGTCTGGACAGGACATCCGGCGCCGACCGCTCGCGCGGCGGCGCACGCGAACACGGGAGGTCGGCCACCGGCCATGAACATTGTCGTCTGCGTGAAGCAGGTCCCCGACACGGCGACCGAGCGCAAGCTGCGGTCCGATGACAAGACCCTCGACCGTGACGCGGTCGACGGCGTGGTGAACGAGCTCGACGAGTACGCGGTCGAGGAGGCGCTCAAGCTCAAGGAGGCCCACGGCGGTGAGGTGACCGTCCTCACCATGGGCCCGGGCAAGGCCACCGAGACGATCCGCAAGGCCCTGGCCATGGGCGCCGACAAGGCGGTCCACCTCGTCGACGACGCGCTCCACGGCTCCGACGCGCTGGGCACGTCCTACGCCATGGCCCAGGCGCTGAAGAAGATCGGGTTCGACCTGGTCATCCTCGGCTCGGAGTCCACCGACGCGCGCACCGGCGTGCTGCCCGCGATGCTGGCCGAGCGCCTCGGCAGGCCGCAGCTCACGCTCGCCAACAAGGTCGAGGTCGACGGCTCGTCCATCAAGATCCAGCGGATCACCGACTACGGTTTCGACCGGGTCGAGGCCTCGCTGCCCGCCGTCGTGTCCGTGGTCGAGAAGATCAACGAGCCGCGCTACCCGTCCTTCAAGGGCATCATGGCGGCCAAGAAGAAGCCGGTCGAGACCCTGGGCGTGGCCGACGCCGAGATCGACGCCGCCCAGGTGGGTCTCGACTCCTCCTGGTCGCAGGTCGTCGACTTCGCCCCGGCCCCGCCGCGTGCCGCCGGCACGATCGTCAAGGACGAGGGCGACGGCGGTGCCAAGGCCGCCGAGTTCCTCGCGTCCAAGAAGTTCATCTGAGAACGGGGGTTTTACTGATATGTCGGAGATTCTCGTTCTCGTCGAGCAGGTCGACGGCGAGGTCAAGAAGGTCACGCTGGAGCTGCTGACCCTGGCCCGCCGGCTCGGCACGCCCGCCGCCGTCTGGGCGGGCCCCGGCTACACCCCGGAGGCCAAGGCCAAGCTGGCCGAGTACGGCGCCGAGACGATCTACGTGGCCGGCTCCGAGGAGATCACCGGATACGTGGTCGCGCCCAAGGCCGAGCTGCTCGCCCAGCTCGTCGGCGAGAAGTCGCCCGCGGCCGTGCTGGTCGCCGCGACCGCCGAGGGCAAGGAAGTCGCCGGGCGGCTGGCCGTCAAGACCGACTCCGGCGTCATCACCGACGCCGTGGGCCTCGGCGACGGCTTCGTGGCCGAGCAGTCCATCTTCGGCGGCGGCGTGAACGTCCAGGCGAAGGTGAGCAGGGGCATCCCGATCGTCGCCGTGCGGCCGAACTCGACGGCCCCGGAGGCCGCCGCGGGCGCCGGCGCCGAGGAGGAGGTGTCGGTCTCGCTGTCCGACGCCGCCAAGTCCGCCCGCGTCGTCGAGCGCGTCAAGCAGGAGAAGGGCGCCCGCCCCGAGCTGACCGAGGCCGCGATCGTGGTCTCCGGCGGCCGCGGCGTGGGCTCGGCGGAGAACTTCTCGGTCATCGAGGGCCTCGCCGACGCCCTGGGCGCGGCCGTGGGCGCCTCCCGCGCCGCCACGGACGCCGGCTGGTACCCGCACCAGTTCCAGGTGGGCCAGACCGGCAAGACCGTGTCGCCGCAGCTCTACATCGCGGCCGGCATCTCCGGCGCCATCCAGCACCGGGCCGGCATGCAGACCGCCAAGACCATCGTGGCGATCAACAAGGACCCGGAGGCGCCGATCTTCGAGCTGGCCGACTACGGCGTCGTGGGTGACCTGCACCAGGTCGTCCCGCAGCTCACCGAAGAGGTCGACAAGCGTAAGTAGCTTTTCGGAGCTCTTTTCCGGGAAACGGCGCCGCACCCCTGTGCGGCGCCGTTTTCGCGTCCGGTGGGTTATTGGTGAGGGTCGGTTCGGGTTCTGCGAGCCGCTTGGGCTGGTGGGTCGGGTTCTGTAAACCTCTTGGCTAGTGGGTCGGTCTGCAAGGCTTTTGGGGCCGATTCGGGTTTTGCGGCCTTTGTGGTGGTTGGGGTCTCGGTGGATTTTTGGGTTGGTTCGGGTCCTATAAGCCTTTTTGGGAAACCCCTCGGGCTGGGCGCCGTTAGCGAGCCTTCGGCCCGCCCGCTCCGCCGTAAGCGATGGAGACCGGCCTGTGGTTCTGTGAGTGGGGATCTCGAACCTTGGGACGTGGTCGGTTCTCGTGGGAGTTCAGGTGCCGGGTGGCTCTCGTTTCACTGTGGCTCGGCCGGGAGCAGGAGGCGGAAGGTCGCGCCTTCGCCGGGGGAGGAGTGGATCTCCACCCGGCCGCCGTGGGCGGTCACGATGGAGCGGACGATGGCAAGGCCGAGGCCCGCTCCTCCGGTCGTGCGGTTGCGGGAGCCGTCGGCGCGGTAGAACCGGTCGAAGACCCGCTCCGCCTGCTCCGGGGAGAGCCCGGGGCCGGAGTCGGCGATCACCAGAGCCGCGTCCCGGCCGACGGTGCCCACGCCGATCCTGACCGGGGTTCCCGGCGGGGTGTGGGTGACGGCGTTGCCCACCAGGTTCGTGACCACCTGCCGGAGCCGGTCCTCGTCGCCCAGCACCGGGGCGCTCCCCGGCGGGCCGTCGTCGGGGCCGGTGAGCGTGATCGCCCGCGTCGGATCCAGAGCGGCGAGATCGGCGCGGGCGTCGGCGGCGAGCGTCCGCAGATCCATCGGCGTCAGATCAAGCCCCACCCCGAACGCACCGTCCCTGAGCCCACCGTCCCTGAACCCCACCGTTCCCGAAGTGCCGTGGTCGGCGGTGCGGTCCCCGAAGGAGCCGTCTCCAAAGGCGCGGTCCCCGAGGGGGCGGTCTCCGAACGAGGCGTCTCCGGAGGAGCCGCGCCCGAAGGCGCCGCGACCGGCGGCGCGGTCCCCGAGGGCGCGGCCCCCGAAGGGACCGCAGCCCTTGGTGCGGTCCTCGGAGGTGCGGTCCCCGGGAGTGCGGTCCCTGGCGGTGGGGTCTCTGGAGGTGCGGTCGGCCGGGGTGGGGGCTCCGGGGGTGGGGTCGGCCGGGGTGGGGGTTGTGTGGGTGGGGTTGGGGGTGGCGAGGTCCATGGTGGCGAGCAGCAGCAGGTCGTCCACCAGTTTGGCCAGGCGGGCGGACTCGCTCTCGATGCGGGCCAGGGCCGCGTCCGCGTCCGTGCCGCCCATGCGGTAGAGCTCGGAGAAGCCTTTGATGCCGAAGAGCGGGGTGCGCAGTTCGTGGCTCACGTCGGCGACGAAACGGCGCATCCTGGCCTCCGACTCCTCCCGGGCGGAGAAGCCCCGCTCGATCTGCGCCAGCATGCCGTTGAGGGAGCGGGCCAGCCGTCCCACCTCGGTGCCCGGACCGGCGGGCTCGGGCACCCTCCTGCTGAGGTCGCCGGCGGCGATGGCCGCCGCGGTCTCCTCGACCCGGCGCAGCGGCGCCAGCCCGGCCCGGATCGCGAACCCGCCCGTCAGCGCCAGCAAGCCCAGCAGCAGCCCGCCCGCGACCAGGGAGGCGACCCGCACCCGCTGGACCGTCGAGTTCATCCCGTCCAGAGAGACCGCCGCGACGACCGAGGCGTGCGTGCCGCGGGTGGCGGGCACCGCGACCGTCCGCCACTGCTCGCCGTCGTCGCCGGAGACCGTGAACGGCCGCCCCGCGCGGGCCTCGACGGCCGCCGCGTCCAGCCGGGGCAGCCGCGGCAGCCCGCCGACCGTCGGAGCGCCGGAGGAAGGGCCGGCGCCGGTGCCGACCTCGCTGCCGACCCCGGCGCCGACCACAGTGGTGACCACGGTGCCGTCGGCGGCGAGGAAGGCCAGCCGCACCTCCTCGATCAGGTCGAGCTGGGACGGGGCGGCGGGGGCGGCCCGCTTGCGCAGCAGGTCCATGAGCTCGGGCGGCATCGAGGCGGCCGCTGTCGCCAAGGGGCCGAGCTGGGCGTCGATCCGGGCCAGCAGTTCGGCTTCGAGCTGCCGTACGACGACCGTGCTCACCAGCGCGAGGCCCGCCACGAGCAGCGCCACCGTGATGGCGAGCAGCCGGGCGCGCAGCGACAGCCGCCTGATCATGGCTTCGGCCTGCGCAGCACGTAGCCGACGCCGTGGACGGTGTGGATGAGCCGCGGCCCGCCGGTGTCGAGCTTGCGGCGCAGGTAGCTGATGTAGGTGTCGACGATGCTGGAGTCGCCGGCGAAGTCGTAGCGCCACACGTGCTGGAGGATGTCCGCCTTGGGCAGCACCCGGCCGGCGTTCTCGGCCAGGTGGCGCAGCAGCCTGAACTCGGTCGGCGACAGCCGCACCGGGACGCCGCCCCGCGTCACCTGGTGGCCTTCCGGGTCGACCTCCAGATCGCCGACCGTCAGCGTGTGGTCGCCGGGTGAGGCGCCGGTGCGCCGCAGGATCGCCCTGATGCGGGCCAGCAGCTCCTCCAGGTCGAACGGCTTGGTCACGTAGTCGTCGCCGCCCAGCCGCAGGCCGTTGATCTTGTCGGCGGTGGCGTCGCGAGCCGTCAGGAACAGGACCGGCACCGGCCCCGGCCTGCCGCCAGCCCTCGGCAAGGTTCTCAGCCTGCGGAGCACCTCGAACCCGTCGAGGTCGGGCAGCATCACGTCGAGCAGCACCAGATCGGGCGGGTCGCGCCTGGCCGCCTCAAGGGCCCGCGTGCCGCTGTCGGCCGAGCTGACGGTGAAACCCGCGAACCGGAGCGTGGCCGCGAGCAGTTCCTTGACGGTCGGCTCGTCGTCGACCACGAGCAGCCGCTCGCCTGTGGGTTCACGCACCTGCCGCCCTCCCGCCTTCAGCCTACGAGCCGGGGTCACACATCACGCGTGCGGAACCGGGTGCGTGCCCAGACCATCATGACCGCCACGAAAGCGGCCAGCACGCCCATCCCCATCCAGATCGGGAGTGAGCCTTCCGAGGGCATGAGCGACCGGAAGGCGGCCGTGTTCGGCCACCAGGTGCTCAGCGTGAGGCCCAGGAAGTCGGGCATGATCGGGGCGAACATCGGCAGCAGCAGGAAGGCCGTGGCCGTGTTCACCGCCGCCGCCGTGCTCCTCAGCAGGATCCCGAGCGACAGCCCGAACAGCGCCACCAGCTCCAGCACCACCGGCCCGAAGAGCAACAGCCGCACCGCGTCGGGATCGTCCAGCCAGACCCGCGGCACGCCGTGCATGGCGAGCGTGATCTGTGAGACCAGGAACATCCCCCATACCGCCGCCGCGCCTGCCGTGAGCCCGGCCACGGCCACCAGCGCCGCCTTGGCCACCACCAGCCGGGTGCGCCGTCCGGCCGCCGCCACGGTGGCCCGGATCGTACCGGAGCCGTACTCGGTGCTGGCCACGAGCGCACCCAGCGCCGCGACCAGCAGCTGGACGATGAAGACGCCCCGGGAGCCTCCCTGCAGCGGATCGAACGCGGCCTGGTCCGCCGCCGTGGCCCGCGCGTACTCGGCCGCCGACGCCTGCGCGAACAGCCATCCCAGCAGCACCGACACGGCGATGACGGCCCCGGCCAGCACCGGCATGACGGGGACGCTCCTGAACTTGGTCCACTCGGCCCGCACCAGCCCCCTCACAGCGCGGCCCCGAACTCTACGCTGTCCCTGGTCAGCTCCATGAACGTGTCCTCCAGCGAAGCGCGGCGAGGCGTCAGCTCGGCCAGCGCCACCCCTTCAGACGCGGCCAGCCGCCCGATGTCCGGGGCCGGCATGCCCGTCACCACCAGCTCGTCGCCGTGCGCCCGCACGTGCGCCCCCGCCAGCTCCAGCAGCCTGCCGAAGCCCGCCCCGTCGGCCACCCGGACCAGCACCTCGGCGCCGGCGCCGGTGAAGTCCTCGACGTCCCCTTCCGCGATCAGCCGGCCCCTGCCGATCACCACCAGCCGGTCGGCGGTCACCGCCATCTCGCTCATCAGGTGGCTGGAGACCAGCACCGTGCGGCCCTCGGCGGCCAGGCCTCGCAGCAGCGTACGGATCCACAGCACGCCCTCCGGGTCGAGCCCGTTCACCGGCTCGTCCAGCACCAGCACCGGCGGGTCCCCGAGCAGCGCGGCGGCGATGCCGAGCCGCTGGCACATGCCGAGCGAGAACCCGCCGGCCGGGTAGCCCGCCGCGTCGGACAGGCCCACTAGGTCGAGCACCTCGCCGACCCTGCGGTCCGGGAGGCCGCTGCCCCTGGCCAGGTAGAGCAGGTGGTCGCGGGCGGTGCGGCGCGGGTGCACGGACTGCGCCTCCAGCAGCGACCCCACCTCGCGCAGCGGCGTCTCCAGGTCCCGGTAGCGCCGCCCGCCGACGGTCACCGTGCCGGACGTCGGCAGGTCGAGCCCGAGGATCATCCGCATGGTGGTGGTCTTGCCCGCGCCGTTGGGCCCCAGGAAACCGGTGACGAGGCCGGGCCGTACCTCGAACGTGAGCCCGTCCACGGCGAGCGTCCCGCCGTGGCGTTTGGTCAGTGCGTTGAGCCGGATCATGCGGCCAGCCTGGCCCGCCCGGTTGGAGACGTCCTGAGCGATCCTGTGAGACCTCTGTGAGCCCGCGACCCCGGCCTGGGGGACGCGGGCGGACTCAGAGGGAACTCACAGCTTCCCGGAGCCGCGCGGCCAGGTCCTCCGCCTGCTCCCGGCTCCACGGGATCAGCCCGTTCTCCGACATCAGCGCGTGGTACTGCTGCTGCCCGTACGGGATGCCCGGCGGCAGCGGCACCACGTGCCAGTGCAGATGGGAGTTGCCCTGCTGACTGCCGAGCGAGAGCAGGTAGGTGCGCTCCGACGGCACCACCGACTCCACCGCCAGCGCCACCTTCCGCACCACGCCCGTCAGCGCCAGGTACGCCTCCTCGTCCAGGTCGCGGACCACGTGCTCGACGTGCGCCTTCGGGCTGACCAGCACGTAGCCGGGCACCGTCGGGTAGGCGGACAGGAACGCCAGGTGGTGCTCGTCCTCGTAGAAGATCTGCTCGTGCTCGTAGGCCGGGTCGCCGGCGACGATGGCGCAGATGAAACAGGGGATGGACCGGACACGCGCCTCGTAGGCGGCCACGTCGAAGGGGACGTTCCTCTCAGTCATGATGACGATCATGACCGTCAGAGCCGGCCCATGTCACGGGCGCGGCGGACGGCGGCATGCCGGTCCGCCACGGCGAGCTTCGTCACCGCCGAGGACAGGTAGTTGCGCACCGTGCCTTCCGACAGGCTCAGCTGCCTGGCGATCCTGGACATCGGCGCGCCCCCGGCGGCCGCGCGCAGCGTGTCCAGCTCGCGCGGGGTCAGCGGGCACTCCCGGATCGACAGCGCGTCCGCGGCCAGCTCCGGGTCGATGTACCGGCCGCCCTCGTGCACCTTCCTGATGATCTCGGGCCAGGGTCGCCGCCGGGTTGTCCTTGCCCAGGTCACGCCCGGCGCGGGTCCCACCGGAAGAACTTCCGGGTGCACCACAGCCCGACGCCGATCCACAGCAGCCCGATCCCGAGGCCCGCGGCCGACACCTGGAAGCCCTCCAGGAAGCCGACCTCGGGCGCGCCCGCCCGGCCGAGGTCGCGGCCCAGGAACGCGATGCGCATCATGTCCACGACCGGTGTCATCGGCAGCACCTCCGCCACCCGCTGCCCCCATTCGGGCAGCACCGACAGCGGGAACATCATGCCCGCCCCGAGCATGCTGGCGAACAGCACAGGCAGCGCCACCAGCTGCGCCACCTCGTAGTTGGGGATGAGCCCGGCCGTGCCGATCGCCAGCGCCGCGAACACCGCCGCGCCCAGCACGAACGCCACCAGCATGAGAGGCACGTTCCCCGGCACCGGCACGCCCACCACCCCGACCGCGTAGACCAGGATGACCGCCGCCTGCACCGCGCCGACCAGCGTGGCGTGCAGGATGTCGCCCGCGAAGATCGCGGTGGTGGACAGCGCGCTGCCGCGCAGCCGCTTGTACACACGCTCCTCCCTGCGCACCACGATGCCGGTCGCGATCGTCATGTACGAGAACGGGAACACCACGGCGATGGCCCCGATCGCGGCGAGCGCGGCGGCCGGCACCCCGTTCACCTCGCCGGAGGCCGTCGGGCCGCTGGTGTAGACGAAGGCGATGAACAGCGGCAGCAGCAGGATGGTGAACGCCAGGCCGCGCTGCCGCAGCAGGACCGTCTGGTTGAGCCGGGCCTGCGCCCAGACCGTCGAGAGCCAGTTCACGCCGCCACCCTTTCCGTCTCCGCGACTTCGAGGAAGATCTCCTCCAGCGACGGCCTGCGCACTTCGAGGCCGCCCAGTTCCGTTCCGCGCTCGTCCGCCCACACCAGCAGATCCCGCAGGTCACGCTGCGGCTCGTGGGTCTCGACCGTGAACGTCTCGCCGTCCTGCCTGACCGAGCGCCGTGCCAGGCCGGGCGAGTACGGCAGGTCGCCAGGGCGCGCGCCGGGCAGCCGGAAGCTGATCCTGGTGCCCCGCTCCCCGAGCACGCCCGCCAGCGTGCCCTCGGTGACGATCCGGCCGTCGTGCATGATGGCCAGCCGCTGCGCGAGCTGCTCGGCCTCGTCCAGGTAGTGGGTGGTGAGCAGTACGGTGGCGCCGTCGGCGACCATGCCGCGCACCAGCTCCCACACGTTCCGCCTGGCCTCCGGGTCCAGTCCGGTGGTGGGCTCGTCCAGGAAGAGCACCTCGGGCCTGCCCAGCACGGCCAGCGCCAGGTCGAGCCGGCGCTTCTCGCCGCCGGACAGCTGCCCGACCCGCACCGCCGCGCGGTGACCGAGCCCGACCCGGTCGAGCACCTCGCCCCGGCCGAGCGCGTGCGGCGTCCAGCGCCGCCAGGCGTCCACGGTCTCCGCCACCGTCAGGTCCTTGTAGAAGCCGGCCTCCTGGAGCACGATGCCCATCCGGGGCCGGATGCGGGCCCGCTCCTTGACCGGGTCGTGCCCGAGCACCCGCACTTCGCCGCCGGTCGGTGCGACGTACCCCTCCAGCACGTCCAGGGTGGTCGTCTTGCCCGCCCCGTTGGTGCCGAGCAGCGCGTACAGCTCGCCCCGGCCGACCCGGAAGCCGATCCCCTTGACCGCCTCGAAGTCGCCATATTTCTGGTGCAGGTCCCGCACCTCGATCGCTGTCGTGTCCACGGGACCACTGTGCCGGGGCGGGGCGCCGTCCCGGCAGTGCGCTGTCTCAGCTCTTTCCCGGGAAAACCGCAGGGTCCGGGCGTGACATTTGTCAGGCGGCCACCGGCTGCCGCTCGGGGGCGGGCAGCTGCGTGACCGCCGCGGGCTCCTCGCGCGGCAGCAGGCGCGCCGCCACGGCGATCAGCAGGCCCAGCACGACGGCCAGCCCGAGCGCGGTACGGAGCGAGGTCACGTCCGACAGGAACCCGATCGCCACCGGACCGAGCAGCAGGCCCGCGTATCCCATGGCGCCCGCCTGGGCGATCGCCGGGCCGGGGGTGCTGGTGGCGGTGCCGGCCAGCGACAGCGTCATCGGCGAGATGGTCGCCACACCGAGGCCCACGAAGAACACCGCGACCAGCGCGACCACCGGCGCGGGCGCCGCCAGCACCATGCCGAAGAAGGCGGCCGTGGCCAGCCCGGCGGCCGTCAGCATGCCCCGTACCCCGAACCGCGAGCGCAGCCGGTCACCCGTCAGCCTGCCGAGCAGCATGCCCGCCTCGAAGATCGGGTAGCCGAGCGCGGCCAGCGCCTCGGGCGCCTTCATGGTGTCGCGCATGTAGAGGCCGTTCCAGTCGGCGACCACGCCCTCGACCATGAACGCGAAGAAGGCCAGCGCGCCCAGCAGGTACACGACCGGCGGCATGCGGCGGCGCGGCCCCGCGGCGGTCGCGGGCGCGGGGACGTCAGGCAGGTACGTCCGGCCGAGCACCAGGAGCACCGGCAGGGACAGCAGGCTGACCAGCACCAGGTTGGCGGTGAACGACAGGCCCAGGACGATGGACAGGCTGCCGGTGACGCCGGCGGTCATGGCGCCCACGCACCAGCCGGCGTGCATGCCGTTCATCAGCGGCCGCCCGTAGGCGCGCTCCACGGTGGAGCCCTGGGCGTTCATCGCGATGTCGAACAGGCCGAACGTCATGCCGAACACCGTGGACGCGACGAGCAGCGCCGGAAGGCTCGGCATGAGCGCCACCGCGATCAGGGCGAGCGCGGTCAGCGGGCCGCCGACCCGCAGCACGGTGCGGCTGCCGGCGCGGGCCATCACGCGGCGCATCGACTGCATGGTCACCAGCGCGCCCAGGCCCCAGGCGAGCAGGACGGTGCCGACCTCCGCCTCGGACAGGCCGAGCTTGTCGGTCAGCGCGGGGATGCGCACGGTCATGGTGCCGACCATCAGGCCGGCGAGGGCGAAGGTGAGGACGGCGCCGTAGCGGGCGATCCTCAGGTCACGAGTCATCAGGGCATGCCTCACAGAAACATCACTTCGGGCAGAAATCAGGCCCGGCCGTGGCCGAGCCTTGAAGGAAGGGGGGAGTGGCGCACGCGAACGCCGGCGGCGCGTCGCGTCAGAAGGGCGCGCGCAGCGGTGTCCGACCGTACGAAAGAGCCGGAAGCCTCAGGAAGGAGGTTTGAGCAGGGCTCTCATCCGGGCGTCGAGCGCGCCCAGAGCCTCGTCGCCGTTGAGCTCCGGGTCATGGCTCGCCAGGTCCCAGAGCCCTTCGCAGGCCAGCCGCACGATCTGCGACGCCACCGGGTCGGGCTCGTCGTCCAGGCCCTCGCGATGCCAGCGGGCCATGGCCTCGCGCAGCGGCGCCAGCAGGTAGGTGTTGCCCGACGCGCCGGTGACCACGGCCCAGCGGCGCAGCTTGCCCTCGCGAACGGCGACGAGCGTGGCGCCGAGGTAGCGCTCGGTGTAGGTGGCGTCCGGCTGGGCGGCCACCAGGTCGTCGAACTCCTCGATCAGACGCTCCACCATGGCCTTGATCAGGGCATCCTTGGTGGCGAAGTGGTAGAGGAGACCGCCCTTGCTGACGCCGGCCCGGTCGGCCACGGCGGAGAGCGTGAGCGCGGTCGAGCCGAGGTCGCTGAGCAGCTCTTCTGCCGCGTCCAGTAGCTCGTCCCGTCTCATGCGCTCTACTGTACCGTCCGGACGGTACAGGGGCAAACGAGATACCCTGGCCGGGTGAACAGACCGTCGGCCTATCTCGATCACGCGGCGACCACGCCCATGCTCCCCGAGGCCATCGAGGCCATGACGGAGCAACTCGGCCGGGTCGGCAACGCCTCCTCGCTCCACGCCGCCGGGCGCGAGGCCCGCCGGGTGGTGGAGGAGTCGCGCGAGACGATCGCCGACGCGCTCGGCGCCCGGCCCAGCGAGGTCGTGTTCACCTCGGGCGGCACCGAGGCCGACAACCTCGCCATCAAGGGCATGTTCTGGGCGCGGCAGCCCAGGAAGCGCGTCCTGATCAGCTCGGTCGAACACCACGCCGCGCTCGACCCCGCCCACTGGCTGGCCGACAGCCAGGGCGCCGAGATCGAGCTGCTGGAGGTCGACGAGCTCGGCAGGGTCGGCCCCGACACGCTGCGCGCCGCCATCGAGCGCGACCCCGACAGCGTCGCCCTGGTCAGCGTCATGTGGGCCAACAACGAGGTCGGCACGATCCAGCCCGTCCACGTCCTGGCGGCCATCGCCGGCGACCACGGCATCCCGTTCCACACCGACGCCGTGCAGGCGATCGGCCAGCTTCCCGTGTCGTTCGCCGAGTCCGGCGCCGACGCGCTCACCCTGACCGGCCACAAGATCGGCGGCCCGATGGGCGTCGGCGCGCTGCTGCTGGCCCGCGGGGTGACCCCGGTCTCCGTGCAACACGGCGGCGGCCAGGAGCGCGACGTCCGCTCCGGCACCCTCGACGCGCCCGCCATCGCCGGGCTCGCCGCCGCGGTCCGCACCGCGGTCAAGGAGCAGGAGTCCCAGCGCCGCCACCTGACGGCGCTCCGCGACGACCTCATCGCCCGCGTCCGCCAGGCCGTGCCCGGCGTGGTGCTCAACGGCGACCCCGCCGACCGGCTGCCGGGCAACGCCCACTTCTCCTTCCCCGGCTGCGAGGGCGACGCGCTGCTCATGCTGCTCGACGCCAGGGGGGTGGAGTGCTCGACCGGCTCGGCCTGCTCGGCGGGGGTGGCGCAGCCGTCCCACGTGCTGCTGGCAATGGGCGCCGACGCGGCCGCCGCCAGGGGCTCGCTCCGCTTCTCGCTGGGTCACACCTCGACCCAGGACGACATCGACAGGCTCATCGAGGTGCTGCCGGCCGCGGTCGAGCGGGCCCGCCGCGCCGGACTCGGCTGACAGACCCCGCCGTCGCGTACGGCCCGCTCAGGCGAGGAAGGCCGCCACCGCGCTCCAGGCCGGGTCGGGGGTCACGTCCACCCGCGCCCTGCCCTCCTTCCAGGTGGACGCCAGCTCCTTGAGCGCGGCCGCGGCGGCGCTCTCCCGCGTGGCGTACACGTGCATGACGCGGCGGCGCTCGGCGCTCAGGTGGGCGGCCAGCACCACGTCGTCGCCGAGCGCGCGCAGCCGCTCGCCGAGCCGTTCCTCGAACGCGCCCAGCGCGGCCAGCGACCTGCCCTGGGGCAGTCCGCCCGCGTCCTTGTCGCGGTACGGCAGCGTGACGGCGATGTGGTGGTCGAGCAGCGGGTAGTCGACGGGCCGCAGCGGATAGCGGGCCGAGGCGACCAGCGGCGCGCCGCTCGCCGTCCGGCCCTCCAGCGTGGCCCACTGCTCGGTGTCGTAGTCGGCGGCCACGTCGGCCACCACCACGGGCAGGTGGACGGCGGGCACGGCGTCGATCGGCGGCGCGGCGGCGGGGACGATCTCGCCCACCCACCGGGCCACGTCGTCCTCGCCGAGCAGCCGGTCGAGGGCCAGCAGCGTGGCGTCCATCCGGGCGTCCTCGCCGAGCTCGCCGAAGATCGGGTGGTGCGCGGTCACGTCGACCCGCAGCGCCCCGCGCGGCACCCGCAGCCCCAGCACCAGCTTGTCCAGCCCGAACTCGATCCCGCCCGCGTCGAGCGTCAGCTCGCCGGGCAGGGCGCTCGCCTGGCGCGACGGGTGGAACTCCCACAGCATGTCGGCGGGCGGCGCCGCCCGCGCCCAGCGGTGCGCCAGCGAGCGCAGCTCGGCGTCGCCCGCGGCCGTCACGACCAGCGCGTGGGCCGCGTTCCTGCCCGGCGCCAGCTCCCACACCAGGTCGGGGTGGACCGCCGCCACCGCGGGGCCGAGCAGCTCCGCCGGCTTCCCGCTCTCTCCCGCCGCCACCGCCGCGTCGAGCTCCGGCCTGGCGCTCGCCCACCACTGCCAGAACCCCGCCACGCGCTCACCCGGGTCGGCACCCTCGTCTTCGCTCTTGCGCCCGAACAGTCGCATGGCAGAATCCTCGCAGACTCGCCCCCCAGGTCGCGCACTCCGAGCGCGCTTCGACCTGGCCGGATCACGATCGGGAACAGCCCCGCCACGGCCGCGTACCCCAGGCCCCCGCGCAGCCCGAAGACGACCAGGGCGTTCCCGACCGCCACGCTCACGATCAGCAGGGCGGCGATCCCGCCGGCCAGCATGAGGAGCAGGCTCGTGGCCAGGAAGGCGACGGTGGCCGCCTTGCGCAGGGGCGGGACATCCTGCCGCCACGGCATGAGCAGCCAGAGAACACCGCTCATGGGCAGGGCGGCGGCGCTGACGAAAAGGAACACCTTCGGTAACAGCCAGCCGGCCGGGTCCGAACGCCCCAGTTCCTGGAAGCCGGTGACGAAGACCAGCGCGCTGATGATGGCGGATCCCAGAAGAAGGCGCTGAACACCAAAGGAGGGTGGTCGTGGGTGAATCCCACCCAGCTTCCCACCTCTCTGATCGATCGGGAACCCCGCATAACCGCGAGCATAACCAGCCGGTTCTCGCAGCACAGCGTGGCCGTGATCATGCCTCGCCGGGCCGCCGCGCATGACTTGGGTCATGGCTCGACCAGGCCGACCGGCCCCGCGTCCGCCATCCTTTCCGGGAGCGCCTCCCCGTCAGCGGAGGTCAGCCGACCGTTCGGTGACGCCACACCACATCCGTGCGGCCAGTACGCTGGAACGGTCATGGGATTGCGTGTGCTTGCCGCCATGTCGGGCGGCGTCGACTCCGCCGTGGCCGCCGCCCGGATCGCCGAGGCCGGTCACGACGTCACCGGTGTCCATCTCGCCCTGTCCGCCAACCCCCAATCCCACCGCACCGGGGCCAGGGGCTGCTGCACGATCGAGGACTCGCGTGACGCCAGGCGGGCGGCCGACGTGATCGGCATCCCGTTCTACATCTGGGACATGGCCGAGCGGTTCCAGCGTGACGTGGTCGACGACTTCGTGGCCGAATACGCGGCCGGCCGCACGCCCAACCCGTGCCTGCGGTGCAACGAGAAGATCAAGTTCGCCGCGGTGCTCGACCGGGCGCTGGCGCTCGGCTTCGACGCGGTCGCGACCGGCCACCACGCCAGGCTCGTCGACGGCGTGCTGTCCAGGAGCGCCGACCCGGCCAAGGACCAGTCGTACGTGCTCGGGGTCCTCACCCGCGAGCAGCTCGGCCACGCCGTCTTCCCGCTGGGCGACTCCACCAAGGCCGAGGTGCGCGCGGAGGCGGCCCGGCGCGGGCTGACCGTCGCCGACAAGCCCGACAGCCACGACATCTGCTTCATCGCCGACGGCGACACCCGCGGCTTCCTGGCCGAGCGGCTCGGCGCGGACGAGGGGCCGATCGTCGACGAGTCGGGCGCGGTCGTCGGCAGCCACCAGGGCGCCCACGGGTTCACCGTGGGCCAGCGCAAGGGCCTGCGCATCGACCGGCCCGCGCCCGACGGCAGGCCGCGCTACGTGCTGTCGATCGAGCCGGTGTCCAACACCGTCACGGTCGGGCCGCGCTCGGCGCTGGAGGTCACCCGCATCTCCTGCGTGCGACCGGTGTGGAACGGCCCGCACGTCCGCGACGACCTCACCGTGCAGCTGCGCGCGCACGGCGAGGTGTACGGGTGCGCGTTCGAGGAGCGCGACGGCGGCCTGGAGATCGAGCTCGACAGGCCGGCCACCGGCGTCGCGGCCGGCCAGGCGGCGGTGCTCTACTCGGGGCCGACGGTGATCGGGTCGGCCACGATCACGTCGGCGGCCTAGAGTTCGATCGACCCGCCGACGGGCAGCCGGCGCATGTCGGCCTTCTGAGCCTCCGACTCCATCCGCAGCCAGTTGTCGACCAGCCCGAGCCCGATGTCGTTGAGCAGCCCGTCGTGGGTGGAGAGCGCCCGCGCGGGCCGGATCGTGCGCAGATACTCGACCATCTCCACGAGCTTCAGCCACGGCGCGTTGGTCGGCACCAGCAGCGTCTCCACCTCGGCGTCGGGCACGGTGAGCGCGTCGCCCGGGTAGAACAGCGCGCCGTCGACCATGAAGCCGACGTTCTGCACGATCGGCAGGTCGGGATGGTTCTTCAGATGCCACTCGCCGAACACGTCCACCCGGAACCCGGCCGCCTGGAAGTCGTCGCCGTGACGTACCACGCCGACCTTCAGCGGCAGCTCGTCGAGCTCGGCGGCGACGGCCTCGCACGTCCACACCTCCAGATCGGGGGAGGCGGCGGCCAGCCGGTCGACGTCCAGGTGGTCGGGGTGCTGGTGGGTGATGAGCACCGCGTCGGCGCCGTCGAGCACCGGGTCCCGGGTGAAGGTGCCGGGGTCGATGACCAGGACCTTGCCGTCCTTCTCCAGGCGTACGCAGGCGTGCCCGTACTTCGTGAGCTTCATCTGGCACACCCTACGCTTGTGCCCATGCTGACGTGGGAAGCCACCGGGGTCGGGTCGCATCCCGGCGATGATCATCTTGAGGCGCTGCGGGTCGTGTTCGGGGAGGTGCCGGGGCTGCCCTACCTGCCGGAGCTGCCGGCGCGCGGGGTCGGCGCCGACATGGTGGGGCGGACGGCGGGGCTGCTCGTCGACCTGCCCGTGGAGGTGCAGCCGTCCGGATGGCGGCTGGCGGGGCGGCCGGGGCGCGACCACCAGCGGGCCGTCGACCATCTGCGGCGCGACCTCGACGGGCTGGAGGAGGTCGGCGACGGCTACGTGGGGCCGCTGAAGCTGCAGGTCTGCGGGCCGTGGACGCTGGCGGGCGCGATCGAGCTGCGTCACGGCGACAAGGTCCTGTCCGACCCGGGCGCGGTGCGCGACCTGGCCGCCTCGCTCGCGCAGGGCGTCGCCGACCACTGCGCCGAGGTGCGCCGGCGGATGCCCGGCGTCACCGACCTCGTGCTCCAGCTGGACGAGCCCGGCCTGCCCGGCGTGCTGAACGGCACGGTGCCGACCGCGTCCGGGTTCGGGCGGCTGCCCGCCGCCGAGGAGTGGCGGGTGGAGGAGTCGCTGCGCGCCTTCCCCGACGTGGTGGTCCACTGCTGCGCCCCTTCCGTGCCGTACGCGCTGCTGCGCCGGGCGGGGGTGCGGGCGGTGTCCGCGGACGCGTCGCTGATCAGGCGCAGGGACGAGGAGCCGATCGGCGAGCTGGTCGAGGCCGGCGTCGGGCTGTTCCTCGGCGTGGTGCCCGCGACCGACACGCGGCTGCCCCGTTACTCGGCGGTGGCCCGGCCCGCGCTGGAGCTGTGGCGGCGGCTCGGGTTCGCGCCGGAGGAGCTGGCCGGGAAGATCGTGCTCACGCCCGCCTGCGGGCTCGCCGGCGCCTCGCCCGGCTACGCCAGGTCGGCGCTGGCCGCCTGCCGGAAGGCCGCCCAGGTGATCAAGGACGACCCCGCGCGCGACCTCCAGGAGTGACGGTGCCGCGCGATACCGTTCGGCCAGGGGTGTTCGTACGGAAGGAGACGCCGTGAGCGAGCAGGGGGACATGCCGGCGGCGGCGCGGCAGCGGCATGCCGAGCTGAGCGAGCTGGTCGAGGAGGCGCGTTACCGCTACTACGTCGAAGACGCGCCGACGGTCAGCGACGCGCAGTTCGACACCTGGTTCAGCGAGCTGCTGGAGCTGGAGAAGGCCCATCCGGAGCTGCAGACGCCCGACTCGCCCACCCAGAAGGTCGGCGCGCCGGTCTCGGGCGAGTTCACCAAGGTCCACCACCTGGCCCGCATGGAGAGCCTCGACAACGTCTTCGACGCCGACGGCATGACCGGCTGGCTGACCAGGGCGGAGCGGCTGGCCGAAGGCGATCCCGGCCCCTACCTCTGCGAGCTGAAGATCGACGGGCTGGCCATCGCGCTGGTCTACCGCGACGGCAGGCTGGAGCGCGGCGCCACCCGGGGCGACGGGCGGGTGGGCGACGACGTGACCGCCAACGTGCGCACGATCAGGGACATCCCGCACCGGCTCACCGGCGACGACGTCCCCAGCCTGGTCGAGGTGCGCGGCGAGGTCTACATCCCGGTCGACGACTTCAAGCTGCTCAACGAACAGCTCGTGGAGGAGGGCAAGCCGCCGTTCGCCAACCCGCGCAACTCCGCCGCCGGCACGCTCAGGCAGAAGGACCCGCGCGTCACCGCCAAGCGGCCGCTGCGCATGCTCGTCCACGGCGTGGGCGTCTGGGAGGGCGCGGCGGAGCCGCGGTCGCAGTCGCAGGTCTACGAGCGGCTGCGCGGGTTCGGGCTGCCGGTGAGCGACCTCTACCGGGTCGTGGACGGGCTCGACGAGGTCAACGCCTACATCGAGCACTACCGCGAGCACCGTCACGATCCCGCTTACGAGATCGACGGCGTGGTCGTGAAGGTCGACCGGTTCCGCATCCAGCGCGAGCTGGGCTCCACCTCGCGGGCGCCGCGCTGGGCCATCGCCTACAAGTACCCGCCCCAGGAGGTCAACACCAAGCTGCTCGACATCCAGGTCGGAGTCGGGCGCACCGGCCGGGTGACGCCCTTCGGCGTGATGGAGCCGGTGGTGGTGTCCGGCTCGACCGTCAACCGGGCGACGCTCCACAACGCCGCCGTCGTCGAGAAGAAGGGCGTGCTCATCGGCGACACGGTGATCCTGCGCAAGGCCGGCGACGTCATCCCCGAGATCATCGGCCCGGTCACCGCGCTGCGCGACGGCTCCGAGCGGGCCTTCGCCATGCCCACCCACTGCCCGGAGTGCGGCACCGAGCTGGCCTACGAGCAGGAGGGCGACGCCGACCTGCGCTGCCCCAACGCCCGCGGCTGTCCCGCGCAGATCCGCGAGCGCCTCTACTTCGCCGCCCACCGCAACGCGCTCGACATCCGGGGCCTGGGTTACGTCGCCGCCACCGCGCTCAGCCAGCCGGTGCCGCCGCAGGAGCCGGTGGTCCGCACCGAGGCCGACCTGTTCGACCTCACGCTCGACCGGCTGGTGCCGATCAGGTCGGTGGTCCGCGACCAGGAGTCCGGCCTGCCGAAGATCGACCCGAAGACCGGCGAGGAGAAGGTCGTCTCGCTGTTCTCCAACGCCGACGGCAGGCCCAGCCAGGCCGCCCACCAGCTCATCGCCGAGCTCGACCGGGTCAAGCGGGAGGCGCCGCTCTGGCGCGTGCTGGTCGCGCTGTCGATCCGCCACGTCGGCCCGCCGACCGCGCAGAAGCTGGCCGCCGAGCTGCGCTCCGTCGACGCCGTCATGAACGCCACCGAGGAGGAGCTCGCCGCGGTCGAGGACATCGGCCCGCGGATGGCGGTCACCATCAAGGAGTGGTTCCAGGTCGACTGGCACCGCGAGATCGTCGAGCGGTGGCGGCGCGCGGGCGTCCGCATGGAGGAGGCGGCCCCGGCCGTCTCCGAGCTGCCGCAGAATCTGGCGGGGCTCACGTTCGTGGTCACCGGCACGCTGGCCGGCCACACCCGCGACGAGGCGGGCGCGGAGCTGACCGCCAGGGGCGGCAAGGTGACCGGATCGGTGTCGAAGAAGACGTCGTTCCTGATCGCCGGCGAGAACGCCGGGTCCAAGTACGACAAGGCCGTCAGCCTCAAGATCCCCATTCTGACCGACGAAGGTTTCGCGACCCTGCTCGAACACGGGCCCGACGCCGCCGCGGAGCTGGCGGTCACGCCCGAATAGTGACGCTCGGGAAGTTTCTGCGAATACAGGGCGTTGACCAGGTAACTACGGAGGGTGGGTGCAGGCCGGGGAGGAGATGTGACGGAACGTACGCACTTGGCTGCGAGAAGTGGGTTATGGTCGTACCCTCCCATAGTGAACTAATGGGGGTTTCGTTAACGATGACTGACCCAACCGACACCCGCGACACCGGGCCGCGCGCCGGCACGCCCCTGTGGGCGTTCCTCGCGGGCGTCACCGTGATCGGCTTCACCGCGCTCCTCGTGGCCGTGCTGAGACTGGACCCGGGCCCCTTGACGGAGCTCGTCCGCACGCCGCTGTTCTGGGTGCTCGCGGTGCTGGTCGTCCTGGGCGAGCTGCGGCCGGTCATGGTGTCCTCCGCCACCGCGGTGGGCGGCACGTACCCCTCGGCCATGTTCACCTTCGCGGTCCTGCTCTACCTCGGCCTGCCCGTGGCCGTGCTCCTGCAGGCCGTGGCCGTCACCGTCAACGGCATCGCCACCCGCAAGGCCTGGCACCGGGTGATGTTCAACATCGCCCAGTCGACGCTCGCGCTCACCGCCGCCGCCGTCGTGATCGGCGCGTTCGGCCACGCGCCGAACCCGGCCGTGCCGTGGGTGCCGACCGGCGACGCGCTGCCGGCCATCACGCTGGCCGGGGTCGCCTACTTCGCCACCCGGGCCACCCTCGTGTGCGGCGCCGTGGCGCTGCACGAGCGCCGCTCCATCCTGCGGGTGCTGCGCGCCTCGATCGGGCCGCAGGCCCTGGTGTACGCCGGGCTGCTGGGGCTGGCCCCGCTGGTCGTCGTCGTGATGAACCACTCACCCGGGCTGGTGCCGCTGTTCGTGGCCCCGCTCGCGGCCGTCTACTTCACCGCCACGCTCTCCATGCGCCGCGACCACCAGGCGCTGCACGACGAGCTGACCGGGCTGCCCAACCGCAAGATGCTCATCGTCAGCACCGAGGAGGCGCTGGCCGAGGCCCGCCATGACGAGCGGGTCGGCCTGTTCCTCATCGACCTCGACCGGTTCAAGGAGGTCAACGACACGATGGGCCACCCGGTCGGCGACCGGCTGCTGCAGCTCGTCGCCCACCGGCTCACCCACTCCGTGCGGCCCGGCGACGTGGTGGCCCGGCTCGGCGGCGACGAGTTCGCCGTGCTGCTGCCGTCCATCAGGGACGCCCACGCCGCCCGCGAGGTGGCCGCCCGGCTGCGGGCCGCGCTCACCGAGCCGGTGCGGCTCGAAGGCATGTCGTTCGACCTCGACGGCTCCGTCGGCATCGCCCTCTACCCCGACCACGCGCCCGACTTCGAGCTGCTGCTCCAGCGCGCCGACGTGGCGATGTACCTGGCCAAGGAGGGCCGCACCGGCGTCGAGATCTACCAGCCGGACAAGGACCGCAACTCGCCCGAACGCCTCAACCTGCTGGGCGACCTGCGCCGCGCGCTCGACGGCCGCGAGCTGCGCCTGCACTACCAGCCGAAGGTCGCCCTGGCCGGCGGCGCCGTCGACGGGGTCGAGGCGCTGCTGCGCTGGCACCACCCGGTCCACGGCGCCATCGGGCCGTCGGACTTCATCCCGCTGGCCGAGCAGTCCTACCTGATGCGCCAGCTCACCGCCTACGTCGTCGACGAGGCGCTGGAGCAGGCCGCCCGCTGGTGGCAGACCGGCCTGCGGGTGCAGATCTCGGTCAACATCTCCGCCCGCGACCTGCTCGGCCCCGCCCTGCCCGAGCAGCTCGAAGCCGGCCTGGCCAGGCACCGGCTGCCGCCGGCCGCGATCCAGCTGGAGGTCACCGAGCGCATCCTGACCGGCGAGCAGGTCTACACCCAGGAGACCATCAAGGCGCTGGCCGCGCTCGGCGTGCCGCTCGCGCTCGACGACTTCGGCACCGGTTACTCGTCGCTCATCCGGCTGCAGCGGCTGGCGATCTCCGAAGTGAAGATCGACTCCTCCTTCGTGCGCCGCATGGCCGACTCCGCCGACGACGACCGCATCGTCCGCTCCATCGTCGACCTGGTCCGCTCGTTCGGCCTGCGCTCCGTGGCGGAGGGCGTCGAGTCCGAGACGGTCGCGCTCCGCCTCGCCGAGATCGGCTGCGACCTGGGCCAGGGGTGGTTGTTCTGCGAGCCGATGCCGGCCGCCGACGCCACCGCCTGGCTCCGCGAGCGTCAGGAGCGCGAGTACGAGTACGGCGAGGAGTTCCCCCAGACCGTCTGAGGCGTCACGCCACTGGTGTTACCAGGTGGTTAAGGGTTCTGAGGCGATCCGTCAAGGCCCCTAGGATGTGAGTGTCCAAACTCCATCCACGAAACGGGTTCAACGACTCATGTCCGCCATAACCCGCGACGAGGTCGCGCATCTGGCCCGGTTGTCCAGGCTGGCGCTCACCGACGACGAGCTCGACCACTACGCCACGCAGCTCGATGCCATCATCGAGTCGGTCGCGAAGGTGGCCGAGGTCGCCGCCGAGGACGTGCCGCCATCGTCGCACGCTCTGCCTCTGACCAACGTCTTCCGTCCCGATGAGGTGCGACAGTCCCTGACGCCCGAGCAGGCCCTGTCGGGCGCTCCCGCCGTCGAGGACGACCGCTTCCGGGTGCCGCGCATCCTCGGGGAGGAGGCATGAGCCTGATCCGCAAGACCGCCGCCGAGCTCGGCGCGATGATCGCCGCCGGTGAGGTGTCCGCGGTCGAGGTGGCCGAGGCCCACCTCGATCGGATGGCCGAGGTGGAGCCCCAGGTCAAGGCGTTCCTGCACGTCGACCGCGAGACCACGCTGGGGCAGGCGCGGGCCGTGGACGCCCGGCTGCGGGCGGGCGAGAAGCTCGGGCCGCTGGCCGGGGTGCCCATCGCGCACAAGGACATCTTCACCACCCACGACATGCCGACCACGGCCGCGTCCAAGATCCTCGAAGGCTGGCGTCCGCCCTACGACGCGACCGTCACCCGGCGGCTGCGCAAGGCCGGGCTGGTCATCCTGGGCAAGACCAACCTGGACGAGTTCGCGATGGGCTCCTCCACGGAGAACTCGGCCTACCACGCCACCCACAACCCGTGGGACCTGACCCGGGTGCCCGGCGGCTCGTCGGGCGGCTCCAGCGCCGCCGTGGCCGCCTACGAGGCCCCGCTGGCGACCGGCACCGACACCGGCGGCTCGATCCGCCAGCCCGCCTCCGTCACCGGCATCGTCGGCATGAAGCCCACCTACGGCGGCTCGTCCCGTTACGGGCTGATCGCCTTCGCCAGCTCGCTCGACACGCCGGGCCCGTTCGCCCGCAACGTGCTCGACGCGGCGCTGCTGCAGGAGGTGTTCTCCGGCCACGACCCGATGGACTCGACCTCCATCGACGCCCCGGTGCCGTCCGTCGTCGAGGCCGCGCGACACGGCGACGTCTCCGGCATGCGGATCGGCGTCGTCAAGGAGTTCGCCGCGGGTGAGGGCGCCCAGGCCGGCGTGCTGGCCCGCTTCAACGAGACCGTGCAGCTCCTGGAGTCGCTCGGCGCCAAGGTCGTCGAGGTGTCCTGCCCGGCGTTCGCGAGCGCCCTGCCGGCCTACTACCTGATCGCGCCGTCGGAGTGCTCCTCCAACCTGGCCCGTTTCGACGCCATGCGTTACGGCCTGCGCGTGGGCGACGACGGTGACCGCAGCGCCGAGGAGGTCATGGCGCTGACCAGGGCCGCCGGCTTCGGTCCCGAGGTCAAGCGGCGCATCATGCTGGGCACGTACGCCCTGTCGAGCGGCTACTACGACGCCTACTACGGCCAGGCGCAGAAGGTCCGCACGGTCATCTCGCGCGAGTTCGAGGCCGCCTTCCACCAGGTCGACGTGCTCGTCTCGCCGACGACGCCGACGACGGCGTTCCCGATCGGCGAGCGCGCCGACGACCCGATGGCGATGTACCTCGCCGACCTCTACACGATCCCGTCCAACCTGACGGGCAACGCGGCCATCTCGGTGCCGTGCGGCCTGGCCGACGAGGACGGCCTGCCGGTGGGCCTGCAGATCATGGCCCCGGTCCTGGGCGACGACCGCTGCTACCGGGTCGGCGCCGCCGTGGAGCAGGCCCTCGAAAGCCGCTGGGGCGGCAGCCTGCTGGCCAAGGCCCCGGCGCTCTAGGAGCTGGTTCGCATGCGATCTGAACGAAGGACCTCATCATGACTGTCGAGACGGCCATGCCGTACGACGAGGCGCTCGCTCGCTTCGAGCCCGTGCTCGGGCTGGAGACGCACGTCGAGCTGGGCACCGCGTCGAAGATGTTCTGCGGCTGCAAGACCACCTTCGGCGCGCCGCCCAACACGCAGGTGTGCCCGACCTGCCTGGCACTGCCGGGGGCGCTGCCCGTGGCCAACGCCATGGCGATCGAGTCCACGATCAGGATCGGCCTGGCGCTCAACTGCTCGATCGCCGAGTGGTGCCGCATGGCTCGGAAGAACTACTTCTATCCGGACATGCCGAAGAACTACCAGATCTCCCAGTACGACGAGCCGCTCTGCTTCGACGGCTACCTCGACGTGGAGGTCGACGGCGAGACCGTGCGGATCGAGATCGAGCGGGTCCACCTGGAGGAGGACACCGGCAAGTCGACCCACGTGGGCGGCGCCACCGGCCGCATCCACGGCGCCGACTACTCGATCGTCGACTACAACCGGGCCGGCATCCCGCTGGTCGAGATCGTCACCAAGCCGATCCCCGGCACCGACCGGCTCGCGCCCGAGGTGGCCAAGGCCTACGTGACCGAGCTGCGCGAGATCATGCGCTCGCTGGGCGTCTCCGACGTGCGCATGGAGGAGGGCTCGCTGCGCTGCGACGTGAACGTCTCGCTCATGCCGCGCGGCGCGTCCGAATGGGGCACCCGTACCGAGACCAAGAACGTCAACTCGCTGCGCAGCGTCGAGCGCGCGGTGCGCGGCGAGATCGAGCGGCAGGCCGCGATCCTCGCCGACGGCGGCCGGATCGTGCAGGAGACCCGTCACTTCCACGAGGACACCGGCACCACCACGTCCGGCCGGTCCAAGGAGGAGGCGCAGGACTACCGCTACTTCCCCGAGCCCGACCTGGTGCCGATCGCGCCGGACCCGGCGTGGGTGGCGGAGCTCAAGGCAGGGCTGCCCGAGCTGCCGACGGTCAAGCGCAAGCGGCTGCAGGCCGAGTGGGGGCTGTCCGACCTCGACATGCGGGCCATGCACAACGCCGACGCCATCGACCTGGTGGAGGCCACGGTCGCCGCGGGCGCGCCCGCGGCCGACGCGCGCAAGTGGTGGATGGGCGAGCTGGCCCGCCGCGCCAACGAGACCGGCGTGGCGCTGGCCGACCTGCCGATCACGCCCGCGCAGGTGGCCAAGGTGACCGAGCTGGTCGCCTCCGGCGCGCTCAACGACAAGCTGGCCCGCGAGGTGCTGGAGGGCGTGCTCGGCGGCGAGGGCGCCCCCGACGAGGTGGTCGAGAAGCGCGGCCTGAAGATCGTCAACGACGAGGGCGAGCTGTCGGCGATGATCGACGGGGTCCTGGCGGGCAACGCCGACGCCGCCGACAAGGTGCGCTCCGGCAAGATCGCGGCCGTCGGCGCGCTGGTCGGCGGCGTGATGAAGGCCAGCCGCGGCAAGGCCGACGCGGCCCGCGCCCGTCAGCTCATCCTGGAGAAGCTGGGCGTCTCCGAGTAGGTCCTAGGTCCCGCCCTCCGCGCGTGGGGGCGGGACCTAGGACGATCCGCGTACCCCGGCCTACGGCCGTGGCTGGAGGTTTTCCGCGAGGAGCGGATCTACCGTCTCCGGTATGAAGACATCTGCTCTGACCGCGGGCCTGGTGGCGATGGTGTCGCTGGTGGCCTTCGAATATGTGGCGGTCGCGGTGGCGATGCCGGTGGTGGCGCGTGAGCTCGGCGGGTTCGAGCTCTACGGGCTGGCGTTCAGCAGCGCGCTGGCGGCCGGGGTGGTGGGCACGGTGCTCGGCGGCCGGTGGGCGGACGTGCGCGGGCCGCTCCCGCCGCTCTGGACCGGCGCGGCCGCGTTCATCGGCGGGCTGACGCTGGCGGGGCTGGCGCCGGCCATGGAGGTGCTGGTCGCCGGTCGGCTGATCCAGGGGTTCGGCGGGGCGCTGGTGAACGTGGCGCTGTACGTGGTGGTGGCCCGGGTCTATCCCGAGGAGCTGCATCCCCGGGTGTTCTCGCTGTTCGCGACCGCGTGGGTGGTGCCGTCGATGGTGGGGCCGGCGATCGTCGGCGTGATCGTGGAGACGCTGGGCTGGCGGTGGGTGTTCCTGCTGGTGCCGTTCCTGACCGTGGCGGCCGGGCTGGTGCTGGCGCGCGGGCTGGCCGGGCAGCCGGTGCGCGGCGGTCAGGGCGCCCCGGCGCCGGGGCTCATGGGCAAGATCGCGTGGGCGGCGGTGACGGCCGTGGCGGCGGCCCTCATGCAGTACGGGAGCGACGGGCGGTTCGCGCTGCTGGCGATCGGGCTGGTGATCCTGGCCGTGGCGCTGCCCAGGCTGCTGCCCCCCGGGACGCTCAGGGCCGCCAGAGGGCTGCCGGCGGTGGTGGGGCTGCGCGGCCTGGCCACCGGGGCGTTCTTCGCGGCCGAGGTGATGGTGCCGCTCATGTTGCAGGAGGAGCGCGGCATGTCGCCGTTCACCGCCGGGATCGCGCTCACCGGCGGCGCGCTGACCTGGTCGCTCGCCTCCTGGCTGCAGGGGCGCGAGGTGTTCAGCCGGAGCACGAACCTGCGGCTGGGCTCGGTGGCGCTGTCGGCGGGCATCGTGGCGATGGGGGCCGTGACGTTCCCCGGGGTGCCGCTGGAGCTGGCCTATCCGGCCTGGATCGCGGCCGGGTTCGGGATGGGTTTGATCTACCCGACCTTGTCGGTGCTCACGCTGGAGCTGTCGGCCCCCGGCGAGGCCGGCGAGAACAGCGGGGCGCTCCACCTGGGCGAGTCGGTGTTCTCGGTGGTGGCGGTCGCCGTCACGTCCGCGCTGTTCATCGCGGCCGGCGGGGCCTACTGGACGGTGTTCACCGCGACCCTGGTCATAGCGGCGGCCGGGCTGCTGATCGTGCCCCGCGCCGTGCGGGCCGGAACCCCCGTCCCCGCAGCCGCGGCGGTCTGAGACGGTCGCGGCCCCGGGTGGTGTCCGGGGCCGCGCCGTTCAGTCCTCGTGCGAGACCGGCAGCGGCGGCATCCGCCGTCTGGCCATGAAGCCCCGCAGCAGCGGCGTCAGCAGGGCCAGCAGTGACAGCACGAGCAGCACCACCGCGACCGGGCTGCCCACCAGCACGGTCACGTCGCCGGCGCCGATGGCCAGCGCCCGACGCAGCTGGATCTCCGCCATCGGCCCCAGGATCATGCCGATCACCGCGGGCGCGACCGGCAGCCCGAACCGCCGCATGGCGAACCCGAGCAGCCCGAGCACGAACAGCACCACGAGGTCCACCGCGCTGGCGTTCAGCGCGTAGACGCCGAGCGCGGCGAACAGGATGATCCCGCTGTAGAGGTACGGGCGCGGGATCCGCAGCAGCTTGGCCCAGACCGGCGCGAGCGGCAGGTTCAGCACGAGCAGCATCGTGTTCCCGATGAACAGCGACGCGATCATGGCCCACACCAGCGCCGGGTTGTGGTCGAAGAGCTGCGGCCCGGGCTGCAGACCGTACTGCTGGAAGGCCGCCAGCATGATCGCGGCCGTGGCGGAGGTCGGCAGCCCCAGCGTGAGCAGCGGCACGAGGGTGCCCGCCGCCGAGGCGTTGTTGGCCGCCTCGGGCCCGGCCACGCCCTCGATCGCGCCCTTCCCGTACTCCTCCCGCGCCACGCCGCGGGCGAGCCGCTTCTCGGCCGCGTACGACAGGAACGTGGGGATCTCGGCGCCGCCGCCGGGCAGCGCGCCGAACGGGAAGCCGAGCGCGGTGCCGCGCAGCCACGGCCGCCACGACCGGCCCCAGTCCGAGCGGCCCATCCAGGCCCGCCCGACGGGTACGACGTCCGGCGGGGCGTGCCGCAGCCGGGAGGCCACGTACAGCGCCTCGCCCACGGCGAACAGCCCGACCGCGACGATCACCACGTCGATGCCGTCGAGGAGCTGCGGGATGCCCAGCGTGAGCCGGGCCTGCCCGGTCTGCTGGTCGATGCCGACCAGCCCGATCGCCAGCCCCAGCACCAGCGAGGCCAGCCCGCGCACGACCGACCGCGACAGCACCGACGACACCGCGGTGAAGGCCAGGATCGCCAGCGCGAAGTAGTCCTCGGGGCCGAACGAGATCGCGAAGCTCACCACGGCCGGCGCCGCGAACACCAGCAGCGCGGTGGCGATCGTGCCCGCCACGAACGAGCCGATGGCCGCCGTGGCCAGCGCCTGCGCGGCCCGCCCGCGCCTGGCCATCTTGTTGCCCTCCAGCGCGGTGATCATGGAGGAGGACTCGCCGGGCGTGTTGAGCAGGATGGACGTGGTCGAGCCGCCGTACATGCCGCCGTAGTAGATGCCGGCGAACATGATGAACGCGCTGGCCGGCGGCACCGTGAAGGTGATCGGCAGCAGCAGCGCCACGGTCATCGCCGGCCCGATGCCCGGCAGCACGCCGACCAGGGTGCCGAGCGTGACGCCGACGAGCGCGTACAGCAGGTTGACCGGCGTCAGCGCGGCGGCGAACCCGTCGAGCAGCAGCCCCAGCGACTCCACTCAGATCACCCCCGACAGCAGCCCGGCGGGCAGCGTGACGCCCAGCCCCTCGACGAACGTCAGGTACGTCGAGACGGCCAGCACCACCGCGATCAGGGCCGCGCGGACCCTGTGCTCGGCGCCGAGCGCCAGCGACAGCCCGAAGAACAGCAGGCTCGCCGCGATGATCCAGCCGAGCACGTCCAGCACGGCGGTGAAGGCCAGGAAGACGCCGCTCACCAGGCCGACGCCGCGCCAGTCGGCGGGCGCCTCGGCGTCCACGTCCTCGCTCTCCTCCGGGTCGCCGCGCCCGCCGCGCAGCACGTCGGCCACGTAGAACAGGCCGATGAGGATCATCGCCCCGCCGACCAGCATGGGGAAGAACCGCGGCCCCGGCCCGAGCCGGGAGGCCGCTGCCGACACGTCGAGCGTGCCCACGACGACGAACACGCCGAGACCGAGCACCACCAGGGCCAGCCCCAGCTCGGGCCGCCAAAGGCCGCGCTTGCGCCCGGTCTCCTGAAGAGTGGGCTCCTCGGGTGAGGACATCAGGACACGAGCCCCATCTCGGCGATGATGCCCTTGACCCGGGTCTCCTCGGACTTCAGGTAGGCGTCGAACTCCTGGCCGGTCATGAACGAGTCGATCCAGCCGTTCTTGGCCACCGCGTCCTTCCACGGCTGCGAGTCGCGCATCTTGGTGACCAGGTCGGTCAGCGCCTGCCGGTCGGCGTCGGCGAGCCCGCCGGGGGCCACGAAGCCGCGCCAGTTGGCCAGCTCCACGTCCAGGCCGCCCTCCTTCAGCGTGGGCGCGTCCAGCTCGGGCAGCCGCTCGCCGGAGGTGACGCCGAGCGCGCGCAGCTTGCCGGACTTGACGTGCTCGGCGAACTCGCCGACGCCCGAGACGCCGATCGTGACCTTGTTGCCGAGCAGCGCGTTGAGCGCCTCGCCGCCGCCGGAGTGCGCGATGTAGTTGACCTGCTTGGGGTCGACCCCCGCGGCCTTGGCCATGAGCCCGGCCACGATGTGGTCGGTGCCGCCGGCCGAGCCGCCCGCGACCGACACCTTCGCCGGGTCCGCCTTCCACGCGGCCACCAGGTCCTGCAGCGACTGGAGCGGGGACTCCGCCGGGACCACGACGATCTCGTACTCCTCGGTCAGCTTGGCGATCGGCGTCGTCTCGGCCAGCGTGACCTTGGACTTGTTCTGCTCGATGGCGCCGACCATGACCAGGCCCATGGTCATCAGCAGGTTGCCGTTGCCCTGCTCACCGGCGAGCTGGGCCAGCCCGATCGTGCCGCCGGCGCCGGGGACGTTGAAGACCTCGACGCCGCGGTCCGGCGCGACGGACTTCAGCGCCTGCTCCGCGGTGCGTGAGGTCTGGTCCCAGCCGCCGCCGGGCGAGGCCGGGGCCATGATGCGCAGGGTCGTGGTGCCGCCGCCGCTGCCGCCGCCGCAGCCGGCCAGCGCGACGGAGAACGCCGCGAGCGCGGCGATGATGCGCAAACGCATGATCAACTCCAGGGGGTTTCACATCTATGAACCCTGGATCGTGCGGCCCGTGAGCGCCCGCGTCGAGACTCTGCAGGTAGCGGTCGTAGTGGTCGTATTGGTCGCAACCGGCCCGTGACCTGGCGCTGTTTGCATGTGCTGCGTGAGACTCGGCACCCAGCTGTTCGTGCTCCAGATGGCGATCGTGCTGCTCGCCGTCGGCAGCACCGCCGCTGTCTGGGCACAGCACACCCGCAACCAGTACGACTCCCGCTACGAGCAGCGGGCGCTGGCCATCGCCCAGTCGGTCGCCGCCCTGCCGCAGGTGCGCGAGGCGTTCAAGCTGCGCCGGCCGGAGACCGTGCTGCAGCCGCTCGCGCTGAGCGTGCAGCAGACCACCGGCGCCGACTACGTGGTGATCGCCAACGCCGACCAGGTCCGCTACGCCCACCCCAACGCCTCGCTGATCCGCCACCGGCTGTCCACCGACGGCAGCTACGTGCTCACCACCGGCGGCGACTGGGTGGGCACCCAGAAGGGCACGATCGGCATCACGGTCCGCGGCAAGACCCCGGTGCGCGACGAGTACGGCGAGGTCATCGGCCTGGTCTCGGTCGGCGTGCTGGAGACCACGGTCATCGGCGAGGTGGCGGGCGCGCTGCCGCCGCTGCTGTGGACCGCGACGGCCGTGCTCGTCGCCGGGCTCGCCGCGGCCGCCCTGATCACCGCGAGGGTGCGCAGGCAGACGTTCGGGCTGGAGCCGCGCGAGATCGCCGCCCTGCTGGAGCAGCGCGAGGGCGTGCTGCACGGCGTCAAGGAAGGCGTGCTCGCGCTCGACCTCGACGGCCGGGTGACGCTGGTCAACGACGCCGCCCGCGAGCTGCTCGGCGACGTCGGCGACGACCTGACCCGGATGCCGGTCTCCGACCGCATGCGCGACGTGCTCGGCGGCGCCGACCCCGGCGAGGACCGGGTGGTCCTGCACGGCGAGCGGGTGCTGGTGCTCAACCGCACCCCGGTGTCCGTACGGGGCCGGCAGAGCGGCTGGGTGATCACCCTGCGCGACCGCACCGAGCTGGTCCGCCTCGCCCGCGAGCTGGAGTCGACCAGCAGCGCGACGGAGGCGCTGCGGGCCCAGGCGCACGAGTTCGCCAACCGCATGCACACCGTGGTCGGGCTGCTGGAGATGGGCGAGCACGACGCCGCCATCGCGTTCATCACCAGCACCACCCCGGGCGTGAAGGCGGGCGAGCTGCGCGAGCGGGTGCAGGACCCCACGCTGGCCGCGCTGCTGCTGGCCAAGTCGGCCGAGGCGGCCGAGCGCGGCGCCCGGCTGGTGCTGTCGGACGACTCCACGGTGCCCGAGGGGGCGCTCGGCGACCCGCAGGACGCGGTCCTGGTCGTCGGCAACCTGGTGGCCAACGCCATCGACGCGCTCGACGGCCGGGCCGGCACGATCGAGGTCTCGGTCGTGGCGGGGGACGGCGGGCTGCGCGTACGGGTGCGCGACTCGGGGCCGGGCATCACGCCGGAGCTGGTGGAGGAGGTCTTCCGCGAGGGGTTCACCACCAAGGCCGCCCACTCGGGGCCGCGCGGGCTCGGCCTGGCGCTCACCCGTCAGGCCTGCCTGCGCCGCGGCGGCTGGGTGCGGGTGCGCAACTCCGGTGGCGCGGTGTTCACCGCCCTGCTGCCCGAGGAGGCGGCGACGTGAGCGACATCCGGGTGCTGGTCGTGGACGACGACTTCATGGTGGCCCGCATCCACGCCGGCTACGTCGCCAGGGTGCCGGGCTTCGAGGTGGTGGCCACCGCCCACAACGGGGCCGACGCGATCACGGCCGTCGCCGGGTCCCGGCCCGACCTCGTCCTGCTCGACATCTACCTGCCCGACATGTCCGGCCTGGAAGTGCTCAAGGCGATCAGCGGCGTGGACGTGCTGGTCATCAGCGCGGCCCGCGACGTGCCGACGGTCAGGGAGGCCATGCGCGGCGGGGCGGTCAACTACCTGATCAAGCCGTTCGCCGCCGCCGCGCTCACCGAGCGGCTCCAGCAGTACGCCCATACCCGCAGGCAGCTCAGCGCCATCGGGCCGGAGGCCCACCAGGACGACGTGGACCGGCTCTTCGGCGTCACCGGCACCCCGCCGGCGCTGCCCAAGGGCCTGTCGCAGGCGACCTGTGCGCTGGTCGCCACGGTGCTGCGGGAGGCGGGCCGCGACCTGTCGGCCGTGGAGACCGCATCCCTGACGGGGCTGTCGCGGGTCAGCGCCCGCCGCTATCTGGAGTACCTGTGCGGCGCCCGCCGGGCCGAGCTGCGGCCCAGGTACGGGACGGCGGGCAGACCGGAACACCGATACCGCTGGATCGGCTGACACACTTCCGTAGTCGTTTCTCGTGACATATCCGTACCCGCGTGCCTTACTGTTTCCTGAGAAGTGGCTGCGGAGAGGGAGGAGATTGAGGCGTGCGTAACGCGGGACCGATCGAATCACCGACCGACCCGTTCGCCTCGGTGCCGTTACCCTCGCGCGCCACTTCGAGGAAGCCGAAGGTGGAAGGCCTTCCACCCGGTGTGTCCAGGGACATCTTCGGCCCCCAGGGCCGGCCGGAGTCCCCGCCCGCGGGCCAGGGCCCCCAGGCCGCCGCGAACGGCGGGCCGCCCCCGGCCCCGCAGCAGTCGCAGCCGTGGCCGGTCAGCGTGAATCCAGCGCCGGCCTTCACCGAGCCGCAGCCGCCCGCTTACACCGACCCCGAGCCGTCCAGGCGGCGCCGCCTGCTGCCCGCCGTCGGCGTGCTCGTGCTCCTCGCCGTCCTCCTGGCCTACCTGGTGCCGGCCGTGCTGATGTCCGGCACCGTACTGCCAGGCACCCGCGTCGACGGCGTCGACATCGGCGGCCTGACCGTCACGCAGGCGGCCGAGAAGCTCCGCGCCGAGCTGGCCGCCGAGCTCAGCAAGCCCGTCGTGGTGACCGTCGGCAAGCACCGCGACACCGTCCAGCCCGACGAGGCCGGCTTGCAGCTGGACGTCGTCAGCACGATCAACCAGGTGCCCAGCGGCTTCCCCAGCCCCGGCGAGGTGTGGCGGGCGCTGACCGGCACCACCGAGCTGGAACCCCAGGTAACCGTCGACGCCTCCCAGCTCGCCAGGACCGTCGAGGCGCTGGCCGGGACCGTCGACAAGCCTCCGACCGAGGGCAAGGTGACGTTCAAGGAGCTGCGGCCCGTCGTCACCCAGCCGCGCCCCGGCGTGCTGCTCGACCGGGGCGAGGCCGTCAAGGCCATCAGCGCCGCCTTCCTCACCGGCAGCGGCAAGGCGTCGCTGTCGCTGAAACCGGCCGAGCCCGCCACCACGCAGGAGGCCGTGAACCGGGCCAGGACCCAGGCCAGGCGCGCCGTCGCCGGCCCGATCACGCTGACCCTCGACGGCAAGCAGGCCCAGCTCACCCCGGCGGCCATCGCGGCCAGCCTGACCTTCGTGGCCGACGACGAGGGGGCGCTGAAGCCCCGGTTCGACGCCGCGAAGGCGCTCGGCCCCGTGGAGAGCGTCCTGGTGGACGCGGCCCAGGCGCCACGCGACGCCACGTACGAGATCGTCGACGGCAGCCCCCGGCTCGTCACCTCCCGCGCGGGGCGCGGCATCGACGAGGAGCGCCTCGCCCGCGACGTGACCGGCATGCTGCGGCGCGGCGGCGAGCGGGTCGTCCCCGTCACGCTGTCCGCCGCGCCGCCGGACGTCACCACCGAGGAGGTGAGCGGGCTCGGCATCAAGGAGGCCGTGGGCTCGTTCACCTCCATGTTCGACTGCTGCCAGCCGCGGGTCACCAACATCAGGCAGATGGCCGCGGACGTGGACGGCCACCTGGTCAGGCCGGGCCAGACGTTCTCGCTCAACGAACTGGTCGGCGAGCGCACCACCGAGGGCGGCTACGTGCCGGCGCCGCAGATCGTCGGCGGCCGGCTGCTCACCATCATGGGCGGCGGCTCGTCGCAGTTCGCCACCGCGCTCTACAACGCGGTCTTCTACGGCGGCTTCGAGGACGTGACGCACACGCCGATGGACTACCACTCGACCCGCTACCCGGCCGGCCGCGACGCCGCGCTGCTCTACCCCGACCTCGACCTGAAGTGGCGCAACGACTCCGACCACGGCGTGCTGATCAAGACGGCGTCCACCGAGACGTCCGTCACCGTCACCCTCTACAGCACCAAGCGGTACGAGAAGGTCGAGGCCGTCGAGTCCGAGAAGCGGGACTTCACCCCGTTCCGCCGCGAGACCAGCGACGCCCCCGACTGCGTGGCCGGCCCCGGCCAGCAGGGCTTCACCATCGACGTCACCCGCGTCTTCCACAACGACGGCAAGGTGGTCAAGCGCGACAAGAAGCTGACCACCAAGTACCGGCCGCGGGCCGAGGTCGTCTGCGCCTCCGGAAGCTGACCGTCACGGCGTGACGGCGATGATCCTGTCGTCGCCGTCACGCACGTCGCCCCGGCCGTCCTTGTTGCTGGTGCCCACCCAGAGCTTCCCGTCGGGAGCCGTGGAGACCGCGCGGAGCCTGCCGTAGACGCCGGAGTAGTGGGCCACCGGTTCGCCGGGCGAGCCGTCCGCGGCCAGCGGGATCTGCCACAGGCGCTCGCCGCGCAGCGCGCCCATCCAGAGCGACCCGTCGGCGTAGGCCAGCCCCGACGGCGACGCCTCCGAGGTGTCCCAGGTGACGATCGGGTTCTCGAACGCGGGGTTGTCGCCGCGGCCCTCGACCTCCGGCCAGCCGTAGTTGGCGCCCGGCTTGATCAGGTTGAGCTCGTCGAAGCTGTTGGCGCCGAACTCGGACGCGTACAGCCTGCCCTGGTCGTCCCAGGCCAGGCCCTGCACGTTGCGGTGGCCGAGGCTGTAGACGAGCGTGCCGAACGGGTTGCCGGGCGCGGGCTCGCCGTCGGGGGTCATCCGCAGGATCTTGCCCGCGAGCGAGTCGCGCTGCTGCGCCAGCTCCCGGTCGCCGATCTCGCCGGTGCTCGCGTACAGGTGGCCGTCGGGCCCGAACGCCAGCCTGCCGCCGTTGTGGATGCCGCCCTTGGGGATGCCCTGGACGATCACCCGCGGATCCGACACCGCGTCGCCGGTGAACCGGTAGCGGACGATCCGGTTGTCCTCGGCGGCGGTGTAGTAGACGAACACCTGGTCGTCCTTGACCGCCAGCCCCATCAGCCCGCCCTCGCCGTCGGGGACGACGCCGTCGATCTTGGCCACCTCGGTGACCTGGCCGGAGGCGCTCACGCGGACCAGCCGGGCGGTGTCGCGCTCGGTCACCAGCGCGTCCCCGCCGGGCAGGAACGCGATCGACCACGGCACCGCCAGGTTCTCCGCCACCGTCGTGGGCTCGCCCGGGGAGCGCCCGGGGCTGACGGAGGCCGTGGGCGTGGTCGCCACCCCGTCCGCGCCTGAACAGGCGGTGAGCGCCGCCAGGAAGATGATCATCCAGATGTGCCTCATGTGTCCCATACTCACTCCCGACCCTTAAGGTTTCCCGCATGAAGATCTGGGTGCCCTCCGACGCTGTCGCCGACGTCCTGTCCGAGCTGCCCGGCGTGGAGTGCGCGGTGTTCCACCGCGACGTGCCGGAGCCGCCCGGGATCGAGGACGTCGAGGTGTGGGTCCCGCCTCTCGTGGTGGTGTCCGACGTGCCCGGGATCCTCGCCCGCATGCGCTCGCTGCGCCTCCTCCAGACCGTCACCGCGGGCGTCGACCCGTACCGCCCTCACCTGCCGGAGGGCGTGGTCCTGTGCAACGCGCGCGGCGTGCACGACGCCGGCACCGCCGAATGGGCGGCGGGAGCGATGATCGCGGTCGTCCGCGAGTTCCCCGAGTTCGCCGGCGCGCAGCGGCGCGGCGCGTGGACCTACCGCCACACCGGGGCGCTCGCCGACTCCACCGTGCTGATCGTCGGCTACGGCTCCATCGGCGGTGCGCTGGAGCGCCGCCTGGCGGGCTTCGAGGTGGAGATCGTCCGGGTGGCCAGGAGCGCCCGCGACAGCGAGTACGGGCCCGTCCACGGCATGGACGAGCTGCCCGGCCTGCTGCCCGAAGCGGACGTGGTGGTGCTGCTCGTGCCCTCCACCCCCGCCACCGCGCGCATGGTGGACGCCGGATTCCTGGCCCGCATGAAGGACGGCGCCGTGCTGGTCAACGCCGCCAGGGGCGGGGTGGTCGACACCGGCGCGCTGGTCGCCGAGCTGGAGGCCGGCCGGCTGCGGGCCGCGCTCGACGTGACCGATCCGGAGCCGCTGCCCGAGGGCCACCCCCTGTGGAGCGCGCCGGGCGTGCTGATCACCCCCCACGTGGCCGGCAGCACGCCCGCATCCGGCCGGCGCACGCTGAAGCTCATCCGGGCGCAAATCTCCAGGCACCTCCGCGGCGAGCCGCTGGACAACATCATCACCGACGCGTACTGAGGAGAATCCGGAACGTGGCTGGGCCGTGACCTTCGGTGCGTACGGTTGCGTCTATCCAAGGTTTCCTGACTTCCTGTCAAGGAATTCTTGGCGGCAATTGGTCCGTGTGGTTATCAGATCGGTGACGACATCGGCGTTGTCACCACCCGCGCAGCCGAGACCACACACACTGGCGATGTGGACCCGCCGGGCTTCGGCGGCCACGGGAGCAGGGTTCGAGGACGGGATGGGCAACGACTGTGATCCGCTGGCGTGATCCACGGGCATCGCTGACCGCCGGAGCGGCGATCGGCGCGGCCGGGGTCGCGGCTGCGCTCCTTGCGGGCGGCCCGGCCCTCTACATCGGCGCTGTCGCCGGATTCCTCGCGGCCATGCTCGCCGCCGCCTCGCTGCTGCTCGCCTCCGGGCCGCCGGCCGAGCGCCGGTCCATGTCCAGGGGCATCCGCTGGATGGGCGGCGGCGCCGCGGTCTGGGCACTCGGCGTGGCCGTGCGCCCGTTCACCGACAGCTCCAGCCTCATGGTGAGCTTCGCCGACCTGCTCGTGCTGCTCGGCACCGTGCTGATCGGCGGGGGCGCGCTCGTCGCCGGCGGTCGCCGCCCGCCCGCCCTGGTCGTGCTCCGCCACGTCACCGACTCCTACCTGTCCGCCGCCGCGCTGTTCGTGGTCGGCTGGGTGGTGGCGCTGCGCCACGTCTACGACAACACCGCCGACCCGGCGCTGTTCACCTTCTCGATGCTGCCGCCCATGCTGGCGCTGCTGGTGACGTGCGCGGTGGTGCCTTCCGTGGTCACCGGCAGGGCCGTCGCCCTGCCGCTCGGCGTGGCCGGCCTGTGCGTGCTCGCGGCCACCACGACCTCCAGCCTGGCCGGCGCCGTGGCCAGGCTCGACGGCGGCGGGCCGCCCGGATGGAGCCTGGCGCTCGCGCCGGCGGCGTTCCTGCTGCTGACCGTCGTGCCCTGGGCACGCCCCCGCGAGGTGACGGCCTGGCCGCTCATGGGCAGCCTCGTCGCCCTGCTGCCGCTGGCGCTGGTCGCCGTGGCCACCGTGACGATGGTCGTCCACCTGTCGGGCGGGGGGCGGCAGGCGCCCGTCACCGGCGTCGTGGTGGTCGCCGCCTCGATGGTGCTGCTCCTGCTGCTGCGCCTGTTCGTGCTGTCGGGCGTCAACCTGCGGCTGCGCACGCTGCTCTCGCGCGGTGAGAAGCAGCTGCGCGACCTGGCCGAGAGCACCGGCGACGTGGTGCTCATCTGCGACCACGAAGGCACCGTGCACGAGATCGGGGCCGGGGTGGAGGAGACCTACGGCTACCGCCCCGAGCAGCTCGTCGGCGGATCGATCTTCGACTACATCCACCCCGAGGACGTGCCCCAGATCCAGTCGTCGCTGCGCGCGATGGGCCTCGACGACGAGGACGACGCCAATCCCGGCGCCTGCCTCATCGCCTGCCGCGTACGCGCCGCCGACGGCACCTGGCGGCCCACCGAGTCCGTCGCCACCCGCCACGCCAGCGGCGAGGACCAGATCCTGGTCACCACCCGCGACATCAGCGACGAGGAGGCGCTGCGCAACCAGGTCGCCCACCTGACCTTCCACGACGGCGTCACCGGCCTGCCCAACCGCGCCTACTTCGAGGAGCGCACCCGCGAGGTGCTCGGCGGCTCCGGCCACGTCGCGGTCATCTTCCTCGACCTCGACGGGTTCACCTCCGTCAACGACTCCGTCGGCCACGCCAGCGGCGACTACCTCCTCGGCCAGGCCGCGCGCCGGTTGCGCGGCGCCGTACGCCCCGACGACACGCTCGCCCGGTGGGGCGGTGACGAGTTCGCCGTGCTCATCGAGACCGGCGGCGACGCGCAGCTCGCCGTCGACCTGGCCGAGCGCCTGCTGCGGGCGGTCTCGCAGGAGCCGTTCCGGGTGGCCGACCGAGACGTGGCGCTCACCGGCAGCGTCGGGGTCGCCTTCGCCGAGGACGACGTGCCCGCAGGCGACCTGATCCGCAACGCCGACGTGGCCATGGCGCGGGCCAAGGAGCTCGGCGGGCGCCGGGTCGAGGTGTTCGCCGCGCAGATGCACGCCGACGTGGTCCGCAGGCTGGAGCTCGCCGCCGACCTGCAGCGGGCGCTGATCGAGCACCAGTTCGCGATCGAGTACCAACCCGTGGTCGACCTGGCCACCTCCCGGGTGACCGCGGTCGAGGCGCTGGTGCGGTGGTGCCGCGGCTCGGTGTTCGTGCCGCCCGACCAGTTCCTCGGCCCGGCCGAGGACACCGGCCTCATCGTGCCGCTGGGGGAGTGGATCCTGCGCGAGGCGTGCCGCGAGGTGGCCGCCTGGCGGGCCGAGTCCTGGGACATCGGCCTGTCGCTCAACCTGTCCGCCCGCCAGATCACCGCCCCCCGGTTCGTGCAGACGGTCGAGGAGGCGCTGGAGGAGAGCGGGCTGCCCGCCTGCGCGCTCACCCTTGAGGTGATCGAGGAGATGCTCGTCGACGACGCCGACGAGACCGTCAAGCGGCTGTCGGAGCTGCGCGCCCTGGGCGTGCGGCTGGCCATCGACGACTTCGGCACCGGCTACGCCTCGCTGGCCTTCCTCCGTCAGCTCCCGGTCGACATGATCAAGATCGATCCGTCGTTCGTGTCCGGGCTGGGCCAGGACGACACGCTGACCCTGCTCACCCGGACCATCGTGCGGCTCGGCCACGACCTCGGGCTCATCGTGGTGGCCGAGGGCATCGAGCGGCCCGAGCAGCTCGACCTGCTGCGCGAGATGGGCTGCACCCGCGGTCAGGGTTTCCTCGTGGCCCGGCCCATGGCGGCCAGGGGCGTCGACTCGCTGATGCGGACCAGTCTCACCGTTTGATCTCAGCGTGTGAGACCTGTGTCCCACCAAGTTGACACCGGGCGGTTCAGAGCGGCTATCGTGTAAGCCATGCTTCGCAGTGAGATTCTCGTAGTACTTCGCCGGCGCGCAGGCCGTTAGCGAAGCACTCCGACCTGCGCGCCGCCCCGCTCCCACTTCCCGTGGGGAGGGGCATTTTTTATGTCCTGACGTGTGATCACACAAGGAACGAGCCGATGACCGAACGGATGACAGGTGCACAGGCCCTGGTCAGGGCCTTGGAGCACGTGGGAGTCGACACCGTGTTCGGGATCCCTGGCGGCGCCATCCTCCCCGCCTACGATCCCCTGTACGACTCGGCCAAGGTCCGGCACGTGCTTGTACGGCACGAGCAGGGCGCCGGGCACGCGGCCGAGGGATACGCGCAGGCCACCGGCAAGGTCGGCGTGTGCATGGCGACCAGCGGGCCGGGTGCGACCAACCTGGTGACTCCGATCGCCGACGCCTACATGGACTCGGTGCCGATCGTGGCGATCACCGGGCAGGTGGCCAGCGGGGCGATCGGCACGGACGCCTTCCAGGAGGCCGACATCTCCGGCATCACCATGCCGATCACCAAGCACAACTTCCTCATCACCGACGCCGACGACATCGCGCGGACGATCGCCGAGGCGTTCCACATCGCCGCCACCGGCCGCCCCGGGCCCGTGCTGGTCGACATCTCCAAGGACGCGCTGCAGGCCGAGACCCTGTTCAGCTGGCCGCCGGTCATGCAGCTGCCCGGCTACCGCCCCGTCACCCGGCCGCACTCCAAGCAGATCCGCGAAGCGGCCAAGCTGATCGCCGAGTCCCGGCGGCCCGTGCTGTACGTCGGCGGCGGCGTCCACAAGGCACGCGCCTCCGAGGAGCTGCTCCGCCTGGCCGAGCTGACGGGCATCCCGGTCGTCACCACGCTGATGGCGCGCGGCACGTTCCCCGACAGCCACCCCCAGCACCTCGGCATGCCCGGCATGCACGGCTCGGTCTCCGCGGTGGGCGCCCTGCAGCAGGCGGACCTGCTCGTCGGCCTGGGCGTCCGGTTCGACGACCGGGTCACCGGCCAGCTCTCCACGTTCGCCCCGTACGCCAAGATCGTGCACGCCGACATCGACCCGGCGGAGATCTCCAAGAACCGCCACGCCGACGTGCCGATCGTGGGCGACTGCAAGGAGGTCATCGGCGACCTGATCGCCGCCGTCGAGGCGTCCGGCCAGCAGGGCGACTACGCCGACTGGTGGACGACGCTCAACGGCTACAAGGAGACCTACCCGCTCGGCTACGACGAGTTCGACGACGGTTCGCTGGCCCCCCAGTACGTGATGCAGCGGCTGAGCGCGATCGCCGGGCCCGACGCCTACTACGTGGCCGGGGTCGGCCAGCACCAGATGTGGGCCGCCCAGTTCATCGCGCACGAGCGGCCGGGCGCGTTCATCAACTCCGGCGGCGCCGGCACCATGGGCTTCGCGGTCCCGGCCGCGATGGGCGCCAAGATGGGCGACCCCGACGCGGTCGTGTGGGCCATCGACGGCGACGGCTGCTTCCAGATGACCAACCAGGAGCTGGCCACGTGCACCCTGGAGGGCGTGCCGATCAAGATCGCCGTCATCAACAACGGCAACCTCGGCATGGTCCGCCAGTGGCAGACCCTCTTCTACGACGAGCGCTACTCCAACACCGACCTGCAGGCGACCCGCCGGATCCCCGACTTCGTCAAGCTGGCGGAGGCCTATGGTTGTGTTGGCCTGAGGTGCGAGCGTCCCGAAGACGTCGACGCGACCATCAAGAAGGCCATGGAGATCAACGACGTGCCGGTGGTGGTCGACTTCGTCGTCCACCAGGACGCCATGGTCTGGCCCATGGTCGCGGCAGGGACGAGCAACGACGAGATCAAGTACGCCCGTGACATGGCGCCTACGTGGGAGAACGAAGAATGAGCAGACACACGCTGTCAGTGCTCGTGGAGAACAAGCCGGGTGTCCTGGCGCGGGTGTCCGCGCTGTTCAGCCGGCGGGGCTTCAACATCGACTCGCTGGCCGTCGGGCCCACCGAGCACGAAGACATCTCCCGCATGACGATCGTGGTCAACGTCGAGGAGCTCCCGCTGGAGCAGGTCACCAAGCAGCTCAACAAGCTGGTGAACGTGCTCAAGATCGTCGAGCTCGACCCGTCCCAGTCCGTGCAGCGCGAGCTGACGCTGATCAAGGTCAAGGCCGACGCCGACAGCCGCTCCCACGTGCTGGAGCTCGTCCAGCTCTTCCGGGCCCGCTGCATCGACGTGGCCTCCGACGCGGTGACCATCGAGGTCACCGGCACCCCCGACAAACTCGACGCGTTCGTCAAGGTGCTCGAGCCCTTCGGCATCAAAGAACTCGTCCAGTCGGGCATGGTGGCCATCGGCCGCGGCGCCCGTTCCATCACCGACCGGTCCCTCAGGGCACTGGACCGTACCGCCTGAAAGGTTATTCGCAAGTGACCGAGATTTTCTACGACGACCAGGCCGACCTGTCGATCATCCAGGGGCGCCGTGTGGCCGTGCTGGGGTACGGCAGCCAGGGCCACGCCCACGCGCTCTCCCTGCGTGACTCCGGCGTCGACGTGCGCGTCGGCCTGCCCGAGGGCTCCAAGAGCCGTGAGAAGGCCGAGAACGACGGCCTGCGCGTGCTCACGCCGTCGGAGGCGGTCAAGGAGGCCGACGTCACGATGATCCTGGCGCCGGACCACATCCAGCGCCACCTCTACGCCGAGCACGTCGCGCCGAACCTCAGGGAGGGCGACGCGCTCTTCTTCGGCCACGGCCTCAACATCCGCTACGGCCTCATCGAGGCGCCCGAGGGCGTCGACGTGTGCATGGTCGCGCCCAAGGGCCCCGGCCACCTGGTGCGCCGCCAGTTCGAGGCGGGGCGCGGCGTGCCCTGCCTGGTGGCGGTGGAGAAGGACGCCTCCGGCAAGGCCCTCGACCTGGCGCTCTCGTACGCCAAGGGCATCGGCGGGACCCGCGCCGGCGCGCTCAAGACCACCTTCACCGAGGAGACCGAGACCGACCTGTTCGGCGAGCAGGCCGTGCTGTGCGGCGGCGTCTCCGAGCTGATCAAGGCCGGTTTCGAGACCCTGATCGAGGCGGGCTACCAGCCGGAGGTCGCCTACTTCGAGTGCCTGCACGAGATGAAGCTCATCGTCGACCTCATGTACGAGGGCGGCATCTCGAAGATGTACTGGTCGGTCTCCGACACGGCCGAGTACGGCGGCTACACCCGCGGCTCGCGCGTCGTCACCGAGCAGACCCGCCAGGCGATGCGCGAGATCCTCGCCGAGATCCAGGACGGCCGGTTCGCCCGCGAGCTGGTGGAGGAGTTCGACGGCGGCCAGAAGGAGTTCCAGCGTCACCGTGACGAGCTGGCGGAGAACCCGATCGAGAAGACCGGCGCCGAGCTCCGTCCGATGATGAGCTGGCTCAAGGCCTGATTTTTCATGACGCTACGCGGCTGACAGAGCCGCGTGAGTCCGCGTGCGCGGCCCCGGCCGGGGTGATCCTCCGGCCCGGGCCGCGCCCTTTTTGCCGCTTTTCCGGCGCCGCCCCGCCCGTCCCCGTCTCATCCGGACGGCGTCGCCTGTGGGTAGTCCGATCGTCATGGAGGACCGGCTTTCGTCTAGGTTCCGCCAAGGGAGGCTTCTTCGTACGTCAAAGCGTGATTCTCGGCGTTTGTTCGGAGAGGCCTTCGGGGATACTTCCGACCGCTACCTACGGAGAGTAGTCGAGAGGTAACAGAGGAGATCCGATGTACAAGACGGGACTTGTCCTGACCGGTCTGATCGGCGGCATGGTCATGCTGGGCGGCGCTCCCGCGCTCGCTCAGGGTTACACCACCGCACCGGTAGTGGCCAACTACGACCACGACCACGACGACGACGGCGACGACATCAGGTACAACAGGTCGCAGGATGGCGAGTGGACCAACAACGGTTCTGACAATGACTTCCTCGACCTCGACGTCCTCAACGATGTCCTGGACATCCTCACCAACCGCTGAGGCATAACAGGTCGTTAGAGCGGGGCCCACCTCATCGACGAGGTGGGCCCCGTCACCGTTTTCAGCCCCTTCCCCCATTCCCCTCCCTCTCTACGCGACGCCGCCGGGGCGGTTACTGTCCGTGAAGATGGCCGCCGGGTCGCCGGTGTACCAGGCGTTCTCGATGCGGATCCGGCTCATCAGCCATCGGCCGCCGTCCCGTACCAGCCTGACGTCGTAGCGGTTCTTCAGCAGCGCGTGCGTGTCGTGGTCGGCGGTGAGCAGGTGCTGCGCCTCGACCAGGGCGGTCAGGCGGGCCGTGTCGCCGGTGACGGCGATGCGCGGGTTCGTGACCTGGTGGGTGGTGTCGACCCGTCCGCTGAAGCCGGACAGGATAGTCGTGACGATCGCGTCCCGGCCCTTCATCAGCGGCGGCGCGGCGCCCCAGCGGGCGGCTGCCGGGCGGAAGTCCAGCTCGGCGTCCTCGGTGAAGCAGGACGCGAACAGGTCCTCGTCCCGCAGATCCTGGCCCAGGGCGAAGCGCAGGAGCGCGTCGGTGATCTCCGTCCGGTCCTCCAGCTCGCGCGGGGCCCCGGACAGGGCGCGGTGCTCGGTGACGTACATGCGTGGTGCTCCTTTCGAACGGGCCTCCAGCCTCCGGTTCCGGCGGGCGGTGATCAACGCCGCTCTGTGCCACGATCGTGAAGCCGGGCTTAAGGACGGGAGGGCGGGGTGCTGGAGAGGCACGAGATCGAGGCGTTCCTGACCCTCGCCGAGGAGCTGCACTTCGGGCACACCGCCGAGCGGCTGCGCGTGTCCACCGCGCGGGTCAGTCAGACGATCAGGAAGCTGGAGCGGCGGGTGGGCGCGCCGCTGTTCGACCGGACCAGCCGCCGCGTCGCGCTCACCCCGGTGGGGCGCCGGCTCCACGAGGAGGTGCGGCCCGCCTGGGAGGCCATCGGGGCCGCGTACGAGCGGGCGGCCGACGCGGGCCGCGGGCTGACGGGGACGCTTCGAGCGGCCTTCACCGGGGCGGCCGCGGGGCAACTGCTGGCCGGGGTGGAGGAGCTGTTCCGGAGCAGGGTGCCGGGCTGCGAGGTGGTGATCAGGGAGGCGCAGCCGGGAGAGGTGGCGCCGTGGCTGCGCGACGGCGAGGTGGACGTCGTGCTGACGACGCTGCCGGTGCCGGGCGCGGACGCGGGGCCGGTGCTGGTGCGGGAGGCGCTGATGGCGGCGGTTCCGGCGGGGCATCCGTTCGCCCGCCGGGAGTCCGTGGGGCCGGCCGACCTGGAGCGGGTGACGGTGGTGGAGCTGGCGGGCGGCGGCCGGGCCGCACCGGGCTCGCCGGGGCCTCGGGCGGCGACCCTGCACGAGGCCCTGACGCTGGTCGGCGCGGGGCGTGGGGTGCTACTGGTGGGGGCGCAGACGCGGCGCTACTACGCCCGCCCTGACGTGGCCTACGTGCCGGTACGCGACGCGCCGCGGGTCGAATGGGGGCTGGTGTGGCGGGCCGGCGGCGAGACGGGCAGGGTGCGCGCGTTCGGCCGGGCCGCGGTGGACCTTCTGAGCGACTGACACACCTGGGTGCGGGCCCGGCCACGGTCCGATACGGAGTCGCGGCCGGGCCCGCCGGAGGGGAGCGCGGGGCGTGCGGTGGGAACCGGCACGGGTGGGGCCGGTACGCCCGGCGCTCCGGTGGTCTCGGCGCCCGGCGCTCAGTGGCTGGCGAAGGTCTGGGTCCAGTGCGGGCCGCGCGGGTGCTGGCCGACGCCGATGTGGGTGTACGAGCAGTCCATGATGTTCCTGCGGTGACCGGGGCTGTTGAGCCAGCCCCGCACCACCTGGGCGGCGGAGTGCGGGCCCACGGCGATGTTCTCGCCCCAGCCGCGGAGCGGTGCGAAACCGGCGGCCCGGATGCGGTCGCCCCCGGAGCGGCCGTCCCGGCCGGTGTGGTCGAAGTAGCCCCTGGCGGCCATGTCCGCCGAGTGCCGTTCGGCCGCCCTGTGCAGCCTGCGGTCGTGCAGCAGCGGCCGGCAGCCCCGGCCGGCGCGGGCCTGGTTGGTGAGCCTGACGACCGCGGCTTCGGCGGCGGAGGCGTCCGAACCGGACCCCGGCCCGTACCCGCATGACAGCACCACGCTGCGCGACATGGCGGGGCGGCCCTCGAAGTCCATGGCCGTGACGTAGTAGCGGCGCGGAGCGGGGGAGCAGCGCAGCCTGACCGTGACGCGGCCGTTCACCAGCACCCGGGAGTCGCTCCCGAGGGTGCGGTCGGGGCCGGGTCCTGCCTCCCTGATCCGTAGGCGGAGCAGGGACTCGTCGTCGCAGCCGGTTCGCACGGCCGTGGCCGTGATCGTCCCGCCCGGGTCCAGCACCGGCCTGGCGGCCACCACGCGGCACGCCGCCATCGTGGGGACCGCGGCGCCCGCCGCGGTCCCCACGGCCTGCGCCGTGTACGCGGTCTGCGCGACCGCCGGGCTCGACGCGGGAATGCCCGTCGCCGCGAGACTTCCGAGGCAGGCCAGTGCCTGGAGCCGTCTTCGCATCGCTGTCCTCCGGTGAGTTGAGCGTCGAGACCGCATTCTGGCCCTCCGCGTCGTTGATGTCCGGAAAAACTCCTCTATATCTGGAGCTCCACGTGACCCAATCGTAACAATTAACCCGCTGGCCTCGGTAAACCCATCGCCTGGATCACGCGTCCAGGGCACAAAAAACCGGGTGCGCCCGTTGGGGCGCACCCGGTCAGAAAAGTGATCGTGCTAGCACTGCGCGGGCTTGAGCCACGAGCACTCCAGGTCGGGCGACTCCTTGGCGGCCGACTTGAGCTGGACCGCGGCGTCCACCGTCGCGGTCCTGGAGAACTGCGCGAGGCGGATCGCGATCTTGTCCTCGATGTCCTTCGGCGAGGACGACAGATACTGGTTCAGCATGATGGAGAACACCAGTGGCTCCCCGTCGGCGCTCGTCACGTATCCGGACAGCGCCGTGACGCCGGTGAGCGACCCGGTCTTGGCGCGCACGTTGTTCGCCGCCGGAGTGTCGCGCATCCGGCTGCGCAGGGTGCCGCCCACGAACCGGTCCGCGTTCCCCGCGACCGGCAGCGAGTCGTACCACGCCTGATACCACGGCTTGTCACGCACGGCGAGCAGCAGCTGCGCGATCGAGGCGGGCGTGATGCCGTCGCGGCGCGACAGGCCGGAGCCGTCGCGCAGGTTGAGCACCTGCACCCCGTTGGCGCGGGCGAAGTCGGAGCTCGCCTTGAGCCCGGCGGCCCAGGTGCCCTGGTCGGCGACCTTGCGGCCCATCGCCTTGGTGAGGATCTCGGCGTGGATGTTGTTGCTCAGCTTCATGAACGGCACGAGCAGCTCGCTGAGCGGCATCGACTCCTTCTTCGCCAGCTCCTTGGCGCCGCCGGGGGCCGCGCCGGCCACGGTCTTGCCCAGCACCCGCACGCCGTGCTTCTTGAGCGCGTCGCGGAACAGCGCCGCGGTGTAGGAGGCCGGGTCGTCCACGGACACCCACTCGTTGTACGTGGACGCGACCGTGCCGGTGATGACCACGGTCTTCGTGCCGTGCGTGCGCTCGATGAGCACATCGGTGGACGATCCCACCGTGGCCTTGTTGACGATCTCCAGGTAGTCGGTGTCCGGCGTGGTGGTCACCTTGACCTTGCCGCCGTCGGGCGCGACGGTGACGATCACCGAGCCCGCGTCGTAGTCGCGGTCGGGGGAGGCGGTGAGCGCGGAGATCGGGGCCGCGTAGTAGGCCGTCTCGTCGTCCCACGCCCAGTCCTGGCCGAGCCGGACCGCGTCGAACCAGGTGTCGTCGGCCACGAGCTTGCCGGTGACCAGCTTGACGCCCGAGCCGGCGACCTCGGCGGCCAGCGCGTCGTAGTCGTCGGCCAGCATGGTCGGGTCACCGGTGCCGCGCAGCACCAGGTCGCCCGTGAGCACGGAACCGGCCTTGCGCCCGGAGCTCAGCACGCTGGTGGTGAACCGGTAGTCGAGGCCGAGCACCTCCGCCGCCGCGGCCGACGTGAACAGCTTGGTGTTGGACGCCGGCATCAGGAGCTTGCCCGCGTCGGTCGAGTAGAGCTCCTCGCCGTTCGCCGCGCTCTTGACCATCACACCGGCCTGGGCGATGGTCAGCCGGGAGTCGGCGAGGATCTGGTTGATGTCCTGGGCCAGGTCGGCCACGCCGGGCGAGGGTTCGAGCGCGACCGCGGGGGAGGAGGGGCCGGACGCCCACGCGAGGGCCGCGACGAGCGCGCCCGCGACGAGGGATGCTGAGGTGCGCCGCATAGGGGGTCTCCAAAGGGATGCGACAGGGGCTCGCCTGTGATCATGAACCAGGCGGCGCACGGTGTAATCCGCAAATATCCGTATCTTTGTGGAACTAGGGCCCTTCGGCGTTCATGACGAACCCGCAGTCGCCGAACGAGACCTCGTCGCCGGGCTTGACCCGGGCCGGGCCCACCAGCCGCCAGCCGTTGAGCCGGGTGCCGTTGAGCGAGCCCAGGTCGACCAGCATCCACTCGCCGTCGTCGTCGCGGCGCAGCTCGGCGTGGACCCGGGAGACCGTCAGGTCCGACAGGACGAGGTCGCACGCGGACCCGCGGCCGACCACGTATCGCCGGCGGGCGTCGTCGGGCAGGGCGAGGCGGGGCAGCCGGGGCTTGCGCCAGGCGGACTGCAGGCTGGTGGTGAAGCCGGAGACCGCCGACACCGCGCCGGTGACCGCGTTCGTCACCCGCCGGCGCAGCGTGAGCCGCCGCGGCAGGTCGGCCACGAGCGCGTCGAGCTCCTGCTGGTTGCGGGCGCGCAGCGCCTGGTCGACGCGGACCACGAAGGTGTCGTGCGAGAGCCGCCCCTCGGCGGCGCGCTCGCGGAGCTCGTCGATCGCGCGATCCCGTTCGCCATCAGAGGCGCGGAACGGTGGGTGCGTCGAGCTCATCTCCCGAGTATCGGCCGCGAGTGCGCACCCTGTCCAGAATACGCGGATCTGTTGACGACATGCATACCGAGTATGCATACTCAGTATGCATGTCGATCAGACACGGACTGCTCGCCCTCCTGAGCGGCGAGCCACGCTACGGCTACCAGCTCAGGGTGGAGTTCGAGGCGTCGACGGGGGCGACCTGGCCGCTGAACATCGGCCAGGTCTACACGACGCTCTCCCGCCTGGAACGCGACGGCCTGGTGGCGCCGGGCGGCGCCGACGATCAGGGCCGCACCCTCTACGCGATCACCGAGGCGGGCCGGGAAGAACTGGCGACGTGGTTCGCCACCCCTGTCGGCCAGACCGACAGGCCCAGGGACGAGCTGGTCATCAAGATCGCCATGGCGGTCGCCGCCGCCGACGTGGACGTGGCCGGCGTGATCCTGGCCCAGCGGATGGCCACCATGCGCACGCTGCAGGAGCTGACCAGGGCCAAGCGCGGCGCCGCGGACGGGGCCGCCCAGCGGCTCGTCCTGGATTCCATGATTTTCAAGGCCGAGGCGGAACAGCGCTGGCTGGACCACTGCGAGGCCGTACTCAAGGAGAGGAAGGCATGAGCGTGCTGGAGATGCGGGAGGTCACCCGGACGTTCGGGGACGTGCCCGCGCTGCGCGGCGTCACCCTGGCGGTGGGACGCGGCGAGCTGCTGGCCGTGATGGGCCCGTCCGGGTCCGGCAAGTCCACCCTGCTCAACCTGGCCGGCGGGCTCGACCGGCCCACCTCGGGGAGCGTGTCCGTCGAGGGCGCCGACCTGGCCTCGGTGCGTGATCCGGCCGCGCTGCGGCGCGGCGGCATCGGGTACGTGTTCCAGGACCTGAACCTGATCCCGTCGCTGACCGCCGCCGAGAACGTCATGCTGCCGCGCGAGCTCGACGGCGTGCGCGCCGGTCGGGCCCGCGAGGAGGCCGAGGCCGCGCTGCGCGAGGTGGGCGCGGGCGAGGTGGCCGGCCGCTTCCCCGGCGAGCTGTCCGGCGGCCAGCGCCAGCGGGTGGCGATCGCCAGGGCGCTGGTCGGCGAGCGACGCCTGCTGCTGGCCGACGAGCCGACCGGCGCGCTCGACACCGCGACGGGCGACGACATCCTGCGGCTGCTGCGCGAGCGGTGCGACGCGGGCGCGGCCGTGCTGCTGGTGACGCACGAGCCGCGCTACGCGGCCTGGGCCGACCGCGTGGTCTACCTGCGTGACGGCCGGGTGGCCGACTCGACCGCGGAGCCCCTGGAGAGCGCGAGATGAGCGCGTTCCTGGCGGCGCTGCGCCTGTCCCGCAGGGAGGCGCTGCGCGCCAAGGGCCGCACCGCGCTCGTCATGGCCATGATCGGGCTGCCCGTGCTGGTCTTCACCGCCCTGCTCACCTACGACGCCACCGTGGACGTCGCACCCGGCGAGGACATCACGGCCGAGCTGGGCGCCGCGGACGCGCGGATCGTCACCACGGCCCACGACGGCCGCGTCTCCCAGCCCGTGCACGGCTGGTTCATGCTGGCGGCCGAGGGCCCCGCGACGGACGGCACGGTGCGGACCGCGGACGAGGTGACCGCGCTGCTGGACGCCCGGCTCATCCCCTATGACGTGGGATCGGTGGAGATCCGCGACACCGACCGCTACCACGAGGTCAGTGCGCTGGAGCTGGACCTGCGCGACCCGATGACCCAGGGCATCCGCCTCCTGGCCGAGGGCCGTTTCCCCGCCTCCGCGGATGAGGTGGCCGTGACACCCGCCCTGGCCCGGGGGTCGGGCCTGCGCGTCGGCGACACGATCACGGTGACGGCCAGGGACCGGCGGGTCCGCGTGGTCGGCGTGGTCGAGCACCCGCACAACGTGGAGATCCAGGAGGTGGTCGGCCTCCAGCACACGCTCCTGCTGGACAAGCGCGGCGGGCACGGTCCCGGGTGGCTCGCCGACTCCGCGCGGCCGGTCCTGTGGGAGGACGTGCAGCGACTGAACGGCATCGGCATGCTCGTGACCTCCCGTGCCGTGCTGACCGGCCCGCCGGTGGCCGGCGCGTACGGTGACCCGTTCGACCGCGCGCTCGGCGCGCCCGCCCTGATGACGCTCGCCGCCATGGCGGTGCTGGTCGTGATGGAGATGGCCCTGCTGACGGGCCCGGCCTTCGCCGTCGGGCTGCGGCGCAGGCGCAGGGAACTGGCGCTGATCGCCGCGCAGGGCGGCTCCGCCCGTCATCTGAAGGTGATCGTGCTGGCCGACGGGCTGGTGCTGGGCGGGGTGGCCGCCCTGCTCGGCGCGGCGCTCGGCACCGGCGGCACGCTGGCGCTCATGCCGCTGCTCAAGCGGCTGCTGGGCCAGTCCGGCCCGGCGGACGTGCCCTGGGGCCCGGTCCTCGGCGTGACGGCCCTCGGCGTGGCGGGCGCGCTCGTCGCGGCCCTCGTCCCCGCCGTGTCAGCCGGGCGCCAGGACCCGGCCCGCGTGTTGGCCGACCGCGAGGAGAGCGCGGGAGCCGGCGTCGTCGCGCGCCGTGCCCGGCGTTTCGGGGTCATCAACCCGCGCGGTGCCCGGCGTCCCGCGCTCGCCGGCTCGCGGCGTGGGCGGCTTCCCGTGCTGGCAGGACTCCTGCTGGTGGGCGGGCTTGCCGTGACCGTGTACGCGCTGCGTGGCGGGCGTCCGTACGGGGTGATCGCCGACGCGTTTCTCCTGCCGGCCGGTGTTCTGGTGGTGCTGGGACTGGTCGCGCTCATCCCGGTCATGGTGACGGCCCTCGGCGGGCTCGCCGCGCGGCTGCCGCTCCCGCTCCGGCTGGCCGTACGCGACGCCGCCCGCCACCGGACCCGTACGGCGTCCGCGGCGGCGGCGGTGATGGCCGCCACGATGGGGGCCGTCACGCTGGGCATCGGGGTGGAGAGCTCGATCACCGTCGCCCTCACGACGCACCGGGCCCAGCAGCCGCCGGACACGCTGCGGATCGCGGCCAGGCAGGTCGACGACCGGGGATGGGCCGACCTGCGCGCGGCCGCGGCCAAGGCGCTGCCGGGCGTGCCGCTGGTGCCCGCGGGCAAGGCGTTCGACGGCGAGGGGAGGGCCGTGCAGATCCTGGCGGACGAGAACCCCCGGATCGGCTACTTCCTCGTGGACCCGCCGATCGGCGACGCCCGCCTGCTGGCCTTCTTCCAGGGACGGCCCGACCCGCGGGCGGCCGAGGCGCTGGCCGACGGCAAAGCGGTGGTGTTCGATCCCGCGCTGCTCCAGAACGGCACCCTCGCCCTCCAGTTGACCGCGGACGGCGGGGGAGGAGGCAGTCTCGTCCGGATCCCCGCCGTGGCGGCGGCGTCCGGCGACCCGGGCAGGACCGGTGTCGTGATCCCGCCCGCGGCCCTGGAGAAGGCCGGGTACACGGTGGCCGAGCGGGTGCTGTACGCCACGCACCGGTCCGCCGACGTCCAGCGCCTGCAACGGCAGCTCAGCATGCCGTCCGCGCGCGCGGACGTGGCCGTCCTGGACAGGGAGGCGCCCTCGACCCTGGGCATGTTCTGGTGGGTGTTCGGCCTGGCGCTGCTCCTCAGCCTCGGCGGCACCTTGGCCGCCACCGGGCTGGCCGCGGCCGACCTGCGCCGCGACCTGGACATCGTGTCGGCGGTCGGCGGGCCGCCCAGGACGCGCAGGGCGATCCTGGCCGCTCAGGCCGGCTTCATCGCCGGGATCGGCGCCCTCGTGGGCGCGGCCGGCGGCGCGGTCATGGGCGCGGCGATGGCCGTGCCGCTGACCAGGGAGCGACAGCCGCTGGGTGCCCTGGACGGCCTGGGGCCTGCCGTGATCGCCGTGCCGTGGGCGGCCACGGCCCTGGTGGTGCTCGGGCCGCCGCTGCTGGCGGCGCTGGTGGCCGGGCTCGTCACACGGTCGCGTCAGGGACCGCCGGGGAGACGGTTCGCTTAGGGTCCCTGAGCTGGTAGCGCAGCGTCATCACGACCGACAGCAGGATGATCAGCGCCGGGACCGCGGTCTGCCCGATGAGCACCGCGGTCACGGCGCTGTCCGGCTGCTCGACCCGCTGGCTCGCCACGGACGACAGGAACCCGCCGATGCTCAGGATCGATCCCAGGATCAGCGCGCCGAACGCGCTGACCCCGCTCTCGATCGCCGTCCACAGGCCGGTGAACACGCCCGCCCGCCGCTTGCCCGTGGTGGCGGCGTCCACCGCGATGACGTCGGCCAGCATCGAGAACTGCAGCAGGGTGACCCCCGCGACCCCGGTGCCGACCAGCAGGATCATCACGTGCGCGTACCAGCCGCCGAAGATCGGGGTGGCCAGCGCCAGCGCCGTGCCGGTGGCGAAGGTGGAGGCCGCCATGATCATCGCGTTCCGCTTGTCGAAGCGCTTGGACAGCCACGTCCACATCGGCATCGTCAGCATCATCGGCACCACCAGCGCGGCGAACAGCGTGGTGGTGGCCCGGGGATCGCCGATCGTGTACGTGGCGAAGTAGGGGGCGGCCGCCAGCATGATGGCCACGGCGAGCTGCTGCGTGCAGCTCAGCGCCGTCAGCCAGATGAACGCCTTGTTGCCCCTGACCACCGCGAACTGCTTGATCAGGCTGCCGGTGTCGGCCTCTGGCGCACCCGTCATGGGGGCGCGTGCCGTACCGAAGAAGGATCCCAGCATGGCGGCGAACAGCACCACGGCGATCACCACGCCCATGAGGCGGTAGCTCGCCAGCGTGCCGCTCTCGCCTTGGCTGTTGACGATCGCGGGGGCCGCGACGCCGGCGATCGCCGTCGCCGCGCCGACGAACACCATCCGCCACTGCAGCAGCGACGTCCGCTCGTGGTAGTCGTCGGTCATCTCCGCGGGCATCGCCTTGTACGGCACCTCGAACAGCGCGTAGGCCGTGGCCGCCGCCATGAAGCAGGCTCCCACGTACAAGGCGGCGGGGATGCCCGTGAGCGGCGGGCCGGCGAACACCAGGAAGAAGGCGACCGGCAGCGTGCAGGCGCCGGCCAGCAGCCACGGCCGGCGCGGCCCGAGCCGCGAGACGGTCCGGTCGGACCAGCGGCCCACCAGCGGGTTGATCAGCAGGTCCCACACCTTGGGCGCGGTCACCACGATCCCGGCCAGCCACGCGGGCACCGCCAGGAAGTTGGTCATGTAGAACAGCAGCAGCAGTCCGGGCACGGAACCGAAGGTGGCGGTGCAGAAGGAGCCGACACCGTAGCCCAGCCGCACGCCTCTGGGGACCGTGGGGGCGGCCACGGCGGGTGCGATCACGGAACTCATTGAAGCCGAGCGGAAGACCGTTCGGTAGGGCCTAGTTCGACGGATCCACGCTATTCGTTCACGTTGGCGCATACCACATGCGCGCCGATCTCCACCATGCGGCGCTCGCTGAGCGAGTCGGCCACCCTGGCCATGAGGATCGGCGCCCCGCTCGCCGCGAGCTGCGGCAGCCGGGCGCGCACGCCCCGGTGGAGGTCGCGCACCACGTCCTCGGCGGCCGTCATGTGGACCTTCACGTGCAGCATGATGCCGGGAGCGCCGGAGGCGGTGCGGGCCTCGGAGATCCACACGTGGTGGACCAGCGGGAAGTCCATGAGCAGTTGCGCGACGGCCTGGCGCAGCGCGGGCAGGATCGGGTGCGCGCACCGGCGGTAGCCGGGGTCGACCTGCTGCATCGGCCCCGACAGATGCGGTCTGGGCGCCGGGATCCACGGGAGCGGGGGCGCCTCCTGCGACCGAGGTGCGGCCTGGGCGATCGCGCCGCTCCGCGACACCGTGGCCATCGCGCCCGTCGCGTACGCGGCGGGGGCGGCCCCGGACAGGACGGGGGTGGGCCCGGTGCGGGTCGAGGTGAGGAAACGCTGCAGGTCGTCGATCGGAACGGCGGCCGCGGCCGGGCCTGCGGCGTCGATCACGATCTCCCGGACGCCGGTGACACGCTCGATGTCGAGGATGGTGTCGGCGTCACAGGCCGAGAGCGAATGGCTGCCGTGGTGTCTGGCGTAGGTCGCCGCGCTGGTGTATCCGAGCAGCACGCGGTCACCGGCCTGGGTCGTGCCCAGGACGACGGATCGATCCGGTCGCACGGCCACCAGGACTCCACCGTCAGCGAGAGCCGCCAGCAACCGGTGCGGAGCACCATGCTGGGCGAGCACGTCGGCAAGCGCAGGATTCCCGATGCTCATATGACGAACCATAGGTAGTCGGCCACGGCTTATCAGGCTAATGGCGAATAATTCTCCGGATCAAGATGAAGATGGCTGCGGTGTGGATGACTTGTCCCGTCCAGGGGTACGGACCGCGTCATCTCAGATGCTGATCCTTCGTGAAAGCGTTCACAAGCCACCGATAGACTCTCAGGTGACCGGGGGACCCATCGACGTGTCCCTGACGCCCGCCGCACGCTACTAAGGACTCACGCTCGTGAACAAGCCCGTCGTACTGGTCGCAGAGGAGCTCTCCGAGGCCGGCCTGGCCGTGCTCGGTGCCGATTTCGAGGTCCGCCACACCGACGGCGCCGATCGGTCCCAGCTGCTGCCCGCCCTCGCCGACGTGGACGCGCTCATCGTCCGATCCGCCACCAAGGTGGACGCCGAGGCGATCGCCGCGGCGCCCAAGCTGCGCGTCGTGGCCAGGGCCGGCGTCGGCCTCGACAACGTCGACGTCGAGGCGGCCACCAAGGCCGGCGTCATGGTGGTCAACGCGCCCACCTCCAACATCACCAGCGCCGCCGAGCAGACCGTCGCGCTCATCCTGGCCAGCGCCCGCAACACCGCGCAGGCCCACGCCGCGCTGAAGAACGGCGAGTGGAAGCGGTCTAAGTACACCGGCGTCGAGCTCGACGAGAAGGTCGTCGGCATCCTCGGCCTGGGCAAGATCGGCCAGCTCGTGGCGCAGCGGCTGCAGCCGTTCGGCGTCGAGCTGATCGCCTACGACCCCTACCTGCCGCCGGCCCGCGCCGCGCAGATGGGCGTCCAGCTCCTGAGCCTCGAAGAGGTGCTCAAGCAGGCCGACTTCCTCACCGTCCACCTGCCCAAGACCAAGGAGACCGTCGGCCTCATCGGCGACCGCGAGCTCCACGAGGTCAAGCCGTCGGTGCGCATCGTCAACGTGGCCCGCGGCGGCATCGTCGACGAGGCCGCACTCTACGCCGCGATCAAGGAAGGCCGCGTCGCCGGCGCCGGCCTCGACGTGTTCGCCAAGGAGCCCTGCACCGACAGCCCGCTCTTCGAGCTCGACCAGGTCGTCGTCACGCCCCACCTGGGCGCCTCCACGCATGAGGCCCAGGAGAAGGCCGGCACCCAGGTCGCCAGGAGCGTGAAGCTGGCGCTGGCCGGCGAGTTCGTGCCCGACGCGGTCAACGTCCAGGGCGGTGCGGTCGCCGAGGACGTCAAGCCGGGCCTGCCCCTGGCCGAGAAGCTGGGCCGGGTCTTCACCGCCCTGGCCGGCGAGGTGGCCACCAAGCTCGACATCGAGGTGCGCGGCGAGATCGCCGCGCAGGACGTGCGGGTCATCGAGCTGGCCGCGCTCAAGGGCGTCTTCTCCGACGTCGTCGAGGAGCAGGTCACGTACGTCAACGCGCCGCTGCTGGCCAAGGACCGGGGCGTCGGCGTCGACCTGGTCACCAGCTCCGACAGCCCCGACTGGCGCAACGTGGTGACCGTGCGCGGCGTGCTGGCCGACGGCCGCCAGGTCTCGGTCTCCGGCACGCTGTCCGGCCCCCGGCAGATCACCAAGATCGTCGAGGTCAACGGCTACGAGATGGAGATCGAGCCGACCGCCCACCTGTCGTTCTTCACCTACACCGACCGTCCGGGGATCGTCGGCGTGGTCGGCCGCATCCTCGGCGAGCAGGGCATCAACATCGCCTCCATGCAGGTCTCCCGCCACGCCAAGGGCGGCAAGGCGCTCATCGCGCTGACCGTCGACACGGCCATCCCGGCCGAGGTGGTCGAGCAGATCGGCCAGGAGATCGGCGCCGACACCGGGCGCTCGGTCGACCTGGAGGACTGACGGCTCCAGTGACGACGGCCGCCGCCGGGCTTCCGGCGGCGGCCGTTTCGCTGTCTCACGATGCGAGATGCTAGGACATCCAACGAGATGCTCGGGTAACCTGGCTGGTGATGCGTCAGGTGCTCGTACTCATTGCCTGCCGCGGCGGGGCCTGTTAGGGCAGGTCGACGACCCGCCGCGGTGAGCGGCGTCGCGTCGGCCGGTAAGCCCCATCGCCCAGTCCGTGACCCGGACTGGCGAGATCAGGCCCGGTCGGGTCCGCGACCGGGGTTCCGACTCACTGCAAGCACACACCCCGCGAAACGAGATGATCACCATGCGCAAGTACGCCGCCGACGAGCACCGTGACGAGGCCGCCGAGGCCCTGCAGACCGCCCTGGACCGCCGCGACAACGGCGGCGCGCCTCAGAACTCCAGCCGGTAGAAGACGGCCGCCCGCCGCATCGCGGGCACCGCTCTCATCAGCCGGGTGGCCAGGCGCAGTCCTCTGGCCAGCCGGTCGTAGCCCGGCAGGTCGAGCGCGCTGATCGCGTCGCGGCAGCGCAGGCGCGGGTGGATCGACTCGAGGTCCTCAGGGCCTCCGATGGCCCAGTGCATCCGCGCCCCGGCCTTGCGCACCGGGCTGTTGAGCACCTGGAGCCGCAGCCCGAACGGGCTCAGGGCGTCGAAGACGAACTCGCCGTGCGGGAAGCGGTCCACGATCCGCCGGAAGAGCTCACGGCCGCCCGTCTCGTCGAGGTAGTAGACCAGCCCTTCGGCGAGCACGAGCACCGGCCTGCCGGCGGGGACGCGGTCCAGCCAGCCGGTCTCGGTGACGGACGAGCCGATCGTCGTGTATCCGGGACGCCCCGGGAACAGCCTGTCGCGCAGCTCGACGACCTCCGGGAAGTCGACGTCGAACCAGGCGACCTCCGGCGGCGGGTCCATCCGGTGGACCCGGGTGTCGAGGCCGCACCCGAGGTGCAGCACGGTGGCGCCGGGGTGGGCGGTGAGGAACTCGGCCGCCCACCGGTCCAGGAACCTGGCCCGGAAGGCCACCGCTCCGGCGTTGCGGGGGCTCATACCTATCTTGGTGAAGTCGTGGTCGATCCGCTCGACCGCCCGCACGGCCATCGTGTCGTTCAGGATCGGCTCGGGGGAGCGGGCGTCCAGCGCCCGGCCGTACAGGGTGGCGAGGAGCGTGGCCTTCTCGCCGTCGAGACACACCTTCTCGGCAGCCATGACGCCACGGTACGCCCGCGGTGTGAAAGATTTGGGTCAGCAGCACCACCTGTCCACACAATGAGATCAAGTGTTCGTCAGCCGAGACGAGCCGGTAAGGTACGCCCATGGAGTCGCGCAACATCCGCCTGGCCGTCATCCCTGGAGACGGCATCGGCACCGAGGTGGTGGCCGAAGGTCTGAAGGTCCTGGAGGCCGTCGGCACCAAGATCGATGCCACCCATTACGACCTGGGCGCCGCCCGCTACCACCGCACCGGCGAAACGCTGCCCGATGCCGTGCTCGAGGAGTTGCGCGGCTACGACGCCATCCTGCTCGGCGCCGTCGGCGACCCCAGCGTCCCGCCCGGCGTGCTGGAGCGCGACCTGCTGCTCAAGATCCGGTTCGCCTTCGACCACTACGTCAACCTGCGCCCGGTCAAGCTCTTCCCGGGCGTCGAGACGCCGCTGGCCGACACCCCCGTCGAGAACATCGACATGATCGTCGTCCGTGAGGGCACCGAGGGCCTCTACGCCGGCACCGGTGGCGTCATGCGCCGCGGCACCCCGTACGAGATCGCCACCCAGGAGTCGCTCAACACCGCCCACGGCGTCGAGCGGGTCGTGCGCTACGCGTTCGAGAAGGCCCGCTCCCGCCCGCGCAAGAAGCTCACGCTGGTCCACAAGACCAACGTGCTCACCTACGCCGGCGACCTCTGGCAGCGCACCGTCGACCGCGTCGCGGAGGAATACTCCGACGTCACGACCGACTACAGCCACATCGACGCGGCCTCGATGTTCTTCGTCAGCCAGCCCGAGCGGTTCGACGTCGTGGTCACCGACAACCTCTTCGGCGACATCATCACCGACCTCGGCGCCGCCATCGCGGGCGGCATCGGCCTGGCCGCCAGCGGCAACATCAACCCCGAGGGCACCGCGCCGAGCATGTTCGAGCCGGTCCACGGCAGCGCCCCCGACATCGCCGGGCAGGGCAAGGCCGACCCGACCGCCACCATCCTGTCCGTCGCCATGATGCTCGACCACCTCGGCCTGTCCGCCGAGGCCGCCAAGGTCGAGCAGGCCGTCGCCGACGACATCGTCGAGCGCCTGACCGGGTGGAGCAGCCGCACCACCCGCGAGATCGGCGACGACATCACCGAGCGAGTATCGAGCTAGGGCCGCCCCCAGCTCGACGAGCAGCGCCCGGCGGTTCCCCCAGGACCCGCCGGGCGCTTTTTCGTGTCCACCCCCGCCCTCCCCTTGCCATTCCAAATGGCGAGACAATAGGAAGTACGGACTGCCCCTGTTTGTGGCAGTGCCGCCCGAAATCGCAGAGAGAAGGACCCAGCGTCATGACCATCGCTCAGAAGCTCAGCTTCGACGTGCAGCTCTCCGGCCACGCTCGCACCGCGGCCGAGCGCGAGCAGGTACTGGCGAACCCCGGATTCGGGCAGGTCTTCACCGACCACATGGTCTCCGTCGACTACACCGAGGGCCAGGGCTGGCACGACGCCCGCCTGGAGCCGTACGCGCCGCTCACCCTCGACCCCGCCACCTCCGTCTTCCACTACGCGCAGGAGCTCTTCGAAGGGCTCAAGGCCTACCGGCAGGTCAACGGCTCTGTGGTGATGTTCCGCCCGTACGCCAACGCCGCCCGGTTCAACCGCTCGGCCACCCGCATGGCCATGCCCGAGCTCCCCGAGGACGCCTTCGTCGAGTCGCTCGAACTCCTCGTCCAGACCGACAGGGACTGGGTGCCCACCACCGAGGGCCACAGCCTCTACCTGCGGCCCTTCATGATCGCCACCCAGGTCGGGCTGGGCGTGAACTGGCCCTCCAAGACGTACCGCTACCTCGCCATCGCCTCGCCCGCGGCGTCCTACTTCTCCGGCGGCGTCAAGCCCGTCTCGGTCTGGCTGTCCACCGAGTACACCCGCGCCGCCCCCGGCGGCACCGGCTTCGCCAAGTGCGGCGGCAACTACGCGGCCGCGTTCGTCGCCCAGCGGCAGGCCGTCGAGAACGGCTGCGACCAGGTGGTCTGGCTGGACGCCGCCGAGCACCGCTACGTCGAGGAGATGGGCGGGATGAACCTGTTCTTCGTCATCGGCGGCAAGCTCGTCACCCCGTCGCTGACCGGCACCCTGCTGCCCGGCATCACCCGCGACTCCATCCTCGCCCTCGCCGCCGACCTCGGTCTTGAGACGGAGGAGCGGCTCATCACCGTCGAGGAGTGGCAGGCCGGGTGCGAGTCCGGCGAGCTGACGGAGGTGTTCGCCTGCGGCACCGCCGCGGTCGTCACCCCCGTCGGCTCGGTCAAGGGCGCCGACCGCGCCTGGACCGTCGGCGACGGGAACGCCGGCGCGGTGACGATGCGCATCCGCGAGGAGCTCATCGGTATCCAGTACGGTTCGCGCCCCGACACCCGCGACTGGATCCACAAGATCGCCTAGCCGCCCGCCGGCTTCACGCCTCAGGGTCCGGACGGCGCCGTCCCCGCACGTCCGGGCCCAGCCCGATCGCCGGCAGTATCGCCTGGTCCACCATGTCCGCCAGGTCGGCGTCGCTGGGCGGCGTCCTGGTGTCGATCAGCCGCTTGGTGACGAGCGCCTCCCCGATGTCGGCCACGACCGGGGTGAGGAGCTCGGCGGGGAAGTGGCCGCGCTCGGCGTAGTGGCGCAGCACGGTGTTGGTGAACGTGCCGCCCCGTACGGCGAAGACCCGGTCGACGAGCTCCTCGGAGATCTTGGACGCGCTCACCGGGTCGGTCAGGATCAAGGCGACGGCGTGGCCCGCGGGGCTGAGCATCCAGTCGCGCATGAGCCGGAGCGCCCTGATCAGGTCACCGCGCAGGTCGTCCGCCCCCGGGCTCGGCTCCTCGACCGGATGCGCGTGGTAGAGCGCGTCCAGCAGCACCTCGATCGGATCTGACCAGCGACGGTAGAGGGTCGTGCGGGCGGTCGCCGCCCGCTTGCCGATGCCGTCCATGGTCAGCCGTGCGACGCCGACCTCCACCACTTCTTCAAGCACCGCGGCGTGGATGGCCGCGATCAGCTCCTCGCCCCGCCGCCGCGTTCGGCTGTTGTTCACGGCTGTTCCCTTGGTTGGCTACAGCGGTGTATCTTACCTTCATTCTAAGCTACACTCGTGTATCTAATCCCTGGGGATAGTCATGTCCACCACCATGCCCGCCGACCGAAGGGCCGTGCCGCTCGCCCGCCGGTCCCTGGCCCCCGACCTCGCCCGAGGTCTCATGCTCCTGCTCATCGCGGTGGCGCACGCACACATGTACCTGTCCGGTCACCCGGTCGGGTTCCGCGGCTACACGCTGGACGGAAGCGCCCTCGACCGGCTGGTGGCCGGGATCCAGATCCTCCTCGTGGACGGGCGGGCGCTGCCGATGTTCGCCGCCCTCTTCGGCTACGGCCTGGTGCAGCTCGCGAGCCGGCAACTCGCCGCCGGTCGCGCATGGCCGGACGTGCGGCGGGTGCTGCGCGCCCGCAGCCTGTGGCTCCTGGCGTTCGGGTTCTGCCACGCCCTCCTGCTGTTCTTCGGCGACATCCTGGGCGCGTACGGCCTGGTCGGCCTGGTGCTCGTGGGCTTCATCCGGCGCAGCGACCGCGCCCTGCTGTGGGCCGCCGGCCTCACGACTGTTCTGCACGTCGCGGTCCTCGCCCTGTTCGGGCTGCTCACCGTGAGCGCCGACAAGGGCGACTCGATCGCCGGCATGGGCGACCCGGCGGAGGCCCTCATGATGCGGGTCGTCGGCTGGTCCGGGATGACGCCCACGTACTTCGCCGCGAGCGTCGTGCCCGCTTTCCTGTTCGGGATCTGGGCGGCCCGCCGCCGCGTGCTGGAGGAGCCGTGGGCGCACCGGACGCTGCTCCTCCGGACCGGCGTCGTGGGCACCGCGATCGCGGTCGCCGGTGGCGTGCCGCTCATGCTCGTCGACACCCGGCTCTGGGCGCCCTCGGACGCGATCGGCGTGTCCGCGTACGCCCTGCACAGCGTCAGCGGCATCGCCGGCGGTCTCGCGTACGCCGCGCTGATAGGCCTCGCCGTGGCCGGTGGAGCCCGCCGCGCCGCGCCTGGCCCGGTGGCCAGGGCGCTGGCCGCGTGCGGTCAGTGGTCGCTGACGTGCTACCTGCTCCAGTCCGTGGTCTTCACCGTGGTCTTCGTGCCGTACCTGGGCGGGCTCGGCACCCGTGTCGGCGACGCGGCCGCCTCCGCCGTGGCCGTGCTCACCTGGCTGGCCACCGTGGTGCTGGCGGCGTCGATGTCCCGTACGGGCCGGCGCGGACCGGCCGAGACGTTGCTGCGCCGCCTGACCTACCGCCGCGCGGGCTGAGGGTCAGAGGTTGAGCAGGCAGGTCGTGTCGATCGCGCAGTCCCACGGGTGGGGCAGCGTCAGGGGAGCGCCGGCCGGCTCCACCGTCTCGCGTCCGTAGCCGCTCGGCGCCGGGTCGCTGTGGAGCTTGAGCAGGCGCTGGAACGGGTCGACCACCAGGTAGAGCGGCACCCCGGCCGGGGCGTAGCCCATCGGCTTGATCACGTGGTCGTCGTAGGCGTTGCCGGCCGAGACCACGTCGACCAGGAGCAGAGTGCTGGCGCCGTGGACGGCCTCGTCGGTCTCCATGACCGGCTCCTGCGGGACGATCGTCAGGTCGGGGACGTACCGGTCGGCCTCGTCGCCGAGGTGGACGGTGATGTTCGGCCAGATCTCCCAGCCCCGCCCGGCGACCACGGGCGCGAGCTGGGCGATCAGCTGGGCGATGATGGTGTTGTGCTGCCAGGTGCCGGGCTCGTTGACCACGATGCGGCCGTTGACCAGCTCGACGCGGAGCTCCGGGAAGACGTCCCGCACGGTGCGGTAGCGCTCTTCGACAGGCCTGATCATGTCTCCGCTCCCGACTCTGGGTGATCGATGCGCGACAGAGCGTAATACCAGGGCGCGGGAACGGCAAAGAGCAGGTCAAGTGACGGCGGCCAGGCGGCGGCGCAGGTGGGCGCGTTCGGGCTCGGTGCCCGCCAGGTCGAGCGCCTCACGGTAGGCGGCCGCGGCCTCGGGGAGCCGGCCGAGGCGCTGCAGCAGGTCGGCCCTGGCCATCGGATAGGGCGCGTAGGCGCGCAGCCTGGGCTCGCCGGCCAGCGCGTCGAGCAGCGCCAGGCCGGCCTCGGGGCCGTCGCGCAGCGCCACCGCCGCGGCCCTGTTCAGCTCGACGACCGGTGAGGGCGCGAGCGCGAGCAGGACGTCGTAGAGCGCGACGATCTGCGGCCAGTCGGTGGTCGCGACGTCCGCGGCCTCGTCGTGCAGCGCGGCGATCGCGGCCTGCACCCCGTACGGGCCGGGCGGGCCGCCGGCCAGCGCGGCGGGCACCAGCCGCAGGCCCTCCTCGATCATCGCGCGGTCCCAGCGGCCCCGGTCCTGCTCGTCCAGCAGGACCAGCTCGCCGCCGGGCCCGGTGCGGGCGTCGCGCCGGGCGTGGATCAGCAGCATCAGCCCGAGCAGGCCCGCGACCTCCCGCTCCGCGGGCAGCAGGCGGCGCAGGATCCGCGCCAGCCGGATGGCCTCCTCGGCGAGGTCGAGCCGTTGCAGGTCGGGTCCGGCGCTGGCCGCGTACCCCTCGGTGAAGATCGAGTAGATGACCTGGAGCACCCCGGGAAGCCGCGCGGGCAGCTCGTCGGGGCCGGGGGCGCGGAACGGGATGCGGGCCTCACGGATCTTCTTCTTGGCCCGTACGATCCGCTTGGCCATCGTGGCCTCCGGCACCAGGAAGGCGCGCGCGACCTCTGGAGTGGCCAGTCCGCCGAGACAGCGCAGCGTCAGCGCCCCGCGGTCGTCGGCGTTCAGCGCCGGGTGGGCGCAGGTGAAGAACAGCTGCAGCCGCTCGTCGGGCAGCTCGTCGCCCGCGCCGGTGGGCGAGGGCGCCGCCCGGTCGGCCTCCACCTGCAGCAGGGCCAGCCGGGAGGCGTACGTCCTGTCGCGCCGCAGCCGGTCGACCGCCCGGCGCCGGGCGGTGGTCATCAGCCACGCGCCCGGCTTGGGCGGCACGCCGTCGACCGGCCAGCGCACCAGCGCCGCCTCGATGGCATCCGACGTGACCTCCTCGGCCAGGTCCAGGTCGCCGAAGCGGCGCACCAGGGCGGCGAGCAGCCGGCCGCGCTCCTCCCGGAAGACCGCCTCCACGTTCTCCGCGTACGGGCCGGTCATGACGGTCAGCCCTCGAAGTCGGCGATCGGCCGCACCACCACCGAGCCGCCGCCGGTGGCGCCCGGGCAGCGGGCCGCCCAGTCGAGCGCCACGTCCAGGTCGGGGACGTCGATCACGTAGTAGCCGCCGAGGACCTCGCGGGTCTCGGCGAACGGCCCGTCGGTGATGGTCCGCTCGCCCTTGGCGTCGACCCGCACGGTGGTCGCGGTGGTCAGGTCGGCCAGCGAGTGGCCGGCCACGAAGATCCCCGCCTCCTGAACGGCCTTGTCGTAGGCCATCCAGTCCTCGAAGGACGCCTCACAGCCCTCCTGCGCCTGGTCGGTCCCGGCGCTGTTGATCAGCAGCATGTACTTCATGGTTCTGGCTCCTTCTGCCGTGCTTGTGCCATGTCTACGAACGGGACCCCGCCCGATGGACACGAGGCCGGCAGGATTTTCCTCAGGCCGGCGTGACCCGCTTGCGGATCAGGGTCAGCCCGTCCGCGACCGGCAGGATGACCACGGTCACCCGGGGGTCCTCGCGCACCAGCGCGTTGAACTCGCGCATGTTCACCGTAGCCGGGTCATTTTTACCGGGGTCGGCCACGTGCCCCGACCACAGCGTGTTGTCCACCATGATCAGCCCGCCCGGCCGCAGCTTGCCGACGAGCAGTTCGTAGTACGCGGGATACCGCGGCTTGTCGGCGTCCAGGAACGCCAGGTCGATCGGCTCGGTGAAGTCCCGCAGCGACTCCAGCGCCGGCCCCAGCGTGAGCGTGACCCGGTCGGCGACCCCGCCCTTCTCCCAGTACCGGCGGGCGACGGCCGTCCACTCCTCGCTCACGTCGAAGCAGTGCAGCGTGCCGCCGGACAGCCCGCGGGCGATGCAGAGCGAGGAGTACCCGGTGAACGTGCCCACCTCGACGGCCACCTCAGGCGCCACGAGCTGGGTGATCATCGTCAGGAGCGTGCCCTGGTCGGCCGAGATCTGCATGCCCGCGTGGTCGCCGGTGGCCGCGACGGTCTCCGCGGCCAGCTCCTCCAGCAGCGGGTCGGGCGGCGTGGAGTGGTCGAGGATGTACCGGGCCATGGCCTGGTCGAGGAGAAATGCCTTCATGAGGGTGATTCTGGCCTGGTGTGGCCGGATAACACCTATGTTCCCAGTTCCGATAGGGTCGCGGCGATCGGCGGACGAGAGCGGGCGGGGATGAACAAGAGGGTGGCGGCCATCGTGGCCGCCGTTGCGGTGCTGGCCGTGATGGGATTCGTGACGCTGGTCCAGTCGGGGCCGTCCTCCGACGGCGTGCGGCTGATGCGGCAGGCCGACGGGTCCATGGTGCTGGCCGACCGCGGCGGGCAGGCGCCGGTGCTGGTCCTGTACGAGGACTTCGAATGCCCCGTCTGCAGGGAGCTGCACTCCCGGGTCGACGACACGATCGAACGCCTGGCCAGGGAGGGTAAGGTCAAGGTCGTCTACCACCCCGTCACGATCTTCCGGGACGAGCCGTCGCGGTCGAACTCCATCAGGGCCGCCGCGGCCGCCCGGTGCGTCCCCGAGTCGAGCTGGCTGGCCTTCCGGGACGAGCTGTACGCGATGCAGCCGGTGCCGCACGGCGTGGCCACCGGGTTCACCGTGGAGGAGCTGGTGGCCGCCGCGCGCAAGGCCGGCGCCGCCTCCGCCGAGTCGTGCGTCAACTCCCAGGCGTACGCGGAGGCGCACCTGCGCGACACCGCCGGCATCCGCGTCGAGGGCACGCCGACCCTGGTGCTCGACGGCCGGGTGATGGGCAACGAGGCGTTCGACCCGGCCGCGCTGGAGAAGGCCATCACGGGCGGTGACGGGGTAACCGTCTGACCAAATCTCGTCCGTACTGTGAGATCGATGTCCCGGGCACTGGATTCGTATGGCAGACTCGGGAGCACCATGTTCTACGGTCTGCTCATTATCGGCAGGCGCGCTGGCTAACGCAGGGACACCGCCAGCGCGCAGACCTCTCACGTCCGTGAGGGGTCTTTTTGTTTTCCTCCACTCTCAGAAAGAGAATCCATGGCCGACGACCGGTTCCACGTCTATGACACGACGCTGCGTGACGGCGCACAGCAGGAAGGCCTCAACCTCACGGTGGCCGACAAGCTCGCTGTCGCGCGCCACCTGGACGGGCTGGGCGTCGGCTTCATCGAAGGAGGGTGGCCCGGCGCCAACCCCAAGGACACCGAGTTCTTCAGGCGCGCTCGAACAGAGCTCGACCTGAGGCACGCGCAGCTAGCCGCGTTCGGCGCGACCCGCCGGGCAGGTGTGAAGGCGGCCGACGACCCCCTGGTCGCCGCTCTGCGCGAATCCGGCGCGCCGGTCGTGACCCTTGTCGCCAAGAGTCACGACCGGCACGTGGAGCTGGCCCTCCGCACGACTCTCCAGGAGAACCTCGCGATGATCCGCGACACGGTCTCTCACCTTCGTGCGGAGGGTCAGCGCGTCTTCCTTGACGCCGAGCACTTCTTCGACGGCTACAAGTCCAACCCAGCCTACGCGCTGGAGGTCGTCAGGACCGCCGCCGAGGCCGGGGCGGACGTCATCGCCCTGTGCGACACCAACGGCGGCATGCTCCCCGACGAACTGGCCGAGATCGTCCACGACGCCGTCCAGACCAGCGCCAGGGTCGGTATCCACTGCCACGACGACACCGGCTGCGCGGTCGCCAACACGCTGGCCGCGGTCAAGGCCGGCGCCACCCACGTGCAGGGCTGCGCCAACGGCTACGGCGAGCGCTCCGGCAACGCCAACCTGTTCACGGTGGTCGCCAACCTGCAGCTCAAGCGCGGGTTCGAGCTGGTGCCGCCGCAGGCGCTGGCCGACATGACCCGCATCGCGCACGCGATCACCGAGGTCACCAACGTCACCCCCAACTCGCACGCCCCGTACGTCGGCGCCTCGGCGTTCGCCCACAAGGCCGGCCTGCACGCCAGCGCCATCAAGGTCGACCCGAACCTCTACCAGCACATCGACCCCGCCGAGGTCGGCAACGACATGCGCATGCTGGTCTCCGACATGGCGGGGCGCGCGTCCGTCGAGCTGAAGGGCCGCGAGCTGGGCTACGAGCTCACCCCCGGCAACACCAAGGAGCTGGTCGACCGGGTCAAGGACCTGGAGTCCAAGGGCTTCACCTTCGAGGCCGCCGACGCCTCGTTCGAGCTGCTGCTGCGCGACACCGTCCACGGCGAGCGCAGGCGCCACTTCGAGGTCGAGTCCTGGCGCGTCATCGTCGAGCACACCAAGGGCGGCGAGCTGGTCAGCGAGGCCACGGTCAAGCTGCACGCCAAGGGCGAGCGGATCGTCGCCACCGGCGAAGGCAACGGCCCGGTCAACGCCCTCGACAAGGCGGTACGGCTGGCGCTGGAGAAGCTCTACCCCGACCTGGCCAAGGTGGAGCTGGTCGACTACAAGGTGCGCATCCTCGAAGGCACCCACGGCACCGGCGCCATCACCCGCGTGCTCATCACCTCCAGCGACGACACCACCGGATGGTCCACGGTCGGCGTCGGCCAGAACATCATCGACGCCTCCTGGCAGGCGCTGGAGCAGGCGGTCACGTACGGCCTGCTCCGCGCCGGACACGAGTGCTGAGCGCCTGAACTGTTGGAGGGGCGTCCTTGCGGCGCCCCTCCAACCCTGCGCGTGGAGGAGAAAGCCCCAGAGCGCGGCGGTTACCCCGGCACTCAGCCTCGCAGGCGCGCCAGCGCCGCGCGGACGCGCTCCTTGGCGCGCTCGCGGCCGAGCACCTCGATCGACTCGAACAGCGGCAGACCGACCGTCCGGCCGGTGACCGCCACCCGCACCGGGGCCTGCGCCTTGCCCAGCTTGAGGCCGTTGGCGGCGCCGACCTCCTCCAGCGCCTCCTTGAGCGACTCCGGGTCCCAGCTCACGGTGTCGAGCCGGTCGAGGTAGCCGCTCAGGATCTCCTCGGGGGAGTTCTTCATCGCCTTGTCCCAGGAGGCCTGGTCGAACACCGGCTCCTCCAGGAACAGGAAGTCGACGTTCTGCCGGATCTCCGACAGCACCCCGACCCGGGTCTGCGCCAGCGGGGCGACCTTGCTGAACAGCTCGCGGTCCCAGGACGGCTCCAGGTAGGGCAGGCAGCGCTCCTCGAACGTCTCCAGCGGCAGCGCCCTGATGTACTCGCCGTTGAAGGCGCGCAGCTTCTTCTCGTCGAAGAACGCGCTGGAGGAGTTGACGTCCTCGAGCCGGAACAGCGGCACCATCTCCGACCACGGCATGATCTCGCGGTCGTCTCCCGGACCCCAGCCGAGCAGCATGAGGTAGTTGACCATGGCCTCGGCGAGGTAGCCCTCGGCGCGGTAGTCCTCCAGCGCGACCTTGTCGCGGCGCTTGGAAAGCTTCTTGCGCTGCTCGTTGACGATCACCGGCAGGTGGGCCCAGACCGGCGGGGTGGCGCCCAGCGCCGGCCACAGCAGCTCCTGCTTGGCGGCGTTGCCGAGGTGCTCCTCGCCGCGCACCACGTGGGTGATGCCCTGGGTGATGTCGTCGACCGCGTTGGCCAGCACGTAAAGAGGCGAGCCGTCGGTGCGGGCGATGACGAAGTCTTCCTGCGCCTCGTTGGGGAACTCCACGTTGCCCCTGATCAGGTCTACGACCACGGTCACCCCCTCGTCGGGGGTACGGAAGCGCACCGCGCCCGCGGTCAGCCCGCGCTCGCGGCAGTGACCGTCGTAGCCGCGGTGCTCGGAGCCGGTGCGGGCGACGAGCCGCTCGCGGGTGCAGTCGCAGTAGTAGGCCTTGCCGTCGGCCAGCAGCTTGGCCACCGCCTCGCGGTGCTGCGGCTCGAACGCCGACTGGAAGTAGGGGCCCTCGAACGCCGGGTTGGTGCCGTTGACGCCGATCCAGTCGAGGGCGGAGATGATGCCCTCGGTCCACTCGGGTCGGTTGCGCGACGCGTCGGTGTCTTCGACGCGCAGCACGAACCGGCCGCCGGACTGCTCGGCCAGCGCCCAGTTGAACAGGGCCGTGCGGGCGCCGCCCACGTGGAACATGCCGGTCGGGGACGGGGCGAAGCGCACCCGTAGATCAGTCACGAGCAACCACCTTGTTCGTCAGAGTGCCGATGCCTTCGATGCCGACGCTGACCTCGTCGTCTATCTCCAGCGGGCCCACGCCCGCGGGCGTGCCGGTCAGGATGACGTCGCCGGGGATCAGTGTCATGACGGCGCTGACGTAGGCGACGAGCGCGGGGATGTCGTGGATGAGCTGGCTGGTGCGGCCGCTCTGCCGGATGTCGCCGTTGACCGACGTGGTGAGCGCCAGGTCGGACGCGTCGAGGTCGGTCTGGATCCACGGGCCGAGCGGGCAGAAGGTGTCGAAGCCCTTGGCCCGGGTGAACTGCACGTCCTTCTTCTGCAGGTCGCGGGCGGTGACGTCGTTGGCGCACGTGTAGCCGAAGATGACGTCCTTGGCCCGCTCGACCGGCACCTCGCGGCACAGTCTGCCGATCACCACGGCCAGCTCGCCCTCGTAGTCGACGCGGTGGGACAGCGACGTCGGGTAGGCGATCGACTCGCCGTGGCCGATCACCGAGGTGGACGGCTTGATGAAGATCAGCGGCTCGTCGGGCACCTCGTTGCCCATCTCGCGGGCGTGCTCGGCGTAGTTGCGGCCGATCGCCACGACCTTGCTCGGCAGCATCGGGGCGAGCAGCTTCACCTGCGACAGGGGGAACCGCTCGCCGGTGAACTGGACCTGGCTGAACGGGTGACCGGCGACGGCGGACACCATCTCCTCACCGGGGCCGCCCTCGACCACGCCGAACGCCACGCCTTCGCCTGCGGAGAACCTCGCTATACGCACCTGACAAGGCTATCGCCGACACCGGCGGGGTCCGGACGATTAACCGGCGGGGCCCGCCCGGCGAGCGGGCCGCCGCCGTGATTTGCTTGTCGGGCAAGCACCGGAACGTCTTGGAGGAGCTCCCGTGTCCGTGGTGAAGATCAACGTGCTGACCGTCCCCGCCGAGATGCGCGAGACGCTGGAGAAGCGTTTCTCCAACCGGGCCGGGCTGGTGGAGTCGGCCGACGGCTTCGAGTGGTTCGAGCTGCTCCGCCCGGTCGAGGGCACCGACCAGTACCTCGTCTACACCCGCTGGCGCAGCGAGGAGGACTTCCAGCGCTGGCAGGAGAGCCAGGCCTTCCAGCGCGGCCACGCCGAGGCCGCCGCCGAGCGCGGCGGCCAGGGACACGGCCAGGGACACGGACAGGGACACGGACAGGGACACGGGCACGGGCAGGGCCCGGCCGCGTCCGGTTCCCAGGTGTGGACGTTCGAGGTGATCCAGCACGCGGCGCCGGCGTCCTGACGCCCGCGTCTCAGAGGCGGTCCAGCGGGTTGGCGGCGATCCGGTCGAGCACGCCGCCGCGCAGGAAGGCCCCCGCGATGCTCGACGGCTTGCGCCGCCCCTGCTCGGCGATGCACCCGGCGAACTCCTGGGCCAGGTCCAGCCTCGGATGGCGGCGCAGCACCTCCTCGCGCACGCCCGGCGGGATGTCGTCGGTGCGCCGGCCTGAGATGTCCATGCCGGTAGACAGCTCCAGCAGGTGACCCTCCGGGTCGCTGTCCACCGGCACCTCGTCCCACATGTGGCGGACGATCACCTCGGCGGCGCGCACCCGCCGCTCCTCGGGCCATCCGGCGCCCGCCGTGACCGCCCAGGCCAGATGGCCGCCCGCCTCCTCGAACGGCACCGCGTGACTGTCGAACTCCGGCGTCAGGCCCATGTCGTGCAGCATCGCGGACACGTACAGGAGTTCGGCGTCGAACGCGATGCCGTTCGCCTGCCCGTAGGCGGCGGCGAACAGGTAGGCCCTGATCGAGTGGTTCATCAGGGAAGGCGTGTGGTACTTGGCGGCGATCTCGCGGGCGGCGTGGCACACGGGGGTGTAGGGAAGCACGATGTCGTCATATCTCATGAGATCAGCATGGCCGACCCGGATGGGGAGCGCATCGGGCGGCTAACGATCGCGCACCCGACTTGACCTTGTTATCCGGATTCGGCCAGCATGTTTCACCCTCACCTCTTTGGCCCGAAAGGAATCGGCGTGCGCCGCCTCGCGATCCCTCTTGCTCTCACGCTCGTCCTCGGCGCTGCTGGGAGCCCGGCGCAGGCGGACACCCCCGTCAAGCGCACCGCCGAGTGCCAGGGTGACTGGCTGCCCGGCACGCCGACGGCCGCGGACGTGATGCAGGGCGAGATCTCCCTGGTCGGCCTGCCCGCCTACAAGCTGGGCAAGAAGATCGACTGGAACGCGAGCCCGTACCGGAACCGCTCGTGGGAGTACGTCTACCACTCGCTGCGCTGGATGGGCACCCTCGTCGTCGAGTACGAGAACACCGGCGAGAAGCGCTACCTGGACCGCGCCAAGGAGATCACCAAGGACTGGGTGGCCCGCAACAAGCACGGCGCCCGGGGCACCAAGTCCTACGTGTGGACCGACCACCCGGTCTCGCTGCGCACCCAGCCGCTCGTCTGCCTGAGCAGGCACGTGAACGAGAGCTGGCTGAAGGAGAGCCTGACCGTCCACGCCAGGCTGCTGTCCAACCCCCGGCTCTACAAGAAGGGCCACAACCACGGCATCGATCAAGACATCGCGCTCATGGCCATCGGCTGCCGCTACAACCGCGAGGACTGGTCCGACCTGGCCTCCAGGCGGCTGACCGGCACCGTGAAGCTGGACGTCGACTCCCAGGGCGCGCTGATGGAGCAGGCCCCCCGCTACGCCGTCTACGTGTACGGGCGACTCCAGGTCGCGATGACGAACATGCGCGCGTGCGGCCGCAAGGTGCCCGGCGAGATCGGCAAGCGGGCCGAGGCGCTGAAGGACTTCATCGCCCATTCCACCCAGCCGAACGGCTTCATGGTGCCCATCGGCGACGGCAGCGCCGAGACCGAGCCCAAGATGGAGACGGGCACGCCGAAGGAGAAGGTCCGCACTTACCGGGCCGGTTACGCCTACGGCCGCACCGACTGGGACAAGCGCGACTCGGCGTACTACTCGATCAGGTACGGCCCCGGCATGAAGTACCACGGCCACGAGGACCACCTGGGCGTCACCTATTACGCCCAGGGCCGCGACGTGCTCGTCGACGCCGGCTTCCACTCCTACGAGAAGACCTCGTACCGCTACTGGACGCTCTCCCCCGAGGCGCACAATGTGCCGACCGTGGTGGGCCAGCGGTTCCGGCCGCGCACCGCCAGCAAGCTCGTCAAGACCAGCTACGGCAAGGACCGCCAGTCGTTCAGGCTGTCCGACCAGGCCTACGGTGTCACCCGCACCCGGTCCGTGTTCGTCAACCACGGCGAGGACGTGATGGCGGTGCACGACACGGCGTCCGGCGGCAAGAAGATCCGCAACCTGTGGCGGTTCGACGACGAGCTGAAGCTGATCTCGAACAAGGGAGGCCGGGTCGTGCTCGGCGACGGCTCGTTCAAGGTCACGCTGGTGCAGCTCTCCTCCTGCCGGCCGGTGGGCGGGCAGAAGGTGGAGCGGGGCGGCAGGCTCGGCTGGATGTCGCCGACCTACCTGTCCAAGCAGCGCACCAACGTCGTGGTCTCGCCCGCGGCGAAGGAGCTGCTGACGATCGTGGTGCCCGGCACCGACGACCCGAAGGTGTCCTGCACGGGCGGGAAGGTCAAGGTCAACGGCGTGACCTTCCCGGCGAAGGTGCTCTGACCGCTCCGCCGGCGCATCGCGGAACCGAACCTTCCGCATTGATCCGTACGGTCGCTCCCATGACCTTCCTCATCACCGGAGCCACCGGATCCGTCGGCCGGCACGTCGTCGACGAGCTGCTCAGGATGGGAGCGCCCGTGCGGGCGCTCACCCGCGACCCCGCCGGGGCCGGCCTGCCCGCGGGCGTGCAGGTCGTCCGCGGCGACCTCGCGCGCCCCGAGACGCTCGTCCCCGCGCTGCGCGGGGTGACCGGCGTGCACCTCATCGACGTCGGCGGGCCCGACTACGCGCCCCAGCCGCACGGCAAGGAGGTGGTGGAGCTCGTGCGCGAGGCCGGGGTGCGCAAGGTCACCCTGCTCAGCGGCTGGTCCACCGGCACCCTGGAGGCCGCGGTGACCGGCAGCGACCTCGACTGGACGTACGTGCAGCCGACCGAGTTCATGGTCAACGCCATGGCCTGGGCCGATTCGGTGCGGGCGGCAGGCGTGGTCGAGGAGCCGTTCGGGGCCACGAAGACGGCGATGGTCCACGAGGCCGACATCGGCGCGGTGATCGCGACCGTGCTCACCGGCGACGGGCACGCCGGCCACTCCTACGGGCTCACCGGGCCGGAGCTGCTGGACATGCCCGCCAAGGTGCGCATCCTGGGCGAGGCCATCGGACGCGAGATCGCGTACGTGGAGCTCGGCGTGGCGGAGATGCGCGAACGCTACCGGGCGCGGGGCGTGCCGGAGGAGCTGATCGCCTTCCAGGTCGAGGCGTTCGACGTGCCCGACGGCGTCTACCAGGTCACCGACACCGTCCAGGCGGTCACCGGCCGCCCGCCGCGCACGTTCGCGCAGTGGGCGGCCGAGCACGCCGAGGCGTTCCTGTGAGGCCCTAGATCAGGCCGCGCCGCTCCAGCAGCGGGCCGATGCCCGGCTCGCGGCCGCGGAAGGCGCGGAAGGACGCCAGCGGGTCGACGCTGCCGCCCCGCGACAGCAACTCCCGCCGGAAGTGGTCGCCGTTCGCCCGCTTGAGCCCGCCGTTCTCCTTGAACCACTCCACGCTCTCGGCGTCCAGCACCTCGCTCCAGATGTAGGAGTAGTAGCCGGCGCTGTAGCCGCCCGAGAAGATGTGCATGAAGTAGCTGGTCCGGTAGCGCGGCGGGACGGGCGGGAAGGCGATCCCGGCGGCCTCCAGCGCCGCCTGCTCGAACGCCTCGGCGTCGGTGACCTCCTGGCCCGGCGCCAGCCTGTGCCAGGCCCAGTCGAGCAGCGTGGCCGCGAGATACTCGACCGTCCTGAACCCCTGGTTGAACCTCTCCGCCGCCTTCAGCTTCTCCACCAGCTCGGCCGGCATCGGCTCGCCGGTCTCGTGGTGGCGGGCGTAGCTGGCCAGGATCTCCGGCCAGGTCACCCACATCTCGTTGACCTGCGACGGATACTCCACGAAGTCGCGCGGCACGCTCGTGCCGGACACCCGGGGGAAGCGCACCGCGCTGAACAGCCCGTGCAGCGCGTGCCCGAACTCGTGGAAGGCCGTGTTCACCTCGTCGTACGACAGCAGCGTCGGCCCCTCAGCCGGCTTGGTGATGTTGAGGTTGTTCATCACCACCGGCTTCTCGCCGAACAGGAACGACTGGTCGACCAGGTTGTTCATCCACGCCCCGCCGCGCTTGCCCGGTCTGGCGTACGGGTCGAGCAGGAACAGGCCGAGGGCGGAGCCGTCCTCGTCGAACACCTCGAAGACCCGCACGTCCTCGTGGTAGCCCGACAGGTCGGGCCGCTCGGTGAACGTCACCCCGTAGAGCCGCGTCGCCGCCTCGAACACCCCGTCGCGGAAGACCCGGCCCAGCTCGAAGTAGGGGCGCATGGCGTCGGCGTCGAAGTCGTAGCGGGCCCGCCGCACCTTCTCCGCGTAGTAGGACCAGTCCCACGGCTCGATCGGGAACCCGGCCTGCCCGGCCAGCGCCTCGGCCTCCGCCTTGGCGTTGCGCACGGCCGGGCCGACGAGCTGGCCCAGCATCTCCTCGACCGCCGCCACGGTCTTGGCCGTCTGGTCGGCGACCACGTACGAGGCGTGGTCGGGGAAGCCGAGCAGCGCGGCGCGCTCGGCGCGCAGGGTGGCCATGCGGACGGCGAGCCCGAAGTTGACCGGCGCGCGGCCGACGCTCAGCTCGAACAGCCTCCTGCGCACGTCGCGGTCGGTGAGCTGGGCCAGGGCGGGCTGGTTGGTGATGTTGAGCAGCGGCAGCACGTAGCGGCCGTCCTTCTCCAGCGACCTGATCGCGGCCTCGTCCAGCCCGTCGAGCTCCGCGGCGTCGTCGACCACCAGCGCCGACTCGGTCGACGCCTTCAGCAGGTTCTGCGAGAACTCGGTCGACAGCCTGGACAGCTCCTCGTTGAGCCCGCGCAGCCGCTCCTGCTCGGGCTCGGTCAGGTCGGCGCCGGCCCTGATGAAGTCCTCGCGGTACTTCTCCAGCAGCCACGCCTGCTCGGGGTCGTCCGTCGTCACCCGCTTGATGCGGGCCCACAGCGCCCGGTTGAGCCGGATCGCGTCACTGTGGCGGGTCAGCTCGGGGGAGACGCGCTTCTCGATCTCCATGAGGGTGTCGGAGGTGTTGGACGCGGCCACGCTGAAGAACACCGTGGCCGTGCGGTCGAGGATCCGGCCGGAGCGCTCCAGAGCGGCGATCGTGTTGTCGAACGTGGGCGGCTCGTCGCTGCCGGCGATCGCCTCCACCTCGGCCAGGTGCTCGGCCATCCCCCGCTCGAACGCGGGCAGGTAGTGCTCCTCGCGGATCTCGTCGAAGGGCGGCAGCCGGTAGGGCAGGCTGCTCGGGGCGAAGAACGGGTTCTCGGCCAACTCTGGGGCTCCTCCACGTGGGGTTCGTCCCCCTCAGCTTGGCACGCCTCCAAGGGAGTGGCGGATTCGTTTTGGCCTTACCCCCTCGGCTGGGCTATTCTTTCGGACATCGCCGAGCGCGCTCCGAAGGAGCTCGTGAGCGGTGGGGTATGGTGTAATTGGCAGCACGACTGATTCTGGTTCAGTTAGTCTAGGTTCGAGTCCTGGTACCCCAGCACGTGACGGATGTCTGATAAGGCATCCGTTTTCTTGTTTTATGGAAGAGTTTCGGATCCGGCACCGGGCTTTCGGCGCCTTCGTCGCCCCCTTCATGCTCCCGCTCCTGCTGTTCCTCCCCGTCACCACCGCTCTGGGCGGCATTCTCGCCGGCGACGGGCCCCGGGGCCTGCTCATCGGGATCATCGCCACCGCCGCGCTCACCGGCGTGCTGGTGTCCAGATACCGCCGCATGGTCCGCGGCACCGTCGTCCGCTTCTCCGCCGAAGGCGTCGAGATGGCCGACACGTACGGCTTCCTGCTCCGGCTGCCGTGGGCCGGCATCGAGCGCGTCGACGTGGTCGAGAGCCGCATGGCCAGCCCGCGCCGCGTCGGCCGGCCCGGGGGCGTCCAGGTGCGCGCCGGGGCCATGCGGAGCGTCGGCCTGGTCGGCTGGGGCGAGCGCGAGGTGCCGCTGCGCGTCCCCGGCTGGATGCGCGCCCATCTGGCCCGGGTGCCGGTCGACCCGGACACCGGCCTGCAGTGGCTCGGCATCCCCCTGGGAGTCGTGGACCCGGCCTGGGAGAACGGGCGGATGGGGGAGTGGGTGCGCCACCACAGGCCCGATCTGCTGGCCTCATAGTGGTTTGGAGTGCTCCTCGGGGTGCGGTAGAGTTACCTCCGTTGCCGGGGAGGTCCCCGGCACACCGCTTGCGGACAGGGTCCCGTCGTCTAGTGGCCCAGGACGCCGCCCTCTCAAGGCGGTAGCGCCGGTTCGAATCCGGTCGGGACTACCACTGTCGCAAGCTCACGAAGGTCCCGTCGTCTAGTGGCCCAGGACGCCGCCCTCTCAAGGCGGTAGCGCCGGTTCGAATCCGGTCGGGACTACCACCTTTCATGAAGACCCGGTCTGCCGACCGGGTCTTTTCGCATTTCAGGACATATGCCAGAAAACGCCGCCTGCCCTGTTGCTTGGGCGGACGGCGTTTCGGGAAAACGTCACTGACTGGCGGAGCGGGCCTTGAACAGCGCCCTTCGCGCCGCCTTGGCCACCTGCTTGTCCGGGTGGACCTGGGAGATCCGGTCCAGCAGCTCCTCGACGTGCGCGTGCGGGATCTTCCAGATCACTTCGAGCAGGTTGTTGATCATCTCCGGGTCGATGTCACGCAGGCTGCCCACGAACTCCGCCCGGCCCAGCCCGGCCGAGATCGTCCACATGTCGAGGATCAGCCAGTAGGTGTCGTCCTCCGTCGGCTGCGGCGCGCCCTCCACCCCCAGCTGGCTCAGGTGGGTGGCCGCGTACGGGCGCAGCGACGGCTCCTTCAGCGCCGCCTGCCAGGCCGGGACCGCGTCGGCGCCGAGCGTGCCGACCACGCTGGCCGCCTGCACCCGGATCAGCGCGTCGGCCTCGTCCTCGGCCGCCGCCTGCAGCAGCTCCTCCGCCGCCTTGGCCGGCTCGCGCAGCCGCATCCACGCGGCCAGCTCGGCGTCGGCCTCCTCCTCGGGCAGCTCGGCGCTGAGCACCAGCAGCTCGTGGGCGCTCATCGACTCGATCGCCGGGCGGGCGTCGATCTCGATGTCGGAATCGTCCACCAGGTGGACGACGCCTTCGGTGCCGAGCGCGGTGAGCCTGAGCGTGTCGCCGTCGAGCTCGACCATGCCGTAGCCGGTCAGCCAGTCGAGCACGGGCGCCAGCGGGTCGCCGGTCGCCGCCCAGGCGTCGCCGCCCAGCTCGTCGTTGTCGGCGACGGCCTCCGCCAGCTCCTCGCGAAGCTCGGGCAGCGCCCGCGAGCCGCCCCCGAGCAGCAGCCTGACGAGCAGGTTGCGGGTCAGGCCCGCCAGGGCCATGGCCAGGTCGTCGTCGGACGGCTCCGGATCGCCGTAGTCGACCGAGTGGAGGCCGAGCATCCACGCGTCGAGCACGTCCTCGTCGTCGTCGAACGGCCACTCCGAGGTGTCGTCCTGCACCGCGACCGTGTTGCCCTCGCCCGGCTCCAGGAACTCCAGGTCGACGGCGAGGTTCCAGACGTTCCACAGCTGCGGGACGGACTCCGCCAGCGGGCCGGACGTCTCCGGCCTGGGCAGGCCGACGGTCGCCAGCGCCTCCTCGATCTCGGCGTCGCTGAGCAGCGTGTCGTCGCCCATGCGGCGGCCCGAGCCCACCCACAGGGCGAGGTCGCGGGCCTTGGCGATCAGCGGCACCCCCCGGGCGGCCGCGGCCAGCTCGGAGTCGGGGCGCAGCCGGATCGTCGGGAGAGCGGCGAGCTCGTCGGCGAACGGCTCCAGGTCGCCGAGGTCGCCGACGTCGTCATCGTCGTCCTCGTCCTCGTCGACGTCGTCGATGAGGTCCTCCATGAGCTCGACGAAGCGGTCCTCGACGTCGTCGAGCTCGGCCCGCAGGTCGTCGAGGCCGTCGGAGCCCGCCGTCAGCCTGCCGGTCTGCGCGAGGAACGTCAGGTAGGCGTCGACGGCCGGCAGCATGCCGTCGGCCGCGGCGTCAGGATCATCCACGACCTCCGGCATGCGGTCCAGCAGCAGGTCGCGCAGGTCGGCGCGCTTCCACGTGCCGAGGTCCGGCGAGAAGGCGAGGCGGTGCCAGAGTGCGGCGGGCCCCACCAGCTCGGGGTCGCTGTCAGGCGCGTTGGTGCGCGCCCACAAGATGAACTCTTCGAGCAGGGGTCGCAGCTCAGTGGCGGCTACCTCGATGCGATCGGTCACGCACTCAGGCTAGTGCTCCCGCGAGACACTCGGCTCCCGAAATACGAAGGGGAAATGTGCTATAGGAACCGCTGGCGGCGGGCCGGTGGGCCGGTTTCCCGTTCGTCACGGCTTCGACCGATCACGAGGTGCGCCGCATCGCCTCGGTGATCCGCTCCGCCGCGGCCACCACCGGCACGGCGTGCAGCCGCCCGGGTGCCCTGGTCAGCCGCTCGATGGGGCCGGACACCGAGACGGACGCGATCACCTTGCCGCCGTTGCCCCTGATGGGCGCGGAGACGCTGGCCACCCCCTGCTCGCGCTCGCCCACGCTGTGCGCCCAGCCCCGCCGCCGCACCGACGCCAGCGTCGCGGCGGTGAACTTGGCGCCGCGCAGCCCCCGGTGCAGCCGGTCGGGCTCCTCCCAGGCCAGCAGGATCTGCGCCGCCGAGCCCGCCGTCATGGGCAGCGCCGAGCCGACGGGCACGGTGTCACGCAGGCCGCTGGAGCGCTCGGCCGCGGCCACGCACACCCGCTCGTCGCCCTGGCGGCGGTAGAGTTGCGCGCTCTCGCCCGTGGTGTCGCGCAGCTGGGTCAGCACGGGCGACGCCACCGCCAGCAGCCGGTCCTCGCCGGCGGCGGTGGACAACTCCGAAAGGCGAGGGCCGAGCACGAACCGGCCCTGCGTGTCACGGCTCACGATGCGGTGGTGTTCGAGAGCGACGGCGAGCCGATGGGCCGTGGGGCGGGCCAGGCCGGTCGCCTGAACGAGCTGCGCCAGGGATGCCGGTCCGGCTTCGAGGGCGTTGAGCACCAGAACGGCCTTGTCCAGTACTCCGACTCCGCTAGAGTTGTCCATGCATCGATACTGCAGTCTCGCCATATGAGAAGGCAAGTCGGGGGCAGCCCCGCGAGGGAGCGGCGGTGCGACGAGGCATCGCAGGCAAACAGGAGGAGATCATGGGCCGCACACTGGCGGAGAAGGTCTGGGAGCAGCATGTGGTGCGCCGTGCCGACGGCGAGCCCGACCTGCTCTACATCGACCTTCACCTCATCCACGAGGTAACGAGCCCGCAGGCGTTCGACGGGCTCCGGCTCGCCGGCCGCAAGGTGCGAAGGCCCGAGCTCACGATCGCCACCGAGGACCACAACGTGCCGACCGTGCTCGGCCCGATCGCCGACCCGGTCTCCAAGACCCAGGTCGAGACCCTGCGCAAGAACGCCGCCGAGTTCGGCATCCGGCTGCACCCGATGGGCGACGCCGGGCAGGGCGTGGTCCACATCATCGGCCCGCAGTTCGGTCTCACCCAGCCGGGCATGACCATCGTCTGCGGCGACTCCCACACCTCCACGCACGGCGCCTTCGGCGGCATCGCGTTCGGCATCGGCACCAGCGAGGTCGAGCACGTCCTGGCCACCCAGACGCTGCCCGCCTACCGGCCGAAGACCATGGCCATCGAGGTCTCGGGCGAGCTGCCCGTCGGCGTCACGGCCAAGGACCTGATCCTGGCCATCATCGCCAAGATCGGCACCGGCGGCGGCCAGGGCCACATCATCGAGTACCGCGGCGAGGCCGTGCGCAAGCTCTCCATGGAGGGCCGCATGACCGTCTGCAACATGTCCATCGAGGCCGGCGCCCGCGCGGGCATGATCGCCCCGGACGAGACCACGTTCGCCTACCTCAAGGGCCGCCCGCACGCCCCCTCCGGTGAGGCGTGGGACCAGGCGGTGGCGTACTGGAAGACGCTCAAGACGGACGACGACGCCGTGTTCGACCAGGTCGTCGAGATCGACGCCACGACGCTCACCCCGTTCGTCACCTGGGGCACGAACCCCGGCCAGGGCCTGCCGCTCGGCGCGAGCGTGCCCGACCCGGAGAGCTTCGCCGACCCGGTGGCGCGGTCCGCGGCCGAGCGGGCGCTGGAGTACATGGCGCTGACCCCCGGCACGCGACTGCGTGACATCGAGGTCGACACCGTCTTCGTCGGCTCGTGCACCAACGGCCGCATCGAGGACCTGCGCTCGGCCGCCGAGATCCTGCGCGGCCGCAAGGTCACCACCCGCATGCTGGTCGTGCCGGGCTCGATGATGGTCAAGAAGCAGGCCGAGCAGGAGGGCCTGCACGAGGTGTTCAAGGAGGCCGGCGCCGAGTGGCGCGAGGCCGGGTGCTCCATGTGCCTGGGCATGAACCCCGACACGCTCCAGCCCGGCGAGCGCAGCGCCTCCACCTCCAACCGCAACTTCGAGGGCCGCCAGGGCAAGGGTGGCCGCACCCACCTGGTGTCGCCGCAGGTCGCCGCCGCGACCGCGATCACCGGCCGCCTGACCGCGCCCGCCGACCTCTAGGAGACCCCGTACCGATGGACGCTTTCACCACGCACACCGGCAAGGCCGCGCCGCTGCGCCGCAGCAACGTCGACACCGACCAGATCATCCCGGCCGTCTGGCTCAAGCAGGTCAGCCGCACCGGGTTCGAGAAGGGCCTGTTCGCCGCCTGGCGCGAGGACCCGTCGTTCGTGCTCAACGACCCCGTCCACGCGGGCGCCTCGATCCTGGTCTCCGGTCCCGACTTCGGCACCGGCTCCTCGCGCGAGCACGCCGTCTGGGCGCTGCAGCAGTACGGCTTCCGCGTCGTCATCGCCGCCCGGTTCGGCGACATCTTCCGCAACAACTCCACCAAGATGGGCCTGCTGCCGGTCGTGCTGCCGGGCGAGCGGGTCGAGGACCTGCAGCGGGCGATCGAGGCGGACCCCGAGCTGCAGGTGACCGTCGACCTGGCCGAACGCCAGGTCCGCTGGGCCGGCGAGACCGTCGCGTTCGAGATCGACGACTACACCCGCTGGCGGCTGATGGAGGGCCTCGACGACATCGGGCTGACCCTGCGTCACGCCGACGACATCACCTCGTACGAGAATGGTCGGCAGCCATGGTTGCCGACCACCGTCTAGAAGACGACGAACTGGCGCGGCGGCTGCGCGAAGCGCACCGCCGCGTCCGCATGCTGCCCGCCGCAGACCGGGAGCGGCTGGGCCGCCGCTACCTCGCCATCTGCGATCTCGCCAAACGTGATCCTGGGCGGGCCGCCGCCCGCCTCGAAAGCCTGATGGCGCTGCTCGACACGCCACGCGATGCCGAAAACACGCATGGTGATTGAGTTCACCCGCGATCCCGCCTACTTTCGAGCGCGTACGGGGTTTCTACGCCGGACTCGTGAGCTGGAACCCCGAGCCGCAACTTGGGGGGAAAGAACTTTCATGAACAAGCGGGAGCTCGTCGACGCCATCGCGGACCGCGTGGGCGACAAGAGGACGGCCACCGAGGCCGTCAACGCGATCATCGACGCCGTCCAGAAGGCCGTGGCGAATGGTGACAAGGTCTCGATCACCGGCTTCGGCGCCTTCGAAATGGTGCACAAGCCCGCCCGCACGGCGAGGAACCCGTCGACCGGTGCCGAGATCAAGGTCGCGGAGAGCTGGGGGCCCAAGTTCCGGCCCGGCTCCGACTTCAAGGAGCTGGTGAACGAGGGCGGCAAGAAGGCCGCGAAGAAGAAGTAAGCGCTGACGGCGAAGGCCCGGGTTCCGCGATCGCGGCCCCGGGCTCTTTCATGGCAGCGGGAACGTCGACAGCGTGATGTAGGTGATCTCGCCGTCCGTCACCGCGATGTTGACCCGCTGCCCGGTGCGGAGCAGCCGGAGCGGGCCCGCGTCGAAGGCGCGCGTGGGGAAGGCCAGCACGGTCCCGTCGTCGAGGAAGACCGTGCCGGACCGGGTGCCGGTGTCGAAGCTGCGCACTGTGCCCTGCACGTGAACCAATCTAGAGGGTCAGCCCGAGCCCGGCCACAGCTCGGCCACCACCGCGGCGGTGTGCCGCCCCAATCCCAGCGCCAGCGCCGCGCGCAGGTCGTCGGGCGTGTCCACGTCCCGCCTCAGCGAGTCGATGCCCTCCAGGCACAGCTCCTTCGCCCCGCCCGCCAGGTGCCTGGCCCGCGACTCCCCGCCGAACCGGGGCAGGAACGGCCGGCCGGGCCGTACCCCGTAGAAGGTGGTGCCGACGTCCAGCGCGTCGGGCACGAACGCCTGGTCGAACTCGGCGGCGGCGGCCAGCGCCGTGGCCAGCTCGGCCGGCCGCAGCGCCGGCAGGTCGGCCTGCAGCGCCCCCACCGCGTCACCGGGCGCCAGCCGCGCGGCGTGCGCGGCGCCGGTGCGCAGCGCGGTGTTCAGCCCCCGGTCGGGGTCCTCCACCACGTCGGCGCCCAGGGCCGCCAGCGGCCCCGCGGCGGCGGGGTCGGCCGTCACCACGATCACCCGCGCCACCGGCGGGCAGGCGAGCGCCGCCGTCACGGTGTCGCAGGCGACGGCGACGGCCAGCCGCGTCCGGTGCGGACCCGTGGCGGCGGCCAGCCGGGTCTTCGCCGCTACCAGCGTCTTCACCGGGATCACCAGTGACCAGCGCAAGCTCATAGGCTAAGCATCGCGCCTCGACATCCCGCGCGGCCAACCGGGACACTTGGGCGCATCCGTCGGTGCTGGAGGAGCCCATGAGCCGCTTTACGCGTCCATCGCGTTTCTGGGAGACGCTGGCCGTCGTGATCGTGAAACCGCTCTCGACGCTCCTGGTCAAGCGCGACTGGCGCCGGGGCGACCGCATCCCCCGCACCGGAGGCGTCATCATCGCGGCCAACCACCTGTCGTGGACCGATCCCGTGCTGCTGGCCCACTTCCTCTACAACAACGGCCGCTGGCCGATCGTCCTGGCCAAGTCCACCCTGTTCAAGGTGCCGTTCCTGGGTCACGCGGTGCGGTCGCTGCGCGCCATCCCGGTCAACCGCGGCAGCAGCGAGGCGGCCAGGTCGCTGGAGGCGTCGTCGGAGCGGCTCAGGGCCGGCGGGGCGATCCTGTTCTACCCCGAGGGCACCTGCACCCGCGATCCCGGGCTGTGGCCCATGGTGGGCAAGACCGGCGTCGCCAGGCTGGCCCTGGAGAGCGGCGCGAAGGTGATCCCGGTGGCCCACTGGGGAGCCCAGGAGCTGCTCCCGTACGGGGAGAAGAAGCCCAGGCTGTTCCCGCGCAAGACGTTCCGCGTCATGGTCGGCGAGCCGGTCGACCTGTCCGGATACGCGGGCCTGCCGCCGCACGCTCAGGTGCTGCGCGAGGCCACCGCCGACATCATGGCGGCGATCACCGCGCAGCTGGCAGAGCTCCGGGGCGAGAAGGCGCCGGAGACTCCCTACGACCCCGAAGGGCGGTGACGTGATGGCGAAGGTCGCGGTGTTCGGCACCGGGTCATGGGGCACCACGTTCGCGATGATCCTGGCCGAGGCGGGAAACCGGACCACCCTGTGGGGGCGCAGGCGCGAGGTGGTCGAGTCCATCGACCGCACCCACATGAACACCGACTACCTGCCGGGCATCGCGCTGCCCGCCTCGCTGCGCGCCACCACCGACGTGGCCGAGGCGCTCGACGGGGCCGAGTTCGTGGTGCTCGCCGTGCCCTCCCAGACGCTGCGGGCCAACCTGGACGCCTGGCGCCCGCACATCCCGCGCGACGCGGTCCTGGTCAGCCTGATGAAGGGCGTCGAGCTCGGCACCTCCAAGCGGATGAGCGAGGTGATCCGCGAGGTCGCCGGCGTCCCCGACGAGCAGGTGGCCGTCGTGTCCGGGCCCAACCTGGCCAAGGAGATCGCGCTGCGCCAGCCCGCCGCCGCCGTCGTCGCCTGCTCCGACGAGGGCGTCGCCGCCCGGCTGCAGAAGGCCTGCCACCTGCCGCCCTGGTTCCGCCCCTACACCAACACCGACGTGGTGGGCGTCGAGCTGGGCGGCGCCGTGAAGAACGTCATCGCGCTGGCCGTCGGCGTGGCCGCCGGCATGGGCATGGGCGCCAACGTCAGCGCCATGCTCATGACCAGGGGGCTGGCCGAGATCTCCCGCCTCGGGGGCGCGCTCGGCGCCGACCCGCACACCTTCGCCGGCCTGGCCGGCATGGGCGACCTGGTGGCCACCTGCATGTCGCCGCTGTCGCGCAACCGCACCTTCGGCGAGAACCTCGGCCGGGGCATGACCCTCGACGAGGTCATCGCCGCCACCCGCCAGACCGCCGAGGGCGTCAAGTCCTGCGAGTCCGTGCTGGGGCTGGCCAGGAAGCACGAAGTGGAGATGCCGATCACCGAGGTCGTGGTGGGCGTGGTGCACGACGGCATGTCCCCGACCGAGGCCGGGATGCTCCTGATGTCGCGTTCGCCCAAGCCCGAGCGTTACGGAGTCTGACCCGTTACCGCGTGCTCGGCTCGCTGTGACGGGAACGCGCCCGGTAGATTCGGACGACATGAGCAAGCCACGCGTCGCCGTCGTCTTCGGAGGTCGCAATTCTGAGCACGCCGTGTCCCTGATGGGGGCGGGGAGCGTGCTGGAGGCGATCGACACGAGCAAGTACGAGGTGGTCCCCATCGGGATCGCCCAAGACGGCAGATGGGTGCTGGCCGCCGGTGACCAGCGGTTCCAGATCGAGTGCGGCGAGCTGCCCTCCGTCGACACCTCCGGCGCGTCGCTCGCGCTGCCCACCGGCGGCACCGGCCTGGTCGCCTACGACCCGGGCAGCATCCCGGTCGAGCTGGGGTCGGTCGACGTGGTCTTCCCGGTGATGCACGGGCCGTTCGCCGAGGACGGCACGATCCAGGGCCTGCTGGAGATGGCCGGGGTCCGCTACGTCGGCTCCGGCGTGCTGGCCAGCGCCGTCGGCATGGACAAGGGCTACATGAAGGCCGTGCTGGCCGCCGCCGGCCTGCCGATCGGCCGCTACCTCGCCGTACGCGACCGCGACTGGCGGCTCGGCCGAGACCGGATCATGAAGGAGGCCGAGCAGCAGCTCGGCTGGCCGATGTTCGTCAAGCCCGCCAGGGCCGGGTCCTCGCAGGGCATCTCCAAGGCCCACGACAGGGCCGGGCTGGAGCGTGCCGTCGAGTTCGCCCGCCAGCACGACCCCAAGGTGCTCATCGAGGCGGCGGTCGGCGGCAGGGAGATCGAGTGCGCGGTGCTGCAGTCGCTCGGCGACGACCCGCCCGCCGCCTCCAGGCCCGGCGAGGTCAAGGTCGAGGGCGGGCAGGAGTTCTTCGACTTCGAGGCCAAGTACTACCCCGACCAGATGTCGCTGACCGTGCCCGCCGACATCCCCGCCGAGGTGGCAGAGGAGGTGCGCGCGCTGGCGGTGCGCGCGTTCGAGGCGCTGGAGTGCGAGGGGCTGGCCCGGGTCGACTTCTTCTACACGCCCGAGGGCGAGCTCGTGCTCAACGAGATCAACACCATGCCGGGCTTCACCTCGCTGTCGGTGGCGCCCCAGCTGTGGGCGGCGTCCGGGCTGTCCTACCCGGAGCTGGTCGACAGGCTCATCCAGCTCGCCCTGAACCGGTCACCCGGCCTGCGGTGAGACCTGCCCGATCGGGCCCGACAGCAGGGCCAGCACCTCGCCGGCCACGTGCGAGCCGCCGACCGCGACCTCCACGTAGAGCGGCGCGGCCACGGCCGTGAACAGGGTGGGCGTCTCCGGATCGGCGAACCAGCCCACCCCGTCGATCTCCTGGAGCTGGTCGGTCGGCGCCATCCTGGCCGGGCGCGGCACACCGCAGCGCAGCGCGATGGCGCCCTCGCCCCACACCGCGACGTACGGGGACTCGGGCATGGTCGCGGTGCGGCCGTCGCCGTCGAGGGTCTCGGGCAGCAGCCCGGCGAGGCGCTCGCAGGCGGCCACCGCCTCACCCTCCGGCACTGGCGGCTCCACCTGGACGGCGCCGCACCCGGCGAGCGCGAGAAGGACGAACAGGATGGAAGCCGCACGCATCGATGGGAACCTCAGATGTGGACGATCGGACACGTAAGAGTACGTGTGATGCCCTCCACCGCCTGAATCTGGGCCACCACCAGCTTGCCCAGCTCGTCGACGTTGCGGGCCTCGGCGCGGACGATCACGTCGTACGGTCCGGTCACGTCTTCCGCCTGAGTCACCCCGGGGATGCCGGAGATCTCGTGAGCCACTGCGGCGGCCTTGCCGACCTCGGTCTGAATAAGGATGTAGGCCTGCACCATTACGTCCTCCCAGGCGATTGGATCACGCCGAAGGGCCACCGTACCCTGTGTGCGTCAGGAGGTGCGTCATCACAGTCGGAGATCTCGGCGAGTTCGGTGTCATAGCACGTGTTTCGGGGCGGCTGCCCCAGGGCGAGACGGTGCTTCTCGGCCCGGGCGACGACGCCGCCATGGTGAGCGCGCCCGACGGGCGCGTGGTGGTCTCCACGGACGTCCTCATCGAGGGTAGACACTTCCGCCGCCACTGGTCCAGCGGCTACGACGTCGGACGCAAGGCCGCCGCCCAGAACCTCGCCGACGTGGCGGCCATGGGCGCGGTGCCCACGGCCATCGTGGTCGGGCTGGGCATCCCGGCGTGCCTTCCCGTCACGTGGCTGGACGCGCTGACGGACGGGTTCCGCGACGAGTGCGCGCTGGTGGGGGCGAGCGTGGCGGGCGGTGACATCACCCGGTGCGACCTGGTGGTGATCGGGGTGACGGTGCTGGGCGACCTTCAGGGCCGCCCGCCCGTGGAGCGTTCCGGCGCGCGGCCGGGGCACGTCGTCGCGGTCGCCGGCCGCCTCGGCTGGTCGGCCGCCGGTCTCGCCCTCCTCGAATCCGGCCGCGTCCCCCCACCCGCGACCTCCACCACGTACGAGGAACCCCAGAAGACAGAGGTCACCCCGGACGAGCCCGCATCCCCGCCCGACCCTTCCGCCCCCGGAGGAGCCGTATCCGAGGGAGTCCGGAAGCCGTCCGACAGCCCGCGAGGGCCCGCCGCCGCCTCCGGGGGAGGCGCTCCGCTCGGGCCCTCCGTGTCCGGCGCGTACGGCGGGATCGCGGAGCCGGAGGGTGTGTACAGGGGAGGCTCCGGGCCGGAGGGCGCGCACCGGGAAAGCTCAGAGGCGGGGGACGTGTGCGGGGGAGGTTCGGAGGCAGAGGGCGCTCCGCACGGGGCCTCTGTCGTGCCCGCCCCGGGGGGCGGCGCGGGAGGCGGGGAAGCGCTTGGGGATCTGCTCGGGGAAGCTGTGGGGGCGCATCTGCGGCCGCGGCCTCCGTACTCGTGCGGCGTGGAGGCGGCACGGCTCGGGGCGAGCGCGATGATCGACGTGAGTGACGGGTTGCTGCAGGATCTGGGGCACGTCGCGGAGGCCGGCGGAGTGCGGATCGACCTGGACCCGGGGGCGTTCGCGGTGGCGGACGCCGTGGCGGCGGCGGCCGGGGAGCTGGGCGCCGATCCGCTCGACTGGGTGCTCACCGGCGGGGAGGACCACGCGCTGGCCGCGACCTTCCCTCCGGAGGTGTCGTTGCCGGCGTCATGGCGGGTCGTGGGCCGGGTGTCGGAGGGGGAGGGCGTGCACGTGCGGGGACGCGCGCCGGGCCGCGGCGGCTGGGATCACTTTCGGTGATCGACTGTCCCGATTTGAGTAATAATTTCCGGATTTGGGCTGTGACTATGGAGATTGATGGGACAAAGACGTAGCCGAGGTGTTATGAAGATTGGCGGCCAACCGTAACCGGCAGAAAGGGCTGTTATGGGCCGCCACGGGACAGGTGGATCCGAAGACGCGCACGATCGGGGGGACAGCGCCTTCTGGGGCCCTGACAACCAGCAGTCCGACAGCTTCTGGGGCAGAGGTGAGCAGCCGGAGCCTCCGGGCTGGCCTGCCCTGCCCGATCAGCCGGAAGTGACCGGTCAGTGGGCGCCGATGCCGAAGCAGGACACCCCGCCGCCGGCCGGGGGCTACCAGTCCGCGCCCTTCGAGACCACCGGCGCCTTCGCGGTGCCCCCGCGCCCCGGCGGTGACCAGGGGCACCCGCAGGACGAGCAGCCGTACGAGACCACCGGCGCGTTCGCCCCGCCGCCGTCCTGGGACGACGTCCCGGAGAGCACCCAGACCTTCGGCCGCCTGCCGGACCAGGACCACGCGTCCGGACACGCCCCCGCCGACCCCCACAGCGCCTACCGCGCCCCCCAGAACGACCCGTTCGCCCCCGCCGACCCCCAGGGCGGGTTCCGCTCCGCGCAGGACGACCCGTTCGCGAATCCGCGCGGTGACTTCCGCTCTCCCCAGGACGACCCGTTCGGCCCCGGCGATCCGCAGGGCGGGTTCCGCTCCGCGGAGGGCGACCCGTTCAGGAATCCGCGCGGTGACTTCCGGTCCCCGCAGGATGATCCGTTCGGCCCCGGCGATCCCCAGGGCGGGTTCCGCTCCGCGCAGGGTGACCCGTTCGGCGCCGATCCGCAGGGCGGGCTCCGTGCGCAGGACGACCCGTTCGGGAATCCGCGCGGCGACTTCCAGGACGACCGGTTCGGCCGGGAGTCCGCCGGGGAGCAGGGCGACCCGTTCGGGCAGGAGGCGACGGGCCGGTTCGAGGCGCCCAGCCTCCCGCCCGAGCCCGGTGACGTCAAGGTGGCCGGCGAGCCCACCATGGTCGCCCGTACCCCGGCCTGGGCGGAGGCGGAGACCGGCTTCCTCGACTCGGGCTGGTCGGGCCAGGAGCCCGCCCAGGAGTCCCGCCGCGGACGCGGCCGGCGCAAGCAGCAGAAGGACCCCGACCGGCTCGACGCCCCGTCCGGCGGTGGCAGGGGGAAGCTGGCCCTGCTGTCCGTGGCCGCCGTGGTGGTCGTGCTGGGCGGCACGGTCGCGGGCGTCAAGATGATGAGCTCTCCAGGGGCCGAGGCGAGCTGCCCCGGCGGCAAGTGCGCCGCCGTGCAGGGCTCCAGCCAGCCGGGCCCGCAGGCGTCCGAGCCGGCGGTGGAGGAGGAGTCGGAGCCGCTGGAGGAGGACGAGGCGACGCCGGAGGAGGACCCCACGGAGGAGGAGTCCCGGCCCGAGCCGACGCGGGCGAACACCCAGGCGCCCGCCCCGCGCCGCACCGCCACGCCCACGCCGAAGCCGACCAGGACCAAGTCCAAGGCGCCCGCCGAGGACCTGATCGACGAGCCGGCGGTGGAGATCTCCGAGGAAGAGGTCACCCAGGAGCCGACCGACACGCCGCTCGACGTCGACAACGGCTCCATCCCGACCCAGGGCGTCCCCCAGCCGGAGGACACGCCGCCGTCCAGCGACACGGGGAGCTCGCGCCGGCCGCTGTCGGGCGGGGCGAGCTCGGTCAACGTCCAGTTCAACGTGGACCGGCAGCGGCTGACCGGCTACACGGCGACGATGAGCGTGACGAACGACTCCCGGAAGACGCTGAGCGTCTTCACCCTGTCCATGCCGGTCAAGGGCAAGGTCCTGGACGTGGAGGGCGCTGACTGGACGCAGGACGGCAACCTGCTGATCCTGGACATGACCACGCCGATCGCCACCGGCGCCACCGCCGACCTGACGATCTCGGCCACCGGCAGGGCGGGCGCGCCGAAGAGCTGCGGCCTCGTCGGCGGGGAGTGCGCCGTCGCCTGACCGGAGCGCGGCCGCTGCGTCGCTGGTCAAGTGGTTGGATGGGGGACATGACGGATTCAGCTTCTCCCATGAGTCCCGCACGCGTCCTCACCGTCGCCGGATCCGACTCCGGCGGCGGCGCGGGCATCCAGGCCGACCTGAAGACCATGCTGGCCCTCGGCGTGCACGGCATGAGCGTGATCGCGGCCGTGACCGCGCAGAACTCGATCGGCGTCCAGGGTTACTGGGAGCTGCCGCCCGAGGCGGTGCGGGCGCAGCTCGACTCGGTGCTGGGCGACATCGGCGCCCAGGCGGTCAAGACGGGCATGCTCGCCTCTCCGGCCCTGGTGGAGACCGTGGCCGAGGCGCTCGGCGCGTACGCGGCCCCGGTCGTGGTGGACCCCGTGGGGGTGTCGAAGCACGGCGACGCGCTGCTGGCGCCTGAGGCCGTGCAGACGGTACGGGCGCGGCTGATGCCGGTGGCGACCGTGGTGACCCCGAACCTGTGGGAGGTGGAGCAGCTCACCTCCGTCAAGGTCGAGGACGAGGACGACCTGCGCCGCGCCGCCGACGCCGTGCTCGCACTCGGGCCCAGGTGGGCGCTGATCAAGGGCGGCCACCTGCCGGGCGCCCCGGTGGACCTGCTGACGGACGGCGTCACCGAGCACCGGTTCACCGCCGAGCGTCACGACAACCGTCACACGCACGGCACCGGCTGCACGCTGGCCTCGGCGATCGCCTCGTACCTGGCTCTGGGCGAGGACGTGCCGGGCGCGGTCGGCAAGGCCAAGGAGTACGTCACGGGCGCGATCGCCCACGGCTTCCCGCTCGGCGCCGGCATCGGCCCCGTGGACCACGCCTGGCGCTGGCGCTGACCCGCCGGGCCCGTACGCGCGAAAGCCCGCCACTCGTGGAGAGGCGGGCGCGGTGAAAGCGAGAAGCCCGCTACCCCTCGCGGAGTGCGGGCTTCTTCGTCAGGTGTGGCTCAGCGGGTGACCTTGCCGGCTTTGATGCAGGAGGTGCACACGTTGAGCTTCTTCGGCGTCCCGCCGACGACGGCGCGGACCGTCTGGATGTTGGGGTTCCAGCGGCGGCGGGTGCGGCGGTGGGAGTGGGACACGTTGTTGCCGAAAGTCGGTCCCTTGCGGCAGACATCGCAGACGGAAGCCACGGTATCGCTCCTTAAAACAGTCGATGTAGCCCTGTCCGCTGATGCTGTGAGGGCGGAGGGCATGCCGGGACAACCGGCTAGCCAGGCAAGAATATCGGATCGCCACCAGTGCGTGCGAACCGATCACTGGGACCGGGCGTGACGCGACGATATTCTCCTCTGTGTCGAAACTGTAGCACCGGGAGGTCGGGGCGTGCCCATGGACGTTCTCGATCCGCCCTCGGTGCGGCGGTGGGCGCGGCTGGCGGCCGACGCGCTGGGCAGGGCCAGGGCCGACATCGACGCGCTGAACGTGTTCCCGGTGGCCGACGGCGACACCGGCACCAACCTGCATCTCACGATGCTCTCGGCCGCCGAGGCGGTGGAGTCGCTGCCCGACGACGTGGACGCCGGCGTGATGTGGCAGACGCTCTCGTACGGGGCGCTCGTGGGCGCGCGCGGAAACTCCGGGGTGATCGTCAGCCAGGCGCTGCGCGGGCTGGCCGAGGTCCTGAAGGACGGCGCCGACCTGCGCGCGGCGCTGTCCAGGGCCGCCGACCTGGCGCGCGGGTGCGTGGCCAGGCCCGTCGAGGGCACCGTGCTGAGCGTCCTGACCGCGGCGGCCGCGGCCGTGCAGGAGGTGGAGAGCGGGCCGGCGGAGGTGGCGCGGCGGGCCGCCGAGGAGGCCCGCGCCGCGCTGCGCCGTACGCCCGACCAGCTCGACGTGCTGGCCCGCAGCGGCGTGGTCGACGCGGGCGGCGCGGGGCTGGCCATCGTGCTGGAGTCGCTGGCCGCGGCGATCACCGGCAGCCACCGCGAGCGCTACGACGTGCCCGCGCCGACGGCGAGGGTCACGCCGATGACCGAGGTGGGCGCCGGCTACGAGGTGATGTACCTCCTCGACGCCGACGACGGCGCGGTCGGCAAGCTGCGCGAGGAGCTCGACGCGATGGGCGACTCGCTGGTCGTGGTCGGCGGCGACGGCCTGTGGAACGTGCACGTCCACGTCGGGGAGGCCGGGCCCGCCATCGAGGCGGCGCTGCGGGTGGGCAGGCCGCACCGCATCAGGGTCACCTACCTCGCCGAGCGCGCCAGGGGCGTGGGCGACGGCAGGGGAGTGGTGGCCGTGGCGGCGGGCGAGGGCATCGCGAAGCTGTTCGAGGAGTGCGGCGCGGTCGTGGTGCGCCGCGAGCCGGGCGGCCGGCCCGCGCTGCCCGCCATGCTCGCCGCGATCCGGCAGGCGGGCCGCGAGGTCGTGGTGCTGCCCAACGACGAGGACGCCGGCGCGGTGGCCGTGGCTGCGGCGGAGATCGCCCGCGAGGACGGCGTGGTGGTGACCGTGCTGCCCACCAGGGCGACCGTGCAGGGGCTGGCGGCGCTGGCCGTGCACGACCCGCTGCGGCGCTACGACGACGACGTGGTGGCCATGACGGGCGCGGCCGGCCACACCCGCTACGGCCATCTCGCTGTCGCCGACCGCGAGGGGGTCACCAGCGCGGGCCTGTGCCACCCCGGCGACGTCCTGGGGCTGATCGACGGCGACGTGGCGGTGATCGGGCGGACGCTGGAGGAGGTCGCCGCGCTGGTGGTCGACCGGATGCTGGCGGGCGGCGGCGAGCTGGTGACGCTGGTGACCGGGGCCGGCGCGCCGGCCGGGCTCGCCGACGGCGTGGCCGCTCACCTGCGGCGCGCCAGGCCCGACGCGGACCTCGTCGTCTACGGCGGCGAGCAGGGCGGTTACCCGCTTCTCATCGGTGTCGAGTGATTCCTGTCGGCCGTACGCGGTAGAACTAGGTGCCGTGAGCCGTTTCGACGAGCCTCTGACGAAGGCGCTCGACCCGAAGACCGCCAAGCTGCTGGGCGGCGTGCTCGGCCTGGAGACCGTGGGCGACCTGCTGCGCCACTATCCTCGCCGCTACGCCGAGCGCGGCGAGCTGACCTCGCTCGACGCGCTGTCGGTCGACGAGCACGTCACCGTGGTCGGTGAGGTGACCCGGCTGATGCGCAAGCCGATGCGCAACCGCGGCGGCACGTGGCTGGAGGTCGAGGTCGTCGACGGCACCGGCAACAAGATCTACCTGTCGTTCTTCGGCAAGGGCTCCCACGCCGCGGAGTCGCGGCTCAAGGCGGGGCGGCGCGGCATGTTCGCCGGCAAGGTCGGCCTGTTCGGCGCCCGCGCGAAACCGCGCTGGCAGCTCGCCCACCCGGAGTTCGAGCTGTTCGAGGAGGGTGAGGCGAGCGCCGAGGAGTTCGCCGCCGCACCCGTGCCGATCTATCCGGCGGGCAAGGACATCACGCCCTGGGCGATCAGGCGGGCCGTCGGCGTGGTCCTCGACACGCTGGGCCCGCTGGACGATCCGCTGCCCGGCGAGCTGCGCGCCCGTCACCGCCTCACCGGCCTGGCCGACGCGCTGGAGGCGATCCACCGGCCGAAGGACCATGCCGACGTGCAGCGGGCGCGCAAGCGGCTGAAGTTCGACGAGGCGTTCGTGCTGCAGTCCGTGCTGCTGCAGCGCCGGCAGGCGGCCGTCGCCTGGCCGGCCAGGCCGCGGCCGCGCCGCGATGACGGCATGCTCGCGGCCTTCGACGGGCGGCTGCCGTTCGCGCTCACGGAGGGCCAGGCCCAGGTCGGCGAGGAGATCGCCGACGACCTGGCCGCCGCGCACCCGATGCACCGGCTGCTGCAGGGCGAGGTCGGCGCGGGCAAGACCGTGGTGGCGCTGCGGGCCATGCTGCAGGTGGTCGACGCGGGCGGCCAGGCGGTGCTGCTCGCCCCCACCGAGGTGCTCGCCCAGCAGCACCACCGCTCGATCACCTCGATGCTGGGCGATCTGGCGCAGGGCGGCATGTTCGGCGGCACCGCCGTCACCCTGCTGACCGGCTCCATGGGCGCCCAGGCCCGCCGGGCGGCCCTGCTCGACGCGGCCTCCGGCACGGCAGGCGTGATCGTCGGCACCCACGCCCTGCTGCAGGAGCACGTCCAGTTCGCCGACCTGGGCCTCGTGGTGGTCGACGAGCAACACCGCTTCGGCGTCGAGCAGCGCGACGCGCTGCGCGAGAAGGCGGGCGAGGCGCGCCCGCACGTGCTGGTGATGACCGCCACCCCGATCCCGCGCACGGTCGCCATGACGGTCTTCGGCGACCTGGAGGTGTCCACGCTCTCGCAGCTCCCCTCGGGCCGCGCGCCGATCACCACCCACGTGGTGCCCGCCGCGCAGAAGCCCCACTACCTGGAGCGCACGTGGGAGCGGGTCCGCGAGGAGGTCGCGCTCGGCAGGCAGGCCTACATCGTCTGCCCGCGCATCGGCGACCTCGAAGGCGACGAGGGCGACCTGGCGGCCCAGGAGACCCCGGCGGCCGACGACGAGCGCCGCCCGCCGCTCGCGGTGCTCGACGTGGCCGAGCTGCTCGGCCAGGGGCCGTTCCACGACCTGAGGCTGGGCGTCCTGCACGGCAAGCTCCCGCCGGAGGAGAAGGACGCGGTCATGCGCGCCTTCACCCGCGGCGAGCTCGACATCCTGGTCGCGACCACGGTCATCGAGGTCGGCGTGGACGTGCCCAACTCCTCCGTCATGATCATCATGGACGCCGACCGGTTCGGCGTCTCCCAGCTCCACCAGCTCCGCGGCCGCGTCGGCCGGGGCGGCCTGCCGGGCCTCTGCCTGCTGGTCACCGACTTCGCCGACGGCACCCCCGCCCGCGCCCGTCTCGACGCGGTCGCCTCGACACTCGACGGGTTCGAGCTCTCCCGGGTCGACCTGGAGCAGCGCCGTGAAGGCGACGTCCTGGGCGCCGCCCAGTCGGGCAAGCGCTCGTCCCTGAAGCTGCTGCAGCTCCTCAGGGACGAGGACGTCATCGCCGCGGCCCGCGAGGAGTCCGCCGCCCTCCTCGCCGAGGACCCGGAGCTGGCCTCCCACCCCGCGCTGAGGGCCGAGATCGACAGACTCCTGGAAGACGAGAAGGCCGAATACCTGGAGAAAACCTGACCGGGCGGCGTCAAGGCGCCGCGCGCCGGAGAAGGACGAAGTAAGAAAAGGACCCAGCCGCGGGGACGGCCTCCCCCCGAATGCCGTCCCCGGCTGGGCCCATCCCTCGGGTCAGGTGCCGAGGGTACCGACGTGCGGAAGGGCTCACGATCACGCCGGTCGGCCTCCTCTGGGTCACCTCGAAGGCCGCAGAACTCATCTTGCTCACTGAGCGCACCGGTGTGAATCACCCTTGCGCAGTCGAGGCCGACACTTGTCCACTCTTGACCTGCGTGAACATGCGGAACAATGGCCCACATGACTCGTATCATCGCGGGCGCCGCAGGTGGACGGCGGCTGGAGGTGCCGCCGGGCCGCGGCACGAGGCCGACCAGTGACAGGGCGCGCGAAGGCATCTTCTTGACGCTCGACTCGCTGTACGGGCTCGCGGGCGCCCGGGTGCTGGACCTGTACGCGGGTTCGGGGGCGGTCGGGCTGGAGGCACTGTCGCGGGGCGCGGCCCATGCGCTGATGGTGGAGTCCGACCCGAAGGCGGTGCGCACGATCCGGGCCAACATGGCGGCGCTCCGGCTCGACGGCGCCGGGGTCGTGGCCGACCGGGTGGAGCGGGTGCTGGCCAAGCCGTGCGCGGAGCCGTACGACATCGTGTTCGCCGATCCTCCGTACGCGGTGGGCGGCGAGGAGGCGACCCGGGTGCTGGAGTCGCTGCGGGACAACGGGTGGTTGCTGCCTAGCGCTTTGGTGGCTTTTGAGCGGGAAAGCAGAGGAAAAGCCCTGGTGTGGCCGGATGGTTTCATTGAGGAGAGGGTCCGTCGTTACGGCGAAGCGTCCGTTTGGTACGGTCGCGCCGCCGGGGAATGATGACCGTCCGTAGACCAGAGGAGGCGTCTTGCGCCGCGTAGTCTGCCCGGGGTCGTTCGACCCCATCACCAACGGCCACCTCGACATCATCGCCAGAGCCGCCCGGTTGTACGACGAGGTCGTCGTCGCCGTGCTCATCAATATCGAGAAGAGCAGCCTGTTCACCGTCGACGAGCGGATCGAGATCCTGCAGACGGTGACCAAGGAGTACTCGAACGTCAAGGTGCTCAAGTTCCACGGCCTGCTGGTCGACTTCTGCAAGCAGAACGACATCCCGGCCATCGTCAAGGGCATCCGGGTGGTCAGCGACTTCGACTACGAGCTCCAGATGGCGCAGCTCAACTACCGGTTGTCGGGCGTGGAGACGCTGTTCATGCCGACCAATCCCGAATACTCGTTCCTGTCGTCGAGCCGGGTGAAGGAGATCGCCCGGTACGGTGGAGACGTGTCTGGCCTGGTCCCCGACCTGGTCCACAAGCTGCTCGTCGAGCGGCTCAAGGGCTGACGGCGACCTGGTATCCTTTCTTTTCGGCCCTGTACGACAGCGATTTCGCCATGCCTAGCGAGAGCAGGATGACTCAGCACCTCGACCCCCGCTCCCCTTGGGTGATCTCCACCCATGACCTGGGAAAGCGGCCGGGCACGATGCGCGAGCTCTCCCTGGTCCTCCCTGCGCCGGCGGATCTCGGCGTCGACATGATCGGCGTCCTCAAGGACGCCGAGGTCGAGCTGGCTCTCCGGCTCGAAGCAGTGATGGAAGGCGTGCTCGTCTCGGGCACGGCGCACGCCCCGTTGTCCGGGGAGTGCGCGCGGTGCCTGGATCCGGTGTCCTCCGACATCGAGGTCGAGCTGCAGGAGCTGTTCTTCTACTCCGACGAGGACGCCTCCGAGGACGATTCGCTGCTCGACGGCGAGTTGTTCGACCTGGAGCCGACGTTCCGCGACGCGGTGGTGCTCTCGCTTCCGCTGAGCCCCGTCTGTCAGGACGACTGCCAAGGGCTGTGCACGGAGTGCGGGATCAAGCTGGCCGAGGCCGGTGACGATCACCGTCACGAGAAGATCGACGCCCGCTGGGCGTCGTTGCAGGGTCTGATGACCGAGAACGATAACGATCAGGAGAAGTGACGTGGCCGTCCCGAAGCGAAAGATGTCGCGGAGCAACACCCGCGCCCGTCGCTCCCAGTGGAAGACGACTGCTGTCGCCCTGGTGAGCTGCCCGCAGTGCCGGTCTCCGAAGCAGCCGCACATCGCGTGCCCCACCTGCGGCACCTACAACCGTCGTCAGGTCGTCGAGCCGTCTGCCTGATCCACCGAGTTGACGTGATTCCGGCCGGGTGCCATTGTGCCCCGGTCGGCGTTACCGTCTCAGACGTGTGCGGTGGCGGTCTCGCCCGCGGCCGTGGTGGACGCCGGGGATCCGATCCCCCGACGCCCACCACGTTTTCGGGCATCATCCGCGGCCGTCGCGCCATGTGGAGATGTCCGAGGAGGAAAGCACGTGGGCGCAGGTCCTAAGCCGGTGGCCGTGGAGGTCGCCAAAGACGAGCTCGAGCGAGTCCTGTCGGTGGCTCTCGGCCCCGACATCCTGGAGCGGGCGCTCACGCACCGCTCCTACGCGTACGAGAACGGCGGCCTGCCGACCAACGAGCGCCTGGAGTTCCTGGGCGACTCCGTGCTCGGCCTCGTGGTCACCGACACCCTCTACCACAACCACCCCGACCTGCCCGAGGGCCAGCTGGCCAAGCTGCGGGCCGCGGTGGTCAACATGCGTGCCCTGGCCGACGTGGCCAGAGGGCTCGGCGTCGGCCGGTTCCTGCGGCTGGGCCGGGGCGAGGAGGGCACCGGCGGGCGCGACAAGTCCTCCATATTGGCCGACACCCTGGAGGCGCTCATCGGCGCCGTCTACGTCGACAAGGGGCTCGACGAGGCGTTCCGGGTCGTCCACCACCTCTTCGACCCGCTGATCGTGCGCTCGGCCTCGCTCGGCGCGGGGCTCGACTGGAAGACCTCGCTGCAGGAGCTGACCGCCTCGGAGGCGCTCGGCGTGCCCGAATACCACGTCGAGGAGAGCGGCCCCGACCACGCCAAGTCGTTCACCGCCGAGGTGCGGGTGGGCGGCGAGTCCTACGGTTCCGGCACCGGCCGCAGCAAGAAGGAGGCCGAGCAGCAGGCCGCCGAGGCCGCCTGGACCCGCATCAGGGCCGGCCGCGAGCAGCGCGAGAGCCAGCCGGCGGGCTAGGTTGCCGGAGCTGCCCGAGGTCGAGGTCGTCCGCCGCGGCCTGCGACAGTGGGTGATCGGGCGGGAGATCGACTCGACCGAGGTGCTCCATCCCCGCGCGATCAGGCGCCACCTGCCCGGGGCCCTGGAGCTGGCTGCGCGGCTGCGCGGCCGCACGCTGGTCTCGGCCGAGCGGCGCGGCAAGTATCTCTGGCTGCCGCTGTCGGGCGACGAGGACGCGCTGATGGCCCATCTCGGGATGAGCGGCCAGTTGCTCGTGGTGGAGCGGGACGCGCCGCCGGAGAAGCATCTGCGGGTGCGGATCCGCTTCCGTGACGGCGGCCCCGACCTGCGCTTCGTCGACCAGCGGACGTTCGGCCACATCATGGTCAGCCCGCTGGTCGCCGGCGTGCCTGAGCCGATCACGCACATCGCGCCCGATCCGTTCGAGGAGGCCTTCGACGACGCCCGCTTCGCCGCCGGCCTGCGCGGGAAGCGGACCGAGATCAAGCGGGCGCTGCTCGACCAGTCGCTGATCAGCGGCGTCGGCAACATCTACGCCGACGAGGCGCTCTGGCTGGCCCGCCTCCACTGGGCGCGGCCCACCAACACACTGACACGCCCCAAGATCACCGAGCTGCTGGCGGCGGTCCGCCAGGTCATGGGCGCCGCGCTGCTGCAGGGCGGCACGTCCTTCGACAGCCTCTACGTCAACGTCAACGGCGAGAGCGGCTACTTCGACCGCTCGCTGGAGGTCTACGGGAGGCAGGACCAGCCCTGCTCGCGCTGCGGCACCCCGATCAGGCGCGAGCCGTTCATGAACCGCTCCTCCTACTTCTGCCCCCGATGCCAGCGACGGCCACGCTGACGGCGGCGAGCGCCGCTCCCAGCCACATCACCGCGGCGACGGAGACCCCGTCCGCCACCCGGCCGCCGGCGAACGCGCCGAGCGCGATGGAGACGTTGAAGGCGCAGACGAAGAGCGCGGTGCCGAGCTCGCCGCCGCCCGACCGCATGATCCACAGCTGCAGGGTCACGCCCACGCCGCCGTAACCCACGCCCCACACCACCAGCGCGGCCAGGGGCAGGTCGATCAGCGGCAGCGCCGCGGTGGCGACGGCCATGAGCGCGGCCAGGGTGACGAGCACGGCCCTGGGCCTTGCCGCCGCCCGCGCGCCCGCTGCGAAGTTTCCCGCCACGCCCGCGGCGCCGTACAGGAGGAGCGCCGCGCCGACGAAGGCGGGACCCGCGCCCGCTACCTGCTCCAGGAACGGCCGTACGTAGGTGTAGGCGGCGAAGTGGCCGGACACGATCAGCACGGTCAGGACGAGAACCACCTTGAGCGGCCGTGAGAGCTTCCCTGTGCCACCCGCCGCGGCCCCGGACGGGCCGGGCTTGGTGGGCGGTTCGCCGGGCAGCGGCGGGAGCGTCGCGGCCAGCAGGGCGACCAGGGCAAGCGCGGCCACCCCCAGGGCGGCGAACGCCGCTCTCCAGTCCGCGAACGAGGAGAGGAACGCCGCCGCCGGCACGCCCAGCACGGACGCCACGGACACGCCCGACAGGATGATCGACGTGGCCCGGCCGACGAACCGGTCCGGCACCAGCCGCGGCCCGAGAGCGGCCGCGAAGGCCCAGAACCCGCCGATGCTCACTCCCGTCAGCACCCGGGCGGCCAGCATGAACGGATAGTCCTGGGCCAGCGCGCCCGCCAGGTTGGCGACCCCCAGCAGGGCCATCAGCCCCAGCAGCGTGACGCGCCGGTCCAGCCGCCGGGTGGTGATCGCCAGCACGGGCGCCGCGACGGCGGCGACCAGGCCGGGCGCGGTCATCATCAGGCCGGCGGTGCCGTCGGACACGCCCAGGCTGGACCCGATCGACGTCAACAGGCCGACGGGCAGCATCTCGCTGGTCACGAGGATGAAGGTGCCCGCCGCCAAGGAGGTCACGGCGAGCCACCGCGCCCGGTCGGCGGCGGATTCGGAGGCGGGCTCAACGGTCGTCGTCATGCCGCTCAGACTCGCCGCCGGCCCGTCCCGGGAACAATGACGAAGGCCGAAGGCTTGGTTGAGTCAGGTTAAGCGATCAGCGGAGGATGGGATGGAGTTCAAAGAGCTGGAGTGCTTCGTCGTGCTCAGCGAGGAGCTGCATTTCGCCCGTACGGCGGAGCGTCTCTACCTGTCGCCGGGCCGGGTGAGCCAGCTCATGCGCTCGCTTGAGAGCCGGATCGGCGCCAGGCTGTTCCACCGGACCAGCAGGCGGGTGCGCCTCACGCCTCTCGGCGAGCGTTTCCTGTCCGATCTGCGGCCCGCCTACGACGGTCTGGCGAGCGCGGTGGGCCGGGCGAAGGCGGCCGCCCGGGAGGTCACCGGCGTGCTCAGGGTGGGGTTCCTGGCCAGTCCCACAGACGTCGTCACGGGCAGCGTGCGGGCTTTCGAGAGCCGCCATCCCGGGTGCGAGGTCGAGTTGGTGGAGATCCCGCTCTCCGACCCGTTCGGGAGGCTACGGGAGGGGCGGATCGATCTCGCGTTCACGCTGCTGCCGGTGGACGAGCCTGACCTGGCCACGGGTGAGGCCCTGAACCGGGTCTCCTACGAGCTCGGCGTATCCGTCCGTCATCCGTGGGCCGGGCGGGCCGGGATCGACGCGGAGGAACTGGCCGGCATCCGCCTGATCGGGCTCGACGGCCCCGCGCCCCGCGCCTGGCTGGAGCGGATCACGCCCTCCCTGACCCCGCGCGGGCGGGTGATCCCCAGGGCGGGTACGGTGTCCACCGGTCAGGAGGGGCTGACCCAGGTGGCGCTCGGCCGGGGTGGCATGCTGTTCTGCGCGCCGACGGCCGCTCACCACCGGCGCCCCGACGTGAGCTTCGTGCCCGTCACCGGGCTGCCTCCGTCGATACTCGGGCTGGCCTGGGTCAAGGAGGCGGAAACAGCGGTGATCCGGGCGTTCGGCGCCGCGGCGGCCGGGCAAGCGGCGGTGGCCGGGCCGATGGTGGCTTGACGGCCCGGCGCGGGAGGAGCCGCAGGAGACGCGGCTGAGGACACTGGTCGAGACACAGCGGGTGATATGGACGACGTACGGCTGACGGCCTGGGTGCGCGGACGGGTGCAGGGAGTCGGGTTCCGCTGGTGGACCAGAGCCAGGGCGCTGGAGCTCGGCCTGGCAGGATGGGCCAGGAACACCGACGACGGCCGGGTGGAGGTCGTGGCCGAAGGGCCGCGCGACGCCTGCGTCAAGCTCCTGGAGCTGCTCCGAGGTTGCGACACGCCGGGAAGAGTCGATGGAGTAGTGGAACGTTGGAGCGAACCCCGAGGTAGTTTGGGCGGTTTTGTGGAGAGGTAGGCGGTTTCGTTAAACCGCGCAAATAGGGTATAGTTATATGTCGGGAGTGCCTGCGGGTGGGTTCCAACAGTCGCTTCGACTTGACCGCCCACACTGCCGGTGCGACTCTTGTTAGGTACCACGCGCACCCCTCCCGCGGAATAAAGAAGTGCGCGAACCAGTCTGGTCACTCAGCGTGGAGGACCCTTTACCATGGCGAAGGCTCTACTCGGCCACGTCGGCGGTCCTGACCCTCGTATGGTCTCGGAGATGCGTCGCCTGCAGCAGCGCATCCGTGACCTGGAGGCAGAACTCATCCGACTCCAGGCCCAGAATGACGCTCTTGCGGCGCAAACCCGCGATGAGGCGCTCAGTCGCATGCAGGAGCGCGAGCCGGCACTCACCTGAGAGTGATCGGAGCGCAAGATCCAGGGACGTCTCGGAGAGGCGTCCCTCGTTATTTGGTTCAATTCGACATAATGTTCTGATTCGAGACAGTTTCGTACCTTCTCGACAGGGATCCGGCTGGTCTCGACTGCACCCGCGAGCGACGGGCAGTCGGGACCAGTAGTCTTTCCCGGAGTCCGTCCAGGGAGAAGGGGGTCCGCGCTTGTATTTGAAGACCCTCACGCTGCGCGGATTCAAGTCCTTCGCCTCCGCGACCGCCCTGCGTTTCGAGCCCGGCATCACCTGTGTGGTCGGTCCCAACGGCTCCGGCAAGTCCAACGTCGTCGACGCCCTCGCCTGGGTGATGGGCGAGCACAGCGCCAAGTCGCTGCGCGGCGGCAAGATGGAGGACGTCATCTTCGCCGGCACCTCGTCCAGGCCGCCGCTCGGCCGCGCCGAGGTCACGCTCACCATCGACAACACCGACGGCGCGCTGCCCATCGACTACACCGAGGTGACGATCAGCCGGCTGATGTTCCGGTCCGGGCAGAGCGAGTACGCGATCAACGGCGACACCTGCCGGCTGCTCGACATCCAGGAGTTGCTGTCCGACTCCGGCATCGGCCGCGAGATGCACGTCATCGTCGGCCAGGGCCAGCTCGACGCCGTGCTGCACGCCGGGCCCGAAGACCGGCGGGCGTTCATCGAAGAGGCCGCGGGCGTGCTGAAGCACCGCAAGCGCAAGGAGAAGGCGCTGCGCAAGCTCGACGCGATGCAGGCCAACCTGACCCGCGTCCAGGACCTCGCCACCGAGCTGCGCCGCCAGCTCAAGCCCCTGGGCCGCCAGGCCGAGATCGCCCGCAAGGCCGCCGTCATCCAGGCCGACCTGCGCGACGCCCGGCTGCGGCTGCTCGCCGACGACGTCTGCACGCTGCGGGCCAGGCTGGAGCGCGAGGCCGCCGACGAGGCCGCGGTGCTGACCAGGCGCTCCCAGGTGGAGACCGCGCTGGCCGAGGCCCAGGAGCGCGAGACCGCGCTCGACGCGGCCGAGGCCGAGACCCAGCCGCGCCTGGCCGCCGCCCAGGAGACCTTTTTCCGGCTGTCCTCCCTGCGCGAGCGCATCTCCGGACTGGAACAGCTCGCCGCCGAACGCCACCGCCACGCGCTCGACGCCGCCGCCATCGAGCGCCGCGGCCGCGACCCCGAAGACCTCGAACGCGAGGCGGCCGAGGTCCGCGAGCGCGAGCTGATCCTGCGCGCCGAGCTGGAGCAGGCCCAGGAGCTGCTGGAGGAGGCGGTGCAGCAGCGGTCCGACGCCGAGGCGGAGCTGGCCGCCGAGGAGCGCCGGCTGGCGATGGCCGCCAGGGCCGCCGCCGACCGCCGCGAGGGCCTGGCCAAGCTGCGCGGCCAGGTCGACTCCGTACGGAGCCGGACACGGGCCGCCGAGGAGGAGATCGGGCGGCTGGAGCGGTCGGTGGCCGGGGCCGTCGAGCGCGAGCGGCTGGCCCGCGAGGAGCTGGAGGCGCAGCGGCTGGAGCAGCCCGAGATCGATCCGGCGCTGGCCGAGGAGCTCGCCACCGCCCAGGAGCGGGTCGAGCAGGCCAGGGCGGCCGCAGAAGAAGCGCGGGCCGCCGTCATGAGCGCCGAGGCCGCGCTGGAGGGCCCGCGAGCGGCGCTCAGGGCCGCGCGAGCGGCCGTCGGCACGGCGAGGTCCGCCGACCAGGAGGCCCAGCAGGCCGTGGCGGCGCTGCGCGCCCGGCGCGACGCCCTGGAGCTGGGCCTGGCCAAGGGCGACGGGGGCGCGGCCCTGCTGGAGACCGACCTGGCGGGCGTGCTCGGCCCGCTGGCGGCGGTCATGCAGGTCACCCCCGGTGCGGAGCCGGCCGTCGCGGCGGCGCTCGGGCCGGTCGCCGAGTCCATCGCCGTCAAGTCGGTCGCCACCGCGGTGAACGCCCTGGAGCTGCTGCGCGTCAAGGACGCCGGCCAGGCCACCCTCCTGGTGGCGGCCCCCGACGACACGCCCTCCGTCCGCGGGAGCGCCGTGGCGCTCTCCGCGACCGGGGAGAACGGCGGTGCCGGGCCAGGCGGTTCCGAGGTGCTTTCCGCGTATCCGGAGAGCGGCGAAGGCGTGAGTGACGGTGGAGCGGGGGAGGCGCCGGGTGGGGGGCGGTGGGCGGCTCAGCTCGTCACCGTGCCCGCGCATCTGCGGGCGGCGCTGGACCGGGTGCTGGCGGGGGTCGTGGTGGTGGCCGACCTCGAGACCGCGCGCCGGGTGGCCGAGGAGCATCCGGGGCTGCGGGCCGTCACGACGGGCGGCGACCTGGTGGGGGCGCACGTCGCCGCCGGCGGGTCCGAGGGCGGCACGTCCGTGCTGCAGGTCAGGGCGGCGCTCGACGACGCCGTCGCCGATCTGGAGGACGCCGGGACACGCGCGGGCGAGACGGCCGCGGGGCTGGAGGAGGCGGTCGCGGCCGAGCACGCCGCCCAGGCGGCTCTGGAGGCCGCGCAGGCCGCGGTGAGCGAGGCGCAGTCCGCCGCCGGCGCCGCCCAGGGGCAGGCGAACGCGGCCCAGGGCATGCTCGACCAGGTCAGGGCCCGTCAGCGGGAGGCCGACCAGGCCACCGCGGCGGTCGCCAGGCGGCTGGCCCAGCTGGAGGCCGCCGCCCAGGCCGCCCGCGACGAGGCCGAGCGCCTCGGCCGGAGCGTCGCCGCCGCGCAGGAGGCCCGCGCCGAGGGCCTGGAGGAGCTGTCCGAGCTGGAGATCCGGCTCGCGGAGGCCGAATACGCGCAGGAGCTGGAGAGCGAGCCGACCACCGACCGGCGCGACGAGCTCGCCACGGTGTCCGAGACCGCCCGCCGGCGCGAGATGGAGAGCCGCCTGCAGGTCCGCACCGCCGAGGAACGCGTCAAGGGCATGGAGGGCCGCGCCGACGGCCTGCTGCGGGCGGCGCAGCGCGAACGCCAGGAACGCGCCCAGGCGGCCGCTCAGCGCGCCAGGAGGCGTGAGCAGGCGGCGGTCGCCCAGGCCGTCAGCGCGGGAGCCAAGAGGGTCCTGACAGCCCTGGCCGGCTCCGTCGGGCTGGCCGCCCGCGAGCGCGACGAGGCCGAGCTGGCCAGGGTGGCCGTCGACGCCGAGCTGAAGCAGGTCCGCCTGCGCGTCCGCGAGCTGGGCCAGGAGCTCGACAAGCTGGTCAACCGCGTCCACGGCAACGAGGTGGCCCGCACCGAGCAGCGCATGCGCCTGGAGCAGCTGGAGCGGCGGGCGATGGACGAGTTCGGAGTGGAGTCGGAGGCCCTGGTCGCCGAGTACGGCCCCGCCGCTCAGGTGCCGGGGGACCCGCCCGTCCCGTACGTGCGCGAGGAGCAGGAGAAGCGGGCCCGCACCGCCGAGCGGCAGATGAACCAGCTCGGCAAGGTCAACCCGCTGGCCCTGGAGGAGTTCGCGGCGCTGGAGGAGCGCCACGCCTTCCTCAACTCCCAGCTGGAGGACCTGAAGAAGACCCGGCGCGACCTGCTGACCGTGGTCAAGGAGGTCGACGAGCGGGTGGAGCTGATGTTCGCCTCCGCCTACGAGGACGTGGCGCGCGAGTTCGAGCAGATCTTCACCCGGGTCTTCCCCGGCGGCGAGGGCCGGCTGGTGCTCACCGAGCCCGGCGACATGCTCACCACCGGCATCGAGGTCGAGGCGAGGCCGCCGGGCAAGAAGGTCAAGCGGCTGTCGCTGCTGTCGGGCGGCGAGCGGTCGCTGACGGCGGTGGCGTTCCTGATCTCGATCTTCAAGGCGCGGCCGTCGCCGTTCTACGTGATGGACGAGGTCGAGGCCGCGCTCGACGACACCAACACCCAGCGGCTGCTGAAGCTCTTCGAGGAGCTGCGGCAGAGCTCGCAGCTGATCGTCATCACCCACAACAAGCGCACGATGGAGATAGCCGACGCGCTCTACGGCGTGTCGATGCGCGGTGACGGTGTGACGCAGGTGGTCAGCCAGCGCCTGCGGGAGCGAGAGCCCGCCTGATCGGCGCGCCCTTGGTCCTGACCATGCCGGTCCATCTGGAAAACTGACATCTTGTGGATGGTTACCTCGGCGTGATCGTGATCGTGGTCCTTGTCGCCCTCATCGCGGCAGGTGGCCTGTTCCTGCTCTTCCGGCCGGGAGGCAAGGCGGCCCCGCCGCCGCCTCCGGAGGCACCGCCTCTTCCCGAGGAGGAGGAGAAGCGGCCCCCGGCGGAGGAGGCCGAAGGCGCGACCACGACCATTCCGCCGCCGGCCAAGCCCGCCGAGCCGATGGTCAAGGCGCCCGAGCTGGAGGTGCCGCCGCCGTCGGCCGGCCGGATGGTGCGGCTGCGCTCCCGGCTGGCCAAGTCGCAGAGCGCGCTCGGCCGCGGCCTGCTGGAGCTGCTGTCCCGCGACCGCCTCGACGACGAGGTGTGGGACGAGATCGAGGAGCGGCTGATCACGGCCGACGTCGGCGTCGCGCCGACCCAGGCCATGGTCGAGGAGCTGCGCACCAAGGTCAAGGTGCTCGGGAGCCGCAGCCCTCAGGAGGTCCGCGAGCTGCTGCGCGAGCAGCTGCTCATCCAGATCAACCCCGACCTCGACCGCGGCCTCCACATCGCCAAGCACGGCGAGCGGCCGGCGGTGGTGCTGGTCGTGGGCGTCAACGGCACCGGCAAGACGACCACCACCGGCAAGCTGGCCCGCTCGCTGGTCGGCGACGGCAAGAAGGTCGTGCTCGGCGCGGCCGACACCTTCCGCGCCGCGGCCGCCGACCAGCTGCAGACCTGGGGCGACCGGGTGGGGGCCGACGTGGTGCGCGGCCCCGAGGGCGGCGACCCGGCCTCGGTGGCGTTCGACGCGACCGCCAGGGGCATGGAGGAGAAGGCCGACGTGGTGATCGTCGACACGGCCGGCCGCCTCCACACCAAGACCGGCCTGATGGACGAGCTGGGCAAGGTCAAGCGGGTCATCGAGAAGAAGGCGACCGTCGACGAGGTGCTGCTCGTCCTCGACGCGACCACGGGCCAGAACGGCATGCGCCAGGCCCAGGTGTTCGCCGAGGTGGTCAACATCACCGGCATCGCGCTGACCAAGCTCGACGGCACGGCCAAGGGCGGCATCGTGATCTCCGTCCAGCGGGAGCTGGGCGTCCCGGTCAAGCTGGTGGGTCTGGGCGAGGGGCCGGACGATCTGGCGCCGTTCGACCCCGAGGTGTTCGTGGAGGCCATCCTTGGCGACTAAAAGGTCACTGATTAGGAAATAATCCTTTTCACGTTAGCTCTTGTCGTCCGACGGAAGCCGTGTTGATATTGGACGATCTGTCTGTCATTGATCGGGAAAGGCCGAACATGAAGAAGGTCGTGGTCCATAAGCCGGGGACCGTCAAATTGGCCGGGGCGGCGACGCCGAAGCACGCCGCCTGACCTCCTCCATGGCAGAGGGCGCGGCGCCAGCGGACGGGGGCGCCGCTCCCGCTTTTTCTCGCGATCCGGTTTTTCGGACCGTGATTGCGGTGTTTTCTGCTCGCCAGGGGAGCGACGATTCTGAAAAGGATCATTTTCGACGCCCATCGTGGTCTCCGGGGCCCTTACACCTTCGGAGCCGCGCTCATGCACGCGCTCGTCCCCGAGGCGGGGGACGAGCTGATCGCCGCCTACGACATCGAGATCAGGACGGTGGCGCCCGCGCTGCGCGACCGGGTGCCCGCCCGGCGGGTGACGCTGGCCGACCGGCTGCCCCAGGGTGAGCGCATCCTGGTGCCCGCGCCGCTGCGCACGCTGCGGCTGGCGAACGGGCTGGCGGAGTTCGTCCGCGGTCATCTGACGGCCGCGGGGCCGATGGAGCTGCGGGTCGCCAACACCGCGCACGCCGACCCCACCGACCTCCAGCTGCTGGACGTGCTCGAACGGCGGGTGCCCGGCCTGGCGATCGTCCGCGAGCCGTCCGGGCCTTCGCACCCGGCTCCCTCGTACGCGCTCGGGCCCGAGCTGGACCGATACCGCAACGAGGGCTTCCACCACGCGATGGCCGAGGCCGGGGCGGCGCTGCTGCCCACGCTGCCGGAAGGCGGCGCGCAGTGGTGGACGCTCGCGCACCGGGCCGCCACCGCGCTGGCCGCGCTCGACCGCGAGGACGAGGCGCGCGAGCTGCTCGACCGCGGCCGGCGGGCGAGCACCGACCCCAAGAACCTCGCGACCGCCGCGTACGCGACCGCGATGCTGCTGGTCAGGCACCACGACCCCGGCAGGCGGGACCCTGAGGAGGCGCTGGCCTGGATCAACCAGGCGGTCGCGCTCACCTCGCTGCTGCCCGACCGGCGCGAGCGGGCGTTCCACCTGGGCTTCGACCTGAACGGCAAGGCGCTCGTGCAGGTCCGCCTGGGCCGCGCCGGCGAGGCGATGCGGCTCGTCCAGGAGGCCATCGACCTGGGCGAGCGCGACCTGGCGCCGGGCCATCCGATCCACCGGCTGGTGCTGCGGGCCAACCGGGCGCAGCTGCTGGCCGTGCTCGGCGACCCGGAGGCGGCGCTGGCCGACCTGGACGCCGCCGTCGCGGCCGATCCCGGCTATCCCGACTACTACGTGGACCGGGGCAACCTGCGATACAGGCTGGGGCGGCTGGACGAGGCGGAGGCCGACTACGAGAGCGCCATGCGGGCCGGGCCGCCCTTCCCCGAGCCGTACTACAACCGCTCGGAGGTGCGGTACGCGCGCGGCGACCTGGCGGGCGCGCTGGCCGACCTGGACCACGCGGTCGAGCTGGATCCCGGCTTCACCGACGCGTACGTCAACCGGGCCGGGCTGCTGGTGGCCATGGACGAGTTCGACCGGGCCAAGGCGGACGTCGAGCGGGATCCGGGCAACCCGTTCCTGCTCAGCGTGCTGGGGCAGATCGAGACGGCGCAGGGCAACCTGGTGGGCGCGCGCAAGGCGTTCGACTCGGCGCTGGAACGGGCGCCGGAGCTGGCCGCGGCCTGGGCCGGGCGCGGGGCGCTGGCGTTCGAGGAGGGCGACGCGCACGCGGCGGTGGCCGACCTGACCAGGGCGGTCGAGCTGGAGGACGGGGCCGAGGTGCGGTTCAACCGGGCCTACGCGCTGCGCTCGCTCGGCGACCTGGAGGCGGCGCGCGCCGACCTCCGGCACGCCGCCGCCCTCGCTCCCGAGGACGACCAGATCGGCGAGGCCCTGGCCGAGCTCGCCTAGGACGGCAGGAAGGCGCGCAGGTCGGCGAGATGGGGCTCGATGTCGAGGCCCTGGCCGGCCAGCCAGGCGGGGTTGCCGTAGGTGCCGCGGTAGCGGTCGCCGCTGTCGCAGATCAGCGTGACGATGCTGCCGCGCTCCCCGGCGCCGCGCATCTCCTTGATCAGCTCCACGCAGGCGGCGACGTTGGTGCCGGTCGAGCCGCCCACGTCGCGGCCGGTGACCTCACGCACCCAGTGCATGGCGGCGATCGAGCGGGCGTCGGGCACCGCGATCATACGGTCGATCACCGTCGGCAGGAACGACGGCTCGACGCGCGGCCGGCCGATGCCCTCGATCCGTGAACCCGGGGCGGTGACCTCGGGGTCGCCGGAGACCCAGCCGGGGTAGAAGGCCGAGCCCTCCACGTCGGCGACGGCCAGGCGTGTCGGGTAGCGGCGGTAGCGGATGAAGCGGCCGATCGTCGCGCTGGTGCCGCCGGTGCCGGCGCCGACCACGATCCAGGTGGGTTCGGGGTGCGGCTCCATGAGCATCTGGTCGAAGATCGACTCGGCGATGTTGTTGTTGCCCCGCCAGTCGGTCGCCCGTTCGGCGTAGGTGAACTGGTCCATGAAGTGGCCGCCGGTCTCGGCCGCGAGCCGGCGGGACTCCTCGTAGATCGCGCCCGGATCGCCGACCAGGTGGCACTTGCCGCCGTAGAACTCGATCAGGTGGATCTTCTCGGGCGAGGTGGCGGCCGGCATGACCGCGATGAACGGCAGCCCGAGCAACCGGGCGAAGTAGGCCTCGCTGACCGCGGTCGAACCGCTGGACGCCTCCACGATCGTGGTCGTGGGGCCGATCCACCCGTTGGCCAGGCCGTACAGGAAAAGAGACCGGGCGAGCCGGTGTTTGAGTGAACCGGTGGGGTGCACCGACTCGTCTTTCAGGTAGAGGTTTACCTCCCACTCCGAGGGAAGCGGGAACACGTGCAGGTGCGTATCACAACTCCGGTTGGCGTCGGCCTCCACCTTGCGGACGGCCTCGGCCACCCATTGGCGTGTCGCCGGAGCGTGGCGGTCCACGAAATCCATGCCCATACGCTATCCCATGTGATTCCCGCCACATTTTCCACGAAATTGAGCGGATGATGTTATGATTATGAAACTTGTCCAGCCGTGGACGTGATGTCGCACGCCGCGAGCACAGGGACTGTTCACCTCTCTGACCAGCGCGGAACCCCTAACGCGGCCCTTACGCGGGGCCTGCGACGATGGAACCGCTGTCAGTCGGCTGGTGCCGAACGGGGGATAGCGCAAGGGGGAATGATTTGATCACGATGACCGAAGAGCAGCGTCAAGACTGGTTCGAGCGCGATGTCGTGCCCGTGACGTCGCAGCTGTTCGCGTCCGCCATGCGTCTGACCCGTAACACCGCCGATGCCGAGGACCTGGTGCAGGAGACCGTGGCCAAGGCCTTCACGTCCTACCACCAGTTCCGCGAGGGCACCAACCTCAAGGCCTGGCTGCACCGGATCCTCACCAACAACTTCATCAACGACTACCGCAAGAAGCAGCGTTCGCCCAAGCTGTCGGCCGCCGAGGACATCGAGGACTGGCAGCTGCACGCCGCCGAGTCCCACACCTCGACCGGTCTGCGCTCGGCCGAGACCGAGGCGCTCGACCGGCTGCCCGACAGCGTGGTGATGAACGCGCTGCGCTCGCTGCCCGAGGACTTCCGGGTGGCGGTCTACCTCGCCGACGTCGAGGGGTTCGCCTACAAGGAGATCGCCGAGCGGATGGGCACGCCCATCGGCACCGTGATGTCCCGCCTGCACCGGGGGCGCAGGCAGCTGCGCGGCATGCTGGAGGAGTACGCCCGGGAGGAGGGCGCGGTCCGCGAGGCCGCGCCGAGCGCGGCCTGAGGTCGCGGAGCCGCCCGCGTGTTACGCGACGGCTATGAGCGCCACCGCGCCCAGCGCGCATGCCACGCCGGCGAGCTGGATCGCGTGCAGCCGCTCGCCGAGCACCCGCCTGGCCAGCAGCAGCGTGCTGGCCGGGTAGAGAGAGACCAGCACCGCCACGAGGCTCAGCATGCCCTGCCGCTGGGCCAGCAGGTAGAGCACGTTGGCGGCCATGTCGAGGACCCCCGCGGCGACGATGACGCCCAGCGAGCCGGACGCCGGCTTCAGCGCCCGCCGGGTGGCCAGCGCGAGCAGGAGCACCAGACTGATGGACGAGACCCGGGCGCCGGCCAGCGGCCAGAGCCCGGACTCCGCCGAGGCCATGGCGAGCAGGATGAAGAAGCCGCCGAACCCCGCGCCGGCGGCCAGCGCCGTGAGCACCGAACTCGCCGACCCGCTCGCGCTCCCGGACCGGTCCTGGCTGATGAGGAGCACCGCGCCCAGCCCGAGCGCCACCCCGAGCAGCGCCGTGGCCTCGGGACGCTCACCCTGGAGGAGCCCGAACCCGACGGGCAGCGCCGCGGAGGTCACGGCGGTGGTCGGCGCCACCACGGACATCACGCCGGTGGCCAGCGACCGGTAGAACAGCACCAGGCCGGCGGCGCCCGACAGCCCGGCGCCGAGCCCCCAGAGCACGGCCCGGCCGTCGAAGGCACCGGGCAGCGCGGGCAGCAGGGCCAGGATCAGCGCGAGCCCGGCCAGCTGGGAGAGCGCGACCACGGCGAGCACCCGCGATCGTCGGGTGGCCAGGCCGCCGAAGAAGTCGGCCGTGCCGTAGACCACCGCGCTGGCGGTCGCGAGGATCACCGCGATCACGTTTCACCATCCCTTGGTTCAATATATTGCACTCCTAGTACACCACACAGAGTGCACTGTGGTGCAAACTCTTTCCACTACACTGCACAAGGGTGGAGAACACCGAGCTGATCACCCAGGCCATCGCCAGCAACGTGCGCGCCCAGCGGGCCCATCGCGGGCTCACCCTGGACGCGCTGGCCGCCCGGTCAGGCGTCAGCCGGGGCATGCTCGTCCAGGTCGAGCAGGGGAGGACCAACCCGAGCGTGTCGACCCTCACCCGGATCGCCTCCGCCCTGGGCGTGACCGTCGCCCGGCTGGTCGAGGTCGGCGACGTCCCGGTGGTCCGCATCGTCGGCAAGGCCGACGCGGTCACCTTCGACCAGGGCGACGTGCGGGCCAGGCTGCTGGTCGGCGCCGACTCGCCGATGATCCTGGAGCTGTGGGACTGGCGGCTGGCGCCCGGCGAACACCACGACGGCGACCCGCACCCGGCGGGCACCAGGGAGATGCTGACCGTGCTGCGGGGCGAGCTGACCCTGACGGTCTACGGCAAGAGCCACGTGATCGGCACCGACGACGCGGTGCTCTTCACCGCCGACAGGGCGCATCGCTACGCCAACGAAGGCGACGGCGAGCTGCGGTTCATCATGGTCGTGGCGGAGCCGCGCGAGGTGGCGGACCACTGACGCCGACTCCCGGCTGTGAAACTTCTTGACGACTGTGAGCTGTGGGTGGGTACACCTCTTCGTGTGCGACGGACCGTCGGCAGGGGGTAATGGGTGAGTGAGTCCCGCGCGGTGACGGAGAAGCTCCGAGCGGAGCTGCACGGCCTGGGCGTGACCACCTCGTACGAGATCGGCGACGGTGTGACCCTCTCCGTCTGGATCGGGCTCGTCGTGCGCTACCGGGACGGGTTCTACCGTTGGCGGGAAGGCCCGGTGAAACGCCGCCATCTCGGTACCGATCCGGCCGGATGTGCCCTAAGAGTGGCGCGTCGCTACAAGGAGTTGCAGGCTGATATCCCATCATGGTGGGAAGAGCTGGTCAGGGACTCGCGGGGGCGGCCTGCCGGCGACTATCCGTGATGCCCCCGTTGGCGTGCCACCGGGGGGAACATGCGCGCGTGGGGGGTGGCGCCGGTCTTTGTGCTGGCGGCGGTGACGGGATGCGCGGCCCAGCCGCCCGCACGGGTGCCCCTCGCCGCGCCGGAGCGCCCCGCTGCCTCCGCCGACCCGGAGGCGCTGGCCAGGCGGCTGACCTCGATGCAGCGCGACTGGCCCGCCCGCCCCACGGAGTGCGGCCGGTGCGTGGCACTCACCTTCGACGACGGGCCGGGCGCCGACACCGGCAGGCTGCTCCGGGTGCTGCGCGAGCACGACGCGCGGGCCACGTTCTTCGTGGTCGGCCAGATGGTGGCCGCTCCCGGCGGGGCCGCCCTCCTGCGTCGCATCACCGGCGAGGGGCACGAGCTCGGCAACCACTCCTGGACCCACACCGAGCTCACCACCCTGCCGCGCCGGCTGATCGCCCAGGAGCTCCAGCGCACCGGCGACCTGGTGCGCTCGGTGACCGGGGTGCGCATGCACCTGATGCGGCCGCCGTACGGGTCCACCGACCGCACGGTCGCCGAGGAGTCCCGGCGGCGCGGGCTGGCGCAGATCCTGTGGAACGTCGACACCCACGACTGGCGCGACCGGGTGCCCGCCGTCGTGGCCAAGCGCGCGGTCCGGGCCGGGCCCGGCTCGGTGGTGCTGCTGCACGACATCCACCGCACCACCGTCGACGCGGTCCCGCGGATCATCGAGACGCTCACCCGCAAGGGCTACCGGCTGGTGACGGTGAGCGAGCTGTACGAGACGCCGCCGGAGCCGGGCCGGCGCTACCTGGCGGCGGAGCCGAAGCCGTGACCGCGGGCCCGGCATGGCAGGCTGGGCGCCATGGGTTTCACCGGCATCCCGGACGAGGCGTTCCTGTTCTACGAAGGGCTTGAGGCGGACAACTCCAAGACCTATTTCTCCCGCCACAAGCACCTGTACGAGGAAGCGGTGCGGGCTCCGATGCTGGCCCTGGCCGACGAGCTGGCCGAGGAGTTCGGCGACGCCAAGCTGTTCCGCCCGTACCGTGACGTCCGCTACGCCAAGGACAAGTCGCCGTACAAGACCCATCAGGGCGTCTTCATCGACCTGATGCCCGGCATCGGATTCTACGCCGAGGTCAGCGCGGCCGGCGTCCAGGCCGCGGGCGGCCTCTTCTCGCAGGCGCCCGACCAGGTGGCCCGCTTCCGCGCGGCCGTCGACCACGACGAGACCGGCAAGCCGCTGGAGACCGTGGTGGCCGCGCTCGACGCCGCCGGCTACGAGCGCGGCGGCGAGCGGCTCAAGACCCGGCCGCGCGGCGTGCCGGAGGACCATCCGCGTCTCGACCTGCTGCGCCACAGGTCGCTCTACGCGAGCCGCCGGTTCGAGCCGGAGCCGTGGGTGCACACCGCGCGGGCCGCCGACCGGGTGCGCGCCTGCTGGCGCGACTTCCGGCCGCTGATCGAGTGGCTCTGCGCGCACGTACGGGGGAGCGAGCTGCCGCGCAGGCCCTGATCAGGGCTGCTGGGAGGTCTCGTCTCCCCTGAGGATGCGGTCGACGGTCTGGCCCGCGGCCGAGGTGGCGGCGGTGGTGACCGCCGCGATCACGATGGCCAGCAGCGGCGTCGCGAGGCTGCGCAGGCTGCGGACGTTGCGCACCCTGGCCCACGGCTCGCCGGCCAGGTGCATGATCCGCCACTCCCAGTAGAGGCCGAGCCCGATCGAGACCAGCGCCACCTTGCCCACGATGATGGCCACCACCTGCACCTTGTCCATCGCGCCCAGGTCGGGCTCCGCGAGGGCCGACAGGTAGCCGGACAGCTCGGTGGCCAGCGCGGCGGCCATCAGGTGGAGCGCCTTCGTCATCGGCTGGGTGCCGCGGACGCGCGGGTAGAAGTAGCCGAACAGGAAGCCGAACGCGGGCAGCGCGATCACCGAGCGGGCCTCGAACACGAAGCTGCTCAGGTCGGCCCCGGCGGGCACCCCGAACACGATGAGGAACGGCAGGCTCAGCAACAGGCTGACGACGAACCCGCAGACGCCGTTGTGCCAGGGGGAGCAGCCCGCGGCGGTGGCGAAGGCGGTCTCGGGGTGGCCGCCGTGCCGGCGCAGCGCCGCGTCGAGTCCGTCGCGCTGCCTGCCGAACTCCTCCATGGACAGCTCGCCGGTGCCGATGCGGCCCCGGCCGGCGCGGTAGAGCTCCTGCTCGGAGGCCAGCAGCAGCCGCCGGTGCAGCGCGGACCTGATCAGCTCGCGGTGCTCCTCCTGGTCGCCCGGCTCGACGACCGACGGGTGCGGATGGGTCAGCAGCCAGCGCGCCGTCACCCAGGCGATGAGCGCGGTGATCGAGAGCATCGGCAGCGGCACGTTGATGTCGCCCAGCGTGGCGCTGCCCTGCGGGGCCAGGTAGGCGACCATCAGGCAGATGATCATCGTGGCCTCGGCGGCGGAGCTCCGCGTCGCGTCCAGGGCCGAGCCGAGCCGCCTGAGCCGGAGCACCAGCAGCAGGAACCCGAGCAGCAGCAGTCCCATCACCCCGCGCACCGCCGGGGTCAGCTCCAGCTCGCCGATGTGGGGCACGACCCGGCCAGGCACCTCGCGGCTCCACGAGCCCGCGTCGAGCCACTCGCTCGGCCAGCCCTGCACCATCAGGCTCACCACGACGGCGACCACGGCCGCGCCGCGCGTCCACTGCTTGATGGCCACGGCGACGGCGGCCACCGGGATCAGCGCCCAGCAGAACGCCAGCAGCAGCCGGACGCTGTCGGGCGGGTAGACCTGGGTGGCCAGCGCCTTGCCCCACAGGGCCAGGGCCAGCAGCGCGACCGCGGAGCCGGCCGCGAAGGCGGCCAGCCGCACGACCACGATCCGCACCCCGAGGTCGGCGCTGAGCACCACCGCGGACCCGGCGGCCGCGACCGCGGCGACACCCGACCCGGTGAGCAGCGTGTCGCCGGGGAGCTGCCCGTAGCGGTAGGACCACGACAGCATGCCGACCGCCAGCAGGACGCCCACCCCGGTCGCGCCGAGCGCGTCACGGGGCGTCCACTGCGGCCCGGTCGGCAGCACCTGGACCGCGTGGCGCAGCGCGAGCAGCGGCAGCCCGCCGAACAGCATCACGTACGCGGGCAGCGTGAACTCCTCCGCCACGGCCGGCAGCAGCACCACCGGCACGGCCAGGGCCAGCCCGGCGGCCAGCTCCCGGTTGGCCGTCCGCTGCCACCACTCGCCGCCGAGCGCGCGCAGCAGCAGCGCCGCCAGCACGACCGCGGTGAGCGCGCCGAGCGCGGTCGCCCAGGAGAAGTCGTCCTCCTCCCGCACGTCGGGGAAGCCGTAGGAGCCCTGCGCGAGCGTGACGCTCACGGGGTAGACGCCGACGGTGAACTCCAGCCGCTGCCGCTCCTCCCGGTCGGGCTCGATCGAGGCCGCCCGCAGCACGGTCCACTCGCCGGGCAGCAGGGTCACCTTGCGGTGGACGACCAGCAGCGGCCGGGCGGTGGGGGCGTTGAAGTCGACGCGCATGAGCTCTTCAGGACGCACCTGCCGCAGCAGCGTCACGGTGAAGCGCACGGTGGTGCGGCCGTCCTCGGTGGTGAGCAGGGGCGGCAGCCGGGAGGCCGGAGCCAGCACGGTGCCGTTCACCTTGACGGCGCCGAACCCGTCGTCGGTGAAGCGCCGCATGCCGCGCGGGAACTCGGCCCCCTGCCGGAGCGTGCCGGCCAGGCTGTCGGTGGAGTCCATCAGCATCCGGTGCACGATCGTCACCTTCACCTGACGCCGGCGCTCGTCCAGCCGCCCCTCGGGCACGCCGGCCAGGTCGGCGGCGCTCGCCGGGGCGATGGTCACCTCGGTGAACGCCTCGCGGTCACGCTCGACGCCGGGCTCGGCGCGGGTGGCGGGGAGGTTCCACGAGTCGGCCTCCAGCATCGAGGGCGGGACCGCAGCCGGAGGCACGGGCTCCGCCGCCATGGTGCACCAGATGATGGCGCCCATCGATATGACGGCCAGCCCGAACCCGGCAACAGCTCGGAGCCTCTCCACAGTCTGGATGATTCACTCGCCCGGCCGATTGTTCTCTCCGATGGGGTAACGGTGTGATTACATTGCTCCGGTCTTGACATCTTCTGTCTATTTCCGGAGCGTAAAAGCCCGCCAATCCCTTGAATTCCCCTTCTCCAGGTACGGCACACCTCACTAGAGAGGTAAGCGGAAATGCGTGATTCCGCATCGTAGCCTCCGACCAGGGAACCTGTGCTCCGCTCCCGGATTCCCGAATCGCCGCCCGGAGAAATGACTACGGGCCACTCCGCCGTACCGGAGAAACAATCTCCACACGGCGGGGTGACCCGGAGTAAGGACGGTCAGGCGCGCTTGGCGCGGGCCGCGGCGCGGCCCCGCGTGGCGGCGTCGAGAATCACCTTGCGGATGCGCACCGCGTCGGGAGTGATCTCCACGCACTCGTCCTCGCGGATGAATTCCAGCGCCTGCTCCAGCGAGAGCGCGCGCGGCGGGATCACCTTCTCCGTCTCCTCCGCGGTGGAGGAGCGCATGTTGGTGAGCTTCTTCTCCTTGGTGATGTTGACGTCCATGTCGTCGGAACGGGAGTTCTCGCCGACGACCATGCCCTCGTAGACCTCGGTGCCGGGCGAGACGAACAGGGCGCCGCGCTCCTGGAGGTTGAGCATCGCGAACGCGGTGACGGGCCCGGAGCGGTCGGCCACCAGCGATCCGCTGCCGCGCGTGCGCAGCTCCCCGAACCAGGGCTCGTACGCCTCGAACACGTGGTGCACCAGGCCGGTGCCGCGCGTCTCGGTCAGGAACTCGGTGCGGAAGCCGATCAGCCCGCGGGCCGGCACCACGAACTCCATCCGGATCCAGCCGGTGCCGTGGTTGGTCATGTGTTCCATGCGGCCCTTGCGCACGGCCAGGAGCTGGGTGACGGCGCCGAGGTAGTCCTCAGGGCAGTCGACCGTGAGCCGCTCCACCGGCTCGTGCACCTTGCCGTCGATCTCCTTGGTGACCACCTGGGGCTTGCCGACCGTCAACTCGTAGCCCTCGCGGCGCATCTGCTCCACCAGGATGGCCAGCGCCAGCTCGCCGCGGCCCTGCACCTCCCACGAGTCGGGCCGCTCGGTGGGCAGCACGCGCAGCGACACGTTGCCGACCAGCTCCCTGTCGAGGCGGTCCTTCACCATGCGGGCGGTGACCTTGGCGCCCTTGACCTTGCCGACCAGCGGCGAGGTGTTGGTGCCGATGGTCATCGAGATGGCGGGCTCGTCGACGGTGATGAGCGGCAGCGGGCGCGGGTCGTCGGGGTCGGCCAGCGTCTCGCCGATCATGATGTCGGGGATGCCGGAGATGGCGATGATGTCGCCGGGGCCGGCCTCCTCGGCGGGCTTGCGCTCCAGCGCGTCGGTCATCAGCAGCTCGGTGATCTTCACCCGCTGGATGCTGCCGTCGGTGCGGCACCAGGCGACCTGCTGGCCTTTGGTCAGCCGGCCCTGGTGGATCCGGCACAGCGCGATGCGGCCGAGGTAGGAGGAGGCGTCGAGGTTGGTGACGTGCGCCTGCAGCGGCGCGCTGGGGTCGTAGGTCGGGGCCGGGATCGTCGACTTGATGATGTCGAACAGCGGCTCCAGATCGGCCGACGCGGGCATGGTGCCGTCGCCGGGACGCTCCAGCGAGGCGCGGCCCGCCTTCGCCGAGGCGTAGACGATCGGGAAGTCGATCTGGTCGTCGGTCGCGTCGAGGTCCATGAACAGCTCGTAGACCTCGTCGACCACCTCGGCGATGCGCGAGTCGGGCCGGTCGACCTTGTTGATGCACAGGATGACGGGCATCTTGGCCGACAGCGCCTTGCGCAGCACGAAACGGGTCTGCGGCAGCGGGCCTTCGGAGGCGTCGACCAGCAGCACCACGCCGTCGACCATGGACAGGCCGCGCTCGACCTCGCCGCCGAAGTCGGCGTGGCCGGGGGTGTCGATGATGTTGATGGTCATGCCGCCGTGGCGCACCGCGGTGTTCTTGGCGAGAATGGTGATGCCCTTCTCGCGCTCGAGGTCGTTGGAGTCCATGACCCGGTCATCGACGTCCTGGTTGGCGCGGAACGCCCCGGACTGCCAGAGCATGGCGTCGACGAGCGTGGTCTTGCCATGGTCGACGTGCGCGATGATCGCGATGTTCCTCAGGTCGTCGCGGCTGTTCAAAGGCATGATGAGTTCTCGCTCTGTATTGATGGGGCCGGCCGCGCGATCTCGCGACCTTATAAGTCTAGTTGATCCCCTCTGGTGACACGCGCGGACTGGAGAGGCCGCTTCCCTGAGGTGCTGACCTAAGGAAAGTGCCACACTGTGACGACAGAGTGATCCTCCCGCCACAGATGGTGACCACATGCCGCAGTTCTTCGCCGGCGCGCCGATGGACGACGTCGAGCGGCTGTGCCGGCTGCTCGACGGGATCCCGCTCGCGCTGGAGCTGGCCGCCGGGTGCGCGCTGAGCCCCGGGCGGATCGCCGACCGGCTCGGCGGGCGCCACGGTCTCCTGCCCGCCTCCGCCGACGGGGCCGGCAAGGTGCTGGCCGTGGTGCGGCTCGGGCACGAGCTGCTGGCGCCCCGTGAGCGGGTTCTGCTGCGCAGGCTGGCGGTGTTCGCCGGGGCGTTCGACGCGCCGCTGGCCGGGGCCGTGTGCGGCGACGGCGGGATCCTGCGGCGGGCCGAGGTGCCCCGGCTGCTCGACCGGCTGGTGGCCGCCCGATTGGTGACGGGGTCGTACGCGCTGCGCGGGGTGGTCAAGGAGTACGCGGCCGAGCGCCTGCGGGAGGCGGGCGAGCACGACCTGCTGCGCGACCGGCACCTGAGGGCGGTCCGCGAGGCGTACGAGGAGTGTCATGAAGGGGCGTCACTGGCGCGGCGGCAGCCGTGGCCGGAACGGGTGCGCCACCTGCGCAGGGCGCGGGCACTCGGGGCGGAGTGCCGTGCCGCCCTGGGGCGGGCGGTGGAGCGCGGGGAGGCGGCGTCCGGGCTGCGGCTGGCCAGGGCCGCGATGGCGATGGGGGTGTCCTGCCCGGACGACGCGCTGGAGCGGCTGCCGGCGCTCGGGGCGCCGGGGGAGCTGGCCGACTGCGCGAAGGTGCTGCTGGGGTGCGCGCGCGGCGCGGTGGAGCCTGTCGTGGCGGGGGTGGACGGGCTGCGGGCGCGGGGCTACTCGTACTGGCTCGGGGTGGGTTACAACGCGGCGGTGCGGGTCTGCTTCGCGAACGGGCGGTGCGGGCTCGGCTGGCGTTACCTGGGCGAGCTGGAGGCCGCGGCGGCGGCCGACGACGACCTGGTGGCGCTGGCGGGAGCGCGGATGGCGCGGGGCGACCTGGCGCTGCTGGCCGGTGAGGTGCACGAGGCGCGCCGCCACGCGGGTGCCGCGCTGACGCTGGCGCGGGAGGCCGGTGACCCGCGCGCGATCGTCGCCGCGCTCCGCCGCCTCGCGGCCGTCGCCGACACGGTGGGCGACCACGACGAGGCGGCCCGCCACCGCGCGTGCACCCTGCCGATCCTGCACGCCATAGGGGAGGAACCGCCGCACAACATCCTGTCCCAGGCTTGAGCGGGCGCGACAGCTTCTCGCGCGGCCTGAAGGGCCGCGGCGACAGCCTCACGTGGGCCTGATCGGGAAGTCGCGCGTTGGCACGCGCCGGTGCCGACGGTCCGGTTCTCGCCCTGGTCGGCGAGCGCAGCGGGCCGGAGGCACGCATGACGGCGGCCGGCCCGAGGGGTTTCCCGAAAAGCCTTTGATCTTGTCTTTGACGGGAAGATCCGTCAGATACAGGAGAAACGCCTCAGGGGAGGTGGGCGGCGAGATATCCGTGGGCCAGTCGCTTGCACTCGGCGATCAGGTCGGGGTCGCCGTCGGGGTCGACCCGGAAGGCCAGCTTGAGTACGGCGTCGGCGGCCTCGACCGTGACCAGGACCGCGCGGTCGAACGCCGGCCCGGCCGGGGCGTCGAGCAGGTCGACGGTGATGGCGCGCAGGCGGTCGGCCACGATCGCGTTGTTCTCCAGGGCGGTGTCGAGCATCCGGTTGGTGCCCTCGATGGCGGGGCCGCCGGGGGCGCGCAGGATCTCGCCGAAGTCGACCACCGCGAACCCCGGGGTGGTCCGCTTCATGGCCACGAACTCGTCGATCGCCAGGTCGACCAGGTCGGTCCAGTGGCCGAGGTCGGCGGCGGTGATGCGCTCCTTGATGCGCTCGGTGACGCGGCCGAGGAACGCTTCGAGGTTGCGCAGGGCCAGCGCCCGCACCAGCCCCTGCTTGTCGGGGAAGAACTGGTAGAAGGTGCCGATCGGCACCTCGGCGCGGCGGGCGACCTCCTTGGTGGTCAGCGACTCGTAGCCGATCTCGTCGAGCAGGAACGCGCACTCGTCGAGCATCCGCTCCACCCGTTCCAGGCTGCGGCGCTGGGCCGGCCTGCGACGCAAGGTACTCGTCATGTCCCCATCCTGGCGCATTACCCGCAGGTAGCGGGCGTCTCGGTTAACATGAGCCGGACTCAAGCAGAGGGAGCCGGGCATGTTCCTGTGGGGTACGGCGACGGCCGCTTACCAGATCGAAGGCGCCGCGGACGAGGGCGGCCGGGGGCCGTCCGTCTGGGACACGTTCTCCCGCGAGCCCGGCCGCACCAGGACCGGCCACACCGGCGACGTCGCCTGCGACCACTACCACCGCTGGCGTGAGGACGTCGCGCTGATGGCGGGGCTCGGGGTGAACGCCTACCGCTTCTCGCTCTCCTGGTCCCGGATCCAGCCGTCCGGGAGCGGGCCGGTCAACGCCGAGGGCCTGGACTTCTACGACCGGCTGGTGGACGCGCTGCTGGCAGAGGGCATCACGCCGGTGCCGACGCTGTTCCACTGGGACCTGCCGCAGGCGCTGGAGGACGGCGGCGGCTGGCTCGCCCGCGACACGGCGCACCGCTTCGCCGAGTACGCCGCGCTGGCCGCCGGGCGGCTGGCCGACCGGGTGCGGATGTGGATCACGCTCAACGAGCCGTTCGTGCACATGGCGTACGGGTACGCGATGGGGATCCACGCCCCTGGCCGCGCCCTGATGCTGGACGCGCTGCCCGTCGCGCACCACCAGCTGCTGGGCCACGGGCTGGCGGCGGGCGCGCTGCGGGCGGCGGGGGCCGAGCAGGTGCTGATCACCAACAACTGCACGCCGGTCTGGCCCGCGTCGGACTCGGAGGCGGACCTGGCGGCGGCGGAGGCGTACGACGTCCTGCACAACCGCCTCTTCAACGACCCGGTGCTTCTCGGCAAATACCCAGATTTGTCGGCGTACGGGATGACAGACCTGGACTTCGTGCACGACGGGGACCTCGACGTCATCGCGACCCCGCTGGACGGCATCGGGATCAACTACTACAACCCCACCCGGATCGCCGCACCCTCCTCCGAAGGGCTGCCGTGGGAGGACGCCGGGATCTCCGGCTACCCGACCACCGCGTTCGGCTGGCCGGTGGTGCCGGACGGGCTGCGGGAGCTGCTGGTACGGCTGAAGGACCGATACGGCGAGCGGTTGCCGCCTGTGTACGTCACCGAGAACGGCTGCTCCCAGGAGGACGTGCCGGGGCCGGACGGCGTGGTCGACGACCGGGGCCGGATCGCGTTCCTGGAGCAGCACATCGAGGCGATGCGCCGGGCCGGACGGGAGGGGGTGGACGTGCGGGGATACTTCGTCTGGTCGCTGCTGGACAACTTCGAGTGGGCGGAGGGCTACCACCAGCGGTTCGGCCTGGTGCACGTCGACTTCCCCACCCAGAGGCGCACCCCGAAGGCGTCCTACGCCTGGCTGAGGGACTTCCTGTCGTCAGAACACTGAGACGTGCACGTGGTCGTAGTGGTTGGCGGTGGCCCCGCCGCGGTCGGACATGGGATCCCAGCCGCCGCCCGACCTGATGTCGTAGTAGCGCTGCTTCCAGATGATGTACATCACGCCCAGCCGGTCGCCGTTGCGGATGAGCCACTCCGCCAGGGCGTCGCCGCGGTCGGCCTCGCCGCCGCTGGCCATGCCGCGGGAGATCATGAAGTCGCAGGCCCGGCCCTTGCCGTGTTCGCCGGGGTCACCGGGGCGCAGGCAGCCGACCCCGTACGGCATCGGGAAGTTCTGCATGACCTCGGCGCGCACGTTGACCATGCGCTGGGTCAGGCCGCCGGCGCTGCCGGGCTGCTGGAAACCGTACTTGGCGAGCAGTTTGTCGAGGTCGCGGCGCTTGCTCTGGAGGGTCTTGATCTCCTTCTGGAGCTTCTTGATCGTGGTGTTGGCCCGCAGCTTGGCCTTCTGGGCGTCCTTGATGAGCCTTTCGACGCCCGCGACCCGGTTGGCCCGCTCCTCGATCATGTGAGTCATGTTGGCCGCCTGGCCGAGCGCCTTGTAGGGGTCGATCTCCGTGCCGAAGAGGCGGGTGGTGTCGAGTGGGCCGAGGATGTAGGAGGTCTCGGCCAGCGCGGCCAGGTCGGACTGGGCCTCCGCCAGGCGCCTCTGCAGTGAGCCGGAGGTGTCGACGGCCTTCTTGGCCTGGATGCGGATCTCCTCCAGGCTCTGGATCGAGCCGCGGTAGCGCTCGTTGAGCTGGGAGGCCTGCTTGGTGAGCTTGCGCAGCTCCGCCGGGCTGGGGTCGGCGGCGGCCGGCCGCTCGGAGGGGAGCGCGAGCAGCCCGGCGAGGACGATGGCGAACACGGCCACGCGCCCGGCTTTCACGCCCGTCCTCCCCTCGTAGACGACCGAAACTATAGAAGATGATCTTGAAAGCTGTCATCTTAACGGCTCAACTCGCGACCGTTTAGTGAGGATTGTCCTGGCTGTCCGGAATAAGACAGGAATAAAGATTGGGTCTTGCCGGGATCGTCAAGTCCCATTGAGATGGCGATCGTACGCGTCTCTGCGAAGGGGCAGGAACCTGTGTCTCGTTCACTCACCCTTGTCACGGCCGTGATCCTCGGCTTAGGCACGTCCATGGTCGCGCTGCAAGCCCAGGCGTCCGTGGACCCGCTACCACCCGGCGACCGGATCGAGCTCTACCAGCTCGACAGCCCGCTCGGCACCGCCCAGGCCCTCAGGGAGAAGGGCTTCGACGTCGTCCAGCAGGAGATCCGGAACGGCAAGGAGCACATCGAGCTCACCGCCGCCCAGAAGGATCTCGAAGGGCTGGAGAAGCTCGGCCACGAACCCGCGCCCGTACGCAACCCGCAGGGCCAGACCCAGCTCCAGGCGGCCAAGGCCCAGGCGGCGAGCGGATACACCGTCTACAAGTCCTACTCCGAGAGCGGCGGCATCGCCGACCAGCTCAGGAAGATCGCCGACGAGAACAAGGACGTCGTCAAGCTCCAGTCCATCGGCAAGACGCTCCGCGGCCAGGACATCCTCGCCGCCAAGGTGACCTCGCTGGCCAGGGTGCTGCCCGACGGCATCAAGCCCGCCACCCTGTACTCCGCCACCCAGCACGCCCGCGAGTGGATCGCCACCGAGGTGGACATGCGGCTGCTCAAGCACGTGGTGGCCAACAAGAGGCAGCTCAGGAGCCTGCTGGACCGGACCGAGCTGTGGTTCGTGCCGGTCGCCAACCCCGACGGCTACGACTTCACCTTCACCGAGGGCAACCGCCTGTGGCGCAAGAACCTGCGTGACGTGAACGGGGACGGCCAGATCACCACCGGCGACGGCGTCGACCTGAACCGGAACTTCCCCACGAACTTCCACTACGACGAGGAAGGCTCCTCCTCGATCCCGAGCAGCGAGACCTACCGCGGCGCCGGCCCGGCCAGCGAGCCGGAGACGAAGGCCATGGACGGCCTGCTCAAGCGGGTGAAGTTCGAGATGCAGCTCAACTACCACTCGTACGGCCCGCTGCTGCTCTACCCGTCGGGTTTCCAGATCGCCACGGAGACCGCCGACCACCCGATCTACCAGGCGCTGACCGGTGACGACGAGAACCCGGCGGTGCCCGGCTTCGACCCGGACCTGGGCGCCGAGCTCTACACCACGAACGGCGAGACCACCGACCACGCCCACTCCACCTACGGCACGCTGGCGTGGACGCCCGAGCTGAACGAGGGCTGCGACGGCTGCGGCTTCGTCTTCCCCGACGACGAGGCGCTGGTGCAGGCCGAGTTCGAGAGGAACCTGCCGTTCGCGCTCGACGTGGCCAAGTCGGCGGTCAACCCGGTCGAGCCGGTGAGCCACCTGGGCAACACCACGCCGGACTTCGTCCTGGACCCGTTCGACGTCAGCTACGGCAAGAACCAGACGGTCCAGGTCAACGCCAAGCGCAAGCTCGGCCCGGTGTTCCTGAACTACCAGGTCAACAACGGCCGCACGCAGGTGAAGCCGACCAAGGAGTGGAAGGGCGGCGAGCGGTACGGCAAGGGCTACGACCGCTACTACCACTGGATGCGCGGCGGGGTCACCGGCACCAAGCCGGGCGACACGGTCAAGGTGTGGTTCAGCTCCCTGGGCAAGAAGAGCCAGTCGTTCACGTACAAGGTGCACGACGACATCGGCGGCAAGGTGCTCGTGCTGGCCGCCGAGGACGTCACCGGCCTGAGCCCGGCGCAGGGCGTCACCGAGGCGAAGTACGCCGGCGCCTACGTCCAGGCGCTCCAGGCGGCCGGTTACAGCTCCGACGTGTACGACATGGACAAGATGGGGCGCAAGGCGCCGCACCCGCTGGGCGTGCTCAGCCACTACAAGGCCGTCATCTGGGAGACCGGGGACGACATCATCCCGCGCAGCGCGGGCCAGGTGCCCGGCACCACCTCCCTGGCGGGCGTGGACACCGAGCTGGCCGTCCGCGACTACCTGAACGAGGGCGGCAAGGTCATGCACGCGGGCAAGTACCCGTCGTACGCGGCCAACGCCAACGGCGCCTACTACTACGAGCCCGACCAGCCGGGTCAGCCGGAGTGCTCGGCGCCGAGCGACCCGCCCTGCATCCCGGTGTTCAACGACTTCCAGCAGTACTGGCTGGGGGCGTACGTCTACTTCGACAACTCGGGCAGCGACCCGGCCACCGGCCAGCCGTACCCGGTGAAGGGCGTGAACGGCGGGTTCGACGGCTTCGCGGGCACGCTGGAGCCGGACGTGCACACCAACGCCTTCGTGGCCACCTCGGCGATCCTGCCCGCGGACAAGTTCCCGCTGTTCGCCAGCTCGGCGCCGATCAAGTGGGAGCGGCCGGGCGCCCCGTTCGACCCGCACACCGGGTCCTGGGACGTCTACAGCGGCATCGCCGACGTCTCATGGAAGCGGCTGAGCAAGACGATCGACCTGACCGGCCGGTCGAGCGGCGAGCTGACGTTCTGGGCGTCGCTCGACACCGAGGCCGACTGGGACTTCTTCATGGTGGAGGCGCGCACGGCGGGCGGCGACGACTGGACGACGCTGCCCGACGCCAACGGCCACACCTCCCAGGCGACCGGCAGCAGCTGCCAGTCCGGGTGGAGCAGCATCCACCCGTTCACCCAGCGGTACCAGGGCCCGAACTGCGAGCCGACCGGCACCTCCGGCTCCTGGAACGCGGCCTCGGGCAACTCCGGCGGCTGGCAGCAGTGGCGGATCGACCTGACCCCGTACGCGGGCAAGCAGGTCGAGGTCTCGATCTCGTACGTCAGCGACTGGGCCACCCAGGGCGCCGGGATCTTCGTCGACGACGCGGTCGTCACGCTGGACGGCGCGACGGCGGAGGAGACCTCGTTCGAGTCCGACCTGGGCGGCTGGACGGTGGCGGACCCGCCCGAGGGCACGTCCGCCTCGGTGAACAACTGGACCCGCACGGACCAGGTGTTCGAGGAGGGCGCGGGCATCACCACCCGCGACACCGTCTACCTGGGCTTCGGCGCGGAGAGCCTGCTCGACCAGGCCACCAGGACCGACCTGGTGAAGCGGTCGATGGCGCACCTGCTCAACGGCCGGCGCTGACGGTCTGAAGAGGGGCACGGCACCGGGTGCCGTGCCCCTCTTGCGTGCCCGGACAGAACATGATTCGGTCCTCTTGCGAAGAAAGCATTCGGTTCCGGCAGGAGGCTCACGACATGCGCCAGCACGACAAGCTGTTCATCGGGGGCGAGTGGGTGACCCCGGCGGGCACCGGCACGATCGACGTGATCAGCCCGCACACCGAGGAGGTCGTCGGCCGGGTCCCCGACGGCACCGCCGAGGACGTGGACCGGGCGGTGGCCGCCGCCCGCGAGGCGTTCGACCACGGGCCGTGGCCGCGCATGACGTTCGCCGAGCGGGCGGCCGTCATCGGCAGGCTGGCCGAGATCTACGCCGAGCGGCAGGGCGAGATGGCCGCGCTCATCACCGAGGAGATGGGCTCGCCGATCACCTTCTCCAACCTCGCCCAGGCGCCGCAGCCGCTGGGCATGCTGCAGTACTACGCCCAGTACGGCGCCACCTTCGAGCAGGAGGAGCAGCGGCCCGGCGTGTTCGGCCCGGTGACCGTCCGGCGCGAGCCGGTGGGCGTGGTGGCGGCCGTGGTGCCGTGGAACGTCCCGCAGTTCGTCACGATGACCAAGGTCGCGCCCGCGCTGCTGGCCGGCTGCGCGATCGTGCTCAAGCCGGCCCCCGAGACGCCGCTCGACGCGTACGTGCTGGCCGATATGGCGCGCGAGGCCGGGGTGCCGGCGGGCGTGCTCAACATCGTGCCCGCGGGCCGCGAGGTGAGCGAGCACCTGGTGTCGCACCCGGGCGTCGACAAGGTGGCGTTCACCGGCTCGACCGCGGCCGGCCGGCGCATCGCCTCCATCTGCGGCGAGCAGCTCAAGCGGGTCAGCCTGGAGCTGGGCGGCAAGTCGGCCGCGATCGTGCTCGACGACGCCGACCTGGCCTCCTCGATGGGCATGCTGGCCATCGCCTCGCTGATGAACAACGGCCAGGCGTGCGTGGCGCAGACCCGCATCCTCGCCTCGCGCAACCGCTACGACGAGGTCGTCGAGGCGGTCGTGAACATGGTCAACTCCCAGCCCGTCGGCGACCCCGCCGACCCGGCCACCGGCATCGGGCCCCTGGTGGCCCGGCGGCAGCAGGAGCGGGTCGAGGGCTACATCAAGATCGGCATGGACGAGGGCGCCAAGGTCGTCGTCGGCGGGCTGGAGCGCCCGCACGACCGCGGCTGGTACGTCGCCCCGACGGTGTTCGCGAACGTGACCAACGACATGCGCATCGCCCGCGAGGAGATCTTCGGCCCGGTCCTCGCGGTGATCCCGTACGAGGACGAGGCGGACGCGGTGCGGATCGCCAACGACAGCGACTACGGCCTGGCCGGCACCGTCTGGACGGCCGACACCGAGCACGGCATGGACGTGGCCCGCCAGGTGCGCGCCGGCACGTACGGCGTCAACTGCTACATGATCGAGACGGGCGCGCCGTTCGGCGGCTACAAGGCCAGCGGGCTCGGCCGCGAGCTGGGCCCCGAAGGGCTGGCCGGCTACCTGGAGTACAAGACGATCGCCCGGCTGGGCTGACGTCACGACGAGGGCCCCGGCGACGCGCCGGGGCCCTCGTCGTGCCGCGGATGGCACCCAGCGCGCCCCCGCGACGCTAGGTGCCCACCCTGCGGTGGACCACTTTGGGCAATCAGCCGACTACGAGAAGTATGCACCACGCCCATCGCCTGGGCGGATCGCTTACCCCTGAGACTTCTCCCGGCGGTTTGCTGCTGTCCGCCCTAGGTAGACGTGTTTTATTCAGGAAAAGTTCGAGGAGATCCACTTTCCGATCCTGCGGACCAGTTCGGGGGTCGCCGCGGACTCCGCGTGGCCGTAGCCGGGCTCGATCCACAGCTCCTTCGGCTCCCGCGCGCCCTCGTACAGCTGCCGGGCATGATCGAGCGGGAAGAACGCGTCCGCGTCACCGTGCACGATCAGCAGCGGCGTCGGCGAGATCAGCGCGGCGGCCTCGTGCGGCGGCATCGGGATCGGGTCCCAGCGGCCGACGGCGATCCTGGTCCGCTTCGCCACCCTGGCCGCCCAGCGGCCCAGCGGCTGCTCGATGATCCAGTGGACCTGGCGCATCGGCTTGGTGCCGCGGTAGTACCACCGGGCCGGGCCGCTGACCGCGACCACCGCGTCCCCGCCCTCGCACAGCCCTGCATGCCGCACCGCCACGGCGGCCCCCATGGAGAAGCCGACCACGGCGATCCTGCGGTAGCCGGTCGCCCGCGCGTGGCGGACGGCCGCGGCCACGTCGAGGATCTCCTTGTCGCCCACCGTGCTCTCGCCGCCGGACCTGCCGTGGCCGCGGAAGTCGAAGGCGATCACCCCGCCGTACGCGCTGAGCACGTGCACGATCCGCCGGGCGGGCCGCTCCCGCCACGAGCCCGTGAACCCGTGCGCCACCACGATGCCGACGTCCCGCGCCGCGCTCCCGGCGGGAGGGGTGTGCGCGGCGTCGATGCGCACGCCGTCGTCGGTCCTGAGCATGACGGGGAAGCTGGGCGCGAACTGCATCCTCCGAGCTTAATTTCCCTCCCCGGGCCGCCCGCGTTCAGCTGGGGGTGTCGAGGCGGGACTTCAGGTCGTCGTCCAGCTTGAGCTCCGTCGCGGCGATGGCCTCCTCCAGCTGGGCCATCGAGCTGACGCCGACGATGGGCACGTGGCCGTCCGCCAGGAGCCAGGCCAGCACCACCTGGTTGGGGGTCGCGCCGAGCTCCCGCGCCACCTGGTGCAGGACCTCCAGGCGGCGGGTCGTACCTGGGTGGTGGTAGATGTCGGGGATCGGCCGGTCCTCGCGGGTGTAGGCGCCGAACATCAGCGTGTTGTACGCCCACAGCGTCACCCCGGTGTCCTCCAGGTAGCCCAGGTGCTCGTCCGTGGTGAGCGTGTGACCGCTCTCGACGAGCTTCGTGTACGGGCGCGGGCGCAGGTAGGTGTGCCGGAGCTGCAGGTGCGTGTACGGGGTCCAGCCGTGGGCCGCCGAGACGTTCCTGGCCCGCTCCAGCCGCCAGGCCGGCAGGTTGCTGGCCCCGATGGCCAGCGCCCGCCCCGCCTGGACCAGTTCCTCGAACGTGCCCAGCGTCTCCTCCAGCGGCACCGACCTGTCCTCGATGTGCGCCCAGTACAGGTCCACGCGGTCGGTGCCCAGCCTGCGCAGGCTGCCCTCCATCGCGGTACGGATCGCCGCGGCGGACAGGCCCTCGGCGGAGTCGAGGGTGACGTCGCCGGGCACCGTGGGGCGCGCGCCCACCTTGGTGCTCAGGTACACCTGGTCCCGGTTGCCCCGGGCGGCGAGCCAGGCGCCGATGGCCAGCTCGCTCTCGTCGCCGGTGCGGCCGGGCACCCAGAACGGATAGTTGTCGGCCGTGTCGAGCATCCGGCCGCCGGCTTCGACGAAGCGGTCGAGGATGGCGAAGGTGTCCTTCTCGCTGACGGTCGTGCCGAAGGGGATGGTGCCGAGTGCGATTCTCATGGCTATGACGATGGAAGCTGGAGCGCACTCCATGTCAACCGCCCACTTTTATCGGATTTATCGGGCTATTTCGGGCATTTCGACCTGGAGCTTGACCTGGAGTCCGCTCCAGGTGGCATGCTCTTTCGCGTGAGCGTCTACACCCCCGCCGAGGTCGTCGAGGAGACCGGCTTCACCCTCGACACGCTGCGCTACTACGAGAAGATCGGCCTGCTCGAACGCGTCGAACGCAACGCCGCCGGCCAGCGCCGCTTCACCGAACAGGACATCGGCTGGCTGGGCATGCTCCGCTGCCTGCGCGACACCGGCATGCCGATCGCCCAGATGCTCCGCTTCGCCGAGCTGACCCGCGCCGGCGACCACACCATCCCGGACCGCATCAAACTCCTCGAAGAGCACGACCGCCGCGTCGAGGGCCAGATCGACAACCTCCAGGAACGCAAGCGCTACATCAGAAACAAGATCTCCTACTACCGCAGCGTCCTCTGACCGAGCGGCTCCAGTCGTCGAGGTAGCGCACACGAACTGCCATCACTTTCCGTTCTCCTGATGTAACGGTAAGTTCATGGCCGCCCCCGCGATTCGCCGCCTCATGGAGGAGATCATGACGTCCACCGACTGGCCGGTCTACACGCCGTGGGCCCGCGAACACTACGGCCGCGGCCTCCAGGAGGGTGTGGCCGAAGGGAAAGCCGAAGGGAAGGCCGAAGAGGCTGCCAAGTCGGTGCTGCTCGTGCTGGACGCGCGGGGCTTCGAGGTTCCCGACGACACTCGTGCGCGGATCACCTCCTGTACGGACCTGGCTCAGCTTCATTCCTGGCTCGTCCTCGCGGCCACCGCCCAGACCCTCCAGGGCATGTTCGGCGACTGAACCGGCGGGTCAGCGGTAGGCCGAGGCCTGGAGGGTGTAGAGCTCGGCGTAGAGGCCGTCGAGAGTCATGAGGGTCTCGTGGTCGCCCTGTTCGGTGACCTGGCCGTGGCGGAGGACGTAGATGCGGTCGGCGTAGCGGACGCTGGCCAGGCGGTGGGTGATGAGCAGGACCGTGCGGCCGTCGGAGTGGTGGCGGATGCGCTCGAAGAGCGCGTGTTCGGCGCGGGCGTCCAGGGCGGCGGTCGGCTCGTCGCAGATGAGCAGCTGGGCGTCGCGGTGGAAGCCGCGGGCGACCGCGATGCGCTGCCACTGGCCGCCCGACAGCTCGTGGCCGTCCTTGAAGCGGCGGTCGAGGAGGGTGCGGTAGCCGTGGGGCAGCTCGGCGATCACCTCGTCGGCCCCGGCCACCGCGGCCGCCGCGTGCAGGGCCGGCTCGCCCTTGCCGGTGCCCATGGTGATGTTGTAGCGGGCGTTGAGGGGCCAGCGGGTGTGGTCCTGGGCGATGACGGCGGTGCGCAGGCGCAGGTCCTCCGGGCTGACGAGGCGCAGGTCGACGTCGTCCCACAGGACGCTGCCCGTGTCGGGCTCGTACAGCCCTGAGAGGATCTTGGCGAGGGTGGTCTTGCCGGAGCCGTTCTCGCCGACGAAGGCGATGACCTCGCCCCGCTTGATCTCCACGCTGACGCCGCGCAGCGCGGGCTCGTCGGAGCCGGGGTAGGTGAAGGTCAGGTCGCGGGCGCTGATCCGTTCGAAGCGCTCGGGGGCGGGGGAGCGGCTCGGGTCGGGCTGGCGCCGCTCGGCGTCGGCGCAGAACTCCACGAAGTCGGTGAAGTAGAGGCCCTCCTCGTAGAGCCGGTTGGTGGCGTACATGAGGTTGGCCAGCGACTGGGAGCCGGAGCGGATGGCGAGCACGGCGGTGCCGGCGACGGCGAGCGGGATGGCGCCGAGGGCCAGCAGGATGCCGAGCGCGACGTAGACCAGGCCGCTGCCGAGCCCGCCGAGCGCCTCGCCGACCAGCTTGGCGACGGTCTGCCGCCTGGCCAGCCGGAGCATCACCTCCTGCTCCGCCCTGGCGACCGCGTCGTACATGCGCAGCAGGAAACCGCGCATGGTGAACGAGCGGACCTCGGCGGCAGGGTCGCGCTCGGCCAGCAGGTCGGCGGTGATCCACTTGCGGCGGATGACCGGGATCAGCGCGAACATGGTCGTGTAGCGCATCCTGGCGCTGCGCACCGCGGCCCACGCGTCGGGCAGCACCGCGAGCAGCAGCAGCGGCAGCAGCACCGGATGGAGGACGCCGAGCACGCCGGCCACGGCGGCGATGCCCACGGCGGCGGTCACCACGTCGATGGCCGAGGTCACCACCGTGTCGGCCACCGACACGCCGCGCAGCCTGGCCCGCTGGAGCGAGTCGTGGAACGCCGGGTCGTCGTAGGAGACCAGCTCCACGCGGCTGGTCAGGCCGTAGAGGCGCTCCTCCGTCAGCCGGGCGACCTGGGGGGTGAGCCGGGCCTGCGCCCAGCCGGCGCCCGCCGTGACGGCGGTGCGCAGCGCGGCGGCGGTGGCGACCAGGATCAGGCTGGGCAGCGCCGCCCGCACCCGCTCGGGCGTGGGCCCCTCGCTGAACAGGGCGTTGAGCACGCCCGTGGTCGCCAGCAGCCCGAACGCGGTGAAGACGCCGCCCAGCAGGTTGAGCGAGACGGTGGCCAGGGTGTCGCGGGGGCTGGCCCGCCAGGCCATGCCCATCGCCTGGCGGATGAGGGAGGGGAGGCGCCGGGCGATGGTCAGGAACCCCACCTCGGCCATCTTGTCGGTGTGCGCGTGCCAGTCGGAGAGGGATATCTCGCCCAGTTCGAGGGGCTCGTCGGCCATACCTGGTGTTGTTCCCGCCCGCACCGGCGAATCCGCATGCGATGTTCCTTCGCGTTGCCGGGGGAGTATGCCGACCTGTTATCCGCACGTCCTTGACGCATCAGCGGGCGAGATGGGTTGATGGCCCTACTGACAACGTTGTCAACTCACCGAAGTTCGGGGGCTTCTCGAAGGGATGGTGTGCGATGAGACGACGGTGGATGGCAGCCGCCGCGATCACTTTTGCGAGCGTGCTGGGCCTTTCCGCCTGCGGCGGCGGCGGTGGTGACACGGCCGGCGGCCAGCCGAGCGGCGGGAAGCAGCAGGTCGAGGTCTTCTCGTGGTGGACCGGCCCCGGCGAGGCCGACGGCCTGCAGGCCATGCGGCAGATCTTCGAGCAGCAGAATCCCGGCCAGACGTTCTTCGACGCCGCCGTGGCGGGCGGCTCGGGCGACAAGGCCAAGGCGCTGCTCGCCTCCAAGCTGCAGGCCGACACCCCGCCGGACACGTTCCAGGGACACGCGGGCGCCGAGCTGCAGGGCTACATCAAGGCGGGCGACCTGGAGGAGCTGAACTTCCTCTACGACGAGCTGAAGCTGCAGGACGTCTTCCCCTCCCAGCTCATCGAGCAGATCAGCGTGGACGGCAAGATCTACTCGGTGCCGGTCAACATCCACAGGTCGAACGTCCTGTGGTTCAACCCGGCCGTCCTCAAGGAGGCCGGCGTGGCCGGCGCGCCGAAGAGCATCGAGGAGTTCCTCACGGCCCTGGAGAAGGTCAAGGCCACTGGCAAGATCCCGCTGTCGATCGGCTCCGAGTGGACCGCGGTCCACCTGCTGGAGAGCGTGCTGCTCGGCTCGCTCGGCACCGACGCCTACAACGCCCTGTTCCTGCCGGGCGCCGACTGGAACAGCGCCGGGGTGACCAAGGCGCTGGAGGACTTCAAGAAGATCATGTCGTACGCGGGAGACCCGCAGGACGACTGGCAGCCCGCCGCCAAGCAGGTGGCCGACGGCGAGGCCGCGTTCAACGTCATGGGCGACTGGGCGTACGGCTACTTCCACAACCCGCCGGAGGGCGGCCTCGGCAAGACGTCGAAGACCGACTTCGACTGGGCGCCCTCTCCCGGCACCGAGGGCACGTACCTGTGGCTGTCGGACAGCTTCACGCTCCCCAAGGGCGCCAAGAACCGTGACGGCGCCGTCGCGTGGCTGAAGGTCGCCGCCAGCAAGGAGGGCCAGGACGCGTTCAACCCGAAGAAGGGCTCCATCCCCGCCCGCAAGGACGCCGACCAGGCGCTCTACACCGACTATCTGGCGGACGCGCTGAAGGACTGGTCGGCCGACAAGCTCGCCGGCTCCATCCAGCACGGCGTCGCGGTCAACCAGCCGTGGCTGGCCGAGATCAACACGCAGGTCGGCCTGTTCCTCGGCACGCAGGACGTGGCCGCGCTGCAGAAGGGCCTGGCGGACGCCGCGGCGGCGAACGCCCAGTAGGACGACGGCACGGCAGGCGCGGCACGCGCCTGCCGTGCCTTTTCACGGAGGGAGTGGTCGGTGAGACGAGTGCGCGCCTGGCTCCCGGGGCTGCTCCTCGTCGCGCCGTCGATCGTGGCGATCGGCGTGTTCGTGTACGGCATGCTGGGGTGGAACTTCCAGCTGGCCATGACGGACAAGCACGACGAGGTGTCCGAGGGGGAGTTCGTCGGGCTGACGAACTTCATCGGCATCTGGGACGAGGCCCGATGGCATCTGTCGGTCAACCACGCGATCATGTTCACGGTCGTGTTCGTGGCCGGGGCGCTGGTGCTCGGGTGGTTCCTGGCGTTCCTGATGGAGAAGGGCGTCCGCGGCGAGGGCACGTTCCGGGCGATCTACCTGTTCCCGATGGCCGTGTCGTTCGTCGCCACCGGCATCGTGTGGCGGTGGCTGATGAACTCGGGCCAGGACGAGCGGGCGGTCGGGCTGAACCGGATGTTCGACTGGCTCGGGCTGCCGCAGTGGCAGTGGTTCCGGGACCCGGACTGGGGGATGGCGGCCATGGCCATCCCTGCGATCTGGCAGATGTCCGGATATGTCATGGCGTTATTTCTGGCGGGGTTCCGCGGCGTCCCCGAGGAGCTGCGGGAGGCGGCGCGGGTGGACGGCTGCACCGAGTGGGGCGTCTACCGGCACGTGGTGCTGCCCCTGCTGCGCCCGGTCACCCTGTCGGCGCTGATCATCCTCGGGCACATCTCGCTCAAGGTGTTCGACCTGATCGTGGCGGTCTCCGGCAAGCAGGTCATCACCGATGTACCGGCGGTGTTCATGTGGGTGGCGGTCTTCGACTCCCACGATCCGGCCAAGGGGGCGACCATCGCCTCCTACATCGTGCTCAGCGTGGCCGTCTTCGTGATCCCGTACCTGATCTGGTCCGTACGTAAGGAGAGGCGGCCATGACGGCGGTCGCGGTGGCGGGACGCAGGCGCCGGGCCTTCTCGCTCGCGAAGCTGGCGGTCCTGATCGCGTTCGTGGTGATCTTCCTGATCCCCATCTACGTGCTGCTGGTCACCAGCTTCAAGCCGCTCACCGAAGCGGACCCCGGCCAGGCGTGGAACCTGCCGCAGACGTGGACGTTCGAGGCGTGGCGGGTGGCGTGGGAGAAGCTCGCGCCCGGCCTGTGGAACAGCGTGCTGCTCGCCGTGCCCGGCTCGATCCTGTCGTGCGCGCTCGGCTCGATGAACGGGTACGTGCTCTCCAAGTGGCGCTTCCCCGGCGCGGACGTGCTGTTCACGCTGTTCCTGTTCGGCATGTTCATCCCGTACCAGGGTGTGATGATCCCGCTGGTGCAGCTGCTCGTCGGGCTGAACGAGCTGACCGGGATGCAGGGCGTCTGGTACGGCGGCATCCCCGGGCTGGTGCTGGCCCACGTGGTGTACGGGATCCCGATCTCCACGCTGATCTTCCGCAACTACTACGTGACGATCCCGGACGAGCTGATCGAGGCGTCGCGGGTGGACGGGGCGGGGATGCTGCGCACGTACTGGTCGGTCGTCCTGCCGGTGTCGGGGCCGGCCATCGCGGTGGTGATCATCTGGCAGTTCACCTCGCTGTGGAACGACTTCCTGTTCGCCGTCTTCCTCACCGGCCCGCAGAGCTGGCCGGCCACGGTGATGCTGAACAACATCGCCGGAGCCCAGGCCACCCCCTACAGCCAGCAGATGGCCGCGGCCATCCTGGCGTCGATCCCGACCATGCTCATCTACGTGCTGCTCGGCCGGTTCTTCATGCGCGGCCTGATGGCCGGCGCGCTGAAAGGGTGACAGCGGGGTTGGCGCAGTGCGCCGGCGGCTCACCGCGGACGTACCTGGCCACGTCGGCGGCCACGATGGAGGCGGCCTTCATGGCCGTCTCCTTGCTGGCGCCGGCCAGGTGCGGGGTCATCACCAGGTTCGGCGCGGCGAGCAGCCGGGAGCCGGGCGGGATCGGCTCCTCGGGGAAGACGTCCACGCCGGCGCCGAACAGGTGGCCCGACTCCAGCGCGTCGCAGAGCGCGTCGTAGTCGAGCAGCGCGCCGCGCGCGCAGTTGACCAGCACCGAGCCGCGCGGCATCAGCGCGAGCTGCTCGGCGCCGATCATGCCGGTGGTCTCGGGCGTGGCCCGCGCGTGCAGCGACACGAACCGGGAGCGGCGCAGCAGCTCGTCCAGCTCCACCTGTCCGGGCACGTCCACGTACGGGTCGTACACGAGCACCTCGGCCCCGAAGCCCTCCACCATGCGGGCCACCCGGCGGCCGATCGCGCCGTAGCCGACCAGGCCGACCGTGCTGCCCTCCAGCTCCGGGCCGACCCTGTCGTAGGTGTAGTAGTCGCCGCGCCAGACGCCCCCGGCCAGGTCGCCGTGCGTCTGCGGGATCCGGCGGGTGGCGGCGAGCAGCAGCGCCATCGTGTGCTCCGCGGTGGCCACCGCGTTGCGCCCGGGGGCGAAGGTGACCGCCACGCCGGCCTCGGTGGCGGCCTCCAGGTTGGCGTTCACCGGGCCGCCCCGGCTGACGCAGAACAGCCGCAGGTCGGGGCAGGCGTCGAGGACGCGCCTGGTGAGCGGGGCCATCTGGGTCACGCACACCTCCACGCCCCGCAGCGCGGCGATCAGCTCGTCCTCCACGTCCGACGCCTCGTCGACCTCGCCCACGGGGCCGAACGGGACGACCGGCCACGGCAGGGTGAGCTCGCTGATCGCCAGGCCACCGGCGACCTCGCGGCGCAGCGCGCCGGCCAGCAGGTCGTTCCGGACGAAGTGGTCGCCGGCGGCAAGCACTCGGATGGTCAACGAACGGCTCCAATCGGGGTGTTGTACTGCAGGATCGCGGCCCGGGGCGCGTCGTCGCGCAGGCGCAGCTCGGTGAGGGCGCAGTTGTCCAGGCGCGGGAACAGCCGCCGGTACTCGCCGAGCGGCACGCCGACGAGGCGGCACAGGGCGATCCTGATGGCGGTGGTGTGCGCGACCACGAGCACCCGCCCGTCCGGGTCGGCGGCGGCGATGTCGCGCAGCGCGGCCGTGAACCGGTCCGCGGCGGCGGCCGGGTCCTCGCCGCCGGGCAGCGGGTTCGCGCCGGGGTCGGCCTCGAAGGCGGCGCGGGCCTCGGGGAAGCGCGCGCGCATCTCGCGCGCGGTCAGGCCCTCGGCCTGGCCGAAGTCCAGCTCCCGCAGCCGCTCGTCCACCCGCAGCCGCACCCCGGCCGCCTCGGCGCTGGCACCGGCGGTGATCTGGGCCCGGCTCAGCGTGGACGCCCACACCGCGCTCAATCCCGCCCCGGCGGCCCATCCGGCTAGCTGCCGCGCCTGCTCGTGACCGCGCGGGGTCAGCTCCACGTCGCTGATCCCCGCGTAGCGGTTCTCGGCGTGCCAGACGGTCTCACCATGCCGCACCAGCACCAGCGTCGCGGCCCTTGCGTCGGTCACCACGTCCCCCTCATCCCGTTCTCAACGATCCCCACCAGCCCCGCAAACCGCGCCCCGCCCTCGTCCGGCGCCACTCGCGGCGGTTCCGCTCGCGGGGGTTGTGCCGCCTGTGAGGGCTGAGGCTCAGTCGCGGGCCGCACCCTTGCGGGCTGCACCCTTGCGGGCTGCACCCCTGCGGGCTGCGCCCCTGCGGTTGGCCGCGCGCCATGTGTGGGCTGCGGCTTGTCCACGGGGCGCGCCGCTCGCGGGGGTTGTGCCGCCTGTGAGGGCTGAGGCTCGGCCGCGGGCCGCACCCTTGCGGGCTGCGCCGCATGCGTTGGCCGCGCGCCCTGGGTGGGCCGCGTTGTGTGTGCGGGCGGGGTCATCGCTCGCTCCTTTGGCGGGCGTGGGCGGCGGCGGGGGTGGGGAGCCAGCCGCGCTCTTCCAGGGCGGTGACGAAGCGCAGGTACGGGTCGCGCAGGTCGGCGCCGGAGGGTTCGACGACCTCGCGGGTGCGGATCATGCGGGCGGCGGCGTCTGCGGCGCCGGCGGTTCCGGCCGTGTCGGTGGCTCCGGCTGCCAGGACGGCCATGCCGAGTGCCGGTTCGGCGTTCTCCCGGAGGGTCACCGGACGGCCGAGGACGTCGGCGCGGAGCTGGGTCCAGTACGCGCTGCGGGTGGCGCCGCCGGTGAGGATGATCTCGCCGTCCACGGGGGCGCCGAGCAGGTCGAGGTAGTCGAAGCAGAGCCGCTCGACGAACGCCGCGCCGAGCAGGATCGCGACATACCGCTCCACGTCGTCGGCGGGATCTCCGAGCGTGAAACCCTCGGCGTCCGGCGCCGCGAACGGGAACCGCTCACCCCGCGAGACCAGCGGATACGTGATCGGCAGCCCTGCCGGATCCAGCGGGCCGCCGCCTCCGCCCCGGCCGGCAGGGTACGCGCCCACGGTGGTCCCGCGACCGTACGGACTGTCCACGTCCGAGGAGCCCCTGCGGCCGTACGCGCCGTCCACGGCTGCGGAGTCCCGGCGACCGTACGTGCCACCCGGGGAGTCCACGCGACCGTACGTGGCACCTGAGGAGCCCGAGCGGCCGTGCGTGAGACCTGTGGAGGTTGCGGGGGCGTAGCGGGTGGCGGCTTCCAGGGACAGGGCGTCGAGGTCGCGGCCAGGGAGGTCGCGGGAGAGGACGCCGGCGCCGGTGCTCGACGCGCCGCCCGGGAGCCAGGACCCGTCCGGGGCGCGGTGTGAGTAGACGACGCCGAGCGGGTCGCGCACCGGCTCACGGGTGACGCCCTTGAGCACGAGGGTGGTGCCCAGGACGGAGTTCCAGCTCCCGGGGGTCAGCGCGCCCGCGCCGAGCTGGGCGGCGCACCCGTCGGTGGTCCCCGCGATCACCGGGGTGCCCCGCGGGATGCCGGTGGCCCTGGCCGCCTCCGCGCAGACCTCGCCGACGCGGGTGCCGGGACGTACCACGGCGGGCAGCACGCCGGCGGGCACCCCGAGCGCGGACAGGACGTCGGACGGCCAGCGTTCGTCGATCAGGTCCACCCCGGTCTTGAGCGCGTTGCCCAGATCGGTCGCCACCTCGCGCCCGGCCAGCCGGCGGTTGACGAAGTCGCTCTGGTGGGCCAGGCGGGCCCCCGCCGGGGCGTCGCCGAGCAGCCACAGCAGCTTGGGCAGCGCCCAGTTGGCCTGCATGCGCCGGTAACCCAGCCGCTCCCAGACCGGCGCGCCCACCTCGTTCACCCGGTCCACGAACCCGGCGGCGCGCCTGTCGTCGTACATGAGCGCGGGCGTCAGCGGCGTCCCGTCCGGCGCGGTGAGCAGGATCGTCCCGGACGTGGCGTCGACCGCGACCCCCTCGATCCGCCCGGCGGGCACGTCGCGCAGCGCCTCGCGGGTGGCCGCGGCCAGCGCCTGCCACCACTCCTCGGGGTCCTGCTCGTGCCGGACGCCGTCGCGGCGGCTGGTCAGCGGGCGGACGGCCGCGCCGAGCACCCGCCCGCCGGCGTCCACGACCATCGCGCGCACGCTCTGGGTGCCGAGGTCGATCCCGATCCACGCGCTCATGACCTGCTCCGCATCTCGGCGAGCAGCGGCCAGGATCGGGCCGCGTGCTCGCGCAGGGTCAGGAAGTCCCGGTACGCGCTCGCGTACGGGCCGGGCTCGGGCTCCACGACGTCACCGAGCCGCACGTGACGGGCGGCGGCGTCCTGGATCGTCGCGGCGCCGGTGGCGGCGAGCCCGACGAGGAAGGCGCCCCTCGCGCCGACTTCGGCGTCGGCCGGGCGCAGCACAGGCAGCCCGGTGACGGCGGCGATGAGCCGCAGCCACAGCCCGCTCGCCGAGCCGCCGCCGCAGACCCGCAGCTCGCGCGGGGCGGCGCCGGTGGCGGCCAGGCAGTCCTGGACGACGAGCGTGAGCCCTTCCAGCACGGCGCGGGCGAGGTGCTCGCGGCCGTGCTCGACGGACATGCCGAGGAACGCGCCCCTGGCGTACGGGTCGGAGAACGGCGCCCGCTCACCGGCGGGGGAGAAGTAGGGCAGGAACGCCAGCCCGCGCGCCCCCGGTTCGCTCCGCTCGGCCAGCTCGCTCAGCTCGGCGGGCCGGTCCAGGCCGAGCATCCGGCAGGCCCACTGGATCACCTCGGTGCCGGCGAACGTGGGGAAGGCGCGCAGGTAGCCGCCCGGCGCCGCGATCGTGATGCCGACCGGGTCGCCGTCCAGGTCCGGCCGTTCGACCAGGGTCTCCACGCAGAGCGTGGTGCCGAGGATGCCGCACGCCTGCCCCGGGCTGACCGCGCCCGCGCCGAGCGCGGTCGTGACGATGTCGTACGGGGCCAGCACCACGGGCGTGCCCTCGGCCAGCCCGAGCCGCTCCGCCGCCCGCTTCGACAGCCCGGCCGTGCGCCGGTCGTCGTCGCGGATGCCGGGCAGCAGCCGCTCCGCCCATTCCAGCCCGAACAGCTCAAGCAGCTCGGGCGCGTAGCGGCGGGCGCGCAGGTCCATGAACGGGGCGGAGGCGTCGGACTCGTCGGCGGCGAGCTCGCCGGTCAGCCGCGCGAAGATCCAGCCGCCGCAGGTGAGTGCGGCGGCGGAGCGGGTCAGTCGTCCGGGGTCGTGCTCCTTCAGCCAGGCGAGGATCGCGTGCGGCAGCCCGGAGGCCGCCGACGAGCCGTTGACCCGGAAGGCCCGCGCGGCCAGCCCGGACCGGGTCCAGCCGTCGACGATCCCGGCCGCGCGGCCGTCGTTCCACAGGATGGCCGGGCCGGTGGGCTCGCCGGCGGAGTCGACCAGCCAGCAGCCGTCGCCCTGCGCGGTCAAGGCCACGAAGTCCACCGGCTCGCCGAGCGCGGCGGCCACCTCGCGCACGGTCGCCTCGACGGCGTCCCAGACCGCGGCCATGTCCTGCTCGGCGTGGCCGGGGACGGGCCTGGAGACGGCCGTGGGCCGCCTGGACACCGCGGACTCGGCGCCCCGGGCGTCGTAGCCGACGGCTTTGATCACCGTGGTGCCCGCGTCGACGCAGATGGCCGCCATCATGCCCTGCCGTGCGAGGTCCTCGACCGGCGCGAGACGGAGTCGACGACCACCGCCAGGAGCAGGACGGCCCCGGTGACCATGAAGCGGATGGAGGAGTCGAGGTTCAGCAGCGTCAGGCCGCTGGAGATCGACTGGATGACGATGATGCCGAGCAGCGCGCCGAACGCGGTGCCGCGCCCGCCGAACAGGCTCGTGCCGCCGATGACCGCCGCGGCGATGGCGTTGAGGTTGACGTCGCCGCCGCCGCTGCTCTGGTTGGCCGCCGCGAGCCGGGCCGCGGCGAGGATGCCGCCGACCGCCGCGAAGGAGGAGCAGAGCACGAACACCGAGGTGTAGATGGTCCTGACGTTGATGCCGGCGCGCCTGGCGGCCTCGACGTTGCCGCCGACCGCGTACACGGATCTGCCCCACCGCGTCCGCGAGAGCAGGTAGTGCATGACCAGCACCAGCGCGACGAAGAACACGAACATCCAGCCGACGCCGCGCGTCTGTCCCAGGTACCAGACCATGAACAGCAGCGCCACCAGCAGCGCGGCGCTCCGCACCACCAGCGCCGAGGTGCTCTTCGACGACAGCCCGGCCTTGCGCCGCTCCCTGGCGTGCAGGTAGCCGCTCGCGAACAGCCACCCGGCCGCGACCACCGCCAGCGTGTACGACAGCCAGGCGGGCACGAAGGCGAGCTGGGCGAAGTTCACCAGCCCCGAGTCGAACGGCAGGTTGATCGCGCCCTTGGTGCCGAGCACGTACAGCTGCAGGCCGAGGAAGCCGAGCAGGCCCGCGAGCGTGATGACGAAGCTGGGCACGCCGAACCTGTTGAACAGCTGCGCGTACACCCAGCCGACGGCGGCGCCGATGATGACCGCGGCCGAGATCGCCACCCAGGCCGGCAGCCCCTGGTCCACGAAGAGCACCGCCAGCACCGCGCCCGACAGGCCGCTGACCGAGCCGACGGACAGGTCGATCTGGCCGACCAGCAGGACGCAGACGATGCCCAGCGCGATGACGCCGACCGCGGCCGACTCCATCGTCAGGTTCACCAGGTTCTGGCTGGACAGGAAGATCGGGTTGAGGATCTGCAGCACGCTCCAGATGACGATCAGCCCGACCACGACCGGGATCACGCCGAGGTCGCCGCCGCGCGCCCGCTCGACCACGTCGGTGAACGCGCCGCGCAGGCCCTCGCGCCGCTGCAGCCGCTCGTCCTGGTGGTCGACCGTGCCGCCCGTCGTGCTGTTCACCGTGTCCTTCATGACGGGAGCCCTTCCTGACGCCGGGACGCCCGCCGGGCCACCGCGTTGTCGGTGGCCCCGGTGATCGCGGCGATGATGTCTTCGGCGGAGACGTCGCCGACGTCGAAGACGCCGTTGTTGCGGCCGAGCCTGAGCACCGCGACCTTGTCGGCCACGGCCTTCACGTCGGCCATGTTGTGGCTGATCATGATCACCCCCAGGCCGTTCTCGCGCAGCCGCTCGACCAGGTTGAGCACCTCGGCCGTCTGGGCGACGCCCAGCGCGGCCGTCGGCTCGTCCAGGATGATGATCTTCGGGTCGCCGAGCAGCGACCTGGCGATCGCCACCGTCTGGCGCTGGCCCCCGGACAGCGCCGCCACCGGGACCCGCACGCTCGGGATCTTCGCGGAGAGCTGCCGGAGCAGCTCCCACGAACGCGTCTCCATCGCCACGTCGTTCAGGCGCAGCGGGCGGATCTCCTGGCCCAGGAACAGGTTCTGGATCACGTTGAGGTTCTCGCAGAGCGCCAGGTCCTGGAAGACGGTGGCGATGCCGAGCTTGTGCGCGGCCGCCGGGTTGGGGATGTCGACCTCACGGCCGGCGAACGTGATCGTCCCCGAGTCCGGCGGATGCACCCCTGAGAGGATCTTGACCAGCGTGGACTTGCCGGCGCCGTTGTCGCCGACCACCGCGACGACCTGGTGCGGGGCCACGTCGAGCTCGATGTCGGTGAGCGCGGCGACGGCCCCGAAGGTCTTGCTGATGCCGCGCAGGGACAGGACTGCGTCCGGCTTCTGTGTGGGCGACACGGGGACCCCTTACTTGATGTCGAGCGCGGCGCAGCCCTCGGCGTACTCGCCGGTGCACACCTCGGAGGCCTTCATGATGCCGCTGTCGAACAGCACCTCCTTGACGTTCTCCTTCGTCACGACCGTCGGGACGAAGAGCTCGGAGGGCGTGTCGTACAGGGAGTCCTTGCCCTCGGGCTTCTGGCCCTGCATGAACTGGTAGGCGACGTCGGCGGCGGCCTCGGCGACGATCTTGATCGGCTTGGAGATCGTGTTGTACTGGTCGCCCTTGATGATGCGCTGGGCGGCGGCGATCTCCGCGTCGTTGCCGGTGACCGGCGGCACGTCCTTGCCCGCAGCCTTGAAGGCGGCGATGGTGCCGCTGGCGGTGCCGTCGTTGGCCGCGACCACGCCGACGATGTCGTCGCCGAACTGGGTGATCTGGCCGCTGACCCAGGTCTGCGCCTTCTCCGGGCTCCACTCGGGCGTGTCGTACTCGGCCAGCAGCTTGAAGCCGCTGGGGTCGACGGCGCTGTGGATGCCCTTCTTGATCAGGCCGGCCGCGGCGTCCGTCGGGGAGCCGTTCACCTGGAGGATGCCGCCCTCGGCGTTCTCCGCCTTGAGGTGGTCGACCAGCGACTGGGCGATCAGCGAGCCGATCTTCTCGTTGTCGAACGAGATGTAGTAGTCGGCCGGAGTGGACGGGATCGGCCGGTCGTAGGCGATGATCGGCACCTGCTGCGCCTGCGCGGCGCGCACGATGGTGGCCGCCGCGGTGGAGTCGACGGGGTCGATCACGATCGCCTTGACGCCCTGGGCCAGCGCGGAGTTCGCCTGCTGCTGCTGCTTGGCGGCGTCGGAGTCGGCGTTCTGGTAGATGACGGAGCAGCTGGGGCAGAGCTCCTTCATCTTGGCCTCGAACAGCGGCTTGTCCTGCTGCTCGTACCGGGTGGAGGCGAGGTCGGGCATGAGGAACGCCACCTTGGCGTTCTCCGCGCCGCCCTCGGCGCCGCTGGTCGCCGCACCGTCGCCGCCGGTCGAGCCGCACGCGGCCAGCGCCGAAGTCGCGAGGACCGCCACGGCGGCGAAGGCGGACGTCCGCATCTTGATTCTCTTCACGGGTTCTTTCCTCACTCGCTACGTCCAGCGGACGATCTCGTATGCGTCGCGTCCCCCGAATGCGACCAATGACGCGCCTGTCGGGCCACGTCCTGTGGTGGGCATCACGCTAGCCGGGGTCAGAACATTTGTCCAGCACGAGTGTTCACACTCTAGGCATGCGGACGACGCCGGGTTCACCCCGGCGTGGTGCTCAACGCGTGGCGGCGAGGATGCTCTCGGCGGTCAGCGCGTCGGTCACGAGCCGGTTGAAGTAGCCGCCCCTGGCACCCGCGATGATCGAGGCCACCTTCTCCCCGCCCACGGCGACGGCGATCGAGTGCGGGATGCGCCGCAGCTCCTCCAGGCCGGCCGCGACCAGGCGTTCGCTGCCCGGATAGCCGACCGGCTCGCCGTCGCGGTCGTAGAAGCGCGAGCAGACGTCGCCCACGGCCCTGCGCAGGCTGGGCTCGTCGCGCGGCACGAACGCGGGCACGACCTGGCGCGTCAGCGGCGGCGAGCCGACGCCCACGACCGCGCACCTGGCCTGCGCCCACAGGTCCATCACCCGGCGCACCGACGGCTCGTGCTGCAGCGAGTAGAACAGCTCGGGGCCAGGCAGCGCGGGCGCGTACAGGTAGTGGGGCACGCCGCCGACCTGGTCGGCCAGCAGGCGGGTGGTCTCGTTGGTCTGGAACCAGGGCTGCGGGTCCTGCTGCCCGCCGACCGCCGGGGCGATCCGCACGCCGGGGAAGCGGCCGAGCCCTTCGCGCGCGCACTCGTACACGGTGCTGCCCGACGACACCAGCACCACGTCGCCCGACTCCAGCCCCACCGCCGCCAGCGCCTTGGCCAGGCCGGGGGCCAGCCACGGGCCCAGCGCGGGGCCGCTGACCTTGGGGACGAGGTGGACGTCGTGGAGGTTCAGCGCGGCGGCGACCTCGCTCGCCAGGTGGCCTCCGGCCAGCCGTTCGGGGCGGTGCACCTTGATCTCGACGATGCCCTGCCTGCGCGCCTCGGTCAGCAGCCGGCTCACGGTCGCCCTGCTGACGCCCAGCCGCTTGGCGATGTCGGCCTGGGTGGCGTCGTGGAGGTAGTACTGCGACGCCGCGGCGTACATCAGCTCCTGGGGGAAGCGGGCTTCCTGTGCGGCGTCGACATTCATGCGCGCGCTCCCTGGGGATTCTCTGAACAATTGTGCTGAACGTATGCGCTCGACTATACCTTCGCGCCGCCCGGAAGAAAGGCTAGCGACCCTGGCGTGAATCCGGGATGCCTGACCGGATCGCGCCCGCGACGAGGGCGTCGCCCAGCGGGGTGCGCGCGTACAGGACGCTGCGGCCGGTCCGGGTGCCGCTGATCAGCCCCGCCTCGCGCAGCGCAGCCAGGTGGCCGCCCGTGGTGCCGAGGCTCTGCCCGAGCAGCGCGGCCAGGTGGGTGGTCGTGGCCGGCGCGGCCAGCTCCTCCAGGACGCGGGCGCGGGTGCGCCCGATCAGCCGCGCCAGACCGGCCCCCGCCCGGCGCCGCCCGGCCGCGATCCCGCGGGCGGGGTAGACCAGCGCGGACGGCCACGCCTCCTCCAGGTACGCGCCCAGGTTGCCGATGAACGCCGACGGCAGGAACAGCAGCCCCTTGCCGCCCAGCCGGTACCACTCGTCCTGCGTGCCCATCGCGATCTCGATGTGGCCGGCGCCGTTCCAGCGCACCTGCTCGCTCAGGCCGTCGAGCGCCGCCGCCCACCCGTAGGCCGCCAGCCGCCCTGCCCGGTGCACCACGTCCCGCTCCAGGATCGCCTGGAAGTGCGGCCACTCCCTGGACACGATCTCCGTCCAGAGCGCCTCGTACGCGTCGGCGATGAGCCGCACCACGTCGGCGCCGAGCAGCAGGGCCCTGGCCTCCTCGGCGGCCGGCGGGCGGCGGGCCAGCACCGCGGCGATCTCGGCGTGCGCCTGCTCGATGGGGGTCTCCCTGACGGCGGACAGCTCCGCCTCGAACGGCACGCCCACACCGGTGGGCGGGGGCGCGATGAAGTCCACGTTCGCGTCGCCCCGGTTGCCGGAGATCACGGCCGTGGCGCGCAGCGCCGGGTGGCGGCGCGTCAGCTCCCGGTACGCCGGCCGCCACCGGTCCACCCACTGCCGGTGCACGCCCGCCGGTCCGCGGCCGTCGAGCAGCCACTGCGCGTGCATGGTCTCGATCAGCGGCGAGATGGCGAACCGGCTGGCGGCCACGTCCTGTGGGGTGACCTCGATCCTGTACACCATCTTTCGGTTATATCCGAAAGCTTCGCCGCGAGCTTGGACCCCGGCCACCATCGGATGAACAGACGAGGCGGCCCCGGCCCTCCCTCCGGGGCCGCCCCTCCCATCCCTCCTGAGGAGATCCGCCTTGTCCACCGAACGCGCGGCGACCTACGGCGAGGTGTTCGCCGTCCGCGAGTTCCGGGTGCTGTTCGGCAGCTTCGCGCTGCTGGTGTCCGGCGACTCGATCAAGATGCTGGCGCTGTCGGTGCTGGTGTACGCGGAGAGCGGCTCGCCCGGACTGGCCGCGGCCGCCTACATGGTGGGCTGGCTGCCGTACATCGTCGGTGGCATGTTCCTGCTGTCGCTGGCCGACCGGCTGCCCGCGCGGGGGCTCATGGTGGTGGGCGAGCTGGTCAGGGTGGTGGTGTGCCTGCTGCTGGCGTACGCCGGGCTGCCGGTCTGGGCGATGCTGGCGCTGGTGCTGGTCACGGGGCTGTTCTCGCCCGTCTTCGGCGCCGCGCGCAGCGCCATGCTGCCGGACGTGCTGCCCGGTGACGCGTTCGTCCTGGGACGGTCGCTCCTGGGCGTCACCTCGGCCGGAGCCCAGATCGGCGGCCTGGCCGTGGGCGGCGCCTTCCTGGCCGCCACCGGCCCCCAGGGCGCCCTCGCGGCCACCGCCGCGCTCTCCGCCTTCGGCGCCCTGATCCTCCGCTTCGGCCTTCCGCCCAGTCCGCCCCGCCAGACTGACCGGAAGGGCTCCGCTTCCGGAGCGGTGCGGACCACGCTGAGGGTCAACAAAGTGCTGCTCGCCGACCGGCGGGTGCGCGGGCTGCTGCTGGCGTCGTGGGTGCCGCCGCTGTTCCTGGCCGGGGGCGAGGCGATGATCGTGCCGTACCTGGGCGGGCAGGGCAAGGCCGGCGTGGTGCTGGCCGCGGCCGCCGCCGGGATGGCGGTGGGGGAGTTCGCCGTCGGCCGGTTCGCCGCGCCGGCGCTGCGGGAGCGGCTCTCGCTGCCGCTGGCGGTGCTGCTCGGGGTGCCGTGGCTGGGGTTCCTGGCCGCGCCCGGCGTCGGGTGGGCCGCAGCCCTCGCCGCCGTCGCGGCCGCGGGCCTCGCCTACCAGCTCGGGCTGCAGCGCCGGTTCGTCGACGCGGTGCCCGAGGACGTGCGCGGGCAGGCGTTCGGGCTGCTGTCGACGGGGCTGATGACCGGGCAGGCGGTGGGCGCGGCGCTCATCGGCGTCGTGGGCGAGGTGTTCTCGCCCCGGCTCGGGATCGTGGTCGCGGGCGCCGCCGGCGTCCTCGCCGCCCTGGCCCTGTGGCGGCCCCTCCGCCCGGAGCCTGCCCTGGAGAGAATCACCGCCGACCAGACCCCCACCCGAACCCCTTGATCCGTAGATCCCCTCTCGGGCAGGGCGCCGCAACGGGTGCCTGAGGCCCGTCGGCCCTGCCGTAAGTTCAGAAAAATCACGACCTTTTGGGAAACCCCTCGGGCTCGGCGCCGTCATGCGTGCCTGACGGCCCGCTCAGCCCGCCGTAGGTCCGGGTTCGGGACCGCGTCCGCTGACGGGGCCGCCCGCGTCAGGGAGGGGAATCGGTCGGCCGAAGCTCTCGGCTGCGGCGCGTCGATCTCAGCGGGTCTCACGGGGGCAGCTCGCCGGAGCCGCGGGGGACGAGGCCGACCGGCAGCACCGGGTGCTCGGCGGGTCCGGTGTCGCCCGAGAGCCTGCGGAACAGCAGCTCGGCCGCCACCCGCCCCATGCGCGCCGGATCCTGCGCCACTACCGTCACGCCGAGCAGGTCCGACAGCTCGAAGTCGTCGAACCCGACCACCGCCGGCCCCCGCCGCCCCGCCAGCGCGCGCAGGGCGGTCACGGTGAGCCGTCCGTTGCCGGTGAACACCGCCGTCGGCGGCCGGTCCAGGGCCAGCATCCGGTCGAGCGCCGCCCGTACGGTGTCGAGCGCGGGGGACCGCATGCACACCAGCCGCTCGTCGTAGAGGTGACCGAGCGCGGTCCGGAAGCCGTGCAGCCGCCGCGCGGCCGTGAAGATCGACGGCTCGTCGCCGAGGAACGCGATCCTGCTGTGCCCGTGCGCGACGAGGTGCCGGGTGGCCAGCGCCGCGCCGCCCGCGTTGTCGGCGAGCACCGTGTCGACGTCGATCCCCGGCCCCGGCGGCCGGTCCACGAACACGGCCGGGGTGCCCGCGTCGAGCTCGGGCCGCAGGTAGGAGTGGTCCTCGCCGGCGGGCACCACGATCAGCCCGTCGACCCGCCGCGCGCAGAACGTGAGCACCAGCTCCCGCTCGCGCTCCGGGTCCTCGCTGGACGACCCGCTGAGCAGCAGGCATCCGTGGGCGGCGGCCACGGACTCCACGGCCCGGCTCAGCCCGGCGTAGAAGGGGTCGGCGACGTCCTCGATGACCAGGCCGATGGTGGCGGTGCGGCCCCGGCGCAGCACGCGGGCGCTCTCGTTGCGGCTGTAGCCGAGCCGGTCGATGGCGGCGCGCACCCGGTCGGCGGTCGCCGGATGCACGCCGGGCTCGCCGTTGACCACGCGGGACACGGTCTTGAGCGCGACGCCCGCGGCCGAGGCGACGTCCTTCATCGTCGGTCTCACGTCTAGGATCCTTTCTCACCTCGCAGTGCCGGACAACGTTGTCAAAGCACTGTGCGACAGGAGGAACCCGATGTCGTTCAGATCCGCACTGCTCGTCGCCGGCATCGTGCTGGCCGGGCTGAACCTCCGGCCCGCCATCGCCGGGGTCTCGCCGCTCCTCGACGAGATCATGACCGACGTCGGGCTCAGCCCCGCAGGAGCCGGCGGCATCTCCACGGTCATGGTGATCTGCCTGGGCGTGTTCGGGCCGTTGGCGCCGCTGCTCGCCCGCCGCATCGGGCTGGACCGCACGCTCCTGGCCGGCCTGCTGCTGCTCGCGCTCGGGGTGGTGCTGCGGGTCCTCGACGGCGCCCCGGTTCTGTACGTGGGCTCGGCCGTCGCGGCGACGGCCATCGCCGTGATGAACGTGATCATGCCCGCCATCGTCAAGCAGCACTTCCCCCACCGGCTGAACCTGCTGACCGGCGTCTACTCCTCGGCCATCGTGGGCGGCGCGGCGGGCGCCTCGGCCCTGGTCATCCCGCTGGAGAACGCCACCGGTCACGACTGGCGCGGCGTGTCGGCGCTGATGGCCGTGCCGGCCCTGGCCGCCGCCCTGCTCTGGCTGCCGCAGGTGTTCGGCAGGCAGGTGCTCCCGCGGCAGGGGCCGCGGCCCATCCGGGCGGTCCTGCGCAGCCGGGTGACCTGGCAGGTGACGGCCTGGATGGGGCTGCAGTCGGCGACGTTCTACATCATGCTGACGTGGCTGCCGAAGATCTTCCTGGACGCCGGGCTGCCCGCCGACCAGGCCGGTTACCTGCTCGGGCTGACGACTTTGGTCCAGGTGGCCGCCACGTTGGGGGTGCCGGTCGTGGCCGGGCGGCGGGCGTCGCAGGTGCCGTACGTGATGGCGGCGGGTGTGCTGACCGGCCTCGGCTACCTGGGGGTGCTGGTGGCGCCGACGACGGTGCCGTGGCTGTGGATGATCGTGCTGGGCATCGGGCAGGGCGCGTCGTTCGCGCTGGCACTGCTGATCATCGCGCTGCGCCCGGCCGACCCGGCGGCGGTGACGGCGCTGTCCGCGGTGGCGCAGTCGCTCGGGTACGTGATCGCGGCGCTCGGCCCGCTGCTGTTCGGGTATCTGGGGCAGGTGTCCGGTGGCTGGTCCGTGCCGCTGGCGGCCGGGCTGGGCGTGGTGGGCGCGCAGCTGGTCACCGGATGGTTCGCGGGACGCCCTGCTACCTTAGGCAAGGCTAACCTTTAGCGAAGGGGTTCGGGGTGCTGACCGAGGTGCTGGAACGCGTCGCCGCCGAGCGCGGTGGCGTGCTGGGCGTGGAGCCGGGCCTGGTCATCGAGCCCGACGAGAGCTGGACGGCCGTCGCCGGTCTGGTGCGGGAGCCGTACACGGTGCTGGGCGAGCTGGTCGACGAGACGGCGGCGCGCTGGAACGCGCCACGCCACGTCGGCGCGGCGCTGTTCTGGAAGACCTACGGCTACTGGCACACGCTGCCGATGGCGCTCGGCTGGGCGCTGGACGGGCGCGTGCCGATCATGAAGCTGGCCGACACGTATGTCAGGCGCTCCGACGCCGGGGTGACGATCGCGGCGAGCCGGGTGAGCTGGACGGAAGGCGCCGGCGCGATCCGGGAGGCGCTGGCGGAGTCGCAGCGGCCCCTGGTCAAGGCGATCGGCTCGATGGCCAGGGTGGGCGAGCGGACCTTGTGGGGCTCGACGGCCGAGGCGTTCGCGCACCCTCTGATCTCGATGGTGCCCGGCGACTACATGGACCTGCTCAGGCGCGTCGGCGAGCCGGTCGACGGCCTGATCGAGCCGTCCGGCGACGGATACTTCCGCCGTACGTGCTGCCTGTGGGTGACGCTGCCGGACGCCGAGCCGTGCGGGAGCTGCTGCGTGCTGAGGAAGCCCGCCGCCTGACCACGGACCTGGGGACGGCGGCTTGGACGGCGTCTGATCGCGGGGACGTGAAGTGCCTTGAACGCGCGGCGTGACCGGGGCGTTACCACGCGGTCACCGGAATGTCGGTGGCGGCGTTTATCGTGGCGGGATGCCCCGCAAGCGAGCGACGATCCGGGAGGTGGCGCGCGCCACGGGCCTGTCCCAGGCCGCCGTCTCCTACGCGCTGCGCGGCGTGCAGGTCGCGCCCGAGACCGTCGAGCGGGTCCGCGCCGCCGCGGCCGAGCTCGGCTACGAGGCCGACCCGATCGCCCGCGCCCTGGCCAGCGGCCGCACCGGCATGATCGGGGTGCTCTGCGCCTCGCTGGAGGACCTCTGGCAGCAGTCGCTGGCCGTGGGCATCAGCAGGGGCCTGCGCGAACGCGACCGCTACGCGCTCATCCTCGACGCCGCCGGCGACCCGGCGCGCGAGCGGGCGCTCGCCGGCCAGCTGCGTGACCAGCGCGTCGACGGCCTCATCGTGCAGCCGCTCGACCCCGCCGCGCCGTTCTGGCCCGAGCTGTGCGCGTCGCTGCCGGTGGTCGCGGTCGGCGACTCGCTGCGCGGCACCGCCGCCGAGGTCGTCTTCGACAACCGGCGCGGCGTCACGCTCGCGCTGGAGCACCTGCGGGCGCTCGGCCACCGCCGCGTCGGCGTGCTCACCCCCACCCGGCCCAGCACCCCCGACCGCCCCGCCGACGTGCACGTCCTGGCCGAGGCCGAGCGGCTGGGCCTCGACATCGAGGTGGCGAGCGCCGCGCACGGCCCGATCGCCGCCACGCGGGCCGCCCGCGACCTGCTCGGCGGCGCCCGGCCGAGCGCCGTCTTCTGCTTCGCCGACTCCATCGCCTACGGCGTCTACGCCGCCGCCCGCGAGCTGGGGCTGTCGATCCCCGGCGACGTCTCGGTGATGGGCTACGACGACCACCCGATGTCCGGCCTGCTCACTCCCGAGCTGTCCACCGTCGACTGGAACATCGACGGCATCGTCGGCGCGGCCGTCCGCCTCATGACCGACGCGGCCGACGGCCAGGGCGAGCGCCGGCGCGTCGTCCAGCTGCCCACCCTGCGCGAGCGCGAGTCGGTGGCCGACCTCAGTCGTCGGGGATGAGCCAGCTGAGCAGCCAGGTCACCACGCTGATGATGATCGCGCCGAAGAACGCGTCGGGCCAGAAGGAGTCGACATGGAAGGGGATGCTCAGCTGGCCGGCCACCCAGCTGGTCAGCAGCAGCATGGCGGCGTTGATGACCAGCAGGAACAACCCGAGGGTGAGCACGATCAGCGCGCACCCGAGGCCTTTCACGATGGGTTTGACGATGGCGTTGATGAGGCCGAAGATCAGCGCGACGACGAGGAGCGTGCCCCAGTAGCTCGCCGAATACTCCGGCGCCGTCACGTCGATGCCGTCGAGGAACTGGACCGCCACCCAGAGCGCGACCGCGGCCGCGAGGGTTCTGATGATGAATCTCACGCTGCTTGATCCTCCCACTGCCGTCGCCATACGGATAGGCCGGAGCGGATCCCGATGCGTTACCGCCCCGCTCGCCCGGGAAAGGGGGAGGTTACCAGGGAGGAGCGAGATGGACGCCACCGGACTCGAAACGCTGTCGGACAGCGAGCTGCACGAACGCGCCGTGCGCTACGCCGTCCGCCATGGGGACCTCGGGTTCCTGTGGAACCTGCTCAAGGTGATCCCCGCGGCCGAGGCGGCCACCGGCCACGCGAGCGAGACGACGGCCGACCTCACCCGCGTCTCGGCGCTGCTGAGCGACGCGATGACCGCGGGCGAGGGCAACCTGGGGGCGGCGCTGCGCCCCGTCTACCTTGAGTATCTACGCGAGCATCCCGACGCCTAGCCGGCCAGCTAGCCGGCCAGCTAGCCGGCCAGCAGGGTGCCCGCCCCGCTGTAGGCGGCCAGGCCGGGGGTGCCGAACTCCTGGCCGTCACGGGTCACGATCAGGCTCTGGTACGGGCCCTCGCCCAGCTCGATCCCGAAGCGCCTGGCGAGCACCGGTCCCATCGCGTACATGGCGGTGGCGTAGGCGTCCGCCACTCCCAGGTCGGGGCCGAGCACGGTGACGGACGACAGGGCGTCCTGCGGCTCGCCCGTACGGGGGTTCACGATCTTGGCGCGGCCGGAGGTCGCGACGGCCAGGTCGTGGGCGAACAGGACCCTGCGCACCACCCCGGTCTTCGGGTCGCGGACGCCGATCCGCCAGCGCTTGCCCGGCGAGGCCGAGCCGCGCACCCGGATGTCGCCGCCGGCGTCGATGAGGTGGTCGACCGCTCCCGACTGCGTCAGCGCCCGTGACAGCCGCTCCAGCGCCCAGCCTTTGATGTAGCCGGACGGGTCGACCCTGCCGTTGATCCGGGCCTCGAACCAGCCGTCGGTCGCTTTGCTCAGTTCGTCGCACCGGTGGAGCACCTCGACGAGCTCCGGCACCTGACGCAGGGTCTGCCCGCGGTTGAGGCGGAAGATCTGGCTGTCCTCGTCGTCCGGGTCGAACGTCTCTTCCACCCACCGCAGCCACCTGAACGCGTGGTCGAGCACGGGAGTGAGCTCCCGCGTCGGCAGGGCGGTACGGATGTCGACACTGACGTGGGTGCCCATGAAGTTCCCGACACGGGCCGTTCCGGGGAAAGTCGTCACCTTCGCCTCCTTGTCCCCAGTAACACTCTCATAACGTCCGTAATGTCGGGTTAAGGGTATGCCGCAGCTTTACCGGCCTTTTACCGTGTCCTGGCCGTCCGCACCTGGGCGCCGGGAACGGCCAGCCGGGAGAGCGCGCCGCGCACGTACCGCTGGAAGTGCCGGGGGCCGGCGAGGATCACCTCGCGCTCGACGATGTCCGGAACCTGCCTGCTCAGGCCGGAGGCGCTCAGCCGCTCCTTCGTCCGCGGGTCGTGCTCCGCGCCGACCACCAGCACCAGGCCGTACCGCTGGTGAAGGTCGAGCAGTTCGGCGTCGACCCGCTCGGTGCGGTAGACGGCGACGGTGTCCGCGCCCTTGCCGGCCAGCAGCCCCCGCAGCGCGCCGGGCTCCAGCCCGGTGGCGATGAGCACGGTGCCCTTCGTGTGCCGGCCGTGGACGCGTACCGCCATGACGGCCGCCACCGCGTACACGGCCAGAGCCGCGCCCGTGACCGGGGACGCGTGACCGAGCAGGTACGCGGCCGGCGCCGCACCCGCTCCCAGACAGAAGAGGAGGGAACCGAGGAATTTCCGCTCACTAGCCATGATTGAACGATGCGTCTCGAAGATGAGAAGCGTCTGAGTAAGGTCTAAAACATGGCTAACGTGCGGGTAGAGCGGACCGAGGACGGCGGATTCCTGGCGACCAATGCCAGAGGCGCCCAGGTGCGGATGGGTGGTGCGGAGGACGGCGTGTTCACGCCTGTCGAGTTGTTGCTCGCGGCGCTGGGCGGATGTCACATCGTCACCGTCGAGCCGCTGACCGCCAAGCGCGGCCAGCGGCTGGTGCGCCTGGCCATGGAGGTCTCGGCCGACAAGGTCGAGCCGAACCGCCTGGGTCCCGTCACCGTCCGCTACGACGTCGAGCTGCCCTCGGAGGAGGCCGACGAGGTGTTCAGGGCGGTGGCGCACCGGGTGCACGAGAAGTACTGCACCGTCGGCCGCTCGCTCGAAGAGGGCACCGAGGTCCGTTTGGAGATCCCGTAGCCCTGATTAAACGGATATTCGACTGCGTTATGACGCGGTCGTTGCATAGGCCCCGGTAGCGTCGTAGACAGGTCGGAAGCATGGTGACCGGCCGAGAGACCTACACCGAAAAGCAGGCAGCGGAGGGGGACCGCTCGTCTGCAGCGCGGGACCGCCGGGGCTTTTGGGGGAAAGCCGACCGGCCTGGACCGCCACCGGACCGGGGTCGGGCAGATTTGGGGGAACTGCCCGGCCCCGGTCTCATACCCACCGGAGCCGGGCGGCAGACCGCCCGGCTCCGACTTTTTGATCTTTGCGTATCGTACGGTTCCGTGACGAAGATCCTCATTGACTGCGATCCCGGCATCGACGACGCCATGGCCCTGGCCCTCGCGGCCGGCGCGCCCGGTCTGGAGGTCGTCGCCGTCACCACCGTGGGCGGCAACGCCGACCTGGCCGTGACCACCAGGAACGCGCTGGCGCTGCGGGAGTTCCTGGACCTGGGCGACATCCCGGTCGCCCCGGGAAGCCCCGGCGCCCTCCTGCACCCCGTCGTCCGCGCCGATCACGTGCACGGACCCACCGGCCTCGGCGCCGCCGTGCTCCCCGAACCGGTGCGCGCCGCGGCGGACGGGCACGCGGTCGACGTCATCATCGACACCCTGCGCGCAGCCCCCGGCGAGGTCACCCTCGTCGCGATCGGCCCGCTCACCAACATCGCGCTCGCCGTCCGCAGGGAGCCGCGCGTCGTGGAGTGGGCCCGCGACCTGGTCATCATGGGCGGCTCCTACACGCGCGGCAACCACAACCCGGCCGCCGAGTTCAACATGCTCGCCGACCCGGAGGCCGCCGCCATCGTCTTCAGGTCCGGCTGGACGGTGAAGATGCTGGGCCTGGACGTGACGCTCACCGCCGTCGTCACCTCCACGGTGCTCGACCGCATGCGGCCGCTCGGCCGTCTGGCCGAGTTCCTGATCCCCGCCGCCACCTCCTACGGCGTGATCACCGCCGACGGCGGCCCCACCATCCACGACGCGTGCGCGGTGGCGTACGTGCTGGACCCGGCCCTGGTCACGATGACGCCGGCCGTGGTCGACGTGGAGACCAGGGGCGAGCACACCCGGGGCATGACCGTCGTGGACTTCCGGCCGATGGACCGTGTCCCCAACGCGCTCGTCGGCACCCACCTGGACGTGGACCGCTTCTGGGACACGATGCTGGACGCGTACGGCAGGCTGGCGGAGCGTCTGGGCTGACGCGTGCGTGGTGCGGGGAGTGTTCGGCGGCTGATACAGTTACACGTGTTGCGGGCGCCGCTAGCTCAGTTGGTCAGAGCAGCTGACTCTTAATCAGCGGGTCCGGGGTTCGAGTCCCTGGCGGCGCACCATCAAGAAACCCCGATTCGGTTCAGCCGGATCGGGGTTGTTTCATGTCCGGACCGGTTTCCGCGACGAGTCCTCCTCCGCCACCTGAGCCCGCGACAGGGCAGGAGTGAGTCTTTGCCTGTGAGCTGTCGAGGGTTGAGGGCATGGGGGAAGAGGCCAACGGAGGAGAGGAACGGTGACATGACAGATGTTTCCGGACAGGGGTCCGGCACCGGTGACCAGCGGCAGATTCTGACGAACCGGCAAGGCCACCCCGTATACGACAACCAGAACCAGCGCACGGTCGGCGCCAGAGGCCCCGCGACGCTGGAGAACTACCAGTTCCTGGAGAAGATCAGCCACTTCGACCGGGAGCGCATCCCGGAGCGGGTGGTGCACGCCCGCGGCGCGACCGCGTTCGGCTTCTTCGAAGCGTACGGGAAGATCGGCGACGAGCCGATCAGCCGCTACACCCGCGCGAAGCTGTTCCAGGAGGCGGGCAAGCGGACCGACGTGGCGCTGCGGTTCTCCACGGTCATCGGCGGCCGGGACTCGGCGGAGACGGCCCGCGACCCTCGGGGGTTCGCGGTCAAGTTCTACACCGAGGACGGCAACTGGGACCTGGTCGGCAACAACCTGGCCGTGTTCTTCATCCGGGACGCGATCAAGTTCCCCGACGTGATCCACTCGCTCAAGCCCGACCCGGTGACGTTCCGGCAGGAGCCCAACCGGATCTTCGACTTCATGTCGCAGACGCCCGAGTGCCTGCACATGCTGGTCAACCTGTTCAGCCCGCGCGGCATCCCGTCCGACTACCGCCACATGCAGGGGTTCGGCGTCAACACGTACAAGTGGGTCAACCAGCAGGGCGAGACCGTGCTGGTCAAGTACCACTGGATGCCCAAGCAGGGCGTGCGCAGCATGACCGAGCTGGACGCCGCCGTCGTCCAGGCCCAGGACCTGGGGCACGCCACCCGTGACCTGCACGAGGCGATCGACCGGGGCGACTACCCCGAGTGGGAGCTGCTCGTGCAGATGATGAGCGACGACGAGCACCCCGAGCTCGACTTCGATCCGCTCGACGACACCAAGGTGTGGCCGGAGAACGAGTTCCCGGCCAGGCCGGTCGGGCGGCTGGTGCTCAACCGCAACGTGTCGAACAACTTCGCCGAGAACGAGCAGATCTCCTTCGGCACCGGCGTGCTGGTCGACGGCCTGGACTTCTCCGACGACAAGATGCTCGTCGGCCGGACGTTCTCGTACAGCGACACCCAGCGTTACCGGGTCGGCCCCAACTACCTGCAGCTCCCGGTCAACCAGGCGAAGAACGCGGAGATCCGGACGAACCAGCGCGACGGTCAGATGACGTACTTCGTCGACACCGCCGGCGAGTCGCCGCACATCAACTACGAGCCGTCGCTGATCGACGGGCTGCGCGAGGCCGAGTACCCGACCGTCGACGAGGAGGGGCCGGTCATCTCCGGGCGGCTGACCCGCAAGCGCATCCCGAGGACCAACGACTACGCCCAGGCAGGGCAGCGTTACCTGCTCATGGAGGAATGGGAACGCGACGACCTGGTGGCCAACTTCACGGCGAACCTCAGGCAGTGCGACCGGCGCATCGCCGAGCGCATGGTCTGGCACTTCCTCATGGCCGAGGACGAGCTGGGCCTGCGCGTCGGCGAGGGGCTCGGCATCACGCCCGACGACGTGGCGCACCTGGAGCCGCTCGCGACCCAGGACCTCACCAAGGAGGAGCGGGAGCGCCTGGCGAACCTCGGCAGGAACGGGCCGCGCGACGTGCAGGGCCTGAAGATGACGCACTGCGTGCCGAACGAGCGCGCCGCGCGCGCCGAGCAGTAGTCCCGGACAGTCCCGGAAGTCACCCCAGGCGGCGGAGCAGGGCCTGCTTCGCCGCACTGAACTCCTCGTCCGTCAGCACGCCCTGGCGGTGCAGCTCGCCGAGCTCGGACAACTGGCCCAGGATCGTCTGCGTCTCCGCCGTCGTGCTCGGCGGCGGGGGCAGCTCGGCGGGCCCGCGCGGGATGCGGGCCAGGACGGCCGCCGCGACCAGGCAGGTCGTCCCGCCGAACCGCTGCACCCCCCACGACAGGCAGCGCGGGTCCTTCTGCGGCGGCCTGAGCGGGCCCTCGTCCTTGGGATGGAAACGCAGGACGCCGTAGCCCATGCCGCTCTGCGGCTTCCACTCCACGCCGGTCAGGTCGGCCACCGCGAACTCCTGCGGGCCCGCCTCGTCCTTGGCCGTCGAGGCGAAACCGGTCCACTCGACGCGCACGCGCTCGCCGTCGAAGCTCACCGTGCCGTCGCCCGCGGTCGCCGTGATCGGCACCTCCGGGCCGGGCAGCACGAAGTCCTCGCACGGCCCCGCAGCCGTCTGCCACACCGCGAGGCTGTCGCGGATCTCGTCGGCGAAGTACTCGGCCGCGCCGGTGCGGTCCTTCGGGATCTGCAACCGGTAAGGGTCGGCGGGCGCGGTGAGCGAGCCCGCCACCGCGTCGGTCAGCGGGTCGGCCCCCTTGCGCAGCCGCAGCCTGAGATGGCCGCCCTTGCGCGCGGGCTCGAACGTGGCGCTCGCGATCGCCTCCAGCGGGATGACCAGCTCTCCGAGCGCCTTGCGGATCTCGTGCACGTCGCGCCCGCTGCCCGGCACGATCCGCAGCGTCTCGCCGTCGAAGGTCCACACGCCGTCGGCAAGCGCGATCTCAGCCATGCGTTCCAGCCTAGTGGCCAGGAAACAATCCGGTAACGGCATTTGACCTGCCAAAACCGGACAAACTAACCTCCTCCATATTCTATAGAAAGTAGAATGTGGAGGACGTGGATGGACGGGCTGGCACGTGCGGCGATCGTCACCGACGTCACTGGACCAGTGGAGGTGCGCGAGTACGCCCTGCCGCGGCCCGGCCCGGGAGAGTTCGTGCTCCAGGTCGAGCTCTGCGGGATGTGCGGCACCGACGCGCACATCTACCGCGGCAGGCTGGCCAGCGTGCGCTTCCCCGCGCTGCTCGGGCACGAGATCGTCGGCCGGCTGGCCGCCCTCGGCGAAGGCGTCGAGGCGGACCACGCGGGCAGGCCGGTGGCCGTCGGCGACCAGGTCGGCGTCTTCCCGTCGCTGAGCTGCGGCCGGTGCTTCGAATGCCAGGTGCGGCACAGGCCGGCCAACTGCCCGGACCGCCGTCCCTCGTACGGGTTCGCCTCGCCCGCCGACCGTCCCCCGCACCTGACCGGCGGCTTCGCCACCCATCTGTACGCCTCGAACGCGGGCACGGTGTTCTACCGGACCGACCTGCCCGCCGAGGTCGCCGTGCTGCAGGAGCCCATGTCCGTGGCCCTGCACGGCGTGGAGCGCTCCGCGATCCGGATCGGCTCCACCGTCGTGGTCCAGGGCGTCGGCGCGATCGGTCTGATGGCCGTGGCCGCCGCCCGCGCCGCCGGCGCCGCCCGCGTGGTCGCCGTCGGCGGGCCCCGCGCCCGGCTGGACCTGGCCGCCGGACTGGGCGCCGACGCGGTGGTCGGCCTCGGCCAGAGCCCGGAGGAGCGCAGGCGGGCGGTCTTCGACGCGCTCGGACGCCAGGGAGCCGACGCCGTCATCGGCACGGCCGGCTCGCCCGAGTCGTTCGCCGAGGCGCTCGGCCTCGTCGCCGACGGCGGTGTGCTGGCCGAGCTCGGCAACTTCACCGACCGCGGCGCCATCCCCTTCAACCCCTACAGCGACCTGCTGAGGCGGGACATCACGATCGCCGGCGTGTACGGCGCCGGTCCCGACATGCAGCGCCGCTACCACCAGGCGCTGACGCTCCTGGAGCGCGGCGGCAGGCCGTACGAGCGCGTGGTGAGCCACCGCGTGCCGCTGGCCAGAGTCCGCGAGGCACTGGAAGCACTCGGCGGCGGCTACGCCCTCGACGGCAGGGACGTCGTGAAGCTCGCGATCGATCCGGTCGCCTGAACCCCCTTTCCCCCAAGGAGAAGTGTTGAGAAGCATTCGGCTCGTCGCGGCCACGGCCGTGCTCGGTCTGGCCGTCGCGGCCTGCGGTTCGTCGGCGGAGGAAGTCCCGGCCGACGGCGGCGGTCTCGGCACCGCGGAGAACCCGGTGTCGATCCGCGTCATCGCCAACGACGCGTTCGCCAAGCAGTGGCAGGACGGCCTCGTGCCCGAGTTCAACAAGAAGTACCCGAACATCAAGGTCACGATCGACGGCGTCCCGTACAACGACCAGCTCGCCAAGACGATGCTGGAGCTGACCGGCGCGAACGCCACCTACGACGCGGTGCTCGCCGATGACAACTGGCTGCCGCAGCTCGCCAAGACCGGCGCCCTGCACGACCTCAAGGGCACCGAGCTGGCGCAGTGGAACGATCCCGAGTACGACTGGGACGACATCCACCCGGCGCCGCTGGCGGCGGGGGAGTGGGAGGGCAAGCAGTACGCGGTGCCGGTCCGCTCCAACCTGCTGCTGATGTTCTACAACAAGACGCTCTACAAGAAGGCCGGGGTCGCCGAGCCGACCGCCGAGACCACCTGGGAGCAGTACTTCAAGGACGCCGAGAAGCTCGTCCAGGACACCGACGGCGACGGCGAGACCGACTCGTGGGCGGCGGCCACGTACTTCACCAAGGACCCGCTGACCCCCACGGTGTGGCAGACCGTGCTCGACTCCGACGGCGGTCAGCTGCTCGACGAGAACATGCGGGTCGCGTTCGACAACGAGGCGGGGGTCAAGGCCCTGCAGACGCAGGTGGACCTGCTCAAGTACGCGCCTCCCGGGGCGAGCACCTACCAGTTCAACGAGCCGCTGGAGGCGTTCCGCCAGGGCAAGGCGGCCACCATGTTCATGTGGGGCAGCGTCTTCAAGGGCACGGCCGTGGACAAGGAGACCACCACCCTGACCCCCGAGGAGGTCGGCATCACCACGCTGCCCGCCGGGACCGCCGCGCCGGGCGCGCACCGCGGCATCTGGACGGCGGGCATCTCCAAGAAGTCCCAGCACCCGGCCGCCGCCTGGACGTGGCTGCAGTGGGTCACCTCCAAGCAGGGCGAGCAGTTCACCGCCAAGGAGTTCGGCACGTTCCCCGCGCGGGTCTCCACGCTCGACGGAGAGCCGCCGGCCGACTGGGCCGAGCCGGTCTACAAGGCGCTCAAGGAGGGCTACGAGGTCGTCACCAAGGGCGAGATGTGGCGTCCGAGGCTGCCCGAGTCCGACGCCGTCCAGCAGATCCTGGCACTGCACACCAGCCAGGCCGTGTCCGGCCAGTCGACCGCACAGCAGGCGATCGAGGCGGCCGCCAGTGAGATCACGGCACTGCTGAAGTCCAAGGGCTACGGACAGTGAGACGCGTTCGCCTGGGAGAGCCGGGCACCGCCTGGCTCTTCCTGGCACCCGCTCTGATCCTGCTCGCGGGCATGCTGCTCTACCCGATCTTCTACACCCTCTGGGTGAGCGTGTCCGACTTCGACCTCGCCACCTTCCAGCCCGCCGGGTGGGTCGGCTGGCGCAACTACGAGGCCGTGCTGAACGACCCCGGTTTCCTGGAGTCGCTCCGGGTCACCGCGGTCTACCTGGTGATCGCGCTGCCGCTGCAGATGGTGCTCGGGTTCGCCATCGCGTTCCTGCTCAACGTCGCCTGGCGGGGGCGGGGCGTGCTGCGCGCGCTGTTCCTCATCCCGATGGTGGTGGCGCCGGTGGTCGCGGGCGGCGTCTGGCGGATGCTGCTCGACCCTCTCTGGGGCGTCGTCAACTACGCGCTCGGCCTGGTCGGGATCGGCCCGGTCGAGTGGATCGGCGACCCGACGCTGGCCATGGCGAGCCTGATCATCATCGACACGTGGCGCTGGACGCCGTTCGTGGTGCTCATCGCCGCGGCCGGGATCATGGCGCTGCCGGGTGACGTGTACGAGGCGGCCAAGTCCGACGGCGCGGGCCGGTGGGCCACGCTGCGGCACATCACGCTGCCGCTGCTGGTGCCGGTGATGGCCGCCGCGTTCGTGGTGCGCTGGCTGGGCGCGGTCAAGATGTTCGACATCGCGCTGGCCGCCACCAAGGGCGGGCCCGGCAACGCGACCAACGTGGTCAACCTCTACATCTACGAGAAGGGGTTCCGGAGCCTGGAGTTCGGCACGGCCTCCTCGATGGCCACGATCGTGCTGGTCCTGACGATGATCATCACCTATGTCCTGTTCAGCGTGACCCGGCGTCTGGAGAACCGATGGTGAGGAGGTACGCGGCCATCACCGGGGCGATCCTGGTCACGCTGCTCTTCCTGTTTCCCGTCCTCTACATGGTCAGCATCTCCTTCAAGCTGCCCAAGGACATCTTCACGGTGCCGCCGAGGTGGCTGAGCGAGTTCACGCTCGACAACTACGTCAGCTACTTCCACCAGGCGCGCATCATGCCCCGGATGGTCAACACGGTCATCGTGGCGGTGGGCGCGTCGGTCATCTCCATGATCGCCGGATCCATGGCGGGCTACGCGCTGTCGCGGATGCGCATGCGCGGTGCGGGCGTCGTGGGCGGGCTCATCCTGGCCTCCCGCGCGGTGCCACCGATCGCGCTGGTCGTGCCGCTGTTCCTGGTGGCCAGGAAGCTCGGGCTGACCGACCAGTACATCACGGTGATCCTCGCGTACGTGACCTTCCTCGTGCCGTACGTGGTCTGGCTGATGCGGGCGTTCTTCCGCGGCCTGCCGAAGGAACTGGAGGAGGCCGCGATGATCGACGGGTGCACCCGCTTCGGCGCGTTCTTCCGGATCATCGTGCCGACGAGCCTGACCGGGCTGGTCTCGACGTTGATCTTCTGCATCATCCTGGCCTGGGAGGAGCTGCTGTTCGCGCTCATCCTCACCAACGACAAGGCGGTCACCATCCCGGTGGCGATCGCCGGCATGGCGGCCGACACCGAGAAGGGCGGCATGTGGGGGCCGCTGGCCGCGGTCGGGGTGCTGACGGTGCTGCCCGTGGTGGTCTTCGCGCTGCTCGTGCAGAAGTACCTGATCAAGGGCCTCGCGGACGGCGCGACCAAGGGGTGATGGGCCGATGAAGATCACAGACGTGCGGGCCAGGGTCATCGAGCTGCCCTATCCGCGGCCTTTCGTGCCGTCGTGGGCTCCGGAGGGCGCCCACCGGGCGATGTCGGCGGTCATCGTCGAGGTCGAGACCGACGAGGGCATCGTCGGCGTGTCGGGCGGCGACATGGGGCACGGCACCGGTCCGATGCTGCTGGAGGCGATCCGCGGCTGGATCCGCCCGCAGCTCGTGGGCCTGGACGTGTTCGACACCACGCACGTCGCCAACCGGCTGCGGTACGTGGCCGAGTACGTCTTCCCCCGGCCCTGGGTCGTCGGCGTCGCGGTGTGGGACGCGGTGGGCAAGGCCTGCGGTCAGCCGCTGTACAAGCTGTGGGGCGGGCACTCGGGAGCGGTTCGCGCCTATGCGAGCTTTGGCGAGGTCCGCAGCCCGGAGCAGCGGGTGGAGGACAGTCTGAAGGTCGTCGAGGAGGGGTTCCGGGGCATCAAGCTGCGGGTCCACGCCGCGACGATCGCCGAGGACGTCGCCCAGGTGGCCGCCGTGCGCGAGGCCGTCGGACCGGACGTCGCGATCATGGTGGACGCCAACCAGGCCGCCGCCCGCTGGCGGTACGCGCCCGACGGCAGCCGGTTGATCTGGGACTACGACCGCGCCCTGACCACCGCCAGGGAGCTGGCCGATCTCGGCGTGGCCTGGCTGGAGGAGCCGATGCCCCGGCACGACTACCGCGCGCTGTGCGAGCTGACCGCGGCCGCGCCGATCCCGATCGCCGGCTGCGAGCACAACCGCGGCATCGGCCAGCTCGTGCGGATGCTGGAGGACGGGTGCTTCGACATCTTCCAGCCGGACGCCAACGAGAGCGAGGAGATCGGCGCGCTGCGCGACTTCGGCGCCATGGCCGCGGCCCGGCAGCGCAAGGTGATCCCGCACGCCTGGGCCACCGGCCTCGGCGTCGCGGGAAACTTGCAGCTCTGCGCGTCGCTGCCGAACTGCGACTGGCTGGAGTACCCGTACGACCCGCCGGTGATCGTCCCGGAGGTGTTCCACGCGATGCTGACGAAACCGCTGCTGCCGGACTCCTCCGGGCTCGTAGGCGTTCCGGAAGGACCGGGACTCGGTGTAGAGCTGGACCACGCGGCGATCGAGCCGCTCACTGTCCAGCGGGTCTGAAGGGCTCCCCCAACCATGGCCGAATCGCGTTCCCCCTTCCGCACCAAGGCGGATCTGGCAGCGGACCACATCAAGAATCTGATCATGTCAGGAGAGGCGCCACCCGGGATGAAGATCACCACCCGGATGGTCGCCGAGGCCGTGGGCATCAGCGAGACGCCGGTGCGCGAGGCCATCAAGCAGCTCTGCTCGGAGGAGTGGCTGGTCGAGCGCCCGCACGTCGGGGCCGTGGTGGCCGCGTACACCGTCGAGAACGTCCGCGAGCTCTACAGCGTGCGGGCCGCGCTGACCTCGCTGGCCCTGAAGCTGGACGGCCGGCCGCTGGCCGGCGACCGGCTGGCCGAGGTGGACGCGGTCCTCGCCGAGTGCGAGGTCGCCGTCGCGAAGCTGGACGTGGCCGCGTTCGCCCGGCTCAACCGGCGCTTCCACTCCCTGCTGTGCGACACCGAGAGCAGCAGGCTCACCCACCGCATGCTGCAGAGCCTGTGGGCCCGGACGGAGACCGCCCAGCGCGGCTTCCGCCTGGTGCCCTGGCGGCTGCCCGAATCGCACACCGAACACGTCGCCATCAGGAACGCCCTGGTGGCCGGCGACATCACCCTGGCCAGCGAGTTGCAGCACGCGCACGAGATGGCCGCCATGAAAGCGCTGATCGACGGATTGCGGGAGACAGATGGCTGACACGGGAAGGGCACTCATCGGGGCCGAGTGGCGGGAGGCGGACGGCACGTTCACCGTCTACGCGCCCGCCACCGGGCAGCCGCTGGGCGAGGTCGCCGACTGCGGCCCCGAGCTGACGGCGCGGGCGGTCGACGCCGCCGCCGAGGCGTTCCCGGCCTGGCGTGCCATGCCCGCGCACGAGCGGGCCGACCTCATGCGGGCCGCCGCACGGGAGCTGGCGGCCAGAGCGGAGACGATCGGCGCGATCATGACGGCCGAGCAGGGCAAGCCGCTCGCCGAGGCGACCGGCGAGGTGCTGTCGGGGGCCGACCACCTGCTGTGGGCGGCAGAGGAGACCCGCCGCCTCTACGGTGAGACCGTGCCGGGCGCGCACGCCGACAACCGCATCTGGCTGCTGCCCGAACCGGTGGGCGTGGTGGCGGGCATCACGCCGTGGAACTTCCCGGTCTCCATGATCACCCGCAAACTGGGCCCGGCGCTGGCCGCCGGCTGCACGGTGGTGCTCAAGCCGGCCGAGCTGACCCCGCTGTCGGCCATCGCGGTCGCCGAGGCGTTCGTCGCCGCCGGGCTGCCGGCCGGCGTGTTCAACCTGGTCACCACGTCCCGCCCGGCGGAGTTCGGCGCGGTCGTCATGGCCGACCCGCGGGTGCGCAAGGTGTCGTTCACCGGCTCCACGGAGGTCGGCAGGGAGCTGATCAGGCAGAGCGCCCAGGACGTGAAGCGGCTCAGCGTCGAGCTGGGCGGGCACGCGCCGGTGCTGGTCTTCCCCGACGCCGACCCGGTCGCCGCCGCCCGGGCCGTGGCCCGCAGCAAGTTCCTCAACGCCGGCCAGGCCTGCACCGCGCCCAACCGGATCTACGTGCACTCCTCGCTGGCCGCCGCCTTCACCGCCGAGCTGGTCCGCCGGGCCGAGGCGGCCGAGCTGGGGCCGCTCATCGACGAGCGGGCCGTGGCCAAGGTGACCAGGCACGTCGAGGACGCGCTGGCCCGCGGCGCCACGGCGCTGACCGGCGGCCGGGCCTCCGGCGGGCCGGGCACGTCCTACCCGGCCACGGTGCTGTCCGGGGTCACCGACGACATGCTGATCTGCCGCGAGGAGACCTTCGGGCCGGTCGCCCCGGTGCTGGAGTTCGACGACTGCGACACGGTCGTCGCCCGCGCGAACGCGACCCCGTACGGACTGACCGCTTATGTGTGGACGAACGACCTGAACAGGACCATCCGGATCGCGGAGGAGCTCCAGTTCGGGATGGTCACCGTGAACGGCGGCCCGCTGGCGCCGCCACAGGCGCCGTTCGGCGGGGTGAAGAGCAGCGGCTACGGCCGCGAGGGCGGCCACCACGGGGTGGCCGACTACCTGGAGTACAAGTACCTCAGCGTGGGGCTGGGGCGATGACGGAGAGCACGATGAAGACGAGCCCGCGCGCGGTCGCCGAGCGCGAGATCACCAGCAGGGTCGACCTGTGCCTGCCGAGCGGACGGCTCAACCCGGCCGCCGTCGGGTGGAGCCGCACCCCGCTGCACCGCGCCAACATCCGCGGCTGGGGCCGCACCATGCGCTGGGACTACTGGTGCGTGACCAGCCCGGAGCAGGTGTTCGCCTTCAGCGCGAGCAGCCTCGACTACCTGGCCGGCGAGGCGGCGTTCTTCCTGGACCGGCGCACCGGCGAGCAGGTGACGAGCAGGGGCCTGCTCGTGCCCGCCAGAGGCGTCTCGTTCTCCGCGCGCAGCGGCGAGGGCAGCGTGCGCATCGGCGCCGGTCCCGTCCGGATCAGCGTCGACGAGACCGCGGCCGGCACCCGGCTCCGGCTGAGGTCGGCCGAGCTGGACGCGGAGATCCTGGTGCACCGGGTTCCGGGCAGGGAGAGCCTGTCGCTTGTGGTGCCGTGGAGCGCCCGCCGCTTCCAGTACACGGTCAAGGACGTCGGCCGGCCCGCCGAGGGCACCGTCCGCGTCAACGGCAGGACGTACGAGTTCGCCACCGAGGACGCGCTGGCCACGCTCGACCTCGGCCGCGGCCGCTGGCCGGGGGAGGTCCTGTGGAACTGGGGCGCGGCCGCGGGCCGCCCCGGCGGCCGCGACGTGGCTATCCAGATCGGCGGCAAGTGGACCGACGGCACCGGCAGCGTGGAGAACGCGCTGATCCTCGACGGCCGCGTCCACAAGATCAGCGAGGAGCTGGTCTGGTACTACGACACGAGCGACTGGAACGCGCCCTGGCGGATCACCGGCGACCGGGTGGACCTGGAGTTCGTCCCCGAGCACGTACGCGAGGCCGACGTGCGGCGGGCGCTCTACATGCGCACCCGCGAGGCCCAGGCGTTCGGTCACTACCGGGGCACGGTCGTCGCGGACGACGGGGAGATCGTGGAGATCTCCGATCTGTACGGCTGGGCCGAAGAGGTCTACAGGCGCTGGTGAGGATGAGGATGGCAACGGTCATGGGACAGCGCGACGCCCTGCTGCACGAGGTGTCGGAGAACCTGCTCGACGTGCTGGTCGTCGGCGGTGGCGCGACCGGCGCCGGAGCCGCGCTGGACGCGGCCTCCCGAGGGCTCACCGTGGCCCTCGTCGAGGCCGGCGACCTGGCGTCGGGCACGTCGGGCAAGTCCAGCAGGCTGCTGCACGGCGGCGTGCGCTATCTGGAGCAGCTCAGGTTCGGGCTGGTGCGCGAGGCGCTGCACGAGCGCGGCCTCCTGCACGACCTGGCCCCGCACCTCGTGCGGCGGCTGTCCTTCCTGTATCCGCTCACCCACCGGATGTGGGAGCGCGGCTACGTGGGCGCCGGGCTCGCCCTCTACGACGGGCTCGCCGGGATCGGCGACCGGCACGGCTTCCGGCGGCACCGCCACCTCAGCCGGCGGGCGCTCCTGCGCGCCGCGCCGTCGCTGCGGCCCGACGCCGCGGTCGGCGCCCTCGCCTACGACGACGGTCAGGTGGACGACGCCCGGCTGGTGGTCACGCTGGCCCGCACCGCCGTGCGCGAGGGCGCCACCGTGCTCACCCGCGTGCGGGTCACCGGCCTCGCCACCCGGCCCGGCCACACGGTCGCCACCTGTGAGGACGTGCTCAGCGGCGAGCGGTTCGCGATCCGGGCGCGGCGCGTGGTGCTCGCCACCGGGCCGTGGTCGGAGCTCACCCAGCGGATGCTGGGCGTCTCCCCCGTACGGACGCGGGCCTCCAAGGGGGTGCACCTGGTGGTGCCCAAGTCGCGGCTGCCCATGTCGTCGGCGCTCATCGCGCGGACGGCGAGTTCGGTGCTGTTCGTGATCCCCGCGGGGGACGTGGTGCTCGTCGGGACCACGGACACGCCGTGGGAGATCGGGCCTGGGCCGGTGCTGCCGACCGGCTCCGACGTGCGCTACCTGCTCGACCAGGCCAACCGGTGGCTGCGCGAGCCGCTCACCGGTGACGACGTGGTCGGCGTGTACGCCGGGCTGCGGCCGCTGGTCGACGCCGGCTCCGGCGACACCCAGGCGGTGTCCCGCGAGCACGTGGTGCGGGAGGTGGCGCCCGGCTGCTTCGTCGTGGCGGGCGGGAAGCTGACCACGTACCGGGTGATGGCGCGCGACGCGGTCTCGGCCGCCGTCCGCGGGCTCGGCGCGCGCCGCTCCTCGACGGCCACCCTCCCGCTGGCCGGCGCCAGCGGCTTCGCCCAGGCCTGGGCCCGCCGCGACGCCGCCGCCGTCGCCGCCGGGGTGCCCGTCTCGGTGGTGGAGCGGCTGGCTCTGCGGTACGGATCCGACTACCGCGAGGTGCTCACCCTGGGCTCCGGCCCGCTCGGCGGCGGGACGCCGGGCTCCCTCCCGGGTGGACCGCTGGAGCCGCTCCCCGGGGCGCCGTCGCTGCTGGGCGCCGAGGTGCTGTTCATGGCGGCGCACGAGGGCGCGCTCGGCGTGGACGACGTGCTGCGCCGGCGCAGCCGGGCCGGGCTGGAGGCGCGCGACGGCGGCGCCGCCGCGGCCCCGCACGTCGCCGCGCTGCTCGCCACCGCGCTCGGCCGCGACGCCGCCTGGGAAGCCGACCAGGTCGGACGGTACGTCGCCGCCGCGCGCATGACCGAGGAGGCCCTCGCCGTCGACCACGACGCCGACCTCGTCCCCCTGCTGGCCCGCCTGCGGGAGGCCGCGTGACCTCGCGTGGCCGCGCCGGCCTTCTCGTCCTCGACCTGTCCCTGGAGGCCTCATGACCGTCCTCGCCGTGGACGCCGGGACCACCGGCGTCACCGCGCTCGTCGTCGACGACGAGGGGCGGGTGCTGGCCAGGGGGAGCCGCGAGTTCCCGCAGCACTTTCCCAGGCCGGGGGAGGTGGAGCACGATCCGGACGACATCTGGGCCGCCGTGCTGGACGCCTGCCGCCAGGCGGTGGACGCGGCGGCGGTCCCGGTGTCGTGCCTGGGGCTGACCAATCAGCGGGAGACCGTCGTCATCTGGGACCGCGACACGCTCCGCCCGGCCCGGCGCGCGATCGTCTGGCAGGACCGCCGCTCCGCCGCCGTCTGCGAGGAACTGCGCGAGTCCGGCGCCGAGGACCGGGTCCGGAAGGTCACCGGGCTCCGCCTGGACCCGTACTTCTCCGCCACGAAGCTCACCTGGCTGCGCCGCCACGACCCCGCCACCTGGGAGGGCGTCCGGTCCGGCAGGCTGGCGATCGGCACCGTCGACTCGTACCTGCTGGCCCGGCTCACCGGCGGACGGCTGCACGTCACCGACGTGTCCAACGCCTCCCGCACGCTGCTGCTCGACCTGGCCGCCGCCACCTGGTCCGCGGAGATGGCCGACCTGTTCGGGGTTCCGGCCGCCGCGCTGCCCGAGCTGGTGCCCTCCAGCGCGGTGCTCGGCGAGACGTCGCCGGAGGCCTTCCTCGGGCTACGCCTGCCCATCGCGGGCGTCGCGGGCGACCAGCAGGCCGCGCTCTTCGGGCAGGCCGGCTTCACCGCGGGCGCCTCCAAATGCACGTACGGGACGGGCAGCTTCCTCCTGGTCAACACCGGCGACCAGCCCGCGTCCCCGGACTCCGGGCTGCTCTCCACCGTCGCCTGGCGGCTCGGCGACGGGCCCGTCCAGTACGCGTTGGAAGGGTCGGTGTTCGTCACCGGGGCCGCCGTGCAGTGGCTGCGCGACGGGCTGGGGCTGCTCGGCGCCACGGCCGACAGCGAACGGCTGGCCGCCTCGGTGCCCGACTCCGGCGGCGCCGTCTTCGTACCGGCGCTCACCGGCCTCGGCACCCCGCACTGGGACCCGTACGCCAGGGGAGCGCTCCTCGGTGTCAGCCGCGGCACCACCGCCGCGCACGTCGCCCGCGCGGTGCTGGACGGGATCGCGTTCCAGATCCGCGACGTGGTGGACGCCTCCGGGGTGGACATCACCCGGCTGGCCGTCGACGGCGGCGCCGCGGCCAACGACCTGCTCTGCCAGATCCAGGCCGACCGGCTCGGCCGGCCCGTCGTCCGGCCGGCCGGGACCGAGACGACCGGGCTCGGTGCCGCCTTCCTCGCCGGTCTGGCCACCGGGGTGTGGGCCGGCCCGGACGAGCTCGCCCGGGCCTGGCGGGTGGCCCGCGAGTTCACCCCCCGGCCGTCGCCGGAGTCCGAGCTCCGGCGCTGGCGCAGGGCGGTCGCCCTCGTACGCGACTTCGGCTCAGCCGCCTGACGCGGTGCGGGCGCCCGCGCTCGCCTAGCGGCTGACTCCGTCGGTGGTGCGGTCGAGGAGCGCCAGGTCGGCGCGGCGGGGGAGGCTCTCCCAGTCGCCCTGGGAGGTGACCGCGAACGCCCCCGCGGCGCAGGCGGTGCGCAGCCGGTGCTCGGGCTCGGCGCCCTCCAGCCAGTCGGCCAGCCATCCGGCGGCGAACGCGTCGCCCGCGCCCACCGGGTCCACCTCGGTGACCTGGTAGGCGGGCGCCCGGTACGCGACGCCGTCGGACAGTTCGACAGCCCCCCGCGAGCCCAGCTTGACCAGCACGTGGCGCGGGCCCAGCGCGGCCAGCGCCTCCGCCACCGCGACCGGCCCCTCCGGGACGGCTCCTTCCGCGTCCTCGTGCGGCGGGGTCGCGAAGGTGTCCGGGAGGAGCAGTCGGGCCTCTTCCTCCGTGGCGAACAGCATGTCCACCTGGCCGATCACCTCGCGCAGCCAGGCGCCCGCCTCCGCCGGGGACCACAGGGCCTTGCGGTAGTTGACGTCCAGGGACACCGGGACTCCCGCGCTCCGCGCCACCTCGACGGCGTGCCGTACGGTCGCGCGGGCGGACTCCGACAGGGCCGGGGTGATCGCGGTGACGTGCAGCACGCGCGCGCCCCTGATCAGGTCCGGGTCCAGGTCCTCCGGACGGATGCGCGAGCCGGCGCTGCCCGCGCGGTAGTAGCGGACGTCGATGTGGTCGGCCGTGCGGCGGCCCTTGATCATCAGGCCCGTCGGCGCCTCCAGGTCGGGGACGGCACGCACGTCCACGCCCTCGCCCGCGAGGGCCGAGCGGATCAGGTCGCCGAAGTCGTCGGCGCCCACCCGGCCCGCCCAGCAGGCCGTGCGGCCCAGCCGGGCGACGCCGATCGCCACGTTGGACTCGGCGCCGCCGAGCCCCAGGTCGAAGTCGCGGGCGAAGCGCAGCGGGCCGGTGCGGCGGGCCGCGAACAGGGCCATCGTCTCGCCGAAGGTCACCAGGTCTGTCATCGGATTGAGTTCGGGCACGCATGAAAACCTATTTCGGCGCGCGCCCGTATGCCAATCGTCGGGATCTGAGGGGGCGACCCGTCAGCGGCGGCTCGGTGGTGGTTCCGGTGCGGGGACGGGGAGAAGAGGGGCGACTCCGGAGGTGGCGTCGCCGAGCCATTCGAGCGTGCGGCGGGCGTCCTTGACGACGGTGGCCACGCTGACGGCCAGGGCGACGGCGGCGACCAGCGCCAGCGCGGGCGACAGGAGCCCGAGCCGTCTGGGCCGGGACGACGGCAGGCAGGCCAGCGCCCACGAGCGGGTCTCCTCGCGCGGCCGGTCGAGCCAGCCGCGCAGGCGCGGCCAGGCGTGGAAGAGCGCGGCGGTGGCGGGCACGAGGCGGTCGCCGGTGACGGCCACCAGGGTGCCGGCGTCGGTGCGGGCGGGCGGGACGGCGACGCTGGGCCGGACCAGCAGCCCCGACTCCAGCAGCCGGGACAGGACGGGCTCGTCGAGCGCGGGAGCGGCGGCCGGTGGCGTGCCGGGGGCCAGCTCGACCAGGAGGTCCCTCAGCCGGTCCCGCTCGACGGCGGTCAAGGACGCGTACAGCTCCTCGGCCACCTCGCCCAGCGCGGGCGGCCCCGGCAGGGACGGCACCCGGGCCGACGTCGGGAGCGGCAGGGCGTCGGCTGAGGGCCGGGACGACGGGTCCTTGGACAGGGCGCGCGCCACCCGGTCGCGCAGCCGCGGCGGGAGCGCCGTCAGGTCGGGGTCGCAGGACAGCAGCCGGTGCATGACCTCGCCCATGGAGCCGCCGCGGAACGGGTCGTCGCCCGTGGCCGCGAACAGCACCAGCGCGCCCCAGGCGAACACGTCGCCCGCCGCGCCGCCCGGCTGCCCCGTGACGACCTCGGGGGCGAGGTAGGTGCGGGTGCCGCCGATCGAGCCGGGCACGCCGGGGCAGATCACCTTCGGGCCGTCGCCGGTGAGCAGCACCTTGCCCGGCCGCAGGTCGCCGTGGGCGAGCCCGGCGCCGTGGAGACAGGCGAGCGCGGACGCCACCGCCGTGGCCAGCGCGACCAGCTCCTCACCCGCGTACGGGCCGTGCAGGGAGATCGCCTCCCGCAGGGACGGCCCGCTCGCGAACTCGCTCACCACGTAGGCGGGCGTGCCGCCGGACCGGACTTCGAGGACGCTCGCGAGATGCGGGTGGGTCACCGGCCGGACGCGGGGGAGGGGACCGCGCGGCACCCTGACCGCGAACCTGCGCCCCTCGTCGTCGTAGGCGTCGTAGACCACGCCGTGGCGGCCCGCGCCGAGCCGCCCCGCCAGCCAGTAGCCGCCGAGCCTCTCGGGATCACCAGGCACCGAGCGCATCATCGAAAGGCTTAGACGCACCACGACGAGAATTTGTTGCGCAGGGCTCCCAGAACGCCACAGGCCCCCCGCGCGCCTCGGGGAGCCCGTGGGTAAAGATCATTATTACAGCAATCCGGATCTTGCTTGCCAATCGGGCCGCAGCACGGACATGACGAGGGAGTCGTACCACTCGCCGTCCCAGCGCAGCGCGTCGCGGAGCCGGCCCTCCTCCACGAAGCCGAGCTTCTCGTAGACGTGGCGGGCCCGGTCGTTGAACGCGAACACCTCCAGGCCCACCCGGTGCAGCGGCGTGGTGCGGAAGGCGTGGCCGAGGGCGAGCGTGATGGCCTCGGTGCCGTAGCCCCTGCCGAAGGCCCGGTCGCCGATGAGCGCGATGCGCAGGTTGCACGACAGGTTGGGCTCGTCGAGTTCGTTGAGCACGACCTCGCCCACGTAGTCGCCGCCGGCCTCGATGGCCAGGTCGAGGCGATCCGCCTGGCCGGCCCGCGTGGCGCACCAGCGCCGGCACGCCTCCAGCTCGAAGGCGGCGTGGGAGCCGGTCAGCCGCCGCACCTCGGGATCGGAGACCAGCGCGAACAGGCCGTCGGCGTGCTCGGCCCCCACCGGCCGCAGCGTCACCCGCTCGCCGGTCAGCACGGGTTTGTCGGAGAACATCGCCCCTGGTTATCAGTCCCGGCCGGGCGCGGGCAAACCCGAATCGCGCAGCACGGCCGCCAGCACCTCCTCCGGTTTGAGCACGCCCACGTCGTACTTCAGGTCCGCAACTTCACGGAAGTACGGCTCGCGCCGGGCGCGCAGGGCGGCCGGGGCGAATTCGGGCCGGTGGTCGCTGGTGCGCATCCGCTGGGTGAGCACCTCGTCGTCGGCGTCCAGCCAGATCACCGTGGCGGCGCGCATCGCCTCGCGGGCCCGCTCGTCGTCGAGCGTGCTGGCCGCCGCGGCGATCACCTTGGGCTCGCCGGCGAGCTCCTCGATCAGGTGCTCGGCCTCCCGCTCGTGCAGCACGTCGGCTCCCTCGCGGGCGGCGATCTCCGCGGACGGGCCTCCGTATCTCGACCGCAGAAAGGAGTCGCTGTCGCTGAACGGAAGGCCGAGAGCCTCGGCGACGAGGCGACCTGTCGTGCTCTTACCGCTGCCCATCAGCCCGATTAACACGATTGGTTTGTTTTTCTTCATGTGGATAGAGGTTCCTCGTGTCAAGGAGGTAAATCAAATGACCATCGCCGGAAGCATCATCCTCATCATGCTCGGTGCGATCCTCACGTGGGCCGTCGAATTCGATCTCGCCGGTGTGGACATCAACGTCGTCGGCGTGATCATCATGCTCGGCGGACTGGTCGGATTGCTGTTCGCCCTCTACCGGATCAACGTCACGCGCAGGGCGGTCGGCCCGATCGAGGAGCCGGTCCACCGGCACGAGATCTACGAGGAGCCCGAGGCGCGCAGGACGACCGTGTACGAGGAGCGTCGACACTACGACGAGCCGCCGCTCTAGGAGGTGAGCCGGACATGCCGGCCAGAGAGGAACTCCCGTCCACCATCCGCCGCTCCCCGAAGAAGGCGCAGGACACGTGGATGAAGGCGCACGACTCGGCCGTCGAGACGTACGGCGAGGGCAGGCGCGCCCACATGACGGCCTTCGCCGCGCTGAAGCACTCCTTCGAGAAGGTGGGAGACCACTGGGAGCCCAAGTCGAAGAAGGGGCCGTCGGACAAGGGCGCGACGGACCGTTCTGGACGCACGGCCGAGGGCGTCGACGCCAACGCCAGCAAGGAGCACCTGCGCGGCGTGGCCGCCGACCTGGACATCAGCGGCCGTTCGAAGATGAGCAAGCAGGAGCTCGTGGACGCCATCAAGAAGGCGAACAGGAAAGCGACCGCGAAGGCCCGCGGCTGATCCGCGCTCGCCGCGGCGGTACGGGCCGGCCGCCGGAGAAGGCGGCCGGCCCGTACGTGTCGTGATGCCGGTCACCGGGAGACGGCGGCCGGCCGGTGCTCACACCAGTCTGTTGACCGCCGCGACGATGGCGTGGCGGTCGATGCGCGCGTCGGCGAGCTGCTCCCCGGGCGTGGCCGAGCCGGGCATGCCGTGCACGGCCAGCTTCACCACCCGCGGCCCCAGCTCGGACACCGCGTCCAGCACGGCGTCGCCCAGGCCGCCCTCCGGCCGGTGGTCCTCCACCGTGATGAGGTTGCCGGTCGTGGTCGCCGCCTCGACCAGCACCGCCGTGTCGATCGGCTTGATCGAGTACATGTCCACCACGCCGACCTGGACGCCCTCGGCGGCCAGCGTCTCGGCGGCGGCCAGCGCCTCGTGCACGGTGATCCCTGCGGCCACGATCGTGGCCCGGTCCGACGGCGAACGGCGCAGCACGCACGAGCCGCCGATGGGGAAACGCTCGCCCTGCTGGTGGATGACCGGCGTCGCGCCGCGCGTGGTGCGCAGGTAGGACACCCCGGTCAGGTCCGCCATCTCCACGGTCAGGGCCGCGGCCTGGTTGGCGTCGCACGGGTAGAGCACGGTGCTGTCGTACACGGCCCGCATCATGGCCAGGTCCTCCAGCCCCATCTGCGACGGGCCGTCCTCGCCGATCGACACCCCGGCGTGCGAGCCGACCAGCCGGATCGGCGACCGGCTCACGCCCGCCATCCGGATGAAGTCGTACGCCCTGGTGAGGAAGGCGGCGAAGGTGGCCGCGTACGGGACCCAGCCGCGCACCGCCAGGCCCATGGCGGCGGCGACGAGCTGCTGCTCGGCGATGTACATCTCGAAGAACCGCTCGGGGAACGCCCGGCCGAACTCCTCGGTCTTGGTCGAGTCGGCCACCTCGCCGTCGAGCGCCACCACGTCGCCGCGGGCGGCGCCCAGCGCGGCCAGGGCCTCCCCGAACGCGCTCCTGGTCGCCACCTGGTCGCCGACCTTGTACTCGGGCAGCACCAGCTCGCCGCCCTCGAACCGGTACGGCTCGCCCGCGCGGTCCGGAGACCGGACCTCCACCCGCAGGTCGCGTTCGCCGCCGAGCTCCGCGACGGCGGGCTCCGGCTCCTTCAGCGGCTTGCCGTGCGCGCCCTCGCGGTCGGCCACCGCCCGCACGCCCTCGCCCTTGCGGGTCCTGGCCAGGATGGCGGTGGGCCGCCCGCGGACGCCGTGCGCCTCCTGGAACGCGTCGTCGATCGCGCCGGGGTCGTGCCCGTCGACCTCGATCGTGTGCCAGCCGAAGGCGCCGAACCTGCGCGCGTACGCCCCGGTGTCCCAGCCGTGGCGGGTGGGGCCGCGCTGGCCCAGGCGGTTGACGTCCACGACCAGGGTCAGGTTGTCCAGTCCCGTGTCGCCGGCCTGCTCGGCCGCCTCCCAGATGGAGCCTTCGGCCAGCTCGCTGTCGCCGCACAACACCCACACGCGGTACGGCATGCGCTCCAGCCGGCCGGCCATCGCCACGCCGACCCCGACAGGCAGCCCCTGACCGAGCGAGCCGGTGGCGACGTCGACCCAGGGCAGCCTGGGCGTCGGATGGCCCTCCATCCGGCTGCCGCGCTTCCTGAACCTGAGCAGTTCCCTGTCGGTGACCGCGCCGGCCGCCTTGAACAGTGAGTACAGCAGGGGCGACGCGTGGCCCTTGGAGAAGATGAGGTGGTCGTTCGCCGGGTTGCCCGGGTCCTCGAAGTCGTAACGCAGATGGTGGGCGAAGAGCACCGCCATCAGATCGGCGGCGGACATCGACGACGTGGGGTGGCCGGACCCCGCCTCGGCGGAGGCTCTCACCGAGTCGACGCGGAGCTGCGCGGCCAGCTCGCCGAGAAACCGCAGATCTCGTTCAGCCATGATTCCCTCCGATCGTTTCCGGGCGCCTACCCGTGGGGGATCGGGCGAATCGTGCTGCGATTCCCGGCCGGGCCGCTTGTTCCGGCCCATCCGGAACGGCCGAGAAGGGACCGCTCAGCGGGATTTCCGCATCAGGGCCGCCGCGCCCGCCGCCGCCGCGGCCGCCAGGGTGAGCATGACCGACCGGCGGTGCTGGGAGAGCCAGAGCTGCGGGCTGCGGTGGTGGCCGCGGTCGTCGAAGCCGCCGTGCGCGCCGTGGTCCTGATGCTCGTCGGCCGGCTCCCACAGGTTCGCGGCGCCGCTCGTGGGCTGCCCGTCGGTCTGCTGCGCCTGGACGCCGGTCCTGGCCAGGTAGCGGTCCACCAGCGCGGGGGCGGCGCGCTGGGCCAGGAGGGCGGCCGCGGTGGTGCCGCCGACCCAGTACTCCTTGCGTTCCGGGTGCGCGGCCGCGTACACGACGCCCCGGGCGGCCACCTCGGGCTGGTAGATCGGGGGCACCGGCTGGGGATGGCGGCGCAGCTTGGACAGCACCCAGTCGAACTGCGGCGTGTTCACCGCCGGGAGCTGGACCATCGTGACCCGGACATCGCTCCCTTCCGCGAGCAGCTCGGTGCGCAGGGACTCGGTGAAGCCCCTGATGGCGTGCTTGGCGCCGCAGTACGCCGACTGCAGGGGGACGGCCCGGTGCGCCAGGGCCGAACCCGTCTGCACGATCGTGCCCCGGTTCCGGGGGCGCATCAGGTCCAGGGCGACCTTGGTGCCCCAGACGTAGCCCAGGTAGGTGACCGCGGTCGCGCGCTCGTACTCCTCGGGGGAGATGTCGGCGAACCGGGCGAACACCGAGGAGAACGCCGAGTTGATCCATACGTCGATGGGGCCCAGCTCGGCCTCGATCCGCTCGGCGGCCTTCCTGACCTGCTCGTAGTCGGCGACGTCCGCCTCGTAGACCTGGCCGACGCCGCCGGCCGCGCCGACGTCGACCGCCGCCGCGCCGAGGCCCGTGGTGCCCCGGGCGATGAGCGCCACCTTGGCGCCCTTCGCGCCGAGCTCGCGCACCACCGCCCTGCCTACCCCGCCGCTCGCGCCCGTGACGACGACCACCCTGTCCTGGAGGATGTGGGGAGCCATGGGCGAGTCAGCCGATCTCTCCGACGTCACTGTCCTTCTGCTTGCGTACGGCCCGCCAGATGTTGATCACCGTGAGAATCGCCAGGACGATGGTGATCCCGGTCATGACCCAGGCCTTCGCGATGAGGCTGAGCACGCACATCGCGAACAGGAACACCAGGATGAACGAGCCCACCCTGATGTGGACCACGTCCCGCGGCGTGGCGGGGACCATCGCATGGCCCTTCTTGTCCCTTGTCTCGACCCAATCCTTGTTGTCGCTCATGTAGCTGCACCTGCCCGAGCCGTTTGCCGCCTAACACGCCGGGTAGCGCGGCAGACGTGCCCGAGCTGCATCCCAGCGACCAGAACGAACCCGGGATCACCCGGCGCCGTCGAGGCCGCGGGTTCAGCTATCACGGACCCGGCGGAGAGACCGTCCGCGACCATGCGACGCTGGCCAGGATCAGGGCGCTGACGATCCCGCCGGCCTGGACCGACGTGTGGATCTGCGCCTCGCCCCACGGGCACCTGCAGGCGGTCGGCACCGACGCGGCCGGGCGCCGCCAGTACCGCTACCACGACCTGTGGCGGCAGCAGCAGGACGAGGCCAAGTTCGACCGGGTGCTGGAGCTGGCCGACCGGCTGCCCGCGTTCAGGAAGAGCGTCGACGAGCAGCTCAGGGGCCGCGGGCTGACCAAGGAACGGGTGCTGGCCGCCGCCGCGCGGCTGCTCGACATCGGCTTCTTCCGCGTCGGCGGCGAGAGCTACGACTCCTACGGCCTGGCCACGCTCCGGATGGAGCACGTCGTCTGCTCGCGCAACACGATCACCTGCTCGTACCCGGCCAAGGGCGACGTGCCGCGTGAGATCCGGGTGGCCGACCCCGGCGCCTGCCGGGTGGTCCGGTCGCTGAAGTCCCTGAGCGCCGAGGGGGAGCTGCTCCGCTACCGGGGCGAGAACGGCTGGGTGGACGTGCGCAGCGAGGACATCAACGACTACCTGCGCGAGACCATCGGCGAGTTCACCGCCAAGGACTTCCGCACCTGGCACGCCACGGTGCTGGCCGCCGTCGGGCTGGCCGTCTCCCGCATGGCCGAGAGCGACACGGCCAGGAAGCGGGCCGTCACCCGGGTCATGCGGGAGGTCGCCGAGTATCTCGGCAACACCCCCGCCGTGGCGCGGGCCTCGTACGTGGATCCGCGGGTGATCAGCGCGTACGAGGAGGACAAGACGATCGGTCACGCGCTGACCGAGCTGGGAGCCGGCGTGGACCCGGGGAAGCTGGCCACGCACGGCAAGGTGGAACGAGCCGTCATCAACCTCCTTCGCACCGTTTGAGCGGTTCTTTGCCGGGCATGCGCGGCAGGGAGTATAGGGAGGGAAGCGATGGAAGCTCCGCAGTACGTCGCGGCCCGCGTCCAGGCGGCGCTGGCTGAGGACCGCCGCACGCATGAGCTCGGCATCCGTGTCGACGTGAGAGGCGATCAGCTTTTCCTGCGCGGCCAGGTGAGCGGGGCCGAGCAACGTGAACGGCTCGGCGAGGTGGCCAGGGAGGCCGCTCCCGACCTTCACGTGCACAACGAGATCAACGTCGTCGAGGTCGGCAGGCCAGGGGAGGTAGAGCATCTTGACTGAACTGCGCATCGCGGCCGTGGGAGACATCCACCTGGGTGAGGACGTGCGCGGCCAGTACCGCAAGAGCCTGGACGGCATCGGGGACCGCGCCGACATCCTCATGGTGGCCGGCGACCTGACCCGGCACGGCACGCTGGAGGAGGGCAGGGTGGTGGCCGACGAGCTGCGCGACCTGCCGATCCCGGTCGTGGCCGTGCTCGGCAACCACGACTACCACTCCGACATGCAGCACGAGATCGCCAGTGAGCTGCGCGACGCCGGCGTCATCGTGCTGAACGACGACAGCGCGGTCATCGAGTGCGACGGCACGCGGCTCGGCGTGGTCGGCGGCAAGGGCTTCGGCGGCGGGTTCGCGGGCAAGTGCGCGAGCGAGTTCGGCGAGCGCGAGACCAAGAACTTCGTCCGCCACACCCGGCTGATCGCGGAGTCCTGGCAGCACGCGCTGAAGGAGATCGACGCCGACCGCCGGGTGGTGCTGTCGCACTACTCTCCGATCAAGGAGACGCTTGAGGGCGAGCCGCTGGAGATCTACCCGTTCCTGGGCAGTTACCTGCTCGCCGAGGCGGTCGACACGGCGGGTGCCGACCTGATCCTGCACGGCCACGCGCACAGGGGCACCGAGAAGGGCATGACCTCCGGCGGCATCCGCGTGCGCAACGTCGCCCTGCCGGTGCTCGGCGCCGCTTACGCGGTCTACTGCCTGGCCGACGAGTAGCCGTTCATGGTGAAGCCCTTCCCGGTCATCCGGGAAGGGCTTCTTCGGCGTACAACTCCTTCTTCATTTATGGCAATTCATCGGGCCGGTGATAAACACCGGCCCGACGAACGAGCGTGTGGGGCGTCAGAACACGCCCTACACATTGAAGATGCTGACCCCACCGGGGCCGACCAGGAACCCGAGAACGATCAGGACGATCCCCCAGAGGAGATCGCGACGGGCCAGAATCACATAGATGCCGGCGATGACGAGAATTACCGCGATGATCCAGAGCAAAGTAGCCATGACACAGCCACTGCCCTCGTGGCGGGACCTTTAACATTCGATGTGCCGCCGATATTTTCCTCTTTCATGAGGCGGACCTGGCGAGCTTGGCGTACGCGAACTGCAGCCAGTCGGAGGCGGCCACCGCCGTCATCGCCGCTCCCACCAATCTGGTCGCGCGCGGCGCGAACACCAGGCCGATGGCGTAACCCGTGGCCGCCCACTGGGCGATGCAGAACGGGCAGCTCACCAGCTCGCCGACCGTGTTGCGCGGCTCCTCCTTCAGCTCCGACGGCCCGCTCACGCCCTCGAACCGGGTGAACGGCGCCCTGATCGGGCTGGTGACCGGATCCTTGGCCAGGAGGCGGGCGAGCTTGTGAGTGCAGGCCGCCATCAGGGCCACGTCCATCGGCCCGATCCGCTCCGGCGGCCGCCTGCCGGTGAGCTTCGCCGCGACGGCCGCCGCCGCCACGACCGTCCCGTACACGCCGATGATGCGGGCGTAGGTGCCCAGGGGACGATCGTGCTCGCCTTCGTACTCCTGCCCGGTCTTTTCCAGGTACTCCGTCATGGGGTCGCGGCTACCCTTCGGCCGTCGGTTCACGCGCCGGGACAGGCCTATTCGAAGGGCCTGAGGGTAGCCCGCTCTCATGAGCAGTCATAGTCATGAGGTCACTGACGCCATCCTTGACACGCTCAAACGGGCGAGCTCCGGTTTGAAGGACGCGGGCGTGAAATTCGCCTTGGCGGGAGGGTGCGCTGCGTACGCGCGCGGCGCGGCGCCGTCCCTGCACGACGTGGACTTCGTGGTCACCGAGCACGACGTGCCCGCGGCTCTGGAAGCGCTGCGGGGCATCGGTTTCCGGACGGCCAAGCCGCCCGAGGACTGGCTGGTCAAGGCGTACGACGACGGCAAGCTGGTGGATCTGATCTTCAAGGTGTCCGACCGCCCGGTCACTGACGAGTTGCTGAACCGGGCCGAGCCGATGAAGGCGTCGGCGGTGATCGTGCCCGTCCTGGAGGCCACGGACCTGGTGATCTCCTGGCTGATGCCGCTGTCGGAGCACGCCTGCGACTACGGCGCGCTGCTGCCCCAGGTCAGGGCGCTGCGGGAGCAGGTGGACTGGTCCAGGGTCGCGGCGGTGACCGGGTCCTCCCCGTACGCGGCCACGTTCCTGACCCTGCTCGAACGGCTGGCCGTGCTGGAGAAGCCGGTCGAGCCCGCGGGTGACACCTCCTGGCCGTGAGCCACGGGGGACCGCCGTGGGCCGCGTCGCCGGGCGTGGCCTTTTCGATGTCCCCGGGCGGGCTCGCCGATTTCGGGATGAACGCTGCTTTCCGTCCCGGCTAAGGTGAGCCCGTGCCGCGATTGATCTGCTCCCCTCCTCCCGCCCGCTAGCGGGCGGCATTTCCTGATTTTCCGGGTCTGACCGATCCGGGGGTGGCTGCTGCCCGCATCCGGGCCCTTCTCCACCACTCCCATCCGGAGCGATCTGTCATGACCCAACTGTCCATCCGGCGTGCCACCGGGTACGTCGTCACGGCCGCGGCTGCGTGGGGCACCGGCGGCGCGGCGGGATCCCTGCTGTTCGCCGCGGGCGGCTTCGACGCCCTCGACGTCACCTTCTGGCGCTTCCTCCTCGGCGCCGCGTTCCTCCTGCCCCTGCTCGGCGGGGCGTCCTGGCGGCTGGACCGCCACGTGCTGGTCGTCGGCGCGGGCATGGCCGTCTACCAGGCCGCCTACTTCGCGGCCATCGCGCGCTCGGGGGTCGCGGTGGCCACCGTGATCACCATGGGCGCGACGCCCGTGTTCACCGCCCTCGGCGGGCGTCTTCTCCTCGGCGAGCGGCTCGGCCGGTCCGGCCTCGCCGCACTCCTGGCCGCCCTGACGGGACTCGCCCTCCTGATGGCGGGCTCCCCGGAGGCGCCTGGCGGCTCCGGGGCGGGGGGCGCGCTCGGCGGGGCCGGGTTCGCGCTGCTGTCGGCGTTCGGTTACGCCGGGGTGACGTTGTTGTCACGGCGGCTCGGCACGGCGGAGGAGCCGGGGGACCCGCTGGCCACCGCCGCGGCCGGGTTCCTCGTGGGGGCCGCGTGCGTGCTGCCGTTCGCGCTGGCCGGCGGGGTGCTGCCCCGGTTGAGCTGGGAGAGCGCGGCGCTGCTCGCGTTCCTCGGCGCGGTGCCCACCGCGCTGGCCTACGGGCTGTTCTTCCGCGCGCTCACCGCGCTGAGCGCCACCACCGTCGCCATCGTCTCCCTGGGCGAGGCCGCCTTCGCGGCCCTGATCGGGGTGGCGTTGCTCGGTGAGCGGCCCGGCCCCGCGGGCTGGGCCGGATGCGCGTTGCTGCTGCTGGCCGGGGTGTTCCCGGCCCGGCGGGCGCGGGGCTAGCGGACGGGCGAGTGCGGTCCGTCGTATGGGTTAAGGTCCGTACGGCGGACCGCTGCGCCCCGGCGCGAGGGAACGGCGCCGGCGAAGCGCGCGTTGGAGGAACTGTGGCCTCGATAACAGGAATCGTCAGGAACCTTCTGGACCGCCCCGGAGGGGCGAACCTGAGCCCCTACCGGAAGGTCGTCAAGGCCGCCGCCGGGCACGCCGACCGCCTCAAGACGCTCGACGAGCTGCCCCGGCCCGACATGAGCGACCTGGCCGCGTTCTGCGCCGTCGCCAGGGAGGCGGCCGACCGCACCCTCGGGCTCCGTCCGTACGACGTGCAGTTGCTCGGCACGCTCGCGCTGCTCGACGGCAAGGTCGCGGAGATGGCCACCGGCGAGGGCAAGACGCTCTCAGGCGCCATGGCGGCCGCGGGCTACGCCCTGAAGGGCAGGCGGGTGCACGTCATGTCCGTCAACGACTACCTCGCCAGGCGCGACGCCGAGTGGATGGCCCCCTTCTACGAGGCCATGGGGGTCACCGTCGGCTGGCTCGACCAGAACTCCACGCCCGCCGAGCGGCGCGAGGCGTACGCGAAGGACATCACCTACGGGCCGGTCAGCGAGATCGGCTTCGACGTGCTGCGCGACCGGCTGCGCACCGACGCGAGCGAGCTGATCGTGCCGGAGCCGGAGGTGGCGCTGGTCGACGAGGCCGACTCGGTCCTGGTCGACGAGGCCAGGGTGCCGCTGGTGATGGCCGGCTCGTCCGACGCCGGCAACACCGTGCCCGAGATGGCGGTGCTGGTCCGCACACTCGTCCGCGGCTACCACTACGAGATCGACGAGCAGGCCCGCAACGTCTACCTGACGCCCAAAGGCGCCGAGACCGTCGAGAAGCGGCTGGACGTCGAGCTCTACGACCAGGACGAGCCCGGCACGCTGATCGAGCTCAACCTCGCCCTGCACGCCCACGCCCTGCTCACCCGCGACGTCGACTACATCGTGCGCGACGGCAAGGTGCAGCTCATCAACCCGTCGCGCGGCCGGGTGGCGGTGCTGCAGCGCTGGCCGAACGGTCTGCAGGCGGCGGTCGAGGCCAAGGAGGCGCTGCCCGCCAGCGACAAGGGCGAGATCCTCGACTCGATCACCATCCAGGGCCTGATCAGGCGCTACCCGAGGGTGTGCGGCATGACCGGCACCGCCGTCGCGGTGCACGAGCAGCTCGGCGAGTTCTACGGGCTGAAGGTCGCGGTGATCCCGCCGAACCGGCCGTGCGTCAGGGAGGACGAGCCCGACCGGATCTACCCGACGGTGCCGGAGAAGGAGTCGGCGCTGGTCGAGGAGATCCAGCGGGTGCACGAAACCGGCAGGCCCATCCTCATCGGCACGCTCGACGTGGCCGAGTCGGAGAACCTCGCCGACCTGCTGCGCCGCCGCGGCCTCGAACCGGTGGTGCTCAACGCCAAGAACGACGCGGAAGAGGCCGCCATCATCGCCAGGGCGGGCGAGCGCGACGCGATCACCGTGTCCACCCAGATGGCCGGCCGCGGCACCGACATCCGTCTCGGCGAGGGCGTCGCGGAGCTGGGCGGCCTGTACGTGATCGGCTCCGGCCGCCACGCCAGCAGCCGCCTGGACGACCAGCTCCGCGGCCGGGCGGGCCGGCAGGGCGACCCGGGCGGCTCCGTGTTCTTCGTCGGCCTGGAGGACGAGCTGGTCACCCAGTTCGCGCCCGACGAGCGGCCGCCCGCCGCCGACCCCGACGGCCTGGTGCGCCACCGCCGCGCCGCCTACATCGTCGGTCACGCCCAGCGCATCGCCGAGGGCGTCAACCTGCAGATCCACCGCAACACCTGGCGTTACACCCGGCTGCTCGAACAGCAGCGCGAGCTCATCCTGGAGTGGCGCGACAAGGTGCTCCACACCGACTCGGCGGCCCGCGCGCTGGCCGCGGCCCACCCCGAGGAGTGGGCGGCGGCGCCGGAGGACACCCGCGAGGAGACGGCCCGTCAGATCGTGCTGCACGCCATCGACACCTGCTGGACCGAGCACCTCGCGTTCCTGCACGACCTGCGCGAGGGCATCCACCTGCGGGCGCTGGGCCGGATGAGCCCGATCGACGAGTTCCAGAGGGAGGCGGTGGCCGAATACAAGACGCTGCAGGCGGAGATCGAGCGGCGCTCGCTGGAGGCGTTCCAGGCCCCCGAGCCCGACCTGAAGCGACCCGAGGCCACCTGGACCTACCTGGTGCAGGACAACCCGTTCGGCACCGAGTGGGACCGCATCCTCAAGCGGATCAAGGGCGGCCCCGCCCGTACCTGACAGCAGATGGCAGGTATGCCTGGAAGGCTGCGGAGCATGACGACGAAAGCGAAGCTCCTCGCCACGACCATCGACTGCGCGGAGCCGAAGAAGCTGGCGGAGTTCTACCACCAGCTGACCGGCCTGCCCATCCAGTACTCGGAGGACGAGTACGCCGCCGTGGGCGACGGCACGACCAACATCTACTTCGGCAGGGTGCCCGACCGCGAGCCGGTCCCGTGGCCCAGCCCCGCCAAGCAGTTCCACTTCGACTTCCGGGTGCCCGACGTGGAGAAGGCCGTCGAGGAGTACGTCGCGCTGGGCGCCACCAGGCCGGAGTTCCAGCCGGGCGTCACCGACGAGGGCGTGGGCTGGATCGTGATGCAGGACCCGGAGGGCCACGCGTTCTGCGTCTGCCCAGAGAAGTCCTGAACCCGGAGGGCCAGATCACGGCCCCCTTAAGGGGAAGAATGGCCTAAAGGATGATTCGGGGCTGGCGCGCACCCTCTAAGCTGGGGCAATGCTCCAAGGATCTCCTCCCCACCGAGCACGCCCATGACCTGGATCGGCGTGCTCATCGCGCTGGCGGGCGCTCTCGGATACGCGCTGGGGGCGGCGCTGCAGCAGTACGAAGCCGTGGCCGAGGGCGCGTCGCTCAGGCTGATGCGGCGCCCCCGATGGTGGATCGGCGGCGTCATCGGGTTCACCGGCGCGTGCCTCCACGCGGTCGCGCTGAGCTTCGCGCCGCTGGTGGCGGTCCAGCCGATCAGCGTGGCGACGCTGGTGTTCGCGGTGCCGCTGGCCGCCTTCATGTACGGTCGCAAACCGTACAAGGCGGAGATCTTCGGCTCTATCGCGGTGGCGGTGGGCCTGCTCTGGCTGATGATGCTGGTGCCCCACCAGGACGTCACGCCCCGGCTGAGCGACGGGGCCGCGCTCGGGTTCATCGGCGTGATCACGCTGATCGCGCTGGCCACGCAGGTCGCCGCCGCCCGGGTGCGCGGGCCGGTCAGGGCGATGCTGCTGGCGATCGGCGCGGGCGCGGTCACGGCCAGCGTCTCGACGTTCGTCCGGGTGGTGGGGGGCGGCCTGGAGGGCGACCTCGGGCGGCTGGTCCACTGGTTCACGCTGGCCATCCCGGTGCTGCTGATCTTCGCGGTGGTGCTGCTGCAGCGCTCCTACGCGGTCGGCTACTTCGGCATCGCCTACGCGGGCGTGCAGGTGGTCGACCCGATCACGTCGGTGATGGCCGGCGCGCTGCTGCTCGGCGAGTCGTTGCCGACCAGCCCGTCCACCGCGATCCCCGCCGTGTGCGCGGCGGCGCTGACCATCGCCGGCACGATCACGCTCGGCCGTCTCGCACCCGATCACTCCCGGCCCGCGCCGGTGGCCGCCACCGCAGAACCCCGTCCATTTGCCGCAGCATCAGATCTGGCGTGACCCGCGTGGCCAGCGACATGCCCAGGTCGCGCAGGGCCACGGCGAGCGGGTTGCGCAGCTTGGTCGTCCGGCAGATGCTCATGGCCTTGCGCACGATCCCGGCGGTGCGGCTCAGCCTGGCCTCGGTGTAGGCGGCCAGGTCGCCCCCGGCGAGGTGGGCGAGCACGACCGCGTCCTCGATCGACTGGCAGGCGCCCTGGCCCAGGTGGGGCGTCATCGCGTGGGCCGCGTCGCCCAGCAGCGCCACCCGCCCCGCGTGCATCGCGGGCAGCGGCTCGCGCAGGTAGTAGAGGTCGTTGCGCAGGACGTGGGCCGGGTCGGCGGTGCGCAGCAGCTCGGGGATCGGCTCGTGCCAGCCGCCGAACCTGCGCACCAGCTCCGCCCTCTCGTCACCGGCGGCGCCGCCTGCGGGCGCGACGTCGGTGGCGTAGAAGTACACCGTCTTCTCGTCCAGCGGGTGCGCGCCGAACACCAGCCCCCGGCCCCAGGTCTCGCTGTTGCGCGGCGTCGCGGCCGGCATGGGCGCCAGGCCGCGCCAGGCCGTCACCCCCGAGTAGACCGGCCCGGGATGGCCGGGGAAGAGCGCCCGGCGGGTCGGGGAGTGGATGCCGTCGGCCGCCACGACCAGGTCGCCGGTGAACTCGCCGGCGTCCGTCCGCACGGTGCCCGTGGCGGCGTCCACGCCGGTGACCGTGGTGCCGAGGCGTAGCCGGTCGGGCCCGAGCGCCTCGGCCAGCAGGTCCACCAGCTGGGCACGGAGCAGCACCACGGCCGTCCGGTCGCCGTAGCGCTCCTCGGCCGCGCTGCCGCTGGTGTGGGTGAGCCAGCGGCCGTCGGGCCTGCGGATCCCGATCTGCCCCTGCATCCTGGCGCGCGCCCGCACCGGGTCGCCGAGTCCTACGGTGTCGAGGGCGCGCAGCGCGTTGACCGCTATGGCCAGCCCGGAGCCGACCGGTTCGAGCTTCGGCGTCCGCTCCAGGACGGTGACGTCCCATCCCTTGCGGTCCAGGGCGACACCCGCGGTCAGCCCTCCGATGCCGCCGCCGATGACGATCGCTTTCATGTCCATCCCCTCACTACTTCTGTAGTGGCAACATACTACGCCCGTAGTTTGGACTACAAGCGTAGTATCGGGGTCCGTGAAGCGATCCGAGGCCGTGGCGGAGGCGGCGATCACCCTGCTGGCCGAGCGGGGCATGCGCGGGCTGACCCATCGGGCGGTCGACGAGGCCGCCGGGCTGCCGCCCGGGTCCACGTCCAACGTGGCCCGCACCCGCGCCGCGCTCCTGGAGCTCACCCTGTCGCGGCTCACCGACCTGGAGGAGCGGCTGTTCTCGGGGGCGATGGGCGACGGGCCGCCGCCGGGCGCCGACCTGACCGAGCTGCTCGCCGGAGTGCTGACGGCCCAGCTGCGCGACCGGCGGCGCACGCTGGCCCGCTACGAGCTGGCGCTGGAGGCGACCAGGCGGCCGGAGCTGCGGGAGATCTACGACCGGGCGGGCCGCCGGTTCCGCGATCCCGCCGTCGCCCTGCTCGCCGCCGCGGGCTCGCGTGATCCGGTACGGCACGGCCGCCAGCTCGTGGCGTTCGCCGAGGGCGTCATGTTCGACGTCATCGCCGGCGCGGGCGCCGAGCCGTCGCCGGACGACCTGCGGGCCGGCGTGCGGGATCTGCTGAGAGGCATGCTCGCCGACGAGGGCGACGGCCGGAGCGACGCCGGCCGGAGCCGGCGGCGGGGCTGACACCGGGACGGCGGCGGGGCGGGTGTCAGCCGGTGAGGCGGGCGCGGTGGGACGGCCATTCGTCGTCGAGGATGCCGAAGCAGGCCGTGTCGCGCCAGGTGCCGTCCGGCCTGCGGCGGTGGCGGCGGAGCGTGCCCTCGTGCAGCCCGCCGATCCGCTTGATGGCGGCCTGGGAGCGCAGGTTGAGCGCGTCGGTCTTGAGCAGCACCCGGTTGTGGCCGAGCTTGTCGAAGGCGTGGTCGAGGAGCAGGAGCTTGCAGGAGGTGTTCACGGCCGAGCGCCAGTGGGCGCGGCCGTACCAGGTCCAGCCGATCTCGACGCTCTCGTCGAACCCCGGCACGTCGCAGTAGGCGGTCCAGCCGACCGCCCGCCCGGTCTCCTTGAGCAGCACGGCCAGCGGCACGTGCCTGTCGTCCTCGATCAGCGACCGGGCGGCCGCCGCCAGCTCCTCCTCGGCGCGCGGCGTGGCGATCGGCATCCACCGCCACACCTCGTCGTCACCGCCGCCCGCGGCGAACAGGTCCGGCACGTGGCCGGGGGAGAGGGGTTCCAGCCGGACGACGTCGTTCTCCAGCGTCACGGGTGCGGGAAGGTGTGCGGTCATGGCGGTGACCTTACGGGGGACCGGTCCGTACGGGAGAGAGCCACCTGGCGGGTTTTGGCGGAGACCACTGTCGACAGCCATACCGGCCGGTCGGTAGGCTCGCGGCATGGACTTCGCTTTCGACAGCGTCACCGAAGACCTTCGCCGGCGCCTGCTGCAGTTCATGGACGAGTGCGTCTACCCGGCCGAGCCCGCCTTCGAGGAGCAGGCCAAGGCCAGCGGCTGGGGCGTCCCGCCGCTCGTCGAGGACCTGAAGGACGAGGCGAGGAAGCGTGGCCTGTGGAACCTGTTCCTGCCCGGTGACCACGGCGCCGGGCTGACCAACCTCCAGTACGCGCCGCTCGCGGAGATCATGGGCCGCAGCCCGCGGCTGGCGCCCGTGGCGACCAACTGCGCCGCGCCCGACACCGGCAACATGGAGGTGCTCTCCATGTTCGGCAGCGAGTGGCAGCGCAAGGAGTGGCTGCGCCCGCTGCTCGACGGCGAGATCCGCTCGGCGTTCGCGATGACCGAGCCCGACGTGGCCTCCTCCGACGCCACCAACATCGCCACCTCGATCGTCCGTGACGGCGGCGAGTACGTCATCAACGGCCGCAAGTGGTTCACCTCCGGCGCGATGAACCCGAACTGCAAGATCTTCATCGTGATGGGCAAGACCGACCCAGAGGCGCCCAAGCACCGCCAGCAGAGCATGATCCTGGTGCCCCGCGACACCCCCGGCATGGACATCCGGCGCGGCATGAGCGTCTTCGGCTACGACGACGCCGACCACGGCGGGCACGCCGAGATCCTCTTCGAGGACGTCCGCGTCCCGGCGGAGAACCTCGTCGGGGAGGAGGGCGGCGGCTTCGCCATCGCCCAGGCCAGGCTCGGCCCCGGCCGGATCCACCACTGCATGCGCCTGATCGGCATGGCCGAGCGGGCCGTCGAGCTGATGTGCGGCAGGGCGCTGGCCAGGACCGCGTTCGGCAAGCCGATCGCCCGGCAGGGCGTGGTGCAGGACTGGATCGCCGAGTCCCGCATCAAGATCGAGCAACTGCGCCTGCTCGTGCTGAAGACCGCCTGGCTCATGGACACCGTCGGCAACCAGGGCGCCCACACCGAGATCCAGGCCATCAAGATCTCCACCCCGATCACCGTGGAGTGGATCCTCGACAAGGCCATCCAGGTGCACGGCGCGGGCGGCGTCTCCCAGGACTTCCCGCTGGCCGGGCTCTGGGCCGGGGCCCGGTCGCTGCGCCTGGCCGACGGGCCGGACGAGGTGCACAAGCGGTCGCTGGCCTACCGCGAGCTCAAGAAGCACATGTGATCCCCCGACGACAGGAGCTGGAGTGGACGAAGCACGGCTCAAGGAACGCGTCGCCGCGTTCCTGAGTGAGAACGACCCGGCAGGCGACCGGCTGGAGTTCCTGCGCGCCAGGTTCGACGCCGGCCTGGCCTGGGTCTGGTTCCCCGAAGGGCTCGGCGGTCTCGGGCTCTCCCGTGACATGCAGGCGGTCGTGGAGCGGGAGCTGGCCGGCACCCCGCAGATCGACGGCGGCGTGCAGGGCATCGGCCTGGGCATGGCCGCGCCCACCATCCTCGCCTTCGGCACCGAGGAGCAGCAGCGGCGCTTCCTGCGGCCGCTGTGGACCGGCGAGGAGATCTGGTGCCAGCTCTTCAGCGAGCCCGGCGCCGGCTCCGACCTGGCCACGCTCGCCACCCGGGCGGTCCGGGACGGCGACGAGTGGGTGGTCGACGGGCAGAAGGTGTGGACGTCGGGCGCCCACCACGCCCGCTGGGCCATCCTGGTCACCCGCACCGACCCCGGCGTGCCCAAGCACCGCGGCCTGACGTACTTCGTCTGCGACATGCAGGCGCCCGGCGTCGACGTCCGGCCGCTGCGGCAGATCACCGGCGAGGCCGAGTTCAACGAGGTCTTCCTGACCGGCGTCCGGCTCGCCGACGACCTGCGGCTGGGCGCGGTCGGCGACGGCTGGAGGGTCGCGCAGACGACGCTGATGAACGAGCGGGTGGCCATCGGCGGCGGCGGTGGCGCCCGCGGCGGCGGCATGGTGGGCGGCGTGCTGCGCTCCTGGCGGGAGCACCCCGAGCTGCGCACCCACGACCTGCACCAGCGGCTGCTGTCGCTCTGGGTGGAGGCCGAGGTGACCCGCCTGTCGGGCGCCAGGCTGCGCGAGCAGCTCGCCGCCGGCCAGCCGGGGCCCGAGGGGTCCGGCATGAAGCTGTCGTTCGCCAAGCTCAACCAGGCGCTGACCGGCCTGGAGATGGAGTTCCTGCGCGACCTCGGCTACGACGACTACGCCTTCCGCCGCTCCGAGACCGTCGACTTCTACGGCCGCGGCCCCGGCTACCGCTACCTGCGCGCCAAGGGCAACTCGATCGAGGGCGGCACCTCGGAGATCCTGCGCAACATCATCTCCGAACGGGTGCTCGGCCTGCCCTCGGAACCCCGCATCGACAAGGACGTGCCCTGGAAGGACCTGCCGCGATGAGCCTGCTGTATTCCGAGGTCGAGGAGGAGCTCCGCGCCGCCGTGCGCGACCTGCTCGCCGACCGCTGCCCGCCGTCGGCGGTGCTCAAGCGCGCCGAGTCGCGGCCGTACGACCCGGACCTGTGGAAGACGCTGGCCGGGGAGATCGGCGTGGCCGGGCTGATCGTCCCCGAGGAGTACGGCGGCGCGGGCGCGTCCGCCAGCGAGGCCGCCGTCGTGCTGGAGGAGCTGGGCCGCGGCATCGCGCCGGTGCCGTTCTTCACCAGCTCGGTGCTGGCCACCCGCGCGCTCGTCCAGGCGGGGGCGGGCGAGCTGCTCGAACGGCTGGCCGACGGGCGCTCGACGGCCGCGCTGGCGGTGTCGTTCGCCGCGTCCCCGTACCGGCCCGACCGCGGCGCGTCGGTGAGGCACTCGGGCGGGACGCTGTCCGGCACGGTCACCGGCGTCGCCGGGGCCGACGTGGCCGACGTGCTGCTCGTCCCGGTCGAGGGCGACCTGTATCACGTGGAGGGCGCCGAGGTGCGGGCGGAGACCTCGTTCGACCTCACCCGGCCGGTCTCCACCGTCACGTTCGACGGCGCGGGCGCCACCCGCGTGGGCGACGTGGACCTGGTGGCCGTCCTGCGGTTCGGCGCCGGGCTGCTGGCCTCCGAGCAGTACGGGGTCGCGCAGTGGTGCCTGGACACCACGCTGGCCTACGTCAAGGAGCGTCACCAGTTCGCCCGGCCGGTCGGCTCCTTCCAGTCGATCAAGCACCGGCTGGCCGACCTGTGGTTGGACGTGGTGCGCGCCCGCGCCGCCGCCCGCAACGCCGTCACCGAGGACACGCCGGTCGCGGCCGCCGTGGCCCAGGCGTGGAACGCGGGCGTGGCCGTACGCGCCGCGGAGGAGGCGCTGCAGTTGCACGGCGGGATCGGCATGACCTGGGAGCACCCGCTGCACCTGTATCTCAAGCGCGCCAAGTCCGCGGAGGTCGCGCTCGGCACGCCGGGCGACCACCGGGAGGCGCTGGCCTCACTCGCCGGGGTGCCCGCCCCCGAGTGAGGTGAGCAGCAGGTCGGCGAAGTGCTCGCCCACCTGGGCACCGGTCAGCGGCCCGTCCGCGTGGAACCAGGTGCCCAGGTGGTGCACCGAGCCGAAGAAGTAGTCGACGACCAGCTCGGCCGGCACCCGGTCGCTGAACACGCCCTCGCGCTGGCCCTCCAGCACCAGGTCGCGGAAGCGCTCGTGGTAGCGGCGGCGCTCGGCCCGCACGGTCTTGCGGGTCTCGGGGGCGAGCAGGTGCATCGAGCGGAAGAAGATCTTGGAGTCGTCGAGGTTGTCCGTCGTGGTCTCCACCACGTCGGCGGCCGCCCGGTGCAGCCGCTCCACGACCGTGCCGCCGCTGTCGGCGATCTGCGTCAGGCGCTGCATCTGCATGCGCAGGACCCTGGCGTAGATCTCGTGCAGCAGGTCGTCCTTGGAGTCGAAGTAGTGGTACATGGCGCCCTTGGTGACGCCCGCCGCGACGACGATCTCCTGCACCGAGGTGCTCTCGAAGCCCTGCTCGGCGAAGAGCCTGGTGGCCTCGCCGAGGAGCCGCTGGCGTACCGGTTCATCTTTCACGGGGCAAGCATACCGACTGGTCGGTTGAGCGTCTTGATTGTGGCCCTGGAGGTACCAATTACGTCACCTTAGGCTCGCCTTGCTTCGGCATGGGGTATCTCTTAGTTCGGCGAGGGATCTTCGGCGTAGCAGATCCTGTGGTTTCACGACATCTTCATTCGGGGAGTTTGCCGTGCCCGGTGGCTCTATCTACGTGCAGCAGGACGAGAAATTCACAGGATCGTCTCCGCAGTGGTGGTACGAGAAGTTCTGGCGGGAGGGAGCCCAGAGCAGGCGCCGCTCCCGCATGGTCAAGGCGGCGGTGGGAGCCGTCGCCGGGTTCGCGATCGCGCTCCGGTTCACCCTTCCGGCGCCCGTCCTCTACGCCGTCGCGCTCGGCGGCGTCGTCGCGGGCATCGACTGGTGGCTCGACTGGCGCGCGTTCCGGGCCACCGCGGTCTGGCGGGGCAGGCGGCGCGGCGAGGCCATCACGGGCCGGCTGCTGCGGCGCTCCCTCGGCAGGCAGGGCTATCGCGTGCTCGACGGCCGCGCCATCAGGGACCAGGCGTCCATCGACCACCTGGTGATCGGGCCGGGCGGGGTGTGGATCGTCGACAACGAGTCGTGGAGCCCGGACACCGAGATCGCCTCCTACAACGGGCGGCTGTTCTTCGGCGAGAAGTACGGCACGAAAACGGCCAAGCCGCTGTGCGACGCCGCGCAGGCGTTCGCCGAGCTGCTCGGCCGCGAGACCGGCATCCAGATCTCCATCAGCCCGCTGATGGCCGTCCACTGCGGCATGCTGCCGCGCGGCGGCTCGCTCACGGCCGAGGGCGTCACCTTCCTCAAGCCGCGCCTGGTGGCCAGGCACATCAAGGCCAACCAGAAGGCCCTGCTGGACGCCGCGCAGATCGAGCTGCTGGCCCGCACCGCCGCCCGCGAGCTGCAGCGCGTCTGACCCGCCGCCCGGCGACGGGTCAGGCGATGTCCTCGATGAACGCGGTCAGCTGGGCCACGTTCCTGCACTCGTGCATCGGCACCACCGTGCCGTAGTCGGTGGCGATCGAGTCGCCGGTGTCCCACTGGCGGCGCGGCTCCGGGTTCAGCCAGTACGCGTGGCGGGCCTTGCCGGCCAGCGACTTCAGCACCTCCAGGGCGGGCGGCTGGTAGTTGGAGCGGGCGTCGCCCAGGATGAGCAGGGAGCTCTTCGGGCCGATCGCGTCGCCGTAACGCTCGGCGAACGTCTCCAGCGCGTGCCCGTAGTTGGTGCGGCCGAAGCGCACCATGTCGGCCTCGGTCGCCAGCCGGCTCATCGCGTCCAGCACGTCGGCGCCGGGCTGGAAGAACCGGGTGATCTCGTCCACGGTGTCCACGAACCCGAACGCCCGCACCTTCGTGAACTGCTCCCGCAGCGCGTACGTGAGCAGCAGCGTGAAGTGCGCGAACGACGACACCGAGTCGCTGGTGTCGCAGAGGATGACCAGCTCGGGCTTGTGCGGCCGGGGCGGCTTGAAGTGGGTGTCCATCGGCACGCCGCCGCTCTGCAGCGAGGCCCGCACGGTGCGGCGGAAGTCCAGCCGCCCGCGCCTGCCCTTCCTGTGCTTGATCGTCAGCCGCGCGGCCAGCCTGCGGGCCAGCGGATGGACCTCGCGGCGCAGCCGGGCCAGGTCGGCCTTGGTGACGCGGAGGAAGTCGAGCTGGTCGAGCGGCGGCCGCACGGCCGAGCGGGCGATCTTCTCGATCCCGGAGTCCTCGGCGATGCGGCGGCGCACGTCGGCGGAGACCGCCTCCTCGAACCGCCTGATGCCCGAGTTCACCCGCTGCCGGGCGGTCTTCTCGGCCAGCCCGCCGCGCTCCTGCCCGGCCAGCACCTCGCGCAGGATGCCGGCCATGAGCGTCTCGGGCGACAGGGCGCGCAGCACGCTGTAGGAGAACCAGTTCTGCCGCCCCGGCCGCGCCTCCTGCCTGCCGAAACGGCCCACCATGGCCCGCGCGAACGCGCGCAGCTCGCTCTCCGTGCCGTCCATCAGCAGCCCGGCCAGGTGCTCGCGCAGCTCGGGGACCGGGGCCTGGTCCAGGTCGACGTCCTCGCGCTGTCGCAGGCCGCTCGTCGCCGGCGGGAACCACAGGTCGAACAGCACGTCGAAGCCGGGCCGGTTGGCCGGCTTCTTCACCAGCGTGGCCGCGTACGCCTCGCGCAGCGACTCCCTCTCGACCAGGTCGATCACCTGCAGCGCCCGCGCCGCGTCCAGCCCTTCGGCCAGCGACACGGGCAGCCCGGCGTCCCGCAGCGCATGCACGAATCCGATGTGCCTGTCGACGAGCGACATCAGGCCAGCCCGAGTTCCTTGACGGCGCGCTCGTGGTCGGAGTTGTGCTTGAGCACCACGCCCAAGGTCTCCGCCACGGTCTCCTCGTCCAGGTCGCCCCGCCCGAGCGCCAGCAGCGTGTGGGCCCAGTCGACGGTCTCGGCCACCGACGGCGCCTTCTTCAACTCCAGCGCGCGCAGCGTCGCCACCGTGCGGGCGAGCTGCTCGGCCACGCCGGCGGGCAGCGACGGCACCTGCGCGAGCACGATGTCGCGCTCGCGTTCGGGTGTCGGGTACTCGATGTGCAGGTAGAGGCAGCGCCGCTTGAGCGCCTCCGACAGCTCGCGGGTGGCGTTCGAGGTCAGCACCACGTACGGCCTGCGCCTGGCGACGATCGTGCCCAGCTCCGGGATCGTCACCTGGAAGTCGGACAGCAGCTCCAGCAGCAGGCCCTCGACCTCGACGTCGGCCTTGTCCATCTCGTCGATGAGCAGCACGGTCGGCTCCTCGGCCCTGATGGCCTTGAGCAGCGGCCGCTCCAGCAGGAACTCCTCGGTGAAGATGTCGTCGTCGGCGCTGGTGGCCTGGATGCGCAGCAGTTGCTTCTTGTAGTTCCACTCGTACAGCGCCCGCGCCTCGTCCAGGCCCTCGTAGCACTGGAGCCTGACCAGGGCTGACCCGGTGGCCTGGGCGACGGCCTTGGCCAGCTGGGTCTTGCCGACGCCCGCGGGGCCCTCCACGAGCAGCGGCTTGCCGAGTGCGGCGGCCAGGAACACCGAGGTGGAGATGGCGTCGTCGGAGAGATAGTCGACGGCGGTGAGCCGCTCGGTCACGTCGGCGGGGGATGCGAACATCGATGCTCCTGTCTGGTGGCCGAACTTTATTCTAGCCGGAGATGTCCGCGTCCAACCGATTCGACCAGCATGCGAATCGCCGGTATATTCATGCCCGCAAGCGCCGCTAGCTCAGTTGGTCAGAGCAGCTGACTCTTAATCAGCGGGTCCGGGGTTCGAGTCCCTGGCGGCGTACTCGACGGGAAAGCCCCGGCTCACCATGGTGGGCCGGGGCCTTCCGCTTGTCGTCGTCTCAGCGGCCGTGCAGGCGGAGGAAGTCGTCCAGGCTCCGGTGGTAGAAGGCGAGGTCCTTCTCCAGCTTGGCCCTGGTGACCCGGTCGGGCTCCGACGCGCGCAGCGACCTGCCCGTCTCCGTCCAGAACTCCTCCGATTCGAGCTCGGCGGCGCCGTCGGGGAAGAACTTCAGTGCCTCCTCCAGGGCCTCGGCGGCGAACCGCCAGCCCGACGCCACCTCGTCGTGCTTGCGGGCGTCCGAGGGGTCGGCGGCGGAGTACAGCGCGCCCTCCATCGCCCGGCGCGCGTACGTGGTCGCGATGAGCACCCACTGGCCGGGGTCGATCAGCTCCGACACCCCGGCGCCGAACACCAGGTCCCGCTCCCTCGCCCGCGCCTCGGACTCGCGGGGCACGAGCACCTCCGCCCCGCCGAGGCGCACCACCCAGCCGTCCGCCGTCTCCTGGGTGGTCGCGTCGCGCGAGCCGCCGGCCAGGTCGAGGTATACGTACGCCTCCACGAGCGTGCGGGCGCGCTTCCGCTCAGGCATACCGCTCCACCAGCCCCTGGTAGGTGTCCCGCACGACCAGCAGCCGGTCGAGCTGGAACCGGCCCGGCTCCTGCGCCCGCATCCGCTGCCCCCGCTCCGACCAGAACCCGTCGTCGGGCACCTCGTCCGCGCCCGGCGGCACGAACTTGACCACCTCCGCCACGGCCGCCGCCGCGACCCGCAGCGTGCGCTCCGCCTCGGCCGGGTCGTCCGTCGGCACGTTGCCCGCCGACAGGTCGGCCACCCACATCCACTCGCCCGCGTCGAGCAGCTCCGACGGCTCCTCCCCGCCGAACGTCGGATAACCGGCGGGCATCAGGGGCCGCTCCGGCAGGCCGAACACGTACTCCCGGGGTGTCCCGCACGCCTCGCACGTGCCGTGGTAGCGGTTGACCAGCTCGCCGTCCACGCTGACCAGCCCGCTCTGCCAGGAGGTTTCCACCGACCCGCAGGCGCACGGGTGCAGATCGAGATAGAGGTGGGCCTCGTCCCTCGTCCTCGCCACCGCGAACGTCATGACAGTCCTCTCGCTCGGGATTCCCCATGATGCCGGAACTCCGGCGTCCGGCTCATGCCCGGACCGTGCCGGCCGTCACCTGCTCCGGAGCGATGACGGTATCGCCGGGCGCGTCCGGTCGGGTTCCTCCGCCGCGGCCGCACGTGCACGGCTCGCCGTCCGGGCACTGGCACGCCTGGTCCGGCGGGAGCCAGCCGGTGGCGTTGGCGAGCGTGCGCAAGCGCTGCAGGTGGGCGGGCCAGTCGCGGGGCCGGTCGCCCGCCGCGAGCGTCGCCAGCTCGGCCGCCACCGGTTCCGGTACCAGCCGCAGCACGTCCGGGTGGGCGTTGACCAGGTCGAACAGCACGCCCAACCGGCCGGGCCGCTGCGCCGTGGTGGCCGCCCGCACCTGCCGTACGGCCTCGTAAAGCTCCGCCAGGGCCGCCTGGTCCGCTGCCGCCTGCCCTCTGGCCCGCGCGATCGCCTGCGCGGTCGCCGCGGCGGCGGCGCGCTCGTTCGCCCCGATCGTGAGCCGCGCGTCCACCTGGAACGTGAGCGCCCCCTGCTCGGGCGCGCGGCGCTGCTCGGGCACGGCGGACCCCGGAGGATGGATCTCGACGGGGATGGGCGGGCGGCCGGGGAGGACGATGTCCAGGCGGCCGGGCGCGCGGACGTGGACCCGGGCGTCCATGGCGGCCGCGGCGCGCTGGACGGCGGCGACCGCGGCCGTCTCCGGGAGCGACAGCCGGTGCGCCGCCGCGAGGGCGGGGTCCGCCGCCGGGCCGCCGCTGAGCAGCCTGGCGATCCGGTTCTGCTCGGGCGCGGCGTCGCGCGGGCCCGTGCCCCAGGGCGGCGGGGGCGGCGTGTGGCCCCGGCGTTCGAGGTCGTCCGCGATGGCGTCGATCGCGTCGGCCAGCCGCCCGCGGACGGCCGGGTCGGTGGCCGCGTGCCACCGGCGCGCCAGGTGGGCGTGCTCGTCCAGGCGGGGGAGCAGGCACAGGTCGTCGCCCTCGCGGTCCGGCGACGACGGCCTGACCACGCCCTGCGGCGTGCCGGCCGCGGCCGCGGTGACGGCCTGCGCGACGTGTGAGAGCTCGTGCACCATGATCGACGACACCACGTCCGGGTGCGTCCGCTGCCATAGGCGCATCACGTGCGGGTCCTCCGGCGTGCCCGCGCGTACCTCGGTGGAGCCGTTGAGCCCCGCGCCCGGGTCCTCGATCACCACCCGGACGTGCTGGTCGGGCGCGGCGGGGAACTGGACGGTCAGCCGGTCGCCGGCCGTCCAGGACAGGTACGCGGCGGCGCCGCCCAGGTCGTGCACGGTGAGGTCCTGCCCGCGCGCCTCCTCCAGGGTGAGGTCGGGCGTCCCGTCGGGCCGGGCCGCCCGGTCGAAGACCGTGCCCTCGATCGCGGGGGAGGGCGAGGCGCCGCCGGCCCAGCCCTGGGCGACGCTGCCGCCCACGGGGGACTGCGGCTTGCGGACGTCGGCGGGCCAGATCGGCTTCGAGGCCTCCGCCATGAAGAAGCCCCGCTCGTTCAACGCGGCCCTGACCTGCTGGACGAACGGGGCGCGCAGCCGCGAGGTCAGGAACACCTGGTGCAGGTGGAGGCCGGCCTGGTCGGCGGCGTCCAGCAGGGCGGGAGGCAGGGTGGCGAACGCGGCGGCGAACTCGGCCTTGTCCGGGGTCATGCTGTGCACCGAACCGTCGGGGGCGGCCACGTGATCGTGCATGGTGCCCTGCTCGCGGATCCTCACGCGAACCGGAACGCCCCGGTCGCGGGCGGCGAGACGCGCGTCCTGCAGCACCTGGATCAGCCCACGGCGGGAGTCATCCGGAACGAATCGCTGCGGCTTGGTGTCCGGATCGAATGCGGGAGCGAGCCGTACGTTCGACTCCATCCGGTGGATGAGCTCCTCCAGTTCCTCCCCGGTGAGGACCACGTCCACCAGGCCGTTCGCGGCGCTCGGCATGTGGACGGGCTTGCCGGTGGTGTCCTGCTCCTGGCCCGGAGCCCGCTTGGCCCGTTCGAACGTGAGGTCGAAGTCCACCCTGAACCGGACGATGTACAGGGCGCCCTTCTCGAAGCTGCTGCGCTCGCGCCGGGCGCCGTGATGGTCGCTCACGGTCTCGGACACCTGCTCGCCGCCGCGCATGCCGCCGTTCAGGCCGGAATCCTCGTTGCTCCCGTTGACGTTGGCGCCGACGGGCATGACCCGGCTGCGGGACATGGAGACGTTGTGGGACTCGGCCTGCCTGTTGACCTGGCCCTTCTCCCCGTCGAACGGTCCGGCGACGATGGTGAGGTCCGAGGTGCGGGCGTGGACGGTGACCTGTGCGGCCTTGTTCCGGGCGTGGCTGCCGGGAATCTCTATCACGTCACCGACCTGCCCGGACATCCGCTCGAAGGCGGGCAGCAGGGCCGATCGCGCCAGGCGGTTGACCAGATACGACCGTTGTGCCCGGACGGTCTTGGCGCCCACCATCTTCGACAGCTGCTTGGTGATCACTTCGAACAGGTCGGGCTTGGCCGGATCCTCCCAGATCGCCGCCGGGACCATCCCGGCCCGCAGCTCCGCCTGCCGGGGGTCGGGCGCGGTGGAGATCGGCCCCGGGTCCCGGTCAGCGGACATGATCATGCCGGTCGGGACCCGCCGCACCAGCGACGCGTCGAGCACGACCGCAGGGCCGAAGTCCGGCTCGTCACCCACCCGGTGCCGGGAGACCTGGACGACGGCGATCATGCCGTCCTGGCGGACCCGGTTGTTCCCGAAGAACAGGCCGATCCGGTTCAGGCGGGTGTTCTGCGTGTTGACGGAGTGCGTGTAAGTATGGCCCCGGTCCGTCGCGAGGCCGGCGCCGTCGCCCTGGCCGTCGTCGCTGCCGTTGTAATTCAGGCCCGCGGCGTAGGAGACCGTCCGGGACCGCGAGAAGGTGCGGTCGATGTAGGCGTAGAGCTGCTTGATGATCCCCGAGAGTTTCGAGTGCGTGAGAGCTTTGGCCCTCCGCGAATCCGCGGGATCCATGGGGATCAGCCGGTACTTGACCGTCAGCTCCTCCGGTGGCTTCGACGGATCGTCGGCCCGCAGGGCGTAACTCCGCTCGAAGCCGCGGCGGGACCACGCGTCGTCGAGGTGGATTCTGATGGAGTTCTCGGAGAAGTCGGTGTCCAGATCCTGCTCGTTCTGGATACGGTCCCCCGCCTCGGGCTCCTGAGCCAGGATGGCGGCCTCCACCGCTTCGCGAGACGAGATCACCGTGCCCTGCTCGTCGGTCAGAGTGATCGACTCCACCAGTGACGTGCCCGTCGCCATGTCGAACGACGGCGCCAGCACGACGTCGCGGGAGCGTTCGATGAGGTCGATCGCCTCGCTCAGCACATTCTGGAGCTGCTGCTCCTTGTCGGCGTTCGGGGAGTTCGGGTTCTCCCCGAGCCCGGTCAGCTCGTTGATCGTGTCGAGCAGCGCCGTCGGCGTGTGCCGGTCGGCGTAGCCGACGTCCTCCCCGGCGCTCCGCGCGCGGGCGACGTCCAGCAGATACTTCTGCACCAGAGGCACGGCCACGTCGGCGTCCAGCGGCAGGCTGCCGTTGCGCAGGCGCTCGATGGCGTCGCTCACCAGCCGGGGCGGCAGGTCGAGCTTGCCTTCCATGTAGAGGACCAGCGCGTCGTACTCGGAGATCGTGAACAGCCCGGTGCCCTGGGCCGGGGCGGCGTTCGTGCGCAGCGTGACGTCGGCGCCCGGCAGCCCGGGCGCCGCGGTCTCCGAACCGGTGAGCGTGAGATCCACCGGCGCCTGGATGACGTACTGGCGGCCGAACTCGATGAGGAGTTCCTCCGTGCCCCAGATGTTGGTGAATGCGGTCGACTCGGAGGTGCCGCTGGAGCGGCCGGGCGCGGTCGACCCGCTGTCGCTGCTCTTCCCGCCGTCGTCGACGTCGCCGACCTTCGACGAGCTGCCGGTGGTGTGGCCGGACGTCCCGCCCCAGGACACGCCGGCGCTGCCGAGCCCGAAGAGGATGTCGCCGTACACCTGGTCGACCATGCCCACGACCGTGGCCTGGCCCATTTCGCCCGAGACCGACAGCGACGACCGCGACGGCATGCCCTGGCCGCGGACGATGAGGTCGGAGACGATCGGCCCGTTCAGGAACTTGGCGTGCGAGACGAGATGGCGCACGTTCAGCAGCGAGAAGATCTTGTGGAACGCCGGGGAGTCCTCGCGCGTCCCCCGGGGAAGCACCTCGCGCGCCGCGCGCCACACATCGGGCACGTCCAGGTGGAGCAGCCTCATCTTGGCCCGCGCCTCCGGGGACACGTTGCCGAGCGTCGCGGGCGGCGTCTCGGTGTCCGGCGGCATGAGATCGGCCGAGAACAGCAGCTTGGCCGAGGTGCGGTCGGACGTCAGCGTGGTCGTCTCGCCGCCGTGCAGGAGCTCGGCCTTCAGGTCGCCCGCCTGCTGGAAGATCCCGAGAGGGCCCTTGCTCTCGTAGAGAAGCACCTCGTTGTTCGTGCCGCCGACGCTGAGCCCGTGCGCGAGCGTCCTCGCGAAGTCGTATCCGGCGCCGAACTCGTTCAACATGCCGTTCTGCCCCTCCGGGGGGCCGTCGCTCAGGCCGAAGGAGGCGCCGACGCCCCAGTTCCTCACCAGGGAGAGGGCCCGGGCCACGGTGTCGGAGCTGATCTCGAGATTGACCACCGTCTCGGACTCCGTGTGCCCGATGTACGTGGTTCCCCGGTCGAAGTCCTGCTCCAGGGAGATCTTCAGCGAGAAATGCTCGGGCGCTTTGTTGACGCCCTGCTTCACCAGGTCGAAGACGATGCCGTCCTGCGCGAGCGAGTCGTACGCGCCCCTGATCCGGCTGTCGGACAGCTGCTTGGTGACCTCCTGCAGGTTGAGGATCTGGGCGTCGCGCGCGAGCTTGCCGGAGGCGTACTTCGGCTTGCCGTCGACGATCTTCGGGATGAGTCCTTCCTCCGCGAGCTGGTCCATGACCTTCTGCCGGAACCGGTCCAGCCCGTCGATCTCCTGGACGAGGGCGGGCCCCGCGCCGCGCATCTTCCCGGGGCCGTGGCCGATGAAGCGGGGCAGCTCGGGCTTCCGGCCGGGAGGCGGGTCCTGGTTGGGGTCACCCCGCAGCACCGGGTTCCCGTTCGCGTCGGTGACCGGCCGGCCGTTCCGGAGCACCAGCGCCGCCTGGTCGACCGGCAGGCCGTACCGGTAGGCGGCCGACTCCCGCATGCTCGCGGTCACCTTGCCGCGCATCGGGTCCAGCGTGACCGGGTCCTCACCGTACTTCTCCACGGTGAACGTGGTCTCCACCATGAGCCGGTAGCCCTGCTTCGGGCTGATCTTCCTGTGCACGCTCGGATGGATCGCCTGCCTGTTGGCCGTCGACGAGGACGACCGCGACCCGCCCACGGAGCCCTTGGCCTTCGGGCCGAGGTTCGGGCTGTAGTCACCGGGCCCGTCGAGGTCCTCCAGCCCTTCGTGGCCGATCGAGGCCGAGACCTCTCCGCCGATCGACCTGCCGGCGGTCGCGCCGCCGGACGTGGCGACGAAGTCGACGAGGACCTCTTCCTCCCACTCCTCGGCCGTGGAGCCGCCGAGCACCTCGCTCTCCACCAGGATGATCTTGCTCTCCGCGCGCACCCGCGCGTGCGGCCGCCCGTCGACGGTGAAGACGCGCTCGATCCCCCCGTTGACCGCGTCCCGCAACCGGTGGGGCAGCTCGGCGGTGACGAAGCCGTGCAGGCTCGCGCGGGTGTCCTCACCGATCTTGGCGTAGTCGCCGCCGAGTTCCTCCGCGATCTTGTCGAACATGTCCTCTAGGCCGGGCATGTCGCTGACCACGAGGTTGGGGGCCTTCGGGTCGCGCAGGCTCTCGTCGATCCGGGTCAGCCTTCTCGGCGGCTGGTCGGTGTAGGAGTGCGAGACCCACAGGCGCTGGGCGGCGGGGTCCCCGGGGGCGCCGGACGTCACCTCGGTGGCTTCCCGCCAGCCGCGCTCCCGCGCCGTGCGGATCTCGACGGTCCACTTGGCCTCGGCGTCGAAGAGCAGGGACTCGCTCCGGTTGTCCGCGACGGAACCCCACTGCGCGTACATGCCGGCGCCGCCGGTCGAGGACTGGCTGTGCCCGCCGGAGCTGCCGAGGGCGATGCCCAGCAGCTGGAGCGCCGACGCCAGATCGCCTTCCGGCAGGGCCTTCGCCAGGCTCTTGGTGTTGAACCCGGCGGAGCCGCCGACGCTGGCCGTCTGCGTTGCGGAGACCGTCCGGGCAGCCTGGAAGAACAGGCCCACCATCATCTCCGACGCCTTGACGCCGGGGTCGAGCACCTCGACCAGGTCGGCGAGGGTGAGCTTGATCCTGAGCTCCGCCGCCGTGCCGCCCCGGCCCACGCGCAGCACCAGGCCGTCGGGGGAGACTATCCGGTGGAAGTCCGCCCGTACGGCGCGTTCCAGCTCGTCGGGGGTGAACCGGTGCCGCGCCCCGTTGCGGGCCAGCATGTCGTTGACCGTGTCGGTCAGGGCGTTCAGGTGGGCGAGGGTGCCCGCCGGCATCGCGGTGGACAGGGAGGCCGGCTGCGGCAGCGCCCTGGCCAGGGCGTCGAGGTAGCGCTGGTGCCGTGTCAGCACCGCGCCCTCGAGCCGCCTGGTGCGCCTGGACACGCTCGGCACCCCGTGCTGGTTGGGCCGGAGCGGCTGCTGCCGCGCCGCCAGGAGCCGCGCGTACGTCTGCTCGGCCTGCTCGGCCCGGCTCAGCGCCCGCTCGTACGCTTTGGCGACCCGGAGGTGCCGGCGCTGCGTGGCCCGGTGGTTCCTGCTCTCCTTGCGTGCCTGCCGGGCGCGCTCGAACCGGCCCGAATCGTGCTGCCGCAGCGCCTTCCGGGCGTCCGCGGTGGCCTTGAGCGCCGCCTCGCGTGCCTCGGCGGCGCTGGTCTCCTTCGCCGTGATCTGGAGCTGGAGCTCCTGCTTGGCCTTGGCCAGCGTGGTGATGAGCTCTCGGACGTCGTCGTCGGAAAGGCGTCCCTGCGGTAACGGCGGCGCGTGCCGCTTCCGGGTGGCCTGCGTGGGCGCCCACGGCCGGGCGGGCGGGGTCTGGCCGTGTTTCCGCAGCTCCTGGGCCACGCCCTCGATGTCGATGGCGAGCAGTCGCTGCTCCTGCGCCGTCGGGGCGTTGTGCCACTTGTCGGACAGCAGCGCCATCTCGTTGAGGCGGGCGGTCACGCAGTGGTCGCGGCGGGCCTCGGCCTTGCGGCGCCGCAGGAAGCCCTTGCGGCCGTCTGACCGCAGCTTCTGCAGGGTGTCGGTGATCTCGTGCAGCCAGACCCTGGAGAGCTGGTCGTTCGTGACGTTCGGGTTGAAGCGGACCTCGTGCGGGTTGCTCTTGCTCGACTGCTTCCTGACCACGGTCTCGGCCATCAGGCCGTCGCTCGACAGGCGGCCGATGACCGGGCGGAAGTACTGGGTGCCGTCCGTGGTGGTGTGCACCGCCAGTGTGCTGCCGTCCTGCGACCAGGTGAAGCCCGTCACGGTGCCGTCGCGGAAGTACTGGGTGGCCAGCTCCTGGGTCGCCGCCCGCACGTCGTCGAGCGTCATGTCGGGGCCCTGTCGGCCGCTGGGCACGTACCGGGTGTCCTTGACCGGCCGCGACGTGACCGTGCCCGGCTTGCTCTGGTACACGCCCGCGCCGTTGGAGGTAGTGCCCTGCTCGGGGCCGGTGGCGGGAGCGGTCCCGGTGGCCGGGGACGTCGGGGCGGCGGCGGCGCCGGTCTGCGTGGTGCCGCCGTCCGGCGCCTGAGCCGTCGTCGTGGCGCCGTCCGAAGGATCCTGAACGGTCCGCCCGTCCGTGCCGGTGTCCTGGGACGGTTGCCCGTCCGAATCGGTCGTCGGGGAGGGCGTGCCGGTGTCTTGGGACGGCTGGTCGGTCGTGCGGGCGTTCTGGGACGGCTGCTCCGCCGTACTCGTGTCCTGGGACGGTTGCCCGGTCGAATCGGTCGGGGACGGCGTGTCGGTGTCCTGGGACGGCTGGCCCGTCGTGCGGGTGTCGGGGGACGACTGGGCGGTGTCGGTGTCTTGGGACGGCTGGTCCGTCGTGCGGGTGGTGCGCGCGGAAGGTTCGGACGTGTCCGGGGACGGCTGGTCGGTGTCCTGGTCGGGGCGCGCGGGACGGTCGGGCTGCTCGGGCCGGTCGTCGGGGTTCGAGGGGGCGGAGGCGCGCCGGTTCGTGGTCGTGTCGGTGTCCGGCAGGGTGGCCGTGGACGTGGTGGACCGGGTCGTCCCGCCCTGGCCCGGCGCGGTGCTCGTCCGCGCGGACCCGGGGTCGCCCCCGCGCACGGGCGCCTGCCCGGCGGGGTGGTTGTCGGAGGAGGGCCCGTTGTTCGACGGATTGCCACCGGTCGTGGGCCCGGCGGGCGGGTCGCCGCCCATGCGGGCGGCGTCGGTGCGCGCGGCGGAGTCGTACGCGGAGGCGAGCGTGGACACCGGGTTGGCCAGCGCGGAGTAGACGTCGGGATTGAACGGGCTGATCGACCCCGCACGACCGGCGCCGCCGAGGAACCCGCCCATCATGGACTCGGCCGTGAACGGGTTCTGCCACTGCCCGTAGACGGCGCCGTTGGCGAAGAAACTGCCGACCGGGGAGGCGATCATGTTCGTCGCGCCGGTGGTCAGCGCGCGCCCCGCGAAGCCCGGCACCGAGCCGGTCACCCGGGACACCGGCCCGGACAGCCGGGTGCCGATGACCGCGCCCGCACCCGCGCCGATGACCGCGGCCTGGGACTTCTTCCAGTCCCACTCCTGCCGGGTGCCCATCCGGATCTGCTGGTACTGGGCGACGGCGTCGATGAAGAACTCCTCGCCGATCTCCTCGACGAGTTCCCGGCCGAGGGAGGTGGCCAGCAGCCTGGCGATGACGCCCCGGCCGGTGGCGCCGCTGAGCGTGGTCACCCTGGCCAGCCGGGACGCGGTCAGCGACCTGCCGCCCACGGTGGCCAGCCTGACGAGGATGCGGCTGATGGCCGCGCGGGCCGCCGCCGCGTACGGCCCGATGATGGCGGTGGTGGACCCGGCGCTGAAGAACGCGGCGATGAGGGCGATGGCGATGGCCACGACCGTCACCCAGAAGGCGACGTTGATGGAGAGCTTCGAGTACTGGGTCTCGACGGCGAAGTTGTTGGCCTGCTGCCCGTACGCGTGCGCGTTCGACGACACCCCGGCGAGCCCGCCCTCGTTGCCGTACAGGACCTGGGCCCTGGAGACGAACTCCGCGGTGGGGGGCGAGTTCCAGCCGGTGACGACCGTGCGGGCGGCCGCGCCCGCGTCCTGCGTGCTGCCGACGGCGGCCGCGCCCAGGTCCCCGTACGCGTGAGCCAGCTTCGACAGGCCGCTCTCGCTGGCCTCCGGCCACTTCTGCCCGGCCGACAGCATGGGGATCAGCCAGTTGACCACCCAGTCGGGCAGCGCCTCGGTCTCCCACACGGGCTGGACGTCGCTGTTGATGGTGACCAGGGCCGACACGCTCGGCTGCCCACCGCCGCCCGGTGCGGTGGGATTGGTCGGGCCGCCGTTGACCGCCACGCCGGTGCTCTCAGACCTGCCGCATCATCGCGGAGAGATCCTCTTCCATGGCGGTGCTCACCTGCAGGGTGTTGCCGACGGCGGCGCGCACCCTGCCCGGCTCGCCGGAGATCTCCTGGCACAGCTGCGCGCACTGGTCGAGCAGGAGGTTCGGGCCGTTGCCCTGGAAGTGGGCGTTCCAGAACGCCACGCCCTCGGCGCCGGTGCCCCACGGCGCGGCGGCGAGGGCCGCCTTGACCTTGGCGACCCGGTCCGACAGTTTCTCGTCGAGGTCACCGGCCATCGTGTCCCACTGGGTCAGCCCGCGGTCCACGGTCGGTTTGATGATCTCCGTACCGTCCCAGAGTCTCACGTCCGGCCCTCCATCCGGTCGGCGAGCCGGTTCATGGCGGCTTCGAGGTCACCGTCGAGGTGCGCCTCGAACTCCGCGCGGGGGATCACCGGCTCGAAGATCTCGGTGACGCGTTCCCTGGCCCTGGCCACCGCCCGATGCGTCGTCTCGGTGATCGTGTCGGCCAGGTGCCGCGCGTCGGGACGCCGGTAGATGCGCGGGTCGAGATCGAGCCTGACCAGCTCCCCGCGCGCCCCGACCGTCACCGACACCAGGCCGTCGCGCGACTTCTCGGTGACCTGGACCTCTCGCGCCTTCGCGTGCAACTCCAGGCTCGCGTCCTGGATCTGGCGGAACATGTCGCGCAGTTCGTCGGCGTACGCGCGCATCGCCGCCACGTCAGGGAGGGACTCCACGGACACCTCCCCCATCCCCGGCGAATCTGATCACACACCCGTATTACTGATCAGTTTCCGTCACATGAACATCAGAAGGCAAGAGGTGCATCAAAGTGGTGAATCTTCCCCATTGAGTGGTACGGCGTGCTCCTGCGGATCGTTCACCTCTTCACGGGGCACCCAGAGGCGGTACACGCCGCGCTCGATCCGTTCCAGCCCCAGCTCCCGTGCGGTGAGCGCGGAGCCGCCCAGATACTCGAGCAGCAGCAGCCCGTCACGCTCGTCGCGCACGTCGAACCGCTCGCCCCGCCAGTGGCACACCGTCGTCACGAAGTCCAGGGCCTCGCACTCCGCCACGGGCACCGTGCGCACGTGACAGCCGGGCTCGACCTCCTCGAAGCCGTCCGCCGGATCGGGGCTGCGCAGCCGCACCCACAGTTCCAGGGGGTGCGGCTCGGGGCTGGCCACATAGTCGGCGCCCCGCCAGCGGGCACGGTAATAAGCACCGTAATGAGCAGGGCCCGTCACGTCCGCGCCCCGATCAGCAGCCATCGCCGCAGGTCGCCGTGGTAAAGCGCGCGCCGGTGCTCGGTCCCGGCCTCGGTGAGCTCCCAGATCTCCGCGCCGTGCGGCAGGATCACCCCGTACACCTTGTACTCGCGGATGACCTGGTCCACGTTCGGCGCCAGGCCCAGCCCGGTGAACGGCGGCTCCTCGACCACCCATCCGGCCACCGCGGCCCTGCGCTCCTCGTCGGTCCCGCCGTACGGGGTGCGGTAGAGGCCGAGGCCGGCGGGGCGCCAGCGCAGGATGTTGAGCGAGCCGTCGGAGGTCAGCATGTCGGGCTGCCCCAGGGCCTCGGCGAGCACCGCGGGCGTCGCGATGTGCGAGACGTCCAGCGCGTGGTGGCAGTATCCGGAGATCCTCGGCTCGCCTCCGGTGAGCAGGTCGTGCACGCCGCCAGGGGAGAGCAGCTTCTGCACCGCCGGGACCCCGGAACCGGGGGCGATCAGCAGGTCCTGGGCCAGCGTGGGCACCGCCAGCCTGGCCAGCGTGCCCGACTCCAGCAGGAAGGAGGCGGGCAGCCCCGGATTGACCGCCAGGCCCCACCGCGGGTCGGGCCAGCCGGCCGCCAGCTCGACCGGCGACGCGATCCGGCAGTGCGCGGCCACGCCGCCGGTGGCCAGCCGCATCGCCGCCACCGAGGTGAACGCCAGCACCCACGTCCGTTCGGCGTCGGCGGCCGTCGCCCAGGCCGGAGCCTCGGTCCCGGCCGCCGCGCCGGCGGTGATCGGCAGCGCCAGGTCGGCGTCGCGGAGCAGGCTCAGGCACAGGGCCGTCTGCCCGTCCTGATGAGCGGCCCACAGCCGCTCCTCGAACGGCGTGGCCGGTTGATGATCGATCGACGTCACTCTGCCCAGTCTGCCCGGTTCGTCGGCCCCCCTATGCGGACAGGACCCGGCGGAGCGTGGCGGCGAAACCGTCGGGGTCGCCCGCCATGCCGAACTGGCCGTCCAGGAATCCGCCGTGGTGGCTGGGGAAGACGACGGGCTCCGTGCCGAGCCGCGCGGCGACCGCCACGCCCGCGCGGTGCGCCAGCTCCCCTTCCGACTCGGCGCCGACGCCGATGACGATCCGGGTCGGCGCCGCGCGCAGCGCCTCGAAGTCGTGCTCGTAATGCGTGCAGGTCATGAGGTTCTGGGCGAACATCGGGTCGTCGCGGGAGCCGTCGTCCTCCGCCGGGAACCCGAGCTCCTCCGGCTTCTGCACGGGCAGGTCGGCGAAGCCGGCGGGAACCTCGCCCCGCAGGCTGGAGACCGCGATGAACTTCGCCATCGCCGCGCCGAAACCGTCGCGATCGTACGTCCGGCAGATGTCCACCACCGAGGCCAGCGCCCGCTCCCGGTCCGGCAGGGCCTGCGCGGCCGGCGGCTCGTGCGCCACGAGCGTGCGCACCCGCTCGGGGTGCCGGGCCACCAGCGCCAGCGCGTTCACGGCGCCCCCGCTGCTGGCGAAGACGTCCACGGGCCCGCCGCCGAGCGCGCCGATCAGCCGGTGCACGTCGTCGGCGTGCTGCTCGGGCGTCGACTCGCCGCCGCCGTCGCGCTCGCTGCGCCCGATCCCGCGCGGGTCGTAGGTCACCACCGTACGGTCCCGGAACCGCCCGGCCAGGGCGGTGAACCCGGTGGCGTCCATCGGGCATCCGATCATCAGCAGGATCGGCGCGTCGTCCGCCTCGGCCTGGTGCACGTCGTAGGCGAGAGTCGCGCCGGGCACCTCAAGGGTGTGGGTCATGTCGTCGCTTCCTTCCCAGTCATCCTGGAATGTAGACCCACGAGAGGCGGCGAAGTCATCGGTCGCGTGCTCCTTGACGGGGGACTTCTGTCACCCTGGCCCATTACCCTGCATGGAGGCGTTGATGGGGGTGGAGGGCTTCGTGACGGTCAACGGGATGACGAGCGTCGATGTGGCCTCCGTGGCCGCGGGGGCGGTCGGCCGGGTGCTGGGCACACAGGCCGCCTCGCCGCTGTCGTTCTGGATCGGGCTGGAGCCGGGCAAGGTGGTGCAGCTCGACGACGTGGTGGTGACCAAACGCGAGGTGCCCGGCCACGGGCCGCTGGTGATGGCCGGCGTGGTGACGGCCGTGGAGGCGCGTCACGAAGGCGCGGCGTACGACTCCGACGTGTTCCTGATCGCCGAAGGGGCGCTGCCCGCGGCGGTGGTCGAGGTGGCCGAGGTGCGGGTCACCCGGGTCGAGCCCGAGGTGTTCGTGCCGCCGCTGCCCGGGGCCACGGTCTATCTCGCCGGGGCGGGCGACCGCGACCAGGCGCTCTACTTCGACGTGATGGAGCGCCGGGTGCCGCTCGGCGTGGGCCGCGACGGGCAGCCGCTCTACGTCAACTTCGACTTCCTCGACGGCACCCGCGGCGCCCACGTGTCGATCTCCGGCGTCTCCGGCGTCGCCACCAAGACCTCGTTCGCCACCTTCCTGCTCTACTCGATCTTCAACTCGGGGGTGCTGGGCGGCGAGGCGGCCAACACCAAGGCGCTGATCTTCTCGGTCAAGGGCGAGGACCTGCTCTTCCTCGACCAGGACAACGTCCGCCTCGACGAGCCGGCCAAGGCCGTCTACGGCCGGCTCGGGCTGCCGGCCAAGCCGTTCGGCAGCGTCCACGTGTTCGCGCCGCCCCGGCCCGGCGACCCCAACGGCGTCCCCCACGTCTCCGCCCGCACCCACGGCGTCAGCTCCTTCTACTGGACGCTCGTCGAGTTCTGCCAGGACGAGCTGCTGCGCTTCGCGTTCGCCGACGCCGACGACGAGCGGGCCGGCTACTCGCTGCTGGTCGGTCAGGTGGCGGCCCGGCTCAAGGCGTGGGCGGAGCCGGTCGGCGACGGCGGCGCCGTGATGATCCAGGGCACCTCCTGCCGCACCTTCTCCGACCTGGTCGAGCTGCTGTCCGACCAGCTCCAGGACGAGGGCAGCCGCCCTCAGTGGACCGGCGCGCAGACCCCGCTCGGCACCGTCAACGCCTTCCTGCGCCGGCTCAGGAGCGCCGTCCGCGCGCTGTCGCCGATCATCCGCGGCGACCTGCCGTTCTACCGCAACCACTCGGTCAGCACCTCCAGCGCCCAGGTGACGATCGTCGACCTGCACAACCTGCCCGAGCGGGCGCAGCGGTTCGTGGTCGGCGTGGTGCTGCGCGGCGAGTTCCACCGCAAGGAGTCCTCGGGCACCGCCAAGCCGCTGCTGTTCGTGGTGCTCGACGAGCTCAACAAGTACGCGCCGCGCGAAGGCGACTCGCCGATCAAGGAGATCCTGCTCGACGTGGCCGAGCGCGGGCGCAGCCTCGGCGTGATCCTCATCGGCGCCCAGCAGACCGCCTCCGAGGTGGAGCGCCGCATCGTCGCCAACAGCGCCGTGCGCGTCGCGGGCCGGCTCGACACCGCCGAGGCCGCCAGATCCGAGTACGGCTGGCTGCCCCCGGCCGTCCGCGACCGGGCCACCATCGCCAGGCCCGGCACCATGTTCGTGGCCCAGCCCGAGATCCCGGTGCCGCTGGTCGTCGCCTTCCCGTTCCCCGCCTGGGCCACCCGCCCGTCCGAGGCGCTCGCCCCCGCCGAGGCGTCGGCCGATCCGTTCCAGGGGCTGCCCGGCGTCGAAGACGACATCCCGCCCTTCTGAGAGGTCGACTCGTGAAGATCCTGCACACCGCCGACTGGCACGTGGGCAAGGTGCTCAAGGGGCGCTCCCGCCTCGACGAGCACCGCGAGGTGCTGCGCGAGCTGGTCGCCACCGCCCGCGAGCGGGACGTCGACCTGGTGATCGTGGCCGGCGACCTGTTCGACACCTCCGCGCCCACCACCGAGGCCCAGCAGCTCGTGCTGCCGGCGCTGATGGCGCTGCGCGAGGGCGGCCGCGACGTCGTGGTGCTGGCGGGCAACCACGACAACCCGCAGCTGTTCGAGGTCTACCGGCCGCTGCTCGGCAAGTTGGGCCTGCACGTGGTGGGCGCGTTCCGCCGCCCCGACCAGGGCGGCACGCTCTCCTTCACCGCCCGCACCGGCGAGCCGGTCCGGCTCGCCGTGCTGCCCTTCCTGTCACACCGCTACGTGGTGCGTGCCGCTGAGGTGCTGGCCGGCACCGCCGCCGAGCACAACCGCGACTACGCCGCCCGCATCGCCGAGCTGATCGCCGCGCTCACCGCGGGTTTCGAGAACGACACGGTCAACCTGATCACCACCCACGGCACGCTCCCCGGCGGCCGGTTCGGCGGTGGCGAACGGGAGGCCCAGTCGATCTTCTCGTACTACTTCGAGCCCACCGCCTTCCCGCCGTCCACCCAGTACGCCGCGCTCGGCCACCTGCACCGCCGCCAGCAGCTGCCCGGCCCGTGTCCCATCTGGTACAGCGGCTCGCCCATCGCCGTCGACTTCGGCGAGGAGGGCAACCTGCCCGGCGCCCTGCTGGTGGACGTCGCGCCCGGCCGGCCCGCCGTCGTGGAGGAGGTCGTGTTCCGCTCGCCGCGCAGGCTGCGCACGGTGCGCGGCACGCTCGACCGGCTGGAGTCCCTGGAACAGGGCGACGACTGGCTCCGGGTGGTCGTCGAGGAGAAACCCCGCGTCGGCCTCGCCGACCAGGTGCGCGAACTGCTGCCTGGCGCGATCGACGTGACGCTGGACGAGCGCTTCCGCCCCGTCGCCGCCGTGCGGGAGTCGCGCTCGCCCGCCCGCAGCCCGCGCGAGCTGTTCCGCGAATACCTGACCGCGACCGGCCGCGCCGACGAACAGGTGGCCACGCTCTTCGACCGGCTGTACGACGAGGTGACCGGCTGATGCGCCCGCTGCTGCTGCGACTCGACCACTTCGGCAGCTTCCGCGACCCGGTGGACGTCGACTTCTCCGACGTCGACTACTTCGCGCTGACCGGGCCGACCGGGGCCGGCAAGAGCACGATCATCGACGCGCTCTGCTTCGCGCTCTACGGCACCGTCCCGCGCTGGGGCAGGGAGAACGTCATCGCCCACGCGCTGGCCCCGTCCGTCGCGGCGGGGAAGGTGGCGCTGCTGTTCGAGAGCGACGGCCGCCGCTACGGGGTGGTCCGCGCGCTCGTCCGCGACGGCAAGGGCACGGTCCGCACCAAAGAGGCGCGCATCGACGAGTTGGCCGGCGGGGTGCCGCTGGGCGAGGCGTGGGAGGCCGTGGTCAGGCCGCTCGCCGAGGGCGAGCACGTCACGGCCGAGGTGCAGCGGGTGACCGGGCTCGAATACCGCTTCTTCACCCAGTGCGTCGTGCTGCCGCAGGGGCGCTTCGCCGAGTTCCTGCACGCCGCGCCGCGCGAGCGGCAGGACCTGCTGGTGCAGCTGCTCGACGCCGACGTGTACGAGGCGATCAGGCAGCGGGCGGTGCGCGAGGAGGAGACGGCCAGGACCTCCGCCTCCCTGGCCCGCGACGAGCTGGGCAAGCTGTCGGGGGCGACGGCCGAGCTGGAGGAGCAGCTGGACGGGCGGCTCTCCGCGCTGCGGCGGCTGGCCGCGACCCTCGACGCCGACCTCGACCTGTTGCGTGCCCGCGAGTCCGAGATCCGCCGCGCCACCCGCGAGCGCGCCGCCGTGGCCGAGCGGCAGGCGGCCCTGGCCGCGCCGCGCATGCCCGACGGGGTGGCGACGCTCTCGTCGGCCCGGCGGGCCGCCGCGGAGGCGGTGACGTCCCTCCTCGACGAGGTCGCCACGCTGGAGGCAGACGAGCACGAGGCGGACGAGGCGCTGGCCGCGCTGGGCGGCCGGGAGCGTCCCCAGGCCGCGCTGACCGCGCTCGACTCCCGCGACCGGCTCACCGCCCAGATGGAGTCTGCCCGTGCCCAGGCCCGTTCCGCGGCGGAGTCCCTGGAGTCGCTGAGGTCCGCGCTCCAGGAAGCCGAAAGCGCCATGGCCGAGGCCGATCGGCGCCGCGACCGGCTGCGCGACGCCCACGCCGCCGCCGACCTGGCCTCCCGCCTCACCCCCGGCGACCCCTGCCCCGTCTGCCTCCGCCCCACCCCTGGAGAGAACACACCCCCGCGGCCGACCGCCCCGACGGGCTCCGCCGCCTCGGGAACCCCCGCCGCGACCACCGCCGGCGCGGAAGATCCCCGTACAGGGGGCCACGCCGATGCGGAGAGCCGCGCGGGTGCGGAGAGCCGCGCCGGTGCCGGGGGCCACGCCGGTGCCGGGGGCCACGCCGATGCGGGGGGCCACGCCGATGCGGGGGGCCACGCCGATGCGGGGGGCCACGCCGGTGCGGGGGGCCACGCCGGTGCGGGGAGCCACACCGGTGCGGGGAGCCGCGCCGGTGCCGGGGGCCACGCCGGTGCGGGGAGCCACGCGGGTGCGGGGAGCCGCGCGGGTGCGGCTGTGCATGCCCACGCGGGCGCCGGGGCGTCCCGGGTGGTGGTGCGGGCGCCTGGGGCCGCGGAGATCAGGGCGGCGGAGGGGGCGCTGGCCGCCGCGCGGAAGGAGGCCGAGCGGGCGCGAACCGCGTACGCGAAGGGTGAGACGTCGGCGGGGATGTACGCCACCCAGGTGACCAGGCTGGAGGCGGAGCTGGCCGCGCTGCCACCGGCCGTGGACCGGGCGGCGGTCGAGGGCAGGCTGGCCGCGATCGGCAAGGCGGAGGCGGTGGCCGCCGAGGCCCGCACCGCCGTCAGGGCCGCCCGCTCCCGGCTGCGGCAGGCGCAGACGGAGGCGGAGCGGGCCGACCGGCGGGCCGCCGACGCGTGGCGGACGCTGGAGACGGCCCGCGACCGGCTGCTCGCGCTCGGCTCGCACGACGACCCGCCGCCCCCGCTGGCCCGCGACGACCTGCACCGCGCCTGGACCGACCTGCTGGCCTGGCGCGACGAAGCCGCCCGCGCCGCCACCGCCGCGCTGGCCGAGCGCGACGAGGAGCTCGCCGCCGCCACCGCCGGCCTCTCCCGCGAACGCGCCAGGCTCGCCGAGCGCCTCCGGGAGCACGAGGTCCCGCTGCCCGGCGAAGGCACCCCCGAGCAGCTCGGCGCGGCCGTCGCCGGCGAGGTGGCCCGCGTCGAGTCCCGGCTGGAGCGGGTCAGGGAGGCCCGCGAACGCGCCGCCGAACTGGCCGAGGAGCTCGCCGCGAAGGAGCACGCCGCCAAGGTCGCGCACGAGCTGGCGCTGCGGCTGCGCGCGAACGCCTTCGAGCGCTGGCTGTGCGCCGAGGCCCTCGCCGTGCTCGTCACCACCGCCTCCGGCCTGCTGCGTGAGCTGTCCGACGGCCAGTACGAGCTCGCGCTGAGCGACCGTACCGAGATCGAGGTCATCGACCACGCCGAGGCCGGGATGCGGCGCAGCGCCCGCACGCTGTCCGGCGGCGAGACCTTCCAGGCGGCCCTCGCGCTGGCGCTGGCGCTGTCCGACGCGGTCGCGCGCGGCCTCGACTCGATCTTCCTCGACGAGGGGTTCGGCACGCTCGACCCGGCCACCCTCGACACGGTCGCCACCACCCTCGAACGGCTCGCCGCCGGGCAGGAGCGCATGGTCGGCGTCGTCACCCACGTCCCCGCGCTGGCCGAACGGGTGCCGGTGCGGTTCGAGGTCCGCCGCGACACCAAGGGCTCGCACGTGCGGAAGGTGGGGCCGTGACGGCGTTCTCCGTCGATCCCTGGGACCCCGGTTACGCGGCGGCGCTGGCCGCCGAGGCGTTCTCCGAGCTGGGCGCCACGAGCGCCGAGCTGGTGCTCGACATCGAGCGGCCGTCCGGCGACTGGAAGCCCGTCACCCCCGGCCCCGACGCCCGAGCCCCCGAGACGCTGCTGGTCGCCGACGGGGTGCGCCGGATCGACGCCCGGGTGTGGGTGGACGACCCCGACACGGCCATGCCGGTGCCGGGGATCGCGGCCTCGTACGCCGCCGGGATCGTCCGGTGCGGTCCCGACGGCGCCGACCTGGCGGACATCGAGGTGCACCGCGCGCTCATCAGCGCCTCCCCGTACACGCCCGAGGTGAAGACCGCGCACGCCACCTACCGCCCCGGCAGGGCGGCCGACTCGACGGCGGAGGAGCTGTCGCTGGCGCTGCAGCGGCAGGTCACCCAGCTGGAGGTGGAGCTGTCGGTCCGTCACCGCGGGATGGCCGACGACCTGCTGCTGGTCGACGGGCCGCTGCGCGGGCGCGGGCATCTGCCGCGCACGATCGGTTACATCAAGACCCACCACATCGCCTATCTGCCGCCCGCCCAGTCGGCGGTGGTGGCCTCGCTGGCGCCGGGCCAGCGCACGCCGGTGTTCCTCATGGGCACGAGCTGGCGGCGGCACGCCTGGTACGTGCGGCTGCCCGTGCACGCGGTCACCCCGTGGGCGGGCATCGTGCGCTGCGAGGCGAGCGCCGAGCTGGACCCCGCGGAGGCGGCGGCGCTGGCCGACGCGGTGACGCTGGCCCTGCCGCCGCTGGCCGGCGTCGACTACAAGGATCCGCGCGCCCCGCAGAACCTGGTGCCGATCGGCGGCCTGGAGAAGCTCCTGCGCCACCACCTGGGCGACTCCCGGCTGCTCTACCGGGCGCTGCGCACGGCCGCACGTAGTTGATCTTGGCGGAAATCGTCACTTTCCTGTCCTTGCCGCCATGACGGGCGGCCCTGGAGCATAAAAGACGTGCGCGTCGTCTTCGTCATCTTTCCCGGGTTCCAGATCCTGGATCTGACCGGGCCGCACGAGGTGTTCCACCAGGCCGGACCGTACGCGATCGAGACCGTCGCGGTGGCGGAGGGGCCGGTCCCCGCGTCGGGCGGGCTGGCCGTGGTGCCCACCGCGACCGTCGCCGGTTGCGACGGCGCCATCGACACGCTCGTCGTCGTGGGCGGGCGCGGCACGCCCGAGGCGTGCGCCGACGCGCGGCTGATCGGCTGGCTGCGGGAGGCGGCCGGGCGGTCCAGGCGGGTGGCGTCGGTGTGCACCGGGGCGTTCCTGCTGGCCGAGGCCGGGCTGCTGGACGGGCGGCGGGCCGTCACCCACTGGTCGTCGTGCGACCGGCTGGCCGCGCGGCACCCGTCCGTCGTCGTCGATCCGGACGCGCTGTTCGTCCAGGACGGCAACGTGTGGACCTCGGCGGGCGTGACCGCCGGGATCGACCTGGCGCTGGCACTCGTCGAGGACGACCTCGGGGCGGACGAGACGCGGCGGATCGCCCGCCACCTGGTGATGTTCGTCCAGCGGCCCGGCGGGCAGGCCCAGTTCTCCGCCCAGCTCGAAGCGCGGCGGCCGGCCCGCGAGCCGCTGCGTGATCTGCTGGCCTGGATCACCGCCTCCCCCGACCAGGACCTCACCGTGCCCGCGCTGGCCCGCCGGGCGGACATGAGCGAGCGCAACTTCACCCGCGTCTTCACCGCCGAGACCGGCCGCACGCCCGCCGCCTTCGTCGAGTCCGTGCGGCTGGAGGCGGCCCGCCGCCTGCTGGAGACCACCGACGACACGCTCGACGCCGTCGCCAGGGCCTGCGGGTTCGGCACGGTCGAGACCCTGCACCGTTGTTTCCGGCGGAGCCTGCGGGTCACCCCGGGGCAGTACCGCCGCCACTTCCGCATGACGAGGAGCCACTGATGCGCATCGGGATCTTGCTGTTCGAGGGCGTCGAGGAGCTGGACGCCGTCGGCCCGTGGGAGGTGCTGGCCTCCTGGGCCGCCGCCCACCCGGACGAGGCCGAGGTGGTCGCCTTCGCCCGCGAGGCCGGTCCGGTCCGCGCCGCCAAGGGTCTGGGGCTGGTCGCCGAGCACGGCATGGCCGACGTCGGGCCGCTGGACGTGCTGCTGCACCCGGGCGGGCGCGGCACCCGGCCGCTGCTCAAGGACGAGGAGCACCTGGCCTGGCTCCGCGACCGGCGCGCCACCGTGCCGCTGCTGACGAGCGTGTGCACGGGGTCGCTGGCGTACGCGGCCGCGGGCCTGCTCGCCGGCCGCCCCGCCACCACCCACTGGTCGGCCATCGGCACCCTCACCGAGCTGGACCCGACGATCGAGGTACGGCCCGGCTACCGGTTCGTGGACGACGGCGACACCATCACCGCCGCTGGAGTGTCGGCGGGCATCGACATGGCGCTGCACCTGGTGGCCCGGCTGGCCGGCACCGAGCGCGCCAAGGAGACCCGCCACTACATCCAGTACGACCCGGCCCCGCCGGTCTAGGGGACGCGGCCGACGACGCCGAGCACGCCGCCCTTGACCAGGCCAGGCCACGGGTACGGGTCGTCGTTGTTGCGCCACTTCTGGGCCGGCACCACACCCGGAGGGAGGATCTCCAGACCCTCGAAGAGGGCGAGCAGGTCCTCCCTGCCGCGCCAGGCGAGGCCGCCCGAGGTGCTGCGCTGGTAGACGCCGCGGACCCCGTCGACCTTCGAGGCCTCGCTCTCTCCGGGCTCGATGTAGCCGTGCGAGACCACCAGATAGCTGCCGGACACCAGAGGCTGCCTGAGGGCCGCCACGATCTTGGCCACCTGGTCGTCGTCGTGGAAGAAGTGGAAGACGGCCGCCACGACCACGGCCACGGGCCGGGAGAAGTCCAGATGCTCTTCGGCGGCGGCCAGGATGGCGTCGGGCTCGGCCAGGTCGCCCTGGACGATGATCGTCTCGGCGTTGTCGGCCAGCAGGGCGCGGGCGTGGGCGAGCACGATCGGGTCGTTGTCCACGTACACGATCTTCGAGTCCGCGGCGACCCGCTGCGCGACCTGGTGGACGTTGTCCTGCGTCGGCAGGCCCGTCCCGATGTCCAGGAACTGCCGGATGCCGGACTGGGCCAGGTGCCGCACGCTCCGGATGAGGAATCCCCTGTTGGCCAGGGCCACCTCGCGGATGTCGGAACCGGTCTGGCGGGCGAGCTCGATGACTTGCTCCGCGGCCTCCCGGTCGGCGGGGAAGTTGTCCTTGCCGCCCAGGTAGTAGTCGTACATGCGGGCCACACTGGGCACGTTGGGGTCAATCTGCCCCGGAAGCTGCGCCATGTCCTCGCCTTCCACGTAGCCTCTGCCGCAAATGTAGTGCTTTTTCGTGACGAACGGATCTTTATCCTCTAGAAAGAGGTGATCCGGCTGGGCGGTATGGGCCAAGGGCTGATGCGGGCGATACTTTGGTCCGATGCGGCGGGCCCGCCGGGGGTGCCAGCGTTGCCCGCATGGGGTTCATCGGAGTCATTCTCATGATCCAGGGGTTCGGCGGGTTCGTGGCCCGCCAGTTCTTCGACCGCGACTTCGGGCTGCTGCATCTCTGGCTCGACGGCGCGACGCTGACGGTGGTGAGCGTCGCGCTGGGCGTGCTCGGCCTGGTGCTCGCCCTGGCCAGTCTCCGAGACAGGTCGTGACGGGAGCGGCCGAGGTGACCGGCTGGCTCGCGTCCAGGGCCGTCCCGCTCGACGGGCTCGACCCGCGCGGGCCGGTCGCCGGCCTGGAGCCGCTGCGACAGGTCCTCGACGGTGTCAGGGTGGTGGGGCTGGGGGAGGCGACCCACGGCACGCGGGAGTTCTTCCTGCTCAAGCACCGGCTGCTGCGGTTCCTCGTGGAGGAGCTGGGGTTCACCGTGCTGGCGATGGAGGCCAGCGTGTCGGCGTCCGAGGCCCTGGACGCCTACGTCCTGGGCGGGGCGGGGGAGCCGGAGCGGCTGCTGGCCGACCTCGGGTTCTGGACGTGGCGGACGCGGGAGATGCTGGCCGTGGTGGAGTGGATGCGCGAGCACAACCGCACCGCCGAGCCGAAGGTGCGCTTCGCCGGGATCGACCCGCAGTTCCCCGCAGCGTCGCTGCGGTGGCTCCGCGCTCACCTGGGTGAGCGGGCCGGCGAGCTGCTCGGGCCGCTGGCGGTGCTGGGGGAGACGCGCCTGGGAGTGGGGGAGCCGCTCGACCCGGCGATCGAGGCGGCCGCCCGCAGGCTGGCCGACGAGGTGGGCGCCGGCGGGCCGGAGGAGGCGCACGCCAGGACCGTGCGGCAGTTCGCGACACTGGTCACGCGGCCGATGCGCGACGCCGACGGGGCGCGCACCGCCGGGGCGGCCCGCGACCAGTTCATGGCCGACAACGTCGACCGGCTGCTGGAGGACCCGGCCGCGAAGGTCGCCGTCTGGGCGCACAACGGTCACGTGGCCGCCGGCCACTACGCGCGCCTCGGTGCTCCGGTCATGGGAGATCATCTGCGTCAGCGTCACGGCGCCGGTTACTACGCGCTCGGCCTGCTGTTCGGACAGGGTGAGTTCCGGGCCAGGCGGCTCCGGTTCGGCAGGCCCGACGTGCGGCGGCCGCCGGTGCGCCACCGGGTGCCCGCCGCCGGCAGGCCCGACGTGGCCGAATCCCTGCTGGCCGCCGCCTGCCCCCGCGATCACGTCGTCGACCTGCGCCTCGGGCCCAGGCCCGAGGCGGTGACCCGGTGGCTGGGCGAGCAGCAGTACGTGCGCGGTTACGGCGCCACGGCCGGGCGCTTCTCGTACAAGCTGACCTTCACCCCGGCCGTGCTCGGCGCCGCCTTCGACGGGCTCGCCTACATCGCGCACGGCACCTGTTCGACCCCGCTGTAAGGGTTGTCACAGCGGGGGCCGGGGGCCGATGGCGCCCAGGCGGTCGGCGTAGCGGCCGAGGCCGAGTGCCATCGACTCGACGGGCCGGTCCGCGCGCCGCACCGGCACGCCCATGGCGGCGCGCAGGCGTCTGGCCAGGCCGCGCAGCAGCGCGCCGCCGCCGGTCAGCACCGCCCCGTGCGCGGCGACGTCGGCGGCGAGCTCGGCGGGGCAGCGCTCCAGGGCCGTCGCCGCCGCGCGGGCGATGGCGTCGGCCGGCGCCCGGGTGACCTCGTACAACTGCTGGACGGGCAGCCACGCGACCCGCTCGCGCCGCGACTCCGGGTCGAGGCCGCGGACGAGCACGTGCCGGTCCAGCGGTTTCCAGGACGGGCCCGCGCGGAGCTTGGCCGCCTCCGCCTCCGCCTCGCCGACCAGCAGCCCGTGCTCACGGGCGACCAGGGCGGCGATCGCCGCGTTCACGGCGTCGCCGCCGGCGTGGACGGTCCCGGCGGCGACGACGGCGCCGCAGGCGAGGATCGCGATCCTGGTCAGGTGAGGGCCGATGTCGACGATCATGCGCCCGGCCGGCTCCGTCACCGGCAGCCCGGCGCCGAGCGCCACCGCGACGGCGTGCTCGACGAGGTACACCCGCCTGGCGTCCGCCTCGTAGGCCAGGTCGCGCACGGCCGAGCTCAGGATGGGCGGGGCGCCGTCGGGCAGCGCCATCACCAGCCGCGGCCGGGCGTACGGGTGTCCGTGCACCTTGCTCAGGAAGTGCTTGACCAGCCGCCCGGCGAGCTCGCCGCCTTCGCGCACCGGCCAGCGGGCGATCCCGTCGTCGTGCCGTACCGCTCGCGTGCCCGCCCCGCCGGCGGCCGAGCACGCCGCGTACGCGTCCGCGCCGAAGAGCGTGCGGCCCGTGGCCGCGCAGGCCGCCGCCATCGACGGCTCGTTGAGCACGACGCCCAGGCCGGGGGCGTAGATCTGGGTGGTGGCCGTGCCGAGATCGATCGCGAGATCCCGGCCGAGGAACGCGAGCGGGCTCACCGCCGCGGCTCCGGGGGGTAGAGCTGCATGTCCGTGGTGTTTCCTGGATCGGGTCAAGGCAACACCAAGTCGCCGGCGCGCGTCCCGCCGATGATCCCGGTTATGCGCTGTCAAGGCCTGCGTGCGAAGCTGGAGGCTGTACGCACATCAGGAGGCCCTCATGGCGGAAACCCCGGAGCCGGAAGTCGACGAGACTCCCGAGGACGAGATGAAGCGCAAGTTCCGTGAGGCACTGGAGCGCAAGCGCGGCCAGCAGGCGGGATCTGGCGGCGGTGGTAGGGGAGCCGACCACTCCAAGATCCACGGAACTCACGGCCCGGCTGCCGGCAAGCGGTCCTTCAGGCGCAAGAGCGGCGGCTGAATCTGGGTGTTCAAGGGGGTACGGCATGCCGTACCCCCTTTTTCTAGGTAGATCTTCGCCCGAATCATGGGCTTACCTTTGCGTTTGTCCGATTTGCTCGCTAGATTGGTCGGCGTTACCAGGCAGTGACCTTGGCTCTTCACCAGGAAGAGGCGGCTGCCTGGCGCCGAATCCCGCTCCCCCGCGGGAACCGGGGACCCACCTTCTGGGGTGAATCCGGCCCATGCGGCCGGTAGGGCATCTCCACGTCCGAACCCGTCAGCTAACCCGGTAGGCGAGATGGAGAGGACGTTTTCCTGTGATGAATCACCGCGCCCGTCCCCCCTACCGCGGGATGTCATCGGCCGCCGATTGAGCGGCACCATTTCCTGATCTTCCTTTCGCGCTCCCACCGTAGCGTCCGTACGGCTTGATGCCCGGCTACGTCGTTCCGCGAGCGCATCTTTGCTGTTGCCTCACAAAGGACTTCTGTTTTTCATGTCTGTTCGTTTCAGCATGCGTTCCATCGCCGCGATCGTCGCCGCCGCCGGCACGCTGGCGCTCGGCTCCGGCGCCGCCGCTCACGCCGACACCGACAAGGGCACGGAGAAGATCCTGCTCAAGGGCGAGACCACGGCCTCCTACTTCTGGGACGACGGCTCCGGCCGCGCGGGTGACACCGGTCTGCCGGCCAGCGGCAAGCCCATGCAGAAAGGCATGGCCGCCAGCCCCAGCTGGCCGCTGCTGACCGAGGGCTACGTCGTCTACAAGGGCAAGAAGGCGCCGTTCTTCGTCGGCGACCGCGGCCCGGGCGTCCCGTCCAGCAAGGGCATCATGCTCGACCTGGACGGCAAGACCTTCGCCGACCTGACCGGCGGGACGTTCAACCCGCGCACGCTCATGGTGGACGGCAACGGCGGCAAGGGCCACATCGAGGTCGAGTACGTCATCACCAAGTGGGGTGACGGCCTGGGCCTGAAGAACCACCCGGTCGCCTTCTCCGAGGGCGCCTACAAGCGCATGGACCGCAACCCGGCCGCCCCGCCGGTCCTGGCCGGGGACAAGGCGGACGACAAGGCGGACGACAAGGACGAGAAGAAGGCCGTCGCCGGCCAGTCCGGCAGCAACAAGGCCGAGCCCGTGAAGACCAGCCCCGTGAAGGCCGACCCGGTGAACCTCGTGAAGGCCCCGGCCGAGCCGCAGCCCGCCGCCGGCGGCGCCGAGGCGGCCGCGGCCACCGAGCGGAGCAACGTGGCGGGAGCCGCCGTGGCCGGCGGCGTGATCCTCGTCGGCGGCGGCCTGGTGCTGGGCCGCGAGCGCATCCGCAAGCTCGTGCGCCGCTGACCTTTGCGTCACCACGATTAGAATGTCATTCTAGGGCCGTGACCTCGACCGCATCGGCTCATGGAATCGACATCGCGTACGAGAGCTTCGGCTCTCCCGACGGGCGCCCGCTCCTCCTGATCATGGGGCTGGGCGCCCAGCTCATTCACTGGGACGACGAGCTGTGCGAGCAGCTCGCCGAGCAGGGGCACCATGTCGTCAGGTTCGACAACCGCGACGCCGGGCTGTCCACCCACCTCCACGAGGCGGGCGCGCCCGCACCGGGCAAGCCGGCGCCCTACCTGCTGGACGACATGGCCGCGGACACCGCCGGGCTGATGGACGCCCTCGGCTGGCCGGCCGCGCACGTGATGGGCGCCTCGATGGGCGGCATGATCGCCCAGTCGCTCGCCATCCGGCACCCCGAGCGGGTGCTCACCCTCATCTCGATCATGTCGACCCCCGGTGGCGCGGTCGCCCCGCCGAGCGAGACCGCCCGATCGGTCCTGTTCGCCAAGCCGGTGACCACCCGGGAGGAGGCCATGACCCAGGCGCTGGCGACCTGGTCGGTCATCGGCTCCCCGGGGTACGAGCTCGACCGCGAGCGTGTCCAGCGGCTGGCCGGGCAGGCGTTCGACCGTGGCCACGACCCGGCGGGGTTCGCCCGGCAGCTCGCCGCCATCATGGCGTCGCCCGACCGGACCGAGGCCCTCACCCGGCTCAACGTCCCGGCACTGGTCGTCCACGGGGCCGACGACCAGCTCATCCCGCTCTCCGGCGGGCAGGCCACGGCGGCGGCCATCCCGGGCGCCGAGCTCAAGGTCTTCCCCGGCATGGGGCACGACCTCCCGCGGGCACTCTGGCCGGAACTCGTCGAGGCCGTCACCAAGCTCACCGCCGGTCACGCGGGCCCGGCCCGCTGATCCCGGGACCGTTGGAAGGGGCGCACCTCGCGAGGCGCCGGGAGGCTGCCGCTCGCGAGATGCGCCCCGGCGGCGGCACGCGCTCGCCGCGCCCGGACGCGTGCCGCCGGGTTCCCGGGGGAGGGGTCAGACCTCCAGCTTCTCCTCGATGCCCTTGAGATGGTGCCTGGCCAGGGCCAGGTTGGCCCGGCCGCGGTCCAGGGCCAGATAGAGGAACAGGCCCTTGCCGCCGCGCCCGGAGATCGGCCGGATGATGTGGTACTGGCCGCCGAGCGTGATGAGGATGTCCTCGATGGCGTCGTTGAGCCCGAGCGAGTCCATCGTCCGGAGCTTCGCCTTGACGACCTCGGTGTTGCCGGCCGCGGCGACCTGGAGGTCCAGGTCCTTGGACCCGCCCAGGGCGCCGAGCGCCATGCCGCTGCCGTGGTCCACGATGGCGGCGCCGATCGAGCCGTCGATCGCCATCATCTCCTTGAGAGAGATGTCCATGCTGGCCATGCTTTCCTCCGATCAGGAATGGTCACTTCTTGCCTGCTGCCACCGCCGCCACCGCGGCGGCGGTCTTGCGCCCCTCCAGCCGGAGCAGCCCGAGGTTGGCGCCGGGCTCAGCCAGGACTGTGAGGACGACAGTGGGGCCGGCGGCGTAGAACGCGGCGTGGCCCGCGCTGCCGGAGACGAGCGTCTCCTCCAGGTCGCCCCGCCCGGCCAGGATCATCATGCGCCGGCTCATCGCGAGCAGCGCCGCGGCCAGCGCGGACACGTGCTCGCTGCTGTCCTCCGCCAGGTCGCAGGCGATCGTCAGCCCGTCGATGGTGGAGGCCACGCTCCCTTTGACGTCGGCCGTCCGTTCGCGCAGGAGAACCATCTCCTTGAGCACCTCTTGACGCAGTTCCACAGATGGCCTCCTCCTGCGTGAGGGGAACCTCACGACAGCTCCTCCAACGCCTTCCTGAGCCGCAGCAGCAGCTCGATGTCCGTGGGATCCCCGGTGACGACCGGGCCGAGCGGGCCGCCGGCGGTGGCGTCCGCCCTGTGCCGGGCGACGTCGAGCCGCTTGACCCGCCTGGGCAGCGGCTCCGTCTCCTCGGCCGCGACGATCAGGCCCGCCGCCGCCAGCCTGCGCACCGCCAGCAGGACCGCGTAACCGGACCGGCCCAGCCGCTTGGCCAGCTCCAGGGGAGTGGCCTCGCCGTCGGCCCCGATCGCCACCTCCCACTGCACGTCGCTGAGCGTCACGCTCTGCCCGGGCATCCGCGGCGCGGCGCGTACGGGGGAGGTGTCCAGGTCGGCCCGCGGCCACGTCTCGGCGAGCCGCGCCCGGCGGCGCGCGCACTCGCGCACCAGGCCGGGCACGTCGAAGTACCAGCGCCCACCGAGCCAGTGCCCCTCGCCGGGCCGGAACTTCGGCCGCGCGCCGGTCACCGGCAGCAGGAAGAACGCCGCGTCCAGCACCGCGCCGAGCACGCAGTACTGCAGCTCGCCGAGCGTGACCCGGCCTTCCTCCAGCAGGCGCTCGGTGCCGCCGTCGGCCTGCAGCCTGCGCAGCGCCGACTCCGGCACGCGGCCACCGGCCGCGAGCAGCCGCTCCGCGCCGGGCACCTGCGCGCAGGTCATGTACGTGATGCGCCCGTCGTCGAGGTAGACGGTGCCGGCGCGGCCCACCCGCAGCGCACCGGTGGCCCGTTCCTTGGCGAGGCCGGCCAGGAGCGTGTCCAGCGACGGCATCGGTCACGCCAGCAGCTGCTCGGAGATGGCGCGCAGCCGGTGGCGGGCCAGCGCGATGTTCGACCGCTCCATGTCGAGGCGCACGTAGATCACCAGCGGCCCCTCGAACAGGGTGTCCATCAGCCTGATCAGGTGGTGTCCCTGGTCGGTGCTGATCAGCAGGTCGCCGATGCGCACGGTGTCGCCGGGACAGGCCCGCGAGAGCCCGTCCATGCTGGCCCGCAGCATCTCGGTCAGGGCCGCGGCCGCCTTGTCGGCGTCCACGCCGCGGGGTTGCCCGCTGAAGGACACGGCCATGCCGCTCGTGTGATCCACGAGCATCGCGTCGAGCGCTCCCGGTATGGCCATGACTTCGGTCAGGCAGCTGTCGAGTGCGAGCACGGTGGCCTCCCTCGCCGTCATGCGGACGCGGACAGCTTAGGGATGCCAGAAGAGACGGAAATGAACGGCGATAACGTGAGCCGTACCGAGATGAAGTTGTCTACGGCTGAGGCGAAGAAAAACCCTACTGAGAGGGATAATCCCGCGATTTATGAGGAAATGACAAAGGCCTCAGGGAAGGTTATTCGCATTCGGTTCCGTCGCCTCGTCCGGAAGGAGCGCCTTCTCGTCGGGCTTGAAGACCAGCACGTTGGCCACGTACGACCTGACCGCCGCGGCCAGTCCCACATCGCTCCCGGCCGCCTCCGACAGGTACCACCGGTGGTCGAGGATCTCGTGGAACAGTTGCGGCGCCTCCAGCTTGCCGCGCAGCCCGGCCGGGATGGCCGCGATCGTCGGCTGGAACACCTCGGCCAGCCAGCGGTGCGCCACGATCGCCTCGTCCTCGTGCCGCAGCCCCACGGCGACCCGGAACCCGTCGAGGTCGTTGAGCAGCCGCCTGGCCTGGTTCTCCTCCGCGTCCAGGCCGGTCAGCCGCAGCAGGCGGCGCTGGTGGTGCCCGGAGTCGACCACCTTGGGCCGGACGATCAGCCGGCCGGTGCCGACCTTGCGCCGCACCATCATCTCGGCCACGTCGAACCCGAGCAGGTTCAGCCGCCGGATCCGCTGCTCCACCCGGTGCCAGTCGACCTCCTCGATGATCTCGTCCTGGGTCAGCTCGGCCCACAGCCGGTGGTAGCGGCTGACGATGTCCTCGGCGGTGTCCATGGGGTCGATCGACGGATGGAGCAGGCCGCCGGCCTCCAGGTCGAGCATCTCCCCGAAGATGTTCAGGTGCGCGGCGTCGATGTCGCCGAGCCGCTGCCCGTCGCTGAGCATCGGGTGCATCTCGCCGGTCTCGGCGTCGACCAGGTAGGCGGCGAACGCCCCCGCGTCGCGCCTGAACAGCGTGTTCGACAGCGAGCAGTCGCCCCAGTAGAACCCGGTGAGATGCAGCCGCACCAGCAGCACGACCAGCGCGTCCATCAGCCGGGTCAGCGTGTCGGGACGCAGCGTCCCGGACATCACGGCCCGGTACGGGAGCGAGAACTGCAGGTGCCGGGTGATCAGTGCCGCGTCCAGCCCCTCCTCGCGGCCGGTGACGTAGGCGACCGGCTCCACGGCGGGCGCGTCCAGCCTGGCCAGGTCCCACAGGAGCTGGTATTCGCGCCTGGCGTATCGCTCGCTGATTTCCTTGATCGCGTAGACCTTGCCGCCCAGCCGGGCGAACCGCACGACGTGCCGCGAGATGCCGCGCGGCAGGTCGACGAGGTGGTGCTGGGGCCACTCCGCGAGCGGCAGCTCCCAGGGGAGCCGGATCAGGTCGGGATCGCCTAACGCGCCGGTGATCTGAAGGGGCATCCGCCAAGGATATGGTGCATCGGTGGACGAGTTTCTCAGGTGGTACTTTTCCCGGCGTCCGGTCCTGGCGAGCACCTTGGGCGCCGAGGGCTACGACCACACGCTCGGCGACTTCTCCGCCGCCGCGTTCGCCGAGCGCGAGCGCGAGGAGGCCTGGTGGCTGGCGCGGCTGGAGGCCGGCGACACGGGCGACCCGATCGACCGCGACCTCGTGATCTCCCAGCTCCGCGGCGCGGTCGCGCTGGCGGAGTGGCCCGACTGGCGGCGCGACCCGGCCGTCTACCTGTCGGCCGTCTTCACGGCCCTGTTCACGCCGTTCCAGCACCGGCTCAGGCCGGAGCCCGAGCTGGTGGCCGCCGCGATCTCCCGGCTGGCCGAGGTGCCCGGCGTGCTGGCCGCCTGCCGGGCCAACCTCGACCCCGAGCTGGCCGCGCCGCTGATCGTGCGGCGCGGGCTCGGCCAGGCGCGCACCGGGCGCGCCTTCCTCACCGAGACCGTCCCCGGCATGGTCGGCGACCCGGACCTGCGGGCCCGGCTCGCCGAGGCCGCCGAGCCGGCCGCCGCCGCGTTCGACGAACTGGTCGCGTTCCTGGACGGCTTCCGGTGCGGCGGCACCTGGCGGATGGGCGAGCGGCTCTACTCGCGCCTGCTGCGCGAGCGGGAACTGCTCGGGTACGGCGCCGCCGAGCTGCACGAGAAGGGCCGGGCCGCCTGGGACGAGCTCGACGGGCGGATGCGCGAGGTCACGGTACGGGTGAGCGGCTCGCCCGACTGGCGGGCCGCCATGGAGACGCTCATGGACGACCACCCCGGCACACTGGAGGGGATGCGGGCCGAGTACGAGGCCGAGACCCTGCGGGCCAGGGAGTTCGTCCGCGAGCGGGACCTGGTGACGTTCCCCGAGAGCGAGGAGTGCCTGGTGCTGCCGTCGGCGGTCTACAGCCGGCCCGTCGTGGCGGTGGCCCACTACCTGGCGCCGCCGCCGCTCAGCAGCTCGCGCACCGGCGTGTTCTTCGTGCCGTACACCCCCGACCACTTCACGCCCGAGCAGGTGCGGCAGCGGCTGCGCACCAACAGCCGGGCGCAGATGCCGTCGATCGCGGTCCACGAGGCCTACCCCGGCCACCACTGGCACCTGGCGACCCTGGCCGCCAACCCGCACCCGGCGCGCAAGGTGTTCCGCACCCCGTACTTCACCGAGGGCTGGGGTCTGTACGTGGAGAAGCTCCTGCACGAGCAGGGCTACTTCGGCACGCCCGCCACCGAGCTGGCCCACCTGGACTTCCGGATCTTCCGGGCGGCCCGCATCGTCGTGGACACCGCGCTGCACTGCGGGGACATGACGACCGAGGAGGCCGAGACGTTCATGGCGACCAAGGCGTCGCTGTCGCCCGGCACCGCGCAGGGCGAGGTCAGCCGCTACTGCGCCTGGCCCACCCAGGCGCCCTCGTACCTCACCGGCGCCATCGAGATCGAGCGGATCCGCGCGTCGTACACCGGCTCGCTGAAGTCCTTCCACGACCGGATCGCCGGCTCCGGCGGGCTGCCGACCGGGCTCGCCGAGCGGGCGCTCAACGGCGGGGGAACTCCGGAGGGTTGAGCGCGCGCTCGACCACGGCGGCGAGCTGCGCGTCGGTGAGCACGGCCGGCTCGCCCACGCCCAGCGCGCGCACGTACACCTCGCACAGCCACTCCAGCAGCCGGGTGGCCTCGAACGCCTCCTCCAGCGTGGCGCCGATGGTCACCCCGCCGTGGTTGGCCATCAGCGCCGCCCGCTTGCCCTCCAGCGCCGCCCGCACGCTCGCGGCCAGCTCGTCGGTGCCGTACGTGGCGTACTCGGCGACCTTGACCACCCCGCCCAGCATCAGCGCGTTGTAGTGGATCGGCGGCAGCTCGGTCTTCGTGGTGGCCACGACCGCGCCGAACACCGAGTGGGTGTGGACCACCGCGCGCGCGTCGGTGGTGCGGTAGATCGCCAGGTGCATCGGCGTCTCCGAGGACGGCTGCGCGTCACCTTCCAGGAGGTGGCCGTCGAGGTCCACGACCGGGCACGACTCCGGGGTCAGCCGGTCGAGCGCCACCCCGGAGGGGGTCACCGACACCCGGTCGCCCTCGCGCACGCTCAGGTTGCCCGACGTCCCGATGACCAGGCCCAGCTCGACGGCGCGCCTGCCGTACGCGCACAACTGCTCGCGGAGGCTCATGGCGGCAATGTAGTCGGTCGTCCGAAATGCGGCAACGAATCAGAGCCCGTCGAGGTGCTGGAGCAGGAGTCGTTCCAGGTCGACCCGGCGCAGCCGGTCCGGATAGAGCAGCAGGTGCAGGCTCAGGCCGTCGACCAGGGCGAGCAGGTGCTCCGCAACGTCGTCGAGGTTCTGCCCGGTGGTCAGCTCGCCCGCCGCGCTCGCCTGGCCGAGCAGGTCGCGCACGGCGGCGCGCAGCTCGGCCGCCTCCGACCGCTGCACCTCGGCCAGCCGCTCGGAGGCCAGGCTGCGGCTCCAGAAGCTCACCTCCAGGCGGGTCTCCTGGGTGCGCTCGGCGTCGAGCGGCAGGTTGTCCAGGAGCAGCTCGCGCAGCGCGGCCAGCCCCGAGACGCCCTCGACCTTGCGGGCCAGCCGGTCGCGGATGCGCTCATGGGACTGGCTCAGCGCCGACAGCAGGATCTCGTCCTTGTCGGTGAAGTAGTGGGCCAGGACACCGTTGGAGTAGCCGGCCTCCTTGGCGATGGCGCGGGTGGTGGCGGCGTCGATGCCGTCTCTGACGATCACCCGGCGGGCGGCTGACAGCACCTCGCGCCTGCGCTCGTCGTGGTCCACGATCTTCGGCATCGGCATGCCCCCTTCCGTGTTCGCTCCAGCATATTGACTTTTTAGTCGGACGTCTGTCTATTTAAACCATGACCGTCGTCACCGTCGGCGTGCACATCGTCGACATCCTCGCCAGGCCCGTCTCGCACATCCCCGACGGGCAGGACACCGTGCTCGTCGACGAGATCCGGCTCACCGCCGCGGGCTCCGCCGCCGGCACCGCCGTCGACCTGGTCAAGCTGGGCAACGAGGTCGTCACCATGGGCGCCGCCGGCGACGACGAGCTCGGCGACTTCCTCGTCGCGGTGCTGGCCAAGCACGGCGTGGACGTCTCCCGGCTGGTCCGCCGGGCGGGGGAGCGCACCGCCGCCTCGATCCTGCCGATCCGGCCGGACGGCGGGCGCCCCAGCTTCCACGTCCCCGGCGCGAACCTCGGCGTCACGCCCGCCGACCTCGACACCGATCTGCTGCGCCGGGCGCGGGCGATCCACCTGGGCGGTGTGGACGTCACCTTCGCACTCGCCGACCCCGCCTTCTTCGCGCTGCTCGACGAGGTCAGGGCCGCCGGCACGGTGGTCACCATGGACCTGCTGTCGGAGATGCCGGACCTGCTCGGCCTGGCGCGGGCGTTCCTGCCGCACGTCGACTACGTGCTGCCGAACGAGAGCCAGGCCCGGCTGATGGCGGGCGCCGACGACGTGCGGGAGGCCGCCGGGGCGCTGCTGGCCGAGGGGCCGCGCGGCGTGCTCGTCACGCTGGGCGAGGCGGGCAGCCTCGTGGTGACCGGCGCGGGCGCCGAACGGGTCCCGGCCGTCAAGACGGAGGTGGCCGACACCACCGGCTGCGGCGACGCGTACTGCGCCGGGTTCGTCACCGGCCTGCTGCACGGCGAGGACGTGCCCACCGCCGCCCGCTGGGGCACCGCCGCCGCCTCCCTGGTGGCCACCGGGCTCGGCTCCGACGCCGGGCTCACGGACCTCGACGCCGTGCTGGCCCTCCTCGACTGACCACCCCTTAGGAGTCTCCGATGACAGACGCCGAACTCCGCGCGCGGGCCGCCAAGGTCGTCCCCGGCGGCATGTACGGGCACCTCAACGCGGCCATCTTCGCCCCCGGCTACCCGCAGTTCTTCGAGCGGGCCGAAGGCTGCCGGCAGTGGGACGCGGACGGGCGCGCGTACATCGACTTCATGTGCAGCTGGGGGCCGGTCGTGCTGGGCCACCGCCACCCCCGGGTGGAGGAGGCCGCCGCCCGGCAGGCCGCTCTCGGCGACTGTCTCAACGGCCCCGGCCCGATCATGGTGGAGCTGGCCGAGCTGCTGGTCGACACGATCCCGAGCGCCGACTGGGCGATGTTCTCCAAGAACGGCACCGACGCCACCACCCAGGCGCTCATGGTCGCCCGCGCCGCCACCGGCCGCACCAAGGTGCTCCGCGCGCACGGCGCCTACCACGGGGCCGACCCGTGGTGCACGCCCTCCACCGCCGGCACCACCCCGAACGAGCGGGCCGACCTGGTCGAGTTCGACTACAACTCCCTGGAGTCGCTGGAGGCCGCCGCCGCGAGCGCGGGCGACGACGTGGCGGCGATCATCGTGACGCCGTTCAAGCACGACTCATTCGAGGACCAGGCCCTGGTCGAGCCCGCCTTCGCGCGGGGCGCGCGGGCGCTGGCCGACCGGCTCGGCGCGGCGCTGGTGATCGACGACGTGCGCGCCGGGTTCCGGATCGACCTGCGCGGGTCGTGGGAGCGGTACGGGGTGCGGCCGGATCTGACGGCCTGGTCCAAGGCCATGGCCAACGGCTACCCGATCGCCGCCCTCACCGGCGTCGACGCGCTGCGGGGCGCGGCCCAGACGCTCTACACGACCGGGTCGTTCTGGTTCTCCGCGGTCGCCATGGCGGCGGCCAAGGCGACCATCGAGACCCTGCGCGACACCGACGGCATCGCGGCGATGGAGCGCGCCGGCACCCAGCTCAGGGAGGGCCTGTACGCGCAGGCCAAGGCGCACGGCTTCGTGGTGAACCAGACCGGCCCGGTGACGATCCCGTGGCTCAGCTTCGACGGCGACGCGGACCTGTCGGTCGCCCTGCACTGGAGCGACGCCTGCCTGCGGCACGGCGTCTACCTGCACCCCTGGCACAACTGGTTCATGTCGGCGGCCCACACGGAGCAGGACGTGGCCCTCGCGCTGGAGGGCACCGACCGGGCCTTCGCCGAGACCCGGTCGCACTTCGGCTGACCGGTCAGGAGCCGGCCCGCTCCGCCGACTCGGAGGCGGCCCAGGTGAAGACGCCCTTGGCCATGAGGGACGCCTCGCGGGCGGCGCGGGCGGCGAAGACGTCGGCGCGGACCCGGTGGACGCCCGGGTCGTCGGGAGCGGCGAGCGCGGCCATCTCGGCGAAGTGGCCGGCGAGCCGCTCGTCGCCGTCCGCGAGCGCCTTCACGGCGGCGTCCGCGAGCTTCCCGGCGCCGCCCGCCAGGTCCGCCACCGCCCGGGCGAGCACCGCGTCGGGAGCGGGCTTGAGGTTGGCCGGGTTGCCGTCGTACCAGCCGCCGTAGAGCCGCCAGAGGTTGCGCACCACGAACTCCGGCTCGTCGTAACGGGCCCGCAGGTAGGGCCGGTCGGCCAGGTGGCCGGGCGGCTGGACGGCGTGCACGATCTCGTCCAGCCGGGCGCCCGCGTTGAGCAGGCCGAGCGTCTGGGTGACCAGCGACTCCAGCCACTCGGCCGTCTCCAGCAGCGCCTGCCGGATGCGGTCGCGGCCGAAGATCGGGGCGCCGTGGCTGGGCAGCATGATCTCGGCGTCGAGCGCGGCCATCCGGCGCAGGGCGTGCACCCACTCGCGCGGGTAGCGCTGCGCCTTCTGCGGGTTGCCGCAGTTGGGGGTGACCCAGATGAACAGGTCGCCGGGGAGCAGCAGCCGGTGCTCGGGCACGTACGCGACCGTGGCGTCGTCGGTCTCACCCTTGGCGTGGAACAGGTCGAAGGTCAGCCCGCCGAGCCTGACGGTGAGCGCGTCCCGGTAGGTGACGTCGGGGTGGCGGTACTCCGAAGGCCACTGGAGGCTGGGGAGCTGGAACTGCCGCTGGTTGATCACCGCGTTGTAGCCGCTGGTCAGCAGGTAGCGCTGGAACCTCGGCACGACGGCCTCGTGCGCGTACACCGTCGCCCGGGGCCCGGACTCCTCGAACGGGCCGGTGCCGAAGACGTGGTCGATGTGGCCGTGCGAGTAGAACGCGGCCGTCAGCGGCGCCCGGGTCCATCCCCGCACGTCCTCGTACAGCTTGCCCGCCGAGAACGGGCTGCTGGTGTCCCAGAGCGCCAGGTGGCCCTCCGTCTCGAACGCGATCACGTTGCCGAATCCGGGCCACCACCCCAGGCCGTCGGCGACGGTCATCACACCCCTGCCGGACAACCCGGGATCCGCGATGCTGTCGCCGGTCTCCCCACGCCACACGCGGTCCGCGTACTCCTCCATCATGGTCCCACTCTGCTTCTAGAATTCGGTTCTAGGCAAGAGGGGCACGGCAAGGTCACGTCTCGATTCGATCGCGACCTCTTGGCGGGGCGGGGCTGAGCGCCGGGGTCGCTGAAGTGGGACACGAATCTTCAAACACGATGCGTAGTCGCTCGGTTACTGATATGAGTGGGGCATGCCCACACGCCTGCCCGTCATCCTGCTCGCCCTGCTCGTGGCCGGTTGCGGCGCCAGCCCGCCGCAGCTTGCCCACACGGAAGGCCAGCCGGCCACCACGCTCAACGGCAGCGGCGAGTTCACCGTCGCCGGCGCCTCCGCGATCGCCTATGACCGGAAGCTGGCGCCCGAAGGCGCCCAGGCCAGCGTCACCGCCGAGTCGTCCGGCGGCCAGACGATCACCTCTCTGGTGGTCGAGGGCTTCCGGCCGAGTCGTGGCTACGGCGCCCACCTGCACACGAAGCCGTGCGGGAAGACCGGCGCCGACGCGGGCCCGCACTACCAGCACCGGCCCGGCCCGGCCAGCGCCGACAACGAGATCTGGCTCGACCTCAAGACCGACGCCACCGGCGCCGGCCGGGCCACCGCCCGCCACCCGTGGGGCTTCGACCCGGCCACGCCGCCCCGCTCCCTGGTGCTGCACTCCAAGGAGACCACGGCGACCGGCCCCGACGCGGGCAACGCCGGTGACCGGATCGCCTGCCTGACGATCAGCTAGCCCCGCGCCGCCAGCGCGAAGGCGCCCCGCGCCAGCGCCAGGAACTCCTGGCCGGTCTTCCCGTCGTCGAACGGCGCGTCCGGATTGACGCCCATCAGGGTCACGGCGTACGTCCTGCCGTCGGTGGTACGGGCGCGGAAGCCCATGTCATACACCCCGGGCTCGGAGCCGCCCTTGAACCACACCGACCGCCACCGGTCCGGCGGCAGCCCGAGCCCCGCGTCGTTCGCCGACATGATCTCGTCCACCCGCTTGTCGCCCAGCCCGGAGAGCGCGGCGTGGGCGCGGCAGACGTCCTCCGGTGACACGAACCACTCGATCGTGTCGAGCTCGCGCGGGTGGGTCCACGGACGGATGTCCGAGAGCGGCACCTTCGCCACGACCTTCGCCAGATAGTCGCGCCTGTCCCGGGTGTTCATCGACAGGTAGCGCTCGGCCAGCTCCGGGTAGCGGGCGCCCTTGAGCACGAACAGCTCCCTCGTGGTCAGCAGCGGCGTGTTGCGCCGGTCGTGGCCCTTCGTCCAGGAACGCATGGTGCGCTCCACGGCCTCGCGTCCCGCCTTGCGGATGAGCAGGTCGGTGGCGGTGTTGTCGCTGATGGAGATCATCAGCCTGGCGGCCTCCAGCACGGTCACCCGGCTCCCGTCGGGGCGGTCCTGGAGCTGCCCGGTCGGCAGGCTCTTCACGTCCGCCGTGATCGTCAGCTCGGTGTCCCAGCCGTAGGCGCCCTTCTTGATCTGCCCGGCGACCGTGCCGAGCACGTACAGCTTGAACATCGAGCCGAGCGGGCGGCGCACGTCCGCCGCGACGCCGCGCACGGTGCGGCAGGCGCGGCCGTCGACCCGCGCCGCGACGAACCCGGCCCGCGGCGCGACGGCGCGCAGCCGCCGCTCCAGCTCCTTCCAGCTCTTCGGCGCGGGCTGCGGGGCGGGCGCCTCGGTGAGCCGCATCCCGTTGATCAACCCCGCGCCGTCGACCGACAACTCCAGCAGGAACCGCTTGCCGCCCGACTCCACGCCCGCCACGAGCGCGGCGGCGTGCGCCACGCTCACCGCCCGCAGGCTCAGGTCCGGGTACGCGGTCAGCACCGCGTCGAACTGCTCGGCCGGGACCGCCGCGAGGAACTCGGGGGCGATGCGCGTCCTCAGCTCGCTCTCCCCGACCGGCGCCCTGGTGGAGGCGTCCAGCACCCAGCGCAGCGCGTCCCCCAGAGGCGTGTCCGGGATCTCGACGGGCGGCGCCGTAGACGTGGCCGCAGGCGTCGCGGTCGCCGTCGCGGCGGTCCCCGGCGCGGTAGTGACCGCCGCGGCGGTGGCGACCGGTGCGGCGCACGCCGTCAGGCTGACGGCGCAGGCGGCCGCCAGGAGTGATACGCGCCTTCTCATGAAAGATCCTCCTCGCGTGGACGTGCCCCCAGCCAAGCCGGGCGCCGCCGCCGCGCCCACCGGGCAGGCCACCGTCCCGCGGGGTGGGGATGGCCGCACCGACTGTGCGGTCAACCTCATGGACGCAGGTCAGCTGCCTTTGTGACGATGAGGGGCGATGCGTACGAATCTGGCGGCCGGGCTGATGGCCCTGATCGCGGCCGCGGGGCTGGTGGGCGGGTCGCTCCTGGAGGGCTTCACGGTCTGGCACGTGGCGTTCGTCGCCGTCGGGCTGGTCCTGCCGGTGCTGGGCTGGCTGCTGGCCGCCCGCCGGCCGGACGTGCCGTACGGCCGGCTGCTGCTGGCCGCCGCGGTGTGCTTCGGCGCCGGCATCTTCGGCGTCGGCCTGGTCGGCCGCGTGCCCGGGCTCGCGGCCCCTTCGATGGTCGCGATGGTCGTCTTCTACGCGCTGACCTGGGTGTACGTCCCGCTGCTGTTCCCGGAGGGCCGGCTGCCCTCGCGCCGGTGGCGTCCCGTCGCCTGGGGCGCGGGCGTCGCCGCCGCCGTGCACGCCGCGGGGGTGCTGATGGCGCCCCTCTTCCTCGGCGGGTCTCCGGACGTGACCGATCCCGTGCAACTGACCGGCGTTCTCGCCGCCACCGTCGGCCAGCTCACCGTCTGGGTCGCCGGCTGGGTGGTCCTCGGAGGGCTCGTGCTGCGCTGGCGCCGCAGCCGTCCGCCGGAACGCTCGCAGTACGGCTGGATGGTCGCCGGGACCACGGCCACCCAGGTGGGAGTGCTGCTGGCGTACTTCTTCCTCTTCGGAGGGATCGCCCTGCCGGTCGTCGGCGTGGCCGGGGCGCTGGCCATGCTGGGGGCGCTGCCCGGCGCGATCGTGGTCGCGGTCGTCCGCCACCGCCTGCTCGACCTCCGCGTCGGCCTGCGCGGCTCGCGGCTGCTGCTGGTGTTCGACGTGCGGCCGACCGTGCAGGAGGTGCTGTCCAGCCTCGGCCCGGAGCTGGAGGACAGCCGGGAGCCCGTCGAGCAGCTCGGCAGACTGGCCATGGCCGTGCGCACCGGCCTGGAGACCCGCTGGGCCGCCGTCACGCTCGCCGACGGCCGCAGGGTGGTCTCCGGGCCGGAGGACGGTCCCGCGGCGATCACCCTGCCCGTGCTCGGCGGGCAGGGGCGGATCGAGTGCGGCCCGCGTGCCCACGGCCGCCTGTCCGGCGAGGACCGGCGTTTCCTGGAGGCGCTGGCCGTACCCGCCGGGCTGGCGATCCAGAGCGCCGGGCTGGCCACCCGCCTGGTCAACGCGCAGGAGGCCGAGCGGCGGCGCATCGAGCGCAACATCCACGACGGCGTGCAGCAACAGCTCGTCGCCCTCATCGCCGGCATCGAGCTGGCCCGCGCCACCGGCGGCGGCACCGGGACGCTCGGGAACCTCCGCGAGCAGGCCCGCCAGACCCTCGCCGACCTGCGCGAGCTCGCGGCGGGCATCCACCCGTCGGCGCTCAGCCAGGGCGGCCTGGTGGAGGCCGTCGAGGAGCGCTGCGCCCGGCTGCCGGTGCCCGTCCAGGTGCTCGCCGGCCGGGAGCTGCGGGCCGAGCGGTTCCCCGACGAGGTCGAGGGCGCGATGTACTTCACGGTGAGCGAGGCCGTCGCCAACGCGCTCAAGCACGCGGGGGCGGCCAGGATAGAGGTGCGGCTGTCCCGGGAGGAGGGGCGGCTCGGCGCCACGGTGACAGACGACGGCACGGGGTTCGAGGCGCGGCCCGGCGTGCTCGCCACGCTGGCCGACCGGCTCGACGCGCTGGGCGGCGGGCTGCGGGTCGAGAGCGGGCGCGGAAAGGGGACACGGGTGGACGCGTGGGTGCCGGTCGATGGGTGACGCGATCAGGACGGTCCTGGCCGACGACCACTACCTGGTGCGCGAGGGCACCCGGCAGCTGCTGGAGACGTCCGGCGGGGTCACCGTCGTCAGCGCGGTCGGCGACGCCGACGAGCTGCTCGACGCGGTGCGCAGGCTGCGGCCCGACGTGGTGGTCACCGACATCAGGATGCCCGGCGGCGACTGGCGGCAGGGCTTCGAGGGCATCGACGCCGCGCACGCGGTGCGGGCGGCGCACCCGGGGGTCGGCATCGTGGTGCTGTCGCAGTACTCCGACGCGCTGTCCGCGCTGGAGCTGTTCAAGCACGGCACCGAGGGCTTCGCCTACCTGCTGAAGGACCGGGTCGGCGACCTGGACGAGCTGCTCGGCGCGATCAGGGCGGTGGCCTCCGGCGGCTCGGTCATCGACCCGAAAGTCGTCGAAGGCCTGATGGCGAGACACGACCTGCGCGGCGAGCCGGAGTCGCTCACCCCGCGCGAGCGCGACGTGCTCCGCGAGATGGCCCACGGCCGCTCCAACGGCGCCATCGCCAGGGCCCTGCACCTGTCGGTGTCGTCGGTGGAGAAGAACGTCAACTCCATCTTCACCAAGCTCGGCCTGGAGGTCAGCGCCGACGTGCACCGCAGGGTGGCGGCCGTGCTCGCCTACCTGAGGCCCTAGCCGAACACCGCCGGCGGCGGCACCGGAGCGAGCACCGCGTCGCCGTCCTTGATCGGGGCGGCTCCGGCGACGAATTTCTCCAGCGCTTCCCCGTACACGCATCTGGCCTGGGTGAGGCCGCCGGCGGCGCGGCGGGTGAGCGGGTCGAGCGGCAGCTCGGCGCGCGAGGCGGCGACGATCAGGTTGCCGAACCGGCGCCCGCGCATCACCCCGGGCTCGGCCAGCAGGGCGACGTGGCGGAAGGCGCCGGTGACGGTGGCGAGCAGGCGCCTGGCGAAGGCCAGGCCCTTGCCGTCGGCCAGGTTGATCAGCAGCGTGCCGGAGGGGCGCAGGACGCGGGCGACGTCGCCGAGATACTCCACCGTGGCCAGCTCCACCGGCATGGTGGCGCCGGTGAACGCGTCCAGCACCACGAGGTCGGCCGAGGAGTCCCAGACCTTGGCGGTGCCCTCCCGGCCGCCCGCGATGATCATTTTGAGCTTGGGCACCGAGCGCAGGTCGAGCTGCTCGCGTACCAGGTTGACCAGGAGGCCGTCGGGCTCGATCACGATGTGCCGGGAGCCCGGCCGGGTGGCGGCGACGTAGCGGGGGATCGTGCAGGCGCCGCCGCCCACGTGCACGCAGCTCAGCGGGCCCTCGTCGAGCAGGTCGATGACGTCGGCCATGAGGCGGACGTATTCGAATTCCAGAAATGTCGGGTCTTGTAGGTCCACATAAGACTGAGGTACGCCATCCTTGGACAGCACCCAGCCGTCCTGCCTGTCCAGGTCCCGGAGCAGCTCCACCTCGCCGAAGGTCACCGGGTACTGGCCGGGCATCGGTTCCCTCTGTCCACGTGCCACGTTCATCTCCTCCTGGGAGAACCGTATGCGACAGCGCAGGCTGATTGTGGTCGTAGGCGCAGTTGTGGCCGTTATCGCCGCGGTGGCTTTCGCGGTCTCGGCCGCCGGCGGCGTCGAGGGCAGCCCCGCCGACACCTCGGCCGCGTACTTCCAGGCATGGCGGGACGGCGACGTGGTCGCCATGTCGCGGCTGGTGGACCGGCCTCCCGGCGACTTCAGGCAGTGGCACGAGGCGATGGGCGGCGCCCTCGGCGTCGAGCGGCTGCGGCTGGAGCCCGGGGACGTCGAGCGCACCGGCGAGGAGACGGCCGAGGTGACGTTCACCGGGGTCAGGGAGCTGGAGGAGCTTGGCGAGTGGCCGTTCGACGGCACGCTCAGGCTGGCGGTGCGCGACCGGCAGTGGAAGGTCCTCTGGCAGCCCGAGACCCTGCACCCGCTGCTCAAGGACGGCGGCACGATCGAGCTCGTCGAGCTGTTCGGCTCCCCGGCCGAGCAGGTCACCAGGGAGGGCGACAAGATCCCGCACAACAGCTACGCCGACGCCCACCTGCGGCCGCTGCGCGACGACCGGGAGGAGGGCGAGCCGGTGGGCTGGGTGCTGGTGGCCAAGGCGCCGGGGAAGCCGGACCGGGAGCTGCTGAGCGCGCGGCCGGAGACCCGCCGCCAGCGGACCACGCTGTCGCGCTCGGTGCAGGCGGCGGCCGCGCGGGCGCTCGACGCGAGCTCCGACGCGGCCATCGTGGCGATCCAGCCCAGCAGCGGCGACATCCTCGCGGTGGCCGACCGGCTGAAGAGCGGCTTCAGCGCGTTGAAGGACGTGTTCCCGCCCGGCTCCACCTTCAAGGTCATCACGGCCGCGGCGCTGCTGGAGTCGGGGCTCGGCCCGGGTGACCAGGTGGCGTGTCCCGGCACGTACACGATCCCCGGCCATCGCACCCTCCGCAACGACGGCGAGGTGGCGCGCGGCGCCGTCTCCTTCACCGACGCGTTCGCGTACTCCTGCAACACCACGTTCGTCGAGCAGTCGCTCGCCCGGCTGGACGTGGCCGACCTGCCGGAGACGGCCTCCCGGTGGGGCTTCGGGCGGGCGCTGCCGACCGGCGCGGGCGGCTTCTGCGGCTCGATCCAGGAGGCGGACGGACCCGACCAGCGCGCCGCCGACGCCATCGGGCAGGGCTCGGTCACGGCCAGCCCGCTCTGCATGGCGACGGTCGCCGCCGCGGTGCAGAGCGGCACCTGGCGGGCGCCCAGGCTGGTGCCGGAGAAGGAGGCCACCCGCATCGACGGCCCCGCACCCGACCCCGTGGAGCTGGACCAGGGGGTGGTGGCCGGGCTGCGCGCGATGATGCGCGCGGTCGTGGACCACGGCACGGCCGGCGGCGCGGGGCTGCCCGGTGACCTGTCGGGCAAGACCGGCACCGCCGAGGTCGTGGACGGCGCCCCGCACGCGTGGTTCATCGGTTACCGCGGCGACCTGGCCTTCTCCGTCTTCGTCAGGCACGGCGGCTCGGGCCGGTCGGCGGCGGTGCCGATCGCCGCCCGCTTCTTGAACGGACTCTAACCTACGGTACCGTAGGTTATATGACGACGATCTCCGTTAAGCCCATTCTGCGGGGGTGGTTGCACGCGGGAGCGTTGCCCGTGACCATGATCGCGGGCATCGTGCTCGTGGCGCTCGGCCCGACCCTCCAGGCCCGCCTCGCCTCGGCCGTCTACGCGATCACTTCAGGGCTGCTCTTCGGCATCTCGGCCACCTATCACCGCGGCACGCTCGGCCCCCGGCTCGCCGAGTGGCTGCGCCGGTTCGACCACGCCAACATCTACCTGATCATCGCGGGCACGTACACGCCGTTCGCGCTGCTCGCCCTCGACGGCGCCGCGCGCATCGCCGTGCTCGCCGTCACCTGGGGCGGGGCGCTCGCGGGCGTGCTGTTCAGGGTGCTGTGGATGGGCGCGCCGCGCTGGCTCTACACCGTCCTGTATCTCGCGCTCGGCTGGACCGCGATCTTCGTGATGCCGCAGCTCCTGCGGGGCGCCGGGGTGGCCGCCGTGGTGCTGGTCGCCGTCGGAGGCGTCTTCTACAGCGCCGGCGCCGTCGTGTACGGGCTGCGCCGGCCGGATCCCTCGCCCCGCTGGTTCGGCTACCACGAGGTGTTCCACGCCTTCACCCTGGCCGCCTACCTGGTGCAGTACGTCGCGGTGTCGATCGTGGTCTACTCCCAATGATCGCCCATTCTTGACCATGCCAAGGGGTGCCCCGACGGCTCGCGCGGACATCAGGGAAGAATGGAGCAGCAACTCGCGCGTACCTGGTGGATGCCGCTCGTCCGGGGCATCGCGGCCGTGATCTTCGGCATCCTGGCACTGATCTGGCCGGGCATCACCCTGCTGGTGCTGGTGATCTTCTTCGGCGCCTACGCGATCGTCGACGGCATCGTCGCGATCTACTCCGCGTACCGCCACGAGGTGCGGTCGCGGGCCTGGGCCGTGGCCCTCGGCGTCATCGGCATCCTGGCCGGCCTCGCCGCCTTCATCTGGCCGGGCATCACCTCGCTCGTGCTGCTGTACCTCATCGCCCTCTGGGCGATCTTCACCGGCATCGCGGAGATCGCGGACGGGATCCAGCTGCGCAAGGTCATCTCCAACGAGTGGATGCTCATCCTGGGCGGCGTGCTGTCGGTCATCTTCGGCGTGCTGCTCCTGCTCTGGCCGGCCGCCGGGCTGCTCAGCCTCGTCTGGCTGGTCGGGATCTTCGCGCTGCTGTACGGGATCACGCTGATCGCGCTGTCTTTCCGGTTGAAAAAGATAGCCTGATGGGGCGGTGATCCGTAAATTTTATGGATGAATCCGGGTTACGGTGGGGAATATATGGCATGTCCGGCCGAATGCGGAGGAGACATGGACGTTCACGCCCGCCTTGCCCGCCACCTGCTCGTCGACGGATACAGGCTCGTACTCGACCTCGAACTCAGCCAGGGCTCGTGGCTCGTCGACGCCCGCGACGGCCGCCGCTACCTCGACTTCTACACGTTCTTCGCCTCCGCGCCGCTCGGCGTGAACCCGCCCTTCGACCCCGACTTCGCCCGCCTGCTCGGCCAGGTCGCCCGCAACAAGCCGGCCAACCCCGACATGTACACCGAGCACCTCGCCGACTTCGTCGACACCTTCACCCGGGTGCTCGGCGACCCCGCCCTGCCCCACCTGTTCTTCGTCGAGGGCGGCGCGCTGGCCGTGGAGAACGCGCTCAAGGTCGCCTTCGACTGGAAGAGCCGCCGCAACGAGGCCGCCGGTCGCCCGCGCGAGCTCGGCACCCGGGTCCTCCACCTCACCCAGGCCTTCCACGGCCGCAGCGGCTACACGCTGAGCCTGACCAACACCGATCCGGTCAAGACCGACCGGTTCCCCACCTTCGACTGGCCGCGCGTCGAGGTGCCCGCCATCCACGCCGGCGACGTCGAGGCGGCCGAGGAGCGCGCGCTGGCCCAGGCCCGCGCCGCCTTCGAGCGGCATCCGCACGACATCGCCTGCTTCATCGCCGAGCCCATCCAGGGCGAGGGCGGCGACAACCACATGCGGCCGGAGTTCCTGCGGGCCATGCAGGACCTGTGCCACGCGCACGACGCCCTGTTCGTCCTGGACGAGGTGCAGACGGGCGGCGGCACCACCGGCACCCCCTGGGCCTACCAGCAGCTCGGGCTGCAGCCGGACATCGTGGCCTTCGCCAAGAAGGTCCAGGTCGGCGGCATCATGGCGGGGCGGCGCGTGGACGAGGTGCCCGGCAACGTCTTCGAACGCAGCGGGCGGATCAACTCCACCTGGGGCGGCGGGCTGGTCGACATGGTGCGCAGCCGCGGCATCCTGGAGATCGTCGAACGCGACGGGCTCATCCCGCGGGCGGCCGCCCTCGGCGCCACCATCCTGGAGCGGCTGACCAAGCTGGAGGCCGAGCACCCGGAGACCGTGTCCGGCGTCCGGGGGCGCGGGCTCATGTGTGCCTTCGACCTGCCGGCGCCGTCCGACAGGGACGCCCTGGTCACCCGGCTGCGCGAGGAGGCGGGAGTCCTGGTCCTGCCGTGCGGGCCCAGGTCGGTCCGCCTGCGCCCGGCGCTCAACATCCCGGAGCAGGACGTGGACCACGGCCTCACGGCCCTGTCCGCCCTCCTGGAGACGGCTCCGTAGCCACCTCTGTCCGAGCGCGCGCGCCTCAGGGGAGGGCGCGCACGCTCCGAAACGGGATCACTCCGTGGTACGGGACCGCCAGAGGCCGATGGCACGGACGCGGGAGTCCACGCCGAGCTTGGCATAGATGCGGTTGACGTGGTTCTTGACCGTTTTCTCGCTGAGAAACAGTTGCTGTGCGATCTGGCTGTTGGACTGTCCTGTCGCGATCAGGTCCATGACCTCGGCCTCACGCTTGCTCAAGGACGTGAACGCGCTGTCGAACGCTGCGTCGTCGACTCTCATCCGGCCTCCGGGGCGCGCAGACGGTCAGATCGCCGAGTCCCCCCAACCAACCGGCGTTAGCGGTAGACAGCGAGCATAACTCGCATTGACATGTTTTTGGGGAGTTGTCGGAAGAAAACGGCAACGGCCGGTCCCGAAGAACCGGCCGTTGCCCTCTGGGGTGAGTGAAGGGACTTGAACCCTCGACATCCAGGACCACAACCTGGCGCTCTGCCAACTGAGCTACACCCACCATCGCGCCGTCCGCAAGAACGGCACAGGAAGAGTGTAGCGGTGTTCGGGAGTCTTCACGCCACCCGTTAACCGCTGACACGCTCCGCGAGTGTCCGGGCCGTTGCCGAGTCAGGCCCGGGCTGGCCGACGAACACGGCAGCCCGATAGTAACGCAGCTCCCGGATGCTCTCCAGGATGTCGGCCAGAGCCCGGTGGCCGCCCTGCTTCTCGGGCGCGGCGAAGTAGACGCGGGGGTACCACCGCCGCGACAGCTCCTTGATCGACGACACGTCGACCATGCGGTAGTGGAGGTAGGCGTCGACCGCCGGCATGTCCCTGGCCAGGAACGTGCGGTCGGTGCCGATCGAGTTGCCGCACAGCGGAGCCTTCTTCGGCTCGGGGACGTGGCGCCGGATGTAGTCGAGCACCAGCGACTCGGCCTCGGCCAGCGTGACCCCGGTCGCCAGCTCCGGCAGCAGCCCCGACGCGGTGTGCATCTCGCGGACGACCCCCGACATCTGCTCCAGTGACTCCGGCGGCGGCTTGATGATCACATCCACGCCGCTGTCGAGCTGGTTGAGCTCGCTGTCGGTGACGATGCACGCCACCTCGACGAGCGCGTCGCGCCCGAGGTCGAGACCCGTCATCTCGCAGTCGATCCAGACCAGGGAATCACTCATGCGTACTCCTCGCCGCAGCGGCCCGGAGCGACCCGTCCGCCTGCTCATGCCACCAGCCTAGTGCCACTCGTCACGCGGGCTTGAGCGAGCTCACCACCTTGTCGACCACGTCGGTGCCGAGGTTGTCGGGCACCGAGACGTAGATGAGTCCCGGCCGCTCGCCCTCACCGCGGTCCATGAGCACGACCGCGCCGTTCTCCTTCTTCCACTGGTAGCCCTTCTCCTCGGAGATCTGGGTGAAGTCCATCTCGAACTGCACCAGCCAGGCGTCCCGGTCACCGATCTTGATCGCCTGGTCCTTGACGATCTTGCTGGTGTGCTGGAGCGAGTAGTACCTGTTGTTGAAGTCGGCGTACACCGCCTTGGCCGTCAGCCCGATCCCGGCGGCGCCGGGGTAGGGGTAGCGGTCGCTGAGCGCCCCGGTGAAGACGTTGCCGATCCAGTCGGACCGGCCGTCGAACTTCTCCTGCGAGATCTTCTGCACGCCGCTGCTCCACAGCTGGGCCCCCGGCTGGGTGCTGTTGATCGCGGACGCGCGCGGCACGTCCCAGGCGTCCGGCACCTCGTACGAGACCCCCAGCTTGGCGTCGGTGATGCGGCCGTCCACCGGCTGCGGGAGCTCGGCGGAGCTCTGCGGCGGGTCGGTCGAGGGCGGGGGATCGGTCGAGGGCGCCGGGTCCGGGTCCTCGGTCTCCGCCGGCTCCTCGGTCTGGCTCTGGGACGTCGTCGGCGCGGCCGCCGGGTCACCGGTGCTGTTGACGAAGACGACGGCGGCCACCACGAGGAGGGCCACCACGAGCAGTGCCGCCGCCCCGCCGATGATCCACGGCATCGGGTTGCTCTGCTTGGGCGGCGGGCCGTAGCCGGGAGCGTCCCACGACTGCTGCCCGTAGGAGCCCTGCTGTCCGTACGGGGCCTGCTGGCCGTACTGCTGCCCTCCCGGCTGCCCGTACGGGGCCTGCTGGCCGCCGGGATGCCTGAACGCGCCCTCCTGCGGACCCGACTGCCCATAAGGACCGGACTGCCCGTACGACCCCGACTGTCCGTACGGCCCGGACTGGCCGGAAGGTTCGGACTGCCCGTACGACCCGGACTGCCCGTACGACCCGGACTGCCCGTACGGACCTGACTGGCCGGAAGGGGGCTGGCCCTGGGGCGGAGGCTGGCCGTAGGCGAGCGTGGGGTTGGCCCCCGCCGGCGGCCAGTCAGGCGGACGGCTGCCGTGCTGCTGCTGCGGGCCGGAGGCCGGCTGGGGTCCTGAGGGCTGCTGGTGCGCCGGCCCCTGATCCGTCTGGCCCTGCTGCGTCGGGCCTCGATCCATCGGGCCCTGCTCCATCGGATGGGTGGCGTCGGTCCACTGGCTGCCGTCCCACCACCGCAGTTGCGGAGAGCCGTACGGGTCGGGGTACCAGCCCGCGGGGGTCTGCGAGGTCATGCACGTCAGCGTAGTAAACAACCGCTTTGGTGTGCATTCAGCACTTGTAGGTGAAGGTCGTCTTCGCGGTGCGGGCCGGACCGGGAGAGAGCACCCGTAACGTGGCCGTGGCCTTGGCGGTGCGCTCGCCCTGGAGCCGCCACGTCAGGTCGACGTCGTAGGAGGTGGTGCCGGCCGTGGCGCGCAGGGTGCCCTCCTCGACGTCCTTGTCCAGGTTCATCCGCCACTCGTAGCGGATCTCGCCGGCCCCGCCGTTGGTGTCGATCCGGCCCGAGACGAACGCGTCGCTGTCGCAGCCCAGCGTCTTCTCCGACGTGGTGACGGTCACCTTCTCCACCGCCACGGGTGTGTCGTCGCCACCGCTGAGCCGCAGCCAGGCCAGGACCGCCCCGGCCATCACGGCCGCGAACACGAGCGCCGATACGATCGTCCGGCGGCGTCGCGCGCGCACCGCCCTGGCCCTGCCGTTCCGCGCGGGGGAGGCGCCCTCGCGCCAGATCCGCTGGGCCGTGGACTCCTGCCCCGCCGCGCCGACGCCCGGCCCGAACCGCATCGCCTCCCCGCCGCCGGGGCTGGGACTGGTGGTCGCCTGACCGGCGTGCGTGGTGCAGCCCGCGCTCTCGCGCCCCTGCGGGACGTGCAGCAGGGTGACGATGTCGCCCTCGTCGCGCTCCTGCCCGGCCGGGGCCGGCATGCCGTACGCGGCGGGCTGCGCGAACATCGACTGGCCGCGTGCCGCCTGCGCCAGCCGGTCACGGGTGATCATGCCGCCGGGCAGCACGTGCGACTCGGCGAGCAGACCGCTCCTGGCCGCCGCCAGCCCGTGGGTGGTGGCCGCGGCCGCGGCCCGCTCGAACGCCGCCGCGGCCTGCGGCGCCCCGCGCTGGCAGGCGCCGGCGAGCCCGCGTGCCAGCGCCGCCCAGCCGGAGACGTCGCGATCCGGCGGCGAGATCTCGCCCCGGATGGCGTCGGCCAGCCCGCGCTCCGACAGCAGCGCGGCGCCGTCGGCCGTGACCACGACGGTGCCCGGGTGCACCGAGCCGTGCGTCACCCCCGACGCGTGCAGCGCGAGCAGGGTCTGAGAGGTGTCGGCCAGCACCGCCGCCGCGCCGCCCGCCTCCACGGTGCCGGCCGCCAGCAGGCTCGCCAGGGTGGGCGTGACCGCCTGCGCGGTGAGCAGCCACACCTGCTCGCCGGCCGCCACCACGTCGGCGACCGGGATCAGCCCGCCGAGCCCGCCCATGACGAGCCGGCGGTCGGTCAGCACCGCCGACACCACCCGGTCGCGCACCCCGGGCAGCTCGATGATCCTGGAGTCGAACAGCAGCGCCCCGGCCCTGCGGCCGTCGGGCGAGATCGCGTCGATCCAGTTGCCCAGCTCGGTGATCCAGGTGTGCTCGGTCAGCCGGAACCCGGCGATCCCCTGTCTCGGATTGCTCATCGCCGTCTGCCCCCCCGGAGCGTCAGATCTTCCTGTGGTGACGCCCCGACTTGCGTCGCCTTACCGCCAGTTTGACGGGAACCGCACCGGACGTCACCCGTTCCGGTCGGTGCCGCTCCCTAGTCGATGATCACCGTGGGCGTGCTCCTGGGCGGCTCGCCGCCGGTCGGGCTCTCGGACGGGCTGGGCGTGGTCGGCGGTGTGGACGGCGTCCGCGTGGGTTGCCGCGTCGGCGTCTGCCGCGTGGGCGTGGCGGAGGGCTGCGTGGGCGCGGCGGTGCCCCGGTTGCCGGTGTCGGCCTTGCCGGACAGCCTGGTCTCCGGCGTCTCGGCCGGGGTGGACACCGGGGTCTTCACCGGGGTCCGGGTCGGCCGGGCCGTGGGCTTCCTGGTCCTGGTCGGCCGCACAGTCGGCCGCACCGTGGGGCGGGTCGTGGGACGGGTGGCCGTGGGCTGGGCGACGGGCGCGACGGACGTGGTCGGCTGCGGCGTCGTCGCCTCCGGCGTCGGCTCCTCGGGCGTCTCCGTCTCGACCGGCTCCAAGGTGTCGGTCTCCACCGGCTCGGCGCTGGAGGCCGACGGGGTGGGCGTGGCCGTGGTGGTCTGCGCGCGCAGGGCGGTGTCGCCCTTCCACGGGTTCACCAGCACCACCGCCACCGCGATCGCCACCCCGACGCAGGCCGTGGTGATCGCGGCCTTGGCGGACACCTTGCTCAGCAGCTTGGCCGGGCCTTCGAAGCGGGTCTCGGCCAGCGTGGTGACCGCCTCCGCCGGAGCCTCGGGCGGCACCGGCCAGAGCAGCAGGAGCAGGCCCGCCAGAGACGTCAGCCTCCGCCTGCCGCGCTCCTCCCAGTCGGTCCCGTACGCCTCGCGGGCGACGGTCTCCAGCTCCACCAGGAACGCCTCGGCGGACGCCGGCCGTTCTTCCGTGCGCTTGGCCAGGCCCTGCTCGACCAGGCCCTGCAGGGCCGGCGGCACCTCCTCGACGGGCGGCGGCGTGGCCTGGTGCTGGCGGGCCAGCGCGGCCAGGTTGGTCGCCCGGTAGGGGCGGGCGCCGGTCAGGCACTCGAAGAAGACCACCGTGGCCGCGTACACGTCGGTCGCGGGGGAGGCCGGCGCGCCCGACCACTGCTCCGGCGCCATGTACGGCGGCGTGCCGGCCGCGCTGGCGCCGATGCCGGCCGCCACGGCGATGCCGAAGTCGACCAGCTTGCTGGCGCCGTCGCCCTGGACGATCACGTTCTCAGGCTTGTAGTCGCGGTGCACGATCCCCATCGCGTGCGCCGCGGCGAGCCCCTGTAAGGAGCCCTTCAGCACGGTCAGCGCGGCCTCGGGCCCCGTCGGGCCCTCCGAGCGGAGCAGCTCGCGCAGCGACACGCCGTTGACCAGCTCCATGACGATGGCCGCGCCGTGCCCGGTCTCGACGTAGTCGATCAGCCTGGCGTTGTGCGGGCTGCGCATCGCGCCCAGCAGCCTGGCCTCCTGCCGGAACCGGGCGACGAAGCCGACGTCGTCCCTCAGCCGGTCGGACAGGTACTTGATGGCGACTTCGGCCCCGTCGTGGTCGCGCGTGGCCAGGACCACCCGGCCGGCGGCGCCGGTGCCCAGCTCGCGGACCTCGGTGTAACCGGGGACCCCCCACCGCTCATCGCCGTTCATAGCGGTCTCCTCTACGGTCGTCCGGGCCCCCACCCTCAACAGACGGAGCGTAGCTTAACCGGCGTTTCACACCTACCGGCATCAGATATCCCGAATTCGAAAGGGTGAGGTTCAGTCGATCTCCGGCTGTGGAGTCTCCGTCACCTCGGGTTCACAGTCCGGCAGCGTGCCGCCCCGCTGGGAGCCGCCGTTGCCCGCTCCCGGCCGGGTGCTCGCCCGTACCCGCCAGGAAGCCCCACAGGGTGTCTTGACCGCGTATCGGATCGTCCTGGAGTACGAAGTCGCGCCGGACAGCGTGAGCTGCCTCGTACCGGCGATCTTCCCGGCCTGGAACCCCACGACGAGGCGGACCGGCCGCGTGTCACCGGTTCTCACGGCGACCGTGGCGGTCAGCCCGCCGGCGTCGGTCACGGCGCGCACGACGGAGACGCTCCTGACCTCGATCGGGCAGACGACGTCGGCGCTGCCGGTGGCCGTCCGGCCCTTGGCGGTCACCCGCACCGTGACGGTGGCGCCGCACGGGCGGCTGCGGAAGGCGTGGCGGAACGTCGTGGTGTACGAGGTGCGCCCGGACGCCTCGGCCGACCGGGTGGCGACCTGGTCGCCGTTGACCGCGAAGGCCGCCGCCACCGGCACCTCGCCGGTGCCGCTGGTGCGCATGGACACGGTGGCTCTGGCGGTCGCCCCCGCCATGGCCAGCCTCACCCGCAGGCCGGTCACCTCGGTCGGGCAGGGCGGCACGCTCACGGTCGACGAACCGTTCCCGCCCCGTGCGGGCGGGTCGGAGACGACGGTGAGCGTGACGTCCTTGCCGCAGGGGCGCTCGCCCAGGTCGTGCGAGACGGTGCGGGTGTAGGTGCGGGCGTCGCCGAGCCCGATCCGCTCGGTGCGCACCTCCTCACCGGCGACGCGCCAGGTGGCGCGGGCGGTGATGGGACCGGTGCCGGTGGCGTCGACGGTGAGCGCTCCCGCCGCGACGGCGCCCCTGACGGCCAACCGGTGCACGGTGAGCGAGGACACCGCGGTCAGGGGCGGCGCGCTCGTGACCGGGTCGCTCGGCGTCGGGGTGCTCGCCGTCGGAGTCACCGTCGGAGTCACCGTCGGCGTGGTCGTCGTCGGCGGGTCGGAAGAGGGCGGGGCGGAGGAGGGCGGGGCGCTGGTGGGCGGGTCCGAGGAGGGCGGGGCGCTGGTCGGAGGCTCGGAGGAAGGCGGGGTGCTGGCCGGCGGGGCGCCGGGGTCGTCCGTGGAGGTCGCGACCGGGTCGGGGCCCCCGGTGACGGCGGGGTCCGGCGACCCGCCCGTGGCGGTGGCCGGGGATCCCGGGTCGCCGATGACCGGCAGGCGGCCGAGCGCCGTGTCCTCCGGGGAGGGGCCCGCGGTGGGATCCCCGGAGGGCCGCGGAGTCACCGCCGGCGGCAGGGACGGGGTGGGCGACGGCGCTTCGGAGGGCGCGGCGGCCACGGGTTCGAGCCGCGTCGGCGTCTCCCTGTTGACGGCCACGACCACCACGGCGGCGGCCACCACGGCGGCCAGCCCGCCCGCCATGGCTACGCGCACCGCCTTGCGCGGCGCTGCCCTGAACACCGTGCGGGCCAGGGTGGTGGTCACCTGCGGGGCGGGCTCGGCGGGCTCGGGCAGCAGCAGCGCGAGCAGGAACACCAGCCCGGCCAGCCGCCGGCGGCCGCGCTCCTCCCAGTCGTCGCCGTAGGCGGCCCTGGCGACCTCCTCCACCTCGGCGACGAACGCCTCGGCGCCGGCGGGCCGGTCGGCGGGGCTCTTGGCCAGCCCGCGCCGGATCAGCTCACGCACCGGCTCGGGCGCGTCGTCCACCGGAACCGGGGCGTGCAGGTGCTGGTAGCCCAGCACGCTCGGCTCCGGCGAGCGGTAGGGCCGGTGGCCCGTCAGGCACTCGAAGAACACGGCCGTGGCCGCGTACACGTCGGTCGCCGGGGTGGCGGGCTCGCCCGACCACAGCTCCGGCGCCATGTAAGGCGGGGTGCCCTCGGCCCGGGTGGCCTGACCCTGCTTGACGGCGATGCCGAAGTCGACGAGCTTGCTGTGGCCGTCGTCGCGGACGATCACGTTCTCCGGCTTGTAGTCGCGGTGGACCAGGCCGAGCGCGTGCGCCCCGGCCAGGCCGAGCAGCGAGCCCTTGAGGACGACCAGCGCCGCCTCCGCGCCGGTCGGGCCGCTCTCGCGCAGCAGCGCGCGCAGCGGGACGCCGTTGACCAGCTCCATGACGATCGCGGCGCCCTGCGGATCCTGGATGTACTCCCACAGCGTGGCGACGTTCGGGTCGCGCAGCGTGGTCAGCAGCCGCGCCTCGGAGCGGAACCTGCCCAGCGCGGCCGGATCATGTCGCAACCTCTCGGAGAGGTACTTGATCGCGACCTTGACGCCGGTCTCCTCGTGCGCGGCCAGCACGACACGGCCGCTGGCGCCCGCGCCGAGCTGCGTGATCTCCGTGTAGCCGGGTGCGCTCCACTCCATTTGTCCGCCTCTTTAACCAGGGTCGGCCCACCAGTTGAGACGCGTGATCTAGGGAAGGAGTTTGCCAGGTGCGCCCCTGTTCATGGAACTACTTTCTGTCACTGATGTGAACCGGTATGCCGATCCCGTCTGCGAGCGCCGGGTCGGGCAGCGGCTCGCCCCAGGCGGTGACGAGCGGGAGCACCCCCGCCCACATGGGCAGCGCGTAGTCGGCGTCCTCGTCGCTCGGCGCCCCACGGCGGATCTTGACCGACGCCTCGTCCAGCGGCAGGGCGAGCACGGCGGTGGCGGCCAGCTCCTTGCGGTCCGGCGGCCGGGCGTAGTCCCACTGGCCCGGCGCGAGCTGCTCGGTCAGCGCGCGCAGGCCGGCCATCCGCTCCTCCTCGTCCGTCACCAGCCTGGCCTGGCCGTAGACGATCGCGGAGCGGTAGTTGACGGAGTGGTGGAAGACCGACCTGGCCAGCACGATGCCGTCGAGGTGGGTCACCGTCACGCACACCTCGCCGCCGGCCGCCGCGCGGAGCGACCTGGCCCCCGTCGACCCGTGCAGGTAGAGGGTGTCGCCGACGCGCCCGTAGCCGGTGGGCACCACCATCGGGTAACCGTCGGCCACCACGCCCAGGTGGCAGATCAGACCCGCGTCGAGGATCTCGTACAGATCGTTCCTGTCGGTGCTGCCACGCTCCTTCGAGCGGCCCAGCCGGGTGCGAGCGGTGGAGGAGAGCATGCGTCGACCGTAGCCGCGAAGTGGACCTATCCTGGAGAGCCACTATCAACGCCTTCCCGGAGACCACTTGCGCGCCCTCGTCGACCTCCCGATCTCCCTGTCCAGGGAGTCCGACGTGCCGCTGACCGTCCAGCTCACGGGCCGGCTGCGCGACGCCATGCTCTCGGGCGCGCTCGCGACCGGCGAGCGGCTGCCGTCCTCGCGCGGGCTGGCCGCCCAGCTCGGGGTCAGCCGCACCGTGGTGACCGAGGCCTACCAGCAGCTCTACGCCGAGGGCTGGCTGGAGGGGCGACACGGCTCCGGCACGTTCGTGGCCTCGATGGAGACACCACCCGGCGCCAACGGGGCCGCCGCCGCGCAGGCGCCCGCCCCGAAGATGGCGCGGCGGGCGGTGCCGGGCGACCACGTGATCAACCTGTCGCCCGGCCGCCCCTGGGTGCGCGACTACGACGTGGCCGCCTGGAAGCGGGCCTGGCGCAAGGCCGCCGACCTGCCGCCGGGCGACTATCCCGACCCCTACGGCCTGCCCAGGCTCAGGGAGCTCCTCGCCGATCACCTGCGCAGGGCCAGGGCGGTGGCCGTCGGGCCGGAGAACATCCTGGTCACCCGCGGCACCGGCAACGGCCTCGACCTGTGCGCGCAGGCGCTGCTCGGCGCGGGCACCCGCGCGGGCGTCGAGGACCCGGGCTACCACGTGGCCCGCACGGTGTTCGCCGCCAGGGGAGCGGAGGTGGTGGCCTGCCCCGTGGACGAGGACGGCGTGATCGTCGACGACCTGCCCGCCGGGCTGCGCGTGCTCTACACCACTCCCGCCCACCAGTACCCGCTGGGCGGGCGCCTGCCGATCCCGCGCCGCGAGCGGCTGCTGGCGTGGGCCAGGCGCACCGGTGCCACGGTGGTGGAGGACGACTACGACGCCGAGTTCCGCTACGACGTCGCCCCGCTGCCCGCCCTCTACGGCCTCGACCCGTCGCGGGTGGTGCTGCTCGGCACGCTCTCGAAGTCGCTGGCGCCGGACGTCGGGGTCGGCTGGCTGGTCGGCACGCCCGAACTGCTCGACAGGATCGCCGCCATCCGCCGCGCCGTCTCCGACCGCACCAGCGGGCCGGTGCAGCAGGCGGTGGCGACCCTGCTGGAGCGCGGCGACCTCGACCGCCACCTGCGCAGGATGCGCCTGGAGTACGCGCGCAGGCGCGCCGTGGTGGTGGAGTCGCTGGGCCCGGTCTGCCGCCTGCGCGGCGACACGGCCGGGCTGCACGTGCTGGCCGAGCTGCCGCCGGGGCTGGCCCCCCGCGTCATGGAACGTGCCGCGGAGCGAGGGGTGCTGCTCGACACGGCCGAACGCCATCATCACGGGGTCGAGCGGGTGCACGGCCTGGTCATCGGGTACGGTTCCGCCTCGCTCGCGCAGGTGCGGCGGGGCTGCCAGATCCTGGCCGAGCTGATCAGGGAAGGCTGAACGCCGGGGCGGCCTCCAGCTCGCGCAGCAGCGGCAGCGCCCGGCGCGCGTACAGCGGGTCGACCGGCAGCACGTGCCGGGCCCACCAGCGGGCCGGCGTCGGGTCGGGCGAGGGCTTGGTGAGACCCGGCGCGTAGTCGTCGTACGGCGGGTCGTAGAGATAGCCGGTCGCCACCCCGCGCCGCTCCAGCTCGGCGATGGCGGCGTCGCGGTCGCGCACCAGCAGCGGCACCCTGAACAACGGCTGGTCGAGGTGGTCGCGCACGGCGGGGGCGGCGATCGGCAACGACGCGAGCAGGGCGACCCCGGCCAGCCTGCGCTCGCGTTCGCGCGGCACCTTGGCCACCCGCCTGATCTGGTACCACCGGGACACCCGGCCCCTGGCGGCGCGGTAGTCGTGCAGGTCGGCCCGGACCCACGGGTCGAACGACGGCAGCGAGGGCGCCCGCGGCAGCGCCTCGGCCAGCTCGCGGGCCATCAGCGCGATGCGGTAGCCCTCGCGCTCCTCCTGCAGGCCCAGCGCCCGCATCAGCCACAGCGCCGGGCGCACCAGGTCGAGCCGGAGCGCCGCCTGGCGGGCCATCGAGGTGGCCACGGCGAACAGCTCCGCGCGCAGCGACCCCGGCCGCAGCAGGGCGTCGCGGGCCTGCTCCAGCGACTTCAGGTCGGCGCGTTCCGCCACGGCCAGCACCCCGCCCGAGCCGGCGGCGGCGTGCTTGCCCAGGCTGAACACCCCGGCCAGGCCGAACGTGCCGAGCGGCCGGCCGCCGACCGAGGTCTCCATCGCGTGGGCCACGTCCTCGACGAGCACCTTCCCGGTGAACGCCGTCACCTGGTCGGGCAGCCCGTACAGATTGGTCGTCAGGACCGCGTCCACGGAGGAGAGGTCGGCGCGGGCGACGTCGATGTTGCCGTCGCGCGGCGACAGCGGCGCGATCACCGGGCACAGGCCGGCGGCGAGCACCAGGAAGAGGATCTCGTCGGCGGAGACCGGCGACATGAGCAACCGCTGGCCGGGCGAGCACCAGTGGCGCAGCGCCAGGTAGAGACCGAGCCGGTTGGAGGGGAGGAGCAGGCAGTGGCGGCCGGTGCGCTCCTCCAGGAACCTCATCCGGCCATCCTGGCCCGCAACCGGCCGTAGGTCTTCAGCGCCTTGTCCGCGGTCCTGTGGAGCACCGGATGGGCCAGCACGGTGGCCCTGGCCCTGCGCGCGGGCACCCGCATCATCCAGTGGACGCCGGCCGGGAGGCCGGGCCTGGCGAGCCGGCCCTCCGCGACGGAGAGCTCGCCGGTCTTGAGCTTCTCCTTGTACTCCTTGGCGCCCCGGCCCATGTCGATCAGCTCGATGCCGGCGGCGGCGGCCTTCTCGGCCATCGCCAGGTGCTGGATGAGGCCGGGGGAGTACTTGGCGAAGGCGGTGTCGTAGGCGGGGAACCAGCCGGCCAGGGTGGTGCGGGTGCGGACGCCGAAGTGGCCGGCCACCGGCCGGTCGCCGACGTAGACCATGTCGAGCACGCCGGCGAAGCTCTCGCCGCGGGTCGCCTGCAGCCGCTCCACCAGCTCGACGATCCACCGGTGGGAGAACCGGTCGGTGCGGCCGGTGCGGCGGTACTGGTCGGTCTTCCAGTTGAGCAGCGTGTGGAGCGGTCCCGGGTCGGTGATCGCGAACTCGTGGCGCACCTCACCGGCCTCGCGCCCGAGCTTGCGCTCCTTGGCCAGCGTCGTCTTGTAGGTCTTGCCGGAGTTGGCCCGCAGGAACTCGGTGTAGGGGCCGTAGCCGTCGCTCAGGTCGATGACCGGCGACGGATAGGTCTCGTAGGTGGCGCCCAGCAGGGGCTGCCCGATCACCAGGTGGTCGAACTCGTAGACGCTGAGCCCGCACTTGCGCAGCAGCTTGAACGGGTCGATCTCGAGGTCCTTGGCGTAGATCATGCCCTGGGCGTCGGTCAGACCCGCGGCCACAGGTTTGCCGATGCCCAGCGGGTGTCGCTCGAACGGGAAGAATCCGACGATCTCCGGCCCGTCGTGGATCACCGCGACCCGCACGGCGTCGCGCAGCTCACCGACGGTGAGCGTGAACTCCGGAGACAGGAAGGGGTTGTCGAACGCCGTGTCGCTTTCCTGCAAAGCACGCCAGCGGCTGATTTCGGCGTCTCCCAGCTCTCTGGGATGAGCGAGGGTGACCTGCACTGGGCTCCTACTGTCGACATGCCTCGGGGCGGCAGACATGTGGAAACTCAGCTTAAAGGATCGGTGTGTCGCCTGTTCTCGCAGGTGCGGAACGTTACGCAACTCCCAGGTGGTTTTCAGAACCGAATAACGTTCTAATATCAGACCATGACCGTACCTGGGATCGACCGGCCCCGGCTGTTCGCCTGGATGGGCCGCCACGCGCCCGACGCCGGTGAGCCGCTGTCCGTCTCGCTCATCTCCGGGGGCAGGTCCAACCTGACCTACCTCATCGAGACCGGCGAACGCCGCGTGGTGCTGCGCCGGCCCCCGCTCGGCCACGTGCTGCCCACCGCGCACGACATGGCACGCGAGTGGCGCGTCATCTCCGCGCTGGCGCCGACCCCGGTGCCCGTGCCCGGCCCGGTCGCGTTCTGCGCGGACGAGGACGTCATCGGCGCGCCGTTCTACCTCATGGAGTACGTGGAAGGCGCCGCCGTGCGCGGCCGGGAGGAACTCGGCGACCTGCCGCCGGAGGGGACCAGGAGGCTGAGCGAGCGGCTGGCCGAGGTGCTGGCCGCCATCCACGCCGTCGACTACCGGGAGGCGGGGCTGGACGGCTTCGGCCGTCCCGACGGCTACCTGGCCCGGCAGGTCGAGCGCTGGTGCAAGCAGTGGGAGCGGTCGAAGACGGAGGAACGGCCCGACTTCGACCGCCTGGCGGAGCGGCTGCGCCGGAGGCTGCCCGCACACTCGGACGGCACGCTCGTGCACGGCGACTACCGGCTCGACAACACGCTGGTGCGGCTCGGCCCGGAGCCGGAGATCCGCGCGGTCGTCGACTGGGAGATGTCGACCCTCGGCGACCCCCTCGCCGACCTCGGGCTCACGCTCACGTACTGGCAGGACGCCGGGGACGAGGAACGGGCCGGGATCCCGGTCGCCGGGGACGTGACGGCCGCGCCCGGCTTCCTGAACGCCGCCGAGTTCGCCGCCCACTACGCGAAGGTCTCCGGCCGCGACACCGCCGAACTGGGCTTCTACGTCGCGCTCGGCAACTTCAAGCTCGCGGTCATCGTGGAGGGTATCCACGCCCGCTTCCGCCAGGGTAAGACCGTGGGGGAGGGGTTCGAGCGCATCGGCGGCGCCGTGCCCACCCTGATCGCCCGCGCGCACCGCATGCTCGGCCCGTCCTGACCGCCGGCCACGCCTGACCCGACGCCAGTCACACCCACCGCCCTGAGGAGCGTCATGAGCACTGCTGCACTGATCACCGGAGCGGCGAGCGGCATCGGCGCCGCGGTGGCCCGCCGCCTGTCGACGGGAGGCGCCAGGTGCGTCCTGGTCGACCTCGACGGCGACGGCGCCGAGCGGCTCGCCAAGGAGGTCGGCGGCGTCGCCCTGGCCGCCGACGTGCGCACCGAGGAGGCGTCCAGGCAGGCCGTCGAACTGGCCGAGAGCGCCTACGGCCGGCTCGACCTGGTCCACCTCAACGCCGGCATCTCCAGCGGCGTCGACCTGAACGCCTTCGACCTGGCCCAGTACCGCAGGACCGTCGGGGTGAACGTGGACGGCGTGGTCTTCGGCGTGACCGCCGCCCTGCCGCTGCTGCGGCGCTCCGGCGGCGGCGCCATCGTGGTCACCGCGTCGCTGGCCGGGCTGGTCGGCTACGACGGCGACCCGATCTACACGATGACCAAGCACGCCGTCGTCGGCCTCGTCCGCGCCCTCGCCCCGCCGCTGGCCAAGGAGCACATCCGCATCTCCGCCGTCTGCCCCGGCTTCACCGACACCCCGCTGGTGGCCCAGGCGCGCGAGCTGTTCATCAGCGCCGGATTCCCCTTGCTGGAGGCCGACGAGGTGGCGGCCGCCGTGGAATCGGCTTTTTACGCCGACGACACCGGCAGCTTGCTCGTGGTGCAGCCGGGTAGGCAACCGGTGCCGTACCGTTATGCAGGGGTTCCTGGACCCGCGAGCGGCCAGCGGCCACCATCGTCCTGACCGTTCGCAAGCCACTCGCAACCCGGACGGTTACGGTGAACAAGGTCGAGGTCCTGGCGCTCGGCCTTGTTTGGAACGTTCGTGAAGGGGTGGGTTCAGGGTGATTCCGACGGACGGCAGGCATGCCCGCAAACGGTCGCCATGGCCGCTGGCCGTCGGGGCGGGGGTCGTCGCGGTCCTGCTGGTCGCGGGCATCCTGACCTACGCCGGCCTGCGCTCGGAGCCGGACGACGGGCCCACGAGTTACGTCGGCGGCGAGATCGCCTCATCCGCGCCCGCCGAGCCCGCGCCCGAGCTCGACCCGCCCCCGGCGGTGGACGACTGGCCGCGCTGGGGCATCACCCACACCCAATACAGCGCCGACAACGAGGACCGCGTGGCCCGGGAGGCGGCCAGGGGGATCCTCGGCCGGGTCCCGATGCTGCAGAACCAGCACATCATGGGCTGGGGCGCCGGCAACCCCGAGCCGAGCCCCGGCCAGTACAACTTCGTCGACCTCAACAGGCGGCTGAAGTTCATGGCGTCCTCGCGGTCCATCCCCGTGATCACGCTGTGCTGCGCGCCCGACTGGATGAAGGGCGGCCAGGCGGGCCGCACCGACTGGTCGAAGAACCACACGGTCGCGGTCAAGCCCGAACACTTCGACGACTACGCCAAGCTCGCCGCCCGGGTCGCCAAGCAGTATCCGACGGTCGAGTACTACATGGTGTGGAACGAGTTCAAGGGCTTCTGGAACGCCAGCACCAACCGGTGGGACGCCGAGGGCTACACCGAGCTCTACAACAAGGTCTACGACGCGCTCAAGAAGGTCAACCCGAAGATCAAGGTCGGCGGCCCCTACGTGCCGATCGAGAGCTCCAAGGCCGACAGGCCGTCCGAGCTGAAGGGCACGTACGGCAGCGTCGACCAGCGGGCGCTGGACGCGATCGAGTACTGGATCGAGCACAAGAAGGGCGCCGACTTCATCGTCGTCGACGGCGCCACCATGACCACCGACGGCGGCAACGTCCCCGACGACTTCGCGGCCACCGAGAAGTTCAGCGCGATCAGCACCTGGCTCAGGCAGAAGAGCGGCGACCTGCCGGTCTGGTGGGCCGAGTGGTACGTCGAGCCCGACGACTCCGGCTGGACCGAGGACAAGCGGACCGCCGTCCAGGCCACGGCCCTCATGGAGTTCGCCAAGAGCGGCGTCTCCACGGCTCTCTACTGGAACCCGCAGACCAGGGGCCGCGGCGAGTGCGCCGGCTGCCTGTGGCGGTCCGGCACCGGCGAGGAGATGCCCATGGCCGGCCTGCTCAGCGGCTTCACCAAGTGGTTCCCCGCCCACGCGCAGCTGGTGCAGGTCCAGTCCTCCGACAAGCGGATTCGCGTCCTGGCCCAGGAACGCCAGGTCGTCATGGTCAACACCGCCGACACCGCCGTGACCGCCACCGTCGACGGCAAGCAGGTCACGCTCCAGCCGTACGAGATCCAGTGGAGCGGCCGCGGCCCCGCCTGACGTCAGTTGAGGCCCGCGATGTAGACGAACCGCTCCACGATCACCCCGAGCGCCACCGCGAAGGCCGGGATGGCCACCGCCAGCATCCAGCGGCGGGCGCGTGGCGCCCGGCGGGGGCCGTTGAGCCTGATCACCTCGTAGCCGAACAGCGCGATCCAGGTCACGGCCAGCGCCCCGATGCCGACCGGCGTCCACGGCGAGGTGGGCTCCCCCTGCACCTTGTACGGGCGAGGATCGGGGATCTCCGTGCCGCGCACGAACTTGCCCCACGTGTAGAGAGCGGCGTCGTCGTTGGAGAAGACCCTCTTCAGCTCCGGCGCGGCGTCCAGCGCGGCCCGGAACTTCTCGCCCCAGCCCTCCGGGAAGCCCTCGTTGAGCTGCAGGTAGCTGACCTGGCCGCGGCTGACCACCACGTAGGTGTTGCGCGGGCTCTCGGGGCCGGGCTTCAGCGAGTCGATCACCCCGGTGATGTTCGTCGGGTCCTTGAACACCTGCGCCTGGCCGGCGAAGTTGACCAGCTCGATGTCGCGCTCGCCCCACGGCAGCGTGGGCGTGACCTCCGGGCCCAGCTTCGGCACCAGGTAGACCACCCGGGCGCTCGGCTTGTCGTGCTCGTACACGTGGTGCATGGCCGCGACCTCGCCCGAGGTCACCCGCTCGAACTTCTCGTTGCCGTAGCGGGCGACCAGGAAGGCGCCCGCGAACGCCACCGCCATGCACGCGGCCAGCACCAGCGAGATCTTCCTCGTCAGGTCGGGGTTGAAGCGCACGTTCCGCTTGCGCAGCGGGACGGTCTCCTCGCGCACGTCGGCGCTGTCGGCCGGCATGTTGGGGAAGAACGCGTACGCGGCCAGCAGGCACGCGCCGGGCAGCGCGAACATGTAGATGCGCAGCCCCATCTCGCCGCCGTAGCTCTGCATCGCCAGCGCCAGCGCCGGCACGCAGAGCAGGATGAGCGCCGCCCGGTCGAACACGCCCCGGTGCAGCCGCCTGAACAGGCCCACCGCCGCCAGCGCCAGGATCACCACCAGGATGCCCAGCCGCGCCTGCAGCACCAGGGCGTGCAGCGCGTCGGTGCCCTCGATCCGGTCGCCCGTGTTGGTCTGCAGGTTGTCGAGCACTCGGCCGAGCCCGCCGAAGATCGTGTCGATCTGGCCGACCCAGAAGCCGACGGCCATGTAGCTGATCCAGGTCAGCACCACCAGGCCGAGGAAGAACGGCAGCCCCCACGTCAGCGAGGTCCGCTTGAACAGCAGGAACGCCGTCAGCACGCCGAGCATCATGAACGGCGTGATCTGGTGGGACGCCGTCGCGGCCACGAACAGGGCCAGCAGCAGCATGAGCATGAGCAGCTTGTCGGCCCGGAACATGCCGGTGTTGGCCAGCTCGCCCGGCGTCATCGCGTCCAGGCGGGCCAGCAGCCTGCGCAGCCCCTTCGGCGGGATCGGCTTGGTGCGCGGCTCCACCCGCCCGAACCAGCGCAGCAGGATCGCCACGAACACCAGATAGAGGGCGAACGTGAAGCCCTGCGGCGAGAAGTAGTCCTGCCCGATCCACTGGACCAGGATGAACAGCAGCGCCGCGAACCAGCGCGCCCGCGTGGTCGCCACCACCTGGCGCAGGATGAGCACGAACGGCAGCAGGTAGAGCAGGTTGGACAGCAGCGGCGACCAGTTGAGTATCGGCGTCAGGTCCTCGATCCCGGCCGCCTTCGTGACGAACGCGAACAGCGCGAAGAAGCCCGGCCAGCCCATGCGGGCGTCGATGTTGATGGCCGTCTCGCCGGTCCTGCCGATGAACTCCACGAAACCGGCATGGATGTACGCGGTCGGGAACCTGGGTTCCTCGGCCACCAGCGCGCCCACGCCGTGCAGGGCGAACGTGATGGCCGCGATCTGGAACAACAGCAGGAACTTGCGGTCGGTGCTCTGGGCGACCGTGACGAAGAACGACACGACCATGATGAGGATGGCCGCGAACGCGGTGACGGGCAGCGCCGAGATCAGGCCGAGGCCGTTGATCTCCTCGGGGTCGACACCCCAGTACGGGCCGGGCGGCGCCTTGACCGCCAGCACGTACATGACCAGACCTTCGAGCACCAGCAGCACAGGCAGCCACCTGGGCGCGCTGGCCAGCAACCTCGCCCAGCGCCCTCCCTGCTCGCCCGCGATGCCTGGCGTCGCGACCGGCTTCTGCCGCACCGCGGTCCCGGTTTGCGCGGCCGCCGCGCCCTGCTTGGAGGCCGCCGGAGCTTCGGCCGGGTCTTTATGGAGACCCGCCGGACCCTGAGGTGCCGCTGGATCTTTCTGGAGAGCCTTCGGAGCTTGGGGCGCCGCGGGGTCCTTCCGGGGACCCGCCGGAGTTTGGGGTGCCGCCGGGTCCTTCTGGAGACCCGCCGGAGTTTGGGGTGCCGCGGGGTCCTTTTGGAGAGCTGCCGGGGTTTGGGCGGTCGCCGGGTCTTTCTGGAGAGCCGTCGAAGTCCGGGGTGCCGCCGGGTCTTTCTGGAGACCGGTCGGGGCTTGGGTGGCCGCCGCGTCCTGTGGGGACGTGGTCTCCTGTCCGCCGTCTTCCGCCTTCGCGCCCGGCTGCCCGGGCTTGCCCTTGGCGGGCGCGGACGCCGCCGAGGCACCCGCCCCTCCCGTGGCCTTGCCCCCGCGAGCGGTGGGTGCCGGCGAGCCCTTGGCGGCCGGTCGTGAGACTCCGCCGGTCGAAGGGGAGGTGAAGTCCGTGGTCGGCGGGGCCGTGGATGCGCCGGAGTCCTTACGGGCCTGCTGCGCGGGGAACGGAGTCGTGCCGGAGACGTCCTCCGTGGGCTTGGCCGAAGGGCCGAACTTGAGCTTGGGCAGCGTGGCCGTCTCCGGCTCGGCGTCCCCTTGCCCAGGTGCGGCAGCGGGGGCCGCCCCCTCAGCCTTCGGCTTGGCCGCATCGCCCACCGGCTTCTGGCCCGAGCGGGCCCCCTCTGCCTCGGCTACGGCCTTCGTGCCCGAGCGGGCCTCCGTCTCGGGTGCGGCCTTCTGACCCGAGGGGGTCTCCGCCTCGGGGACTGCCTTTTCACCCGAGCGGGTCTTCTCTGCCTCGGGTACGGACTTCTCGCCCGAACGGGTCTTCTCCGTCTCGGGCACGGCCTTCTGGGCGGACCGGGTCTTCTCGGGTACGGATTGCGCCTTGGAGGCGGTGGTGCCCTTGGACGCGGGTGGTGGGGCGGCCGCGGCAGCGGCCTCTTCGGCGGTCGGCGGGCGGCCGATGTGGACCGACGGCGGGCCGGGGATGCGGAAGGTCAGAGTCTGGCTGACGTCCTCGGAGTCCCGCTCCGCTCCGCGCTCGTCCTCGTCGGAGTCGCCTCCGGAGGAAGCCGCGGCACGCTCTCCGGCAGGCCGCTCGGCGTCCGCCTTGAGGTCGGCGGGACGCGCTCCGGTGCGCCGCTCAGCGCTCGCCTTGGCGTCGGCGGGACGCTCTCGGGCAGGCCGCTCGGCGTCGGCGGGGGGCTCTTCGGCCGCCTCTTCGTCGGACGGGCGGTCGTCGGCCGAGCCGTCGGTGGGCTGGTCCGCGTCGGCGGGCTTGGGCGTGTCGGCTCGGTCCTTGGCGGCATCGAGGTCCAGCCGCGGGATGATCCCCGTAGCCTCCGGATCGAAGGGCACCTCTGACTCCTCTCCCGTGTCCCCCCGTACGCCGGAAGAGCCGGTGAAACGCGCTGTCATACGATCGCCGTCCCGTTGCCTCACGTGACCATCATGGGGCCCCGGGCGACCCCTGAGCGACGCTGAGCAGCCTAGTGTCGGCAGGTCTGAGAATTTTACGTAGTTTTCCGAAGATCACCAATGCGATGAGACTCTGGCTGATCAGCATGCCGTACCCCACCGCTTCGACGCTCGCGAACGGGAACAGCACCGCGATCGAGGTCAGCACCAGCGCCGCGAGCCCGATCTGCAGGAACGCCAGCTTCCGTACCTCGCCCTGTGCGCGCAGCGCGCTCAGGTAGATCTCGATCAGCACGCGCGGCAGCACGGCCAGCGCCATGAGCCGCAACAGCAGCGTCCCCTCGGCGGCGAAGGAGTCACCGAAGATCTGCAGGATGAGCGGGGCGGCGGCGACGGCTACCACGATGATGGGCACGATGATCATTAAGGCCCTGCGCAGCGCGTTGCGGCAGTTGACCGCCAGCTGGGACCGGTCGAAGGACCCCTCCACGGTCAGCGACACGGCCATGTTCATGGCCAGCAGCTCGATCATGCAGCCCAGCGTGTGGGCCATCGAGAAGCGGCCGAACGTCGCCTCGCTCACCTGGGTGGCCACGGCCACCGGCACCAGGTAGACGATCGCCAGGACGGAGAGCGTGCCGGGGAAGTCGCCGGACAGGAACCTGCCGATCTCGCGCAGCCCTGGAGGGTGCGGGTGCCGCTCGGCGGTCTGCCGCATGTGCCGCGGCACCACCACCCCGAAGATCAGCCAGTTGATCGGGATCAGCGCGATCGCCGTCGGCACCATCCAGGAGACGAAGATCCCGCCGTCGGGCAGCGCCCCGGCGAGCGCGACCAGCAGCCCCATCTTCATCAGGCCGAACACGATGCTGTTGACCGGGACCCAGACGGCGTTGCGCAGCCCGGTCAGCACCACGTCCTGGAGCGTGAAGACGGCCCAGACCGCGACCGCGCCGAGGAAGAACAGCCCGGGGCCGAACCCGCCGAGCACGGCGTAGGTGTCGCCCCACAGGGGCAGCGTCAGCAGGAAGCCGATCGCGGCGGTCACGCCCGTGGCGGCGGCGATCCCGTAGCCGCGCAGGATGAGCCCCGGCGTGCTCCGGCCGCCGATCGGCAGGTAACGTGCCAGCGCCCCGACCAGCCCGAGCGCGGTCAGCGACGCGAACAGCCGCATCAGCGTGATGACCGCCTGGCCCCGGCCGAACTCCTCCTCGGAGAAGTAGTGGGCCGCCAGCAGCCAGTAGCCCATGCCGAGCACCGCGGTGATGCCGGTGTTGGCCATCAGCGCGTAGCCGTTGCGGAAGAGCGGGTTGCGGAGGTCGCTCAGCACCTTCCGCCAGAGGCTAGACATTGCCGCGAACCCGTTGCAGCCCGTATCGCGTCCTTCTGACGACGGCGTAGCCCTTGGTCAGGATGCGTTCGCGCAGGTAGATCAGGGGCACGGCGGTGCCCTCGACGGCCTTCTTGAACATGCTGATCGTGGTGTGGCGGGCGACGGTCAGGCGCGGGATGGCGAGCACGTCGTGGCCGTCGGCCGCGATCGTGTTGTTCACCGCGCAGGCGGCGAAGTAGCCGGCCTTGCGCACCTCGCGGCGGACCCGCGCGCTGGAGTAGCCGTAGGGGTAGGCCATGGTCGCCACAGGAGTGCCGAGCTTGTCTTCGAGCAGGCCCTTGTTGCGGCGCAGCTCCTGGCGCAGCTCCTCGCCCGGGAGCTGGTCGAGCTGCGGGTGGCTGTGGCTGTGACCGCCGATCTCGATGCCGGTCTGGGCGGCCTCGCGGGCCTGGGTCCAGCTCAGCATGTCGTCCAGCGGCCTGCCAGCGGCGTCCTTGCCCGCGTCGGCCACCCACCCGCTGGTCAGGAAGACCGTGGCGGGGAACGCGTGGCGCTCCAGCAGGGGCAGCGCCTTCGTGTGGAAGTCGGCGTAGCCGTCGTCGAACGTGAGCACGATCGGCTTGCCGGGCAGCTCGACGCCGTTGATCTTGTTGAGCCGGGCGACCAGGTCGCCCAGCGTCAACGGGGTGAAGCCGCTCTCCGCCAGGTAGGCGAGCTGCTCGTCCAGGTCGGAGGGGCGCACCGAGTGCGGTTTGGTCTCCTCGTTGGGCGAGTCGGTGACGGAGTGGTACATCAGGATCGGCACCCGGATCACGAGCGCACCCCCTTCAGCCGGATCGAGCCCACCAGGTAGCCCCAGGCGGTCCAGGCCAGCCCGACCACGATCGCGCCGGCCCGGCCCAGGCCGCCGAGGTCGCCTCTGAGCGCCTCGCCGAGACCGCGCAGCGCGCCCAGCGGCAGCGTCTTCATCGCGTGCGCCCGCTCGCTGGACAGCCCGTCCTGGGTGCCCACCTCCTGGGTCACCAGGGCCTTCGACAGGCCCTCCGCGTAGCAGCGGGAGCGGAAGTAGCCGAACGTCTCCCGCTGCCTTGACACCTTGTGCCCGATCGCCGCCGTGGGCTGGAAGAGCATGACCGAGCCCGGCTTCCGCTGACTCAGGCGGATGCAGAACTCGGTCTCCTCGCAGCCCAGCGGCCGGCTCTTGCGGCCCTGCACGCTCCGGCCGATGCCGCTGTGGAAGCCGCCCACCTCGGACACCGCCTCGCGCAGGAAGGCCGCGTTGCCTCCCATCACGTTGCGGATCGGCGCCTTCACCTGGGGCATGCCCCGGTAGCTGCAGCCGACCGTCCAGTCGAACTCGTGCGGGAACCAGCGCGGCCTCCGGCCTGAAGCCCAGATGGGTTCGGTGCGACCGCCCACGCCGACGACACCCGGATCCTGGAAGCCCTCCTCCAAAGCCTCCAGCCAGCCGGGATCGGCGACCGCGTCGTCGTCGAGGAACGCGACGATCTCACCGTTGGCGATGGCCACGCCGGTGTTCTTGCCGCCCGACAGGCCCTGCTCGTGCGAGTTCTCCACGACGATCGCGTGTGGATAGGCGCGCTTGAGTCTCAGGTGCAGGTCGGGGTTGTGGTCGACGACCAGGATCAGCTCGCGGGGCGGGCGCGTCTGGCGCTCCACCGACTCCACGGCCTCCCTGATGTCCTCCCACCGGTCCTCGGTGTAGACGCAGATGACGACAGACGTGTTCACGACGATTCCTTCAGGCGTTCGAGCGCTTACGCCACACCCCGGTCCGCGGCTGGGGCGGCGGCCGGCTCGGGCCTGGGCGGCGCGGGCTGGCGACGCCACTCACGCATGATCGTCCTGAGCACGCGCAGGCCGTCGCGTACCACGTGCAGGTTGCTCTCGCCGTGGATGCGGTCGCGCTCGTGGCTGGGCACCTCGTGCACCTTGAGCCCGCCCTTGGCGGCGCGGATGTTCATCAGCGTCTCGACCTCGAAGCCGTCGCAGTCGAGGTCGAGCACGTCGAGGTGACGCGACCAGAAGGCGTTGTAGCCGTAGCAGAGGTCGGTGTACTGGGTGCCGTACATCTTGTTGACGATGCCGGTGAGGACCCTGTTGCCGAAGCGGCGGCTGAAGGTCAGGTCGTCGCTGCCGCCTCCGGAGGCGTAGCGCGAGCCCTTCACGAAGTCGGCCCCGGTCATGAGGGCGCCCACGAACGAGATGATCTCGTGGCCGTCCGTCGAGCCGTCGGCGTCGATCATCACGATGATGTCGCCCGTGCAGGCGGCGAAGCCCTCCGCGAGGGCGTTGCCCTTGCCCTTCCCGGTCTGCGTGACGATCTTGACATTGGGCCGCAGGCGCCGCGCCACGGCCACCGTGTCGTCGACGGAGTTGCCGTCGACGAGCACGATCTCGTCGATCCACTGCGGCAGCGTGGCGAACACATGGGGCAGGTTCTCCGCCTCGTTCATCGCCGGAACTACCACACTCACTGTGGGTGAAATGGCCAAGTGGGGCGTGATCGGCGTGAATCGCTCAATAGGCGGCATCGAACGCAAGGGCATGACGTGGCTCTTGCCGTTGTGCTGGACGGTGTCGGAACTCATGGCGAAGTTGATCCTTCCGGGACCGGCCGCGGCGTGCCGGCGCCAGTGTTTCCCCGGTGCTGAGGGAACGCCTGACGAGACAGGTGGTGCATCGGCCGGTCCAGTGAGGTGCGGGTGGTGCTCGGGTTGTGCTGCTGAAGTGCTGACGGACCGCCACTAGGGCGCTCCCGGCACTTCCTTCGGTACTGCGTTCGGATCGTGCTGGACGGTACTGCGGACCCGCCCGAATCCTTTGAGGACTCGATCGGCTGCCTTATAGAGAGACGGCCGATCCAGCACGATAGTTCGGGCCTTGTTGAAAGGAGTTCGGCCGATCCAGTGGACGGCCGCCGCCGGCGTCGGCCTGGACACGCGCCCCTCGGCGACGTAGAGAGTGCCGCTCTTGAGCCAGTCCTTGTACTCCTTGCCGCCCTTGCCCATGTCGATGATGTGCAGGCCGCTCTTGGCCGCGGCCTCCGCCATCTGCATGTGGTGGACGATGCCGGGGGAGTATCGGGCGTATTCGGTGTCGTACGCGGGGAACCAGCCGACGAGCGTGGTGGCCGTCATCAGCCCGAAATGGCCGGCCACAGGCACGTCTCCCGCGTACAACATGGTGAGCACGCCGGAGAAGTCGGGCGACCTCGAGGCGTGCATCAGACCGGTCAGTTCGACGATCCACGGCTGGGCGAACCTGTCGACCCTGCCGGTGCGCCGGTACTGATCGGACTTCCAGGACAGGAGCGTGCGAAGCTCGGACTCGTCATCGGAGGCCCAGGCGAGCCGGAGCCCGCCGTGTTCCCTGCCGAGCTTGCGCTCCTTGTAGCGGACAGTCTTGAGATTCTTCGGGGAGTTGGCCTTGACCTGGTCGAGCCAGTTGTCGAAGCCGGTGGTGAAGTCCATGACCGGCGCCGGGCGGACGTCGCTCTCGTACGGGGCGAACGTCGGCTGGCCGGCGACCAGGTGGTCGAAGTCGTACACGGTGAGCCTGCACGCGCGCAGGAGCGCGCGGGCGTCGAGCTGCAGATCGGGAGCAGCGATCAAACCATGACAAGTAGTCAGGAATCCGCCGAGAGGCTTACCAATACCGAAATTGTGTCGCTCATAAGGAAAAAATCCGACAATACGGTCTTCGTTCTCAATAACCGCAACCCGTACATAATCCCGCAATTGATCCATGGCGAGCGCGAACTCCACCGACAGGAACGGATTGTCCAGACTCGGGTCGGCCTTCTGGAGCTCCCGCCATCGTGCCCGCTCGGGCCCGCCAAGCTCGCGCGGGCGCACGACGCTGATCTTCACCTTGCCCTGGCCCCCTGTTCGGTCTGCATGTTCTTCCCCCGGTACAACACGCGAAGCACGTACATGAACCCGCCGAGCACGGCGACCGTCGCCACGCCCGCCCGGGGTGACCACGCGTCGAACAGCAGCATGGCCTGGGCCAGCAGCACGTTGATCACGAGGCTCGCGGCGGCTCCTACCGATAGTGCGGCAAGCGGATCACGATCGCGCAACAGGCCGACGACCGCGGTGCCCGGCACGACCAGAAGGAAGAGGGAGATCAGGAACGGCCGCAGAGGCGTGTCGATGTCGAGCAGAGCGATGACCGCCCCCGCTATGCAGGCCAGCGAGAGCAGCCACGTGACCGCTCTGCGGTGCTGCTTGAGCATGCCGTCTCTCTCCCGGTTCTTCGCTTCGAGGTGCGCGGTTGATCGCTCCATGGCATCAATCCATGCGCGCGCGCGTCAACGCCGACGCGTGAGGACCACGTCAGGTTTACCGCAGGTCGCCACTTACCCATGTGGGATTGACCACATGGGTAGGAACCACCTCGGCCTGACACGTTCCCCAGCTACACCAGGATGCCCTATCTGCCACACACGTACCGACTTCGCGTCCGACTTATCGCATTTTTTAACGCGATGACGAACTGGCGGCTTCGGGCACCGGTGTGCCGGTCGGTCCGGCGCTCGCGGTGACGTCGTCGTCGGGCAGCCTGGTGGGGCCTGGCACGGCCGGGTCGTCCCAGCTCAGCGCGCAGGCCGAGCCGCCGCCGTTCGAGGTGATCGTCACCGTTCCGCTGCCCCCTGTGCCGGGATCCTCCACCGTGACCCAGACGACCGCCGTGCCGCCGGGCTTGATCGAGCCCGCGGCCGGGACCACGCCCAGTCCTTCCGACGCCGCGGCCTTCCAGGAGACAGTCCTGTTGCGGGCGCGCAACCCGATCGTGGCGGCGCCGGCCACCTCTTCCGGGCAGGTCGTGGTGAGCCTGGCGGGACGGGCGGCCCGCCGCCGGGTGGGGGTGCTGACGGCCGGGGGCCTGGTGGTCGCCAGGTCGGCGGCGGGCCGCCGCGTCGGCTTCGGCGACGGCATACGCTCGCGCCCGCTCTCGCTCGGGCTCGGGGTGGGGCCGGACTCCTCCTCGGTCTCGACCGGCGGGCTCTCCGGCAGCACGTGTGCGGTGGGCGAGCCCTCGGGCCGCAGGTCCAGCGCGGTCTTGGCGCCCTCGTGGCCGGTCATGGCGACCAGCACGGCCGTGCCGGCCAGCAGCGCCGCGGCCGCCAGCAGCGCCGGCGCGAGCCCGCGCCGCCCGCGCCGCCGCGACCGGCCGGGCGGCACGGGGAAGCCGCCGCGGTCGAAGCCGTCGCCCCGGTCCAGGATCATCGTGCGGGTGTCGCCCAGCGCCGGGTCCGCGCACGTGCCGAGCACCCGCTCGCGCAGGGAGAACGGCGCGTACGCCACCGGGAGCATCTCCAGCAGCCGCGCCGCGGACACCTGCGCGCGCCGCCGCTCGGTGCAGACCTCGCAGCCGCCGATGTGCGCGGCCAGCCGCCGGCGCAGCGGCGGCGTCAGCGGCCCCTCCCACGAGTCCACCAGCGCCGAGAGCTCGGGGCAGTGCGCCCGGCCGGTCCTGGCCAGCACCACCGCCGCGGCCGCGTTCTCCAGCAGGTCGCGCGACCGGCGCAGCCTGCTCGCCGCCTGCCGCGAGGTCAGCCCCAGCACCGAGCCGACCTCGGCGGGCGTGAGCCCGTGCCGCGTCGACAGCTCCAGGATCTCCCGCTCGCTCCTGCGCATCTCGCCCAGCGCCGCCCCGACGAGCTCGGCCAGCTCGTGGTCGTCGGGGTCGTCCAGCGGCGCCGCGGCCCCGCGATGGTGGCCGAGCCTGGCCATCGCCTGGAACCTGACCAGCGCGTACAGCCACGCGCGTAACCTGGCCGGCTCGCGCAGCCGGTCGGCGCACCCCTGCGCGGTCACCACCGCGTCGTGCACCGCGTCGGCCGCGCGCCGGTCGCCCAGGAGCGAGGCGGCGTAGTCGTGCAGCCGGTCGCCGTACGCGTCGTACAGGCGCTCAGGCGCGCCCGGATCGGCGCGCCGCAACGCCGCCACCAGTTCCAGATCGTGGGCGCGGTCGACCGCCGGCCATCCAGGCACCAGTACCTCCCCGCGGGTGACAAGGAATCCCCGGCGTAGAGGACGTCCCTGGCGCCCGGCGGGTTGCCAGGTCGTGCCCAAGTGGCTTAACCAGGTAAAACAGGGGTAGATGTGACGGTTGTGTCAGCCGTCGCAGTTGGGGGAGCAGAGGCGGCGTTCCATGCCCTGGAGGAAGAAGTCGCGCACCTGGAGCGGGTCCTTGGCGATGTAGGCCTCGCCGCCGGTGGCCCGCGCCACCGCGTCCATCTGCCGCTTGCCCGCCTGCGCCTCGGGGCCGAACGCGATCAGCAGGATGCTGACCGGCCGCTCCGGGTTGTAGGTCTCCTTCAGGAACCGCAGGATCTCCGCGTCGCTGACGCCGCCGTCGGGGTCGTCGTTCCCCGCGCCGTCGGTCAGGATCAGCAGCGTGTTGATCCTGTCCCGGGCGTACGTCTTGGTCATCTCGGTGTAGGCGGCCTTGATCGTGTCGTTCAGGCCGGTGTCGCCGGTGGCCTTGGCCTGGACCGAGGCGAGCTCCCTGGCCAGCGCGTCCTTGCGCAGGACGCCGTCGACGCTCTGGGTGAGCGGGCCGACGGAGACGACTTCCTTCCAGTCCTTGCCCTGGCCGTCGAGGTGGGTGGAGAACATCCACACGCCCATCTCGGAGTTCGCCGGGAACAGCGTCAGGCCCTCGGTGGCGATCTTGCTGATGGCCTGCATGCGGGTCAGGTTCGTGCCGGGGACCGGCAGCGCCATCGTGCCGGAGACGTCGAGCAGCGTGAGCAGGCGGGTGCCGAGGTTCAGCCTGGTCCAGGTCTGGCTGACGGTGGCGACGGTCTTGACGTCGGGCTCCGGCAGCGCCTTGGGGGCGGCGGGGACGAAGCCCTTGGCCTCCGACAGCGCCTCGCCCGCCGTGCCGTCGGGGCCGCGGAAGCCCTGCGCGCGCAGCACCTTGAGCGCGGACTCCTTGGCCAGCTCCTGGCGGAAGTCGGCCGCGGCCTTCTGCGTCGCCAGGTCCTTGGTGAGGACGGTGAGCGGATAGTCGAGGCTCAGCGTGCCCTCGGCAGGGTAGAGCGCGACCGCCGGAGTGTCCGGCTTCTTCGTGTTGTGCACGTGGATGGCCTGCTCGGAGCTGACGCCGATGGGCACCTTCCCGCCGGACTTGACCGTGAGGCTGGCGAGCAGCGCGGTCGAGTCGGCCGCCACCTGGCCCGACAGCTCCTTGAGCGCGCCCACCAGCGCCTTGCTCTGGCCCGCCTCCCTGGCCACGCCGGACGCGGCCATCAGGGCCGCCATCCCGGCCGAGCTCTTCTGCGGGTCGAGGGCGACCACGCGCACCTTCTTGCCGGGGCCGTCGGGGTCGGCCACGTTCGCCGCCGCCACCAGGGCGGACCAGCTCGGCTTCAGCGTGCCCTCCAGCTTGGCCGCAGCGGACGCGGCCGTCGCCAGCACGACGGGCGAGGAGGCGATCGAACCGGCGGGCTGGGGCACCTCGACCTGGTCCGACACGCGGCTGCTCAGCTGGCTCAGGATCAGGCTGGAGTCGGGCACCCAGATGTCACCGGCGAACTTGCCCGCCGCGACCGCGCTCGCGGCCTTCGCGGAGGTCTCCTTGGCCACCGTGACCTCGACGCACTTGCTGTCGATCGAGTGCAGGGCCTTGGTGTACGTGCCCGCGATCTTGTTCAGCGCGGGCTGGATGTCCGGGCTCGCCACCACCCGCAGCGGCAGCCTTCCGGCGGAGCAGTCGTGTTCGCGGGTGAAGATGACGAACGCCGCTACGCCGAGCAGCACCGCCAGCGCCACGGCTCCCGCGAGCGGCACCAGGACCCGTCCGCGTCCACGCGCCCGTCTGCGCGCGGAGCGGGAAGATGGGTCCTGGGCTCGGTAGCCGCCGTCGATGTCGTCTGTGCGGTGTCGCCCCACGGTGTCCCTCTTGGTGTTCTTGATCGCCTGGCTGAGCCTGACCTTCCGGAGACCCTGGCGGGTGGTACTCCTCGATACCCGGGGAACGATACTCGGTAGGCTTGCCGGGGCAAAACACCTCTTTTGGTGCAGTAATTACTCAGGGTCGTGTTCAGTGGCAGCACGTGTGACCACGCCAGGCCCGTATCCCTTCGCGTACCGCGACCACGGCGAGGACCAGCGCCACGATCGGATCGACCCACCACAGGCCGAGGGTGTTGAACCAGAGCCCGGCGAGCACGCCCGCGGCCGTCAGACCGCAGATGATGTTCTGGGTGCCCTCGCCCGCGGTCGCCCCGGACGCCAGCCGCACCCCCAGCCGCCGCTTCAGCACGCCCAGCACCGGCATGCTGACCAGGCTCACCGACGTCACCACGATGCCGAGCAGGCTCACCTCCGCGCGGTGGCCGGCGTCCAGGTCATGGCCCACGTGCACGATCAGGTACGGGGCGAGCAGCCAGAAGCTCACCGCCACGGCCCGCCGCGCCCGGAGCTCGGCCGTCTCCGACAGCGTGCGCTCGCCGGTGAACCGCCACACCACGATCAGGCTGGCCAGCGCCTCCACCAGGGCCGACAGCCCCCACCCGATCAGCGCGACCGAGTGCGCGCCGAACCCGGCCGCCAGCCCCAGCGTGCTCTCCACGCCGAGCCAGACGAGCGTGACCAGGGAAAGGGACCGCGCGTTCCGCGCCGCGCGCAGCCATTCGGGCGACGCCATGGGATGTGCATGAACTCGCTGGTCAGACACCTTGAACCCCCGCTTTCGCCGCCGACAGCGTTCCGTGGCGACCTCATCACTGCTCGTGACCCTAGAGGGTGGAGGCGAGGGACGGCCGAACTTCGCGGGTAGTGTCGTGATCAAGGAGCGACTCGTACAGGGGGGCCGGTGCCGTTCACACCCAGCCACATGGCGCTCGTGCTGCCCCTCATCTCGTCGGCCCGCCTGCGCCGCCTCGCCGACCCGTGGGCGCTGGCGCTCGGCGCGATGGTGCCCGACCTGCCGATCTTCCTGCCGTTCCTGCCCGACTACAGCGACTGGCACTCCTGGCAGGGCGTGGTGACGGTGGACCTGGCGGCGATGCTCGTCCTGCTGGTCCTCTTCCACGGCCTGCTCCGCGACCCGCTCCTGGCCCTGCTCCCGCCCGCGCTGGCGGGCCGCGCCGCCACGCTCCGCCCCGCCTGGCCGCAGCTCGCCCGTGGCTTTCCGGCCGTCGTGGCCGGCGGCCTGATCGGTTCGGCCAGCCACGTCGCCTGGGACTCCTTCACCCACTCCACCGGGCCGGGGGAGTGGGGCGCGTGGCTGGCGACCCCGGTGCTCGGCGTGCTGCCGCTGTTCAGGGTCCTGCAGTACACCTCGTCGGCGGTGGGGCTGGTGATCGTCGTGTGGTGGGCCTGGCGCGGCCTGTCCAGGATGGCGCCCGTGCCGGTTCCCGCCGACCTGCGCACCCCCGCGCGGACGCGCTGGACGGTCCTGGCCTGGAGCGCGGCGGGCGTCGTCGCCGGCGCGTTCGCCTGGCCCCGGCTGGACGAACCCAACCCGGTCTTCGGCCTGCCCGGGGTCATCACCAAGGTCGGCGCCGGCACCGTCGTGGGGTTCTGCCTCGTGCTTCTCTGCTACGCGGCCGTCTGGCAGGTCAGACGGCTCATGGCAGTATCGGAACGTGCTTGAGTACGTCACGGACGCCGCCGATCCCCGCCTGACCGACTTCACCAGACTGCGCGACGTCGAGCTGCGCAAGAGCCTGGAGGCCGAGCGCGGCCTGTTCATGGCCGAGGGCGAGAAGGTGATCAGGCGCGCCGTCGGCGCGGGCTACCCGATCCGCTCCGTCCTCACCACCCGCCGCTGGCTCCAGCCGCTCGCCGACGTCCTCGGCGACGCCACCGTGTACGTGGTCAGCGACGAGATCATGACCGCCACCGCCGGCTTCCAGGTCCACCGGGGCGCCCTCGCCTCGATGGCCCGCCTCCCGCTGCCGCCCACCGCCTCGGTCATGGAGTCGGCCGACCGCCTCGTCGTCCTGGAGGACATCGTCGACCACGCCAACGTCGGCGCCGTCTTCCGCTGCGCCGCCGCCCTCGGCGTCGGCGGCGTCATCCTGTCTCCCCGCTGCGCGGATCCGCTCTACCGGCGCGCGGTGAAGGTCTCGATGGGGGCGGTGTTCTCGATCCCGTACGCCCGGATGGACAACTGGTACACCGGCCTGGACGAGCTGCGCGCGGCCGGCTTCCAGACCCTGGCGCTGACCCCCGACCAGTCGGCCACCCCGCTCGACGAGGTCAAGCTGGGTGACCGGGTGGCGTTGCTGCTCGGCGCCGAGGGCGACGGCCTGTCGTCGCGGTGGCTGCACGAGGCGGACGAACCGGTCTGCATCCCGATGAGCCCGGCGGCCATGGACGCGGGCGTGGACTCGCTGAACGTGGTCGCCGCCGCCGCCATCGCCTGTCACGGCCTCATGCGCGGCCGACGGTGACGCCGGTCAGGAGACCTTGGAGGACGACGCCGCCCAGGTGTTGCAGGACTTGGGGTCACCGGTGGCGAAGCCCTGCTTGATCCAGGCACGCACGTTGGCCGTCTTCCCGACCCAGCGCTCCGAGCCGGTGTCGCCCTGGACCAGGCTCAGCAGTTCGCGATAGTCACGCGACGTCCTGCCCTTGAGCGGCCACACGCTCTTCAGGAAAGCCCCGCCGAGGCAGTCGGTCTGCAGACTGGCGCGGCGCGACTGCTCCCGCAGCTCCGTCTTGTTGTCGTAGGGCTCGTCGTTGTAGGCGTCGGTGATGCCGGTGAGCTTCTGGACGTGGTAGCCGTACATGCCGGCCGTGTAGTTGAAGAGCCACAGGTCGTCCGGATCCTCGACCCAGGTCTTGCCCATCTGGACGGCGAGCGTCTCGGTCTTCTCGCAGTACCAGGCCTGCGAGTCGTCCTTGTCCACGTCCAGGCCGCAGTACTTCTTCGGGATCCGGTTGAAGTGCTTGACGCGCATCTTGCCGAAGTCCACCCCGGCCTTCGTCAGGTGCGCGCCCCAGGTCTTGTTGAGGCAGGCGACGACGGCGTCGATATAGGCCCGGGCCTGCTTCTTGTCGCCCGTCCTGATGCGCTTCTCCGCGCACTTCGTACGGGGGAGAGGCCCGGTGGCGTAGAGGTCGTTCTTGGTGAGCTCGGGGCTGTTGATCGGGTCCATGGCGGCGTTGGCCGCGGTGCCGGACAGCGGAAGGGTGATGGTCGCCAGCGCGGCGATCATGAGGGTTTTCACAAGGCGGGACCATAGGGGGGAAGGTGACTTCGGGCAACCGCAATAGATGAAAAGCGATATTTCCGGAATTTTCGGCGTATAACGCTGCCAAAGGCGCCTGCCTGCCTAGCGGATGACGATGGCGTGGTCGCCGCGCGGCACCAGTTCGCCGATGACCGGGGCGCCCGGGATCTCGCCGGCGATCAGCAGGCCGCCCGAGGTCTGGGCGTCCGCGAGCAGGAGCATCGTCTCCTCGTCCGCGCCGCCCGGGTCGACGTGGCCGGCGACCCAGTCCAGGTTGCGGCGGGAACCGCCCGGCACGTACCCCTCGCGCAGGCTCCGGCGGGCGTCGTCCAGGATCGGCACCGCGGCCGCGTCCACCACCGCCGTCACCCCCGAGGCGCGGGCGAGCTTGAACAGGTGACCCAGGAGCCCGAACCCGGTCACGTCGGTGGCGCAGCGCACCCCGGCCTCCAGCGCCGCCCGGCTCGCCGCCGCGTTGAGCGCGGTCATGGTGGCGACGGCGTGCGGGAACACCTCGCCCGTCGCCTTGTGCCGGTTGTTGAGCACGCCCAGGCCGAGCGGCTTGGTGAGCGACAGCGGCACGCCCGCGACCCCGGCGTCGTTGCGCATCAGCCGGTCCGGGTCAGCCAGCCCCGTCACCGCCATGCCGTACTTGGGCTCGACGTCGACCACGCTGTGACCTCCGGCGACGTGGCAGCCGGCGTCCGCCGCGACCTCCGCGGCCCCGCGCAGCACCTCGCGGGCGAGCTCGTACGGGAGAGTCTCGCGGGGCCAGCACAGCAGGTTGATCGCCATCAACGGGCGCCCGCCCATGGCGTAGACGTCCGAGAGCGCGTTGGCCGCCGCGATCCGCCCCCAGTCGAACGGGTCGTCCACCACCGGTGTGAAGAAGTCGGCGGTGCTCACGATCGCCGTCCCGCCCTCGATCCTGACGACGGCCGCGTCGTCACCGCTGTCGAGGCCGACCACGAGATCACCGCCCTGCGGCCGGGCCAGGCCGGCCAGCACGTCCTCCAGCTCTCCGGGAGGGATCTTGCACGCGCAGCCGCCGCCCTGGGCGTATTGGGTGAGCCTCATCATGATCACATCATTGCGCGGATCGCGGGTTTCCGGTATGGCAGATGACCATGACCGATCAACGGCGCCGGATTCCCCGAACGGACGCGGTCCTGGCGGATCCCCGCCTGGCCGAGCTCACCCCCGTCTTCGGCAGGAGCCGGGTGAAGGCCGCGGTCACCGCGGCGCAGCGCCGGGCGCGTGACGGCGAGATCGACCCCGAACTGGTGGCCGAGACCGCGCTGGCGTCGCTGTCGGACGCCGGGCCGCGCCGCGTGATCAACGCCACGGGGGTGGTCGTGCACACCAACCTGGGCCGGGCGCCGCTGTCCGGGCCGGCGCTGGAGGCCGTGCGGGTGGCGGCCGGATCCACCGACGTGGAGCTCGACCTGGTCACCGGACGCAGGGGACGGCGCGGGCGCGGCGCCCTGGCGGCCCTGGCCCAGGCCGTCCCGGCGGCGGAGGCGGTGCACGTCGTCAACAACAACGCGGCCGCCCTCGTCCTCGCGGCGACCGCGCTCGCGTACGGGAAGGAGATCGTCATCAGCCGGGGCGAGCTGGTCGAGATCGGCGCCGGGTTCCGGCTGCCCGAGCTGCTGGAGTCCACCGGCGCCCGGCTGCGGGAGGTCGGCACCACGAACCGCACCACCGTCGCCGACTACCGGGCGGCGATCGGCCCCGTGACCGGGTTCGTGCTGAAGGTCCACCCGTCCAACTACCGCGTCGAAGGCTTCGGGGGGACGCCCGGCGTGGGCGACCTCGCGGGGCTGGGCGTCCCGGTCGTCGGCGACATCGGCTCGGGGCTGCTGCGCCCGGAGCCCGCGCTGCCGGCCGAGCCGGACGCGGCCACCTGGCTGGAGCAGGGCGCCGACCTGGTGACGGCCAGCGGCGACAAGCTGCTCGGCGGCCCTCAGTGCGGGCTCCTGCTCGGCCGGACCGGCCTGGTCGAACGGCTCCGCACCCACCCCCTGGCCCGCGCGCTGCGCGTCGACAAGCTCACCCTCGCCGCCCTGGAGGCCACGCTCACGCACGCCGCCAACCCGACCCGCGCCGCGCTCCTCGCGGACCTGCCCACGCTGCGCCGCCGCGCGGACGAGCTCCTGCTCCTGCTGCACGCGGACGGGGTCAAGGCCGACGCCGTGGACACCGTGGCGGCGGTCGGCGGAGGGGGCGCGCCGGGGGTGGAGCTGCCCAGCGTGGCCGTCACCGTGCCGATCGCGCTCGCCGGCCCGCTGCGGACCGGGACCCCCGCCGTGGTCGGCCGGGCGGCCGCGGACCGCTACCTGCTGGACCTGCGCGCCGTCGCTCCGGACGACGACGGGGACCTCGCGGCGGCGGTGGCGGCCGCCTGGGAGGCGGCGGCATGCGCGTGATCGCCACCGCCGGGCACGTCGACCACGGCAAGTCGACCCTGCTCCGGGCGCTGACCGGGATGGAGCCCGACCGGTGGGAGGAGGAACGCCGCCGCGGCCTCACCCTGGACCTCGGCTTCGTCTGGACCGACGGGCTGGCCTTTGTCGACGTGCCCGGCCACGAACGGTTCATCGGCAACATGCTGTCCGGCGTCGGCCCCGCGCCGGCCGTGCTGTTCGTGGTCGCCGCCGACGACGGCTGGGCCGTGCAGTCGGAGGAGCACCTGCGGATCGTTGACGCGCTCGGCATCACCACCGGGGTTCTCGCGGTCACCCGCGCCGACCTCGCGGACCCGGGTCCTGTCCTGGCCGCCTGCCGGGAACGGCTGCGCGGCACCGGCCTCGACGGGATCCCGGCGGTCGCCGTGAGCGCCGTCCGCGGCGACGGGCTGGCCGAGCTCAGAGCGGCGCTGTCCGCCCTTCCCGAGCCCGAGCCGTCCCCGGACGCCGACGTCCGCCTCTGGATCGACCGGGTGTTCACCGTCGAGGGCCGCGGCACCGTCGTGACCGGGACGCTCGGCGCGGGCACGATCCGCACCGGCGACCGGCTGATGGCCGGCCGCGAGCCCGTCCGCGTCCGCGGCCTGCACAGCCTCGGCACGGCCCGCGACGAGGTCCGCGGCCCGGCCCGGGTCGCGGTCAACCTCCGCGGCGCGGCCACCCCCCGCCGCGGCGACGCCCTCCTCACCCCGGACCGTTGGCTGGAGGTCACTCAGGCCGACGTCCGGCTCTCACCGGCGACCGACGTCCCCCACCACGCCATCTGGCACATCGGCACAACGGCCACCCCCGCCCGCATCCGCCCCCTGACAGCCCCCTCCCCCCGCACCGTCCGTAACCACCCACCCGGAGCGTCCGCCCACGACCTTCAGGACTCGCCGGGAGCGTCCGTCGGCGACGTTCAGGATCACCCGTATGGAGGAGCCGCCCACGACCTCCGGGATCGCCCGTCTGGGGGAGTCGCCCGCGACCTTCAGGGTCATCCGCCGGGATTGGTCGCTCGCGACCTCCGGGATCATTCGCGGGGAGTGTCTGCTGGCGACCTCCGGGACCATCCGCCTGGAACGTCCGCCCGCGACCTTCAGGACTCGCCGGGAGTGGCCGCTCGCGACGTCCGGGACCGCTCGCCTGGAGACCTCGGGCTCGGGCCGGGGGATCGGCTGGCCGCCGACGGCGCGGGGGGCCGTTCGTTCGGGGAGGACCCGGTGCATGTCACGCTGGATCGTGCGTACGGCGGGGAATCGGTGCTCGATCGTGCGTACGGCGGGGACACTGTGCGGGTCACGTTGGAAAGGCCGCTTCCGCTGCGTATCGGTGATCGGGCGTTGCTGCGCGATCCCGGCAGCCGCAGGGTCTGGGGGGTGACCGTACTCGACGTCCGGCCGCCCGCGCTGCGTCGCAGGGGTGCGGCGAGGCGGCGGGCGGAGGAGCTGGCCGCCCTGGACGGCGTTCCCGACGGAGAGGCGGAGCTGCGGCGGCGGGGGATCGCCAGGCTGGACGAGCTGGCCGCCATGGGCGCGCCGGCGACCGCCGAGCCCGTCGCCGGCGCGTGGGTCGCCGATCCCGAGCACTGGGAGTCGCTCAGGGCCCGGCTGGTCGAGGTCGTGACCGCGCACGCCGAGGCCAGCCCGCACGATCCCGGGATGTCGGCCGAGGAGGTCAGGCAGGCGCTGGGCCTGCCCGACCGGTCGCTCGTGGACGCGCTCGCCGAGCGGACGCCGCTCGGCCGCTCCCGGGGACGGCTGACCGCCGCGCCGCCGGAGCTCGCGCCCGGCGTCGAGCGGTTGCGCCGCGACTGGGCCGCCGCGCCGTTCGCCGCCCCCGACGCCGCCAGGCTGGCCGAGCTCGGTCTCGACGGCCGCGACCTGGCCGCGGCGGAGGCCGCCGGACACCTGGTACGGCTCGTGCCCGGCGTCGTCCTGCCCCCGGGCGCACCCGAACGGGCGCTCACCGTGCTGTCCGGCCTGGCCCAGCCGTTCACCGCCGCCGACGCGCGCAAGGCGCTGGGCACGTCCCGCCGGGTGGTCATCCCGCTGCTCGAACACCTGGACAGGACCGGCGCGACCCGCAGGGCCGAGGACGGCTCGCGCCGGATCGCCGGAACGGGCCGCCCGGAGCGCTAAGATCGCGAGCGGAGGCGTCCAGGTGCCTGGTGGCCCTCCCGGTCTTCAAAACCGGTGGCGCCGAGCATCTCGGCGCGGCGGGTTCGATTCCCGTCCGCCTCCGCTGAACAGTTCAGTGCCGGGCCAGGCCCGGGATCGCCGGTTCCGCCTCGCCCGGCAGGTCGCGCAGGACATCACCGCCGGTGGTCAGCAGCCGCAGGCGTCCCCGCTGGTCGGCCGGTGGCTGGACGACCGCGTACCCGTCCCTCGTGGGCCCGAGGGCGTACTGCCCGTCCGGCAGCGGCGTGCGCTCGACGAGCGTGCCGCGCGGATCGAACCGCAGCACGGCGACGCTGTCGCCGGTGTACTCCAGCACGAAGATCCGCTCTCCGCTGACCTGGACGGACAGCCCGTGGTCGGCGTCGGACAGCACCCCGGACCCGGTCGCCGAGAGCGTGCGGGCCGTCCCGCCCACCCGCAGCCGCACCCGCTCGCGCGCGCCGTCGCCGTCCTGCCCGAGCGCCAGGAGGACGAGCTCGCCCGACGGGAGCACGCCGACCGGCTCGTACCCCTCCGGCGGGGTCAGCGGCTCCGTCCGCCCGTCATCGAGACGCACGTCGGTGTACGCGTGCACGTCCCCGCTCGCGTGGTAGCCGAGGATCAGCCTGCGGGAGTCGGCCGACCACGCCCACGGGCTGTAGGCGCTGTCGGCCAGGCCGTCACCGGGCGGGGGGACCCGATGCGCGGTGCCGCCCAGCAGGTCCCTGAGCTCGTAGCCGTCCGGCGTGGGCAGCCCCAGCCAGCGGCCGTCGGGGGACAGCGTGATGTTGCCCTGCGGGTGCACGGTCCGCGCGCCGAGCCCGTAGGTCCGGCCGTCCTCCAGGGTGAGCAGCGTGGGGCAGGAGCTCCGGCACGGCGCGTACACGACCGCGCCGCGGCCCACCGGACCGCTCGAAGGCAGGACCGGGTACCCCGCGCTCGTGGAGACCGCCGGCACCGCCGTGATGGTCTCGGCGGAGCGGGTGAGGTTCTGGTGCAGCCCGAACCCCCCGGCCACGAGCAGGGCCGTCGCCGCCGCGCCGGTCACGGCCCGTACGGTCCTGCGGCGGCGCAGGACTCGCAGGGCGAGGTCCGCGTCCGCGTAGTCGCGCGCGTCGGCTCCTAGCAGGTGGTACGTGTCGCGGAGGTTCATGGGCACACCCTCTCCAGCAGTCGCGGCGCCACCCGGCGCAGGCGGTTGAGCGCGTCGTGCGCGTGCCGCTTGACCGTCCCGACCGAGCAGCCCAGCTGCGCGGCGACCGCCGACTCCGGGAGGTCCTCGTAGAAGCGCAGGTAGAGCACGATCCGCTGCTTGGCCGTGAGCACGCCGAGCGCGCGCCCTAACATGATCTTCAGGTCGGTCTGCGTGGACTGGTCGTGGTGCGGCCCGGAGTCCGGCAGGTCGGCGGTCGGGACGATGGTGAGCCGCCGAGGGCGGCGCCAGGTGCGCAGCTGGTTGAGCATCATCGTGCGCACGTACGCCTCGGGATCGGCCGCGGCGGAGACCCTGCGCCACCGGGTGGCGGCCTTGACCAGCGTCTCCTGCAGCAGGTCCTCCGCCTGGCCGTGGTCGCCGGTGAGCAGGAACGCCGTCCTGGACAGGGCGTGGCCGCGCGCGGCCACGAAGTCGCGGAAACCCTCGGTGTCGATCAATCGGCCCAGCCCTTCAGTCCTGCGGCGTCATAGGAGAGGACTCTCCGCACCCCGCCGGAGGTTGAGGCCGTTCGCGAGATCGTGCCAGTCAGGCCGGGACGGCGAGCAGCAGCAGGCCCAGGGCCAGCACCGCCGCGGCCCTGGCCCAGGTGCGCCAGGACACCGGCTCGCGGACGCCGAAGCACTGGCAGGCCGCCGGCCCGCCCGCGGCGACCAGGTACGTCTGCGCCGCGGTGAAGCCGGCCCCCAGCACCGTCGCCGCCACCCCCGCCACCAGGCCAGGGGCGGGGGAGAACAGCAACGCGGCCGTGCCCACCTCCACGGCCACGACCGCGCCCGCGGCGGCCGTGCCCACCGCGCCCCGCAGCCCGAACGCGCCGAGGCTGTCGCGGAAGCCGCGCGGATCCCGCAGCTTGCCCGCGACGGCCAGGACGAGCACCAGCCCCAGCGCGTACCGGACGACGATCACGCGATCACCATCAGGGCCAGCATCGGGATCACCAGGACCACGAACAGCGGCCGGAGCCTCGGCAGCTCGAAGGAGAAGGCCTTGTCCGCGCTGTTCTTGCTGCGCGCGGCCACGAACGTCAGCAGCATCACGGCCCTGCCGAGCGCGAACCCGGCGCCGGCCAGGAGCGCCTGCTGCCAGGAGGCGAGGAACACGATGGAGATCGCCATGATGTGCGGCAGCGCCGTCGGCGAGTACGTGCGCATGCCCGTGCCCATCTCCATGCCGAACTGCACCGAGCCCCAGAACGGGATCCTGGTGACGAACTGCGGGACGAGCCGCGCGTTCTGCAGGATCGGGAACCGGAGCACGCCGATCTCCTGCAGCAGCAGGACGATCGCCGCGACGACGACCACCACCCGCGCCACGGCGGGCGGGAACGGCACGCGCAGGAGCGAGCCGACCACCACGAAGGCGAACGCGGTGCCCATCGCACCCAAGAAAAGACCGAGGACGAACCCCGAGACGTCAGAGCCCCGCCGGACCGACGAGGACAGCACCCAGGCGCTGTTGAGGCTTCAAACGGAGCCCGACAGCGAGAACCCGGCGACCAGGGCGGCGACCAGCCAGACGAAGCCGGTCGTGCCCGCGCCGAGCGCCCCTGCCGAGGTCAGGGCCGCGAGCACGGCCGCCTCCCCCGCCGCGATGAGCCCGAAGCCGGGCCAGAGCAGGCGGAGGGAGGCCGACGTGTTGTCACTCACTCAGATCGTGGTCCTGCAGATCGAGAACTGGCCGGAGCCGCTGGCGCCGCAGGCCACCACGTAGCGGTAGCCGTCGGAGCACTTGCGCCGCTTGCTGGTCGTGCTGCCGCCGGTCCAGCGCCAGGCGTTGCGGCCGGCGCACGAGTCGGCGTACGAGGTGTAGTTGATGCTGACGCAGGTGCCCGAGTAGCCGTCGTCGCGGTGCCAGGAGCCCGTGCAGTTGTCGGAGCCGTAGTAGGCCGAGGACGGCACGCACACCGACGACGCGTTGATGAATCCCTTGCAGGTGTCCCAGACGGTCTTGTAGACGGCGGCGGCGGCGCTGCGCGGGCGGGAGCCGGGCAGCAGGTCGAGGGCGCCGAGCCCGGCCGCCGTCGCCACGCCGAGGGCGAGGCCGAACACGCCCCGGCGGCTCGGACGCGGCTTGGTCGCGGCGACCCGGGACGGGACCGCGTCCACGGGCTCCCGGTTCGCGCTCGGTATCTGGTCGAGGATCGAACTCTTCTCGTCCGAGATGGTCACGGCTGTGCTTCCCTTCGTTTCTCCAACGCTCGTTCCACGACGTCCACCAGCGCCTCGCCGGACCCGACCGGGGTCGAGAACACGACCAGCCCGTCAGGGCCGACGACGAGGAGGGCGGGTGCGTACGGGACGGTGATCGACCGCCACATCTCGGGGTCCTTGATCACCCGTACCGTCTCGGGGAGGCTCTTGCCGAAGCCCGGGTCGTCGGACACCACCGCGAAGGAGTGGTCCTCAGGGAGTTCGGGAGCCAGTTTGGCCACGGCGACGAGGACGTCGTCGCAGATGGAGCACTGTCTGTTGATCTTCACGACCAGCGTCGTGCCGTCGGGCCTGGTGATGGCCGAGCGTGCCTGCTCGTGCTGCCCGGAGGTGAAGCGGACGCCGACGCCCTCGTAGGTGGCCAGCTCCAGCTCGCGGACCCGGCGGTAGAGACCCGCCCCGGCCGCGAAGAGCAGCCCGACCAGGACGGCGAGGACGATGATCGCGGCGGTGGTGGGCTCCACCTACGCGGTCCACTCGAGGCGCTTGATCTTCGTGAGGAAGGTGGCGGCGGCGTCCTCGGCCGCCACGCCCAGGGAACGCACGGAGACGCCGGGCCGGTCCTGCCGCGGGGCGTCCCACGGGGACAGGGTGACCACGGCGGTGTCGGTGACCATGATCAGAGGCTGCGCGTGGGTGTTGGACTCGTCGTCGTCCCGCCAGATCTCGCCCGCGCTCGTCTCGTAGCCGCGCCAGGCGGGGATCCGCTTGGAGCTGGTCTGCTTGGGCTCGACGAGCAGCGACCCGACCCCGGCGATGGTCTGCGTGTACATGGCCATGGACAGCTGGAAGCGCTGCCCGGCGTCGGCGGTCATGCCTTCGGGGGTGTCGGTCCACGCGACCCGGGCGAAGGTGTCGATGATGTCCTTCGTCTCCCATTCCGGGGCGTAGAACATGCCGTGCACCATGTGCCAGGGGCCGAGCCAGGCGGCCCAGCGGGCGCCCTGGGGGTCCTTGCAGTCGTGGATGACGAGCTCGCCGCCCGCCACGGACAGGCGCTCACGCTCCCTGCCGCCGACCGCCTGCACGGCCGAGCCGAGGGAGGTGAGGGGCGCGAGTTCGAGGGCCCAGACATCGGCCGTCGTGTCGCGGCTCCCGTATTTCGGGTTGTAACGCACATGGCCGCACCAGACGTGCAGCAGTTCTTTGTCGTTGTCCTCGACTTCTAGTTGAATAATGGAATTGTCGATGGCGCGGACGCGGGATAAATAAGTCATGCCGACCCCTTGACGAGTGCCGATGCTGCGCGCGACCAGAGCTTTTCATGATCGGATTCAGCCCGTCAAGAGGCTGATCAACTCACCGGTAAAGTCGCTGATCATGGGCTTTACCGCTTTTTACTGGAACGGTCTAGCGGCGTTTTTCTCTTTCCTGACCGGCGGTGGAAAGTCCGGTAAGCACGCCTACCACCGGACCGGCGTGTGCGCGTTGTCCAGCGGCTCGCCGACTCCCGCCGGCGGGGCCGCCCACAGCACGGCGTTGGCCAGCACGCGGCGCACGTCGGGATGGTGGTAGACGGGGTAGTTCTGGTCGCCGGGGCTGAAGTAGAAGATCCGGCCCAGCCCTCGCCGGTAGCAGCAGCCGCTGCGGAACGCCTCGCCGCCGCCGAACGAGCTGATGAACACCAGCTCGTCAGGCTCGGGCACACCGAACGGCTCGCCGTACGTCTCGTGCTCGCCGATGACGATCGGCCGCGGCACCCCCTCGGCGATCGGATGGCCCGGGGCCACGGTCCACACCAGCTCGCGCTCTCCGGCGTCGCGCCAGTTGAGGCTGCACGTGGTGCCCATCAGGGAGCGGAAGAGCTTCGAGTAGTGGCCGGAGTGGAGCACCAGCAGCCCCATGCCGCCGAGCACCCGCGACCGCACCCGCTCGACCACCTCGTCGGCCACGTCCTCGTGGGCCATGTGCCCCCACCAGGTCAGCACGTCGGTCTCGGCGAGCTCCTTGTCCGACAGCCCGTGCTCGGGGTCGTCCAGGACGGCGGTGCGGACGCGGACCCGGGAGCCCAGGTGCTCGGTCAGCCCCGCCGCGATCGCCCCGTGCATCCCGTCGGGGTAGCGCCGCCGCACCTCCTCCTCGCGCTGCTCGTGACGGTTCTCGCCCCACACCGTGACCTTGATCGGCCCCTTGATCGGCATCGTGTCCCCCTCGTGCGCCGCCTACGGGGAGGGCCTACCCGTCATTCGGCCCAGCTCATCGGCGCGGGCGGTTCGAACGAGCTGACCAGCTCGACAGTCCCGCCCTTCTCGTACGAGGCGCGCGCGGCGCAGAGGATCTCCACCACGTGCGCGGCCTGCTGACCGGTGGCGCGGTGCGGCCGCCGCTCGCGGATCGCGGCGGCGAGGTCGCGCACGGCCCGGCCCCATTCGACGCCCGCGTACGGCTCCCGCAGCGGCTTCACCGGCCGGGGCTCCTCGCGGAAGGCGGCGATCTCCAGCGGCGCGTCGAAGTCGTGCCAGCCGCGCAGCAGCAGCGATCCGCCGTCGCCGTGGAACTCCATGCCCTTCTGGTGGGTGTTGCGCTGGTCGACGTAGAAGTCGCAGGTCAGCCGGAGCAGCACGCCGCCCTCGAACTCGATGTTGGCCACCACGTAATCGGGAGTGGTGAGGGTGAAGGGGAGGCCGTCGAGGCGGGTCCGCTGGGGGTGCAGGGTGGAGGCGAACGCGGTCACCCGGCGGGCCGGGCCGAGCGCGGCCGTGGCGATCGTGAGCGGGTAGACGCCCACGTCGAACAGCGCCCCCACCTCGTAGAAGCCGACCGGCTCCGGGTGCCACACCTCGATCCGGCCCCAGTTCACCTCCGCGTAGACCAGCCGGACGCGGCCGATCGCCTCCTCGCGCAGCAGCTTGAGCGCCGTCTGCTGGGACTCGCCGAGGAACGTGGCGGGCGCGCCGCCGAGCCGCAGCCCGCGCTCGCCGGCCAGCGTCACCAGCTCGGCCGCCTCCTCGTAGCGCAGCGCGAGCGGCTTCTCGCTGTGCACGTGCCGGCCCGCCTCCAGGGCGCGGCGGATGACCTCGTAGTGGGCCTTGTGCGCGGTCAGGTTGACCACGATGTCGACGCCGGGGTCGGCCAGCAGCTCGTCCATCGTCGCGTACGCGCGGACGCCGTGCGCGGCGGCGAGGGTCCCGGCCCGCGCGGGGTCGACGTCCTGCACGCCGCGGAGCTCGATCTCGGGGTAGGAGGCCAGGTCGGCGGCGTATCTCTGGGCGATGTTGCCGCATCCGACGATCGCCACGCCCGTGGTCCCCATCACACGTCTCCCTCGCAGGCTCGCGGATCTGGCACTTCGATCACCGAAACTACGCGTACCGCACAACAAAGGTCAATCATGTGTAATGAGCTGAAAACCTGCCGTTTACGCCACTTGACTAGGGAGGGGAGCGTCTCGTCCGAAGGACTACGGACGCGGCGGCGCTGTCGAGGCGCGGACGATCAGCTCGTGCGGGAACAGCAGCCGCTCGGGCTCGTCAGGCGGCTCCAGCAGCAGCCGCCCGGCCGCTGCCCCGATCTCCTGCTTCGCCTGCCGGATCGTGGTCAGCCCGGCCTCCTCGGCGGCGCTGTCGGAGAACCCCACCACCGACAGGTCGCGGGGGACGTCGAGCCCCAGGTCGGCGGCGGCGTCGAGGATGCCGAGCGCCAGCACGTCGGTGTTGGTCAGGATGGCCGTCGGCCGCGGCGTGCGCCCGAGCAGCGCGTGGCCGGCCTCCCTGCCGGCCGCCCGCGAGTTCCTGCTCAGCTCGTAGAACGGCACGGACGCCCAGTCGACGCCGGCTGACACGCAGGCCGCCTCGTAGCCGGAGCGCCGCCCTCGCATCGCCTCGAACACGGCGCCGCGCTGGCGGCCGGGGTCGGCCCAGCCCGTCCGCCCGTCGTCGTGCAGGCCGACCATGGCCACGCCGACGCGCCGGTGGCCCAGCTCGACGAGGTGACGCGCGGCCTGCGCCCCGGCGGCCGGCTCGTCGATGCCCAGGAACGGGTGACCGGGCACGTACGGCTCGTCGACCACCACCGTGGGCAGCCTGCGGGCCAGCACCTCCGCCAGCGCCGGGTGGCCGTCGGGCAGTGACACCACGCAGAACGCGTCGACCACCGCGTCCCGCACCGGCGGCGGGCGTTTCTCGCCGCGCGGGAGCGGCAGGATGAGCAGTCCGACCCCGGCCTCCTCGGCGGCGGTGGCCAGCCCCTGGAAGAACCCGAGCGCGTACGGGTCGGCGAAGGCGTAGGCGAGGGTCTCGCTGAACAGCAGGCCCACCGCGCCGGCCCGGCCCAGGCGCAGCGAGCGCGCGGCCGCGTTGGGGCCGGCGTAGCCCAGCTCGTCGGCGACCTGGAGGATGCGCCGCCGCAGGTCGTCGCTGAGCTGGTCGGGCCGGGAGAAGGCGTAGGACACGGTCGCCCTGGACACGCCCAGCCGATCGGCGATCGTCTGCAGCGTGACCCTGGCCATCTTCCCACCGTAGCGGATCTCTTGCCGACCACCTCTTAATCGATTAAGGTCTTAATGGATTAAGAAGGAGGGTTCCATGGATGCCATGCAGGTCCTCGCGTACCGGACCGCGATGGGACACCGGGAGTCGGCGCATGCGGCGCTGCCGGACGCGCCGGTGCTGCCGCATCGCGACCGGGCCCGGGTCAGGGTCCGTCTGGCGCACAGCCTGCGCCGGACCGCCGACCGCCTCGACCCGGTCGTGCAGTGCTGAGCCTCAGCCGATGACGATCTCCCCGGCGGCGTGCTCCAGCAGCCGCTCGGCGGTCTTGAACCGGCGCTCGTCGCTGTCGCCGAGCAGCACGCCGACCACCCGCGTGCCGCGTTGCTCCGCCGCGAACAGCAGGCAGAACCCGGCCTTGCGGGTATAGCCCGTCTTGACCCCGATCGCGCCGTCGGCCCGGCCGAGCAGCTTGTTCGTGTTGGTCCAGGTGTGCGCCTGGTGCAGGGCCGTCTTGGTCACCTTGTGCGTCGGGCGGCTCACGACCGTCTTGAAGACCGGGATGTCGAGCGCGTACTGCGCCAGCCTCGCCTGGTCGACGGCGGTGGAGTAGCCGCCGTCGCGCGGGGTGGGCATGCCGTCGGCGTTGGTGTAGCGGGTGTCGCCGAGCCCCATCCTGCGGGCGGCGGAGTTCATCTTGGCGACGAAGGCGGGCTTGCCCGGCCCGTAGGTGCGGGCCAGCGCGTTGGCCGCGTCGGCGCCGGACGGCAGCATGAGCGCGTACAGCAGGTCCCGGACCGTGAGCCGCTCGCCCGCGCGCAGGCCCGCCGTCGCCGCGCCGCCCTTGGCGGCGTAGCGGACGTCGGCGGCGGTGACGGTGACGACGTCGGTCAGCTTCGCCTCGCGCAGCACCACGTACGCGGTCATCACCTTGACCAGGCTGGCCACCGGCACCCGGGCGGTCTCGCGCTTGCCGAAGTGGACCGTTCCGTGGGAGTCGACCACGTAAGCGTGCCTGGCGGCCACGGCGGGGGCCGCGACGGCCGGCGGCGCGGCGGAGACCCCCACGGTGAAGGCGAGCATGGTGGAACAGGCGAGAGCAGCGAAGCGCATGCGCACCATGTTGACATCAAGAGGGCGCGGATTCGGTGAAACATGCCGGGACGGTCAGGCCGGGAGTGTTTCCTCCCGCTGCGCCCTTTTCTTGCGCCGCCGGGCGACATAGACCGCCACCGCCGCCACGACGGCCACCGCCACCAGCGCGGCCGTGATCGGCGACTGGTAGGCGAGCCGCAGCCACGCCCACAGCGCGACCATGCCGCCGAACCACCACAGCGGCGCCCAGGTCATGCACCCGAGCGCGCTGGCCACCACGTACCAGGGATACGAAACCCGCAGTGCCCCCGCCACCCACGGCAGCGTGTGACGCAGCATGGGCACCCAGAAACAGCCGTAGACGGCGAGCGCCCCCCACTTCTCGACCGTCCGCTCGATCCTGGCGATCCGCTCCCGGCCCATCCGCTCGCCGACGCGGGACTCGTACAGCTTCTCGCCCAGCCGGCGGCCGGCCCAGTAGTAGACCTGGAACACCACGAAAAGGGCGATCATCAGGATGACGCCCACCAGCCAATAGGGCAGGCCCAGCCAGAACGGGTCCGTCGGCGCCGGCATCGCGAGCGGGAGGTGCCTCATGGCGAACTCCACACCCCCAATCGTTAGGTCAGGCTTACCTTATTTCACCTTGCAAACGACTGCCATATCGGGCTGCAAGTCGTGGTCAACCACCTCCCAGTAGACCTGAGGGTGAGCGAAAGAGGTGGTGACCATGGCGACGAGAAGCGGAGCGGTGCTGGCCAGTGGTACGGCGAACGCGGCCAAGTTCGTGGTGGCGGCCCTGGCCTTCACCGCCGCGTACGCGGGCCTGTCGGCCTACGGTATCGCGAGCTCCGCCGAGGCCCCCGCGCCGACCGCCGTGAGCCTGTCGGCCGAGGAGACGCCGGTCACCACAGCCCTGACCGCGCGGGCGCTCGCCGCCGGCACCGTCACCGTCAGCGCGCTGCCCGCCGGGCCCGGCTGCCTGAAGCCGTACGTGGCCCGCACCCTCCTGGTCAACCCGGACCCGGGCCGGACCGTCTCCTACAGCTGGAAGCTGGCCCGCTGGAGCCCGTCGGCCAAGACCTGGCGGACCTACTTCGTCGACTACTCCGGCTTCGCCGGGGCGCGCGGGACGGCCGAGTGGGAGGCCACGGTCTCCGGCAACCCCGGCTGGTATCGCGTCGAGCTGGCCGTCGAGGGCGCCAAGACCGTCAAGAGCGACCGTTTCCAGGTGAGTTGCTGACCGAGCGCTGCGCCGCCTCCACCCATCGCGGCACGCCCACCCGCCTGGCCACCTCCAGCGCCTTGAGGTAGTGGTCGCGGGCGGCCTCGGGCTGGCCCACCCGGATCGCCAGGTCGCCGAGCGTCAGCGCCACCGGCCACAGCGCCACCACGCCGGTGCCGGCGCCCGCGACCCGGTCGGCGAACGGCTTGAGCTTGTCGTAGCAGTCGACCATCCGCTCCCGGTCGTCGAGGAGCATCCCGGCCAGCGCCCGCCACGTCATGGCGAGCTCGTACAGGAAGTCGGGCCGCACCGGCGGGCGCACCGCGGCGACGGCCTTGGCGTCGGCCAGGTGACCCGCCGAGGCCAGCGCCAGCGCGTAGGCGTCGAGGGTCCACTTGGCGCCGCGCTGGTGGGCCTCGGCCAGCAGGTCGACCATCTCGGCGGCCCGCCCGTCGACCAGGTGGAGGCAGAACGCGGTGATCAGCGGCAGGTCCTGGCGGCCCTCCAGCATGCCCGCCCTGGCGGTCAGCCGGGCCGCGTCGCGGTAGGCGTGCTCGGCCGCCGGGTAGTCGCCGGCGATCATGCGCCGCAGCCCGACGTACCACGCGTGCACCGCGGCGGGGGCCGGCAGGTCGTACTGGCGGGCGAGCTGGTCGGCGGCGGCGGCGTGCTCGTCGGCCGCCGCGAACTCGCCGCGCGCGGCCGCGCACTCCAGCAGCACCAGGTGGGCCAGCGCCTGGGTGGCGATCTGCCCCGAACGCTGGGCGACCTGCAGCAGCTCACGGCCGATGCTCTCGCGGGTGTCGACCGCGGGGATGTCGTAGGACTGCCGCAGCCGCGCGCTCAGCGCGACCGCGATCAGCGCCGGGTCGCCGCTCTGCCGGGCCACCTCCAGCGCCTCCAGCGACGCCTGGCGGCCCCGCTCGGGCGAGGAGGAGCCCTCCAGCTCCAGCGCCAGCGTGGTGAGCAGGCTGGCGCGCAGCGACTGCTCGCCCTCCGGCAGCTCCGACAGCGCCCGCTCGGTGATGTCGACGATCTCCCAGGCGGTGCGGGTGAAGTCGCGGGCCATGCCCTTGTGCGGCACCGCCAGCGACGCGGCCACCCGGGCCGTCAGCTCCAGGTCGCCGAGCGGCAGCGCGGCGTCCATCGCCTCGCGCCGCAGCACCCGGGCCGCCGTCATGTCGCCGCACAGCGCCAGCGCCTTGATGCGGCGGAGCATGAGCTGCAGGCGCTGCTTGGTGTCGCCGCCGGTGCGGTCGAACGCGGCGGTGGCCTGCTCCCACAGCGTGGCCGCCTCGCGGTGGGCGAAGCGCCGCTCGGCCTGCTCGGCCGCCAGCCCGGCGTAGTGGACCGCCTTGTCGGCGGCGTCGGCCAGGTAGTAGTGATGGGCCAGCGCCGCCACGTCGGACGGGGCGCGCCGCTCGATCACCGCCGCCACGGCGGCGTGCAGCCGGGTGCGGCGCAGCCGCGAGGCGTCGGAGTAGATCGTGTCGCGCACCAGGTCGTGGTCGAACCGGAGCATGCCGGGACCCGGCTCGGTCACCAGCCCCGCCAGCAGCGCGGCCTCGACCGCCTCGACCACCGCGTCCTCGTCGCCGGCCACGTCGACCAGCACGTCCACGTCCACGTCGCGGCCGATCACCGCGGCCTGCAGCAGGATCTGCTGCGCCCCGGCGGGCAGCCGGGAGATGCGCCGCCGCAGCACGTCGCGCACCCCGGACGGCACCTGCGACAGCACCTCCGCCGCGCTGGCCCGGTCGGCCGCGCCCTCGGCGTCGAGCAGGCGTACGGTCTCGCGCACGAAGAACGGGTTGCCCGCGGTGCGCTCCACGATCGACTCGACCGCGTCGTCCTCGATCTCGCGCACGCAGGTGGCGCGCACGAGCTGGGCCACGGCCTTCGGGTCGAGCCCGGACAGGCTCACCCGCAGCGGCCCGAGCCGGGCCAGGGCGGCGAGCACGTCGGCCTGGTTGTCGTCGAGCTCGCTCTCGCGGCAGGTGACCACGAGCAGCACCCGGCTGGTGGCCAGCAGGCTGGGCAGCGCGCGCAGCAATGCGAGCGTCTGGTCGTCGGCCCAGTGGAGGTCCTCCAGCGTGAGCAGGACGGGCGAGCGGCTCGCCACGCCCGCCAGGTAGCCGCCGACGGCGCGGTGCAGCCGGAAGCCGCCCGACACCTCGTCGTCGTCGGGGTCGGGGGCGGCGTCGTCGAGCAGCGGCGCGAGTAACTGGGCGTACTCGCCCGCGCCGGTCACGCGGACCAGCGTGCGCAGGATCTCCACCCAGGCCCAGCCGGGCGGGGTGGCGCTGGAGTCGGGGCAGGCGCCCGACGAGGTCATCCAGCCGTCGGCGGTGAGCCTGCCCTGGAGCTGGCGGAGCAGCGTGGTCTTGCCGGCGCCGGCGACGCCGGTGACGATCGCCACCTGGAAGCGGCCGGTACGGGCGGCGGCCGTGGTCAGCCTGGACAGCTCGGCGTCGCGGCCGACGAACGGCTCAGGCTCCAGCGGCGGCGGCTCGACGGGCGTGGCCGGGCGGGGCGGCCAGGTGTCGGCCGCCGGGACCGGCCTGGACGGGCGCGGCGGCGGGGTCAGGTCGAGCTCGGGCGACTGGGCCAGGATGTCGGACTCCAGCTTGCGCAGCGCCGGGCCGGGGTCGATGCCCAGCTCGTCGGCGAGGATGCCGCGCGCCCTACGCAGCGCGGCCAGCGCGTCGCCCTGCCTGCCGCAGCGGTAGAGGCCGAGCGCCAGCAGCCGCCAGCCCTCCTCGCGCAGCGGGTGTTCGGTGGTCAGCGCCTCCAGGTCGGGCACGGTCTCGGAGGGCAGGCCCAGGCGCAGGCCGGTGTCGGCGTGCCGCTCGCGGGCCACCAGCCGCAGCTCGGCGAGCCGGTTGACCTCGGCCTCGGCCCACGTCTGGTCGGCGAAGTCGGAGTAGGGGGTGCCGCGCCACAGGCCGAGCGACTTCTCCAGACGGCCGCGCGCCGACTGGGGGTCGCCCTCCTCCAGGTGCTCGCCCGCCGCGCGCACGAGCTGCTCGAACCGCAGCGCGTCGACCTGGTCGGGCGCCACCCGCAGCGCGTAGCCGGAGGCCACCGTCACCAGCAGCCGGTTGGGCCCGCCGCGCGGGCGGCCGGGCTCCAGCACGCGGCGCAGCCGCGAGATGTAGACCTGCAGGCCGGACTGGGCGCCCTTGGCCGTGTCGTCGTCCCACAGGTCGTAGAGCAGGGTGTCAACGGGCACGACCTGACCCCTGGCCACGAGGAGCCGGGCGAGGACGGCCCGCTGCCGCAACCCGCCGAGGTCGAGTTCGTCGTCGTGTGCGTACGCCTCGACTGGCCCCAGAACTCGGAACGCCACCATTTCAGCCGCCACGCTATGCGGGCTTCCGAATCACGCACAAGGCCCGGGGTTGATAATCGAGCGTTATGTTTCTGATCGTCACCTGGGGGCCTTCGAGATCGTGGACGGGGGCTCCGCGGCGGCGCCACGCCTGTCGCGCCTACGCAGAAGCGCCCACGCCCCGAGCGCGAGGCCACCGAACGGGATCTCGATAGTGTAAGTCCAGAAGCCGAAAAGCAGTGCGGCGGCCGTCGCGGGAGCGAGCGGCACGCCGAACGCGCTGGTGAGCAGCACCACCACGCCCGCCTCCATGATGCCCGCCCCGCTGGGCGTGATCAGCGCGGTCGTCAGCACCCGCGACAGCGCGAAGACCGCGATCGACTCGGCCGGGCCCGGGTAGGCGCCGGTGGCGACGAGGCAGGCCACCATGATCGCCCCCTGCAGGACCAGGAACGCGACCATGCCGGCGGTCAACGGCGGCCACCGGGTCCTGATGACGTCTGCGGTGTCGGCCCGCAGCCGGTGGAACGCCTCCGACGGCCGCACCCGCAGCCGGATCAGCCGTACGAGGGAGTCGAGGCCCCGGCCCAGCACGGCCGCGGCGCGGTCCCAGTAGAGCGCCACGGCCACCACCGTGACGAGGACCAGGATCGACACCGCGCCCGCCCAGCCCGCGTTGGCCACCGTCGGGTTGGGCACCCGGCCCGCGATCAGCAGGGCGATGATGCCGACGGCCGGCAGGACGAACCTGAACAGGGTGTTCCACACGCCGCTGACCAGCGTCATGACCACGATCGAGCGGCTGTGGAAGCCCCACCCCCTGGCCATCGCGAATGTCAGCGCGACCCCGGCGGCGCCGCCGAACGGCAGCAGGTTGCTCACCGCGCTGCCCGCCGCGTTGAGCGTGAGCGCCTGCAGGCGCCCCAGCCCCGGCAGGGATCCCGTCAGCACGAACGTGTACGCCAGCAGGCTGAGCAGCCACAGCCCGGTCATCAGCGCGATGGTGCCGGCGCCGAGCGAGCCGAAGACGGCCCAGATCTCCCGCCACGAGACGTGCTTGCCGGTCAGGGTGTGCACGATCTGCGGCAGGTAGACCACGAGCACCACTGCCAGGCCCAGCGAGAGGGCGGACAGCGTGATCTGCAGCCACTTGTTCTTCATCGGCTCCCAGTCTGGCGGCTGCGCGGCGTGGCCGGGTCCATCTGGGGGACTATTTCGGCCCCGGGTCGAAGGGATGACGCACCCGGGTGCCCGGCGGCAGGTCGCGCCGGACGTACCACTCGGTGCCGAAGACCAGGCGGTAGAGCGGGCCCGGCACCTTGAGCATCACGGCGAGCGTGCGGTCGCTGTCGCCGCCGGAGGCCTGGGACACGTGCGCGGCCATCGCGGCCCGCTTCTGCCGCGCGTAGCGGCGCACGTTGACCCGGTGGGTGATGGTCTCGCCGGCCGAGTAGGCGCTTTCGAAGGTGCGCACGTCGAACTCCGGCGGGAACCGGTAGACCTTGCCCGCCATCCGCAGCAGCCGCAGCAGCGGGTCGCGGTTGACCGTGGCCTCCAGGACGATCGGCGTGCCGGCGATCTCCGCCGCCCGCCTGCCCACCCGGTGGACCTGCACGTGGTCGGGGTGGCCGTAGCCGCCGGCCGGGTCGTAGATGGTGAGCAGGTCGGCCTCCTCCTCGCGGAGGATCGCGGCGAGCGCGCCGGCGGCCTTCTCGGTGTCGGCGTCGATGAACGCGTTGTCGGGGCGCTCGTCGGCGACGCCGCCCTGCGGGCTCAGCCCCGAGTCGCCGTAGCCCAGGCACTCCACGCGGGCGCAGCCGAGCACCGCGGCCGACTGGTAGAGCTCTTTCATCCGGGTCTCGCCGAGCGCCTCGCCGGGATCCATGTCGGCCAGGCCGCGCTCGCCGGCGGTGGCCACCACGAGCACCACGCGGTGCCCCTCGGCCGCCAGCATCGCCATCGTGCCCGCCGTCAGCAGGGCCTCGTCGTCGGGGTGGGCGTGGAAGAAGACTGCGGTACGTGGAGGCACAGGCCCCAGATTAGTCTGGGAGAGGTGCGGATCTTTCACGTGAGCGACTGTTACCTCCCGCGGCTCGGGGGCATCGAGGTGCAGGTCGCCGATCTCGTGCGGATGCAGCGCGAGTCCGGCCACGCCGTCGAGGTGGCCACCGCCACCCGGGGGGAGCCGCTCGACGGGGTGCACCGCGTCGCCGCCAGGATGCCGTTCGACCTGCCGGTCCACCCGCGCGGGGTGAGCCATCTCACCAGACGGCTGGCGCTGTCCAGGCCCGACGTGGTGCACGTGCACATGGGGGCGGTCTCGCCGTTCGCGTGGATGGGGGTGCGCGCCGCGGTGCGCCGCGGGCTGCCGTGCGTGGTGACCGTCCACAGCATGTGGGACCCCGTCACGCGGGCGCTCTACCGCCTCCTGGGGCTCGTGTACGGGTGGCAGCGGTGGGGCCTGGTGGCCACCACGGTCAGCAACGCGGCGGCGGTGCCCATCCGGCGGGTGGCCGGGCCGGGGGTGCCGGTGCGGGTGGTGTCCAACGGCCTCGACCTGTCCGGCTGGCGGCTTTTTCCCGGAGGCGGCGGGCCCGAGCCGCGTGACGAGGTTCACGTGGTGGCGGTCGGCCGGCTGGCCCCGCGCAAGCAGCCGGTGGGCCTGCTGCGGATCCTGGAGAAGGCGAGGGCGCGGGTGCCCGCGGCGATCCCGCTGCGCGCCACGGTGGTCGGCGACGGCCCGGCCAGGCCGGCCATGGAGCGCTATCTGGCCAGGCGCGGCATGAGCGGATGGGTGTCGCTGCCCGGCCGCTACAGCAGGGAGCGCATCGCGAAGGTGCTGGAGTCGGCCGACGTGTTCGTGGCGCCGGCGCCGCGCGAGTCGTTCGGCATCGCCGCGCTGGAGGCCAGGACCGCCGGGCTGCCGGTGGTCGCGCGGACGCAGAGCGGGGTGGCCGACTTCGTCGAGCACGGCACGGAGGGCCTGCTCGGCCGCGATCCCGGCGCGGTGGCCGAGGCCGTGGCGCGGCTCTGCGAGGACCGTGGGCTGCGGGAGCGGATCACCCGCCACAACCGGGCCAACCCGCCCGCGGCGGGCTCCTGGCCCACGGTGCTCGCCGGCTTCGACCGGGCGTACGCGGAGGCGGCCGGCCGCGCCTGACGGTGTTATCTTGGTACCGTGGTACCAACCGAGCGGACGCAGACCGGCCTGAGAGTGGAGAAGAACCTGTTGAAGGTCCTCAAGGGGCTGGCCGAATATCTCGACATGTCACTCGGCGACCTGGTCGAGGGCATCACGCTGCACGCCTTCGAAGGCCGCGCGCCGTTCTCCGACGAGACCCTCGGCAAGATCGCCCAGCTCAAGTCCGTCTACGGTCTGACGCTCACCGCCGACGACGCCCACAAGCTGGTCGACCGGTGAGCGACGGGCACTGCACGCTGACCGGGCACGTGCCGGTCCCGCTGCCGCCGCCGGAGGCGCTGCGCCTGTTCACCCCGCGGGGCGAGGAGGAGTGGATCAAGGGCTGGCGGCCCCGCTTCCCCGTCCCCGCCCCCGACGACTCGCGGCCCGGCACCGTCTTCGAGACCGACTCCCACGGCGAGCGCACGATCTGGGTGGTGGCCGACCGGCAGGAGGGCCACCGCATCAGCTACGCGAGGGTGACCCCCGGCTCGCGGGCCGGCACGGTGACGGTCACCGCCGTCGACGACGGTCACGGCGGCACGACGGTCGAGGTCACGTACGAGCTGACGGCGCTGTCCCCGCAGGGGGCCCGCGAGCTGCGCGGGTTCGCCGACGGCTACGCGGACTTCCTCGGGTCCTGGGAGCGGGCGATAGCCGCCCGGCTCGCCTCTCCCAACGCGGCCACCCCTACGTGACGCGACCGGGGGCGGTCGGCGACTGCCCCCGGGACCGTTCTCTGATCAGCTGCAGGCCTGCTGGATCTTGGTGATGAAGCCCTGCAGCTTGCTGACCGACTCCATCGAGCCCGCCGGGTCGGAGCCGTCGATCTTGATGCCTTCCAGGCCGGTGGCGAGGTCGTTGAGCGCGGCGCCGACCTCGCCGTCGTAGTTGCCGGCCAGCGTCTTCACCTTGGCGCCGGCCTCCTTGCCCGCGGTCTCCAGCGCCTTCGGGTCCGTCGCGGCCGACGCGGCCGTGGTGTTGAACTCGTTCATGATCGTGGTGACTTCCGCGGCGGCGGTGTTGCAGTCGACCGCCTGGCTCAGGGCGCCGCAGCCGGTGATCGTCATACCTGCGAACGCGAACGTCGCGACCGCGAGGGCCAGGCGACGGCGAGGGGGTGTCATGGTTGTGCCTTTCGTAGGTTCAGGGACGAACGGACAGTAGAAGCGCGTTCTTGACGGTCGCTTGCACCGCGCTAACGACCATGGTGACAGCCAGTGTGGAACGCCGTGACCAGCCCCGGCGCGCGCCGCCCCGGATGCCTCTTGACACGCCCCGAGGCCGACCCGAATATGTCGCATATAGAGCAACTCGGTGCGTATTACGCAACAAGGAGTGTCCCTTGACCAGCACATCGAGTCTGATCTCCACGCTGCCCGGACGCTCCTACACCGACCCGGCGCTGTTCGTGGCGGAACAGGCCAGGATCTTCGAGGTCCTGTGGTTCTGCGCGCTCCGTTCGGACGAACTCGCCAGACCCGGGGCGTTCAGGACCGTCCAGGTCGGCAGGGAGAGCGTGATCGTGGTCCGGGGCCGGGACGGGGAGCTGCGCGCGTTCCTGAACGTCTGCAGGCACCGCGGCGCCCGGCTCTGCGTGGAGGAGACGGGCGAGGTCAAGCGCACGCTCAAGTGCCCGTACCACGCCTGGGCCTACGACCTCGACGGCCGCCTGGCCGCAGCGCCCAACCTGGTCAAGATGCCCGACGTGGACCGCGTCGAGTACGGCCTGGTCCCGGTGGCCCTGCGCGAGTGGCTCGGCTACGCCTGGGTCTGCCTCGCCGACCAGCCGCCCTCGTTCGAGGACACGGTGATGCACGCGGCCACGGAACGGCTCGGCGACCCGGCCGCCATCGAGCACTACCAGACCGACAAGCTCGCCCTCGGCCGCCGCATCCGCTACGACGTGCGGGCCAACTGGAAGCTGATCGTCGAGAACTTCATGGAGTGCTACCACTGCGCGACCATCCACCCCGAGCTCACGGCCGTGCTGCCCGAGTTCGCCGGCGGATACGCCGCCCAGTACTACGTGGGCCACGGCGCCGAGTTCGCCGAGCGCGTGCAGGGCTTCACCGTCGACGGCAGCCCCGGCTTCGGCAAGCTGCCCGACGTCTCCGCCGAGCAGGACCGGCGCTACTACGCGATCACCGTCAAGCCGCAGGTGTTCGTCAACCTGGTGCCCGACCACGTCATCGTGCACCGGATGTTCCCGATGGCCGTGGACCGCACGGTCGTGGAGTGCGACTGGCTCTACCACCCCGACGTGGTGGCCTCGGGAGCCGACCTGTCGCTGTCGGTCGAGCTGTTCCACCGGGTCAACGAGCAGGACTTCGACGCCTGCGAGCGGACCCAGCCCGGGATGTACTCGCGGGCCTACCGGTCAGGAGGCGTGCTGGTGCCGAGCGAGCACCACATCTCCGCCTTTCACGACTGGGTGAACCAGCGCTTGCGCGGATAGCGCACGGTCAGGCCGCCGTACTTGCTCTGCCCGACGATCACCAGGTGAAGGGCGCCGGGCTGCTGGCGGCCCGGCACGTCCGCGACGCTCGTGCTGCCCCAGTCGCTGCGGAACCCGTCGATGTCCGCCGACGCGCCCGGTGGCAGCACGATCTTGGCCGCTCCGTACTTCAGGTCGAACGCGACCTCGACCACCCGGTGCGGAACCACGGCCTCGGTGAAGTCGAGGTGGACGGCGCCGTGCTTGGAGGCGATCCGCAGCCGTCGCGGGACCGCCCAGTCGCCGGTGCGCCGGATGCTGTCGTGCGTGCTCTCCAGGGTCACCTCGTCGCGCGCCGGCCCGGCCGCCGCCGCGGGCAGGTCGTCGACCAGGGCGACCAGATCTCCGTAGACCTTGGCGCTCAACGCCCTCTCCAGGCGCTCCTCCAGCTCGAACTGGTCGAGCCGACCCTCGGTGAACGCCTGCTGCAGCTGCTGGGTGATGCGCTCCCGGTCCGCGTCCGAGGCGCGCATCCGCAATTCCGACATACTCCGAGCATAGGGATCGGAAACCTAGAACGGGAGTTGGCGGCCGGATGGGGTGCGCAGATCCAGGGAGAACGCTGGACGCGGCTGGCGGGGTCGCCGGACGACCCGGTATCTCTTCACACTGAGGGGGTACCCCCAACGAGGTGCCTTGAAGTCGTCAATTCCGGGTAGCTTGAATCACGATGCTGGCCGAATCCTTCTCTCACCCGGCCCTCTTCTACAGAGGCGACCGGGAATACACGGCTGCCGTCACGGCCTTCGTGCGCGAGGGCCTGGCGGCCGGTGAGCCCGTCGCCGTCGCGGTGCCCGGTCCCAAGCTGAAGCTGCTGGAGCGGGAGCTGGGCGCCGACGCCGCCCGTGTCCTCATGCTCGACATGAACCGGGAGGGCCGCAACCCCGGCCGCATCATCCCCGGCGTGCTGCTCGACTTCGCCGACCGCCACCGCGACGCCCACGTCCGCATCGTCGGCGAGCCGATCTGGCCTGACCGGACCGACACCGAATACCCCGCGTGCGCCCAGCACGAGGCGCTGATCAACTTCGCGTTCGAGGGCCGCGACGTCACGATCCTGTGCCCGTACGACGCCGAGGGGCTCACCGCCGAGGTGCTCCGCGAGGCGGAGCTCACCCACCCGGTGCTGCTCGACGCCGCCGGCGAGCGGCCGAGCGGCAGCTACGCCCCGCGGCTCGTCGTCGACGGCCACAACCGGCCGCTCGCCGACCCCGACGACTTCGTCTCACTCCGCTTCGACCACGACAACCTGGCCGCCGCCCGCGGCCTCGCCGCCACCGCGGCGGCCGAGATGGGGTTCGGCGGCCACCGGCTCGACGACGTCCGCCTGGTGGTCGCCGAGCTTGGCGCCAACAGCCTCGACCACGGCGGCGGCGCCGGTCTCATCCGGGTGTGGCGCGAGGGCGGCCGCCTGGTCTGCGAGGTCAGCGACGCCGGCCACATCGCCGACCCGCTGGCCGGGCGCAGGCCGGTCGACCCGCAGGTGGCGGGCTCGCGCGGGCTGCTCATCGTCAACCTGCTCAGCGATCTGGTCCGGGTCCACACCCGCGCGGGAGCGACCGTCGTCCGCGTCTACTTCGACGCGCCGCGCTGACGTCCGCCCCACCCTCCCTGATCGGGCCCGCCCTACCCAGGGTCGGGTCCTCGCAGGTCAGGGCAGGGTCTTAGGGGGTGATCCGACCTAAGTACTAAGGGATCGACCAGGGAGCGCTGGGGCTCTTCTCCGATACTCCGCGAGGCCGCGTGCCACGACGTTGGAAGCATGAAGGGATTGCTTGCCAGCGGATTCACGGCCATCGGCACCGGCACCGGCACCATGGTCGCCCTGCACGCCGAGGCGGGGCTCGACCCGATGCACACCGTCATCAGCGAGTACGCCTTCCAGGCGGCCGGCTGGCTGCTGCCGCTGTCGCTGACTCTCTTCGCGGCGGGCGCGGCCCTGATCGCCGAGGCGCTGCGCCGGTCCGGCGCGGACCGGTGGGTGGTGGCGCTGCTGGCCGTGTGGGGAGCGAGCATGTTCCTGGTCGGCGCCTTCCCGACCGACGCGCCCGGGCTGCCGCTGTCCTTCTCGGGTGCTGTCCACCGCTATGCCGCCTTCGTCGCGTTCCTGGTGATGCCGCTGGCCGGACTGCTGCTGGCCAGGGCGCGGATCCGGTACGCCGGATGGGTGCGGGTGCTCAGCATGGTGGCCCTGGGCGCGCTGGTGATGGTCGTGATCCCGTACGCGGTGCGGATGTTCGGCATCCCGCTGGAGAACGAGGACTTCCCGGCCGGGCTGATCCAGCGCACCGTGGTGATCACCGAGCTGGGCGTGCTGGCGCTGGCCGGCCTGTCGACGCCGGGGCGGCCCGCCCGCCGCTCGACGGCCCCGGCCCTGGCGTAATCGCCCCGCCTTTCGGTAGAGGACGGGCATGACGATTCTGATCGCGTACGACGGATCCGACGACGCCAAGGCGGCCATCGAGTGCTGCGGGAAGATGTTCCCCGGCCGGGACGCCGTGGTGCTGACCGTGTGGGAGCGGCTGGCGATGACCACCGCGCGGGCCTCCGCCGGCCTGGTGATGGTCGTGGACACCTCGCCCGCCGAGGAGGAGGCGATCCAGCGGGCCATGACCGAGCTGGCCGGACAGGGGACCGAGCGGGCGCGCGCGGCGGGGCTGGAGGCACGTCCGCGCTGTGAGCCGGACGCGCCGGCCGTGTGGGCGACCATCGTGGACGTGGCCGACGAGCTCGACGCCGAGCTGATCGTGACCGGCACCCGCGGGCTCGGCGGGGTGCGGTCGCTGCTGCTCGGCAGCACCTCGGACCGGGTGCTGCACCACGCGGGCCGGCCGGTGCTGGTCGTGCCGGGCCCGAGACCCGCCGAATAGCACGCTGTTCAGCCGCTGTTCTCCCGCCGTGGGTTGATCGCGCCGGTCCGATGCGGCAGAGTGCGCCGGACGGTGAGGGAGGGGTGCGTGGGCGAAGGGCTGGCCAGGCGACTGGGCACCGGTGACGCGGTCGTCGTGGGATTGAGCGCGATGGTAGGGGCCGGGGTGTTCGCCGTGTTCGCGCCTGCGGCCGGGGCCGCCGGGTCGTGGCTGCTCGCCGCGCTCGGGCTGGCCGCCGTCGTGGCCTACTGCAACGCCACCTCCTCCGCCCGCCTGGCGGCCCGCCACCCGGAGTCGGGCGGGACCTACGTGTACGGGCGGCGCAGGCTGGGAACCTTCTGGGGCTACCTCGCGGGGTGGGGGTTCACCGTCGGCAAGACGGCCTCCTGCGCGGCCATGGCGCTGACCTTCGGCGCGTACGCCGCGCCCGGCCTGGCCAGGCCGCTGGCCGTCGGCGCGGTCGTCGTGCTGACGGCACTCAACCTGTTCGGGGTGCGGCGGTCGGCGGGGGCGGCGCGGATCATGGTCGGGTTCGTGCTGCTGGTGCTGGCCGCCGTCGTGGCGGCGGCGTTCCTGCCGGACCTGCTCGCCGGTCCCGCGTACGACCAGCCGCCGGGCCTCCGCATGTTCCTCGATCCCGAGGTGACCGGGTGGGGCGTGCTCCAGGGGGCCGGTCTGCTGTTCTTCGCGTTCGCCGGATACGCCCGCATCGCCACGCTGGGGGAGGAGGTCCGCGACCCCGGCCGGACGATCCCGCGCGCCATCGGCGTCGCGCTCGGCCTCACGCTGGTGGTGTACGCGCTGGTCGCCGTGGCCGCGCTGGACACGCTCGGGCCGGGGATGCTCGCCCAGTCCGCCGAGCCGCTGGTGGACGTGGTGAAGATGGCCGGTGCGCTGTGGCTGGAGCCGGTGGTGCGGGCCGGCGCGGCGGTGGCGGCGCTCGGCGCGCTGCTCGCGCTGCTGCTCGGCGTCTCGCGCACGGTGCTCGCCATGGCCCGCGAGCGCGACCTGCCCGGCGCGCTCGCCGCCGTCGACCCCGTCCACCAGGCGCCGCGCCGGGCCGAACTGGCGGTGGGTGCGGCCGTGGTGGTGCTCGTGCTCGTCGCCGACCTGCGGGAGGCGATCGGGTTCTCGTCCTTCGGGGTGCTCGTCTACTACGCGATCGCGAACGCCGCCGCCCTGACCCTGCGCCCCGACGAGGGCGCGCCGCCGAAGGCGGTGCCGGTGCTCGGGCTGGCGCTCTGCCTCCTGCTCGCCGCCACCCTGCCGGTGGCGTCGGTGGTGGCCGGGCTGGTCATGTTCGCCGTCGGCACGGCGCTGTGGGCCCTGCGCCGCCGCCGGGCCTGAGCCGCCCGCTTCCTCGTACGCCTGCTTCCTCGTACGCGGAAAATGGCGGGAGACGCGTGAGGCCGATCGGTACGATGGGCGGCATGACGGCGTTCGCGGTGATGACGGCCCCCTAGCGGGGTTCACCGGACGACGTCCTTCATGAGGCCCTGCGAGCGGGGCCTCTCGTCGTGTCAGGGGTCCCCGGGAGGCACCCGATGTACATCACGACGACCATTCCCTATGTGAACGCCCGCCCGCATCTCGGGTTCGCGCTGGAGATCGTGCAGGCCGACGTGCTGGCCCGCCACCATCGGCGGCGCGGCGAGCCGGTGCGGTTCCAGACCGGCACCGACGACAACTCGCTGAAGAACGTGCTGGCGGCGGAGGCGGCGGGCGTGCCGGTCCGCGAGCTGGTCGACCGCAACGCCGCCGCGTTCGAGGGCCTGCGCGGGCCGCTGGACCTGTCGTTCGACGCGTTCGTCCGGACCAGCTCCCACCCGGGACACCGGGCCGGGGTGGAGCGCCTGTGGCGGGCGACCGCGCACGACCTCTTCCGCAGGCACTACGAAGGGCTCTACTGCGTCGGCTGTGAGGCGTTCTACCAGGAGGAACCCTGCCCTGAGGGGCACCCGGAACCGCTGCGGCGGGTGTCGGAGGAGAACTGGTTCTTCCGGCTGTCCCGCTACCGCGAACCGCTGCTGGACCTGATCAGGAGCGGCACCCCGGCGATCGAGCCGGTCAGCCGCAGGAACGAGGTGCTGGCGTTCCTGGAGTCCGGCCTGGAGGACATCAGCGTCTCGCGGTCGGCGGAGCGCTCGCGCGGCTGGGGCATCCCGGTGCCCGGCGACCCCGGCCAGGTGGTGTACGTGTGGTGGGACGCGCTGGCCAACTACATCACCGCGCTGGACGGCGACGACTACGGACGCTGGTGGGAGCGCGAGCCCCGCAGGCTCCACCTCATGGGCAAGGGCGTGATCCGCTTCCACGCCGTGTACTGGCCGGCCATGCTGCTCTCGGCCGGGCTGCCGCTGCCCACGCGGATCTTCGTGCACGACTACGTCACCGCGGGCGGGCGCAAGATCAGCAAGTCCGGGGGCGCGACGGCCGATCCGGTGGCGCTGTCGGCCGCGTACGGGGTGGACGCGGTGCGGTGGTGGCTGCTGCGCGAGGTGCCGCGCGTCGGCGACGCCGACTTCACCGAGGAGCGGCTGATCGCCCGCGCCGACGAGGACCTCGCCAACGGCGCCGGCAACCTGGTCAACCGGGTCGTCACGATGGTGTACAGGTTCCGCGACGGGCGGGTGCCCGACGCCCGGCCGGAGCCGCTGGAGGCGGCCGGCCGCGCGGGGGAGCGGGTGCACGAGGCGCTGGAGGCGTTCGACTTCCGGCGGGCGGCGGCCGCCGTGCAGGCGATCGTCGAGGAGGCCAACCAGTACGTGGAGCGGACGCGGCCGTGGAAGCAGGATCCCGGCGGGCGCGACACCTCCCTGGCGACGCTGGTGCACGCCTGCCGGGAGCTCGCCGTACAACTGGAGCCCTTCCTGCCCACGGCGGCGCGCCGGGTGGCCGCGGCGCTGCGCGAGGAGGACGGGCGGCTGCCGCGGCCGGCGCCGCTCTTCCCCCGGCTGGGCGGCGGTTGACGGGGAGTCAGGGGCCGCTTACGGTGGCGCGGGAAGATCCGCCGGCACGGAGGTGGCCATGCCCGTCGTCAGCACCGTCCGAGGCCCGGTCGACGTCGCCGAACTCGGCCAGACCCTCATGCACGAACACATCTTCGTGGCCGCCGCCGAGCACCTGGAGAACTACGGCAGGGGCGCCTGGTGGGACGAGGAGGTCCGGGTCGCCGACGCGATCACCAAGCTGAACGCGGTGGCGGCCAAGGGGGTGCGGACGATCGTCGACCCGACCGTGTGGGGGCTCGGCCGGTACATCCCCCGCATCCAGCGGGTCGCCGCCGGGGTTCCGGACCTCAACATCGTCGTCGCCACCGGCATCTACAGCTTCGAGGAGCTGCCTCACCAGTACGAGCACCGCGGCCCGGGGCTCCTCCTCGACATGCCCGACCCGATGATCGACGACTTCGTCCGCGACCTCACCGACGGGATCGCCGACACCGGGGTCAAGGCGGCCTTCCTCAAGTGCGTGGTCGACGAGAAGGGGCTCACCCCCGGCGTGGAGCGCATCTGCCGCGCCGTCGCCCAGGCCCACGTGCGCACCGGGGCGCCGATCACCGTGCACACCAACTCGCCCGCGCAGAGCGGGATCGTCGCGCTCGACCTGTTCGCCAAGGAGGGGGTGGACCTGACCAAGGTGGTGGTCGGCCACGCCGGCGACAGTAACGATCTGGACTACTTGCGGCGGCTCGCCGACACCGGGGCGACGCTCGGCATGGACCGGTTCGGGCTCGACCTCTACAACCCGACGCCGCAGCGCGTGGCCACGATCGCGGCGCTGTGCGAGCGCGGCTACACCGACCGGATGGTGCTCAGCCACGACGCGTCCTGCTTCATGGACTACTTCCCCAACGAGTGGGACATGGTCGGCGTCATCGCTCCCAACTGGCGCTATGACCACATTCACGATGATGTGCTGCCCGCTCTGCGTGAGGCGGGCGTGACGGATGGGCAGATCGAGCAGATCCTGGTGTTCAACCCCCGTCGATACTTCTCGTAAAGTAAGGGGAAGTCAGACGCAACGCAGGTAGGTGGAGCTGGGTGACTTCGGACCAAGCCTTGTCGATCAGTCTCGGTCTCCAGGGGCCGTGCGTCATCGCGAGGCTGACGGGCGACTTCGACTTCGGCTCCGCCGCTGAAGTACGCGACCGAGTCACCAAGGCTCTCGACCTCACCCAACCGCCGATGCTCGTGATCGACATGCAGGCGGTCAGCGTCTGCGACTCCTCGGGTCTGTCCGTGCTGGTCTACCTGCACAAGGCCGTCACCGCCTCCGGCGGCAAGCTGCTGCTGTCCGGGCTCAACGGCCGGTGCAAGCACCTGTTCGCGATCACCGCGCTCGACAAGTTCTTCGACATCAGGACGACCGCCGAGCTGGCCATCGCCGAGCTGAGCGAAGAGGGGAATTCGCCGCCCTTTACCGGGTAGTCGCCTCGCATGTCGGCTGAAGAGCCCGATCTGCTCGGCCTCTACCTGCAGCAGATCGGCGTGATCCCCCTGCTCTCCGCCGCGGACGAGGTCGACCTGGCCAAACGGATCGAGGCGGGCCTGTACGCGGGTCACCTGATCGGCCGGGGCGCGGGCTCCCCGGAGCTCGAAGACGTCCGCCGCGACGGCGAGCGTGCCAAGGAGCTGCTCATCAGGTCCAACCTGCGGCTCGTCGTGGCCGCGGCGCGCAAGTTCGCCCACCGCGGGCTGCCCATGACGGACGTCGTCCAGGAGGGCAACCTCGGGCTCATGAGGGCCGTGGAGAAGTTCGACTACCGGCGCGGATACAAGTTCTCCACCTACGGCATGTGGTGGATCCGGCAGGCCATCGAGCGCGGCATCCACGACAAGAGCCGTACGGTCCGGCTGCCGATCCACGTGGCCGAGGAGCTCGCGCGGCTGCTCACGGTGGAGCGGCGGCTCGCCGTCGAGCTCGGCCGCGACCCGGGCCTCGACGAGCTGGCCGAGGCCGCCGGGCGCTCGGTCCGGCAGGTGGCCAGGTTACGGATGCTGGCCCAGGAGACGGTCAGCCTGGACATGCCCGTCGGCGACCGGGGCGAGGGCAGGATCGGCGACCTGATCGCCGACGAGGACGGCCTGGAGGTGCAGGAACTCACCGAACGCCGCGCGCTCGGCGCCGAGCTGAACCGGCTCGTCACGTCGCTGCCGCCGCGCGAGGCGTACATCATCAGGCTGCGGTTCGGGCTGGCCGGGCGCGAGATCATGACTTATACGGAGATCGCCGCGCAGATGGGGCTGACCAGGGAGCGCATCCGGCAGCTGGAGAAGCAGGCGTTCAAACGCCTGCGGGAAGGCGGACCGCTGCTCGCCTGGGCATCATGAGCCGAAATATCGGCAAATGTGGACGTTGACCTTGCTCCCGATCTGGTGGTTAATCAGGATGCCGCTTTCAACAGGGGGAGGCGGCGGCCGGTCAGTCATGGGGGCACCAGTGCGCAGACGCCATGCCGGAAATCGCGCCACGACGCTGTCGAGGCTCTGGAGACGCTGGCTCGACGGAGAGATCCGCTTCGACCTGCGCGCGTTGAGGGTGAGGGCCAGGGGCGAAACGCCCCTGGCTGTCAGGAGGTGACCAGCAGGGCCAGGCCGATGAGAACCACGACCGGCACGAGCCAGACGACCGCCTCGGCAGCGAACTCCTTGTACATCGTGTAGATCTCCCTCTCAACGCCCGGGCGGGGGCAGCGTGAACGTCACTGCACACCATAGCCGCCCCCCGCCGGTGGATCGGCCCCCGGCTCCTCCGTCCGGCTCGCGGCGATGCGCTTGGCGAGGCCGGCGAGCGACTCGTCGGCCATCAGCGCGGGCAACCTGGGGGCCTCCGCGGCGATCCGGTCGTGGATCTCCTCGTGGTCGCCCAGGTGGCGGGTCCAGGCCCGCAGGACCTCCGGCATCGCGGCGATCGCCGCGTCGCTCAGGATCGCCTCGCGGGGCAGCCACGAGGTGAGGAACGCCGACACCCTGGCCGGGCTCCACCACAGCGGCCGCGCGCCCAGGAACTCGGCCAGCGCGCCGAACGCCTCGTCCGCCCCGGGCGTGTCGGGCAGGGCGTCGAAAGCGGTGAACGTCTCATCCGGCGCGTGACGTACCGGATCGGGGACGGACCGGGCGCGTGCCAGCGCGAGCGGGCGGACGGCGGGCAGGGTGTCGGCCACCTCCGCGCCCATGAGCAGGTCGGTCACCTCGAACGCGTCCAGCACCCGCCCCGCCACGACGTCCGCCGGCGCCCGCGCCAGGTCGAGGTCGTCGAGGAACTTCGGCTCCTCCACCACCGCGTCCACCGCCAGCCCGCCGTGCGCCTGGTCGATGCCCACCACCAGCAGATGCGGCTCCCGGCCGTCGGCGTAACGGAACGCGAGCGCGGCCAGCACCTGCTCGCCGTGCCGATCGCCCCTGCCGTACCACGCCCCCTCGCACACCACCTCCCCCATCCGGGCCGCCCACCTGGGCAACCACTCCAACGCCTCCCGCCCTGCCATGGCGAGATCGACACCGTACGGGGGAGGTGTCCGTGGGACGGTCGCCGTGAGATCGTCGGGTTCTTCGTCCTCCCGGGCGGCGGCGGTGAGATCGTCGCGTTCTTCGTCCGAGGTGGGTATCTCCTGGACGGCCTCGGCGTCGTACGGCGTCGCGCTGGCTGTCGTGGTGAGGTCGTCCGGGAGTTCGAGCGTGGCCAGGGCCGCTGTCGCGAGTCTCGCCTCGGGACGCTCGGAACCGGCCAGTTCGCCCAGCAGGTCAGGGTCGCCCTCGGACACCAGGCGGGCCGCCCAGAGCTCGGTGCGCAGCGGCGAACGCCACCGGAGGAGGTCACGGGCCTGTTCGATCGCGCGGTCGTACGTGGTCACCTTCCGACCGTATCGTCCCACCGGTCATGACAGCCGTCACCGCCGGTCCGGGTCGCCGCTCGTCCCTGGCGATGTCCATCCACAGTCCCACCGCGCGTCACGCGGAAATCGAGACGTCGGGCTGCGTGATCCTCCCGCGCGGCAGGAGAACGGAGAACGTCCTCTTTCTGGAGTCGCAGGATCCTCACGCGCGGTACAACGTCCCCTCCCTGAGCCGCCGAATCCCTGTACGCGGGCACGGGGAATCTAGAACGTCGTCTTCCTGAGCCGCTGGATCCTCACGGACGGTACATGGAAAGCGAGAACGTCCCCTTCCCAGGCTGGCTGATCCTCCCGCGCGGCGCGGGAACGGAGAACGTCCTCTTCCTGAGCCGCCGGATCCTCACGGGCGGTACGTGGAAAGCGAGAACGTCCTCTTCCCAGGCTGGCTGATCCTCCCGTGCGGCGGGGGAACGGAGAACGTCCTCTTCTGGAGTCGCCCGGTCCTCACGGGCGGCACAACGTCCCATCCCTGAGCCGCCGAATCCTTCGGCGCGGGTACGCGGGAACCGAGAACGTCCTCTCTCTTAGCCGCCGGATCCTCACAAGCGGTACGTGGAGACGGAGAACGTCTCCTCATCCGGGCGGAGCGCGGCGTCTGGAAAGACGGTCAGCGGACCTGCGCCCATGGGCGATCTTGAGGATGTGCGACAGGACTAGGCCGAGTGGTGCCGATCAGGTACTGGGGGACGGGCACGCCGTACTGACCGGGCTTGGGGTTGTGGACTGCCATGACGCGCGCGTGCACTTGGCGACGATGGTCACGGCGTCCGACGTAGGCGGGATTGACCACAGCTCCGGCCTCCCGGACCGGGTGTCCGGGAGGCCGGGTGGTTACTTGTCGTTGCCGGTGAGGCCGGCCTTGCGGAGGGCCTCGGCCATGGCGCCCGTGGGCTCGGCGCGGCGCTGGGACTGGCCGCGGCGGTCACGCTGGGCGTTGCCGCGCTGGTTGCCCTCGCCTCCGCCGCGCCGGTCGCCCTTGGCGTCGCGGCGGGCGTCTCCGCGAGCACCGTCGCCCCGGGTGCCGTTACCGCGAGACCCGTCTCCTCGGGCGGCCCCGCCGCGGGCTCCGTCTCCCCGGGTGCCGTTGCCACGAGAGCCGTCTCCGGTGTTGCCGCGAGAGCCGTCTCCCCGGGCGGCGTTACCGCGAGCACCGTCGCCTCGGGCTCCGTCGCCGCGAGCGCCGTCGCGGCGGGGGCCGCCGCCTCGGCCTTCGCCCCGGCCGCCGGAGGCCGCGGGCGGGGCGGCGTCGTCGTCGAGGCGGAGCGTGAGGGAGATGCGCTTGCGCGGGATGTCGACGTCCAGCACCTTGACGCGCACGATGTCGCCCGGCTTGGCGACGTCGCGCGGGTCCTTGACGAAGGTGCGCGACATGGCCGACACGTGGACCAGGCCGTCCTGGTGGACGCCGACGTCGACGAAGGCGCCGAACGCGGCCACGTTGGTGACCACGCCCTCCAGGATCATCCCCGGCTCCAGGTCGGACAGCTTCTCCACGCCCTCCTTGAAGGCCGCCGTGCGGAAGGCGGGCCGAGGGTCGCGGCCGGGCTTCTCCAGCTCGCGCAGGATGTCGGTGACCGTCGGCAGGCCGAACGTGTCGTCGGTGAACTTCGGCGGGTCGAGGGACCGCAGCGTGGCCGTGTTGCCGATCAGCGACTTGAGGTCGGTGCCGACCGCGTCGAGGATGCGGCGGACCACGGGATAGGACTCGGGGTGCACGCTGGAGGCGTCGAGCGGGTCGTCGCCGTCCTGGATGCGCAGGAAGCCCGCGCACTGCTCGAACGCCTTCGGCCCCAGCCGAGGCACGTCCTTCAGCGCCGTGCGGCCGCGGAACGGGCCGTTGGCGTCGCGGTGGCGGACGATGCTCTCGGCGAGCGTGGCGCCGATGCCCGACACGCGGGTCAGCAGCGGCGCGGAGGCGGTGTTGACGTCGACGCCCACGCCGTTGACGCAGTCTTCGACCACCGCGTCGAGCGACCGGGACAGCTTGGACTCGGCGAGGTCGTGCTGATACTGGCCGACGCCGATGGACTTCGGGTCGATCTTGACCAGCTCGGCCAGCGGGTCCTGCAGGCGGCGGGCGATCGACACCGCGCCGCGCAGCGACACGTCGAGCTCGGGCAGCTCCTGCGAGGCGTAGGCGGACGCGGAGTAGACGGACGCGCCCGCCTCCGACACCACCACCTTGGTCATCGACGGCATGAGCTTGACCAGCTCGCCGGCCAGCTTGTCGGTCTCGCGGGAGGCGGTGCCGTTGCCGATGGCGATCAGCTCGACGCCGTGGCGCTGCGCCAGCGCGCCCAGCACGGCCAGCGACTGGTCCCACTGCCGCTTGGGCTCGTGGGGGTAGACGGTCGCGGTCTCGACGACCTTGCCGGTGGCGTCGACCACGGCCACCTTGACGCCGGTGCGCAGGCCGGGGTCGAGGCCCATGGTGGGGCGGCTGCCGGCGGGCGCGGCGAGCAGCAGGTCGCGCAGGTTGGTCGCGAACACCCGCACCGCTTCGTCCTCCGCCGCCTGCCACAGCCGCATCCGCAGGTCGATGCCCAGGTGGACGAGGATGCGGGTGCGCCACGCCCAGCGGACCGTCTCCCACAGCCACCCGTCGGCGGGCCTGCCCCGGTCGGAGATCCCGTAGCGGGCGGCGACCCGCAGCTCGTAGGCGGCGGTCTCCTCGGGCTCCAGCGCGACGGTGAGGACCTCCTCCTTCTCGCCGCGGAAGATGGCGAGGACGCGGTGGGAGGGAAGCTTGGTGAACGGCTCGGCGAAGTCGAAGTAGTCGGAGAACTTGGCGCCCGCCTCCTCCTTGCCGTCGCGCACCTTGGAGGTCAGCCTGCCCCGCTCCCACAGCTGCTCGCGCAGCGCGCCGATCAGGTCGGCGTCCTCGGCGAACCGCTCGATGAGGATCGCCCTGGCGCCCTCCAGCGCCGCCCCGGCGTCGGCCACGCCCTCGGTGACGAAGCCCGCGGCCGTCGCGGCGGGGTCGAGCGACGGGTCGCCGAGCAGCTGGTCGGCCAGCGGCTCCAGCCCCAGCTCACGGGCGATCTGCGCTTTGGTGCGCCGCTTCGGCTTGTAGGGCAGGTAGATGTCTTCGAGGCGGGCCTTGGTCTCGGCCGCCATGATCTGGGCGCGCAGCTCGTCGTCGAGCTTGCCCTGAGACTCGATCGACTCCAGGATCGCGGCCCGCCGCTCGTCGAGCTCACGGAGGTAGCGCAGCCGCTCTTCGAGCGTGCGCAGCTGGGCGTCGTCGAGCGCGCCGGTGACCTCCTTGCGGTAGCGCGCGATGAACGGCACGGTGGAGCCGCCGTCGAGCAGCTCTACCGCGGACCGCACCTGCCCCTCGCGCACCCCGAGCTCTTCGGCGATCCGCTGGTGAATAGAGAGCACTTGCCCTGCCTTTCGATGGTCCCGCCGGTCAATTGTGCAGGACGATGCCGTCTTTCATGACAAGAGTGCGCCCGGGGCGAACGACCACGGCCTCGGCCGGGGTGCTCGCCCCGACCACCACGAGGTCGGCCCGATCGCCCGGCGCGAGCCCGTAGCCGCGCAGGCCGAGCGCGCGGGCGCCGCCGTAGGTGGCGGCCTCCAGGGCCAGCTCGATGTCGTCGTCGCGGCGGAACGTGCTGCGGTAGGCCAGATGCATGGCCCGCTCCAGCATGTCGCCGCTGCCGAACGGGCCCCACAGGTCGCGGATGCCGTCGTGGCCGCACGCCACCGTGACGCCGGCCGCCCGCAGCGTCTTGACCGGCGGCACCGGGAAGCTGTAGACGGCGGCGGTGCAGACCGCCACGCCCGCTCCGGCGAGTCCCTCCGCCAGCTTGCCCGCCTGGGCGGCGTCGACCTGGCCGAGCGCGTACGCGTGGCTGATCGTGACCCGGCCCGCCAGGCCGAGCACGCGGGTGCGTTCGGTGATCAGCTCCACCTCCCACGCGCCCAGCGAGCCGCCGTCGTGCAGGTGGATGTCGACGTGGGCGCCGTAGCGGTCGGCCAGGCCGAAGATCAGGTCGAGGTGGCGCACGGGGTCGCGGTCGATGCCCGCCGGGTCGAGGCCGCCGACCGCCTCCACGCCGCTCTTGAGCGCCTCCTCCAGCAGCTCGGCGGTGCCGGGGTTGGTGAGCAGGCCGTGTTGCGGGAACGCCACCTGGGTCACGTCGACCGGCACCTGCGCGGCCGCCTCCCTGACCGCCTCCACGCCGCGCAACCCGGTCTGCGGGTCGATGTCGGTGTGGCTGCGCACGCTGGTGGTGCCGTACGAGCTCATCGCCCGCAGCAGGGACACCATGCGCGGCACGCTCGGGACGCCCAGCTCGCCGCGGCGGGCCAGGTCGTTGCCGATGCGGCCGGCGAGGGTGTCGTCGGCCGAGTGGGGCACCCAGGGGCCGCCGTAGAGGGTCTTGTCGAGGTGGCAGTGGGCGTCGACCAGGCCGGGCAGCACGAGCTGCCCCGCGACGTCGACGACCCGCGCGCCGGGGGCCTCGACGGACGGCGCGACGACCTCGATCACGCCGTCGCGGACGAGGACGTCGGCGGGGCCGTTGACCCCCCAGGGCCGGCCGCCGCGCAGCAGGACGTCTGTCATGCCCTGCACCCTAAAGCGCGACACCGACGTTTTGCGGCCCTCACCGTCCGGGTTCGGTGGGGTGATTTTGGGGTGGTTCGCGCGGCATTGACGTTTTGCGGGCCTCCGCCGTCCGGGGGTGAGGGGTCAGATGTGGTCGAGGTGGGCGACGTTGGCCTGGTCGGTTTCGTCGGTGCTCGGGGTGCCGCGCAGCCAGGCGTCGAGGATCTCGTCGAGCAGGACGTCCGAGGTGAGGCGGAGGCTGAGGGCGAGCACGTTGGCGTCGTTCCACTTGCGGGCGCCGTCGGCCGTGTAGGAGTCGACGCAGAGCGCGGCCCTGACGCCGGGCACCTTGTTGGCCGCGATGGACGCGCCGGTGCCGGTCCAGCAGCACACCACCGCCTGGTCGGCGCGGCCCTCGGCGACGTCGCGGGCCGCCGCCTCGGACGCCCAGGCCCAGTCGTCGCGCTCGTCGCCGTTGAGCGCGCCGTGCGTGACCACCTCGTGGCCGCGCCGCCGCAGAACGGCCACCAGCCGCTCCGCGACCCCGTCCAGGCTGTCGGCCGCCACCGAGATCCGCATCCTGCCCTCCTCCGGCCGGGAACCTGTTCTCAGGTCTACCAGTGAAGGGCCCGATGCGAGAGCGTGACTGGCGCAATGCCGGTGTATGTGCTTGGTTGGGGCCCCATATGAGCATCCGCGAAACTGACATTCCGGCCCTGGCGCGGGGATGCGCCGTGCTCGGCACCGGCGGCGGCGGTGACGTGCGCGCCGGCTCGCTGGCCGCCGTACGGGCCATCAGGGCGTACGGGCCGGTGCCCCTCGTGCGGCTGGCCGAGTTACCCCCCGACGCGCTGGTGGTGCCGCTGTCCGGGATCGGGGCGCCGACCGTGAGCCACGAGATGATCCACGGCGAGGACGAGCCGAAGCGCATCGCCGAGGAGGTCGAACGGCTCTTCGGCAGGCCGCCCGCGGCCGTGATGTCGTCGGAGATCGGCGGCTCCAACGGGGTCGCGCCGGTGGCCTGGGCCGCCCAGCTCGGGCTGCCGCTGCTCGACGCCGACGGCATGGGCCGGGCGTTCCCCGAGGTCCAGATGATCTCCATGTACGTCGCGGGGCTGCCCGCCGACCTGGTGATCATGTCGGACGTGGCGGGCAACGTGGTGACGATCCGGCCGGTGGACGGCCTGTGGTCGGAGCGGCTGGCGCGGGCGGTCTGCGTGGCCGCGGGCTCCTCGGCGCTGATGGCCGACTACGTACTCACCGCCGAGCGGGCGCGGGGCGCGGTCATCGAGGGCACGGTCACACGCGCGCTGGAGATCGGCCGGGCCACCGAGGACGCGGCGGACCCGCTGGCCGCGCTGGCCGCCGAGCTGGGCGCGGTCAGGCTGATCACCGGCAAGCTGACCGACGTGGAGCGGCGCACCACCGGCGGGTTCGTCAGGGGCACCGCCACGATCGAGGGCACCGGCGACGACCGAGGCCGCACGCTCGTCCTGGAGTTGCAGAACGAGAACCTGGTCGCCGTCGAGGACAACCAGGTCAGGGCGATGGTGCCGGATCTGATCACGGTGGTCGACACCGAGACCGCGGCCGCGATCCAGACCGAGGGCCTGCGTTACGGCCAGCGTGTCACCGTGCTCGCCTGGCCGTGCGACCCGCTCTGGCGCACCCGGAAGGGGCTGGACACGGCCGGGCCGCGGGCGTTCGGCTACGACCTGGACTACGTTCCCGTGGAGGAGCTGGCGCATGGCTGAGCCGGACCTGCGGATCGGCATCGACGTCGGCGGCACCAACACCGACGCGGTGGTGCTCGACTCCGGCGACCGGGTGATCGCCAAGGCCAAGCGGCCGACCAGCCGGGACGTCACCGAGGGACTGCGCGCCGCGCTGGACGCGGTGCTGGACGAGCTGGGCCCGCACGCCCACGGCCGGATCGGCCGGGTGATGCTCGGCACCACCCACGCCACCAACGCGATCCTGGAGCGCAGGAACCTGGGCCGGGTGGCCGTGCTGCGGCTGGGCGCCCCCGCCACCACGGCCGTGCCGCCGCTCTCCGACTGGCCCGACGGCCTGCGCGAGGTCGTCTCGGCCGGCGAGGCCGTGGTGCCCGGCGGTCACTACGTGGACGGGCGCGAGATCGGCAGGCTCGACCCCGGCTCGATCCGCCGCTTCCTGGACGGGGTGGAGGCCGACGCGGTGGCGGTCACCGCCGTGTTCAGCCCGGCCACGGCCGACCACGAGCGGGCCGCCGAGGAGCTGATCAGGAGCGAGTACGGGCTGCCGGTCTCGGTCAGCCACGAGATCGGCTCGCTCGGGCTGCTGGAGCGCGAGAACGCGACCGTGCTCAACGCCGCCCTGTACGAGGTCGCCGGGCACGTCACGAGTGCGCTGACGGCCGCGCTGGCCGAACGCGGGCTGGCGGCCACCCCCTACCTGGCGCAGAACGACGGCACGCTCATGACCCTGGAGCACGCGGCGCGGCTGCCGGTGTCGACCATCGGCTCCGGCCCGGCGAACTCGCTGCGCGGCGCCGCGTTCCTGTCGGGCGTGCCGGACGCGGTCGTCGCGGACGTCGGCGGCACCTCCACCGACCTCGGGGTGCTGACCGGAGGGTTCCCGCGCGAGTCGGCGGCGGCCGTGGAGATCGGCGGCGTGCTCACCAACTTCCGCATGCCGGACATCCTGGCCATCGCGCTGGGCGGCGGCACCGTCGTGCGCGGCGCGAAGGCCGGTCCCGACTCGGTGGGCTACCGGATCGCGGAGGAGGCGCTGGTGTTCGGCGGCGGCACGGCGACGCTCACGGACGCGGCGGTCGCGGCGGGGCGGCGGCCGCCGGGCGTCACCTGGGACCTGGGCGACATATCGGAAGATTTCCGCGACACTCTGCAAAGGGCGATCGCCGCCACCGACGCGCTGGCCGCCGACGCCGTGGACCGCATGACGCTCGGCCGCGCCGGCCGGCCCCTGGTGGCGGTGGGTGGCGGCGCTTTCCTGCTGCCCGAGCGGATCCCCGGCGTGAGCCGCGTCATCCGTCCGGAGCACGCCGAGGTGGCCAACGCCGTCGGCGCCGCGATCGCCCTGGCGAGCGGCAGAGTCGATACGATCATGCCTGCGGGTGAAAGCCGGACAAAGGCGATCGAAAGGGTGAGGCGGGAGGCCGCGGCACGTGCCGTGGCGGCGGGCGCGGACCCTGACCTGGTCCAGATCGTCGACCTCCTGGAGGTGCCGCTCAGCTACCTCGCGGAGCCCGCCGTGCGGATACACGCCAAAGCCGCCGGACCCCTCACCCGGTGACAATTCGAAAGGATCCCCCCATGCGCTGGCACAAGCGTCTGCTCGTAGCCGGGATCGCCGGTGTCGTCGCCCTGGCCGCATCCGCGTGCGCGGGCGGCCAGGTACGCGGCGCCGGCGGCACCCCCCAGCCGAGCACCGGCGGAACGCAGGCCACCCAGTCCACCGAGAACGACGCCACCTTCGTCTACGCCCCCAACCTGGACGTGGTGACCGACTGGGACCCGGCGACCTCGTACTCCAACGAGATCATCGCCATGACCAGCATCTACGAAGGCCTCACCCGCTACGACGCCGAGGCCAAGGAGGTCCGGCCGCGCCTGGCCACCGAGTGGTCCTCGGCGGACGAGGGCAAGGAGTGGACGTTCAAGCTGCGCCAGGGCGTGAAGTTCCACACCGGCGCCACGCTCGACGCCGAGGCGGCCAAGAAGGCCATCGAGCGCACGATGAAGTCCGGCGGCGGCGCCGCCTACATCTGGAGCGCGGTCGACAAGATCGAGACGCCGGACGCCTCGACGCTGAAGTTCACGCTCAAGTACGCGGCCCCGATGGACCTCATCACCTCCTCCGGGTACGCCGCCCACATCTACGACGCCGAGGCTCTGGAGAAGAACGAGGACGACGTCAAGAACGGCAAGCTGGACGCCGGCACCGGCCCGTACACGATCGACTCGTGGCAGAAGGGCCAGGAGACCGAGCTGACGCTGAAGGCGTTCGACGACTACTGGGGCGGCTGGCGGCCCGAGCAGTACAAGAAGGTCGCCTTCCGCGTCACGCCGGAGATCACCACGGCGTGGCAGCTCCTCCAGCGCGGCGAGGTCAACTTCGTGCAGCGGCTCAACCCGCAGCTGTTCGAGCAGGCGGGCATGACCGAGGGCGTGCAGGCCAAGCAGACGCCGTCGTTCCAGAACCTGCTGGTGCTGTTCAACACGGCGGAGGGGCCGACGAAGGACGTGCGCGTCCGGCAGGCTCTGCAGCACGCCATCGACTACGACGGCCTGGTGGCGGCGCTCAAGGGCTCCGCGCAGAAGGCCGGCGGTCTGGTGCCGCCCGGGCTGCTCGGCCACACCACGGGTATGGAGCCCAAGCAGGACCTGGCCAAGGCGCAGGAGCTGCTGCAGGACGCCGGGTACGGCCCGGACAACGCCGAGCTGAAGCTCACGCTCACCTACGCCCAGGGCGACGAGGACCAGAAGCTGCTGGTCACCCTGCTCACCGCGGCGCTGAAGAAGGTCAACGTCACCGTCGAAGCGCGGGCGATGGCCTGGAACGCGCAGTGGGACCGGGGCAAGAAGGGCGACCAGGACATCTTCGTCATGTACTGGTTCCCCGACTACGCCGACCCGTACTCGTGGTTCCTCAACGTCTTCCGCAGCGCGGACGAGGTCTCGTTCAACCTGTCGTACCTGAAGGACGAGGCGATCGACAAGGCGATCGACGGCCTGCCGCAGCTCACCGCCACCGACCAGCTGGCGGCCGACCAGGCCTACGCCGACCTGCAGAAGAAGATCATCCAGGACGAGGCGGCGGTCGCGGTGCCGTACGTGCAGACCTACCAGCGCGCGCTCACCGCGGACGTGCTCGGGTACGTCGACAACCCGGCCTACCCGAACGTGGTCTCCTTCTACGACCTCAAGCCCGCCAGCTGACCGATGCCGCGCTACCTGATCCGCCGGCTGGGCCAGGCACTCCTGGTCATGGCCGGCGTGGTCGCCCTCACCTTCGTGATCACGAGGATGGTGCCCGGCGATCCGGCGGTCGCCTACGCCGGGCCCAAGGCCACGCCCGAGCAGCTCGCCGAGGTGCGCGCCCGCTTCGGGCTGGACGACCCGCTCTGGGTGCAGCTCGGCAACTACGTCAGGGACCTGGTGACGGGCGACTGGCAGACCAGCCTGCACACCCGGCGGCCGGTGCTGGAGGATCTGTACCACGCCTTCCCGGCCAGCCTGGAGCTGGTCGGGGCCGGCCTGGTGATCGCCGTCGTGGCAGGCATCCCGGTCGGCGTGCTGGCCGCCCGGTTCAGGGGCCGCTTCCCTGACTTCTCGGTCCGGCTGACCAGCATGCTCGCGGTGTCGCTGCCGGTGTTCTGGCTGGCCCTGGCCCTGCAGACGGTCTTCGCCAGCAACCTGGGCTGGTTCCCGGTCGCCGGGGAGTACGACAGCGCGCTCGACACCACCAGCCCGCTGACGCTCTGGACGAACATCACCGTCGTGGACGCGCTCATCACCGGCAACTGGCCGATCCTCACCAGCACGCTGGCGCACCTGGTGCTTCCGGCCCTGGTCGTGGCCGCGTACCCGGCGGGCGTGATCGCGCAGATGGTGCGCGCCACGCTCATCGAGGAGGCGTCGCAGGACCACGCCCGGCTGGAGCGGGCGCTCGGCTTCCGCGAGACGACCATCCTGACCCGGTTCGCGCTGCGGCCCGCGCTCAACCCGGTGCTGTCGCTGATCGCGCTGGTGTTCGCGTACGCGATCGTGAACGGGTTCCTGGTCGAGGCCGTCTTCAACTGGCCCGGCCTGGGCCGCTACGCGGTCAACGCCATCTCCAGCTCCGACACCCCGGCGGTCGCGGGCGTCACCCTGCTGGTCGCGCTGATGTACGTGCTCGCCAACCTCGTGGTGGACCTGCTGCAGGGCGTCGTCGACCCGAGGGCGAGGGCCCGGTGAGCGCGCTGCCCGAGGCGGCGCCGCTGCGCCGCACCCTGCCGAGGGTCACCGACCGGTTCGCCCTCGCCGGGGCGGTGTTGATCGCGCTCATCGCGCTGGCCGCCCTGCTCGCGCCCTGGCTCGCCCCCTACCCGCCGGACGAGGTGGACCCGTTCGCCGCACTGCGGCCGCCGGACGGCACGCACTGGTTCGGCACCGACGCGGCCGGCCGCGACGTGCTCACCCGGGTGCTGTACGGCGGGCGGACGTCGCTGTTCATCGCCGTCACCGTGCTGGCGGTCTCGGCCACCACGGGCGTCCTGCTGGGCGTCGTGGCCGGGTACGCGGGCGGCTGGGTCAGAGACGTGATCATGCGGATCACGGACGTGTTCCTGGCCTTCCCCGCGCTGCTGCTGTCGGTGGCCCTGGCGGTCGTGCTGCAGCCGAGCGTCACCACGGTGATCGTGGCCATCGCGGTCACCTGGTGGCCGTGGTACGCGCGGCTGTCGGCGTCGATGGCCGCCTCCATCGCCACCCGCCCGTACGTGGACGCCGCGCGCTGCCTGGGCGTGCCCGCGCCCATGATCATCCTGCGGCACGTGCTGCCGAACTCGCTGACGCCCGTCCTGGTCCAGGTCTCGCTCGACGGCGGCGGGGTCATCCTCACCGCCGCGGCGCTGTCGTACCTGGGGCTGGGCGCCCAGGAGCCGACGGCGGAGTGGGGGCTGATGGTGGAGCAGGGGCAGTCGCTGTTCACCACGAACTGGTGGGTCGTCACCTTCCCCGGGCTGGCGATCCTGCTGACCGCGTTCGCGTTCAACGTGCTGGGCGAAGGGCTGCGCAACGCGCTGGACCCGCGGAGGATCGTGAAGTGATCGAGGTACGCGACCTCCGGGTGAGCTACGGCGGGCGGGTCGTGGCGAAGGTGCCGGAGCTGGACGTGGCCCCCGGCGAGTGCGTGGCGATCGTGGGGGAGAGCGGCTCGGGCAAGTCGACCACGCTGCTGGCGCTGCTCGGGCTCACCGAGGGCGCCGAGGTCGGCGGGCGGATCCGGGTGGCCGGGGTGGACGTGACGAGCGCCTCGCCGGCCGAGCTGCGCGCGATCAGGGGAGCCAGGGTGGCGCTCGTCATGCAGTCGCCGCAGGCCGCGCTCAGCCCCACCCTCCGGCTCGGCACGCTGATGCGCCGGGCGCTCAGGCTGCACGGCGTCGGCGACGCGGAGCGGGTCATGGCCGAGGCGGTCGAGGCCGTCCTGCTCGACCCGGCCATCCTGCGCCGCTACCCGCACGAGGTCTCCGGCGGGCAGGCGCAGCGGTTCGCGATCGCGTTGGCCATCGCGCTGGGCGCGGAGGCGATCCTGGCCGACGAGCCGACCAGCGCGCTGGACGTGACCGTGCAGGCCGAGGTGGTGGCCGTGCTGCGCACGCTCTGCGCCGAGCGCGGGCTGGCGCTGCTGCTCGTCTCGCACGACCTGGCCCTGGTCTCCACCATCGCCCACCGGGTGCTGGTCATGCGCGCCGGCGAGGTCGTGGAGAGCGGCCCCGCCGCCCGCGTGCTGTCCGAGCCGTCCCACCCCTACACCCGCGAACTGCTGGAGGCGCTGCCGTGACATCGTCGGGGAGCCTGCTGAGGGCGGAGCGGGTGACGCTCGGGTACGGCCGCACCCCCGTGGTCCACGACGTCACCCTGGACATCACCGGGGGCGGGGTCGGCCTGATCGGGGAGAGCGGGTCGGGCAAGACCACGCTGGCGCGCGCCTTCCTCGGCCTCCTCACCCCCATGTCCGGAAATATCCTGTACGGGGACCAGAACCTGAAAAAAGTGGACATGAGGCGCTTCCGTGGCGACGTCCAGCCCGTCTTCCAGGCCGAGGCCCTGGACCCCCGGATGCGCGTCGGCCGCTCCGTAGCCGAGGCGCTGCCCCGGGACGCCCGCCACCGCGTCCCCGAGCTGCTCGAACAGGTCGGCCTCGACCCCGCGCTGGCGAGCCGCAGGCCGCACCAGCTCTCCGGCGGCCAGCGCCAGCGGGTGGTCATCGCCCGCGCCCTCGCCGTGAACCCGAAACTGCTCATCCTCGACGAGCCCACCAGCGCCCTGGACGTGACGGTCCAGGCCAGGATCCTCGACCTGATCGCGGGGCTGGCGGCGGAACGCCTGCTCATCACGCACAACCTGGCCGTGGTGGGGCAGTTGTGCCGCACCTCGCACGTGCTCTTCGCGGGCCGCGTGGTCGAGTCGGGCCCCACGGCCGACCTGCTAACCAGGCCCGCTCACCCGTACACGCTGGCGCTGCGCGACGCCGTCCCGAAGCTGGGGGGAGAGCCGCCCGTGGCGCGGGGGCGCGCGGAGGTGAGGCCGGCGGAGACGGGCTGCCCGTTCCGGCCGCGCTGCCCGATGGCGGTGACGGAGTGCGATCGCGCGCCCGCGCTGCGGGACCTAGGAGGGCATCAGGAGGGACAGGAGGGGCGCCGGGTCGCCTGCCACCGGGCCGAGGACGTGCTCAGAGAGCCTTCAGCCCGTCGATGACCTCCAGGAGCACCGTGGCGTCGGGCGCCGGAGGCGGCGACTCCACCTGGACGAGCTTCTGCTGGTGCAGGTCGCCGACGAGGACCCGGACCACGCCGATGGGCAGGTTCAGCTCCGCCGCGACGTCCACCAGCCGCGTCGGCTTGGTGCACTTCTGCAGGATGATCAGATGCTCGGGACCGAGCCCGACCGGCGGCGTCAGGCCGCCGGAGGTGATGATGACGGCGATGAGGTCGATGGCCTCGCTCGCGGGCACCGTCCGGCCCCGGGTGAGTAAGTAGGCGGGGACGATCGGACCGGCGTCCTCGTCCAGCCAGCGCTCGTCTCTACTCACCTTGCACCACCCGGATCGGGCGGGCCGGGGCCGCGGTGGGCTCCTCCGGCTCGTCCGGAGGATCTGTTACGTGTTCTGCCGGGATCAGCACGATGGCGGTGGTCCCTCCATATGGTGAATCGCGCAACATCACGCGAATGTCATGCCTGGCGGCCAGGCGGGAAACGACGAAGAGACCGAGCCGCTCGCTGTCGGCCAGGTCGAACTCGGGCGGGCTGGCCAGCCGCTCGTTGTACTCGGCCAGCTGCTCGTCACTCATCCCGAGCCCCCGGTCCTCCACGTGGAAGGCGAAGCCGCGGGCCGCCACCTCGCCTCGCACGATCACCGAGGTGTGCGGGGGAGAGTAGACGGTGGCGTTCTCGATGAGCTCGGCCACCAGGTGGATCACGTCGCCGACCACGGGCCCGGCCAGACGCTGGGCCGGCATCGGGTCGACGATCACCCGCTGGTAGTCCTCCACCTCGGCGGCGGCGCCGCGGGCCACGTCCAGCATCGGCACGGGCTTGCTCCAGCCGCGGCCGGGGGTGGCGCCCGACAGGATGATCAGGCCCTCGGCGTGCCGGCGCATCCGGGTGGCCAGGTGGTCGAGCCGGAACAGGTCGTCGAGGTCGTCGGGGTCGGTGGCGCGGTGCTGCATGCCCTCCAGCTGGATGCGCTGGCGGTGCAGCAGCGCCTGGCTGCGCCTGGCGAGGTTGCGGAACACGTGGCCGACGCCGTCACGCAGCTGCGCCTGGCCGACGGCCGCCTCGACCGCGGTCTGCTGGACCGTGGAGAAGGCCTGGCCGACGTCGTCGATCTCGACGGTCGTGCTGGCGACGGAGAGCTCGGGCACGTCAACCGTCTCCCCCTTCCGCAGCTTGGCGACGACCTCGGGCAGCCGCTCCTGGGCCACCTCCAGCGCCGCCCCGCGGAGATTGGCCAGCTCCTTGGACAGGCGGTTGCCCATTCGCAGCGAGAACGCGATCGAGACCAGGATCAGCGCGAAGCATGTCCCGGCCAGCAGCAGCGCCCGGGTGAGCCCGGCGTCGGCCACCGGCTCTGAGCGCTCCTGCAGGATCATGCTCGCGCGCATCTGGGCCTCTTGGAAAGACTTCGCCAGAGACTCGGTGGTGTCCAGCCATCCGCGCGGCGAGCCGCCCGCGACGATCTGGTCCTCCATCAGCCGCATCCGCTGGTAGACGGGCGAGGTGATGATCGACACCTGGGTCTCGCGCAGGGTGGGGTCCAGCTGGCCGAGCGAGTGGTCGATGAGGAAGCGCCGGTTGCCCACCAGCCGGGTGAACAGCCTGCGCTCGGCCACCGTGGTGGTGCCCAGCCCCAGTGCCTGCTCGCGGGTGAGCAGCTCCTTGGCGTAGCCGAGGTCGATGACGATCCTGGACTGCTCGTAGATCGGCAGGTCGTCGATGTAGCCGACCCGCCGGTGCAGGTCGAAGAGGGCGTCGAGGATCGTGTTGTACCCCTCCACCGTGCGCAGACGGTCGGACAGGCCCGTGTCGATCTCTCCCCTGACCGCGTCGAGCCTGTCGAGCTGCGTGTACACCGCGTCCACCTGCTTGCGGATCGCCTCCGAGGTATCCCGGGACTTGCCCGAGGACTTCTTGAACTCCTCCTTCGCCCTGTCGCTGCGTGAGCGCTGCTCGATGAGCGCCGACCTGTCGGCCGACACGCCGGCGCCCAGGAGCTGAACGGAGGCGAGGCGCTCGCGCTGCAGCTCGTTGCCGAGCTTGTACGCCGGGTGTCGCAGGTTCGTCCAGAGCGTCTGATACTGCCTCAGCTCCAGACTCTCGCCCGCCGTGACGGCGGTGATAACCCCCCACAACACCACCATCGAGGCCAGCGGAACCAGCAGTAGGCCGATGATCTTCAGGCGGATCGTTCGGCTACGACCCATGGCACCTCACTCCGGTCGGTCCCCTGCTGGCAACCCCGGACGGGACAAGGCACGAGAATAGCAATTCGATCTCCGGATTGCCCAATTTTTCGGTGGTTTCGGCCATCGGGCCATGATCGTCTAGTAGGTTCTCCCAGGAGATCGGTCATAGAGGGAGATGCGTTGCGCCGTCGTCTCGCAGCGGTCGCCACGCTGGTGCTGCTCCTCACGGCGTGCTCGGCACCGGCAGTGGTGCGGCAGCCGCGGCTGGGGGAATCGGCGTTCGTCTACGTCCAGCACGGCGACGTGGTCACGGATCTGGATCCCGGCACGTCCTACTCCAACGAGGTCGTCGCCCTGCAGAACGTCTACGAGACGCTCACCCTCTGGAACCCGGTCACCAAGAAGAGCTCACCCCGCCTGGCCACCTCGTGGCGGACCACCGCCGACGGCCGCTCCTGGACGTTCACCCTGCGCCAGGACGTCACCTTCCACACCGGGCGGCCCATGGACGCCACCGCCGTCAAGCAGTCCATCGAGCGGACCATGTCCACCAAGGCCGGCGCCTACTACATCTGGGACGCGGTCTCCTCCATCAGGGTCGAGGACCCTCATACGCTCACGTTCGCGCTGCGCTACCCGGTGCCGCTCGACCTGGCGGCCTCCTCCGCCTACGCGGCCTACATCTACGACACCGAGGCGGCCCCCGACCTGGGGAAGTGGTTCCAGGCCGGCCGGGACGCCGGGACCGGGCCGTACAAGGTGGACACCTGGAAGGACGGGGCCGAGACCGAGCTGACGCTCAAGGCGTACGACGACTACTGGGGAGGCTGGGACCAGCCGCACTACCGCACGGTCAAGTTCCGCGTGATACCCGACCAGCGGCGCGCCTGGCAGCTCCTGCTCCAGGGCGAGGTCAGCTTCCTGCGCCGGTTGGAGCCGAGGCTGTTCGCCCGGGCGGAGGCCGCGCCGGGGCTGCGCACCTCCGAGCGGCCCTCGTTCCAGACGGCGATGCTGCTGTTCAACACCGCCGAGGGGCCCATGTCCGACCAGCGGGTGCGGCGCGCGGTGCAGAAGGCCGTCGACTACCGGGGCGCGGTCCGGGCGCTGCGCGGCGGCGTCAGCCCGCACAGCGGCGTGGTGCCGGAAGGGCTGCTCGGCCACGTGCCGGGCCGGGTGCCCCGGCAGGACCTCGCGGGCGCGGGCGAGCTGCTCCGGCAGGCGGGGTACGGGCCGCAGGGCAGGCCGCTGCGGCTGACCCTCACCTACACCGAGGGTGACAGCGACCAGCAGGTCCTGGTCAAACGGCTGCGCCGCGACCTCAAGACCCTGAACGTCACGCTCAGGGTCCGGGCGATGCCCTGGGTCGACCAGTGGGAGCTGGGCAAGAAGGGCGGCCAGGACATCTTCGCGATGTACTGGTGGCCGGACTACGCCGACGGCTACTCGTGGTTCGGCAACGTCTTCCACAGCGCCGAGCCGCCCGTGTTCAACCTCTCCTACCTGAACGACCCGACCACCGACAAACTGCTGGACTCGCTGCCCGAGCTGACCGTGACGGACCAGCGGACGGCGCAGCAGGCGTTCGCCAGGGCCACCAGGAGGGTGCTGGACCAGCAGGCCGCGGCGGCCATGCCGTGGGTGGTCAACTACCGGCGGGCCTACCTGGGCAGCGTGCAGGGGTATGTGGACAACCCGGCCTATCCGGACGTGGTCTTCGTCTACGACCTGCGGCCCTCGGGCTGACCCTCGACCCGCTCGCGCAGCCGTATCCTGATCTCCTCCGGCGTGTAGGCGCGGCGGCGGCGCTCGGCGCGCGCGATCGCCACTCCCGTGGCCGCGACGCCCGCGACCCCCGCCAGGCCGAGTATCTTCCACCAGCGCATGTGCCTAGGCTAGCCCCATGCTGACTCTCGACGAGGCGGTTGAGCTCACCCGGACGGGCGACCTGTGGATCTTCCGCGGCCGGACCGTCCCCGACCGGGCCATCCAGACCATGACCAACAGCCCGGTCAACCACGTGGGCATGGCGATCGTCATCGAGGACCTGCCGCCCATGATGTTCCACGCCGAGCTGGGCAAGTCGCTGCTCGACCTGTGGTCGGGCACCCACCACCGCGGCGTGCAGCTGCACGACCTGCGCGACGCGGTGACGGTCTGGGCCGACCGCTACGGCCAGCGCGCGTGGCTGCGCCAGCTGGAGCCGCAGGCGACCCGCGAGATGGAGGACGCCGCGCTGCGCGCGGTGGCCCGGCTCGACGGCACCCCGTTCCCGTCGACCGCCAGGCTGGCGGCCCGCTGGGTGGGCGGCCGGCTGCCGCGCCCGCGCCGGGTCGCGGGGGAGCGGGCGCTGGAGAACGCCTACTGCGCCGAGGTGGTGGCCGTGACCTACCAGGAGATGGGGCTGCTGCCCCCGGGTCGCAGGCCCAACTGGTACGACCCGGGCCGGTTCTGGAGCGGCGACGACCTCGACCTGCTCGGCGACCACAAGCTCGGCAAGGAGATCACGGTCGGGATCCCGCTGGCTCCTCGGTCACGCTGATCCGGCGCGCGCGCGGCGTGATCGGCATGTGCTCCAGGTCCTCCAGCGTGCCGGGGGTGTCCTTGAGGAAGTCGAGCCTGATCAGGTCGTCGGGGGCCATCATGTTGAGCAGCCAGTCGCCGCTCACGCGCAGCCGCGAGCGGCCCGACGGCGTCGTCAGCAGGTGGTAGCCGCGGGTGACCAGCTGCGCCAGCGGCCCCTTGAGGTCGATCCCGAACGGCCTGGCCACCGCGTCCGAGCCGCCGAGGTCGACCACCAGGCCGAGGTCGCGGTGACGATACTCACGCAGCTTGCCGCCGCGCAGGGCCGCCAGCACGTTCCGCGCCGCGGTCCTCGCCTGCCGGTGGGCGTGCTGCGCGGTCGGCGCGCAGGGCGTCCCCGGCTCGGCCGTCAGGTCGGGCACCGCCGCGGCGTCGCCCAGCCCGAACACGCCGTCGCAGCCGGGCACCCGCAGATCGGCGCCCACGACCAGGCGGCCCTTGACCGTCTCGGTGCCGAGGCTGGACACCACCGGCCTGGGCGTCACCCCCGCCGTCCAGATGACCGTGCGGGAGGGCAGCGTGGTGCCGTCGGTCAGCTTCGCGGTGTCCACGGTGATCCGGTCGAGCGTGACGCCGAGCCGCACCTCGACCCCGCGCTCCTCCAGCAGCCGCGTCGCCGCCGCGCCCAGCTCGGGGCCCAGCTCGGGCATCACCTTGGGCGCGATGTCGATCAGCGTCCAGCGCAGCAGCCCGGGGTCGAGCCGCGGGAAGCGGGCCATCGCCCGGCGGGTGACGAGCTGGAGCGTGGCCGCCGTCTCGACGCCCGAGTAGCCGGCGCCCACCACCACGAACCCGCACCGCGCGGCCCGCTCCTCCGGGTCATTGGAGGAGGCGGCCAGTTCGAGCTGGGCGATCGAGTGGTCGCGCAGGTAGACCGCCTCGGCCAGCGTCTTCATGCCGCGCGCGTACTCCTGCAGGCCCGGGATGTCGAACGTCCGCGTCATGCTGCCGGGGGCCAGCACGAGCACGTCGTACGGCACCCGCACCGGCTCGCCGTCGATCCTGAGGACGTCCACGGCGCGGGCGTCCAGGTCCACCTGGTGCGCCACACCCGGCAGCAGCTTGCTGCGCCGCAGCCGCGTGTGCAGCGGCGTCACGATCGAGCGGGGCTGCAGCACCCCGCCGGCCACCTGCGGCAGCAGCGGGAGGTACAGCGTGTAGTCCTTCGGCGTGATCAGTACGATCTCCGCCTCGCCAGGCCTGAGCCAGCGCTCCAGAAGTTTCGCGCAGGTGTACCCGCCGAAGCCGGTGCCCACGATCGCTATGCGTGCCACGTGTAGCCCCTTCCGTGGACCGGAGCGGGCAAACCCGGGCGCGGTGAAAATCTGTTGGGTGGACCTACGCTCGGAGGGCGGATTAACGGCGCTGTCCGGGCGAGCTCCTACGATACGGCGCATGACCTCGTTCGGATTCACGATCACCGCCGGCGGACCGTTCGACTTCGGCGCCTCGCTGCGCTTCGTCGAGGACTGGCCGGCGACCAGCGCCCTGCCCTCCGACGGGCGGGCGCTGCGGTTCGGGTTCTGCCCGGAGACCGACTGGCTGCCGATCGGCGTGTCCGTGACCGCCGCGCCGGGCGGGGTCGCCGTGGCCACGACGCGGCCGGTCGGCGTGGGGATCCGGGGCGAGGTCGCGCGCATCCTCTCCCTCGACGTGGACGGCTCGGGGTTCGCCGCGCTCGGCGAGGCCGACCCGGTGCTGGGCGACCTGCAGCGCCGCAGCCCCGGCCTGCGGCCGGTGTGCTTCTGGAGTCCGTGGGAGGCGGCGTGCTGGGCGGTGTTCGTGCAGCGCTCGTCGATGCTCATCGCCGCCCGCATCAAGCAGCGCATCGCCGAGCGGTACGGGGCGACGGTCGCCGTGGACGGCCGCGAGCACACGGTCTTCCCGCCGCCCGTGACGCTCCTGGAGGCCGGCGGCCTCGGCCTGCCCGCGCAGAAGGAGGAGTGGATCCGCGGCCTGGCCCGCGCCGCGCTCGACGGCGTCCTCACCGCCGAGCACCTGCGCTCCCTCGTCCCGGAGCAGGCCCTGGCCGAGCTGCGCGCCCTGCCCGGCGTGGGCCCGTTCTCCGCCGGGCTGATCCTGATCCGCGGCGCCGGCGCCCCCGACGCCTTCCCCGGCGACGAGCCCCGCCTGTTCGCGATCCTCCGCGAGGTGTACGGCCTGCCCGAGGACGCGCCCGCCGCGGCCTACCGGAAGCTGGCCGACCACTGGCGGCCCTACCGCTCGTGGGCCTCGTTCCTGTTCCGCGCGGCCACGTACCAGCCGGTGCGCGGGAACCCCGGCGACGAACCCCGCTGACTACCCGAAGGCGGGCGGGCCGCCTCCCGAGCGGGAGCGGCGTACGCTCACCCGGATCAGGTAGCCCGCCGCTACCAGCGCCACGGCGGCCGGGACGAGCGCCGGCCACGGCATCCCGGCCAGCAGGGCCAGCACGGCCAGCACGACCCCGGCGAGCAGCACGAGCGCCGCGCCGAGCAGGCGGTAGCTCGACGCGTTCGAGGGCGGCGGGCTCTCGTCCCGGTCCCCCCGGCCGCCGCCGGGGACCTCGGGCACGCCGGTGTCGCTCACCACGCCGGAGCGGCTGACCTCCTCGGGAGGCGGCGGCTCGCGGAGCACGGGCGCGAAGAACTCGTCGTCAGGATCGTCGTCCTTCCTGTTCATCCCCGCCCCCTGCCCCCGGAGCGGCGGTTCACCGCTACGAGGGGCTCGGGCCCGCCCCGTCGACGATCTCGCGCCCCGCGACGGGCTCACGCAGCTTGACCAGCGTCTGCTTCTCGATCGCGATCTCCACGCACACCGGGTCGCGCACGTCCGGGTCCGAGCCCTCGTACAGCGTCACCTCGACCGTGTCCGTCCCGTACGAGACGTCCACCCGGTCGAGCACCCGGCACGGCGCCACGCCGGACGTCCACGTGACCAGCAGGCCGTGGCCGTCGCTCACCGGCTCGGCCGACGTCCAGGCGACCGGCAGGGGATCGACGGCGTCGCCGAGGGCGACCACGGGCTCGGCGGTGCGGCACGGCGCGGGAGACGGTTCGGCCGTCGGCGGCGGTGGCGTGGCGGCCGTGGTCGGCCCACCGGCGGTCGAGGCCCCGCAGCCCGCGAGGCCCAAGGCCAGCGCCGCGAGCCAGGCCGCCGTCCTCACCCTCATGACTGCCTCCTCGTGGCCCGAGACCGGACGGCTCTCGGCGCGGCGGCTACGGGCCGGTCTGGGACGTGCGGACCGCCGGATGATCGCAGCCGCTCCCGCCGCCCTGGCAGGCGTTCTGCGGGGCGGCCACGGTCATGACCACGCCGATCAGGAACACGACGTAGGCCACGATGGCGAGCACCCACCAGAAGGCCACCGGCACCTCCTTCGCGTGCCCCTGCTGGGACCCGGACAGGAGGGCGTCGAGGTCCGGATCGTCGAAGGCCAGCCGCTCCTCGATCTCCTGAAGCGTCTGGCGTTCCTCGTGTGAAAGGCCCATGGCGGTCACCCCCGCCCTCGCGTCTCCTTGCAGTATGCAACGTGCTCCCGGCGAGCAGGAAGCGCGGCCCCCCATCCACGGGCCGGCGCCCAGCCCTTGCGCTCGCCGTCCTCGGCGGCCTCGGCCAGATCCTGTTGGGACAGGACGCGCTCGTCGGGACCGGGCGTGTCCGTGCCGTTCGTTCTCTGGGCAGGTGGTCCTTTCTGGCCGCCTGCCCAGCCCGGCCCAGGGGAAACCGTCACCACAGGCTGTGCCGCCGGGGCAGGTCGACGACGCCGGACAGCGAGAGCGCGCCGAGCACGAGGAGAGCGACCGTGAGGACGCCCAGCAGGAGCCAGGCGATCGGGTGCCCGAGGTTGAGCGTCCACGAGCCGGTCCCCAGGCGGGCGTGCACCAGCAGGGCGGGGTCGCGGCGGTTGGCGTAGACCGCGCCGGCCAGGAACCAGTGGCGGTCGTCGTCGCGCTGCTCGATCCCGGAATCCTCGTCCTCCTCGCCGGGCAGGGCGGGCAGGCGGTGCCCGGCCTGCCCGGCCTTGATCTCCCAGCCGACCCAGCCGGCCAGGAGCGCGACGAGCGGCACGTACGCGGCCACCTGCCAGCCGATGCCCGGCGTGACCACGTCCCACAGCTGGAGCGCCCCGACGAGCAGGCTCAGGTTGAGGCAGGCGGCGGCCAGCAGCGACATCGACGCGACGCCGCGCAGGTAGAGGCGGTAGCGGCGGGCCGACCCCCGAGGGCGGGCGGCGTCGAGGTCGGGACGGGCGCGCAGCACGACCACGACCAGCGCGACGACGACCACGAGGACCGCGACCTGGTAGAGCAGCGGCTCGAAGACGCGCAGCGGGGTCGTGGCCACGCGCTCCCCGGGGTCGATGGCGAACCCGAGGTAGAGCGGCAGCGTGGCGGGCAGCCCGCCCAGGCGTGACCAGCCGATGCCTCCGGTGATCAGCAGGACGGCCAGCGCGGGCAGCCCGTGCTTCCACGGCACCCGGACGGGATCGGTGCGGAAGGTGGTGTCGACGGTGACGCCCTGGCGGCGCCCGGCCGACCACGCGCCGGCCCGCTTGGCGGCGCTGATCCGGCGGTGGGCGAGGTAGTAGAGCAGCAGGTCCGCGACGATCACCGCCGACACCGTGACGGTGACCCCGGCCGCGTAGCCCGTGACGAGCAGCACGGGGACGGCCATCACGGCGGCGACCACGCCCATCACGATCACCAGGCGGGCGAAGCGGCGCCGCTGGCGGACCACGGCCGGATCGCCCGCGCGGTCGGCGGGCACCCGCACGCCGAAGGGCAGGGCCGGCCTGGCCAGCGCGGGCAGCGCCAGCATGAGGCAGGTGATCAGGGCGACGGAGACGAGCACGGAGACGAGCGCGGTGACGATGAACGGGGTCATGCCGGCTCTCCGAAGCCGTCCAGCATGGCCGCGCACCGGCGCAGCACGTCCTGACGGTCCATGCCGTGGACGGTGGCCTCGGCCAGTAGCACACGCATGCGTTCCTCCCAGTCTTCGGTGAAGGGGGCCTCGGGCGGGCCGCTGCCGGCGTCCCGCCGTACGACCGCGCCGCTCTTGCGGTTGATCCGGATGACGCCCTGCTGTCGCAGCAGGTCGTACGCCTTGTTCACCGTATGGAAGTTGACGCCGAAGTCGGCGGCGAGCTGGCGGGTGGAGGGCAGCGGGTCGCCTTCCCCGGCCTGCCTGCGGGCGATGGCCTCCACGATCCGGTCGCGGATCTGCTGGTAGATCGGGACCTCGCTGTCGAGGTCGAGGGTCAGGTGCACATCCGCAGTCTATCTGATATACAACTTATAGAACAGATAGTTGAGGAGGCACAAAGATGATGCACGTAGAAATCGGCCAGGGCACGCTGACCCTGCGTTTCGCCCCGTGGGCGCGGCTGTTCACCAGGACCGGCGTCGTGAGCGTGCCGCTGGCGGCCATCGCCGAGGTGCACCACCTCGACCGGCCGCTCGCCGCCCTCACCGGCTTCCACTCGGGCCTGCTCGTCTCCGGCGTCGTCAAGCTCGGCACGTGGACGTCCCCCGGCGGCGTCCGGCGCCTGGCCGCCGCCCGGCGCGAGGTCCCCGGCGTGCGCGTCGTGCTCAAGGACCGGGTGGCCGGCTATGACGAGCTGATCCTCGGCGTCCCCGACGCCCGGCGGCTCCACCACGACCTGACGGCGGCGCGGGCATGAAGGTCGAGGTGCGCGGCCTGACGAAGACGTTCGGGCCGGTCGCCGCCGTCACCGGCCTCAGCTTCGACGTCGCGCCCGGCGCCGTGACGGGCTTCCTCGGGCCCAACGGCGCCGGCAAGACCACCACCATGCGGATGATGCTCGACCTGGTCGCGCCCGGCTCCGGCACCGTCACCTACGCCGGCAGGCGCTACTCCGACCTGGCCAGGCCGTCGGCGGCCGTCGGCGCCGTGCTGGACGGCGCGGGCTTCCACCCGGCCTGCACCGCCCGCGACCACCTGCGGATCTACGCCCGCATGGGCCGCCACGGCGCGGCCCGGGTCGCGGAGGTCGCCGACCTGACCGGGGTGTCGGCGTTCGGCGACCGCGCCACGCGCACCCTGTCCACCGGCATGCGGCAGCGGCTCAACCTCGCCACCGCGCTGCTCGGCGACCCCGGGGTGCTCCTGCTCGACGAGCCGGGCAACGGTCTCGACCCCGAGGGCATCGCCTGGCTGCGCGGGTTCCTGCGCGCCATGGCCGCCGAGGGCCGCACCATCCTGGTCTCCAGCCACGTGCTCGGCGAGGTCGAGCATCTGGCCGACCACGTCGTGGTGATCCGCGACGGCCGGCTGGTCCTCGACCGGCCCATGGCCGAGCTGTACGGGAGCGCGGCGGTGGTGATCCACTCCCCGCAGGCGGAGGCGTTCGCGGCCCGGCTGGCGGAGCGCGGGACCCAGGTGGGGCAGCCGCGCCCCGGTGTCCTGCGCGTCCACGGCCTGACGACCGCCGAGATCGCCACCTTGGCGGCCTCGTACGGGGTGGTCCTGCACGAGATCACCCCCGAGCGCCCCACCCTCGAACAGACGTTCCTGCATCTCACCGGAGGTTCCCCATGATGACGCTGATCGCGGCGGAGTGGACGCGCCTGACGAGCACCAGGCTCTGGCTGTGGGGCCTGATGGCGGCGCTGGGCAGCGGGGCGCTCATCGGCCTGGCCGCGCTCGTCGGCCCGGAGAACTTCACCCCGCCGCTGCCCGGCCTCGAAACCGAGGAGGGCACCCGCGTCCTGCTCGGCCTGCTGGGCTTCACCGTGTTCGCCCCCGCTCTGCTCGGCACCAACGCCGTGGCCGCCGAGTACCGTCACGGGACCATCACCGCCACGGCGCTGTTCGCGCCCAGGCGCTGGACGTGGCTCGCCGCCAAGCTGGCGGCCTACACCGTCGCGGGGCTCGCCTACGGCTTGCTGGCCACGGCCGTGGCGGGCGGCGCACTCCTCGGGGCGGCGGCGCTCAAGGGAGTCACCCTCGGCCTGCCCGCCGGCACCGTCGCGGTCCTGCTCGGCCGCATCGCCCTCACCATGGCGGTCTACACCCTGCTGGGGGTGGCGGTGGGCGCCCTCCTGCGCAACCAGGTGCTCGCGCTCCTCGCCGTCGGGGCGTACTTCTACATGGTCGAGACCGCGCTGATGCTCGTCCCGGGCGTCAAGGAGCTCTACCCCTTCCTGCCGGGCGGCGCCACGGCGGCGCTGACCGGATTCACCTATCTGTCGGAGGCCGTCGCCACCCAGACCGGCACCTCCGCCACGGCCCTGCTTCCGGCCGCGGCGGGCGGCGCCGTGCTGGTCGCCTACGCCCTGGTCGCGGCCGCCGTCGCCGTGGCGGCGCCGCTGCGGCGGGACATCGCGCGCTGACGACGTACGGGCGAGGAGAGCGGGAAGGCTGGATCCAAAAGAGTTTTGAGAAGGAAGCCCTCCCATGGCCTCGCGATCTTCACAGTACCAGGCGGGGATCAGGCGGGGATCAGCTCGTGCAGGGTCGCGGGCGTGACCACGCGCGTCCCCTCCGGCAGCTCCGCCGGCGCCGCCGGCCCGAGATAGGTGGTGTGCGTCGCCGAAGAGCCCTTGGCGCGCAGCCGGTCGGCCAGGTAGCGGACCGTCAGATACTCGCGCTCCACGATCGAGCGCACCAGCAGCGAGGCGGTGACCCGGTTGCCCTCCACCTGGTTGAAGTCCGGATATCCCTTCAGGTAGAGGTGCAGCCACTTCACCCGCCAGGCGCCGTCGCCGTCGCGCAGGAAGGCCAGGGGCAGCGCGACCCGGCCGGAGCCGCGCAGATCGGACTTCATCCGTACGGTGCGCGGCTCGAAAGGGAGGCCCCGCTGCTCGTCGTTCCTCGTCATGTAGCCGAAGAACGCCTCGGCGGCCTCGTCGAACGGTTCCCCCGCGTAGACGTGGACCTGGGGGATGATGATCGACCGGGTGGCGGCGGCGAGCCGGATGTCGACGAACTCCGACGCGCCTTCCGGCGCCTCCGTGAGGTCGCCGGAATACCGCGCGAAGCCGCTGCTGTAGTTGGTCCACGACACGTGGATCTCGTCGCCGTACGAGTCGTCCAGCATGAGCGCGGACAGGTCGTAGTCGGTGCGGCGCGCGGCCTGGCGCCAGTGCACGAAGAACCGGAGCAGCTCGCCGTCCACCGGTGAGATCGAGCCGCGGGGCAGCATGCCGAGACCGGGCGCGACGGCCTTGCCCGACAGGGGCAGGGCCACGCCGAGCATGTCGGGGTCGACGATCAGCTCGCCGGGGTCCGGGAGGCGGCGGGTGATCTCCTCGTCCAGGAGGGCCAGCGCGTGGGCCAGCACCTCCCGGTCCAGCGGCGGGCGGGAGTCGGGCGTGGTGAAGGCCCGGCCGTGCCGGTTGGTGAAGACGCGGCCGGGGGCGGGGGACAGGCGGTTCTGCACGTGCTCGCGCAGCGACAGCAGCACGCGGCCGGACGCGTGCGCCGCGGCCCGCGCCGCCGCGTCCAGCACGTCCCGCGCGGACGGGCTGAGGCGCAGCAGGTGGTCCAGACGGCGCAGCAGCGCGCCGGGCGCGTTGGCGAGCAGCGTGACGGCCTCGGCCGGGCGGCCATCCGCCAGGGCGGCCTCGACCCGGCTGTCGAGGCTCGCGGCCTCGCGCGTACCCCTGGCGACCTCGAAGACCTGGGCGGCGCGCGGCAGCAGCGGGTACTCGTGCGGGTGCAGCCGCTCGCCGAGCCGCTTCCACCGCTCCCGGTGGCGTGGCACGTCGCCGAGCTTGGCGGGGGTGGCCACCGCGTCCAGGGCCCGCAGCAGCGCGCGGCGCTCGGCGCGGCGGAAGGACCGGAACCTCGTGGGGGTGGCCAGGGTGACGTCCCCGCCGGAAAGGGCGCAGGCCAGGCGGAGCACGTCGGTCACCGTGTCCACCAGCGGCGGACGCCCGGCGGCCAGCCGCGCCTCGTTGAGCACGGCGCGGTTCTCGCGCACCGGGATGCGCTCCGGCTCGTCGGCGCAGCTCGCGGCCAGCAGGCGCAGCGCCGCCAGGTCCTCCTCGGCGAGCGGGGCCTCGGAGCCGGCCATCGAGAGGAACAGCGCGCGGGTCTCCTCCTCCAGGCTCCCGCCCAGCTCCAGCACCGTCACCCGGTCGGAGGCCAGCGGGACCAGCTCGGCGTGCGCGGCCAGCAGGTCGGCGTAGGTGTGCTGGTAGCGGCCGTACGCGGGGAAGTCCAGCAGGTCGACGATCTCCGGCCGCGCGCGCTCGGCGGTCACCGGGTCGAGCAGCGCCTGGCGGAGCAGGCCGGCCCAGAACTCCAGGGTGTCGGGCACGTTCCCGGGGAAGTCGACGAAGTAGGCGTTGTGGAGGACGTGGTCGCCGGCCAGGGTCCTGACCGCGGCGAGGACCCGTACGCCCAGATCCAGTACGGCCTCGCCGGGCAGTTGCGACAGTCGTCCGAGCAGGGCGGGCGAGCAGGTGAAGCCGACGGTCAGCAGCGCGGCGTCGAGCTGCCGGGCGGCGGCCTCTCCCCAGCCCGGGGCGGCGCCTGCGGGGGCGTCGACGGGGACGCGCAGGCGCCGGGCGATGACGAGGGCCTCCAAGTCGCTCACCGCTGCACTTTATCGGCGAACTGATCCACTTTCGTGGGGTTTTCGCCTGCCCGGCCCGGGTCCGGCGTGGCCGGACCCGGGCGGGCTCAGGGCGGTGTGCGGTGATCAGCGCACTTGGAAGCAGGTGCGGTGATCAGCGCACTTCGAAGCAGGTGCGGCCCTTGGGACGCCAGCCGGATCCGACCTTCTCCCAGCCCTGAGCGCAGATCCTCGACCCGGCGGTGTAGTCGTCCACCCCGCTCCAGATCGCCGCCTGGGGCGGGGTGTGGTCGCCCCGCTGGATCGTGTGCCGGCCTTCGCGATGCAGGTCGATGTGCCCGGTCCAGGCGCCGGTGCGGCCGTCGTGGTAGGCCTCGGCGTAGGTGACGCGCAGCCCTTCGTTCACCACTTTCAGGCAGACCCCGGGGACGTCGGTCCGGTTGCTGCACGACTGGTGGTCGGCGTGCGCGGCGGGGGTCCCGGCGAGCAGCCCCGTCAGGAGCATCGCTCCCGCGAGGAGTCCCTTGGCGGCGGAGGGCGCGGTGCGGGTACGGGTGTTCATCTCTGGATTCCTCCCTCGGTGGCCGGCGGCCGTTCCGCCGGACGGGAACCAGAGAAGCCGCCCGGCCGAGGTGTCCAACAGGGGCGCGGACGGACTCGAACGGAATCGATCCACTTCCGCGCCGATCCCGGACAGGGCGTCGCCACCAGGGCCGATCAGTCGCTCCGGCCGGCCCGCCACTCCGGCGCCAGCACCGACCAGACCTCCATGTCGTGCCGCCGGCCGCGGTAGGGGTAGCTCTCGCGCAGCACGCCGTCCTTGGTCATGCCGAGCCGCCGGGCGACGGCGATGCTGGCCGCGTTCTCCGACGAGACCACCCACTCCACGCGGTGGATGCCGCGCTCCTCGACGGCCCAGTCGATGATCGCCCGCACCGCCTTGGTCACCAGCCCCCGGCCGGCCGCCGACGGCTCCAGCCAGCAGCCCGCCTCGGCGGTGCCCTTCGGGACGTCCATCGTCCTGAACAGGACGCCGCCGGCCAGTTGGCCGTCCACCCAGATGCCGTAGACCCGCCCGGTGTCGGAGGCGGCCTTCTCCGCGTACGCCCGCAGGAACGCCAGGCTGGAATCCAGGTCCGTGACGGAGTCGGGGAGCCCGACGTACCGCCCGATGAACTCCCGGCCCCGGTCGATGTGGCTCAGGAACTCCCCGGCGTGCCAGGGCTCCAGCGGCCGCAGTTCCGCGCCGTCACCCAAGGAAACTGCGAACATTTCGCCCTCCATGCCCATATAACCGGAGAAATCCTCTCATGGGCGTGATCCTTTCAGGCCCGGTGGAGCTGCCCTCCGGGCCTGGTGACCACCAGCTCCGACACGACGGCCCTGGAGGAGAGCCGCGTCAGGCTCATCGCCAGCTCGGCCACGTCCGCCGTGCGGATCATGTCGGCGGGGTCGATCCGGTCGTGCACCCACGCGGACATGTCGGTGTCGACGTAACCGGGGCAGATGGCGGTGGCCGTGACGCCGTCGGCGGAGAGCTCCGCGTTCAGCGACCGGCACAGCGAGATGAGCGCCGCCTTCGAAGCCCCGTACGCGGCCAGGCCCGGCTCGGGGAAGGCCCCGGTGAGCGACGACAGCATGATGATCTTCACGCCGTGGTCCGGCCGTGCCGCCGCGGTCGCCCTGAGCGTCGGCAGCAGCGCCTGCACCAGCGTGTACGGGGCCCGGACGTTGACGGCGAACTGCTTGTCGAACCGGTGCAGGGGCGCGGTGTCCACCGGCCCCGCCGTGCCGACCCCCGCCGCCACCACCAGCACGTCGAGCCGCCCGTACGCGTCCTCGTGCGCCCTGGCGAGCCGCCGCACGTCGTCCTCGGCCGCCATGTCGGCGGGCTCGGCGCGGACGGCCGCCCCGAGCGCGGCGAGCCTGGCGCCCGCGGCGGAGAGCGCGTCGCCGCCGCGAGCGCAGATGGTCAGGTCATGCCCGGCGGCGGCGAGGCGCTCGGCGATGGCGAGGCCGATGCCCCGGGAGGCGCCGGTCACCAGCGCCGCGGGCCTGGTCGTGGTCATGTGCGGATGCCCTCCTTGAGCGCGCGCGGCCCCGCCGCGACGAGGAGTGGCGTGCAGGAACTCATGGATGCTCCCCGCCCGCGCGGAGCACGTTCTTCTGGATCTTCCCCGTCGAGGTCTTGGGCAGCTCCCCGAAGACCACCTTCCTGGGCGCCTTGAAGCGGGCGATCCGCTCGCGGACGTACGCGATGACGTCGTCCTCGGTCACCGGGGGCGCCTCCGGCCGGAGCGCGACGAAGGCCACGGGCACCTGGCCCCACTTCTCGTCGGGCACGCCGACCACGGCCGACTCCAGCACGGACGGGTGACCGTCGAGGACCCGCTCCACCTCGACGGAGGCGATGTTCTCGCCGCCGGAGATGATGATGTCCTTGGACCGGTCGCGGATCTCCAGATAGCCGTCGGGGTGCCGCACGGCCAGGTCCCCGGTGCGCAGCCAGCCGCCGGCGTCCACCTCGGAGGTGGCCCGCTCGTCGCGGTAGTAGCCGAGCATCACGTCGTTGCCGCGGACCACGATCTCGCCCACCGTCTCGCCGTCGGCCGGCACGTCCGCGCCGGACCCGTCGACGACGCGCACCTGTTCCGCGATCACGTTGCCCACGCCCTGGCGGGCCTTGAGCTCGGCCTGCCCGCCGGCGGGGAGGGCGTCCCATTGCGGCTGCCACTGGTTGACGGCCACCGGTCCGAACGTCTCGGTGAGCCCGTACAGATGGGTGACCTCCATGCGCAGCCCGGCCATGCGGGCGAGCAGGGCCGGGGTCGGCGGCGCGCCGCCCGTCTGCACGCGCACGGTCCGGCCGAGCGGGGCGCCCGCCCGCGCCTCGGGCGCGTTCGCGATCATGGTGAGTACGGTCGGCGCGGCGCTGAAATGGGAGACGTCCTCCTCGCGCAGCAGCCGCCAGATCTCGGCCGGGTCCACGGCCCGCAGGCAGACGTGGGTGCCGCCGGCCGCGGTGACGGCCCAGGTGAAGCACCAGCCGTCGCAGTGGAACATGGGCAGCGTCCACAGATAGGCGCTGGCGGGGCCGAGCCCGGCGTGGAACGCCATGGCCAGCGTCTGCAGGTAGGCGCCCCGGTGGTGGTACATGACCCCCTTCGGGCGCCCCGTGGTGCCGCTCGTGTAGTTGATCGCCAGCAGCCCGCGCTCGTCCTCGCAGGCCGCGAGGCGGGGCTCGGCGGCGGCGAGCAGCTCTTCGTACTCGTCACCGGGGCCGCCCGCCAGGACGAGCCTGACCCCGGTCGCGGCGGCGACCTCGCGGGCACGCCCGGCCAGCTCGTCCGTGGCGACCAGGACGCGCGCGCCGGAGTGTTCGACGATGTGCGCCAGCTCCCCGGCCGACAGCCGGATGTTGAGCGGCACCAGCACCGCGCCGCGCATCGGCGCCCCGTTGTGCAGCTCCAGCATCACGTGGCTGTTGACGCAGAGCGCCGCCACCCGGTCGCCGGGCTCGACGCCGAGATCCGCCAGCGCCCCGGTGAGCCGCCGCGCCCGATCGAGGAACTCACCGTACGTGAGCCGCCTGGCGCCGTCGATCACCGCGATCCGGTCGCGGAAGACGGCCCCGGACCGCTCCAGGAAGGCGGACGGCGTGAGCGGGGTGAACGTGAAGGACGCCATGGCGGCGCTCACCGGCCGCCGGGCAGGAGTCCGGCGAGATCACCCGGGGCGGCGGCGACGGCCAGCGCGGGCCGGGCCGACGCGAGCTCATCCGGGTAGTAGCCCCAGCCGGCGCCGACGAACGCGGTCCCGGCGGCGATGGCCGCCTCGGCGTCGTGCGGGCCGTCGCCCACGTAGGCGCAGTCGCCGGCCGTCCACCCGGCGCGGCGCAGCCCGTGCAGGATCGGCTCGGGCGACGGCTTGCGCTCGACGGTGTCCTCGGTGGTGACCACCACGTCGAACAGCGGCAGCAGGTCACGCGCGCCGTGCACGTGGCGCAGGTCGTGCTCGGTCCGCTCCCGGCCCTTGTTCGTCACGATGCCGAGCCGCAGCCCCTGCCCGCGCAGCGCGTCGAGCATGTCGGCCGCCCCCTGGTAGAGGACGACCTTCCGGTGACCGTCCTCCAGGTAGTGGCGCTCGTACCGGGACACGCACTCGGGGGCGAGCTCGCCCGCGACCTCGGCCATCACCTCGCGCATCCGCCAGCGCATCACCCGGCCGAGACCGAGCTCCAGCAGGGACTCCCAGCCCTGGGGGACGGGCGCGAGCGCCGCCCGGTAGCAGTCCAGGATCGCGGGACGGGAGTCGACGAGCGTCCCGTCGAGGTCGAAGAGCACTGCCCGCGTCATCGCGTGACCTCCCTGAAGGCGAGGAACCCGGCCGGGTTGGCGACCAGGGTCAGCTCGGCCAGCTCGTCGCCCAGGGCCTTCCTGATGGCGTCGAGGCAGGGGCCGAGCCCCGGCGAGCCGCCGTAGGCGCGCTGGTAGGAGCCGCGGCCGAGGTCGCCGGATACCATCACCCGGGTGTGGCCGGCGTCCACGAGGCGCCGGACCATCGCGGCCCGGTCGGTGTCGTGGCCGTACTTGTCCTTGGTCCACTGGTCGAGCCCGAGCCAGGCGCCGCGGCGGGCCAGCGAGAGGAGGTAGTCGGCTTCGAGGTTGCGGTCGAGGTGGCCGACGCACACCTGGCCCAGGTCGAGCCCGGCGGCCTCGAAGACGTCGAGCTGCTCGTGGCCCAGGCGGCCCGCCTGGGTGTGGGTCAGGATCGGTGCCCCGGTCTCCTTGGCGGCGATGGCCGCCGCCGTGAGGACCTTGCGCTCGACGTCCCACATCTCCTCGGTGGAGCAGGTCCCGGCCTTGATGGCGCCGGCCCGGGTGTTCTCCGGGCCGAACCCCGTCAGGATGTCGGCGACGAAGCCGGCGGCCAGCTCCTCGCTGGTCCGCCTGGACGTGCCGGCCGGGTAGTAGATGCCCTTCTGCAGGCCGGTGCCCTGGACGATGTGGGCGCCGGTGGCCCTGGCGGCGGACAGCGCGGCCGTGACGTCGCGGCCGTAGTCGACCGTGGTGAGCTCGACCAGCCCGCCGCCGCCGGCCTCGACGAAGTCGGAGACCTCGGCGGCGGCGCCCTCCGCGGTGCCGAACTCCAGGTCGGGATCCCGGTGAACGGCGTAGGCCGGCGGCGCCGTCAGCAGGTGCTCGTGGACGAGCATCGCTCCCAGGGACTCGGGTGACACGTCACCGAGCACCGTGCGGACCAGCCCTGCCGGTTCTGCGGTGTACACGATCAGTCCTTTCCTTGGTCGCCTGCGCGGCCGAAGCCGGCGAACAGCTCGCGCGCCGCCGCCTGCGCGCGGAGGAAGCGGTCGAACGCCTCCCGGTGGGGCTCGGCCAGGCGGGGGTCGGGCTCGACCCGGCCGACGGTGCGGACCATCTCCGACACCGCGGTCTCCAGGTCCTTCCAGATGCCGACGTTCACGGACGCGAGGATGGCGACGCCGAGCGCGGCCGACTCGCTGGTGGTCACCAGCTCGACCGGCACCTGGAGCGCGTTGCTGAAGGTCTGCCGCCAGACCCGGCTGCGCGCGCCGCCGCCGGTCAGCCTGAGCAGGCTCAGGTCGTCGCCCTGCCGCCGGTAGCAGTCCATGGCGGCGTACACCTGGCCCTCGTAGACGGCGCGGAGTATGTCGCCGCGGGTCGTCCCGTGCTCCAGGCCGAGCATCACCCCGCGCACGTTCCCGTCCTTGAAGGGCGCCTGGACGCCGGCGGGAGAGAGGTACGGCAGGAACGTGAGGCCGTGGCCGGCCTCCTCCGACGCCAGCGCCTCGGCCTCGACGGCGGCGAAGTCGGACGCGGCGCCGCCGGCGAGGTCGCGGCAGAACGTGCGCACGGCCCAGTCGAACGTGCCCGCGCCCGCGGTGTGGGCCAGGCACCTGATCCAGTGCTCGCCGTCGGGCGACGGGTACACCCAGCCGACCCCGCGCAGGTCGTCGTCCAGGTAGCGGTTGACCATCTGGTTCAGCCAGCTCGTGCCCAGGACGGAGACGGCCTGGCCGGGCATGACGACCCCGGTGCCGAGCATGGCGGAGATGGCGTCGCCGAGTCCGTTGGCGACCGGCGTGCCCTCGGGGATGCCGGTGGCCAGCGACGCCTCGCGGGTGACCGTACCGATGATCTCCCCGGACGGGCGCACCTCCGGCGCCCGGGAGAGGAACGCCTCCGCCCCGACCAGCTCCATGAGCCGCGGCGAGATCCGGCCCGTGGCGATGTCGCCGGGCATCAGGGACACGTCGGTCGGGTCGGTGACGACACGCCCGGTCAGGAACGACTGGACGTAGTCCTTGGCGCAGGCGAAGTAGCGGGTCCTGGCGATCACGTCCGGCTCGTGCCTGGCCAGATGCCCGAGCAGGAGCATCGTCATGCCGGGCAGCGCGCTGGTGGCCGAGATGTCGAGGTACTCCTCGTACGGCGGGCTCGCCTCGAAAGCCGTCAGCGTGTCCAGCGTGCGCGCGTCCGGCCAGGCGATCGCGTTGCGCACCGGCCGGCCGGTCTCGTCGAGCAGCCAGGCGCCGGTCATGTGGCCGGACACGCTCACCGCGGCGATGTCGGAGGCGCGGCCGGGCAGCGCGGCGACCGCCTCGGCCACCGCGTCCATCGTGCTGCGCAGGCTCACCGCGGGATCTTCCTCGTGCCAGCCCCGCCGAGGGCTGAGCACCTCGATGAAGCGGGCCGCGCGGGCCAGCTCGTTGCCGGTCTCGTCGAAGACCGCCGCCTTGGTGACGGTGGTCCCCTTGTCGATGCCGACGATCAGCCTGCGGCCTTCGGGAACGCTCATCAGTGGCCTGCTCTCCTTCCGGACACCATGCGCCGGGCGCTGGTGCTCATGCCGACGGCCGCGATGAGCAGCAGGCCCTGGAAGATGAACTGCGCGGACGTGGACACGCCGTGGATCGCCATGCCGTTGAAGCCGACGGCCACGGTGACCACGCCGATCACGGTGCCGACGACGTGGAACTCGCCGTCGCGCAGGCACGCGGAGCCGAGGAAGGCCGCCGCGAACGAGGACAGCAGGTAGCCCTGGCCGCCCGCGATCTGCCCGCTGCCGACGTTCGCGGTGATCAGCACGCCGCCGGCGGCGGCGAGGACGCCGCACACGACGAACGCGAAGATGACCACCCGGTGCACGCGGATGCCGCTCAGCTCGGCGGCGGTCCTGTTGCCGCCGACGGCCTGCCACTCCAGGCCGAGCGAGGTGCGGTTGAGCAGCAGCCAGAGCACCCCGGCGACCGCGAAGAGGATGACGATCGGCCACGGGATCGGGCCCAGCTTGCCCAGGTAGACCTGGATCAGGTCCATCCCGGAGGCGTCCAGGCTCTGCGGCACGCCGGCGGTGACGATGTAGGTGGCGCCCATGACGACGCTGCCTATGCCCAAGGTGCCGACCAGCGCGTTGACGCCCAGTTTGGTCACGATGAGGCCGTTCACCAGGCCGACCAGCGCCCCCACGGCGATGACCAGCCCGATGGCGCCGAGTTTGCCCCCGGCGGAGCCCGCGTACAGGCCCGCCGTGAGCACGCCGGCCAGGCTGGCCGTGTAGCCGATGCTCAGGTCGAACTCGCCCACCACCAGGACCACCGTGAGGCCGAGCGCGATCACGACCGAGATCGTCGACTGCAGGAGGATGTTCTGGAAGTTGGTGAACGACAGGAAGCGGCTGCCGTCCAGGAAGGAGAAGACGAGGACGAGCAGGATGAGGACGAGCAGCGTGCCGTAGCGGCCGAGGAACTTGACGGCCTTCAGCGTCATCGAGCTCGCGCCCGCCTGCTCGGCCCGATGCGAGCCAGGTGGCGGCGCGGCGGGCTGCTGGCCAGCCGCGGTGTGACGGACGGTGTTCATGGAACTCTCCTGGATCGTCTTTCTATGCCTGCTCGACGGCGGCCGCGCCGGCGCGCAGGAAGCAGAGGCGGGTCAGCTCGTCCTCGTCGAAACCGTCGTCGTTGTCGAACTGCACCGTGGCGCGGCCCTCGACCATGACCACGATGCGATCGCAGTACTCCAGCTCGGCCAGCTCGGAGGAGACGTAGACGACGCCGACGCCCTGGTCGGCGAGGCCGCGCACCATCTGCTGGAAGTCGTAACGGGCGCCGACGTCCACGCCCCGGGTGGGCTCGTCCAGCAGGAGCAGGCGCAGCCCGTCGACGGTCGCCCGGCCGAGCACCACCTTCTGCTGGTTGCCGCCGCTGAGCGACATGATCGAGTCGTTCAGCGACCGCGCCTTGAGCCGCAGCGACTCGGCGAGCCGCTGGGCCGACTCCCGGTAGCGGGACCGCCTGCTCAGGACGCCTCCCGGCCCGCCGCCCAGCGTGCGGAAACGGGAGCTGGAGAAGTTGAACACGATGTCCCGCTGGGTGAAGATCGCCTGGGCCAGGCGTTCCTCCGGCACCAGGACGACGCCCTGCTTCAGCGCCCTGGCCGGGTCGCGGGGCTGGTAGGCCCGGCCGCCGAGGCTGATCTCGCCGGACACGACCCGGCGGAGCCCGACCAGCGCCTCCAGCACCTCGGTCCGGCCGGCGCCGACGAGGCCCGCGATGCCGACGATCTCGCCGGGGTTCACCTCGAACGAGACGTCGTCCACGCGGTTCTGCAGCCGGAGACCGCTGACCGAGAGCAGCGGCCCGTCAGGGCTCGCGCTCTTCTTGACCGAGGCGGCCGGGGCCGTCGTGGTGCGTTCGGCGCGGCGCCGGTCACCGCCCGCGTCGTGGGCGATGAGATCGGCGAGCGCGTGCTCGTCGACGCCCTCCATCGGGCCGTCGTGCACCCGCTGGCCGTTGCGCAGCACGGTGATGGCGTCGCACAGCCGGCTGACCTCGCCCAGCCGGTGACTCACGAAGATGACGCCCGCGCCGGCCTCGACGCGGCGGCGGATGATGGAGAACAGCCCGCTCACCTCCTTCGGGCCGAGCGAGGCGGTCGGCTCGTCGAGGATGAGCAGGCGTCCGCTGCCGACCAGCGTCTTGGCCAGCGCCACGGTCGCCTGGTGGGCGGGGGACAGCTCGCGCATGACGGCGTCCAGCGAGATGTCCAGCCCCCATTCCTCGAACAGCTCCGTGTACGCGCGCTCGCGTTCCTTGGCGCCGGCCAGTTCGGGATGGAGGTAGCGGCCGAGGTGGAGGTTCTGGCGCACGCTGAGCGCCGGGACGATGGCGAGCTCCTGGTGGGCCAGGCGCACGCCGGCCGCCGCCGCCTCGCGGATGCTGCCGGGGCGGAACGGGGCGCCGTCGATGGCGAAGTCTCCCTCGTCCGGCTTGGCGAGGCCGGCGAGGATCTTCACCAGGGTGGACTTCCCGGCGCCGTTGGCGCCGAGCAGCCCGTGCACCTCCCCGCGCCCGACGGTGAGGTCGGCACCGCGCAAGGCCTGGACGAGGCCGTAGTTCTTCACCGCGCCCCGCACCGACAGCAGGGGCGCCGGATCGTCTCCGGCCGCCCGCGCGGCCGGATGCCCTGTCGCCATCACGTATGACTCGCCTCCCTCGTCAGGCCTTGGTGGTGGGTCCCGGTACCGCTAGCTGAGGAGATCCGGGTTCTCCTGGAGCGTCTGCTCGATGTTGTCCTTGGTCAGCAGGACGCTGGGCGCGGTGACGTCCTTGGGCTGCCACGAGCCGCCCGCGTCACGCCACTCCTTGATCATTTCCACGATCTGCTCGCCGGCCTTGTCGACCTGGATCCACAGCACGCCGGTCGCGTAGCCGTCCTGGATGGCCTGGATCGCGGGCTTCGAGATGTCCCAGGTGTAGAGCGGGTAGGGGCCGCGGCCGGCCTGCTTCTCGGCGGACACCGCGCCGATGGCGGCCTCGGAGAAGCACGGCCAGATCATGAAGGTCGTCTGCCCGTCGTCGGGGTGCGCCTGCAGCCAGGCGGAGGTGGCCTCCTGGGCCGACTGCTCGCCGCCGGGGATCTTCACTTCCTGGCGGGTGACGTTGACGTTGGACAGCCCTTCGAGCTTGGCGTCGAGGTCCTCGGCCCTGGACCGGCACGGGGCGCCGGGGGTGTAGCGCAGCTGGAGCAGCTCGACCTTCGGCTTGTCCTTGATCGCCGCGATCACCTCGTCGTTGACGTTGGCCGCCGCGACGAGCTCGACCGCGCCGGCCTCCCCGCCGCCGGCCAGCCCGCCCGCGGTCGAGAAGACCGGGATGTCGGCCGCCTTCGCGGCCGCGAGGCCGGCGGACAGCTGGTCGGGGGTGTAGGTCTGCACGATGATGGCGTTCACGCCGCTCTGCACGAGGTTCTGCATCGCGGAGATGGCCTTGGCGGGGTCGCCGTCGGAGTTGATCTCCGTGGTCTCCCAGCCGATGCTCTTCATCTTCTTCTGGGCGGCGGTGCGCTCGTTGAGCGCGGTGATCTGCGTCGCGTCGAGGGCGACGATGCCCACCTTGAACGGGTCGCCCTCCGCGGGCGTGCCCGCCTGGTCGGTGGAAGGGCTGGACCCGCATGCGGCGACCACGGCCGCCAGGGCGCCCATGGCGGCGAGCGCGCGGATCCTGCTGAACCGACGGGCCGACTGTGCGATCACGTCTTCTCCTGTCTTATGGCGTCGTACGAAGAGATGCCGTCGCATTCGATCCCGACGTAGCGCTAAGCGGGACGTGGACCGTTTGCTGGAGCCGTTTGTCCAACTCAGTGGACATATGACATCAGAGTGGGAATGAGATTTCAAGGGTGTATATAGGGCAAGATATGGCGTTTGCGCAGGTGAGCGAGCCAGTACCGGAACGACTCCTCGGTGTCGAGGCAGTCGTGGAAGCCCGCCCGGCGCAGCTTGACGGTGCTCAGGAACTTCGGCGGCATCGGCTTCTCCGACCCGTACGCGAAGCACTTGTCCGCGTAGTGGTGGGACTCGCCGAGTAAGGCCGGCAGGGGCGTCGGGCGCAGCCCGTGCTCCCGCACGATCTCCTTCCACACGTGCTCGTGCCGGGGCAGGAAGTCCGCGAGCGCCCGGGGTGTGTCGGCCGCCGGCTCCATGCCGAGCTCCGCCGCGATGGCGGGCCACAGGTCCCGCCACTCGAAGACGTCGCCGTTCGTGATGTTGAAGGTCTCTCCCCGGGCGGCGGGCGACGAGCGGGCCCACGACAGCGCCGAGGCCACGATCCGCGCGTCGACCGCCTCCCAGACGTAGGACCGCCCGCCGGGGAAGCCGAACGGGAGGCCGAGTCTCGCGCAGAGCGCCGCGTAGACGCCGATGACGGGGACCACGTTCATCGCCGAGCCGGTGGCTCCGCCGACCAGCATCTGGGGGCGGAAGATCGTGAGGTCGAAGCCGTGCCGGTCGGCCGCCTGCCTGAGGTAGTCCTCCTGCAGCCAGTAGAAGTTCGGATGGGGGTCGCGCGGCTCCCGCTCGCGTGACGGGATCCGGCGGGGCGGATGGACGTGCCCGCCGTACGCCTTGGCGCCCTGCATGAGGCTGACGTGGCGCAGGACCGGCCGGGGCGCGCCGACGAGCGCTTCGACGAGGTTCGTGAGCATGGCCAGGTTGGTGCGCATCTGGTCTTCCTGCAGCCACCCGGCCACGAGCCCCGGCTTCTCGAACAGCGCCGCGTAGACGACGTGCGTCACGCCGGCCAGCCGCCCCAGGACGTCCCGGCACGCGGCGGCGTCCGTCAGGTCCACGGCGACGTGCCGGAGCCGGGGGTGGGGAGCCACGTCGGGAGGCCGCCGCGACAGGGCGACGACGTCGGTCCCGTCGGCCAGGAAGCGTTCGACCGCGGCCTGGCCGATGACGCCCGAGGCGCCCGCCACCAGGACGGTCATGGCGCGTCCCCCGCCGCGATCAGGGTCTTCATCAGCCCCGCGGGCCCGTCGCCGAAGACGCGGCCGGGCGCCTCGCGCACCGGCACCACGTCGCTGACCAGTGCTTCGAGGGGCAGCCCCGCCGTCCCCATGAGGTTGACGGCGCGGGCCATGTGGTCGCCGGTGTAGACGCGGGAGCCCACCAGCGTCTGCTCCTTGAGCATCACCTGGGACATGGGCACCCGGGCCGGCCGGTCGGTGAGCGCGCCCACCAGGACGGTGCCGCGGGGCCTGGTGACCTCGGCCGCGGCCGCGTAGGAGGAGTCGGCCCCCGACACCTCGAAGCTCACGTCCACCCCGCCGGGCGCGCGGCTCTCGCACCAGGAGGCCACGTCGGCGCCGAGCGGGTCGGTGACGGTCATGCCGAGCTCCGCCAGCAGCTCCCGCCGGTCCGCGCGCGGCTCGGCGACCAGCACGGCGGAGGCGCCGGACAGCCGGGCCACGAGGCCCAGCAGCGCGCCGATGGGCCCGCCGCCGAAGATCATGACGACGTCGCCGACCGCCACGCCGGCGCGGGAGACCATGTGGACCGCCACCGAGAGCGGCTCGGCGAGCGCCGCGACCCGCGGCGGGACGCCGTCAGGCAGCCGGTGCAGGCGGTCGGCCGCGACCACCACGTGGCTCGCCGCGCCGCCGTCGCGGTCGATGCCGTAGAGCCCGAGCGCCTCGCAGATGTGCCGGTGCCCGCGGCGGCAGGTGCGGCAGGTCCCGCAGCTGATGAGCGGCTCGACGGCGACCGGGTCGCCGGGCCGTAGCCCCGCCCGGCCGAGGTCGCCGCCGACGGCGCGCCCGGCCATCTCGTGACCGATCACCACCCCCGGCCGGACCCGTGCCAGGCCGCCGCGGACCAGGAGGTGATCGGTCCCGCAGACGCCGACGTGACCGACTTCCACGAGGACCTCGCCCGGACCCGGCTCGGGCTCGGGCACGTCGCGGATCTCGACCGCGCCGGGACCGGCGTAGACCAGCGCCTCCATGGCGTTCCTTCCGTTGGGTCGGGGCGATGACGAGCAGCGTGGCAACCAGAACGGGCGATGTCAATGAGTAGGACACACATTCGTTGAATGAGACAGAGTTGTTGTCTGCTCTCATGTCCTGAGAGTATGTGTCATTGACTGAGCTTTGGACATCGTTCATAGTGGGACCAGGCAGCTCTGGATGGCTAGGCCGCCGATGGTCTGACCTCATGAAAAGGAATCGACTGCATGCCCGCAAGTGAAGGCGCGTCCCTCACGACCTCATCGGAGGTGGTCGAGCGGATCCGCGAGCGCGCCCAGTTCGTCCGCCTCGAGACCGTCCGCCTGATCTCGATCGCGAAGACGGGTCACTACTCGTCGACGTTCTCGTGCGCGGAGATCCTCGCGACCTTGTACTACGGGGTGCTGCGCCTGCGCCACGGAGACCCTCAGTGGCCGGATCGCGACCGTTTCGTCATGGGCAAGGGCCATGCCGCCGTCGGGCTCTACCCGATCCTGGCCGACCACGGGTTCTTCGATCCCGAGCTGCTCGACGGCTACACGCGCCTCGGCAACCCGCTCGGCGACCACCCGGACATGACCAAGGTCCCGGGCTGCGACTTCAGCTCGGGCTCGCTCGGCCACAACCTCTCCGTCGGGCTCGGCATGGCGCTGGGCGCCCGCATGACCGGGCGTGACTTCAACGTCTACGCCCTGCTCGGCGACGGCGAGCTGCACGAGGGCCAGATCTGGGAGGCCGCCGCGGCGGCCGGTCACTACGGCCTGGGCAACCTGGTCGCGATCGTCGACCGCAACGGCTACTGCCTCGACGGCAAGGTCGACGACATCATCACGATCGAGCCGCTCGCCGACCGCTGGCGGGCCTTCGGCTGGGACGTCGTGGAGGTCGACGGCCACGACGTGCCGGCGCTGCTCGACACGCTGCTGCGGCTCCGCGACGGCGCGCCGGCCAAGCCGACGGCCGTCATCGCGCACACCGTCAAGGGCAAGGGCGTCGGCTTCATGGAGCGCGACTTCGGCTGGCATCTCGGCTGGCTCGCCGAGCAGGACGAGGCCGCGGTCATCCGGGAACTGAAGGGCGAGAAGTGAACCTGAACACCGACAGCCTCGTCCCGCGCGGAGCCGATGGGCAGCCGCTCGCGGAGGGCTCCTGGCACATCCCCAGCATGCTGCTCAAGTCGCCGGGCCTGCTCGCGCTCGGAGAGCAGCTGGGCGCCCTGGTCGACGACGGCGAGCCGGTCGTCGTGCTCACGCCGGACCTGTCGTTCTCCAACGGCCTGTGGGCGTTCCACGAGCGCCATCCCGACCGGTTCCTGCAGCTCGGGGTGAGCGAGCAGAACTCGGTGTCCGTCGCCGCCGGTCTGGCCACCACCGGGCTGCGGCCGTACGTCACCGGCTTCGCCTCGTTCCTGGCCCTGCTGTGCTGCGAGCAGATCCGCACCGACATCGCCTACACCCGGCAGCCGGTCCGGCTCATCGGCCACCACTCCGGCATCACCTTCGGCTTCTACGGCACCTCGCACCACGCGACGGAAGACATCGCGATCATGCGTACGATCGCGAACATGACGGTCGTCGCGCCCGCCGACCACGTGGCGATGGGCGTGCTCCTGAAGGCGTACGCCGACCACCCGCTGCCGGTCTACTTCCGGATGGGCCGCGGCCGCGAGCCGCTGGTGTACGAGCCGGACGACGAGCGGATCCGGCCGGGTCAGGCGATCGTGCACGCCACGGGCGACGACCTCACCATCATCGCCACCGGCACGACGGTGCATCCGTCGCTGCTGGCGGCGGAGGAGCTGCGCGCCGAGGGCCACAGCGTCGGCGTGATCGACCTGCACACGATCAAGCCGCTGGACGAGGCCGCGGTCGTGGCCGCCGCCGAGGGGTCACGCGGGCTGATGACGGTCGAGGAGCACAACGTCTACGGAGGGCTCGGCGGCGCGGTCGCCGAGACGCTCACCGACCACGGGATCGGCGTGCCCCTGCTGCGGCACGGCATCCGCGACGAGTACGCTCCCATCGGCCCGCCGACCCATCTCTACCGCCACTACCGTCTCGACGGGCCGGGCATCGCCGAAGAGGCCCGCGCGTTCCTGAAGTCGGGGAGGATGACCTCCGATGTCCGCTGAGACGGCTCGGCCCGTCGCCCTCGTCACCGGCGCCGCCCGCGGGCTGGGCGCCGCCATCGCGGTCAAGCTGGCCGCGGACGGCTTCGACCTCGTGATCGCCGACCTGAACGGCGAAGGCGCCGCCGCGGCGGCCGACGTGGTGGCGAAGGAAGGCGGCACGGCCGTCGGGGTGCACGCCGACGTCACCGACGACGACAGCGTCGGGCGGCTGCTGGAGGAGGTGCGCTCCCGCTTCGGGCGGCTGGACGCGCTGGTCAACAACGCCGGCGTGATCGCGCGGGCGGCGGCCGAGAGCTTCCCGACCGAGGGCTTCATGAAGGAGCTCGACGTCCACCTCGGCGGCGCCATGCGCTGTTCCCGCGCGGCCTTCCCGCTGCTGGAACGCAGTCCCCGGGCCGCGATCGTCAACCTGGCGTCGGTGGGGTCGACCTTCGGCCTGCCGCTGCGGCTCGCTTACACCACGGCCAAGACCGGCGTCTCGGGGCTCACCCGGGTGCTGGCGGTCGAGTGGGGCCGGCGCGGCATCCGGGTGAACGCGGTGGCGCCGGGCTACATGGACACGGACATGTTCCGCTCCGGGCTGGTCATGGGCGTCCTCGACGAGGAGACCCTGCTGCGGCGCACCCCGCTGGGCAGGTTCGGCAGGCCGGAGGAGGTCGCGGACGCCGTGGCCTTCCTGGTCTCCCCTCAGGCGGCGTTCGTCACCGGGGTGGTGCTGCCCGTCGACGGAGGCATCACGGTCGACGGGACCTTCCACCGGGAGGACGACTTTCCCGATCGTTGATCCGACTATTGTCACGCGACCACCAAGATAGGGTTGTTCCATGAGAGGACAGGCTTCGCCAGGCACCCCCTCCACCAGTGACGGGGAGCCGGTCGGCCTGCTCGACAAGGCGTCCGCCATCCTGGAGATCCTCGCCCAGCGCGAGTGGGTCAGCGCGGCGGAGCTCGCCGAGACCCTGGGGGAGCCGCGCAGCACCATCCACCGGCTGCTGCGCAACCTCGCCTCCCTCGGCTGGGTCGAGTCAGGCACCCGCGGTCAGTGGGGGATCGGCCTGCATCTGTTCCGTCTCGGCTCCGGCGCGGTCCGCCGGATGGACGTGCGCCGTGCGGCCCTGCCGCACATGCAGCACCTCCACGACGAGAGCGGCGAGACGGTCTTCCTGTGCATCCGGCGCGGTCTCGACGCCGTCTGCGTGGAGCGCCTCGACGGCCGCCGGGTGCAGAGCCTGGCCCTGCAGCTGGGCGGCTCCATGCCGCTCCACCTGGGCGCCGGGCCGATGGCGATCCTGGCGTTCTCTCCCGAGGACGTCTATCGGGAGTGGCTGCTCGACTTCGCGGAGAACGGCTCGAAGGACGGGCCCACCGCGGCCGAGATCAACGAAGAGGTCAAGGTCACGCGCCAGCGCGGCTACGCCGTCTCCGACCAGAACGTCACCCCGGGCATCGCCGCCGTCGGCGCCCCGGTGTTCAACTTCCGCAACGAGCTCGAGGGCGCCCTGTCCGTGAGCGGCCTGCGCGACGTCATACTCGACCCCGCCAACCGGCTGGCCGAGCTCACCGTCGAGGCCGCCGAGCGGGCGTCGCGAGACCTGGGCTGGGCCCGGCCCGCCGCCTGGTGGGGCAAGCCCCTGCCGTCCGACAACCACCGATAGCACGACCCTTCCGGCGCCGGCTCCCGTACGGGAGCACCGGCGGCGTTCCCGCCTGCGCCGATCGAGAAAGGACCGACCATCATGACGGACACTCCGGACGCCGGCAGGATCCGCGACGAAGCCGCGATCCCCTACCGCGGCCCCCTCCTGCCGAACACCGTGGACGACCTCGTCGAGCTCGGCGCGCTGGACGTCGAGTGCGACGAGCGCCTCTGGGTGCCGCAGGCGCCCGACGTGACCTTCAGGCCGCTCCTGCTCAGCGCGACCCAGGGCTACTTCGTCAACATCCTGCGGGTCAGGAGGTCCGGCATCCTGTCGCGCCACCGCCACGCCGGCCCCGTCCACGCGACGACGCTCCGGGGCCGCTGGCACTACCTGGAGCACGACTGGTGGGCCGAGGAGGGCAGCTACGCCTTCGAGCCGCCGGGCGACATCCACACCCTCGAAGTCCCCGAGGGCGTCGAGGAGATGCGGACCCTGTTCCACGTCACGGGCGCGTACATCTACGTCGACCCGGACGGCAACCCCACCGGCGTGGAGGACGTCTTCTCCAAGATCGAGAACGCCCGCCGTCACTACGCCGAGGTGGGGCTGGGCGCCGACTACGTCGACCGCTTCATCCGCTGAGCGACGCCCCCGGCCGTTCGGCGGCCGGGGGCGCGGCCGTCATCCCGAAGAGACGGTCATCTCGTAGAGACGGTGGGGGAGTCCTCGCCGGGCGGCGTGCCGCACGACGGGCCGTTGGGGCCGCCGATGCGGACGGACTCGAAGAACTCGCGGTAGGTGGCGAAGAAGTTGCCCTTGGAGCCGGCGCGGGTCACGGCCGTGCAGCCGGTGTAGTTCGCCCCGGAGTAGAGGTGGACGAGGGAGCTCGTACGGTTCCAGTCGGAGTTGGCGCGGTTGGCCATGCCCAGCGCCGCGAGGTCGGGGGTGTCGGCGGTGATCTGGATGATGTCACCGGTGCCGTCGAGGCCGGAGAACATGCAGTAGTTCCCCGGCTGGCACCGGTCGTAGCCGTCGGCGGCCTGTGCGGGAAGGCTGGTGAGTGCGGCCATGGCGACGGCCGCGATCGGAACGGCCAGCAGGTGAAGCTTCTTGCCCATCGATCCTCCGTGGGTGAAACTTTCTTTCGGCAACGGCTTGACCATACATGGCGCGATCTTGTTAGGGAAGGGTGAAAGTTTCACTCCATCGGGCCTGGTGGTGCGCCCTGGCTGACCGCTCCCGCGCCCGCCGACGTCACCGCCTACCGCCTCGGGTCCGTGCTGTCGGGCGGCGGGTCCGCGCCGTCGCCCAACGCCCCGGCTCCCTGGGCGGACATGTACGACAGGTTCCAGAACGCGGCGCTGGCCACCCCGCTCGGCATCCCATCCTGTCCGGGGTCGACGCCGTGCACGGGCACAACAACGTCCACGGGGCCACGATCTTCCCGCACAACATCGGGCTCGACGCCACCCGCGACCCCGCCCTGGTCCAGCGGATCGGCCGGGCCGTGGCCGAGGAGATGGCCGGGACCGGCACCGGCTGGAACTTCGCCCCGTGCCTGTGCGTGGCCCGCGACGACCGGTGGGGCAGGACGTACGAGTCCTTCGGCGAGACGCCGGAACTGGCCGCCTCGATGGCCACACTGGTCACCGGCCTGCAGGACGGGACCCCGTCCGTGCTGGCCACCGCCAAGCACTACATCGGCGACGGCGGCACGGCCGGCATCCCCCTCGTGGTGGTGCTGGTGTCCGGCCGCCCGCTGGACGTCGCCGAGCACCTGTCCGGCTGGGACGCGCTGGTCGCCGCCTGGCTGCCGGGCACCGAGGGGCAGGGGGTCGCCGACGTGCTGTTCGGCGACGTCGAGCCGACCGGCAAGCTGCCGATGGTGGGTCCGGTTCAGGCCCGGGCGCCGCACACGCCCGGCGTCCTGCCGATCATGGCGTCGTCCTCGGCCGCGTCCAGGAGCGCCGTCGCGTAGTCGGCGCGGGGCAGCGTGGCCTCGCCGCCGGTGGCGTTGGCCTCGAAGTCGACGTGCAGCCGGCCGTTGGCGGGTTTGCCGGTCAGCATGGTGGCGCGGACGATCGTCCAGTCGAGGCCGGAGACCTCCAGCATGCCCTCGGCCCGCGCCAGGTCCACGTAGGCCGATCGGAAGAACAGCCAGGCCAGGCCGACGGCGAGGCGGGGGCGGGTGGCGGGGATGGAGCGGCTGCTGGTCATCACCACCCTGCGCACGCCGGTCTCGCGCATCGCGGCGATCAGCGTCCTCGCGATGCCGCTCGTGCCCACCGCCGAGATGACGGCGTCCTGGCCCGCCACGGCCTCGCGCACGGCGGGCAGGTCGGTCGCGTCCCCGGTCACGACGGCGCGCAGGCCCTCGCGCCCCTTCAGGAGCTCCGGTTTCCGGGTGAACGCCGTCACCTCGTGGCCGCGCGCGACACCCTGCTCCAGGACGTGCGCACCGGTACGGCCCGTCGCCCCGATCACTAACAGTCTCATACTGCCTCCTTCTATATTGCAAGATGCAATAGAGCAGCATGCAGTGTCAAGTTCCCTACGAGGGATCAGCAGTCGCAGGAGCACCCGTCTCCGCCGCAGCAGTTGCAGCAATTGCAACATTCGCCGCAGTTGCCGCAGGCGTCCCAGCCCGAGCAGTCGAAGCGCTGGCAGCAGGAACTCTCATGGTCCTCGTCCCACGCGGGCCGGTACAACCCGCACGTGCAGCACGTCAGCGCGGCGCACAACGAGGACAGCAACCCTCCGGGATCCCGCTTCGGCGGACGCTTGCCCGGCGGCGCCCCGGGATCACCGGGCGGCGTCTCAGGCGCCCGCCCGGACAAGCGCCCGGCGCGGTGGTCTCCCGCGAGGTGGTTCCCCGCGTGATGGCTTCCCGCACGGTCGTCTGCGGCGTGGTGGGGCTGTGCTTCACTGCCCTCCGCGATGGCGAAGGCCCGGGAGACGGCTCGGCCGGTCTCCCGTACCAGGAGGGCGCGTGCCAGGGAGGGGTGCGGCAGGTCCAGCTCGGTGACCGCCGCGCGGAGGTCGGCGCGGGCGGCGTCGCAGTGGCGGCGGGCCTCGCGCAGGCCGGTGCCGGTGGCGGCGAGCGGGTTGTACGCGCCGGACGCTTTGTCGTCGGCCAGGTCCTCCACCGCGTCGATCAGGTGGGCCAGCCTGCCGAACCCGCGCCCGGCCGCCTCCAGGGCCGCCCGGTTGTGCGGCTTCCCCGTGAGCACCGCCGTGTGTCCGAAGGCGGCGGCCACGGCGTCCTCGGTGGGCCCGGTCAGCTCACGCAGGGCGCGGGCGGGCGCGCGTTCCAGGAGGGCCTGGCGGCCGGCCGCCGCCGTCAGCGGGGCGGGGTCGAACCCGAGCGTGCCCGCCATGGCCGTGCCCGCCGAGGACCAGCGGCGCGCCAGCCGGGTGGCTCCGGCGGCCACCGGACGGCGGGCGTACACGCCGTCCCCGTCCGCCACGTGGTCGCGTACCTTGCCCGCCGCCAGCAGCAGCGACACCGAGGCCGCCAGCCGCACCCCTTCGGCCTCCACCACGTCGGCGCCCTTGAAGCCGCGCAGCGCGCACGCGCCCGCCCGCCGGCGCGGCGCGGACGCGGGGGACTGGGCCTCGGTGAGGACGGACACGAGCAGGCCGTCGTAGTTGGTCACCAGGCGGGACAGGTGCCCGTGCTCGTCACGGAGCGCCAGGCAGAGCCCGCACAGATGGCCCATCCAGTCCGCGAAGAGTCCCTCGCACATGACGTGCCGGCATGGGCGGACAATGCCGAACATATATCCCCTTATGTGTCCAATGAGCGGCTAAACCGTAGCAGGACAGCTCCCGGGAAAGGCGGATCTCTCACGCGTCACGGGTCGAGCCTGTTCAGCAGTTTGGGCAGGGCCACCAGCGTCGCCCCGCCCGCCCCGCCGCCGCCGAGCAGGGCGGCCGGCCAGGGCGCGCCGGTGGCCAGGAAGAGCGCGCAGGTGATCGCGGCGATCATGATCGTCACGGTGAGCGTGAGCAGCTGGCAGGTGGTGAACATCGGTCCTCTTTCTTCAGGCGCGGTCGTCGGCCCAGAAGTCGATGAGCTCTTCGGGGGTCATCTCTTCCGGGCGCACGTCAGGAGGTGTGCGCCCGGTCGCGAGCACCCAGGTCGTCAGGAGGGTGACCAGCAGGTGCTCGTCCGCCGGGCAGGGAGCGTCGGCGCGGTACGTGATGCTTGAGGGGCGAGCCGTGAGAAGCGGCATGGGGGCGCTGGCCTCCCGGAGGGCGGCGGTGGACGCGACCCATGGTGCGGCTCCGGGAAAGGCGCCGGCCAGTGGTGCAAACATGCCCGGACAGAGCCGGACGAGATCGACAACGAAGCGTCCCCGGGGGCAAACTTCCGCGATCGTACGAGGTCGTCCGGCTTGTTCCTGACTTATCCGGAAATCAGCCACCTAAGACGATCCCATCGGCCGTCTGACCACCGGTACCACACCTGGTACGGCTGCGCCGGAGATCAATAAAAGTGGCCGTTGATGTCGAAATAGATGGATATCGGAAAACCGTCCAAACTGCGAGATTTTTTCTGCAAATATGGCGACAACCTGATCCGTTCGACACTTTCAAGGACGATGACTGAAACGCATAAGGGCGAGCACCACGCCTTCATAGCCCAGCTCATAGAGCTGCGGGAAGCGGCCGGGCAGCCGAGCTATGGCCGGATGAACCGGCTGTCGCGCGCGCCGGGCATCCCCAAGGAACTGCCCACGAGCACGCTCAGCGACATACTCAACGGCAAGCGGGAACGCCTCCCTGACTGGGAGCTGGTCTCCTCCTTCGTCACGGTCTGTCATCGCCACGCCGAGCAGACCGGCCTGCCGGTGGCCCCCCTCGGCACCGTGCCGCAGTGGCAGGCCCGCTGGCTCGCCGCCAGGAAGGAACCCCGCGCGCAGGCCACCGGCGCGTACGAGCCCCGCACGCACACGACCGGCACGTACGACCTCTACCGGACGCCCGCCGAGGAGGCCGACCGGCGCACCTCCAGGATGGTCGCGTACCTGGTCCGCCGGGCGGCCGAGGGCGACTCCGAGCCCGCCTACCGCCTGGCGATCATCAAGGCGCTGCTGGGCGAGGTCGCGGAGTCCCGGCACTGGGCCTACGTCGCGGTGCAGCGGCGGCATCCCGGCGCCGAGGCCTTCGACCGTCACCGGCCGCCGATCGACCTGGCGGCGGATCTGGCCTTCGCCTACGGCCGGGCCTACGAGCAGGAGGGCCCGTCGAAGCTCGACATCGCCAGGGCCTACTACAGGCTCGCCGCCGGACACGGCCACCTTCGCGCCGCCGAACGGCTGCGCGCCATGCGCGCCGTCCCGTTCGGCAAGCTGCTTCCCGCGCCCCTGCCCACCGACCACCGCCCCGGCCCCGGATGATCTGACCGCCGCCGGGGTCCTCCGCTCACGGCCCGCACGCCGTACAGTCTTCTCATGCACGAGCGTCGTGTCGTCGTCGTCGGCTATCCCGACGCGCAGCTGCTCGACATCGCCTGCGTGACCTCGACGCTGCAGAGCGCGAACTGGTACGGAGCCGCGCCCGCCTACCGGATGGTCATGGCCAGTCCCGGCGGCCATCCCGTCACCTGCGCCAGCGGCCTGACCCTGCAGGCCCACGAGGCGCTCGAACAGGTCAAGGGCCCGCTCGACACGCTGGTCGTCACCGGCGGCATCGGCTGCATGGCGGCGGCGGACAACCCGCGGATCCTCGCCCACGTACGCCGCCTGGCCAGGGAGAGCCGGCGGGTCGCGTCGGTCTGCACGGGGGCGGAGATCCTGGCGGCGGCGGGGCTGCTCGACGGGCGGCGCGTCACCACCCACTGGGAGTGGGCGCGGCATCTGGCCACGAAGTACCCGAAGGTCTCGGTCGATCCCGATCCGATCTTCGTCCGCGACGGCGAGATCGCCACCTCGGCCGGGGTCACCAGCGCCCTCGACCTCACCCTCGCCTTCGTCGAGGAGGACCACGGCCCGGAGGTGGCCCGGCGGGTCGCCCGCAACCTCGTCACCTACATGCAGCGGCCCGGCAACCAGGCCCAGATGAGCATGTTCACCGCCGCGCCCCCGCCCGGCAACGGCCTGGTCGAGCGCGTCATGAGCCACATCGTCGCCAACCTGGACGGCGATCTGACCACGACCACGCTGGCCGCCGGCGCGGGCGTGAGCGAGCGTCACCTGACCCGGCTGTTCCTCAAGCACGCGGGCCTGACGCCCGGCAGGTTCATCAGGCAGGCCCGCACCGAAGCGGCCGCCCACCTGCTGGCGGCCACGTCCCTGCCGGTGGCCGTGGTGGCGGCGAGATGCGGGTTCGGCACCGCCGAGACCCTGCGCCAGGCGTTCGTCGACCGCTACGGCGTCCCGCCGTCGCACTACCGGATGACGCAGTCCTCGACCGCCGCGTCCGGCTGAGACCCTGACGGGTCACCAGTCGCCGCGGTAGAGCTGGCCGCGGACGGCGCCGCCGGGGAACTGCTTGTTGTGCAGGTTGACGTACCAGTTCTTCGGGTTGTTCCAGATGCGGCGGCCCGTCGCCGCGGGAGTGGGCACGCTGCCCGCGACGCCGTTGACCCCCGCCGGCAGGCCCTTCTCCGCGGCGAAGAAGGGCACCACCACGGGTCCGTTCCTGCCCTTCGGGGCGCGGTGGATGTGCGCGGCGACCGGTGCGCCGATCCGCTTCCACGCGGTGGCGAACCAGACGCGCCTGCCCTCCGGCTGCACCAGCCATCCGGCGCGCCCGTCGCGGTCGCCGGCCTTCGTGCCGGGCGCCGGCACCTCCTGGCGGCCGTTCGCCTGGGTGGTGAGCGTCTTGCCGAACCCGTGCGAGAGCACCGACTCCAGCTCCACCGGATGGATCCGGTAGAGCTGCGCCCGTACGGCTCCGGCGGCGAACTGGGCGTTGTGCAGGTTGGCGTACCAGTTGCCGGGGTTGGTGATGATACGGCGCAGCAGCCCGAGATCCTTCACCCGGACGGTGCCCTTGACGGCGTGCAGCGTGGCGGGCAGGGCCTGACCGAAGAACGGCACGGTGACGGGGCCGTTCTGTCCCTTCTGGCCCCGGTGGATGTGGAACCCGCTGGGCGCGGCCACGCCGTGCCATCTGATGGCGTAGTCGACGCGCTGACCGTGGATCCTGAACACGGCGAGGGCGTCGCCGTCGGGGTCGCCGGCCTTCCCTCCCTTGGCGGGCACCTCGTTGGCGCCTTTGAGCGCCGCCGCCAGGTAGACGGGGGTGGTGGCCTGCGCCGAGACCGGGCTGAGCGAGGTGGCGATCAGAGCAGTGGCGGCGGCCAGGCCGGGAGCCACGAGGGTGCGCTTGTGCATCTTGACCCTTTCGCTGTTCTCTGTGGCTTGGTACGGCCGGCCGCGCCGCCGAGTTCAACGGCAGGAGTGTGGAAAAGTACGCACTCGCCGCCGCCGTAGATCATCCGGAGCGTCAAATTCCCGTATTTATCCCGATTTTTCGGGTTCCTGATAGCGAGTCTAATTTCGAAAGGAAATGGCAAAAGCGCCCCCATCCTCGGTTTTGATCCGCACTTCTCTGATCACTCCTGGAGAAGCAGGAAAAGAAACGAGGTCGAGCGATGCCGCCAGGTCTGAACACCGGAGACTCCGCGTGGGTACTCGTCAGCACCGCCATGGTGCTGCTCATGACCCCCGGACTGGCCTTCTTCTACGGGGGCATGGTCCGCGCGCAGAACGTCCTGAGCATCATCTTCATGAGCTTCGTCTCGATCTCACTGGTGACGATCGTGTGGTTCGCCTACGGCTACGGGCTGGTGTTCGGCCCTGACGTGGGCGGCGTGGGGCTGATCGGCTTCGGCGACCTGCGGTTCTCCGACATCGCGCCCGGCATGCTGCACGGCCGGGTGCCCACGTACGCCTTCGCGCTCTTCCAGCTCACCTTCGCGATCATCACCGTCGCGCTGATCAGCGGGTCCGTCGCCGGCCGGACGCGGCTCGGGCCGTGGGTGGTGTTCTCCGTCGTCTGGGTGACGCTGGTGTACTTCCCGATCGCGCACTGGGTGTTCGACCCGGCCGGGTGGATCAACAAGTGGGGGGTGCTCGACTTCGCCGGCGGACTGGTCGTCGAGCTGAACTCCGGCATGGCGGGGCTGGCCCTCGCCATCGCGCTCGGCCCAGGCGTCAGGTTCCGCAGGAAGGAGCCGCCCCAGCCGAGCAACATCCCCCTGGTCATGCTGGGTCTCGCCCTGCTCTGGTTCGGCTGGTTCGGCTTCAACGCCGGCTCGGCCATGGCCGACGGCAGGACCGCGGTCACCGCGTTCCTGAGCACCATGATCGCCGGAGCCGCCGGCATGCTCACCTGGCTGGTCATCGAGTGGTTCCAGTACCGGCACTTCACCCGGCTCGGCTCCGCCACCGGCGCGCTCGCGGGGCTCGTCGCCATCACCCCGTCCTGCGCCTTCGTCAACGTCGAGGGCGCGCTGGTCATCGGCATCGTCGCCGCCGTCGTGGTGTCGTTCGCCGTGACCTGGAAGCTCGTCCTCGGCTACGACGACACCCTCGACGTGGTGGGCGTGCACGGCGCGGGCGGCGTCGTCGGCACCGTTCTCATCGGCCTGTTCGCCACCGGTGCCACCGCCAGCACCACCAAGGGCCTGCTGTACGGGGGATCGATCACGCTGCTGCTCAAGCAGATCGTCGCGGTCATCGCGGTGGCCATCTACTCCTTCGTCGTCACCTGGGTGATCGGCAAGGTCGTGGACCGGTTCCTGCGCATGCGGGAAACCGAGGCCGAGCAGCTCGCCGGCTCCGACATGCAACTCGGCAAGGAGGAATGATGGCCGACGCCCCGCGCGTGGGGCGCGCCCTGGTGTTCGTCGCGGTCGGCGGCGGCTTCGGCGCGGTCGCCCGGTACCTGCTCACCGAGGCGCTGCTGGGCGCCTCCCACCCGCTGCCCTGGCCGACGCTGATCGTCAACACCGTGGGCTGCCTGCTGATGGGCCTGCTCACCGGCGAGCTGACCCGCCACCCGCTGCACCGCCAGCCGGTGAAGATGCTGCTCGGCACCGGCTTCCTGGGCGGCTTCACCACGTTCTCGCACTTCGTCGACGGGGTCAGGGAGCTGACGGTGGGCGGCTCGCCCGGCTGGGCCGCCGTCTACCTCGTGCTCAGCGTCGGGCTGGGACTCCTGGCCGTCTGGGCCGGCATCACGCTGGGAGGGAGCCGGAAATGATCACGGTCCTCGCCGTCTTCATCGGCGGCCTGGTCGGCGCGCCGACCCGCTACCTGGTCGACTCCTCCGTCAAGAGGAGGTTCGGGTCGGCCCTGCCGTGGGGGACGCTGACCGTCAACGTCATCGGCTCGGCCATCCTCGGCTTCCTGATGGGGCTCTCCTCGGTCGACGCGCTGCCTCACGCCGTGCTGTCGCTGATCGGCACCGGCTTCTGCGGTGCGCTCACCACGTTCAGCACGTTCAGCACCGACACGTACAAGCTGCTCTCGTCCGGCTCGACCGGCAAGGGGCTGATCAACATCGGCATGAACGTCGTGGCGGGTCTCGTCGCGGTGAGCCTCTGCTATCTGCTCGGCAGAGCCGTCGCGGGTTGATCGCGGTTAAAGAGTTAGGTGGCATTTTCTGATGATTGTCCAGCTAATGGCATTTGCGCTTTAGCGGGTACGCGCCAGGGAATGCTGCGGCTCGTTGAATCTTTGGAACCGGAGAACAGGGGCGGGCATTGAACGTCAAGGCTTCCGAGCTGCCGCCCGCGATAGTCCGCGGTGTCAGCCAGGTCGATTTCCAGGTCGATTACCGGACGGCTCTGTGCTTCATCGTCGCGCTGTTCGTCGGCGGCTGGCAGTTCGGGGTCTTCGGCCTGCTCGGCGCCGCCGTCGCCACGCTCACCGCCGTGGTGCTCGGCGTTTCGTCCGATCGGGTGACCGGCGGGCTGGAGGGCTTCAACGGGACGCTGATCGGCGTCGCGCTGGTGCTGTACTTCGACGTCCGCTGGGTGACCGTGCTGCTGGTGATCATCGGCGCGATCATGGGAAGCGTGCTGACCTCGGCGCTCGTCGCGCTGCTCGGCCCGTACAACCTGCCGACCTTCACCGCGCCGTTCTGCGCGGTCACCACGATCATGGTGATCGGCGCCCCGGCCTTCGAGCGGATCTGGAGGGGGCGCAGCATGGCGCCGCCGCCGTCGGCCGCCTATCCCGGGCGCGAGCTGACGTTCACCGACCTGTGGCAGGGCCTGTTCAACGGGGTCGGCCAGGTGTTCTTCCAGAGCAAGTGGTACGTCGGGCTCATCTTCCTGATCGGCCTGGCGTTCGCCGGCCGGCTCGTGGCCCTGTCCGCGCTCCTCGCCAGCGCCGTCGGCATCGTGGTGGCGATCGTGCTCGGCGCGCCCGCCGCCGACATCGGCGCCGGACTGTACGGCTACAACGCGGTGCTCACCGGTATCGCCCTGACCGGCACGTTCGTCGTCCTGTCCCGGCTCGGCGTGCTGTACGCGGTGGCCGGGGCGGTAGCGGCGACCGTGCTCACGGCGTTCGTCACCGACTTCTTCAAGCCCGTCGGCGGACACACCCTGACCTGGCCTTTCGTCATCGTCACCTGGATCTTCCTGGCGGCAGTGCCGGCGTTCTCCGGCCTGCGGCGCAGTCCTACCTAAGGAGAGCTGATGAACCTCGCCCCTCGCGAGATGGACAAACTGTTGATCTACGTGGTCGCCGATCTGGCGGCCAAACGGCGGGATCGCGGTCTCAAGCTGAACTACAGCGAGGCGGTGGCCCTGATCAGCGCCGCCGTCCTGGAAGCGGCCCGCGAGGGCAAGACCGTCGCCGAGTGCATGGAGCTCGGCAAGAACGTGCTCGGCGCCGGCGACGTCATGCCGGGAGTGCGCGAAATGCTCAAGCTGATGCAGGTCGAGGCGTCGTTCAAGGACGGCTCCAAGCTCGTTTCCTGCCACGACCCGATCGGCGGCTGACCGCCGCCCGACCAGAAGGGACCGGTTCGTCATGACGGACACGGACAGGGTCGTCTACGCCGACGACCCCATCGAGATCAACACCGGCCGGGCCACGGTCACGCTCACCGTGCGCAACACCGGGGACCGGGCCGTCCAGGTCGGGTCGCACTTCCACTTCTTCGAGGCCAACCGGGCGCTCAGCTTCGACCGCGAGAAGGCGTACGGCATGCACCTCGACATCCCGGCGGGCACCGCGGTCCGCATCGAGCCGGGCGACACCCATCAGGTCAACCTGGTCCAGTACGGCGGCGGGATGCGCATCGTCGGCTTCGCCGGCCTGCTCAACGGCGGCATCAAGGCCAGGGACGCCCGGACCCACGCGCTGCGGCGGCTGGCCGAGCTCGGCTACACCGACGAGCCGGAGCCGTCGGCCGAGATCCGCCCGAAGGGCGCCGCCAAGCCGGTCGGGGCCGGCAAGGCGGCGAAGAAGCCTCCCTCCGGCAAGAAGCCGTCCGCAGGGAAGAAGCCGCAAGCCGGGAAGAAGGGCTGACACATGGCCACGATGAGCCGCAAGCAGTACGGATCCATGTTCGGCCCGACGGTGGGCGACAGGGTCCGGCTGGCCGACACCAACCTGGTGATCGAGATCGAGAAGGACCACACGGCCGGCTACTACGGCGACGAGGCCGTCTACGGCGGCGGCAAGACCGCCCGCGACGGCATGGCGGCGGACCCGCTCTCCCAGAACGCCACCATCGCGCTCGACCTGGTGATCACCAACGCGGTCGTGCTCGACCCGATCCTCGGCGTCGTCAAGGGCGACATCGGCATCAAGGACGGCAGGATCGTCGGCATCGGCAAGGCCGGCAACCCGCACACCCAGAACGGCGTGGACCGCAGGCTGGTCATCGGCGCGGGCACGGAGGTGCTGGCCGGTGAGCACATGATCGCCACGCCGGGCGCCATCGACCCGCACGTCCACCTGATCTCGCCGCAGCAGGCCGAGGCCGCGCTCACCAACGGCATCACCACGCTGATCGGCGGCGGCACCGGCCCCACGGACGGCACCCGGGGCACGACCTGCACGCCGGGCCCGTGGAACATCGGCCGGATGCTCCAGGCCGTCGAGGCGTTGCCGGTGAACATCGGCATCATGGCCAAGGGCAACTCCAGCCTGCCCGCCTCGCTGGTCGAGCAGATCGAGGCCGGGGCGTGCGTGCTCAAGGTGCACGAGGACTGGGGTTCCACCCCGGCCGTCGTGGACTGCGCGCTGCGGGTGGCCGACCAGTACGACGTCCAGGTGGCGCTGCACTCCGACAGCCTCAACGAGGCCGGCTACCTGGAAGACACGATCAGCGCCATCAACGGCCGCGCCATCCACACCTTCCACACCGAGGGCGCGGGCGGCGGACACGCGCCGGACCTGATCCGCATCGCCGGCGAGGCCAACGCGCTGCCGTCCTCGACGAACCCGACGCTGCCGTACACGATCAACTCGGTGGACGAGCTGCTCGACATGGTGATGGTCTGCCACCACCTCAGCCACGACATCCCCGAGGACGTGTCGTTCGCCGACAGCCGGGTGCGGGCCGAGACCATCGCCGCCGAGACGGTCCTCCAGGACATGGGCGTGATCAGCATGTTCTCCTCCGACTCCCAGGCGATGGGCCGGATCGGGGAGACCTTCACCCGGGCCTTCCAGACCGCGCACCACAACAAGGACCAGCGCGGCAAGCTGCCGGAGGACTCCGAGCGCAACGACAACTTCCGGGTGCTGCGCTACCTGGCCAAGCTGACCATCAACCCGGCCAGGACCACCGGCATCGCCGAGACGGTCGGCTCGCTGGAGGACGGCAAGCTGGCCGACATCGTGCTCTGGCCGTTCCACTCCTTCGGCGCCAAACCCGCGATGGTGGTCAAGGGCGGGATGATCAACTGGTCGCGGATGGGGGACCCGAACGCCTCACTGCCCACGCCGCAGCCCGTCTACTTCCGGCCGATGTTCGGTGCGATGGGCATGGCGCAGCGCAAGAGCAACGTGACCTTCCTGCCCGACGCCGCCATCGCCGCCGGGGTGGCGGAACGCCTCGGCCTGCAACGGCTGATCGCCAAGGTCCGCCACACCCGTACCGTCGACAAGCGGCACATGGTGCGCAACTCGGCGCTGCCCACGATCACCGTGGACCCGGAGACGTACAAGGTCACCGTCGACGGCGAGCACGCCACCATCGCGCCGGCCCAGGAACTGCCGCTCAACCACCTGTTCTTCCTGGCATGACCCTGCTCGCCCAGCTTCAGCTGACCGACTCGGCCTTTCCCGGCGGCCTCTACACGCTCTCCCACGGGCTGGAGGCGTACACGCAGGCCGGGCCGGTCGACGTCGGCGTGCTGCTGGAGGACGTGCTGCTGCACGCGGCGGGGCCGGGCGACGCCACCGCCCTGGTGCTCATCCACCGGGCGGTGACGGCGGGCGACTGGGACGCGGTCGTGGAGACGGACCGGCGGCTGCACGCGATCAAGCTCAACCGGGAGATCCGCGCCGCCGCCACCAGAACCGGCAACCAGGTGCTCCGCACCGCGACCCTGGTCTTCGCCACCCCGGAGCTCGCCCGGCTCACCGAGCTGGTCGAGGCCGGGACCACGCCGGGCAACCACGCCGTCGTCCTGGGCGCCGCCTACGCCGGGCTCGGCGTCCCGGTGGACGACGCGGTGATCGGCGACCTGTACGCGTTCGCCGCGAGCTGGGTCAGCGCCGCCGTCCGGCTCGGCAGGCTCGACTTCCGGCGGGCGCAGGCCACGCTGTACGGCGCGGGGGGCGCGATCGGGCTGGCCGCCGCGCACGCGCTGGCCGCCCGCGGCCCCCTCGACCTGCACGCCGCCACCCCGGTCGCGGACGCCATGAGCGCCGTCCACGAGCGGGCGGAAGCCCGGCTCTTCACCACCTGAAAGGGGGTACGCCATGCACACCCACCACCACCATCACCTGGACCACGACACGCCCCGCGAGCTGGAAGGCGTTCTCAAGGTCGGCATCGGCGGGCCCGTCGGCTCCGGCAAGACGGCCCTGATCGAGGCGCTGGTCCCCATCCTGATCGGGCGGGGACACAGCGTCGGCGTCATCACCAACGACATCTACACCATGGAGGACGCCGACCACGTCAAGCGCACCCTCGACGGCGTGCTCGACCCGGCGCGCATCGTGGGCGTGGAGACCGGCTCCTGCCCGCACACAGCCGTCCGCGACGACCCCACGATGAACCTGGCCGCCGGGACCGAGATGCTGCGCCGCTTCGGCGACATCGACACGCTGCTGTACGAGAGTGGCGGCGACAACCTCACGCTCACCTTCAGCCCGGTCCTGGCCGACGTGTACGTGTTCGTCCTGGACACCGGCGAGGGCGACAAGATGCCGCGCAAGCGCGGGCCGGGCATCACCGACTCCGACCTGCTCGTCATCAACAAGATCGACATCGCTCCGTACGTGCGCGCCGACCTGGAGGTGATGACCCGCGACGCCCGCCGGGTCCGTGACGGGCGCCCGGTGATCCTCACCGACTCGCTGGAGGGCACGGGCGTGGCGGAGGTCGCGGACTTCATCGCCAGCCGCAGGCCGGTATGGTCGCCGAGCGCGTAGACCGGCTGGCGGCCTCGCATTACACGATCACCTCGATCCCGGAGGACGTGGCGCGGCACGCCGAGGTGCCGCACACGCTGCCGGTCGGCAGTCCGGGCAAGGTCGGCGTGCTCGACCTGGCCTTCGAGCGGCGGGGCGGCCGGTCGGAGCTGACCGGCCACTACCAGAAGGCGCCGCTGCAGATCATGCGGCCGCTCTACTACGACCCCGACCGGCCTGACCTGCCGTACGTGATCGTCATGTCCACGGGCGGGGGAGTGCTGCAGGGCGACCGCTACCGGATCGACCTCGCCTGCGGCGCCGGGGCGTCGACGCACGTGACGACGCAGGCCGCCACGAAGATCTACCGGATGGAGCAGGACTACGCCAGCCAGCTCGTCACCATCACGGCGGGGCCGGGCGGCTACGTCGAGTACCTGCCGGACCCGGTCATCCCGTTCACCGGCTCGCGCTTCTACCAGCGGATCAGGGTGACGGCCGACCCCACCGCCACCGTGATCCTCGGCGAGACGATGCTGGCCGGGCGGCTGGCCAGGGGCGAACGGCACGCCTACGACGCCTGCTGCAGCGACCTGGAGGTGTGCGGCCCGGACGGCGAGCTGCTGTTCGCCGACCCGATCAGGCTCGTCCCCGGACGGGCGCCGGTCACCGGCCCGGCCATGTTCGGCGGCCACGGCGTGCTGTCCACCCTGTACGTGATCACGTCCGCGGTGGACGCCGCCGAGCTGGCCGACGCGCTGCACGGGGCGGTGGCGGGCAGCGGGCTCACGGGCGGGGCCAGCACGCTGCCGAACCGCGCCGGCGCCTGGGCGAGGCTGCTCGGGCCGGAGTCCCCGCCGGTCATCGCGGCGCTGGAACGCCTGTGGGACGTCGCCAGGCGGATGATCACCGGAACCCCGGCGCCCGACAGGCGCAAACCCTGAGCACGGCCGGCCGCTGGGCCGAGCAGGTGTGGGACCTGCTGCGGCCGCAAGGCAAGCCGGACTTCCCGGCCGGGCTGGCGGCGGGCGTGCTGATCGTGGTGCCGCTGCTCGCCGGGGCCGCGCTGCACCGGACCTCGCTGGGCGCGGCGGTGACGCTGGCGGCCACGCTCATGCTGTACCCGGCGCCCCAGCCGCTGTCCCTGGTCATGCTCGTGCGCGGGGCGGCGGTCACCGCGGCGGGCGTGTTCGTCTGGCTCGTCGCCGGGCAGCCCTGGCTGCTGGCGGCCGGCGTGACGGCGGCGGCCGTCGCCGGGAGCTTCTGGCCGCTCCTGGGCACCACGGCCGCGCTCGGAGCCCTGCTCATGGCCATCATGGACGACCCCGGCATCGGCGTGCCCGGCCTGGCCCAGCTCGCCGGGGCTGCCTGGGCGGCCCTCGTCGTCCTGCCCCTGGGCCGGCTGTCGGCCACGGTCCCGCCGTCCGAGCTGAGCCTCGCCCGCCGCGCCCGGCACGCCGCCCGGCTCGGCGTGCTGGTCGCCGCCTCCATGTCGATCACGGTTCTGCTCGGGCTGCGCGTCGCCGAGGGCCACTGGCTGGTCACCGCGATCCTCGTCACCCTGCGGCCCACACCGGAAGCCACCGGCTCCCGCTACGTCAAGCGGATGCTGGGCGGCCTGGCCGGCAGCGCGCTGGCGGCGCTGATCCTGCTCTGCCGTCCGTCCACCCTGGTCACCGCCCTGTGCGTGGGCGCGGCCGGCACGCTGGCGCACGCCTACCGGGCGGCCAACTACGTCTACTGGTCGTTCTGGATGCCGGTCACGGTGCTGCTGCTGGCCGACTTCAGCTACCCGGAGCCGTGGACCGCGTCCGTCGCCCGGCTGGCCATGAACCTCGCGGGCGGCCTGGCCGCACTGGCGGCCGTCCGCTACCTCTGGCCCGACCCCCCATGACACGGTCCCGGTCGGCCATGGTCCTGTACGAGCCCGGCGCTCCCGGGCCGCGGTCGCCCTGGTCGGCTACCACCGCCGGTGGCCCCGGGGCCCGCCGGCCGTTCGCAGGCCGGCGGGTCCGTGTTCGGCAGGTCAGGCGGCCCTCAGCCAGGCGGGGGTGAACCGGGCGAAGACGATGCCGCCGGTGTCGCCGATCTCGTAGAGGACGCCGACCTGGCCGTCGGCGAGCACGGCCATGGTCGAGTAGCCCGCCGCGCCGGGTTTGACCAGCGCCCTGGCGGGCCAGGTGGTCCCGTCGTCGGTGGAGAGCCGGACGGTCAGGTCGTTGCGGGCGGTCGGGTGGGCGTTGCCGCTGTACAGGACCGTGGCGGTGCGGATCGGCGCGCCGTTCGAGCCGCGCTGCCCGGGGGTGAGGTAGGACAGCTCGTCGGCGTTGCACAGCGGATCGGTCAGCACCGGGCTGGCGGCGGCGGCGCCGAAGGTCCGGCCGCCGTCGGCCGAGGTGGCCAGGAAGCGGGAGCGGACGCCGTTGTGCCGCATGTTCTGCGCCACGGCGCCGCCGCTGCGCTCCACGGCCTTGCTCTCGTTGACGTTGCCGCTCGCCGACGAGCCGCGCTGCCAGGTCCGGCCGTGGTCGTCGCTGTAGATGTTGGCGGCGTGGCTGGTCCCGGCGGCGTCGCGGTAGACGATCGGCTGGATCAGCCGGCCGGAGCTGGTCTGGATGCCGTGCCCGGACGACGCGAAGAGCTGCCGCCAGCCCGGGTCCTTCACCGACGGGTTGAGCTCGACCGGGGCGCTCCAGGTGAGGCCGTGGTCGGTGCTCTTGACGTACTGGATGTGCAGGCTGTCGGGGTCGTTCGCGGCGTTGGAGCCGGACCCGCCCGACCAGAAGCTGATCCCCGGCCGCGGCGAGTAGGTGTAGAAGACGAAGACCTCTCCGGTCGAGCGGTCGACGAGCACGCTCGGGTCCCCGACGCCCTGGGCCGTCGTGGCGGCGTGGTGGATGACGCGCGGCTGCTCCCAGGTGAGGCCGTGGTCGGTGCTGCGCATCAGCACGATCTGGATGTTGTTGGTGCCGCCGCCCAGGTCGTAGGAGCCGTCGACGCGCGCGTCGGCCACGGCGATGACGGTGCCGTTCCCGGTGACGGCCATGCCGGGGATCCGCACCGATCGGACGGTGCCGTCGTAGCGGCCATCGGGGCCGTTGAGCCCTCTGATGGTGGTGCTGGTGCGGAGCACGGCGGTCGAGTTCAGCTGGGGCGCGTCGGCGGCCATACCGCAGCGCGCGACGCCGGAACGCGTGTCGTCGAAGCCTTCCGCCGTGGTCCGCAGGGTGTACGGCGTGCCGGCCGGGACCGTCCAGTAGTGCAGGTAGTTACCGCCCGCGGCGACGGTGCGCGTCCAGGGCGAGCCGGTCCGGCCCGGCCAGGTGACCGTGAACGTCTTCGACGCAGTGGTCCGGTTCTCCAGGATGAGCTGGAGGCGGCTCTCCGTGCAGTCGAAGCCGACGAGCGCGGACATCCCGCCGCCGCAGTGGAACCTGCCGCTCTGCGTGGTGTCGTGGCCGGTCGGGGTGGTGGTGCGCAGGGTGTACGGGGTGCCGGGGTCGAGCGTCCAGTGGAGCAGCGCGCTGCCTCCGGCGGGCACCGTGCGGGTCCACGGCGATCCGGAGCGGCCGGGCCAGGTCACGGTGTACGTCTGGGTCTGGGCCGACTTGTTGTCCAGGGTGAGCTGGAGCCGGCTGAGCGGGCAGTCCGCTCCGACGGTCGCCGACACGCCGGGGACGGCCGCGAAGGCGGGGGCGGGGACGGAGACCGCCGCGGCGGCGACGGACAGGACGAGGGTCAAGACTCCGCGCAGGAGCCTTAAGGGCAGGGACGTCACGGATCGATCGCTCCTTCGGTTCGGGGGGTTGGAGCCGAGGAGCATCAGACATCAGACGTCCCGTACTGTAAGCGCGGGGTGGAGAGCCGTCAATGCCCGCGATTTTCCCTCAGGTGCCGCCGCACCGGGGCGTAGTGGGCGGCGATCGCCTCCGCGAACCCCTGGAGGTCCTCGGCGGAGGCCGCCCGCACGATCGCGCGGTGCGCCGCGACGGTCTCGCGCACCGACTCGGGGGTGGTGGGCATCGTGGGCGCGACGATTGCGTGCACGTCCCAGAAGGCGGCGGTGAGCTGGGTGACCAGCTCGTTGCCCAGAGGTTTCATGAGGAGCAGGTGGAACTCGCGGTCCTGCTCGATGAACGTCTCGCCCGCCCGCGCCCGCTCGTCCATCTCGTCGGTGAGTCTCTCCAGCTCGCCGCGCAGATCCTCGCCCAGGGCGGGGATGATCGCGGAGGCGAGCCCCTGCTCCAGGGTCTGGCGGACCTGGACCAGCTCGGAGAGCACCTGGTAGTCGTCGGACCGGCTGAGCAGCCCCCGGAAGCTCAGGCTCTCGACCAGGGCGGCGAGTGACAGCGTGCCGACGTAGGTGCCGTATCCGTGGCGCACCTCGACGATGTCGAGGGCGGTGAGGGCCTTGATCGCCTCGCGCACGCTGGAGCGGCTCGCGCCGATGGCCGCGCACAGCTCCGCCTCGGTGGGGAGCGCGTCGCCGGGCCGCAGGCGGTGGTGCAGGATGTACTGCTTGATGCGCTCGGCCACCTCTCGCTGTCGCAGTTGCGTACCGCGGGACGGTCGCGAGATGGGCTCGATCACGGCCAACATCTTGCCCTTTCGTCCAAAGGTCGTCTACATTCCCCGCATCGGCATCAGACATCAGACGTCATGTGTCCTGTGCCCACCCGTGACGATACCCCCCAAAACGGTCACCATCAAAGGAGAGGGGTAGCCATGCCCGATCCCGCCCCGTCCGTCAACCGCCGCGGCTTCCTGCGGCTCGTAGGGGCCATGAGCGCCGCCACCGCGTTCACCGGCTCGCTCGCCGCGTGCTCGGGCCCCGCCTCCACCGGCAGCGCGGCGCCCGCCGCCGACAGCATCGAGGCCGGCATCTCGTACGCCCTGTCGACCGGCTTCGACCCGATGACCTCGTCCGGCGCCACGCCCGTCGCGGCCAACATGCACACCCTGGAGGCGCTGTTCGACCTCGACCCGGTGACCCGCGAGCCGTACGCCGCGCTCGCCGCCGGAGAGCTGGAGAAGGTCGACGACACCACGTACAAGGTCGCCCTGCGCCAGGGCGCCACCTTCCACGACGGCTCCCCGGTGACGGCTGGGGATGTCGCCTTCAGCTTCGAGCGCGTCATGGACCCCGCCAACGCCTCGCTCATGGTGCAGTTCATCCCGTTCGTGGAGAGCGTCACCGCGGTCGGCGACACGGCGGCGGAGATCAAGCTCAAGCACGCCTTCCCCCTGCTCAAGGAGCGGCTCGCGGTCGTCAAGATCGTGCCGAGGGCGATCGTGGGGAAGGACAAGGCCGCCTTCGACGCCAAGCCCGTGGGCTCGGGCCCGTACCGCCTGATCGAGGCGACCAAGGAAGACAAGATCGTCTTCGAGCGGTGGGACGAGTACAACGGGCCGCGCCCCGCGAAGGTCAAGAACATGACCTGGCGGCTGCTGTCCGACCCGTCCGCCCGCGTGACCGCGCTGGAGTCCGGCCGGGTCGCGGCGATCGAGGACGTGCCGTACCTCGACGCCGAGAAGGTCGGCCAGAAGCACAAGCTGGAGGCGGTGCAGTCCTTCGGCCTGCTCTTCCTCATGTTCAACTGCGCCGAGAAGCCCTTCGACGACAAGCGGGTGCGCCAGGCGCTGCACTGGGCGATCGACAAGGACAAGGTCATCCGGACGGGCATGCTGGGCAACGCCGCCGCGGCGACCGGTTACGTCCAGGAGTCGCATCCCGCGTACGCCGAGGCGGCCACCGTCTACGGCTACGACCCGGACAAGGCCAAGGAACTGCTCAAGGCGGCCGGGGTCGAGAACCTCCAGGTCACCATGGTCACCACCGACACCGGCTGGGTGAAGGACGTCGTCCCGATCATCAAGGAGTCCTGGGACGCCGTCGGCGTGACCACCACGCTCGACATCGGCCAGTCGGGCGGGCAGTACACCAACAAGATCGACCCCGGCGCGTTCCAGGTCCTGGTGGCGCCGGGCGACCCCTCGGTCTTCGGCAACGACATGGACCTGCTGCTGCGCTGGTTCTACGACGGCATCTGGCCGGAGAACCGCTACCGCTGGAGCCAGACCGCCGAGGCGAAGAAGATGCTGGAGCTGCTCGACGCCGCGGTGCGGACCGACGACGCCGCCGAGCAGAAGAAGCTGTGGGGCCAGGCCGTCGACCTCGTCGCCGAGGAGGTGCCGCTCTACCCGATCCTGCACCGCAAGCTGCCCACCGCCTGGGACGAGAAGGCGCTCACCGGCTTCCAGCCCATCCCGACCACGGGCCTGTCCTTCCTCGACGTCGCCCGCGTCTGACCGCCCCGACGAGAAAGCGCCATGTTCGCACTCCTACGGCTGACCGTGAGACGGCTGGTGATCCTGCCGCCCATGCTGCTGGGCGTCACGCTGCTGGTCTTCGTGGTCCTCCAGTTCTCGCCCAACGATCCCGCGTACAACGCACTCGGCGACGGCGCGAGCCCGGAGGCGCGCGCCGCCTACAGGGCGGAGCACGGGCTGGACGACCCCCTCCCGCTGCGTTACGTCCGGTTCCTGGGGCAGCTGGCGCAGGGCGACCTGGGCTACACCGCCCCGCCGGCGACCCCGGTGATCGACCGGGTCGTCACGGCCTTCCCGCTCACGATCCAGCTCACCGTGCTGGGCCTGGTGCTCGCCGTGGCCGGCGCCCTGGCCTTCGGGGTCACCGGCGCGCTCCACCGCGACCGGTGGCCCGACCAGGTGACCCGCGTGCTGTCCATCGCGGGGGTGGCGATGCCCTCCTTCTGGCTGGGCATCCTGCTCATCCAGGAGTTCGCGCTCGGCGTTCCGATCTTCCCGACCGGCGGTTACGTCAACCCGGCCGACTCCGTCACCGGCTGGCTCCTGTCGCTGGCCCTGCCCTCGATCGCGATCGCCGTCCCGGCGGCGGCCTCGCTGTCGCGCCTGGTGCGCACCTCGATGGTGGAGGAACTGGACAAGGACTACGTCCGCACCGCCACCGGCAACGGCCTGCCCCGCGCGATCGTCGTACGCGGCGCGCTGCGCAACGCGCTCATCACCCCGCTCACCGTGCTCGGCCTGCGGGTCGGCTACCTGCTGAGCGGCGCCGTGGTCATCGAGACGATCTTCGACCTGCCCGGCATGGGCAAGCTCATACTCGAAGGCGTCACGAACGGCGACGTGGCCCTGGTGCAGGGCGCGGTGCTGACGATCGCGGTGGCGTTCCTCCTCGTGAACCTCGTCGTCGATCTGCTCTACCTGCTCGTCAACCCGCGGATCAGGGCGGTGTGAGATGCTCAGATCAGGCCTGACCGCCCGGCTCTCCGACCCCGGCATCCGCTTCGCGCGCCTCTCCCCGGTCGCCGTCGTCTCCCTCGCCGTGCTCGTGGCGATCGCGCTCTTCGCCGTGCTGGCGCCGCTCTTCGCCGGAGATCCGCTCGCGACCGGCACGCCCGCCGTCCCGCCCGGCGCCGACCACTGGCTCGGCACCGACAGGGCCGGGCGTGACGTCTTCGCCAGGATCGCGCACGGCGCGCAGTCCTCCCTTCTCATCGGCCTGGGCGCCACCGCGCTCGCCGTCGCCGCCGGCGCGGTGCTGGGCAGCCTCGCGGCCACCTCGCGCAAGGCCGTCAGCGAGGGCATCATGCGCGTCCTCGACGTGGTCATGGCCTTCCCCGGCATCGCGCTCGCCGCGGTGCTGGTGGCGGTCTTCGGCCGCCACCTCCCGGTCCTGATCGGCACGATCGCCTTCCTGTACGTGCCGCAGCTGACGCGGGTGGTGCGGGCCAACGTCCTGGCGCAGTACGGCGAGGACTACGTCGCCGCCGAGAAGGTCATCGGCGCCACCAGGCCGCACATCCTGGTCAGGCACGTCGCCGTCAACTGCGCCGCGCCCATCATGGTGTTCGCCACCGTGCTGGTGGCCGACGCGATCATCTTCGAGGCCAGCCTGTCGTTCATCGGCGCGGGCATCCAGGACCCGGCGCCGAGCTGGGGCAACGTGCTGGCCTACGGCAGGCAGCTCGTCCTGGCCGGCGGCTGGTGGGCCACCTTCTTCCCCGGCCTGGCGATCCTGGTCACGGTGCTCGCGCTCAACCTGCTCGCCGAAGGGCTCACCGACGCGTGGGCCGCGCCCCGCTCCGCCCGGCGCGCCGCCGCACCGGCCGACGACGTCTCCTCGGCGGCCGTACCCGCCGAGGAGAGCACCGAGACCGGGGACGCGCTCGCCAGGCTCGCCGTCGTGGCGGGCGAGCGCCCGCCGCGCGTCCCGCCGCTGCCGCCCGGGGCCGCGCCGCTGCTGTCGGTCGAGGACCTGACCATCCGCTTCCCGCAGCGATACGGGGACGTCCCGGTCGTCCAGTCGCTCTCCTTCGACGTACGGGTGGGCGAGACGCTCGGGCTGGTGGGCGAGTCCGGCTGCGGCAAGAGCCTGACCAGCCTGGCGATCATGGGTCTGCTGCCCCGCGCCGCGCAGGTGAGCGGCCGGATCGTCTACGACGGCCGCGACATCCTGCACCTGCCGCCAGGCGAACGGCGGGCGATCTCCGGCCCGGAGATCGCCATGGTCTACCAGGACGCCATGTCGTCGCTGAACCCGTCGGTCCTCGTGGGCACTCAGCTGCGCCAGCTCACCAAGCGGGGCGGCACCCGTACGCCGGAGCAGCTCCTCGAACTCGTGGGCCTTGACCCGGCGCGCACCCGGCGCAGCTACCCGCACGAGCTGTCCGGCGGCCAGCGCCAGCGCGTGCTGATCGCGATGGCCCTGTCCCGCGGCCCGCGGCTGCTGGTCGCCGACGAGCCCACCACGGCGCTCGACGTGACCGTGCAGGCGCAGGTGGTGGAGCTGCTGGTCGAGCTGCGGGACGAGCTCGGCTTCGCGATGCTGCTCGTCTCGCACGACCTCGGCCTGGTCGGTCAGCTCGTGCACCGGATCGCCGTGATGTACGCCGGCCAGCTCGCCGAGATCGGCACGACCGGCTCGCTCCTGTCCGGCGCCGAGCACCGCTACGCCCGGGGCCTGCTGGGCTCGGTGCTCTCCCTGGAGAGCGGGGCCAAGCGGCTGCACCAGGTGCCCGGCGTGGTGCCCGCGCCCCGCGACTTCGGGCCCGGCTGCCGCTTCGCGGGCCGGTGCGCGGCCGCGGACGCGACCTGCCGCACCGCTCCGCCGCCGCTGGCCGGCGAACCGCACGACCACGCGCGGGCCTGCTTCCACCCCGGAGGGGGACAACGGTGAACGAACCAGTCGTCAGCCTGGAACACGTGCACGTGGTGCACACCGCGCGCAGCGGCGGCCTGGTGCGCCGCGACAAGGTGCACGCACTCACCGACGCCACCGTCTCCGTCGGCCGGGGCGAGATCCTCGGCGTGGTCGGCGAGTCGGGATGCGGCAAGTCCACCCTCGCCAAGGTGGTGGTCGGCCTCCAGGCGCCCACCTCGGGCACGGTGCGCTTCCGCGGCGAGGACCTGTGGACGCTGCCGGTACGGCGCCGCTGGCGGGACTTCGGGGCCGCCGTGGCCATGGTGTTCCAGGACGCCTCCACCGCGCTGAACCCCCGCCTGTCCGTGCGCCGCATCCTGCGCGACCCCCTCGACGTGCACCGGCGCGGCACGCCGAAGCAGCGCGAGGAACGCGTGCGCGACCTGCTCGACCTCGTCGGGCTGCCCGGCCACGTCGCCGAGGCGCTGCCCGGCCAGCTCTCCGGCGGCCAGCGCCAGCGGGTCGCCGTGGCGCGCGCCCTGACACTCGAACCCGACGTGATCGTCGCCGACGAGCCCACCAGCGCGCTGGACGTCTCCGTCCGCGCCCAGGTGCTCAACCTCCTGCTCGACCTGCGCACGAGCCTGGGGCTCGGCCTGGTGTTCATCTCCCACGACATCCAGACGGTCCGCTACCTCGCCGACCGGATCGCGGTCATGTACCTCGGCCGCGTGGTCGAGGAGGGGCCGGTCGCCGACGTGGCCGGCCGGGCGCGCCACCCGTACACGCGGGCCCTGTTCTCGGCCACGCCCAGCCTGCTCGACGACACCGAACGGATCGTGCTCACCGGCCCGGTCCCGTCCGCCACCCACCCGCCGTCCGGTTGCCCGTTCCGCACCCGCTGCTGGAAGGCCACCGAGGCGTGCGCGCAGGAGTTCCCGCCCGCCACTCAGGCGGAGGCGCACTTCTGGCACTGCGTCCACCCCGAATCGCCCGTAAGGAGCCTTCTTTGAGCCCCCGCAAGCCCCGCTTCAGCGGCGTCATCCCGCCGGTCGTCACCCCTCTGACGCCGGACGGCGAGATCGACGCCGCGTCACTGGAGCGGCTGGTCGAGTTCCTGATCGAGGCGGGCGTCAGCGGCCTGTTCGCCCTCGGCAGCTCCGGTGAGGCGGTCTTCCTCACCGACGCCCGCCGGGACAAGGCGCTGGAGGTCGTGGTGCGGGCGGCCGCCGGCCGGGTGCCCGTGCTCGCCGGCTGCATCGAGACGACGACCGGCCGCGTGATCGAGCGGGCGGAGATCGCCAGGAAGCTCGGCGCGGACGCCGTCGTGGTGACCGCGCCGTTCTACGCCCGCATCCATCCCGTGGAGGTCGACCGGCACTTCCGCGCCGTCAGGGCCGCCGTGGACCTGCCGCTCCTGGCCTACGACGTGCCGGTGTCGGTGCACACCAAGCTCACCGCCGACCTGGTGCTCTCCCTGGCCGCGGACGGGGTCGTCGACGGGCTCAAGGACTCCAGCGGCGACGACGTGGGGTTCCGCCAGGTGGTCCTGCGGGCCGCCGGGCTCGCCGGGTTCTCGGCGCTGACCGGGCACGAGGTCGTGGTCGACGCGATGATGCTCGCCGGGGCCGACGGCGCCGTGCCCGGCCTGGCCAACGTCGACCCGCACGGTTACGTACGGCTGCTGCGGGCCTGCGCCGACGGGCGCTGGGCCGACGCCAAGGCCGAGCAGGACCGTCTGACCCGGCTGTTCCGCATCGTCGAGGCGGCCTCCGCTGCCACCGCCGGTGGCAGCACGCGGGGCGTCGGGGCGTTCAAGACCGCGCTGGCCCTGCGCGGGGTCATCGGCCACGCGGCCGTCGCCGCGCCGATGCGCGAGCTGACCGCCGGCGAGGGCCGCGCCGTCGCCGCCCATCTGGAGGAGGCCGGGCTGCTGTGAGCCTCGTCGTCGGCGTGGACATCGGCGGCACGAAGATCGCCGCCGGCCTGGTCGACCACTCCGGCACCCTCCTGGCCACGGCCACCCGCCCCACCCCCGCCACCGAAGGCCCCGACGCCATCCTCACCACCGCCACCGCCCTCATCCACACCCTCACCGAGAGCCGTGGGGTTGTGATCGCGGCCGGTGGTGCGGAGTTCGGTCGGGATCTCCGTGATGGGCGGGGGGCTGTGGGCTCGGACGGTGGTCCGGAATTCGGTCGGAATCTCCGTGATGGGCGGGGGTCCGTGAGGGCGGCTGGTAGTGCGGAGTTCGGTCGTGACCTTCGCGATGGGCGGAGATCGGTGGGGCCGCCTGCGGAGGCCGGTCGTGACCTCCGTGAGGGGCGGGGGGCCGTGGAAGCCGCCGGTGGTGCGGAGTTCGGTCGCGGCGTCCGTGACGGGCGGGGGTCCGTGGGGGCGGGTGGTAGTGCGGAGGTCGGGCGTGACCTCCGCGATGGGACCGGGGAGTCGGCTGGTGTCGGGGGTCTCGGTGGCCGGGGGGTTGTGAGCGCGGTCGGTGTCGGTAGTGCTGGGGTGGTCGATCCGGGGCGGGGTGTGGTGGTCTCGGCGACCGGGGCGCTGGCTGGGTGGGCGGGGACCGATCTGCGTGGCGAGCTGTCGCGCAGGCTCGGGGTGCCGGTGGTGGTCGGCAACGACGTGCACGCGCACGCGCTCGGCGAGCAGTGGCGCGGTGCCGCCGCCGGCCGGGAGGACGTCCTGCTGGTCGCGGTCGGTACCGGCGTCGGCGCCTCGGTCATGCTCGGTGGGCGGGTCCGGCACGGGGCGCATGCGGTGGCCGGGCACGCGGGCCATGTGCCGGTGGCGGCGGCGGCCGGGAGGCCGTGCCCGTGCGGCGGGCAGGGGCATGTGGAGGCGGTCGCGTCCGGCCCCGCCCTGTTTGGTGAGTACCGTCGCCGGGGCGGTACGGACGCCGCGGATCTCGCCGGGGTGGCTCGGTTGGCTGCGGCCGGAGATCCGCTCGCCGCGGACGTCCTGGCCGAGGGCGGGGCCGCGCTCGGCTCGCTCATCGGCGGGCTGATGAACGTCATCGACCCCGAGATCGTGGTCATCGGGGGAGGCGTCGCCGGATGCGGCGAACCGTGGTGGCGACCGCTACGCGCCGCCATCGCCGCCGAGGTACTGCCCGCACTGCGAGACGTCCCGGTCGAACCCGCCGCCCTCGCCGGCGCCGCCGCCCTGCTCGGCGCCGCCCGCATGGCCCTGGAAGCGTCCCCATGACCGACACCACTTTCCGCCCCGCCTCGCGTGGCCCGTTTCGCGCGGGCCCGTTTCGCGCGGGCCCGTTTCGCGTGGGCCCGCCTCGCGCTGGCCCGCTGGGCGGTTGGAACCGTACTGGACGCGCGAGTGATCGGCCCCCTTCGCGCGATCACCATCGAGGATTCGCGCGAGCACCATCGAGGAGGATCATGACGTCGGCCGCTGAGCACCCTGCGCTGGCCGCTATTCGGGGCCGTCTGGTGGTGTCGTGTCAGGCGTACCCCGGCGAGCCGATGCGTGACCCGGACACGATGTGCCGGGTGGCGCGGGCGGTGGCCGCCGGCGGGGCGGCGGGGATCCGGGCGCAGGGGCTGGAGGACCTGCGGCGGATCCGCGCGGCGCTGGACCTGCCGCTCATCGGCCTGTGGAAGGACGGCGACGGAGACGTCTTCATCACGCCGACCCTCGACCACGCCCTCGCTGTCGCCGCGACCGGCGCGGACATCGTGGCCGTGGACGGCACCCGCAGACCACGTCCCGACGGCCGCACGCTCGCCGAAACCGTCAAGGCCGTGCACGACCGTACCGGCCGGCTGGTGATGGCGGACGTCTCCACGTACGAGGAAGGGATCGCCGCCGCCGAGGCAGGCGCGGACGTGGTCGGGACGACCCTGTCCGGGTACACGGCGTACTCCCGCCCCGGACCCGGCCCTGACCTCGAACTGGTCGCCGGGCTCGCCCGCGACCTGCCCGTCCCGGTGATCGCCGAGGGGCGCGTCCACACGGCGGAGCAGGCCGCCGCGGCCGTCGAGGCGGGCGCGTACGCCGTGGTCGTCGGCACCGCCATCACCCACCCGACGACCATCACCCGCTGGTTCGCCGAAAGGATGACGAGGGCGTGACGGCCATGGTTCCGGCAGAATCGTCCCCGGGCACCCGGTGAAGCCGGGAGGCGTACGACGTCTGACGTCCTATGCTTAGGGTGCACGCCAGAGACCGGCATCGCGGGAAAGGCAGAAGATGGCGCTGGACTTCCCTGGACCCGCCACGGGGCGGCATCCGTTGCGGCGGCAGGAGGTGACGGAGCAGATCAAGGCGTTCATCCTGCGGAACCATCTGAAGCCCGGCGATCCGCTGCCCACCGAGTCCGTGCTCTGCGAGAGCTTGGGGGCGAGCCGCTCCAGCGTGCGTGAGGCGATCAAGACGCTGAGCGCCCTCGACATCGTGGAGGTGCGGCACGGCCACGGCATGTACGTCGGCCGCCTGTCCCTGGTGGCCCTGGTGGAGAGCCTCGCCTTCCGCGTCCAGCTCAGCAGCCGCGACGACTTCACCGTGCTCGGCGAGGTGATCGGCGTCCGTCAGCTGCTCGAACAGGGCCTGGCGGCCTCCCTCGTGGCGGCTCTGGAGGAGCCCCACTTCGACGCCCTGACCGCGCTGGTGTCCGAGATGCGGGAGCTGGCGGACAAGGGGGAGACGTTCGTCGAGCAGGACCGCGCCTTCCACCTGCTGCTCATGGAGCCGCTGAGGATCGACCTCGTCCAGCAGCTCACCGGGGCGTTCTGGGACGTCCACAGCATGGTCGCCCCGTTGCTGGCCCCGTCCACCGCCGACGGACGGGAGACGGCCGACGCGCACGCGGAGATCGTGGCGGCCGCCCGGCGGCGCGACGTGGCCGCCTTCCAGGCTGCGATCGAGGCCCACTACGGCCCTGTGCGCAAACAGCTCGCCACCCACCTGCGGGATTCCGGGAACGGCGTGGACGGACGGCCCGGAGGCCGATGAGCCCGCCGCCGCCGATGCTCACGCCCGGCGAGCGGAGTCTCGCCGTCAGACGTACGAGGATCAGCAGGTAGATCAGGGTTCCCAGGGCGATCAGCGCGCCGCTGACGAGCACCGGCCAGGGTGCGCCCAGGCGTGCAGGGAACGTCCACGGCGTCGCCGAGCACGACCGCCATAGCGATGATCGCCCACGGGAGCAGGGCCGGTGAGCCGCCGACTGCCAGGCCCGCACAGGTCAGGGTGAGCGCGACGGGCGCCGTGGTCAGCAGCCACGCCGTCTGACGTGCCCGTACGTCGGCGCGCTCGGTGCCCGGGCGCATCACCGTGAGCCAGAGCGCCATTCCTCCCGCCATGGCCTCGGAATGGCCGGATCGCCACGTGACTCGTCAGCGCGCCGTCGGCTCCCCGTTCCCTGGCACCAGCAGGGTGGTCAGCAGGTCGTCGAGGCTGACGATGCCGATCGTGGCGTCGTCGTCGCGGACGAGCGCGAGCTGGCTGTGGCCGGCCCGGAGCGCCGACACCGCGTCCGACACCGAGGCGCCCGCGTGCAGGGCCGGGACGCGGTAGGCGAGCTGCTCGGCGGTGACGTCGCGGGAGCGGCGGCGCGCCAGGTAGGCGTCGCGGATGTGGACGACGCCCAGCGGCGCCGCGGCGGGGCCGACGATCAGGCGTGAGCGCCCGGCGTTCAGGCAGGCGTCGACCACGTCCTGGGCCGAGGCGGCGGCGGGCACGCCGACGATCCGGTCGATCGGGGTGATCAGCTCGGCGATGCCGGTGTTCGGGGCGTGCAGGGCCTGGGTGAGCACGGCGTGGTCGTCGGCCTCGATGAGCCCGAGCCTGCGAGACTCCTCCACCAGGTGCTGGAGCTGCTCGGGGGTGCGCGGGTTGGCGTCGCCCTCCCGGGGCCTGACCTTGAACAGGCGGAGCAGGGCGTCGCTGACGGCGTTCAGCACGCTGATCAGGGGACGGACGACCAGCGTGAAGCCGCGGAACGGCAGCGCCAGGACGGTGGCCGAGCGCTCCGGATGGGCGATCGCCCAGGACTTGGGCGCCATCTCGCCGAGGACCATGTGCAGGAAGGTCACGATGGCCAGCGCGATGACGAAGGCGACCGCGTGCGCGGCGGCCTCGGGCAGCCCGGCGGCGTGGAACAGCGGGGTGAGCGTGCCGGCGATGAGCGGTTCGGAGACCACGCCGAGGCCGAGCGAGCAGAGCGTGATGCCGAGCTGGGCGCCGGCCAGCATGAGCGACAGCTCCTTGATCCCCGCCAGCGCCGCCGCGGCGGCCCGGCTGCCCCGCGCGGCGGCCTTCTCCAGGCGGTGGCGCTTGGCGGCGACCAGGGCGAACTCGGCGGCGACGAAGAAGCCGTTGCCGACGAGCAGGAACAGGGTGAGGGCCAGGCCCAGGGTCAGGTTCACGGCTGCTGCTCGCCTTCGTGCCGGTACGGGGTGAGGCGGACGCGCTCGGGGACGTGGCGGTTCAGGGTCAGCACCTCGATGCGGGCGTGGGTGGGCGCGCCGGGGTCGAGGGTGGCGGGCAGGTCGGCGATGATCACGTCGCCGGGCACGGCGAAGCGGCCCAGCCGGTGCAGGATGAGCCCGGCCAGGGTGTCGTAGTCGTCCTCGTCCGGCAGGCTCAGGTCCGTGGCCAGGGCGATCTCGTCTATCCGCAGGCCCGCGTCCAGCTCCCAGCCGTCGCCGCGGCGCACCGCGGCGGGCGTGTCGGCGTCGTTCTCGTCGGCGATCTCCCCGACCAGCTCTTCGGCGACGTCCTCCCAGGTGACCAGGCCGGCCAGGCCGCCGTGCTCGTCGACCACGCAGGCGACCTCCTCGCCGCGCGCGTGGAGCTGGCCGGCCAGGTCGGGCAGCGGCTGCGAGAACGGCACGACGAGCACCTCGCGGGCCAGGTCGCCGACCCGGGTGGTGGCGGCCGCGCCGGTCGGCACGGCGGCGACGTCACGCAGGCTGACCAGCCCGGCGACGTCGTCCAGCGTGGCGCCGAGCACCGGATAGTGCGTGTGGCCGTGGGCGGCGATGAGCTCGTCCAGCTCGGCGACGGTCGCCGACGCGGCGACGGCCACCACGTCGGCCCGGGGCACCATGACCTCTTCGGCGGTGTGGTCGGAGAAGGCGAGCGCCCGCTCCAGCACGTCGGCCTGGCTGCCGGGCAGGTGGCCGTGCGCCTCGGACTCGCCGATGATGTGGCCGAGCTCCTCCAGGGTGGCGCCGTGGTGCAGCTCCTCGACCGGCTCGATCCCGACCGCGCGCAGCAGCCTGTTGGCAGTGGCGTCGAACAGCTTGATGATCGGCCCGGCGACGGCCAGGTAGATCAGGGTCGACGAGGCCAGCGCGCGGGCCAGCGGCTCCGGCCTGGCCAGCGCCAGGTTCTTCGGGGCGAGCTCGCCGATCACCATCTGGATGATCGTGGCGAGCGCGAACCCGATCGCCAGCGCCACCGCGTCCACCAGCCCCGCGGGCATGCCGAGCGCGGTCAGCGCGGGTGAGATCAGCTCGGCCAGCGCCGGGCGGGCGATGAAGCCGACCACGAGCGCGGTGACGGTGATGCCGAGCTGCGCGCCGGACAGCATGAACGACAGCCGCTCCAGCACCTTGACGGCCTTGGCCGCCTTCTTGTCGCCCGCGGCCGCCTGCTGCGTCAGCGCGAGCCGGTCGGCGGTGACGTAGGCGAACTCCTGGGCGACGAAGTAGCCGGTGGCCAGGGTGAGGACGAAGATGGCCACCAGGCCCAGCGCGACGCTCATCGCGCGCACCCCCGTCCCGGCATCGCGCCTCGGCGCTCAATCGTGTTCAGGTCAGCCGGCACCGGCTCCACCATCTCTTTCCTTTCGAAGCCGGGGCCTGGACCTGCGACCGGCGAGTGGGCGCGTGCCGGACAAACCGTCCGCACGCGCCGTTTTCGACGCTAGCCGATCGTGCGGCCCCGGCTGTCACCAGGCCACATCTTCCCAGGCAACAAGCAGGAAAGGGACCTATCGGTTGCCCGCGTGCCCCCAGTCCAGCAGAGCCTGCGCGGTCTGGAAGCGGCGGCCGGAGTCGGTCTCGCCGAGGATCACGCCGACCAGGCGGTTGCCGTCGCGCTCGCCGGCGAAGGCGAGCGTGTAGCCCGCGTCCCTGGTGTAGCCGGTCTTCACGCCGAGGGCGCCCGGCGCGGCGAGGAGGCGGTTGGTGTTCTTCCACGCGTACGAGCCGTGCTCGGACGTCGACTCCACGGCGTGGTACCGGGTCGAGGTGATCTTCTTGAGGGTCGGGTCGTCCAGCGTCGCCTTGGCGAGCGTCGCCTGGTCGCGGGCGGTGGAGTGGCCGCCGCCCTGATAGGGCATGCCGTCGGCGTTCACGTACACGGTGTCGGTCATGCCGAGCTTGCGGGCGGTGTCGTTCATCTCGGCGACGAACCCGGGCACGCCGGGGCCGTAGGCGCGGGCGAGCGCGTGCGCGGCGTCGGCGCCGGACGGGAGCATCAGCCCGTACAGCAGGTTCTCGACGGTGAGGGTGTCGCCGGCGCGCAGGTGGGCCACCGAAGCGCCGCCCTGGCTGCCGTACTCGACGTCCTCGGCGGTGATCGTGACCTTGTCCGTCGGCTTGGCCTGCTCGAGCACGGTGTAGGCGGTCATCGCCTTGGTGAGGCTGGCGACCGGCCTGCGCAGGTCGGCCTCCTTGCTGAAGTGCACCTCGCCGCTCCTCGCGTCCATCAGGTACGCGGCGCTGCCGGCCACGGAGGGGGCGTTGGCGAGGGGCCGCTCGACGGCCGCGGCCGGAGTGGCGGCCTGGGCGGCGCCGGCGGCGGTGGTCATGGCGCCCGTGGCTACGGCGAGGCCGAGCAGGGCACTGCTGATCCGATGGGTGAGACGCATGAAGGGATTGCTCCTAGCTTCCATGCCGCCTACCGGGTTAGCTGACGGGTTCGGGCGTGGAAGTGCCCTACGGCGCGAGATCGGGCGCCGATTCACCCCGGAACGAGAGTGGGTCCCCGGCTCCGCCGGATGGCGGATTAGGCGGCCGCGCGAAGGCGCGGTCCGGGCAGAACACAGCGGTCGCATGGCGGACCCCGCTGCTGCAAGCCTCAAACGTAGCAAAAAGGCACAAAACGGTCAAATGTTCGCCTATGAAGCTCAGTACGTGGCGCGTCCCCCGCTGATGTCGTACACGGCGCCGGTGGAGAAGCTGACCTTGTCGGAGGCCAGCCAGGCGATCAGTTCGGCGACCTCCTCGGGTCGGCCGACGCGGCGCATCGGGATGAGCCCGGTGATGTGCGCCAGCGCCTCCGGGCCGGTGTCGGCGTTCATCGGGGTCTCGATGACGGCCGGGGCGATCACGTTGGCCAGCACGCCGCTGGTGGCGAGTTCCTTGCCGAGCGACTTGGTCAGCGCGATGACGGCGGCCTTCGAGGCGGAGTACGGCGCCATGTCGGGGTTGCCGTCCTTGCCGGCCATGCTGGCGATGTTGACGACGCGGCCCCACCCGCGCTCGCGCATGCCGGGCACGAAGGCGCGGCAGGTGTGGAAGGTGCCGTCGACGTTGACCTCGAAGGTGCGCCGCCAGCCGTCGAGCGGGAGCTGCCAGAGCGGGGCGTTGGGGCCGACGATCCCGGCGGAGTTGACCAGGATGTCGACCGGGCCGATCTCGTCGGCGGCGGCCTGGACGGCGGCGGCGTCGGTGACGTCCACGACCAGGTCCGCGCCGTCGGCGACGTCGAGGGTGACGACCCGGACGCCGTCGGCTTCCAGGCGGACGGCGGCGGCTCTGCCCAGGCCGCTGACCCCGCCGGTGATGAGAGCGGTGCGCATGTCTCTTTCCAATAGTCGGAATCGATAACACATGGGTGGAACTGTCTGCGAGGCTAACCGGCTCCCGCCGTCCGGGGGAAGGCTTCGCCGGGAGCAACTTCCGTTTCCTGGAACGACGGTCTAACGTACGGAATATGCCCGAATGGACGGAGGAGCAGCGGCTCGTAGGCTCCGATCGCGTGCTGGCGGTGCTCGCGGAGCTGGCCCGTCACCCCGACGGGGTGGGGCTGGAGGAGATGGCGCGGGCGGTGGACAGCTCGAAGCCGACGGTGCATCGGGCGCTGGCCTCGCTGCGCCGGGCCGGGTTCGCCAGCCGGCACGGACACGGCCGCTACGTGCTCGGCGACGAGTTCCTGCGCATGGCCTTCGCCCACCATGAGGCCCGCCCCGACCACGTCCGGGTGACCCCGATCCTTGAGGCGCTGTGCGACCGGTACGGCGAGACGGTGCACTACGCGGTGCTCGACGGCCCCTGGGTCGTCTACCGCTCCAAGCTCGACCCGCCGTCCGGGGCGGTGCGGCTGAGCTCCGTCGTGGGCGGCCGCAACCCGGCCCACTGCACGGGCGTGGGCAAGATGCTGCTGGCCGCCGCCCTGCCCGACGAGGACGCGGTGCGCGCCTGGGTGGGCGACCGGACGCTGGAGCGGCCCACCGGCCGCTCCATCGGCACGGCCGGGGAGTTGCACGCCGAGCTGGTACGGGTCCGCAGGCAGGGCTATGCCGTCGACGACCAGGAGAACGAGCCGGGCGTCAACTGCCTGGCGGTCCCGGCCTACCTGACCTCGCCCACCGTGCCCAGCGGCGCGATCAGCATCAGCGGCCTCGCCTACCGCACCCCCGTGCGGGCGCTCGTGGACGACCTGCCCGCCATCCTCGCCATCGTCTCCGGCGATCGGCCCCCTTCCAGCTAACGGAGAAGACACGTGCAGCTCATGCGCATCGGCGCGCCAGGCGCCGAGAAGCCCGTCGTCCGCGTGGACGAGACCCACTACATCGACGTCTCCGACGTCACCCCCGACTTCGACGAGCGGTTCTTCGCCCGGGGCGGCGCCGCCCTGCTCGCCGACCGGGTCGCCGCGGGCCGGCCCCGCGCGTTCGCCGGCGAGCGCGTCGGCGCCCCGATCGCCAGGCCGCACCAGATCCTCTGCATCGGCCTCAACTACAGCGACCACGCCGCCGAGACCGGCCAGGCCGTCCCCGACGAGCCGATCCTGTTCACCAAGTCACCCAACACCCTCGTCGGGCCGTACGACGACGTGCGCATCCCGCGCGGCTCCACCAAGACCGACTGGGAGGTCGAGCTCGGCATCGTCATCGGCAGGCGCACCTCCTACCTCGACTCGGTGGAGGAGGCCCGCGACGCCATCGCCGGCTACTGCGTGGTCAACGACGTCAGCGAGCGCGCCTTCCAGATGGAGCGCGGCGGCCAGTGGAGCAAGGGCAAGTCCGCCGAGACCTTCAACCCGGCCGGTCCCTGGCTCGTCACCCCTGACGAGATCGCCGACGTCACGAACCTCGGCATGTGGCTGACGGTCAACGGCGTGCGCCGCCAGACCGGCACCACCAAGACGATGATCTTCGACCCGTACGTCATCGTGCACCACCTGAGCCAGTTCATGGTGCTGGAGCCGGGGGACCTGATCAACACCGGCACCCCGCCCGGCGTCGGCATGGGCCAGAACCCGCCCGTCTGGCTCCGGCCCGGCGACGTGATGGAGCTCGGCATCGACGGCCTGGGCAGCCAGCGCCAGAAGGTGATCGGCCCCCGGTGACGCGGGCGCTGGTGCTGACCGGTCCGGGGGAGGCGGAGGTCCAGGAGGTCGAGCCGCCGGTCGCCGCGCCCGGGGAGGTGGTGGTGGACGTCGAACGGGCCGGCGTGTGCGGCACGGACGTCGAGCTGTTCACCGGCCACATGAGCTACCTGAGCACCGGCCGGTCCCGTTACCCGTTACGGCCTGGCCACGAGTGGTGCGGGCGCGTCACCGCCGCCGGCGGGGGCGTGGACCCCGCCTGGCTCGGCCGCCGCGTCACCGGCGACACCATGCTCGGCTGCGGCCACTGCGCCCGCTGCCGCGCCGGCCGCCACCACGTGTGCGCCGAACTGGCCGAGATCGGCATCAGCCGGGGCCGCCCCGGCGCGCTGGCCGAACAAGTCGCCGTGCCCGTCACCGCCCTGCACCGGCTGCCGGACACCGTGGACCCCGCGCTCGGCGCCCTCGTCGAGCCCGGCGGCAACGCGCTGCGGGCCGTCCGCGGCGCCGCCCTGGATCCGGGCGATCGGCTGCTGGTCCTGGGGACTGGCACGATCGGCCTGCTCGCGGCGCTGTTCGCCCGCGCCCAAGGCATCGAGGTCCACCTGATGGGCCGCGACGACGGGGGCCTGCGCCTGGCCGCGGACCTCGGCTTCACCGGCGCCTGGACCAGGGAGTCGCTGCCCGCGCTGCCCTGGCACGCCGTCATCGACGCCTCCAACGCGCCCGGGCTGCCCGCACTCGCGCTCGACCTCGTCGAACCCGCCGGTCGCCTCGTCTACATCGGCCTGGCCCGGACCCCGTCCACCCTCGACACCCGCGACCTCGTACTCAAGGACGTCACCGCCGTCGGCATCCTGGGCGGCTCGGCCGGTCTGGCCGGCGCGATCGCCGCCTACGCCGACGGCTCGGTGGACGCCCGCCCGCTGGTCGCGGCCACGGTCGGCCTCGCCGAGACGGCCGGCGTCCTCGCCGGCCGCCGTCCCGGAGGCGCCGGCCCGAAGATCCACATCGACCCCCGGCGCTGACGCCGCCTGGACAACCCTTCGCTCGGCATGATCACATATGGCGCTGTTCGCTTGCGTCTCCAAGTGAAAGGCGTTCACGTGTTAAAACGAAGCGTTACGGGGCTCTTAGCCCTTGTCGTCCTGGTCCTCGGTACCGGCATGCCGGGCGCGGCGGCGGACGGCGGCGCCCCCACAGACCCCGGGCCCGTCTACAAGACGGTCACCGACAAGAGCGCGAAGCTCTCCCTCCAGACGTTCGGACGCCCGGACGGGAAGGACATGGTCTTCCGGATCTCCGGCTCGGTGTACGCGAACATCGAGGGCAACAGCCTGGACCCGGAGCTGCGCCACGGCCAGAAGCTCTTCAACATCGAGGGCTACAACATCCGGCGGCTGTACCGGGTCCCCGGGACGACCCAGCTCTACCAGCTCTCCCGCGAGATCGTCTTCTACACCGACCCGGCCGACCCGAAGCACGTCGTGCGCACGTGGAAGAACCCGGTCGACGGCAAGTCGTATCCCGTCGTCCCCATCAACAACGACACGGTCAACTTCGGCCCGTTCCCGATCACTTCCTCCTACGTCGGCCCGCCGCTGCAGCGCCTGCACGACGAGACCGTGTGGACCAGCGACATCCCCGTGCGGACGGACTTCGGCGCCACCCTCGGCGAGCGGTTCGGCCTGGTCGGCGGCGTGTACGCGGCGCAGGAGATGTTCGACTTCTCCGTGGACGACCGCGAGGCGGCGGCCCGCACCAAGCCCGGCGTCCCGTCCGGCGCGATGAAGACGAAGATCAGCTGGTCGCGGACCAGCCCGTGGGCGCCGTTCATGTGCCTGGCGGAGACCGACGTGCGCGGCCAGCTCACCTACCACGCCCGCAGTTGGTCGCTGAGCTCGTACGCCGACATCGAGCCGTGGCTGCGGGCCGAGGTCGAGAAGAGCCATCCGCTGTACAAGGCCGCCCCCGGCGCGCCTGGGCCGAGCGAGAACTCGTGGACGTCCTTCTACAACAAGCAGCTCGGCAAGGGCGCCACCACCTGGGCGAGCTGGTGCGCCGCCAACGGCCGCGCCTGAACCGCCCGCCGAGGCGGAGCCACGACGGCTCCGCCTGGTAGGACGCGTCAGGCCACGGGATGCGGCGCGGTGCGGGACCGGGTGGCCATCAGGTGGTCGATGAGCGCCAGCAGCACGTCGCGCCCCGCCGCCCGGTCGCGGGCGTCACCGAGCACCAGCGGCACCTGCGGGTCGAGGTCGAGCGCCTTGCGGATCTCCTCCCGCGTCCGGTCACGGACACCGTGGAAGCAGTTGACGCCGACGACGAAGGGGATGCCGCGGCTCTCGAAGAAGTCGATCGACGCGAAGCTCACCTCCAGCCGGCGGGTGTCCACCAGGACGACCGCGCCCATCGCCCCGTTGACGAGGTCGTTCCACATGAACCAGAAGCGCTCCTGGCCGGGCGTGCCGAACAGGTAGAGCACGAGCTGCCTGTTGATGGTGATGCGGCCGAAGTCCAGCGCGACGGTGGTGGTGGACTTGCCGCCCACGCCCTCCAGGTCGTCGACGCCGACACTGGCGTGGGTCAGGTACTCCTCCGTGCGCAGGGGGGCGACCTCGCTCACCGCGCCGACCAGGGTCGTCTTCCCGACGCCGAAACCGCCGGCGACCAGGATCTTCACTGCCAGGGGAGCGGCGTCCGCATGGTCAGAGTTCGCGTAGCCCATCCCTCACCGCCTCAAGGATTGCCATGTCGGGGAAACCGCCTGCCTGTGCGAAGGAGAGCGGCGGCCGGGCCAGCACCTGACCCGACTCGATCAGGTCGCCGATGAGGATCTTGGTCACCGACACCGGCAGGTTCAGCGCGGCGGCGACCTCGGCCACCGCCAGCGGCCGCTTGCAGAGCGTGAAGATGGTGCGGTGCTCCGGCTGCATCCTTCTCCGGCCGCGCGCGGCTTCCGGAAAGGCCTCGGAGACCGTCGTCACCAGGGTGATCAGTGCCAGGTCGTCCCGCTCGGGCGCGGTCCGTCCGCCGGTGATCGTGTAGGGACGGACGAGGGACTCGTCGGCGTCTTCGTCCTCGAAGCCCTCCGTCCAGTGCCTCATCCGTGTCTCCCCCCGTCATGCGGGGGGCGCGCCTCGGTGCCCAGCGCCTGGCCCACCTGCTGGATCAGGGTGTGCATCGCGACGCTCATCAGCTCGGCGTCGACCTCCTGGGACGCGACCACGGCCAGATGGGTCCCCCGGCCCGCGGCCGTGACGAACAGCCACAGGTCGGCCATCTCGATGATCACCTGGTGGACCGGGCCGCCGCTGAACAGCTGCCCCACGCCGCGGGCCAGGCTCTGCTGGCCGGTGGCGATCGCCGCCAGGCGTTCGGCGTCCGCGCGTTCGATGGTCCTGGACCGGCTGATCACCAGGCCGTCGTCGGACAGCACGATGGCGTGCCGGGTGCCCGCGACCCGGTCGACCAGGCCGTCCAGGAGCCAGTCCACGTCTATGTTCGTGGCGGTGGTGCGCTGCGTCATCATCGATCTTCCGTCGTAGGGGAACTGGACTCGGCGGATCCGCCCTGCCCGGGCCGGGAGGCGTCGTCACCGGTCCGGCGCTTGCGGGACTGCCTCTGGAAGGCGCCGATCGCGGCGCTGGACCGGCCGGGCTGGTCGCGCACGGCGAACTCCTGGCCGGTCCGTTCGTCTCTGGCCGCCGGGACCTTGAGCTCCGCGGCGAGGCTGGCCTGGCGCACCCGCTGGGGGAGCGGCCGGAGGCCGGACGACGCCGGGGCGTCGTCCCGTTCCGGTGACGCCGAGGCGGTCACGTGCGCCATCGCGCGTCCTCTGGAACGGGCCGGCAGATCGCCGTCCTCGTGAGCCGGGCGGGCGTCTTCCCGGGGACTGGAGACCTCCTCGGGAACCGGCACCGCGCGGGGCCGGTCCACCACCAGCGACTCGGGGATCAGCACGATGACCCGGGTGCCGCCGAAGGCCGACGACCGCAGCTCCACCTTGAGTCCCAGGCCCGCGGAGAGCCGGGCGACCACGTACAGGCCGAGACGCACGTCGTCGGCGTGGGTCATCACGTCGAGCCGCGGCGGCGACCGCAGCAGGTCGTTGGCGGCGTCGTACTGCTCGGGCTCCATGCCCAGGCCCCGGTCCTCGATCTCCACGGCGACGCCCCGGCTGACCGGCGCGGCGCGCACCTCCACGGGGGTCAGCGGCCTGGAGAAGGCGGTGGCGTTCTCCATGAGCTCGGCCAGGACGTGGACCAGCGGTCCGACCGCGCGCTCCGCGATCCAGGACTCGCCCTCGACGTCGATCGCGATCCGGCGGTAGTCCTGGACCTCGCCCTGCGCGGCGCGCAGGACGTCGAGCAGGTGGACGGGCTTGCGCCAGCGGCGCTGCGGCTGCCCGCCGCCGAGGATCACCAGGTTCTCCTCGTAGCGGCGCAGCCGGGCGGTGAGGTGGTCCAGGTCGAACAGGCCCTCCAGCACCTCGGGGTCCTCGTGCCTGCGCTCCAGCTCGTCCAGCTTCTTCAGCTGCAGGCCGATGAGGATCTGGGTGCGGCGGGCGATGCGCTGGAGCATGCGCTGGAAGCCGCGGTGCTGCTCGGCCTGCCGCACGGCGGTGAGCACGGCGCTGCGGCTGGCCAGGTTGAGCGCCTGCCCGAGCTCGCCGAGCTCGTCGGGCGTGGGCTGGAGCGTGCGCACCTCCGCGTCCACGTCGACGTCCTCGCCGCGTTCGAGCCGGGCGACCACGTCGGGCAGCCGCTCCTGGAGCTCGTGGGCCTCGTGGCGCAGGTGCAGGATGCGGCGGCGGAGAATGGCGGTGAGCCGCCAGCTGGTGAAGATCACCAGAGCCAGGGCGAGCAGGCCGACGCTGGAGATGCTGACGAAGACGGTGAAGACCATGCGGGCGTGGTCGTAACCGATCTTGCTGACGTTCTCGAACCGGAGGTCGAGCAGTTGCCGCAGCTGCCCGGTGACCGCCTCCACCGAGGAGCGCCAGGCGACGCTGTCGCCGCGGAGCGTCACCTGGTCGCCCTCGGGGGCGCTGGTGATCAGCCGCTCCTCCATGGCGGTCATGGTCGCCCACGCCTTGCCGTCCGTCAGCTTCGCGTACGGGGTCTCGTCGCCCTTGAGAGCGGGGATCACCCGGGAGCGCATGAGGTGGTTCCTGGCGCCGATGGCGTCGGAGACGAGGACGTACTCGTCCCTCGTCAGGCGCCCCGTCCCCCAGCCGCGGGCCAGCACGGCGTCTTCGCGGCCGAGCAGGTTGACGACCCAGTAAAGGTCGCTCAGCGCCTGCGCCTCCCTGTTGACCTGGCCCTCGTCGGTCCTGCCGAGCGTGGTCAGGACGCCGAGGCCCGACTCCAGGACGCCGCTGTAGTAGTCGAACGCGCGCTGCGCGCCGGACCGGCCGGCGTCCACCGCCCGGCGCTGCTCGGCGAGGAGGCCGAGACCGCGATCGGTCCTGGCGATGGCGTCGGCGAGCCCTTCCTGCGCGTCGGGGACGTCCAGGGCGGTCAGCGGACGGAACGCCGCCACGGCCTGGTCGGTCACCCGGCGCTGCTCGGTGAGCTCGGCGCGGGCGCTCGCCGAGCCGGCCAGCACCTCCGCGGTGAGCCGCCGCTCCCGGTCGAGGCCGAAGAACAGGGCGGACGCGGGTACGCCCACCGTGGTGGTGGCCAGGTCCATCTGGGCCTTCTCCGCCTGCCACTGCGTGAACAACTGGTTCATGCCCGAAGCGAGCAGCGGGGCGAAGGTCAGGCTCGGCACGAACACGACGATGAGCAGCACGGTGCGCAACGGCAGCCGCCGGACACCGCCCCGTCGCCGCGGGCCGTCGCCGGACGGCCCCGCTAACCCGTTCCCGTCGTCCATCGTCCCCGTCCGTTGTCGCCCGGTCCTGCCTGACTCAGCCACGTGCGGGACACTCTCCTCGGCGATCGGTGCGTTCTTGGAGAAGATCGCCACATCGGCGACCGATGCCCGATCGTAGCCATGAGGCAGTTGAGTCGAAAGCCCCCGATTTGCCAGTACGGGTCGGGCTTCCCGGAGTGCTCTGACCGGGGGGCGCCCTGAGATGTGGGATCGCGCGTCAGGGACCGGAGGACGCGAGCCGGCGTACGGCTTCGATCAGCTCGGCCCGGTCGGCGGCGCCGGCGAAACTGAGGCGCAGGTAGGCGGCGGGGAGCTCGGTGGCGAAGAAGCGGTCGCCGGCGCTGACGGCGACGCCGTGCTGACGGGCCGTGCCGGCGACCGCGGTCTCGTCGGCGCCGTGCGGCAGGCGGACCCAGAGGTGGAGCCCGCCCGCGGGGACGCGGTCGAGTGTCCAGCCGGGGAGCTCGCGCGTGACGGCGGCCGCCAGCGTCCCGCACCGCTCCCGCAGCGCCACCGCCAGGGCGCGGACATGCCGTTCCCAGGCCGGAGAGCTGAGGAGTTCGAGCGCGGTCTCCTGGAGCGGGCGGCTGATGAAGAAGTCGTCGACCAGCCGGACGGCGCGCAGGCGTGCCATCACGGGGCCCCGGGCCACCAGGGCGCCGATGCGCAGGCTCGGCGCCGCCGGCTTGGTGAGCGAGGTCAGGTAGATCACGGTGCCGTCGCGGTCGTCGGCCAGCAGGGGCGGCGGCACCGGCGTGCCGTGGCCGAGGTGCCGCGCGAAGTCGTCCTCGATCACGAACGCGCCCGCCGCCCTGGCCGCGTCGATGATCTCCCTGCGGCGTGGCGGCGCCAGCACGGCGCCGGTGGGGTTGTGATGGGTCGGCTGGCAGTAGAGCAGGCGGGCGCGGGTCATGCCGAAGGCGTCGGCCAGGAGGCCGGGCCGCAGGCCGTCGGCGTCCATGGGCACCGGGACCGGGCGCAGGCCGGCCGCTCTGGCCGCCGCGATCGCCCCCGGGTAGGTGGGCGACTCCACCAGGACGGGGTCGCCGGGCCCGGCGATGGCGCGGAACGCCATGGACAGGGCGCTCTGCCCGCCGGCGGTGACCAGGATGTCGTCCGCGTGCACGCCGTCGCCGGCCATGGTGGCGAACACGCTGCGCAGGGCCGCCAGGCCGCCGGCGGGGGCGCGGTCCCAGGCGTCGGGGCGGCGCGCCGCGCGGGCCAGCGCCGCGGTCAGGATCTTGCCGGGCTGGAGCGACCGATGCAGGTAGCCGCCGTCCAGCATGATCGTCCCCGCGGGCGGCGGGCCGCCGGCGTCGGTGAGGAGGCGGGTGTCCACGCTCCGGTCGGCGAGGGTGACGGTCTGCCAGGAGGTGTCGGCCACCTCGGCGCGCCGCCGGGCGCGGGCGGCGACGTAGGTGCCGCTGCCCGGACGGGTGACCACCACGCCCTCGGCGGCCAGCGTGGCGATCGCCTGCGACACGGTGGCCGGGCCCACCCGGTGGCGCCGGATCAGCTCCCGGCTGCTCGGCAGCCGGTCACCCGGCGCCAGCCGCTCGATCTCCGCGCGAAGCCTGGCCGCCAGCTCGACCGAACTGCTACCGTCGGACATGAGGATCGATAATAGCGCTTCCAGCATCTCCCCAGAACCGCTTCTGGACGTCGCCGCCCTGCGCGCCGACACTCCCGGGGCCGCGGGCGTCGTGCACTTCAACAACGCCGGTTGCGGCCTCATGGCCGCGCCCGTGCTGGCCGCGATGGTCGACCACCTGCGGCTGGAGGCCGACCTCGGCGGGTACGAGGCCGCGGCCGCCCGCGCCGAGCAGGTCCGCGGCTTCTACGCCGAGACCGCCGCGCTGATCAACTGCGCTCCCGAGAACATCGCCTTCGCCGGTAGCGCCACCCACGCGTTCTCCACCGCCCTGTCGGCGATCCCGTTCGAGGCCGGCGACGTCATCCTCACCACCCGCAACGACTTCATCTCCAACCAGATCGCCTTCCTGTCGCTGCGCAAGAGGTTCGGCGTACGGATCGTGCACGCGCCCGACGTGCCCGAGGGCGGGGTGGACGTGGCGGCGATGGCCGCGCTGATGCGCCTGCACCGCCCGCGCCTGGTTACCGTCACCCACATCCCCACCAACTCCGGCCTGGTCCAGCCGGTCGCCGAGATCGGCCGGCTCTGCCGCGAACTGGACCTGCTCTACCTGGTCGACGCCTGCCAGTCCGTCGGCCAGTACCCGATCGACGTCGAGGAGATCGGCTGCGACCTGCTCACCGCCACCTGCCGCAAGTTCCTGCGCGGCCCCCGCGGCTCCGGCTTCCTGTACGTGTCCGACCGGGTGCTGCGCGCGGGCTACGAACCGCTGTTCATCGACATGTACGGTGCGCGCTGGGTCGAGCCGGGCCGCTACGAGCCGGTCGAGACGGCGGCCAGGTTCGAGGACTGGGAGTTCCCGTACGCCCTCGTCCTCGGCTGCGCGGCCGCCGCGCGCTACGCCCGCGAGGTCGGCATGGACGCCATCGGCCGCCGCACCCCCGCCCTGGCCGCCCGCCTGCGCGACGCGCTCGCCGGCCTGCCCGGGATCCGCGTCCTCGACCACGGCCGGCGCCTGGGCGCCCTGGTCACCTTCGCCGTGGACGGCTGGGAGCCGGAGCCGTTCAAGGCGGCCATGGACGCCCGCCGGATCAACTCGGCGCTCAGCTTCCGCCACTTCGCGCAGTTCGACTTCGGCGACAAGGACGTCGACTGGTGCCTGCGCCTGTCGCCGCACTACTACAACACCGAACAGGAGGTGGACGAGGTCGTCGCGGCGGTCGCCGGCCTCACCGCCGCGGGCCACGGGCGGTAGCCGATCGCCGTCGCCGACGACCGGCTCACCCGCCTTCGAGACCGGCTTCAGCCGTTTCCGGGCCTCACCGTGACGTGCCGGGCGGCACCCGCGTGTTCGGTGGCATCGTCACCATCCCACCAGACCCCGTAGATGTACCTGCCCTCCTGATCGGGTCGGTCGTCGAAGCGGAACGACCCGTTCCTGGCGACCCGCACCGTGCCGAGGTCCTCGACGACGCCATCGGCGCTTTCACGCATCACCGTCAACGACGGGCGTGTGGTGGGCGCCTGGTCGCCGAACTTCAACTCGCCTTTGAAGCGGAGCCGCTTTCCGACGACTCCGTCCACGGGCCCGGTCAACGTCACGAACGCCGACTGCAGGGACACCATCACCGCCACCGATGCCGTGCTCCCTCGGACGCCGGCGGCACCGGGCCAGTTCACGTCATAGCCGACCGTCCCGGCGACCGGCGGGGTGACGGTGATGGTGAACGTACCGTCTGCCGCTGTCCGTGCACGGCGGAGGGCCGTGCTGGTCCCGTCGGGCAGCCGGTGGGACACCTCCAGCCGTTGCCTTCCCGGAGCCGCGCCGTCAGCCCGGGTGACACGGCCGGTCAGGGTGAGCGGCTCCAGTGCCGTGGCCTCTTCCGGAGCCGTCAAGGTCATGGTCGTCTGCACCAGAGTGGCGTCTTCCAGCCGCCACAGGCGGAGCCTTTCGGAGCCGGGGACCCACAGCACGGCGAAGACGTCATCACCGGCGACGGTCACCCCTCCGCTGATGATCACGGGGTTGGGCCACCCGGTAGGACTCTTCTGCGAGTAGGTCGTGGCCCCCGTCGCCACGTCGTACAGTTCGACGCCTCGAGTGGTCCACCCGCCCACGATATGACTGCCATCCGGGCTGACCGCCACGGCTGCCGCATAGCCCTGGGCCGACATGTCCTCGCCGTAGACCCGGACCCTGGTCAGACTCGTGGTGTCCCAGGTCTCGTACCGGTCCGAGAAGGTCAGCACGGCCTTCGAGCCATCCGGTGTGACGGCGAGATCTCTCAGGTTGGTCATGGCATGGGCGCCCTCGTCGATCTCGCCGCGCAACTCGACGGAACCTGCGCTCACGTCGTACACCTGGAGATCGACTGGTTCGACGCGGGAGTCACCGAGCACCAGCGTGTTCCCCGCGGCGGCGATCAAAGGTGGCGTGTACCTCCCCGTCACGACCGCGACAGGTTGCGGCGCCGGGGCCGACACATCGAGACCGGCGACACCACCGACGCCACGGTCGCACCCGTACGCGGTCCACAGCACATCGCCGGACAGCGACAGACTGACCGGGCACGGGTGCGCCGCGAAGTCGATCCGCCGCGTGACTGCGAGGGTCGCGGTGTCGATCTCGATGACCTCGTGCGACTCATACAGCGCCGCATACACGCGGGTGCCGTCAGGTGCCGCCGCGAGTCCTGCCGGCCCTGCCAGATCGGTGATCGCGCCGACCAGTTCCCCACTGGTGTCCGCGACCACGATCCGGTCATTTCCGGAAACGAAGACCTTGCCTCCTCCAGCGGCCACGTCGCTGTTGCCCCGCCGGTTGTTGATGAAGCCGAGCTCTGTCATCGAGTCGGCGGCCGAGGCCACGGGTGCCACGGCGGTGACGAGGCCGGTCGTCATGGTCATGGCACACAGGAAAGCGACCAGCCGACGTACGGTCCGGGCGATGCCTGACCGTTCCGATGGGGAGAAGCGCACGTGGGTACTCCGTTCCTGGCAAGGACGCGAACGAAAACGATCAAGCCAGAAAAGTGATGCCGGGTCAAGATCGACTACGCGTCGCCATCCGACGACGTCGATCAGTCGAACAGTCCAGGCGAGGGATCAGACCCGCAGCACCGCGGTGCGGGTGCGCCCGCGGGTGCCGTCCAGCTCGATCTTGACCGCCCGTTTGGCTCTGCGGACGCCGCGGTCGTGTTCCCCGAGCGACTTCACCGCCCAGGGCAGCGTGATCCTCACCTCGCCGGCGGTCCTGGACGGGTCGGAGACCGCGAGCCTGGCCCGCCCGCCGTCGCGGTGGACCAGCAGCGCGCACGGGCCGTCGGCGGCGAGTGGCCCGTCCGGCGTCTTCACGGTCCCCGCGCGCCAGAAGACGGCGGCGAGCAGGCCGTCGCGGGAGATCGCCTGCGCCGTTCCGTTGTTGGCGAGGATCTCGACCTCCTCGCGGTAGGTCGAGGTCCGGGCGAAGGAAGCGCCGGGCAGCACGGCGTAGGCGTAGCGCGCCTTGCGCGGGTCGATGCCGTGGTCGACGAGGATCGTCGTGTAGTGCCTGGTGACGCGGGTGGTGTCGCCTCCGGTGGTGGCGCCCTTGTCGATGTCGCGCCAGCGGCCGGTGCGCTTCTCGCGGACCAGCTTCGGGGCGGTGCGGTCGAGCAGCGCGTAGCCGCCCACGCCGGACAGGTGGATCCAGTCGTCGCCCCGGGTCAGCGCGGGGTGGCAGTCGTGGGTGTTGCGGTTCTCCACCACGGTCTCGACGCGGCGGCCGTCGGAGGCCGTGATGCCGGCGCCGAGCGCGATCACCGCGTCGTCGAGCAGGAACCACGCCTTCTTGGCCCGCAGCGACGAGCCGCCGGCGACCAGCCTCATGGCCGCCACGCCGTACCCGCCGTCGAGCGCCACGCCACCGGCCCACGGGGTGGGCGGCAGGCGGCGCTCGCCGTGCCGGAGGTCGGCGCGCCTGCGGCGGTCGACCGTGGTGCCCGGCAGCCGGTACGGGTCGATCGTGGGCCACAGGTCGTCGTTCCAGTGGGTGAGGTCGTCGGTGTAGAGGTACGTCATGCCGTCGCCGGTGTACCAGCCGCGCAGGTTCTCCCGGTTCATGGCCTCGGCCGCGCCGATCCGCTCCGAGCTCATCGCGATCGCGAAGGCCCAGGTGGGGCGGCGGTGCACGACCCGGTCCATGTCGGGGAAGACGTACGTGCCCGTCGTGCGCGGTCCGACCGGCACGGACGGGTCCTCCAGCAGGGCCCTGGCCTTCGCGATGCTCGCCGGCGGCGCGAGCGTCTCGTACGGGACGGCCTGGTTGCGGGTGAGCCAGCCCTTCACCATCGGCCGCCAGCGCCTGGCATGGCGCTCGGGCGCCGCCTCCAGCAGGGTGAGGATGGCCTCGACCGTCCTCTGCCCCGCGTGGTAGTCGCGGTGGCCCTGGCGTGAGATGGCCCGGCCGCGTACGCAGTCCATCATCAGCCCGTCGAAGACGAACGGCACGAAGGAGCGGTCCACGATGTCGTGGACCTTCCCGCTGTCGGGGATCGCCCAGGGCGAGCCGGCGAGCATGGCGATCAGTTTGGCCACGCTCTCCAGGTAGTCGACGCCGTAGCTGCCGGTGTAGGGGTACACGTCGTGCTGGATGAACGAGCCGTCGCGGTGGAAGCCGTCGCCCGGGCCCCTGGTCGTCCGCAGCAGGTCGGAGACCGCGTCCTTGGCCCGCTTGACGAGGCGGGCGTCGTGGGTCAGCAGTCCCCGCATCGCCACGGCCATGGCCTTGCTCGCCCGGTTGGCGCCGGTCTCGACCACCCCGGGGTGACTGACGCGCCGCTCAGGGTCGGGGCACCAGCGGCGTAACGGGCGCAGCCAGCGTCTGAGGCGATCCTGGGGCAGGCCGTCGTACATCAGCGCGCAGGTGTCGGTCAGCGAGCGGGGCACGCCGATCTCCCACCAGTACCAGTTGCTGCCCCTCGGGTCGAGCTTCTCGTGGTAGGCGTGCTCGTACAGGAAGTCCAGCGCCCTGGCCGCCGTCTCGGCGACCTGCTCGTCCCGGTGCATGGCGGTGCCCGGCGTGGCCCAGCCCAGCGCCAGGGTGCGCATCCGGTTGTAGGCGCGGTTGAAGTCGCCCGTCCGGGGGTCGTCCAGCGGCAGGTCCGGCCACAGGCTCGGCCGATCGTGGTCGGGCCTCAGCTTGCGCAGCACCGCGTGGGCCGAGCCCTCGACCGCCCGCGTCTTGTCGGCGTGGGCGGCGTGGTACGTCCCGCCGGCCAGCAGGTCCACCCAGCGCTCACGCGCGGCGTCGAACGCGGCCCTCCCGACCGCCTCGGCCGGTCTGTCCCCGAGGGCGAGACCGGTCACGGCCGCGGCGCCCAGCAGGGCGGACCGCCGGCTGAGGGGGTGAATCATGAAGGCCTTTCCGACAATCTGGCGGATATCACATGAAAAGATCATAGGTTGACGGGCGAGTGGCTATCTCGACTCTGCCACGGTGAGCCGCGCCCGAACCTCCCGTAACTCAGGCCGCTGACCTCGGGCTGAGCAACCGGTTGATGGAGATATCTTTCATTGACGATTCCATGTTGGTTGAATACTTTCACCTGTCATTCCCTCTACCCCCCAAGGGAACAGCCCATGAGAATCATCACCCGCTGGTTATCCACCGTCGTGGCGGCCTCTCTGGTCCTGCTCGGCCCGGCGGACCCCGCGGCGGCCGCGACCACCACGGTCGACAACGCCACCGCCGGACGGTTCACCGCAGGCCCCGACTGGGGCACGTCGGCATGGTCCGCCCAGCGGCACGGCGCGGACTACCGGTTCGCGGCACCGAACACCGTCACGAGCGACGCCGCCTGGTTCAAGGCGTCGATCGCCGAGGCCGGGGCCCACCTGGTCGAGGTCTGGTATCCGGCGGACGCCGGCTACAACAGCGCGACCCCGTTCATGGTGGCGACCACAGGCGGCACCCGCAGCGTGGTCGTCGACCAGCGCGCCAACGGCGGCCGCTGGGTCAGCCTCGGCACCTTCACCCTGGCCGCCGGCGACTACAACGTGGTCGGCGTCAGCCGCTGGACCAGCCAGCCCGGCTACGTCGTCGCCGACGCCGTCCGGATCACCTCCTCGACCGGAGCGGTCGCGTTCTCGCTGCCCGTCCCCCGGAGCGCGCTGCCCCGCGGCGAGTACGACGACCCGCACCACGACTACCCCGCGATCGACCTCCCGGTCTGGACCGGCACCCCGGCGTACGCGGTGCGCGCCGGCACGGTGACGGTCATCGACGACAGCTCGTGCGGGCGCGGCATCAACCTGACCGGAACCGACGGGGCCGTCTACACGTACTGCCACTTCTCGTCGTGGTCGGTCTCCAACGGCGCGGCCGTCGCCCCCGGGCAGCAGATCGGGCTGACCGGCAACACCGGCAACTCGACCGGTCCGCACCTGCACTTCGGCATCCGTACCGGCAGCACCAGACGGTGCCCGCAGAACTTCCTGCTGGCCGTCTACGACGGCGCCACGCCGCCGGCGGCGAGCAGCCTGCCCACCACGGGCTGCTTCTACGCCACCCGTTCGACCGAACCGGTCATCCCGCTCGGCTGACCGACGGTGAGCCCGCCGGCAGCCGGCCGGCGGGCTCCACACGACCCGTCAGCTCACCGGCGCGGACGGGTCGTGCCGGTCCGCCGGAGCCGTTCCTGCTGGGCCGGCGGCTGATAGTGGTGCGCAGGGGGCGCACAAGGTCGCGACGAAGCTCCGCAGGATGCGCGCGGACACCGGATGGGTGACGTTCCGCAGCGCGGCCAGGGCCGCGCGGTGGGCGTCCTCGCAGCCGGTCGCGGCCAGGTCCATGGCCTCGGACCGGGCGCCAGGGACGCCCGCGAGCAGGCCGCCGGTGATCCCCGGCAGGTCGTCGGGGATGGCGGAGAGCCGTCCCGCGAGCATGGCGGGCAGGGTGACGTCGAGCCGGGTGCGCTCGCCGCGGAGCGCGAGGACCTCCTCGGCGTGCAGGAAGGCGTGCCCGCTGTGGCCGCCGAAGCTCCGCAGCGCGCCGACGGTCTCGGGGGACGCCCCGCCGAGCTGCGCCCCGATGCGGGAGGGGAACTCCAGCAGCGCGGCGAACACCTCTCCCGCCCGCGACCGGCCCGCCGGGTCGATCCTGGCGGCGCGCAGAGCGGCGAGCTCGCCCAGCCAGTCCGCGAACGACCACGACACCTCCGGCGCCGAGGCCGCCACCAGCCGTGACGCCTGGGCCAGCAGGAAGTCGCCCGCGAGCACGGTGCTGGCGACGGCCCAGTCCACCCTCCTGCCCGGGGCCGCACGCGGGGGCATCGGGCCGAGGAAGGCCAGCGCCCCGAGGGTCGCGAGCTCGATCGCGGCGGCGAGGGTGGCCATCGTCGCGTCGGGCGGGTTCCCGCCGGCCAGCAACGCGGCGAAGAACGGCACGGCGGGGCGCAGACGCTGGTGGGGAGCCTGTTCCCCGGCGATCAGCAGGCGGGCGATGAACGGCCATTCCGCACGGACGGCACGCACCGCGACCTCGTCGCAGGCGAGCAGGAACGGCCCGAGAAGCGCCACGTCGGCGGCGGGCAGCGGCATGAGGTCGGCGGCCGTCAGCCCGGAGAACCCTTCCGGGGTCAGCACGGCCCGCCGGACCTTGGCCGAGACGGGCCGCTCGTCGCCGGCCGTGGCCACCAGGACCCGCCAGGCGAGGTGGTAACGCCGGGCGGCGTGTGTCGCCGTCTCGAAGTAGCCGACGAACGTCGCCGACAGCCGCCGCGTGTAGGCCCGCCCGGCCGCGGCCGGGTCGCCGGGATGGCCGGTGATGGCACGGGCCGCCAGAACGGCGCTCTGCACGGCGTAGCTCAGCCCTTCGCCGGTGAACGGGTTGACCAGCCCGGCCGCGTCGCCGACCAGGAGCCGCCCGTCCTGGACGCTGCGCTCGGGGGAGAAGCCGCTGTTGAGCGCCCCGGTGACCGCCGGGCCCGTGGGGACGGCCGCGGCGAAGCGCGGGTCCCCGCCGGCCAGGACGGTCAGGGCGGTCTGAAGGAGTTCGTCCGGGTCGGCGGGGCCGAGCCTGGAGGCGCCGATCGTGCAGGTGCCGGCCGTCCCGCCCGGCACCGCCCACACGCAGGTGGGCCGTTCGGCCGGGTCGATGGTCCGCGGCGCGGGCAGGGCCAGCACGATCGACGTGGTCAGGTCCACTCCGCTGTACGGGCGCGCGCACAGCAGACCTGTGGCGTGCGACGTGCCGGTGGGGGGAGCCCCGGTCGCGAGCACGAGATGGCGTGCCGACACGGTGGTGCCGCCGGTGGAGGCGTGCCAGACGCCTTCCTCCCGTACGGGGTCGGAGACCGTACCGGGGAGCCAGGTGGCGCCCGCGGTGACGGCTGTCCGGCGCAGCCCGTCGAGGAGGCGGCGCCGGCCGCACATGGCGCTCACGGCCTCGGGCAGCACATGGCCGTCGCCGGGGCCCAGCCGCAGTTCGACGGCGTCGACGACGCGGGCGCCGACCTCCTCCAGCGCGCCGACCGACGCCAGGCCGCGCAGGGCCGCCCCGCTCAGCACGAGGTCGTGGTCCGCCCGCCCGTCGTCCTGACCGGCCAGCACGGCACGCAGGCCGTGCCGGGCCAGCTCGGCGGCGGTGATCGCCCCGGCCGGCCCGGCGCCGACGACGAGCACGTCGGCCGCGAGATGAACGGTCATGAAGGGACGTCCAGGAGGGAGGTGGTGAGCGCGGCCAGGCGGTCGCGGGGGTCGCCCGCGGGCAGCTCGCGCAGGGCGTCGAGCGCCTGACCATGCCAGTCGGCGGCCAGCCGGGCCGCGGCCTCCAGCCCGCCGCGGTCCTTGATGAGAGCGTGCGCCTCGGGCAGGTCCCGGACGCCGAACGACGGCGACAGCAGCAGCCTGGCGAGCTCCCCGCCCCGGTCGGGGCGTAGCGCGTACAGGGTCGGGGCGCCGAACAGGCCCAGCGCGTGGTCGGTGCCGATCGGCTTGCCCGAGCCGGACGGGCTCAGGTCCAGGCAGTCGTCGAGGATCTGGAAGGTGACGCCGAGCGCCGCGCCGAACCGTACCAGCGCGTCCGTCTCACCCGGCCCGCACCGGCCCTCCGCGGCGCCGAGCAGGCAGCACAGCCGGAACAGCTCGGCGGTCTTGCACCGCACGACCTCCAGGTAGGCGGGCAGGGGGAAGGCGGTGTCGAAGGCGCGCTCGACGTCGAGCAGCTCGCCGTAGGCGAGCGTGGCGACGGCCGTGCTGACCGCCCCGGCGACGCCTTCCCCGAGGTCGGCGGCCTCCGTGCCCACCAGCGCGAAGCAGGCCAGCCCGGCGAGCATGGCCTGTTCGGTGCCGACCGCCGTGTGCGCGGCCGGCGCTCCCCGGCGGGTCCGGGCCTCGTCGATGACGTCGTCGTGCAGGAGCGAGGCCAGGTGGGCCAGCTCCACGACGGCGCCGAGGCGTACCAGCCGGCCGGGGTCGGGCGTGCCGAAAGCCGCGCTGGCGGCCAGCAGCCGCGGCCGGGCGAACTTGCCCGGCCCGGCGATCAGCGTCCGCACCGGGCCCCGGACCGGGTCCGGCAGGTCATCGGCCAGGCGCGAGAGCCGGTCGTGCACCCCGGCGACGAAGGATCCAGGCGGTGCGGTGGTCGTCATCGCGGCATTTCCATGGGCCCGTTCGTCTCGATGGTCGGCACCGCGGCGATGGCGTCGTAGACGAGTTTGTACAGGTCCGGCTGGTTCATGTAGGCGAGCACCTGCCGCCGGTTCATGCCGAGGGTGGGCGTCAGCGCCTCCTGGAAGAGCTTGAAGGCGAGTCGGCCCTCCTCCGCGGTCAGCACCGTCTGGTTCAGGCCGTAGATGACCAGGGCGACGTCTTCGAGATGCTCTTCCGTGACGACGGCGGTCGAGCCGGGGTCGGCCAGCACCGTGGCCATGAAGTCGTGATATTTCGTGTAGTACTGCGAGGCGTAGGAGAGCTCCGACCCGGTGGCCTGCTTGCCCGCCAGCCGGTCGACCACCGCCTGCTGGTTGAGGTAGGCGAGGCGGGTAAGGAGCCTGCCGACCAGGCTCTGGGCCAGGAAGTCGTCCCGCAGGTCGTCGGCGAGGTCGTTGTCCTGGGTCAGCGGCAGGCGGTAGTAGTCGCCGACGGTCGACAGGAGCGGGCACGGACGCTGGTTCTCGGGCTCGACGAACGTGGAGCCGTCGCCTCCCGCGAACACCGCCGAGCCGGAGTCCCCGGGTGAGCCGAAGCTCTCGGTGAGGATGAGATCGGTGAACCGGATCGAGTCCAGGTACGACTCGACGCCGATGGCGGTGATGGTGCTGGAGCTGTAGCCCGAGGTTCTGCCGACCTTCTCGATCTTCATGTACGGCTCGGGGGCCACCACCGCGTCGGGGGCGGCCACCACCTTGCCGCTCGCGTCCCTGACGGCCACCGACACGTCGAGGGCGGCGAGGGCCTTGTCCATCCTGACGAGCGCGTTGGTGCCGTACCCGTCGCCCGCGGTGTGGATGCCGACGACGGGGTGATCGGCCGACGGGCCGGGCATGCGGTCGAGCGCGGGCTCCAGGACGAAGCCCTTCTGGTCGGTCAGCTCGGCGATGGCGGCGTCGACGCTGGTGCCGTCGTCGATGGGCGCCCAGCGTTTCACGTAGGCGATGATGTCGTCCGGCCGCGTGCCGCCGTCGTGGGCGCCCGGCTGGATGATGTCCTCCGCCGGGGTGGCCCGTCCCATGCGGGCGATCACGTGGTTGTTGGAGAGCAGGCACACCTTGCCGTCCTTGTTGTCCAGCACGAACAGCCCGAGCGTGCCCGCGGTGTTGCCGTCCATGGTGTTGGAGATGCTGCAGCCCGGCCGCGGCGGGCGCATGCGCCCGGTGACCTTGCCGGCGGCCGCGGTCGCCGTCACCGTCACCGTCACCGTGCCCATGGTGAACGGTCCGGCCTGGATCACGTCCACTTCGCAGGTGACCCCGTCCACCTCGACGGTCGCGGGCAGCAGCCGGCGGTTGGACACGAGCGCCGCGGGGCGCTTCTTGGCGACCAGGACGACGACGGCGGGCTCCTCGGTCCACTGCCCGCCGCGGCGGCGGAACCCGATGCCGGCGCCGGTGACGTTGGGGTCGGCGCCGAAGTAGTCCAGAATCTTCCGCTTGCCCCGGTGCAGCCGGTCCTCTGTCTCCCGGCTGAGCTTCATCGCGTCTCCAGGTGTCGCAGGGCGTCGGGCCGCATGCCCTGCTCGTGCAGGTGAGCCAGGCCGCCGATCCACACGGTCGCGAGGCTGTCGGAGGCGGGGTCGAAGTGGCGGGAGACGGTGGCCGCGCCGAGCGCGGCGAGCGCGATCAGGCCCTGCCGCTCGGCGGGCGCCGCGGTGGCGGCGGCCCGGCCGATGCCCGCGAGCAGCGCCGGCCGTGGCGCGGCCAGCAGGCCTTGGGAGATCAGGAGGTCGGCCCCGGTACGGACCGCCGCCAGCCGAGCCGGCCGCAGCCTGGCTTCGGTGGCACGCAGCCGGGAGGCGGTGGCCCGGCTGCTCGCCGTGCCCCCTTCGCCGAAGCCGGGGACCTCGATGGGGTAGATCGCTCCGGCCTTGGCCACCCGCAGCGCCATCGTGCGCTGCTCGGGCGACAACGCCTCGGCGGTGGCCGAGGCGGGGGTGGCCGCGGCGGCGCCGACGAGCAGGGTGGATCCTGCCACGCCGGACACGCGCAGCACGGTCCGGCGGGTCACGAAGGCCGATCGAGGTGGGTGGTCGCGCATCAGCCGATGTCTCTTTTCCTGCGGTACGTGAAGATGACGATCTGTCATGTTCGGCGGAAAAGTATCGCGATCATGAACCCGTGATCAAGAGCTCCGGCGAAACCGGGCCGCGCCGGCGGCGCCCGTGACCGCCTGGCGGAGGGGCGCGCCTCGCGCGGTACGACCCGACCGGCAGCGACGGCACGCGCCTCCCGGGAAATCGGCGTGAAATGCCGCGAAGCCGCTCGGACAATGGGCAACCTACTGGGTAGTATGTCTATTCAGAAAGCCTAGCCCTGGAGGAATTCATGGCGGACGAGCCCATTCTGATCGAACAGCGGAAACACGTGGCGATTGTCACGCTGAACCGCCCACGGCAACGCAACGCGCTGAGTTCGGAAATGCTGAAAGGCGTGGTGGAGGCGCTCGACTGGGCGGAGGGCGAGTCCTCGGTCCGCGCCGTCGTGCTGACCGGCGGCACCAAGCTGTTCGCCTCCGGGGCGGACCTGCGTGAGCTCCGGGACACCACCCCCGCCGACTACCTGCGTGCGGAGCGGCAGAAGGCCTGGCCCAGGATCGCCGCCTTCAAGAAGCCGCTGGTCGCCGCCGTCGCCGGATACGTCCTCGGCGGCGGCTGTGAGGTGGCCTTGAGCTGCGACTTCGTCGTGGCCGCCGACTCGGCCGTGTTCGGCCAGCCCGAGATCCGCCTGGGGCTCATCCCGGGCGCCGGGGGGACGCAGCGGTGGGCCCGGGTGGCCGGCCGGTTCGAGGCCGCCGAGCTCGTGCTTCTCGGTAAGACCGTCGACGCGTGGACCGCCAAGCGGATGGGCCTGGTCAACAGGGTCGTGCCGGCGGAGTGCGTGGTGGAGGCCGGTGTGGCGATGGCGGAGGAGGCCGCCCGGCACAGCCCCGTGGCCGGTCTGCTCGCCAAGTCGGCGCTGCGCGCCTCCGAGGAGATCGGCGTCTCCGCCGGGCTGGAGCTCGAGCGGTCCCAGCTCATGGTGGCCCTGTCGTCGGCCGACCGGACGGAGGGCATCGACGCGTTCCTGGAGAAGCGGCCCCCGCAGTTCCAGGGACGCTGATCCGGGGCGCCGGCTCGTTCTCCGCGAGGAGAGCGGGCCGGCGCGGTGCTAACGCGCCCCGGCCGGGAAGTCGCCGGCTCGCCCCAGCATCGCGGGCGGCTGCGTCTTCCCCAGCCGCTCGCAGATCCAGGTGCCCGTCGCGGCGGTCGCTTCGAGGTCGAGGCCGGTCCGCATGCCGCTGCGGTGCAGCGTGTACAGCAGGTCCTCGGTGGCGATGTTGCCGGTGGCGGCGGGGGCGAAGGGGCAGCCGCCGATCCCGCCCGCACTCGCGTCGAGGGTGTGCACCCCGCTCTCCACCGCCGCCAGGGCGTTGGCGTACCCGGTGTTGCGGGTGTTGTGGAAATGCATGCGCAGCGGCACGCCGGGAGCGGCCTCCGCGACCCGGGCCGCCAGGTCCCGGACCTGGTGCGGCACCCCGACGCCGATCGTGTCCGCGACCGCGATCTCGTCGGCGGGCGTGGCGAGCGCCGACCGGACGATCTCCAGGACCCGGTCGGCGGGGACCTCGCCCTCGAAGGGGCAGCCGAAGGCGGCCGACACCGTGAGGCTGACCCGGATCCCGGCGGCCCTGGCGGCCGCGGCGATGTCGTGCCAGGCGTCGAGCGACGCCTCGACGCCCATGCCCTGGTTGCGCAGGCTGAACGTCTCGGTGGCGATGACGACGTAGTTGACCTCGTCGACCCCGGCGGCGAAGGCCCTGTCCAGGCCACGCCGGTTGAGCACCAGGCCGATGTAGGAGACGCCGGCCGGCCTGGGCACGGCGGCCATCACCGCCTCGGCGTCGGCCATCTGGGGCACGCGCTTCGGATGGACGAAACTCACCGCCTCGATCCGGCGCGCGCCGGCGCGGATCAGGCGGTCGATGTATTCGACCTTCGTGCTCGTGTCGAGCAATTCCGGCTCGTTCTGCAGGCCGTCCCTCGGGCCGACCTCGACGATGTCGACAGAATGGGTATTCCCCAAGAGTTCAATCGCTTTCCGTGTCGGGATTCTTCGCGCGGCCCATGTTCGTCAATGTCGAACGGGCGCTGTAGATATGCGACTGCATAATGGATTGGGCCCATTCCCCGTCGCGGTTGGCGAAGGCCACCAGGACTTCCCGATGGTGGGCCATGCTGCGCGACAGCGCGTCCCTGTCGTACTGCCGGAAGGTCCGATAGACGAGGGGGACCTGCACCAGGGCCGAGAGCAGGCTGCTCAACCGCTGGTTGCGGCTGGCGTTCATGACGATCTGATGGAACCGGCCGTTCAGCTCGGCGATCTGGTCGAGGTGTCCGGGCTCGGCCTGCTCCGCCATCGCCTCCATGCGCCGGCTGAGCTCCCGGAGCTGTTCGAGCTCCTCGGCGGTGATGCGGTGCGCGGCCCGCTGGGCGACGGCTCCTTCCAGCTGGGCCCGCACCGTGAACAGGTCCCACAGATCCTCCGGGCTCCACTCGGGGATCCGGGCTCCTATGTTGTGCTCCCACTCGATGAAGCCCTCGGTGTGCAGCCGGCGCAGCGCTTCGCGGACCGGGGTCCGGCTCGCCCCCACCGCTCTGGCGAGGCTCGCCTCCGTGAGCTTGTCCCCGGGCTTGTAGGCGGAGCCCAGCAGGAGATCGCGGATGAGTTCGTAGGTACGTTCAGCCTTGGCCACGCCGGCACCTCAACCTTCACGTTCGGACAGTGGAAGCGGGGGACAGGTGACCGCCACGGGGGCCAAGACCGGACGGCTCATCGGACGGCGGCGTGCCGTGTCCGTACGACTTCGACCGGCAACAGGACGGATTTCCGGTTGGCCACCAGCCTTTCTCTGCCGGCCGGTGTCATACGGCTCTCGTCCCACTCCGTGCTGTCGCCCCAGGTGATGGCGACATCCTCCAGCTGGGGCAGCTCGCTGGCCAGCTCGCGGCGGACACTCTGTTCGAAATAAGGACTGTACATGCACATCGGAGCGGTCGTGATGAGCTTCAGGGCGACCCCCACGGCACGGCCGTCGGCCGCGTTCCGCACCTCCACGGACTCGACCAGGCCCATGTCGACGATCCCCATCGGCTGCCCGACCCCGAGGCTGCACGGGTCCTGGACCGCGTTGCACGCGTCGAGGACCCGGGCCACCAGATCCTGCTGTTCGGCTTCCATCTCCACCTCCTTGAGAGAACCGGGCGTCAGGCGGCCAGCCGTTCCCGGTGCAGCTTCCACGGGCGCTCGCCTTCGGCGAGGTAGGCGGCGCGCCGCTCGGCGATCCCGTCCGTGCTGATCCTCCGCTTGACCTCCGCCGGGTCCAGGCCGTGCAGGCGGGCGGCGTTGCCGCCGAGGAGCTTGGCCTTGATCTCGTCGGTGAGTTCGGGGAAGCCCCAGCCCTCGACCAGGTCCTCCGGCATGGTGAAGTCGCGCAGCGCCTCGACGATGGGCTGCGGGTGCGCCGACGGGACCCCGGTGGCGAACAGGATCCGGTCGGTTCCGCCGTGCGCCATGAGGGTGCCGATGATCTCGGCGAACTTCCGGGGCTTGCGCACGATCATGTTGGAGACCGACTCGATGGTCGCGTAGATGTTGCCGTGCGAGCGCAGTTGCAGGGCGCAGTCCTCCAGGAAGGCCCAGCCGCTGTGCACGACCTCGAAGGTCATGTCGGGGAACGCGATGGCCGCCGTGGTCACGTCGTCCACGTGGTTGAGCACCCGCGGACCCGCCCCGGCCGGCACGGCCTTGTGGATCGCGATGCGCCGCATGCCGAGTTCGCGCGCCTTCTCCAGGTACGGGAACACCAGCTCGCGGTCGTTGAGCAGGGTGAGCTTCGAGGAGCTGATCTCCGGATCGATGACGCCGTTCGTCGGATAGAACTTCAGTCCGTCGATGTCGTCCTCGCGGATGCGCTGCTCCATCAGCTCCAGCTCCGCCGGCCCGCGCAGCGGGTCCACGGGGGCGTAGAGCTGGACCCGGCCGGGGTAGGCGCGCTTGAGCGCCTTGCCCAGCTCGTAGGGCGAGGCGCCGCCGGAGAAGAATCCGTCGATCTCGACGCCGTGGTAGTACAGGACGTCCACGTCGCTCTCCACGAAGACGATCTCGGCGAGCTCCTCGGCCGTCCATCCGGCGGTGAACTCGTCCCGGGACATCAGGTAGCCGGGCTTGCCCGACTCCACGGACGTGTGCCCGACGCGGTAGAGGAAGTCGACCATGCCGTCGTACGAAGCCTGCGGGCAGTTCGGGTTCCGGTTCTCCGGCCGGAAGTCGTATCCGTGGACAACGGCATCGATGACGAGCATGTCGCCGATCATGGAACCTCCAGCGTTGGCTACGGGTGTGGCGCCTGTAACGGTCCACCTCGTGAAGTGTGTGCAATCTAGGCTCGACCCTCCGGAGGCGTCAAGACGTCCCGACAGCCGGGTCCGACTCTGACAACCCTTCTTGTTGCCGTCATCAAGGGCGGCCAACGCCTGTGACCTGGAATGATGTCTCGGATCAATGATCAGAGATTGACGTCCGAAGCCGTGGACTAGACCTTTCAGCATCTTGCTCCAGGGAGTAATGTTCCGGTTGCCCCTTGACAGATTGCATACGATTCGGCCGATACTCAGGCCCTATGAACGGCGACACAGCAGCATCCCCCGCAACGCTGCAGGACGATGCCCGGTCCGGCGGCAGGCCCGACAGCACGTCCGTGCTCGTCGCGACGGATCTCAGGAAGAACTTCGGGGCCGTGGCGGCGCTGGCGGGAGCGTCCCTGCACCTGCGTCGTGGTGAGGTGATGGCCCTGATGGGCGACAACGGGGCCGGCAAGTCGACCCTGGTGAAGTCCATCGCCGGCGTGGTCGTCCCCGACTCCGGGGAAATCCTGATCAACGGCGAGCCCAGGCGCTTCGCCGGCCCCGGCGACGCGCTGAGGGCCGGCATCGAGACCGTCTACCAGGATCTCGCCCTCGTCGACTCCATGTCGGCCAGCGAGAACGTCTTCCTGGGACGGGAGCCCGTCAAGGCCGGGCCGCTCGGCCGGCTCTTCAAGCTCGTGGACCGCCGCCGCATGGCGGACGACGCCGGTCAGGCGCTGGCCGGGATCGGCGCGAAGATCCCGTCGCTCGCGGACTCCGTGTCCGCGATGTCGGGAGGTCAGCGCCAGGCGCTCGCCGTGGCGCGCGCGATGCTCTGGGGCAAGAACATCGTCATGCTCGACGAGCCCACCGCGGCCCTGGGGGTGCAGGAGTCGGAGGGTGTCCTGGAGATCATCACGGCCCTGAAGACACAGGACGTGTCCGTGCTCATGATCTCCCACAATCTGGAGCACGTGTTCAAGGTGGCGGATCGGGTGACCGTGATGCGCCAGGGCCGGACGGTGGGCGAACGGCACATCCGCGATGTCGTGGCCAACGACATCGTCGGACTCATCACCGGGGGATCAGAGGTGTCCTGAGCGGCACCGAGATCGGGGAAACCTCGTCGAATCCCACCTGGTGTGGGCGAGATCGGAGTACGAAATGTCAACGTCCAGACTACGACGCTGGCCGCTGAAGGCCGTGGCCATCATGTCGCTCACCGCCGCGGTCGCGGCCTGTGGCGGCTCCACGGACACCGCCGAGCCGGCCGCGGGGGAGTCCGCCGCGGACAAGAAGGTGTTCATCGGCTTCGCCAACTTCGCCGAGCCGGAGAGCCCGGTGCTGAAGGCGCTCGACACCGGCATGCGCAAGGAAGCCGAGAAGCGGAGCTGGGACCTGGTGGTCCTCAACAACGACCGGGACGGGCCCACCGCCGTCTCCAACGCGGAGACGATGGTCGCCCAGGGCGTGACGCACGCGGTGGAGTTCCAGGGTGACGGCAAGGTCGCCCCCCAGCTCATGGACACGTTCAACGCCGCGAACATCCCGGTCATCGCGATCGACATCGCCCACCCCGGCGCGCACTTCTTCGGCATCAACAACGTCGAGGCCGGGCGGCTCAGCGGGCTCGCGGGCGGCAACCACGCCAAGGAGAACTGGGACTGCAAGCCCGACCTGGTGACCCTGCTGGAGAACGAAGCCTCCGGTGACGTGGCGCTGCTGCGCACCGAGGGCATTCTCAAGGGCCTCAAGGAGGCGTGCCCCGACCTTCCCGACGACGTGATCCAGCGGCGCAACTCACCGACCACGCCGGACGGCGCCCAGGGCGTCGCCCGCGACATCCTGGTCTCCAAGCCGGACGCCAAGAACATCCTCGCCCTGGGCGGCAACGACAACATGGTGATCGGCACCATCAACGCCGCCGAGCAGCTGGGCCGGGCCGGCAACGTGTTCGGCTACGGGCTGGGCGCCGACCTCATGCTGTTCGGGGTGGACACTCCCGGCCTGGGTGGTTCGACCGCCTTCTGGTACGAGGGATACGCGAAGGAGATCTTCAAGCTCCTCGACAAGATCGTCGCAGGTGAGGCTCCCGCGGTCGTCGACTCCCCGACCGACCCGAAGGCGCACTTCAACCCGGCGTGCCAGTTCCCCAACGACCAGGTGAAGAGCATTCCCAGCCTGGACCAGAGGATCGAGGAGCTGTACGCGGGCGACGCCGGCTCGGCCTCGGCCGCCGAGAAGTACTGCCCCGAGGGCGTGGAGACGTACGGGCTCAAGGGTTAGCCGGACCAATGTCGACTTCAGGCATCGCACTGACGAACCGGGGGGCGAGGGTCTCGGCCCTCGCCCCCCGGGGGCGTGGCGCCACCACGCTGGTGCTGCTGCTCACCTGGCTGGCGCTCGTCGTGGCGACCGGCCTGCGGGCCCCCGGCTTCCTGTCCGGCCAGACGGTCGTGGCCGTGGCGTTCAACATGGCCTTTGTCGGGATCATGGTGACCGGCGTCGGCATCGTCATGATGTCCGGTGCCGAGTTCGACCTCTCCGTCGGGGTCACCGCCGTCACCTCCGCGCTGATCGTGGCGCAGCTTCTCGTCGAGGGCTGGTCGTTCCCGCCCGCGATGCTGGTCGCGGTGCTGTTCGGGGTGCTGATCGGAGCCGCCAACGCCTGGCTCGTGCTGTGGCTGGGCATCCATCCGATCGTGGCGACCCTGGGCATGATGTTCCTGGTCAGCGGGGTCACCCGGATCTTCGTGGACTTCGTCGCCATCCCGCGCGACTCCTTCCTGCGCCAGCAGGCCGCCGGAGCGTGGCTCGGCGTCCCCAGGGTCTTCTGGGTGATGCTGGTGGTCTTCACGATCGTCGGCCTGGTGATCAGGAGCACGCGTCCCGGCCGGCATCTCGTCGCGGTGGGCGGCAACGCCCAGGCCGCGCGGGCCCGTGGCATCAGCCCGCGGCGCGTCCAGGGCGTCGCGTTCGTCCTGTGCGGGCTCTGCGCGGGCATCGCCGGGCTGGTGCTCGCCTCCCAGGGCGACATCGTGCAGTCCAGCCTCACCGCTGGCACCGAGTTCAGGGTCATCTCGATCCTGCTGCTCGGCGGCATGGCCCTGACCGGCGGGCGCGGGCGGTTCAGCGGCGTGTTCGCGTCGCTGCTCCTGCTGAGCACGCTGCCGACGGCCATCGTCACCTGGGGCGTGTCGTCGAGCTGGCAGCCCGTCATCGAAGGCCTCGTCCTGGCCGTCGCCCTGGCCGTCAACTCATTGCGCGAGAAGAAGAGGTGAGAACCTTGACCAGCCGCCCGAAACCTTCGGCGACCGCGTTGCTGAGCCCCATGGCCACGAGTCTCGCCTTCCTCGCGATCGTGATCGTGTGCGGGATCGTGTTCGCCCCCAGCTTCCTGTCGGTCGCCAACCTGGCCAGCGTGTCGAGCGGGATCATGGCTCCGGCCATCATCCTTCTCGCGGCCTGCCTGGCCATGACGGGAGGGGTCGCGGACCTGAGTCTCGGGTCCGTGCTCGGGCTGGGGGGCGTCGTGTACGCCACGGTGCTCCAGCTCTCGGAGTCACCGCTCGCCGGGGTCGCCGCCGCCGCGGCGGCGGGGGTCGCCGTCGGCCTCTTCAACAGCGTGCTCTCGGTGCGGTTCCACATCTGGCCCCTGATCGCGACCCTCGGCATGCTGGTGGCGGCCCGCGGCCTGGTCAGCGTGATCAGCGGCGGCAGCTCGGTGGCCGCCTACACGCCGGAGCTGAGCGCGGCGCTGAAGACCGCCATCGGCCCCGTCCCCGTCGTTCTGGTCGGCGTGGTCGTCCTGGCCGTGCTCGTCGGCTGGATCATCAGGTACACCCGCTGGGGCAACCACCTGCGGGCGGTCGGCGGCGACGACGTCGCGGCCCGGCGTGCCGGGATCCCGGCCGACCGCGTGCGGATGTGGCTGTTCGTGGTCGTCGCCCTGGTGGCCGCGCTGGCCGGCTCGCTCCAGGTCATGCGGACCGGCGCGTCCGCGGTCAACCTCGGGGAGGGCGTCGAGCTGCTCGTGTACGGCGCCCTGCTCATTTCGGGTTACCGGCTCGCCGGAGGAGGGCGGGGCAGCGCCCTGTCCGGCCTGGTGTGCCTGTTCGCGCTGGAGCTGATCAGGAACATCTTCCGGCTGCGCGGGCTGCCCCTGCCGCTGACCGACGTGCTGCTCGGGCTCACCCTCATCGGAGCGGTCTCTCTCGACCTGGTCCGCGGACGCGTGCGACGGCCGCTGATCGCCCAGCCCGCGACCGGATGAGGGCCGGACCGCATGGAGAAAGGTGCATGAATCACATGGAAGCGTTCTCGCAGGGGCCGTTGACCGGGGTACGCGTCATCGAGACGGGTGTCCTGGTCGCCGGTCCGTACTGCGGTCAGCTCCTCGGTGATCTCGGAGCGGAGGTCATCAAGGTGGAGGACCCCGCCAAAGGCGACCCGATGCGGCAGTGGGGGCGCGAGCGTCCGCACGGCAAGTCGCTCTGGTTTCCCATCCTGGGCAGGAACAAGCAGTCCGTGACCTGCAACCTGCGGGTGGAGAAGGGCCAGGCGGTCTTCCGTAAGCTGATCGCCGACGCGGACGTCCTGATCGAGAACTTCCGCCCGGGAACCCTGGAGAAGTGGGGGCTCAGCCCTGAGACGCTCTGGGAGATCAACCCCCGCCTGGTGATCGTCAGGGTGTCGGCGTACGGCCAGGACGGTCCCTATGCCGGCCGGGCCGGATACGGCTCCATCGGTGAGGCCATGGGCGGCATCCGCCACATCACCGGTGATCCGAAGGCCCTGCCCAGCCGGGTCGGGATCAGCCTCGGCGACGCGCTGGCCGGCACCTTCGCGGCGCTCGGGTGCATGGGAGCGCTGCGCGTGGCCGAGACGACCGGGCGGGGACAGATCGTCGACAGCGCCATCTACGAGGCGGTCCTGGCCCTGATGGAGTCGACCGTGCCCGAGTACGCGATCGGCGGCTACACCCGCGAGCGGACCGGGTCGATCCTGCCCAACGTCGCGCCGAGCAACGCGTACCGCACCAAGGACGACGACATGGTCCTGATCGCCGCCAACCAGGACACCGTCTTCGGCAGGCTCGCCCAGGCCATGGGCCGTCCCGAGCTCGCCGTCGATCCGGACTTCGCCACGCACGGCGGCCGGGGCCTGAACCAGGAGCGGCTCGACGAGATCATCGCGGACTGGTGCTCGACCATGCCGGCCGACGCGCTGCTCGACCACCTGCACGAGCACGGGGTGCCGGCGGGCCGCATCTACACGGCCCGCGACATGTTCGCCGACGAGCACTTCGCCGCGCGCGAGGCCATCGTCCGCCTCCCGCACCCGGAATTCGGCGAGTTCCCCATGCAGAACGTCTTCCCCCGGCTTTCCGCCACCCCCGGCGGGATCCGCTCGCTCGGCCCCGAAATGGGCGAGCACAATGAGGCGGTGCTGTCCCGGTTCGCCGGAATTGACCCAGAAGAGCTGGCCGGCCTGCGCGCAGACGGCGTCATCTGACGACCAACGATAAAGGGAGACCGACAATGCAGCCCATCAACAAGCCGTCGATCAGTTACGAGGACGCGCAGCGAGCAGTCGCGGCCGCCGTGGAGAAGGCCCGTGAGCAGGGTCTCGCCATGGTGGTGGCGGTGGTGGACGAGAGCGGCGTGCTCAAGGCCTTCGCCCGCATGGACGGCGCCGCCCTGCTCTCCGTCCAGGTGGCGAAGGACAAGGCGTACACGGCCGCGGGCTTCGGGATGCCGACGGACGGCTGGTACGACTTCATCAAGGACGACGGTCCGCTGGCGATCGGCGCCCCCGCCGGCATCGACCGTCTCGTCGTCTTCGGCGGCGGCTTCCCGATCACGGCCGACGGCCAGGTCATCGGCGCCATCGGCGTCAGCGGCGGCCACTACAGCCAGGACATGACGGTCGCCCAGGCCGGGCTCGACGCGCTGGCCTAGCCCCCCTGCCCGCCGGACGGAACCTCCCGCCCGGCGGGCACAGGTCTATCCTCGAACCAACCTACTCAGTAGTATGTTAGGAGTGTCCGTGGCGGTCATCTGGCAACCGGAGCTCGACGGGGAACGGCGGAGATGGGTCGATCTCGCCGCCCGGCTCACCGAGGACCACTTCGCCCCCCTGGCCGAAGAGCTCGACCGCGACCAGCGCTATCCGTGGGAGAGCGTGGAGAGACTGGTCGAGTCCGGTCTCGCGGGCCTGTTCGTGCCCCGGGAGTACGGCGGGCAGGGCGCCGACCTGGAGACCACCTGTGCCGTCATCGAGACGGTCTCGCGTGGTTGCACCTCCACCGGGTCGATCCTGGCGGCATACGCCCTGGGAGGCACGCCGCTCCTGCTCGCCGGCACCGACCGGCAGAAGGCCGAACACCTCGGCGGCCTGGCGGCGGGCAAGGCGGTCAGTTTCGCGCTCAGTGAGGAGGGCGCGGGGAGCGACGCCGCGGGCATCAGGACGACCGCGGTCCGCGAGGGCGACCACTGGCGCCTGCGCGGAGAGAAGATCTTCATCGGGAACGGCGGGGCCTCCCAGTCCTACATCGTGTTCGCGCTGACGGACCCGGAAGCGGGCACGCGCGGGATCACCGCCTTCCTGGTCGACAAGGACGCCGACGGCGTGGTGATCGACCGCTACGAGGACAAGATGGGCATCCGCGGCACCCTGACCAGCAACCTCAAGCTGGACACGGTCGTCGGCGACGACGCCGTCCTCGGCGAGCCGAACCGCGGGATGCGTCTCGCCATGCGGACGCTGGACGCGGGACGGATCTCCGTGGCCGCCCAGTCGGTCGGCGTCGGCCTGGCCGGATACGACGCCGGCAGCAGGGAGGCCTGCCGCAGGCAGACCTTCGGCAAGCCCATCATCGACAACCAGGGCATCTCCTTCCCGCTCGCCGACGTCGCCACCGAGCTCACCGCGGCACGCATGATCACCGTCGAGGCCGCGCGCGCGTACGACAGAGGAGAGAACGTCAGCGTGCTCGGCGCGATGGCCAAGCTCTACGCGAGCGAGGCGGCGCACCGCAGCGTCGACCTGGCGGTGCAGATCTACGGCGGCGCCGGCTACTGCAGGCCGTGCCCCGCCGAGCGGCTGTACCGGGACCAGCGCATCCTGGAGATCTACGAAGGCACCTCGGAGATCCAGCGGCTCGTGCTCGGGCGGTTCATCAAGGCCGAGGCCGAGGAGGCGAGCCGGTGACATTCACCGACCACTGGACGCTCGACGTCCCATGGCCGGAACCGGGCCCGTCGATCGTGTACGACCTGGCCCATCGGCTCCACACCGGCATCCCGCACCACCCCAACCATCCGCCCTACTCCTTCACCCTCACCAAGCGGCATGGAGAGGTGATGTATCCCGACGGCGTCTCCGCCGCCGCCGAGATGATCACCACGGGCGGTCACGTGGGCACGCACATGGACGGCTTCGCGCACGTCTCCAGGTTCGGCAGGATCTACGGCGGCCTCGACGTGACCGAGAACCAGTCGTACGCCGAGGGCGTCGCCGTGCACTCCGTCCACGAGATGCCCCCGGTCCTGGCGCCGGGCCACCTCGTGGACGCCACCGTCGCGCTGGGGCGGGACCTCACCCCCGATGACGGGGTGGACGCCGACCTGCTCGACGCCTGGTTCAGGACCCGCCCGCTGCCGGCGCCCGGCTCGGTCGTCCTGATCAGGACGGGCTGGGACCGGCACTGGGACGACAACGCCACCTTCCTCGGCACGTCGACCGGAGCCCCAGGGGTCACGCTCACCGGGGCGGAATGGCTGACCAGCCATGGGATCATCGCCTCCGGAACCGACACCGTCGCCTACGAGAAGATGCCGGCGGCGACGTTGCCGGTCCACTGTCATCTGCTGGTGGACCACGGTGTGCCGATCATGGAGGCGATGAACCTCGCACCTCTCAGCGAGCGCGAGGCCTGGGAGTTCTTCTTCATCGCCGCGCCGCTTCCCATCCTCGGCGGCACCGGCTCACCGATACGTCCACTGGCCCTGGTACCTCGGACGTAAGGGCGGTACACCCGTTGAGCAGCAGTGAGATCGGCCGGCCCGCACTGGGCCGGCCGGGCCCCGGCGAGGACGGCCGCAAGGCGATCCTGGACGCGGCGGCGCGGGCCTTCGCCCGCAAGGGCTACTTCGCGACCAGCATCGACGCGATCGCCGACGAGCTCGGCGCCACCAAGGGCCGCGTGTACCACTACTACCGGGGCAAGGCGGAGATCTTCCTCGACGTGGTGGTCACCGGGATGCGCGATCTCATCGCCGCGGTGGAACCGATCAGCGCCCGCCAGGACGCCGGACCCGGCGAGCGCATGTATCAGATGGCGCACCTGCACGCGTCCATGATGATGCTGCGCAACCACGCGCAGCGCGTCTCCGTACAGGCGATCGAGATGCGCTCGGTCGCCGAGATCGCGATCCACCAGGACGTGCTCGCCGACGTGTTCGCGCTGCGCCGCCGGTACGAGCAGATCTTCATCGACGTGGTCGAGGAGGGCGTCCGGCTGGGCGACTTCGCCGCCACCGACAGCGGCCTGGTCGTCAAGTCGGCGCTCGGCGCCCTGAACTGGATCCCCATCTGGTACGCCCCCGACCGCACGCCGCTCGACGTGGAGAAAGTCGCCGACACCTTCGCCCGATTCATCGTGAACGGTTTGAAAGGAAGCTGAAGATGGACAGCCCGAGCTCGGCCGAATACTGGAGCGAGGTGGAGACCTGGCCCAGGGACCGCATCGCGGAGTTCCAGCTCGCCGCACTGCGGCGGCAACTCGCCTACGTCGGGGCGAACAGCGCCTACTACAAGGCGGCCTGGGCCGGGATCGGCTTCGAGCCGGGTGACCTGCGCTCGCTCGACGACCTGCGCTCCCTGCCCGTCGTGCGCAAGGCGGACTACGTGGCGGACCTGGCCGAGCGGGGGCCGTGGGGCTCGATGCTGGCCGTGCACCCGGAGGACGTGGCCCGGGTGCACTTCTCCTCGGGCACCACCTCCTCTCCGGCGCCGGTCTGCTGGACCCGGCAGGACCTCGACCGCTGGGCCGACCTGTACGCCAGGTTCGCGTACAGCCAGGGCGTGCGCCGCACCGACGTGTACCAGGCGCTGTTCGGTTTCGCCTGGTTCGTCGGCGGGCTCGGCGTCACCGCCGCCTACACCAAGATCGGCTGTACGGTAATCCCAGGCGGGTCGGGCGACACCGAGCGCCAGATCGACGTCATGGCCAGATACGGCACCACCGCCGTCAGCGGCACGCCGTCGTTCATGCTGCACCTGGCCGAGACCGCCGAACGGCTCGGCCGCCCCGTGACGGGCAACCGGGTACGCCGGATCCAGGTCGGCGGCGAGCCGGGCGGCGGCATCCCCGAGACCCGCGCCCTCATCGAGGAACGCTGGGACGCCAAGGTGTTCGACGGCTACGGCTCACTCGAGTTCCAGCCCATCGCCTGGGAGTGCGAGCGGCAGGCGGGCGGCCACTTCGCCGAGGACTTCGTGTACGCCGAGGTCGTGGACGCCGGGACCGGCGCCCCGGTCCCGGACGGCAGCCCGGGCGTGCTCGTCCTCACCCACCTCGACAAGCAGGCGTCTCCGTTCGTGCGCTGGTGGACGGGCGACGTGGTGGTGCGCGACCCGGACCCGTGCGCGTGCGGCCGCACCCACGGCCGCCTGCGCGGGGGAGTGCTGGGCCGCGCCGACGACATGCTGGTGGTACGGGGCGTCAACTTCTTCCCGAGCTCGGTGGAGAGCCTGGTGCGCAGCACCCCGGGCGCCACCGGCGAGTACCTCATCGTGATCGACGAGGACGTCGTCGACCGGGCCACCGGCTACCTGACCGGCGTCAAGGTGCGGCTGGAGACCGAGGACGGCGCCGCCGAGTCCGCCGTGGACCGGCTCGCCCACGCCATCCGCGCCGAACTCACCGTCCGCGCGGTGGTCGAGCCGGTCCCGTCCGGCTCGCTCGCCCGCAGCACCCACAAGGCCAAGCGCCTGGTCCGCGAGATCTGAACAGCGAGGAGTGAACGTGGCTGACGACGTCTACATCGTGAGCGCCGTACGGACACCGCACGGGAGGTACGGGGGATCCCTCAAGGACGTCCGGCTCGTCGAGCTCGGCGGACTGGCCGGGCGGGCGGCGCTCGACCGCGCCGGGGTGTCGCCCGCCGACATCGGCGAGATGGTGCTGTCCAACTGCCGGCAGGCCGGCAACGGCCCCAACCCGGGACGCCAGGTCGCCTTCAAGGCGGGCCTGCCGGAGCCCGTTCCCGCGCAGACCGTCAACATGGCGTGCGCCTCCGGCCTCAAGGCGCTCCAGCTCGCGGCGCACCCCATCCTCCTGGGGGAGAGCGAGCTCACCCTGGCCGTGGCGGCGGAAAGCATGTCGACCATGCCGTACATCGCTCCGTACACCCTGCGCTGGGGCGGGATGCGGCGCGGGGACATCCTGCTGGCGGACGGCTGGCGGGACGGCGGCACCGACCCGATCTGCGGCATGAACATGGGACAGACGGCCGAGAAGGTGGCGCGCGAGTACGGCGTCAGCCGGGCCGACCAGGACGCCTGGTCGGCCCGCAGCCACCAGCGCCTGGCCGCCGCCTGGGAGGAGGGCATCCTGGACGGCCAGATCGTCGAGGTGGCGCACGAGGACGGGGCGCTCTCCAGGGACGAGACGTTCCGCCAGGGATCGACCGCGGAGAAGCTCTCGACACTGCGCCCCGCCTTCGAGGACGGCGGCACGGTCACGGCGGGCAACGCCAGCCAGATGGCCGACGGCGCCGCCGCGGTCGTGCTGGCCGGTGGCCGGGCCGCCGCCGAGCGAGGTCTCACCCCGCGTGCCCGGCTGGTGTCCGTGGCCGCCGTCGGCGTCGATCCCACCATGATGGGCATCGGCCCCACCGCGGCGATCCCCGCGGCCCTGAAGAAGGCCGGCCTGTCCGTGGGCGACATCGACCTGTTCGAGATCAACGAGGCGTTCGCCGCGCAGATCGTGCAGAACGTGCGCGCCCTGGACCTCGACGAGGACCGGGTCAACGTGAACGGCGGCGGCATCGCGCTGGGACACCCGACGGGCCAGAGCGGCCTGCGCGTCGTGGTCAGCCTCCTGCACGAGCTGGAGCGGCGCGACGCCCGCTTCGGCGTCGCGAGTCTGTGCGTCGGCGGCGGGCAGGGCATCGCCGCCGTCATCGAGCGGGTGGCGGCATGACCCGGGTGGCGGGCATGACCGTCGCCGTCGCGGGACTCGGGCCGATGGGGCGCGGCATCGCCCGGGTGTTCGACCGGGCCGGAGCCCGGGTCGTCGTCTGCGACGTGTCGCCGGAGGCGACCGAGGCGGGGCTGGCGCTGATCCGGCGGGAGGCCGAGGCCGACGGCGAGAAGGCCACCGTCGAAGCGGGCACCCTGCGATCCGCCCTGCGCGAGGCGACCCTGTTCGTCGAGGCCGTCGTCGAGAACATGGAGGCCAAGGCCGCGCTGCTGGCCGAGGTGCGCGCACACGGACGGGACGACCTCGTCGTCGCCTCCAACACCTCCTCGCTGAGCGTCGGCGAGATGGGCAAGGCCTTCGGCGACCCGTCGAGGGTCATCGGGCTGCACTTCTTCAACCCGCCGACGAAGATGCGGCTGGTCGAGGTGATCAAGGCGGCGGCCACCGCCGACGAGGTCCACGAGAACGCCCTCGGCATCGTCCGTGAGCTCGGCAAGACGCCCGTCACCTGCGCGGACTCGCCGAACTTCGTGGTCAACCGGGTATGCCGGCCGCTGTACTACGAAGCGCAGCTCCTGGTCATGCAGGGGCTGGAACCGGCCGTGGTCGACGCCGTGGCGCGCGGCGCGCTCGGCCACCGCATGGGCCCGCTGGAACTGCTCGACTTCACCGGGCTGCACACCCACCTGGCGTCATCGGAGACGGCGCATCGGGAGTTCGGCGACCCCCGATACCGCCCCATCCCCCTGGTCCGCGGGCTGGTGCGCAACGGGATGACAGGCCGGGCCGCCGGCCGGGGCTTCTACGACTACGCGGTGGAGCCGCCACGCGACGGGCGCGGCCGGGTCACCAGGGCGGCCGGGCCCGCGCCGGAGGGCGTCAGCCTGAACGTGACCGGCCCGCACGCCGCCGCGCTGCGCGGGCATCCCGCCGTCGCCCGGCATCTCGCAGGCGACGCCCCGCTCGTGGTCTTCAGCTGCCACCGCGCCCCCACGCCCGAGGACGTGGAACAGGTCCGCGAGCTCGGCCGCCGCGCGCGGGTGGTGGTGGACGGCTCCGACGCGGCCTGGCGCGACCTGCTGCCCGCGGACACGGGCTGGGTGCGGCTGCACGCGTGGCGGGAGGAGGTCTTCGCCGAGGTGGTGGAGGACCCGGAGGCCGGCGTCGCGGTCCCGGACGACACGTACGCGCTGCTGGACCTGCTGGGAGCGGCCGGTGTCCGGGTGCTCGCGCTGCCCGGCCTGGTCGCCGACAGGCTGGCCGACTGCCTGGCCAACGAGGCGTACGCCGTCGTGGAGGAGGGCACCGCCCGGCCCGAGGACGTCGATCTCGCGCTGCGCCTGGCGATGAACCACCCCGAGGGCCCGTTCGCGTACGTCCGCCGGGCCGGGCCGGTCACCGTGGCGTCCAGGCTGCGCTCGCTGCTCGCCGAGATCGGCGACTCCCGTTACCGGCCCACCCAGCTCATGCGCCGCCAGGTCAGCGCGGAGACGAGGCGGGCATGACGGCCCGGACCTCCGTGCTCGCCGACACGGCGTGCGCCGGCCTGTCCGCACTGGTCACCGGGGCCGGCAGCGGCATCGGGCGGGCGATCACGCTGCGCCTCGTCGAGCTCGGCGCCCGGGTCACGGGTCTCGGCCGGCGCGCGGAGACGCTGGCCGAGACCGGGTCGCTCGCCGCCGACCGGGAACGCTACGACTACGAGGTGTGCGACGTCCGCGACACCGAGGCGGTGGTCGCCGCCGTCGGCAGGACCGGCGCCCGCCACGGCCTCGGCCTGCTGGTGAACAACGCCGGCGGCCAGTTCTTCGCCCCGGCCACCGGCATCTCCGCAGGCGGCTGGCGGGCGGTGATCGACCTCAATCTCACGGCCGCCTTCACCGTGACCATGGCCGCGTACCCCTTCCTGGCCGAGGCGGGCGGCAGCGTCGTCAACATCTCCCTGTCCGGCGTGGAGCGGGGCGGCATGGGCATGGCGCACTCCGTGGCCGCGCGCTCCGGCATCCTCGGGCTGACCAGGACACTCGCGCTGGAATGGGCCAAGGACGGCGTCCGGCTCAACTGCGTCGGTCCCGGCACCGTGCTGACCAGCGCGCTGAGCGACGAGGCCGGCCGTCACGTGCACGACAACCTGGTCGCCAGGGGCACGCCGATGCGGCGCGCCACCGCCCCCGAGGAGGTGGCGGAGCTCGTCGCCTTCCTGGCGGGACCGGCGGGTGCGATGATGACGGGCCAGCTGATCCAGATCGACGGCGGCGCGCACCTCGGCCCAGGGCTGCACATGCTTCCGGAGGCGTACGCATGACCGGTGACAAGCTGATCGGGCTGCCCGAGGCCGTGACCGCCCACGTTCAGCCGGGCCGCACCGTGTACCTGGGCAATTTCGGCGCCCAGCTCTTCGCCGTCGGCCACGAGATCATCCGGCAGGGCCGCACCGGCCTGCACGTGGTCATCGGCTCCGGCGGGATCCTGCTGGACCAGTTGCTGGGGGCGGGCGCGCTGGCCTCGGCCACCTTCGGTCACTGCTGGAGTCCTGTCGGTCCCGGCCCCACGTGGAACTTCCGGCGCGCCGCCGAGAGCGGCGACAGGGCGGTGACGCTGTACGAGCTGAGCCTCGGGCTGATGACCGCGGCGCTGACGGCGGGCGCCTGGGGCGTGCCGTTCATGCCGGTGCCCGGTCTCCCCGGCACCGGCTACACGGACGAGGACTGGCCCAACGGCCGGATGTCCCGGGTGGACACCGCCTTCGGCGCCGCCGACATCGTCGCGGCGATCACTCCGGACGTCGCGTTCGTCCACGTCGACCAGGCCGACGCCGACGGCAACGGCGTCATCCGCGGCCCGCTCGGAGAGGCGCTGGTCGCCGCGCAGGCGGCCCGCGCCCTCGTCCTGGTCGCCGAGGAGGTCGTCGGCACGGGGGCGGCCCGCCGGGCGGGCATCGTCATCCCCGGGGTGCTGACCACCGCCGTCGTGCACCACCCCGGCGCGGTCGCCCCCGACGGCACGATCGGCCGTTATGAGCGCGACGTCGCCGCCTACGAGCGCTACGTCGCCGGCACCTCGACTCCGGAGGGGTTCGCGGCGTGGTTGGCGGAGCATGTGACAGGAGGACGCGATGCCTGACGACCCCGGCGTGATCGGTTTCCTGATCCGCGCCGCCCGCGAGTTCCGGCGCGGCGGGTGGGTGTTCACCGGCTTCCACTGGCCGGTGCTCGCCGGTCAGCTCGCGTACGAGCTGGAGGGTGAACCGTTCACCCAGGTCTTCGAGGCGGGCGCCGGCGTGCACGGCGCCGCCGCGTCGGTGCCCACGAGCACCACGGACTACCCGGCGTACGCGGACGCGCTCGGCTTCACCGGCACCACGGCCGACGTCCTGCTGGCGATGGCCCGGCGCTTCGACCGGGTCGTCCTCGACGCGGGCAACGTCGACGTGCGCGGCCGGGTGAACTCCTCCCTGATCGGGCCGGGTGACACCCCGCGGGTCCGCCTGCCCGGCGGGGGCGGGGCGCCCGACATCGCGGCACGGGCCCGCGAGCTCGTCTGGCTGTCCGGCGGCGACGACCTGCGGCGCGTCCAGCGGCAGGTGGAGCACGTGACCGCCGCGCCGGGGCCCGGCGCGCTCGTCCGGCTGCACACCCGGTGGGGCGTGGCGCGACTCGGTGACACACCCGTCCTGGAGGAACTGGCCGAGGTCCCGGGAGCCGACGCCTTCGTCCGCCATCTCGCGGCGCTGGGCGTACGGACCGACGCGCCCGTCATGCCCAGGCCGGCAGCCTCGGCGGCCGAGAACGCCGCCGCGCGGCTGGTGCTGCGCGCGGCGGCGGAACGCGGCTACCAGGTGGCCAGACGAGCGCTCGCAGAAACGTAGAGGAATCAGTATGGACACCACAAAACTCGACGAAGTACGGCACATCACCAGGGAGCTCGTCGGCGAATGGCTCCGGGCCGGCAAGTTCTCGCCGGTCTGCGACGCCTGGCTGCGCAGCTACGACCTGGACTTCACCAAGGCCATGGCCGAACGCGGCCTGATCGGGATCTCCTGGCCGGTCGAGTACGGCGGCGGTGGCGGATCGGCGCTCACCCGGCTCGTCGTGACCGAGGAACTCCTGAGGGCCGGCGCGCCGGTCGCCGCCCACTGGATCGCGGACCGCCAGATCGGGCCGTCCATCGTGCGGCACGGCAGCGACGCGGCCAAGGCGGAGTTCCTGCCCGCGATCGCCTCCGGCGAGGTCACCTTCTGTCTCGGCATGAGCGAACCGGACTCGGGCTCGGACCTGGCCTCGGTGCGCACCACGGCCACCCGGGCGGAGGGCGGCTGGCTCGTCACCGGCAGGAAGATCTGGACCAGCCACGCGCACCGGTCGACACACGCCTACGTGCTCGCCCGTACCGGCAAGGGGGAGAAGAAGCACGAAGGGCTCACCGAGTTCATCGTGGACATGGCCGCCCCCGGCGTCGACGTGCGGCCGATCCACGACCTGGCCGGCGAGCACCACTTCAACGAGGTCACCTTCGACTCCGTCCTCGTCCCCGACGACCACGTGCTCGGCGCGGTAGGCGGCGGATGGACGCAGGTCACCGAGCAGCTCGCGCTGGAACGCGGCGGCGTCGAGCGGGTGCTGAGCACCTATCCGCTGCTGGCCGCGGCGCTCGGGGCCGCCGGCGAGCTCGGCGACGGCGAGGCGGAACGGACCGGCGAGGTGCTGGCCAGGCTGGCGACGCTGCGCGCGATGGCGTTCGACGTGGCCGCCGAGATGGACGCGGGCCGGGCGCCGGTCCACGAGGCGGCCATGCTGAAGGACCTCGGCACCACGCTGGAGCGGGAGGTCAACGAGCTGGCCCGGACCCTGCTGGACACCCCGGTGGATCCGGGCGCCCCGGGCGCCGAAGGCCTGCTGGCCCAGGGCATCCTGGCCGCGCCGGGATTCACCATCCGCGGCGGCACGACCGAGGTCCTGCGTACGGTCATCTCCCGCGGCGCCGTCAGCGCCCGGGGGAGCCGGCCCGCGGACGACGCCGGGCTCGGCGAGGTGGCCGACCAGGTCCTCGCCGGCCACGGCGGCGAGCCCGGCGACGACCTGCCCGAGATCTGGCACACGGTGCGGGACCTCGGCTGGACGGGCGTCGGCGTCGCGGAGACGCGCGGCGGCGAGGGCGGCGACCCGCACGACGTGGTGACGATCGTCGAAGGTCTCGGCCGCCACCAGGTGTCCGTCCCGGTCGCCGAGACCATCCTGGCGCGGCGCGCGCTGGCCGAGGCTGGCCGGGACGTCGCCGGCGAGGTCGCCACCGTGGCCGTGCCCCAGCGCGGGGAGAACGTCCGGCTCACCGCCGACGGCCGGTTGCACGGGACGGTCTCGAAGGTGCCCTGGGGCAGGCACGCCGGACACGTGGTGGTGCTCGCCACCCTCGACTCCGGCCAGGAGGCGCTCGCCGAGGTGCGCACCGGCGCGGCGGGGCTTCACTGGACCCCGGGCGCCAATCTCGCGGGCGAGCCCCGCGACACCCTGCGCCTGGACGGGACATCGGCCACCCCGCTCGACGGGCCGGGGGACGTCCTCGCCGAGGCCGCGCTGCTCAGAGCCGCCGCCCTGACCGGAGCCCTGGCCGCCGCCCTCGACCAGACGGTCACGCACGTGACGGTCCGCGAACAGTTCGGCAGGCCGCTCGTCAAGTTCCAGGCCGTGGCGCAGCTCGTCGCTCGCATGGCCTCGGAGCTCGAATCCGCCCGCGTCGCCGTGCGCCGCGCCACCCAGGCGCTGGCCGAGGGCCACCCCGACGCCTGGACCAGGGTCGCCGCCGCACGCGTCATCACCGGACGCGCGGCGACCGAAGGCGCGCGCATCGCCCACCAGCTGCACGCGGCCATGGGCATCACCCGCGAGCACCCCCTGCACCTCGCCACCCGGCGGCTCTGGTCGTGGCGCGACGAGTTCGGCACCGCCCGCTGGTGGGCCGGGCGACTCGGCCGGACGTTCGCCGAACGCGGACCGGACCGGCTGTGGCAATGGATCACCGAGTAAGGAGCACCTGATGGACAAGGTCATCGTGGAGCCGGACGGCGGGCTGCGCGTCCTGACGCTCAACCACCCGGACAAACGGAACATCATTGACGACACGATGCGTGCCGAGCTGGTACGGGCCGTGACCGCGATCCGCTCCGACCCGGACGCCACCGCTCTGGTGGTCACCGGGGCGGGCTCGGCGTTCTGCGGCGGCGCCGACCTGCCCGCACTCTTCGGCGACACCACCCGCGACCTCGGCACCCTGCGCGAGGACCTGCAGAAGGTGTACGAGAGCTTCCTGGTCCTCCGCTCGCTGTCCATCCCCACCATCGCCGCCGTCCAGGGGCCCGCGATCGGGGCCGGGCTGAATCTCGCCATGGCCTGCGACCTGCGCATCGCCGGCCCCGGCGCCAAGTTCGGCGCGACCTTCTCCCAGATCGGGCTGCACCCGGGCGGCGGCTGCACCTGGTTCCTGGTCCAGGCGCTCGGCTCGCAGCGCGCGCTGAAGCTCCTCCTCGACGGCGGCACGCTCACGGGCGCCGAGGCGGTGGAGGCGGGTCTGGCCCTGTCCCTGGAGGACGATCCGGTGGCCGCCGCGACCGCGCTGGGCCGTACGTACGCGCGGATGGATCCACGGCTGGCGCGGCACATCAAGAGCGCGGTGCGGATCGCGGCGACGGAGGGATTCGAGGCCACGCTGGAGTTCGAGTCGTGGGCGCAGGCCTACTCGGCGACGCAGCCCGGCATCCAGGAGTTCCTGGCCCGCTTCCGCAAGTGAGCCCGGACGGCGCGGCGCCTGCCCGGCAGGCGCCGCGCCGTCCTCGTCAGATGACCTGGTCCGCGCGCAGCCGTGTCATCGTGCCGGCGTCCAGGCCGAGGATCCCGCCGTAGACCTCGTCGTTGTGCTGTCCCAGCTCCGGGCCCAGGGTGTGGACGCGGCCCGGCGTCTCCGACAGCCGGGGGGCGACGTTCTGCATCGGGAAGGATCCGAGCCGGTCGTGGATGAGCCGGACGACGGCGTTCCTGGCCTCGAAGTGCGGGTCGGCCAGCATGTCCGGTGCGGTGTAGATCAGACCGGCCGGCACCCCCGCTTCGTGGAGGCGTTCCAGCAACGCGTCGCGATCCTGTTCCCGCGTCCAGGCGGACACCAGTTCGTCCAGCTCCGCCTGGTTCTTCCCGCGCGCGGTGTGGGTGCCGAACCGTTCGTCGCCCTGCCACTCCGGGCAGCCCATCACCTCGGCCAGCCGGTTGAAGACCGTGTCGCGGTTGGCGGCGATCAACACGGCCGAGCCGTCCCGCGTGGGGTAGACGTTGCTGGGCGCGACGCCGGGGAGGATCGATCCCGTCCGCTCGCGCCGCGCCCCGGCCAGCTCCCATTCGGGCAGGATCGACTCCATGAGCGCCAGCACGGCCTCGTAGATGGCGGAGTCGACCACCTGGCCCCGCCCGGTGCGCTCCCTGGCCAGCAGCGCCATGACCGTGCCGAGCGCGGCGAAGGTGCCGGCCAGCGAGTCGCCGATCGAGATGCCGGCGCGGCTCGGCTGCCGGTCCGGCTCTCCGGTGAGGTACCGGAGGCCGCCCATCGCCTCACCGATCGACCCGAAGCCCGCCCGCCCGGCGTAGGGGCCGTCCTGGCCGTAGCCGGTCACCCTCGTCACCACCAGGCCGGGGCTCAGCTCGGCCAGGGCGGCCGGCCCGAGTCCCCACCGTTCGAGTGTGCCGGGCCGGAAGTTCTCGATGAGCACGTCCGCGCCGGCCAGCAACTGACGCAGGAGCTCCTGGCCCTCGGCCTGCCGGAGGTCGCAGGTGATCGACTTCTTGTTGCGGGCGATGATCGGCCAGGTCAGGGAGAGCCCCTGCGGCCGATGACTGCCCCACTGCCGCATCGGGTCGCCGCCGCGCGGATCCTCGACCTTGATCACTTCCGCGCCGAAGTCGCCGAGCAGCTGCCCGCAGAAGGGACCGGCGATGAGTGAACCGGTCTCGACGACCCGCAGCCCTGCCAACGGTCCGCCGCGCCGCTCGTCAGCCACCACCGGCCACCTTCCCGTCGGCGTTCTCCAGGCGTTCGCGCACCCGGGCCAGGAAGGCGGCGGCGTACGCCCCGTCGAAGACCCGGTGGTCGAACGACATCGTCAGCACGGCGACCAGGCCCGCCTCGACCCGAGAGCCGTCGGCCACGACCGGCCGTCGCGCGATGGTGTCCATGGACAGGATCGCCGCCTGCGGCTGATTGATCACCGGGATGGTGAACAGCGTGCCGGAGCGGCCGAGGCTCGACAGGGTGAACGTGCCGCCCGCCATGTCGGCGACGCCGAGCGCGCGCGAGCGAGCCCTGCCGGTGACTTCGGTGATGCGCTCGTGCAGCCCCTCGACGTCGAGCTCGTGGGCTCCGCGGATCACCGGCACGACCAGGCCCTCGTGGCTCATGTCGACGGCGACGCCGAGGTTGACGTGCTCGAAGACCCGGATCGAGCCGTCTTCCCAGCTGGAGTTGACCAGGGGGAAGTCGGCCAGGGCGCGGGTGACGGCCCAGGCCGTGTAGGCGGGCACGGCGGGCCGGGCCGCCGACGCCCGCCGCGCGGCCTCCACCGCGTCGAAGCGGACCTCGACGGCCATCGCCGCGTGCGGGCTGGTGGCCAGCGAGCGCACCATGTGCTCGGCGGTGCGGCGGCGGATGCCGCTGGCGCGCCGTACCGTGCTGGGGCCGCGCGGGTCGGTCGTCACAGCGCTCACGGCGCGTCGCCGACGATGACGGCCAGGACGCTGCGCACGTCGACGACGTCCCCCGGCTCGACCTTGATCCGCAGGGTGCCGCCGGTCGGGGCGGGCAGGACCTCGCGTGCCTTCTCGGCCTCGATCTCGACCAGGTCCTGGCCCTCTTCGACCCGCGCGCCGTCCTCGAAGTACCACTCCAGGATCTCCGCTTCGGACATGCCCATGCTCAACTGCGGGAGGCGTACCTCGGTTTCCACGCTCACTTCTCCACTCCGAGCACGCGGCGCACGGCCGCGACGACCTTCTCCTTGGACGGGTAGATCTGCTTCTCCAGCACCGGGCTGAACGGCACGTGCATGTCGTCGCTGGTGACCCGCAGCACGGGTGCGCGCAGGCTGCCGAAGCCCTCCTCGACGAGGTGCGCGGCGATCTCGCTGGCGGCGCTGCAGGTGCGGTTGGCGGGGTCGACGATCACGCAGCGGCCGGTCTTGGCGACCGAGGCGAGGATGGCGGGCCAGTCCATCGGCACCAGCGTGCGCGGATCGACCACCTCGACGGAGACGCCCTCGCCGGCCAGGTCCTCGGCCGCGTCCAGGGCGTGCCTGACGCCCCCGCCGATGCCGATGACGGTGACGTCGGTGCCTTCGCGCGGCACCGACGCCACGCCGAACGGGATCAGGTGGTCGTCGTCCTCCGGTGCCGCGCCACGGCCGCGGCGGCCCCACAGGGTGGCGTCCTCGAAGCAGAGCACCGGGTTGTCGTCGCGGATCGCCGTCTTGAGCAGGCCCTTGAGGTCGGGGCCGTTGCTCGGCACCATGATCTTCAGCCCGGGGACGTTCATGAACATCGGGTACGGGCGGTCGGCGTGGTGCGCGGCGGTGCCGCCGTGGTAGTACAGCGCCTGGCGGAACACCACGGGCATCCTCGCCTGGCCGCCGAACATGTACCGGTTCTTGGCGACCTGGCTCACGAACTGGTCCATGGCGCAGAACATGAAGCTGGCCACCGTCAGGTCGACGATGGGGCGCAGCCCGGCCATGGCGGCGCCGGCGGCCATGCCGACGCTGGCGGCCTCCGACAGCGGCAGGTCGCGGATGCGGCTGGGGCCGAAGTCCTCCAGGAAGCCCTGCGCGGCGCCGAAGACGTTGGCGCGCAGGTCCTGCCCCATCAGGATGACGCGCTCGTCGCGGGTCATCTCCTCGTGCTGCGCCTGCTGGATGGCCTGGAGGAAGCCCAGTTGCGCGGCACGCCTGGCGGCCGCGGGCGCGGTGCTCATGTGGACGCCCCTTCGACGTAGTAGAGATCCCGGTACGCCTCCTCGGGCTCGGGATACGGGCTGTCACGCGCGAACTCGACGGCCGCGGCGACCTCGGCCCGCACCTCGGAGTCGAGCGCCTCGACGGCGGCCTCGTCGGCCAGCCCTTCGTCGAGGAGACGCCGGCGGAACAGGTCGATCGGGTCGCGCTCCTGCCGCCACACGTCCACCTCGGACTGGTCCCGGTAGCTGTTCTTGACCCGCAGGCCGTAGGCGTGTTCATGGAAGCGGTAGGTCTTGGCCTCGACCAGGCTGGGGCCCTCGCCGCGCCGGGCGCGGGCGACGGCCGCGGAGACCGCCTCGTAGGTCGCGACCGGGTCCTGCCCGTCGACGGTGACGCCGGGCATGCCGTAGCCGGTGGCGCGCACCGAGATGTCCTCGACGGAGGTGAGCTCCCCGGCGCGCACGCTGACGGCCCATCCGTTGTTCTCGCAGAAGAAGACGACCGGCAGCTTCCACACGGCCGCGAGGTTCATCGACTCGTGCAGGACGCCCTCGTTGGCGGCCCCGTCGCCGAAGAAGCACAGCGCGACGAGGCCGTTGCCCAGCACGTCGGCGGCGAGACCGGCGCCGACGGCGACGGGTATGGCGGACCCGACGATGCCGGACTCGCCGAGGCTGCCGACGGAGAAGTCGGCCAGGTGCATGCTGCCCCCCTTGCCCTTGCAGACGCCGCCGGCCTTGCCGAGCAGTTCCGCCATGAGCCGGTCGAGGCGGGCACCCTTCGCGATGGGGTGGCCGTGCGAGCGGTGGTTGCCGGTCATGTAGTCGTCCGCGGTCGTCGCCAGACAGGCGCCCGCGATGGCGGCCTCCTGACCGATGCTCAGGTGCACCATCGCCGGCAGCTCGCCGGCGTGGAAGAGCTCGATCGTGGCCTCTTCGAACAGACGGATACGCAGCATCCGTCGCAACATCTCCAGCGCGAGATCGCGCTCCAGGTTCATACAGTCCCCTTCCGCTGTTCGTGCCTCGGCGCCCCCCGCCCACCAGCTGAATCAGCGGGTGTATCACAATGGGTGATCTAGGAGGGACAGCCTGGCGGCGCAGCTTCAGGCCGTCAGCGTCTGTGTTGACGTAGTGAATCCCATCCCCCGGGTTTCCGTCAACGTCAGTGGTGACGTTGCTCGCGGGCTCGACAGATAAACGGCCGTGACCTCTTGTGCTAACCCGAACCCGAATGCAAAGCTGCGTCAACACCAACGACGACGTAGACGCAGTCACGTCCTAGCGGCCCGCGTGCGATCCCGCCCCTGGAACATCACAAGGAGGAACGGGGATGAGCGGCATCAAACGTTCTTTCACCCTCAAGACTCGTCCGCCAGACACCGACCCCGCCCCCGGCACCGCCGGCAGCCCGTCGGGCGAGACGCTGCTGACCGTCCGCGGTCTGACCGTGCGGTTCGGTGGGGTCACCGCTCTGGAGGACGTCTCTCTACAGGTGCGAAGCGGCGAGATCTGCGCGCTGATCGGCCCCAACGGCGCCGGCAAGACCACAGCGTTCAACAGCGTCAGCCGCCTCGTCCAGCCCGTGGCCGGCGCCATCGCGTTCGACGGCGCCGACCTGCTGCGCGCCCGGGCCGGCGACCTCGCCGCCCTGGGCATCGCCCGTACCTTCCAGAACCTCGCCCTGTGGCCGGGGCTCACCGTGATCGAGAACGTCATGGTGGGCGCGCACAGCCTCGGGCGGACCGGATTCCTCGGCGCGCCCTTCGGCTGGGGGGTGCGCTCGGAGCACCGCGAGCTGACCGAGCGGGCGTACGCCGCGCTGGCCGTGCTCGCCATCGAGGATGTCGCGTTCCAACCCTGCCAGGGACTGCCCTTCGGCACCCTGCGGAGGGTGGAGCTGGCCCGCGCGCTGGTCACCCGGCCCCGGCTGCTGATGCTCGACGAACCCGCCGCCGGCCTGACCCAGGGCGACGTGCGAGACCTCGGCACGTTGCTGCGCGCCCTGCGCGACGAGCTCGGGCTCAGCCTGCTGCTGGTCGAGCACCACATGCAGCTCGTGATGGACATCGCCGACTACGTCGTGGTCCTGGACTCCGGGCGCAACCTGCTCTCGGGACGTCCCGACGAGATCCGCGACGACCCCCGCCTCGTCGAGGCGTACCTGGGGAGCCCGCGATGACCGAACCCCTGCTCCGCATGAGCGGCGTGCGCGCCTATTACGACGGCGTCGAGGCCCTGCACGGCATCGACATCACCGTCGACACGGGGGAGGTCGTCGTCATCCTCGGCGCGAACGGCGCGGGCAAGACCACCACGTTGCGCTCGATCTGCCAGCTCACCACCACCACAGGTGAGATCCGCTTCGACGGCGACCTCATCTCCGGGGCCTCCACCAGCTCGATCGTCCGCCGGGGCATCGCCATGGTGCCGCAGGGCCGCGGCACGCTGGGTGACCTCAGCGTCGAGGACAACCTGCTCGCCGGCGCCGTAACCCGGCGTGACAAGGGCGTGGCCGACGACATCGCGTCCTGGTACGAGACCTTCCCCCGGCTGGCGCAGCGGCGCCATCAGACCGCGGGCAGCCTCAGCGGCGGCGAGCAGCAGATGCTGGCCATCGCGCGGGCGCTGATGCTCCGTCCCCGGCTGCTGCTGATGGACGAACCGTCGCTGGGCCTGGCCCCGGTGATCGTGCGTGACCTGTTCGACGTGCTCGCCCGCATCAACCGCGAGCGCGGTGTGGCGATCGTCCTCGTCGAGCAGAACGCCGTGCTCGCGCTGGACATCGCCCAGCGCGGCTACGTACTGGAGGCCGGGAACCTCGTCCTGTCAGCGTCCGCTGACCAACTGCGGCAGGACGACGCCGTCCGGCTCGCCTACCTCGGAAACTGAACCAGGAGCTTGCATGGGCACCGTGTTGTCCCAGGCGGTATCCGGCGGTCAAGCCGACCTCGACGTCGTCGCCGCCCGCCGCCGGCGGGCGCGGCTGCGTGCCGTCCTCGTCGTCATCGTGCTGCTCGCCGCCTTCTCCGTCTGGGCCGTCATCGACGGCGGCGCGCAGCTGTACCTGCAACGGTTCTTCGACGGCATCACCAACGGACTGCTCTACGGCCTGGCCGCGCTGTCCCTGGTGATCGTCTTCAAGGCCACCGGAATCATCAACTTCGCCCAGGGGCCGATGGCCATGCTGGGCTGCTATCTGGCGCTGACCGTGCTGGAGATGTGGCCGATGCCGGTGCTGCCGGCGATCGTCATCGCGATGGTCGTCTCCGGCCTCGGCGGAGCCGTGCTCGAACGCGTGCTGATCCGCCCGTTCGACCCGGACAACCACATGGCGATCATCATCGTCACCCTGGCGCTGTTCCTCGGCTTCAACGCGCTGGCCGCGCTGGTCTGGGGCTTCCGGCCGCTGAGCTTCCCCAGCCCGTTCCCGCAGGGCACCGCGGACGCGATCGAGATCGCCGGGGCCCGCCTGTCCTACCAGGCGATCGGTACGGCGCTGCTGGTGGTGGGCGCGGTCGTGGTGCTGGAACTGGTGCTGAACCGCACCCGTCTCGGCCTCTCCTTCCGCTGCGTGGCCAACGACGTGGCGAACTCCCGGTTGCTCGGCATCGACATCGGCCGCACCGTGCAGTTCAGCTGGGCGCTGGCCGCCGCCGTCGGCACGCTGGGCGCCTGCCTGATCGCCCCGTCGACGTACGTCGACCCCGGGTTCATGAACAAGATCCTGGTGTACGCCTTCGCGGCGGCCACCCTGGGCGGCCTCGACAGCATCCGGGGAGCCCTGGCCGGCGGCCTGCTGACCGGTCTGAGCGTCTCGTTGGTGACCGGATACCTGCCCGGCGTGGGCAGCGAACTCGGCCTGGTGGTGGGCTTCGCGATGATCATCGCGGTGCTGCAGTTCAAGCCGGCCGGACTCTTCGGCAACCGAGCGATGGAGCGTGTGTGATGCCGCTGCGGATCGAACGGGGCAGCCGCCGGCACCGGCTGCTGCGACTGGCCCTGGCCGGCGGAGCGGCGGTGCTGCTGCTCGGCCTGCCGCACCTGCTCGGCACCGTGTCCCAGGTGGACACGCTCTCGCAGATAGCCGCCTACTCGGTGGCCATCCTCGGACTGATCATCCTGATGGGCTACTGCGGGCAGATCTCGCTGGCGCACAGCGCGTTCATCGGGCTGGGCGGCTACACCACGGTGATCCTGGTCGCCGACCACGACTGGCCCTACCTGGCGACCATCCCGGTCTCCATCGTGATCTGCCTGGCCGTCGGCGCGCTGATCGGCATCCCGGCACTGCGCATCCGCGGCCTGTACCTGGCCGCGGTGACGCTGGCGGTGGCGGCGCTGTTCCCGGCGCTGGTCATCCGGTTCGAGGAGCTCACCGGCGGCACCAGCGGCAAATTCGCCCGCGAGGCCATGCAGGCGCCGGAGTGGTTCTTCGTCAACCCCTACACCCGCGTCGGCCCCTCGATCGTGCGCTTCTACGTCATCGCCGCCGTGGCCGTGCTGGTCTTCCTGGTGGCGCGCAGCATCCTGCGCAGCCGGATCGGCCGGTCGATGGTGGCGCTGCGCGAGGCCCCGCTGAGCGCGGCGGCCAGCGGCGTCCAGGTCGCCCGGGTCAAGATCTTCGCCTTCGCGATCAGCGGGGCCTTCGGAGGAGTGGCCGGATCGCTGCTGGCGATCCAGCTGCCACAGGCGTCCGACACCCGCTACACACTCGACCTGTCGATCTTCCTCCTGGTGGCGCTGGTCGCCGGGGGCAGCGGCACCATGCTGGGCGCGATCCCCGGCGCGATCATCTTCGTCACCCTCCGCACGTTCGTCTCCGACTGGGCCGCCGCGCTGCCGGCGTTCCAGGGCAGCGACGGCGGCCAGATCGTCGGCATCATCTCCTGCCTGCTGCTGCTGGCGATCGTCTTCCTGATGCCGACAGGAGTGGCCGGCGGCCTGAAGAAGGCCGGCCGGCGGCTCGTCCAGTTCACCGACCCCGTCCCCGCGGGCTGGCGCAGGTTCCAGCTTTCCGCATCCTCCCAACCGACGCCGTCTGCGGACGCAGGGGGATCCCAGACAGCGTCGTCCCCGCAACCGGAGAACTCCGGTGCACCGACGAAAGGCTGAGCTCGTGTTCTCAACGGTACGACCCGCGGCTGTGGCCGTGGTCCTCCTGGCCGCGGTGAGCCTGACCGCGTGCTCCCATGACAAGCAGGCGGCCACCGCGGAGATGTGCGTCTCCGAGGCCGAGCAGAACGTGACCGCCGCCGCAGACAACCCGCACATCCCCAAGGCCGAGGTCGACGCCTCGCTCGGCCAGGTCGGCGACGGGTGCGTCTTCCGCGGCTCCGGCGGCTTCCAGCTGGACGTGTCGAAGTGTCCCACCGACTACGACATCAACACCGGCATCACCGACAAGGAGATCCGGCTGTTCACCAGCATGCCGCACAGCGGCCCGCTCGCCGCGTACGGCTACATCGGCGACGGACTGAAGAACTACCTCTCGTACGTCAACGCCAACGGCGGCGTCGGCGGGCGCACCATCCAGCTCGACATCCTGGACGACCACTACCAGCCGGACCTGACCCGCAAGAACGTCGACAAGGCGATCCAGGAGAACAAGTACGCGGCCAGCGTGGCGATCCTCGGCTCGTCCAACAACGGCGCCATCCGCGACGTCATGAACGACGAGTGCATGCCGCACCTGCTGGTGGCCTCCTCCGAGGACCGCTGGGGAGACGTCGAGAACTACCCGTGGACCACGGGCATGGGCCTGAACTACGGCAACGAGGCCGGGCTCTGGAAGCGCTGGATCTCCGACAAGTATCCCGACGGCGCGACCGTCGCCGTGGTCGCCATGAACAACGACTTCGGCAAGGCGTACGAGGCCGCCTTCACCGACGCCGCCGAAGGCAGCAACATCAAGATCGTCGCCAAGGAGCTGATCGACCCGTCGGCGCCGAACATGACCGACCAGCTGACCTCGGCGGCGGCCAGCAAGGCCCAGGTCGCCATCTTCGCCGTCGCCGGCACGTTCTGCGTGCAGGCCATCGGCGGCGTCGAGCGCAGCTCGTGGGACCCGGACGTGATCACGGGCAACTCGTGCGCGCAGATCGAGACGTCGCTGGCGCCGCTGCAGAAGGAGGGCCTGACCGGCGACGGCACCATGGTCATCCAGTACTACTACAACCCGAGCGACCCGGCGAACAAGGCGCCGGAGTACGCCGAGCTCTACGCCGAGCAGATGAAGAAGGACGGGCTGGACCCGGAGGTCGCGCAGTACACCAACGGCTGGTTCTGGGGCTGGTACCTCGTGGCGGTGCTGCGCAACGCCGACGCGATGCAGGGCGGGCTGAACCGCGCCAACATCGCCGTGGCCGCGCGCACCATCAGCCAGCCGTACCCGCTGCTGGTCGAGGGGCTGACCTCGAAGATGAACGGCGTGGAGGACGCCTACCTGTTCGAGGGCGGCCAGATGTTCCGCTACGAGGGAGCCACCACCAGCAAGATCGGCGAGTGGAAGCCGATCGGCGAGCTGATCAACCGTGAGGGCAGCACGGGCAACTTCACCAAGCTCAACCTGCAGTGACCGGCGGCCGGGGTGCGCGACGGCGCGCACCCCGGCCATCGACGAAGGAGTGACACATGCCCGAACTCGACTTCGACGGCGCGGTGGCGGTGGTGACCGGCGGCGGGCACGGCCTGGGCCGGGCGTACGCGGGCGAGCTGGGCCGGCGCGGCGCGCGGGTGCTGGTCAACGACCTCGACGCCGAGGCCGCCCGATCGGCCGCGCGGGACATCGCGGACGCCGGCGGCGTGGCGGTCGCCGAGACGAGCAGCGTCGCCGACCCGGCCGGCGGTGAGGCGATCATCGCGGCGGCCGTGGACGCCTTCGGCCGGGTGGACGTCCTGATCAACAACGCGGGCGTCGGACGGCCCAAGGACTTCGGCGACGTGGGCATGGACGACGTGCACCTGTCGCTGTCCGTGCACCTGCTCGGCGCCTACCACCTGATCGTCCCCGCCTGGCGGCACATGACCGCCCAGGGCGGCGGCTCGATCGTGAACACCTCCTCGTCGGTCGGCCTGTTCGGCCAGAAGCGCTCGGCCGTCTACGCCTCGGCGAAGATGGGCGTCGTCGGCCTGACCCGGGTGCTGGCCGCGGAGGGCGCCCCGCTCGGCATCCGGGTCAACGCGATCGCCCCGGTGGCGAGCTCGCGGATGGCCGCCGACGTGTACGGCAAGCTCGATCCCAAGCTGGACCCGGCGCGCGTCGCGGCGGTGGTGCTCGCCCTGGCGCACCGCGACTGCCCGGTCACCGGCGAGGTCGTCTCCGCCGGTGGCGGCCGGCTCGCGCGCATCCTGATCGCGACGACAGACGGCTACTTCTCCCCGGACCTGACGGTGGAGGAGGCCGCCGCTGCACTGCCCTCGGTGGTGGCCGGGGAGACGGCGGTGCGGGTGCCGACCTGCGCCATGGACGAGATCGACCTGATCCGGCAGTGCTTCCCGGATCTCGACGGCTTCCCGATGCCGCTGCGCTGACGGCGCCCGCCACGTCAGCCGCGCCGCCGCGGCGGGAGCCGTCCCTGCCCGCCGTAGGGCTGGAGCCCGGCGCCGAGATCGCCGTCGAACGCCGCGGCGACGTCCGCCGCGCTCCACCGCTCCCGTACGGCGTGCGGAGCGCCGGCGAGCTCCACGTGCGGCACGATGCCGAGACGCCGGCCGTCGAAGCTGAAGAACTGCCCGGTGACGCCCTCCGATGCGTCGCTGAGCAGGTAGGTCACCAAGGGCGCCACGGCGGCGGGCGACATCTCGTCGATGCCGTCGAGAGGGGCGCCCGCGCCGTCCGGTGTGGGGGCGCGGCTGATCGCGTCACGGGTCATCCGGGTCAGGGCCTTGGGCGACAGGGCGTTGACCCGGATTCCGTCGGCTTCGAGGTCGAGGGCGGCAGCCCAGGTCAGCGCCGTGACGGCGCCCTTGGTCATGGCGTAGGCCGCCATGTTCGGGTAGCCGAACATGGCCAGGGACGAGGCGTTGACGATGGACCCGCCGCCCGCGCCCCGCATCGCCCGTGCCGCCGCGTCGAGGCAGTACGCGGTGCCGAGCACGTTCACGTCGACGGCTTCCCGCAGCCGGCGCGGGTCCTCGTTCCACGGCAGCGCCTCGTGGTAGAGCCCGGCGTTGTTGACCAGGCCGTCCAGGCGGCCGAACGCGGCGACGCACTCCCCGACCAGGGCCGCCGCCTGGCCGGGGTCGGCTATGTCGCTCGGGACGGCCACGGCGCGCCCGCCCGCCCTTTCGATCTCGGCGGCGGTCTCGCCGGCGGCCCCGGCGTCGACGTCGTTGACCACGACGGCGGCGCCGTGCCGCGCGGCGTCCACGGCGTAGGCACGGCCCAGCCCCCGGCCTGCCCCGGTCACCAGCACGGCACGTCCGACGAGCATGTCGAACTCCTTCTGTCAGCATTGACGTAGACGCTGACGAAGCTTAGGGTCGCACCCGAAAGGCGGTCAAGAATGCAGGACACCAGGCTGGACCGGCTCTGCTTCGGCTGCGGCCCGATCGGCGGCCTCGCCGCGGCGAGCGGCGAGACCGGGCCGGAGCACGCCGAGGAGATCGCCGTCGCGGCCGTCGAGGCCGCCTGGGAGTGCGGCCTGCGCAGTTTCGACACCGCTCCCAGCTACGGGGACGGCGCCGCCGAACGCCTGCTCGGCACCGCGCTGCGCGGCCTGCCGCGTGACCGGTTCACGGTCAGCGGCAAGGTCGGGCGCCGGACGATGGCGATCGCCGACCCGTACCGGCTGGACGGAGCCGCCGCCCGGCGGGAACCCCGCTTCGACTTCACCGCCGCCGGGGTCCGGCGCACCGTGGAGACCTCGCTGGAGCGGCTCGGACTCGACCGGCTCGACACGGTCTTCCTGCACGACCCCGACGACCTGCTCGGTCCCGCGCTCGACGAGGCCGTTCCCGCCCTGCACGAGCTGCGCCGGGCGGGCGCCGTCGGCGCGATCGGGGTGGGCACGACCCGGCCGCGGGCCGCCCAGGCGCTGGTCGCCGCCGGGGCCGTCGACACCGTGATGATCGCGGGGGAGTGGAACCTCATGCGGCGCTCGGCCGCCACGCTGCTGGCGCGCTGCCAGGAGGCCGGGGTTCCCGTGCTGGCCGCCGCACCGTACGCCTCCGGGCTGCTCGCCGTCGCCCGGCCCGGGCCCGGCCTGCCCTACCTCTACCGCGCGCCGTCGCCGTGGCTGCTGGAGGCCGCCGGCCGGATGGCCGACCGCTGCCGGCGCCACGGCGCCGAGCTGCCCCAGGCGGCGATCCAGTTCCCGCTCCGGCATCCGGCCGTGACCCAGGTGGTCGTCGGCATGCGCGACGCCGGCGAGGTCGTCGCCAACGCCGCGCGGTTCACCACCGATCTGCCCGAGGCGCTCTGGGCCGAGTTGGACACGCTCTGGGCCGGGCTCGGCACACCGCCCGGGGAACCCGTCCCGACATGATCGAGGAGGCCGTACGTGCTGCGCCAGGAGAACTATCGCAGGATCGCCATCGAGCGGCGTGGGGCCGTCACCGTGCTCACGCTGAACCGCCCCGAGCGGCGCAACGCCGTCGACGACGTCATGCACTCGGAGCTGTCGACGCTGTTCCGCGAGGCGCGGCGGAGCACCGACGCCGAGGTCTACGTGCTCACCGGCGCGGGGGAGGCCTTCTGCGCCGGCGGGGACACCGACCCCGGCCGTCCCTATGCCTCGCTCAGCGGCCTGACGCCGATCCAGGAGGCCGCCGAGATCGTCTACGGCATCCTGGAGCTGGACCAGCCGCTGATCGCCGCGGTCAACGGCGACGCCACGGGGCTGGGGGCGATGCTGGCCTCCGCCGCCGACGTGTCCTTCGCCGTGCCTTCGGCCCGCTTCGGTGACGCGCACGTGCAGGTGGGGCTGCCCGCCGGCAACGGCCCCGCCGCGCTGTGGCCGCTGCTGGCCGGGCCGCAGCGGGCCAAGCGGCTGCTGCTCGGCGGCGAGATGATCAGCGCCGACCAGGCCGTCGCCTGGGGGCTGCTGCACGAGCTGGTCACCGAGGGTTCCGCCCTGGACGCCGCCCTGGCGCTGGCCGGACGCTGGGCCGAGCTGCCCCGCGCGGCCGTACGCGGCACCAAGGCCACGATCAACGCTGCCGTACGCGCGGCGGTCGCCCAGGTCCTGCCGCTGTCGCTGGCCCTGGAGGAGCAGGCGATGGCCGCCCCCGACTTCCGCCGGCGACTCGCCGCAGCGCACGAGACACGGCGAGCCGCCACGGGCTGACGCCCGCAGCGCCGGACGACCTCCGTGACGGCGCTCAGCCGCCCCGCAGCGCCGGACGTCCTTCGCGGCGGGCCGCTGCGAGCTGACGGCGCTCAGCCGGTCCGCAGTGCCGGGATGACTTCCGTGACGATGCGGTGGACGGTGTCCTCGTCGGTCTGGCCGTGCGGCCAGTAGTCCTGCGGTGGCCAGTAGAAGACGAACCGGTCGATGCCGGCCGCACGGTAGCGGGAGACGAAGCTCGCGAAAGCGTCCGGGCCGGCCCACATGTTCTCCGAGCTGACCAGCGGGCGGCCGGTCAGCAGCGTGCGGCCCAGCGTGGCCGGGTCCCGGCCGGCCTCCTCACACGCGCGTTCCATCCGGCGCACCTGGCGGGCGGTGCGGTCGAGGTGCTCGGCCGCGGACAGGCCGAAGCCGCCGAAGGTGCTCCAGGCGTCCCCGTACCGCGCGGCGGTGGCCATGGCGTGCGGTCCGTGGGCGGCGACCGTGAGCGGCGGACGCGGGGATCGCACCGGCCGGGGGCCGAGCGGCGGGATGCGGGAACGGTAGTACCGCCCGGGCTCGACAGGCTCACCGCGCAGGACCCGGTCGACGAGCGCGACGGCCTCCCGGAACCGCTCCGCGCGCTCCCGCCCGGGCCACGGTCGCGAACCGGCCAGCGCGTGGTCGGAGTCGGCGTACCCGGAGCCGAGGCCTACCTCCAGCCGCCCCTGGCTGATCCGCTCCACGGTCAGGGCCTGGCGGGCCAGCAGCGCCGGATGACGCACCACCGGGCTGGACACCAGGCTGCCCAGGCGGATCGTCGTGGTCGCGGTCGCGAGGGCCGCCAGTGTGCTCCAGGCCTCCAGCCAGTCCTGCGCGGGATCCGCCGGGCTGGTCAGGTGGTCGTCGACCCACGCGTGGTCGAACCCGAGCCGTTCGGCCAGCAGGCAGTGGTCTCGCAGCGTCTGCCAGGACACCTTCGGAATGAGCATGACGCCGAAGGCCGGACCCGTCGGGGGAATTCTGTCAGCATCCACGTTGACGCAAACTAGGCGCGATGCTAGCGTGACGTCAACATCAATGGTGACGTGCACGCGGAAACCCGGCGCGTACCAGCAGACTCGATCCAACGACCTGGGAGACGAGGCAGATGGTGGTCCGAACCCCGACCCGTCGGCCAGCGGTCGACATGTTCGACTCCGATCGGTTCCGGCAAGTGATGGGCCACGTCCCGACGGGGGTGGCCGTGGTGACGGCGATGACGCGACAGGGCCCGGTCGGCCTCACCGTCGGGTCCTTCGTCTCGGCGTCATTGGACCCGCCGCTGGTCGGCTTCCTGCCGGCCCGGACGTCCACGACCTGGCCGCTGATCGTGCCGCTCGGCACCTTCTGCGTGAACGTCCTCGGCGAGGACGACGAGAGCCTGTGCCGCGGCTTCGCGCGGTCGGGTGGCCGCAAGTTCGACGGGGTCGACTGGACCTTGTCCGAGGCCACCGGCTCGCCCGTCATCTCCGGGGCGCTGGCCTGGTTCGACTGCGCCTTCGAGCACAGCTACCCGGCCGGTGACCACCTGTTCGTCCTGGGCCGCGTGCTCGACCTCGGCGTCCGCGCGCAGGGCCGACCCCTGATCTTCTGTCATGGCCGCTATCAGCAACTGGCCACGGGCTCCACGGCCGGCAGCGCCGTATCCTTTGGAGGATAAATCCCCATGCGTGTAGGTATGACCTGCATCTTCGAAGGTCACGAGAACGCGACCGACGACGAGATCTACCAGACGGAGCTCCGCCTGGCCGACCTCGCGGAACCGCTGGGCTTCGACGCCCTGTGGGGCGTGGAGCACCACTTCACGTCGTACACCATGATCCCGGACGTCCTGCAGTTCCTGACCTACATGGCAGGACGCACCGAGCGCATCCAGCTCGGCTCCGGCGCGGTCATCCTGCCCTGGCACGACCCGATCCGGGTCGCCGAGCAGGTCGCCGTCCTGGACATCGTGTCCAACGGCCGGTTCGTCTTCGGTCTCGGCCGGGGCCTCGGCCGCATCGAGTTCGAGGGCTTCGGCATCCCGATGGGCGAGTCCCGTGAGCGCTTCGTGGAGGCCGCCGACATCATCATGTCGGCCCTGGACACCGGCATCCTGGAGTACGACGGCAAGTACTACCAGATCCCGCGCCGCGAGCTGCGCCCCAAGCCGGCGCGCAGGTTCGACGACCGCCTCTACGCCGCCGCCGTGTCGCCCGAGTCGGTGCGGATCATGGCCGACATCGGCGCGGGCATCCTGATCAACCCGCAGAAGGACTGGATGGAGGTCGCCGAGGACCTCGCGGGCTACCGGGCCACCTTCAAGGAGATCAAGGGGGTCGACGCGCCGGCCCCGCTGGTCACCGGCTGGGTCTGCTGCGACGAGGACCCGATCAAGGCCAGGGACATGGCCCAGGAGTACATCGGCGGCTATTACGAGTACGTCCTGAACCACTACGAGCTGGGCGGGCGGCACTTCGACACCACGCTCGGCTACGAGTACTACCAGCGACTCGCCCGCTCGATCCAGAAGCACGGCTCCGACCGCGTCGTGGACAACTTCATCGAGCTGCAGATCTGGGGCACCCCCGACCAGTGCCTGGAGCGCATCGTCGCCATCCAGGAGAAGGTCGGCAACGACGGGTTCAACGGCGTGTTCAACTTCGCCGGCATGACCCCGGAGACCGCCGAGAAGAACCTGCGCCTGTTCGCCGCCGAGGTCATGCCGCGGGTCAAGGCCCTCGGACCGGTCCGGCCATGACCAGCCCGGGGTTCCGGGTCGTCACCGGCGGCCTCGGCTTCCCCGAGGGGCCGAGCCATCTGGGCGACGGGGCCGTGGCCGTGGTCGAGATGCAGGGTCAGGTGGTCACCCGGGTCGCGGCCGACGGCGGCAAGACGGTGCTCGCCCGGCTCGGCGGCGGGCCCAACGGCAGCGCCCTCGGCGCCGACGGCGCGATCTACGTCGCCGACAACGGGGGCCTGTCGGCGACCCGGTCCGGCGGTTACTGGCACGCGCCCGAGCCGGTCGACGGCCGTGTGCAGAAGGTGCTCGACGGGCAGGTCACGGTGGTCGCCACCGGCCTGCCGGGGCCGCCGCCGCACCGTCCCAACGACCTGTGCTTCGGCCCCGACGGCCGGCTCTACGTCACCGACTCGCACAATTGGGAGGACCTGCGCGGCCTGAAGCCCGGCCGGATCTGCGCGATCTCCCCGGACCGTACGATCACGCAGGTCGCCGAGGTCCCGGCGATGCCCAACGGCATCGCCTTCGGGCCGGACGGCCGGCTCTACGTGGCCCAGTCGATGACCCGCAAGATCCTGGTCTTCGACTGGTCGGCCGGGACGGGCCTCGGCGACCCGCGGGTCTTCGCCAAGCTTCCGGCCGGCTCGCCCGACGGCATGTGCTTCGACGCCGACGGCGACCTCTACGTCTGCGGCAGCGTCGGGCACGTCATCTTCGTCTATGACGCCGTAGGCGCTCTCAAGCGGACCATCGAGGTCCCCACGGGAGCACAGCCGACCAACTGCTGCATCGGTGACGGTCAGCTCTATGTCACCTTCTCCATGACCGGCGAGCTGGTCGCCTACGACCTGCAGGTGACCGCGCTGCCACTGCACGAGGGAGTTATCACATGAAGTTCGGCCTGATGTACGAGATCCCCGTGCCCCGCCCGTGGAACGACCGCAGCGCGTACGACGCCTTCGAGAACACGCTGCGCCAGATCGAGCTCGCCGACCGGCTGGGGTTCCACAGCGTCTGGACGGTGGAGCACCACTTCCTCGGCGACTACTCCCATTCCTCCGCGCCCGAGGCGTTGTACGGGGCCATCGCGGCGCGGACCAGGAACATCCGCATCGGCCACGGGGTCCGGCTGCTGCCCTTCCCGTACAACCATCCGGTGCGCGCCGCCGAGGCCGCGGCCACCATCGACATCATCTCCAACGGCCGCCTGGAGTTCGGCACCGGCCGGTCAGGCACCCGCATCGAGCTGGAGGGCTTCGGCATCAACCCCTCCGACACCCGCCCGATGTGGGAGGAGGCCCTTGACGTGATCATGGGGTGCTGGACCGAGGAGACCTTCTCCTGGGAGGGGGAGTACTTCAAGATCCCGCCGCGGGGCGTGGTTCCCAAGCCGCTGCAGGCGCCGCACCCGCCGCTGTGGGGCGCGTCCTCCAGCTCCGACAGCCATGAGCTGATGGGCGAGAAGGGCATCGGCCTGCTGTCGTTCTCCGTCGCGTCGGGGCCGGAGACCCTGGTCAAGCGGTTCGGCCGGTACCGCGACGGCATCCGCCGCGCCAAGCCGGTCGGCAAGTACGTCAACGAGCAGATCGCCACCTTCACCCAGGTGCACTGCGCGGAGACCACCGAGGACGCCTACGCCGAAGCCGGTCCCCGCTTCGGGTGGTACGTCCAGGAGTCGTTGAAGAAGATCGCCGAACTCGGCGACTGGAAGGACGGCACCCAGCTCGGCAGCTACGAGTACGCCAAGCGGCTCCTCGGCGGTGTCGACCTGAACACGCTGGACTTCGACTACCTGCTCAAGAACGACGCGGTGATCGTCGGCAACCCCGACCAGTGCGTCGAGATGGCCAAGCGGTACGAGGCGGTGGGCACCGACCTGCTGCTCTGCCTCGTGCAGCCCTATGACATTCCGCATGAAAAGGTCATGAAGTCGATCGAGCTTCTCGGTACGCACGTGCTGCCGGAGTTCTCCTGACCTTTGACTCCAGATGGGGTGCCGATGTCCATGCAGCGCACGAGCCGCACCGGTGACTGGATCCGGATCCACGCCCGGAACACGCCGAACAAGCCATGCTTTGTGACCGATACCGATTCGTACTCCTTCGCGGAGGTCAACAGCCGCGTCAACCGGGTGGCCCACGAGTTGCGCCGCATGGGCGTGGTGAAGGGCGACCGCGTGGCGCTGTTCGCCACCGACTCCACGAGCTACATGGAGGTGCTGCTCGCCTGCATGAAGCTGGGCGCGGTGTACGTCCCGCTGAACTACCGCCTCGCCCGGCCCGAACTGCAGACCTTGCTGCGCACCGCCGAGGCCAAGGTGCTGTTCTTCAGCGAGCGGTACGCCTCGATGGTGGAGTCCGTCGACGTGCCGACGCTGACCGCCGCGATCTGCTTCGAGAAGTCCCCCGTCGCCGACCGCGACTACGGACAACTGCTCGCCACCGGCGAGGATCACGAGATCGACACGGTGATCAACGACGACGAGCTGATGTGCCTCGCCTTCACCAGCGGCACCACCGCGCTGCCCAAGGGCGTCATGCACCACCAGCGCATGGTCAAGCACATGACGTTCCAGTGCATCCTGGAGCGGCGGCTGCCGGCGGAGGCGTTCCACTACTCCCCGGCACCGCTGTTCCACGCCGCCGGCATGTGTTACGTGCTGTCGGGCGTGGCCCGCGGCAACCCGTCGCTGATCCTGGACGGATTCGACCCCGCCACGGTGCTCAAGTGGCTGCGCCGTGACGTGCTCCACGGCGTCTTCCTGGTCCCGACCATGATCGAGATGCTCCTGCAGGAGCCCGGCGTCGAGAAGGGCGGCTACCACAACCTGCTGTCGATCGCCTACGGCGCGGCCCCGATGTCGCCGAGCCTGCTCCGCAGGGCCATGAAGACCTTCCGATGCGACTTCATGAACCTGTTCGGCGCCGGGACGGAGGCGGGCCTCCAGACCGTGCTCACTCCCGAGGACCACCACCGGGCGCTGAAAGGCCACGAGCACCTGCTCGGCTCGATCGGCAAGCCCGGCATGGGCGTGGACCTGCGGCTGTGCGACGAGGAGCTGAACGACGTCCCGGACGGCGAGGTCGGCGAGATCGTCACCAGGTCCGACGCGGTGATGGCCGGCTATCTCAACATGCCGGAGGCGACGAACGAGGTGCTGGTCGACGGCTGGTTCCGGGGCGGCGACCTGGCCCGGCGGGACGAGGAGGGATACCTGTACCTCTCCGGGCGCAAGAAGGATATGATCATCCGCGGCGGGGAGAACGTCTACCCCGTCGAGATCGAGCAGGTGCTGAGCGAGCATCCGGCGGTGCTGGAGGTCTCGGTGGTCGGCGTCCCGGACGAGCGCTGGGGCGAGATCGTCCGGGCGCACGTGGTGGTCGCCCCCGGAGCCTCCTTCGAAGAGGACCAGGCCAGGGACTTCTGCCGCGCCCGGCTCGCCGGCTACAAGGTGCCGGAGACCTTCCAGATAGAGCCGGACCTCCCGCGCAACGCCAGCGGCAAGGTGCTGAAGCGAGTCCTGCGGGAACGGTGACGGCCACCGCGGCGGGGGCGCCGGCCCCCGCCGCCTGCGCTATCATCAACGTTGCTGTTTATGCGAGTCGAGCTGAGGGAGGGGGACACCGATGGCTCCTCGAGAACGGCGCCCACCGCCGCCGAGCGACATCGCCCGCCGCCGGATGGAGCGACGCCTGGCCAGCGGCCGCAAGTCCGACGCGCGGTGGAAGGAGGTCCTGGAGGGCGCGGGACGCGTCTTCGAGCAGTTGGGCTACGCCCAGGCCACCCTGGAGAACGTGGCGGCCGAGGTCGGCATCAACCGGGCGACTCTCTACTACTACGTCGGCACGAAGGAAGAGCTGCTCGTCGCGCTGCTGCACCAGCCCATCGAGCAGATGCGCGCCGAACTGGAGCGGATCGTCGCCGAGGAGGCGACCGCGCCGGAGAAGCTGGTCAGCGGGCTGCGCGCGTACGTGCTGGCCATGTCACGCCGCCCGGAGCTGTTCATCTTCATGCGGGAGAACCTCGACCAGGTGGTGAACGGGGGCGAGGCGACCGACATCAAGGAGAACGCCGACCGGTGGGGCCGCTTGCTCGCCCAGGTGATCACGGAAGGGGCGAAGGCCGGGGAGTTCCGCGACGACATCGACCCGACCGTGGCCGTGATGGGCATCGTGGGCATGTTCAACTGGACCTACCGGTGGTACGACCCGCAGGGCCCGCGCAGCCTGGTGGACATCGGCGAGGACTTCATCGAGATGTCGCTGTCCGCCCTTTCCCCGGGCCGCTGACCCGGGTGCCGACGCGAGGCGCGCCCGCTCCCGCGAGGGGCGCCCCGTTCACTTCTTGACGTGATCGGGCTCTGGACGCGGAGGGTAATTGCATGGATACTCTTCGTGTCAGGCCCTTTCGCCCCCGTCACCGCTCTCCAGCACCGCATTCGCCGGCGTGTTTCGTGCTGCCCGGAGTGCGTCACCAGGGGCACGCAAGAAGGAGAGTTATGCAGTTCAAGAAGCTCCTGACCCTTCCGCTCGCCCTGCTCGCGGCGGGCGCGTGCGTGACCACCGCCGCCGCGGCCAGCACGACGAACGTCCCCGCCGCGGCGGCCCGCCAGGCGGCGCTGCCCTCCGGCTACCAGCTCGTGACGCTGCCCAACGCCAACGTCCCCAACTTCCAGCGCCGCACGCTCTACTGCCCCGGCGGCAAGAAGGTCCTCGGCGGCGGCGCCGAGGCCCGCGGCAACAGGGCGATCCTGGTCGGCTCGTTCCCCACCGATGACGGACGCGGCTGGATCGGCATCGGCCGCCAGGACGGCTACAACGACGTAGGCATCAGCGTCTTCGCCATCTGCGCCGACTGACCCGCGCGCCGTCGGCCCCGGCCGGACCACCCGGCCGGGGCCGACGCGTATCACCGACGGCTCACGCGCGCTCGTCGTCCCCGTGATCCGTCGCCGCCCGGCGCCGCAGCACCGCCACCGCCGCCGCCACCAGCGCCACGGCCGCGAGAAGCAGCCACGAGAAGCGCCCCAGGAGCCCTTCCAGGTGAGCGGCCGACGCCCCGGCGAACGCGCCCAGGCCGACGTACACCGCCGACCACAGCAACGACCCTGCCAGTGACGCCGGGAGGAACCGGTTGTAGGGCAGATGCGCCGCCCCCGCCGCCGCCGGCGTGAGTGTGCGGACGACCGGGACCAGCCGGGTGAGGAACACCGCCGCCGCGCCGTGACGGTGCAGCGCGTCGGTCGCGCGATCCCAGTGCCGCACCCCGAGCCGTCGCACCGCCCGCGTATCCCGCATGCGACCGGCGTACCGCTGTCCGAGCCAGTAGCCGACGTGGTCGCCGGCCGTGACCCCCAGCGCGACGATCAGCAGCAGGGCGGCGAACCGCCCGGGGGTGGTGGCGGCGACCCCCAGCAGCAGCACGCCCGTCTCGCCGGGCAGGACCGAACCGACCCCCAGCCCCGACTCGGCGAACGCCATGGCTCCGGCCACCAGCCCGAGCAGAGGGAAGGGGAGATCGCTCACCGCCTGAACGCCCTCAGCGATCCAGTCCACCCGGCGCCCTCCCATGCGCTTCCGGGGCCGCTGGTACGAGTGCTGAGAAGAGGAACGGTGGTGCGTGCATCCGGATCATGGTGGCACGCGGCGCGGCGCCTGCCATCAGGGAGAGCCCTGACTCGGGACCTGGGCCCGTACGGAATCATCCCTACGGGTCCTGGGAGTTCAGGCCGGGTCACCACTCGGTGACGAGCGGCGTGTCCCGGTCGTGCTGCCGCCAGGCCGCGGCGAGGCGGGCGAGGCGGGCGGGGGCGGCGATGCCGCGCACGGTCGCGATCTTGCCGTCGGCGATGTCGAACGACATGGTGCCCACGACCCGGTCGCCGACCACGAAGAGGGCCGCGGGGGCGCCGTTGACCACCGCGTAGTGGATGGCGGACGTGCCGCCGGCGAGCCGCCGTTTCGCGGGAGTGGATCTGAGACCGGCCCGTACGACGGCGGCGACGCGCCGCGCAGTGTCGACCCGCAGCAGCGTCTCGGTCAGGCCGGCGCTGTCGGAGACCGCGGTCGCGTCGTCGGTGAGCAGCGCGACCAGCCGCTCGGTGCGGCCCGAGGCGGCGGCGGCGAGGAACTCCTCGACGATCCCGCGGGCGGACTCGGGGTCGATCTCGCCGCCGCCGCGGCGCGCGGCGGCGATGCGCTGCCGGGCCCGATGGAGGTGCTGCTGGCTCGCGGACTCGGTGATGTCGAGGATCTCGGCGATCTCGGCATGGCTGTACGAGAACGCCTCGCGCAGCACGTAGACGGCCCGCTGGACGGGGGACAGGCGCTCCATGAGGGTCAGCACGGCCAGGGACACCGACTCGCGCTGTTCGTAGGTGTCGGCCGGGCCGAGCATCGGGTCGCCCTTGAGCAGCGGTTCGGGCAGCCACACGCCGACCGCGCGCTCGCGCCTGGCCCGCGCGGAGCGGAGCCGGTCGAGGCACAGATTGGTGACGATCTTGGTCAGCCACGCCTCCGGCACCTCGATCCGGTCGCGGTCGGCTGCCTGCCAGCGCAGGAACGCGTCCTGCGCGGCGTCCTCGGCGTCGGCGGCGGAGCCGAGCAGACGGTACGCGAGCGAGGCCAGCCGGGACCGGCTGGCCTCGAACTGCTCGGTGGCGAAGGCGTCCACGCGGCCGACTCTAGGCAACGGCGGCCTCGGCCGAGCGATCGGGCCGGGCGGCCAGGCGGCGCTTCCTGGCCGGCATGCCGAAGGTCGGGTGGCTCATGCTCCAGGCGGAGCTCCTGATGATGCCCTTCTTCAGCAGCGCGGCCGTGCGGCCCCGCAGGGACCAGGCCTTGGGCCGGGCGTCACCGTCGACCAGCTGGAAGATCGCGTCGCGCCGCCCGAGGCTGATGTGGTTGCCGTAGTACTTCAGCGTGGTCGACGGGACCTCGCGGCCGGTCAGCCGCCCGACGATCGCCTCGACCGCCTGGATGCCCGTGAAACCGGCCGAGGCGCACGACATCGGCAGCGGCAGGCCGTTCTCGCCGACGGCGTGGACGCTGTCGCCGGCGGCGTAGACGTCGGGGTGCGAGACCGACCGCATGGTGCGGTCGACGACGATCCGACCGGCCTCGGTGACCTCCAGCCCGGCGGCGGCGGCGATGGGGCCGACCGCGAACCCGGCCGTCCACACGGTCGCGTCGGAGGTCAGGGCGGTGCCGCCGGCGCACAGCACCCGCGCCGCTTCGACGGCTTCGACGCCGGTGTGCTCCAGGACGGTGATGCCCAGCCGGTCGCAGGCCTGGCGCAGGTGGCCGCGGGCTCCGTCGGAGAGCCGGGCGCCCAGCTGTTCGCGGGCGACCAGCGTGACCGACAGGCCGGGCCGGGATTCGGCGAGCTCGGTGGCGGTCTCGATGCCGGTCAGCCCGTCGCCGACGACCAGCACGTTCCCGCCCTCGCCCCGTCTTTCCAGGCCGTCCAGGCGTTCGCGCAGGCGCAGCGCCGAGGCCCGGCCGGTGACGTCGAAGGCGTGCTCGGCCACGCCGGGGACGCCGCCGGCGACGTGGCTGCCGAGCGCGTAGAGCAGCGTGTCGTAGCCGAGCTCGCCGCCGGCGTCGGCCACGGTGACGACCCGGCGCTCGGGGTCGACGGCGGTGACACGGGCCAGGCGCAGCCGTATCCCCGTGCCCGCGAAGACATCTTCGAGTCTCCGGGTCTCCAGCTCGTGCCCGGCCGCGAGCTGGTGCAGCCGCATCCGCTCGACGAAGTGCGGCTCGGCGTTGACCACGGTGATCTCGGTGTCCGCCGGGGACAGCCGCCGGGCCAGGATCCCGGCCGCGTAGGCCCCGGCATAGCCGGCGCCGAGGACGACGATGCGGTGCTTCATGTGGTGCTCCTGTCGGTGCGCTTGCTTCCGGTGACTTGAGCGGTGCGGCACTCCGATTGCTGACAGGAACCGCGTATGGCATGGGTCACACAGACCGCCCGACCTTTGGTGGACACCGCTTACGGGGTGAAATGTCCGTATTGTCGTGACAAGTCAGTATCGGAACCGGCAGAATGCGGGACCACCAGCGTCTCCCCTCCCCTGGAGGAACCCTCATGCGCCGAACCCTAGGGGCACTCGCCGTGGTCGCCGGCCTCACCGCCTGCGCCCCGTCCACCAGCGGAGCGGCGCCCGAGGCGGCCGAGCCGGCGGGCGGCGCCGCGCCGGCGAAGACCGAGGAGGCGACTCCCGAGCCGGCCCCCGAATCGGACGAGTGCCGCGTGAGCGTGGTCAAGCCGGGCGTCTCCGCGCTCGGTATCCGGGCCTCGGCCGTGCGCCGTGGATGTGAGCACCCGGCGCTGCTGCGCGTCCGGGTCATGCGCGCCGTCCCCGGCGACGATCCGGTCATCAAGAGCGGCGCCACCAGGAAGGGCCGCATCACCCTGAAGCTGCCCTGCGAGCCGGGCACGTACTACACGGTCGCCACCGACTACCGGGGCGGCACCGCGAAGTCCAAGGCCACCCGGGTGACCTGCGCCACCCCCACGCCCACCCCCACGCCCACCCCCACCCCGACCCCTACGCCCACTCCCACTTCCACCAGGGAGACGCCGGCTCCCGAGAAGAAGGAGGCCGTCCAGTCCGTCGGCACGGTGCTGGAGAACGAGGTCGTCCGGCTGACCAACGCCGAGCGGGCCAAGGGCGGCTGCGACCCGCTCAAGCACGACGCGCGGCTGCGTAAGGCCGCGTCCGGGCACTCGGCCGACATGGCGGAGAACGACTACTTCGACCACGACTCCCTGGACGGCCGCGACATGGCCGACCGCATCCGTGCGACCGGCTTCACCGGCTCCGCCTTGGCCGAGAACATCGCCATGGGACAACGGTCGGCGGCCGAGGCGGTCCGGGGCTGGATGAACAGCGAGGGCCACCGGCAGAACATCATGAACTGCTCGTACACCCTCATCGGGGTGGGTGCGGCCAAGAACGCGCAGGGGCAGATCTACTGGACACAGAACTTCGCCGCCCGGTGACTCGGCGAAGCCGCTACCAGTTGCCGAGGACGAGGCGTCCGTCGACGGGGCCGAGGGCGTAGGGGCCGGAGGTGTACCACTTGCCGGCGTAGGAGACGCCGTTCTTCCAGACGTGGTAGCTGAAGGTGCCGTCGGAGTTCTGGTAGGTGGCGACGATGTCGTCCTTGCCGTCTCCGTCCACGTCGCCGGAGGCGACGCGGTTGCCGACGTTGGACATGGTCCAGCCGCCGGAGGTGTAGTCGGAGGCGCGGCTGAAGGCGGATCCGCTGGAGGTCCACCGGTAGATGGTCATCGATCCGTCGCCGTCGTCGCGCATCATGGCGGGCTCTGCCTTGCCGTCACCCGTGAGGTCAGCGACGACGAGGCGTCCGTCGACAGGGCCGAGTGCGTAAGGGCCGGAGGTGTACCACTTGCCGGCGTAGGACAGGCCGTTCTTCCAGACGTGGTAGCTGAAGGTGCCATCGGAGTTCTGGTACGCGGCGACGACATCGTCCTTGCCGTCCCCGTCGACATCCCCGGAGGCCACCCGGTCGCCGACATTGGCCATCGTCCAGCCGCCGGAGGTGTAGTCGGTCGCGCGGCTGAAGGCGGATCCGGTGGAGGTCCACCGGTAGATGGTCATGGAGCCGTCGCCGTCGTCGCGCATCATGGCCGGTTCTGCCCTGCCATCACCCGTGAGATCGGCGACGACGAGGCGTCCACCGACCGGACCCAGGGCGTAAGGGCCGGAGGTGTACCACTTGCCGGCGTAGGACACCCCGTTCTTCCAGACGTGGAAGCTGAAGGTCCCGTCCGAGTTCTGGTACGCGGCGACGACATCGTCCTTGCCGTCCCCGTCGACATCCCCGGAGGCCACCCGATCCCCGGTGTTGGCCATCGTCCAGCCGCCGGAGGTGTAGTCGGAGGCGCGGCCGAAGGCCGATCCGCTGGAGGTCCACCGGTAGATGGTCATCGACCCGTCACCGTCGTCGCGCATCATCGCCGGCCCCTCGGTCCCACCTCCGCCGGCGTAGGGCCAGATCGTGTTGGCGATGATCTGGCCGTCGCCGGCCTGCTGCGGATACCTTTCGGGATATGCCGACACCTGGACGGCTTGGCACACTTCGCCGATCGGTGCTGTTCTCCAGCTGTTGTTGGGGTAGAGCCGGAGCATCTTGTTCAGGAACGCGTTGGTGGCCCACGTGGGGTCGAGACGCTGTTCGGCGCTTCCCCAGCTGTCCAGCTGCTGGAACAGTCCCAGGCTGGTGTGGTCGACCTTCTCGCTGATGTTCTGGATGCTGCTCTCGACGATGACGGTGGTCATCGCGATCGCCGCGGCTCGGAGGTCGAGCCCGCGGTCGCGGACGGCTTTGATGATCATTCGCGCGCAGGAGACGCGGTAGGCGGACATGTAGCCGCGCATCTTGGCGTTGAGGGTGCTGTTGAGCTGGGTGGCCAAGCTGGCGTCGCGCGCGGTGGTGCCGCGGGGGTCGCAAGGGGCGAGCTGGTACGCGGCCGCCGTGATGGGGGGCGTCGGATCGGCCAGAGCGGGATTCGTCGAGATGGCTAAACCGGTGATGACTGCCGTGCCCGTGATGCCGGCACGGAACATGAGAGATCTGAACATGGGGGGTCCTTCGCAGGGGGGAGGCCGCCGGTGCCGTCGGTGGAGGCACCGGGGGCGGACGTCATCCGCATGGGGCAGGTCCGGGCATCTCCGGCCCGGACCTGCTATCCAGACGTGGTGTCAGTTCCAGTTGCCGAGGACGAGGCGTCCGTCGACGGGGCCGAGGGCGTAGGGGCCGGAGGTGTACCACTTGCCGGCGTAGGAGACGCCGTTCTTCCAGACGTGGTAGCTGAAGGTGCCGTCGGAGTTCTGGTAGGTGGCGACGATGTCGTCCTTGCCATCGCCGTCCACGTCTCCGGAGGCGACGCGGTTGCCGACGTTGGCCATCGTCCAACCGCCGGAGGTGTAGTCAGAGGCGCGGCCGAAAGCCGATCCCGTAGAAGACCACCGATAGATGGTCATCGACCCGTCGCCGTCGTCACGCATCATGGCGGGCTCTGCCCTGCCGTCACCCGTGAGATCGGCGACGACCAGGCGTCCATCGACGGGGCCGAGGGCGTAAGGGCCGGAGGTGTACCACTTACCGGCGTAGGAGACGCCGTTCTTCCACACGTGGTAGCTGAAGGTCCCGTCGGAGTTCTGGTACGTGGCGACGATGTCGTCCTTGCCATCTCCATCGACGTCACCGGAGGCTACCCGGTCCCCGACATTGGACATCGTCCAACCGCCGGAGGTGTAGTCAGAGGCGCGGCCGAAAGCCGATCCGCTGGAGGTCCACCGGTAGATCGTCATCGATCCGTCGCCGTCGTCACGCATCATCGCCGGTTCTGCCTTGCCGTCACCGTTGAAGTCGGCGACGACCAGGCGTCCATCGACCGGACCCAGCGCGTAAGGCCCGGAGGTGTACCACTTGCCGGCGTAGGACACCCCGTTCTTCCACACGTGGTAGCTGAAGGTCCCGTCGGAGTTCTGATACGCGGCGACGACATCGTCCTTGCCGTCCCCGTCGACATCACCGGAGGCCACCCGGTCGCCGACATTGGACATGGTCCAGCCGCCGGAGGTGTAGTCGGAGGCGCGGCCGAAGGCTGATCCGCTGGAGGTCCACCGGTAGATGGTCATGGACCCGTCGCCGTCGTCGCGCATCATCGCCGGTTCCTCGGTCCCGCCTCCTCCGCCGATGTTGTCGTAGCGGATGGGCGTGTAGAGGCCGGCGTAGCTGGCGGACCAGGTGCGCTCGATGGTGCCCGAGCTGCCGGTCTGCTCGATGACGACCGGCTGCGTGTGGGCGCCGTCCGCCCATCGGACGAACAACGCCACATGATTCTCGGAAGTGTTGCCGGTGTGCCGCAGGAGCGCGTCGCCCGGCTGCAGGGAGCTGCGGGAGATCTGGAACGCCCGGTCCATCAGGTTGCCGGTCCAGAAGGCGCTCCCGGAGCCGCCGAGCCCCCACGCCATCGAGACGAATCCGGAGCAGTCGGTGCGGTAGTCGCCGTACGAGTTGCGATAGCACCTCACCTGGCTGTAGGGGACGCCGCCCACGGCCAGCCAGCTGCGCGCCCGAGTGATCACCTGGTTGCGGGTCAGGGCTTTGTCGGCGCCGTTGTTGTCGCAGGGGACCGGGGTGGTCGACACCGCGTACGACCGTATCGCGCCGTCCGACGGCAGACCCGGGTACTCGGGCAGCGGCGGGTCGCCGGGCGGGGGCTCCTGCTGGACCGGCGAGACGGCCGATGCCGGCGTCGCCGCGAACGGGCCGACGATGCCCAAAGGTAAGAGCATGGCCATGGCGGCCAGTCTGGTTAAGCGTCGCATTGTCGATTCCTCCTGGAATGAGTGCAGATGCGGTTGGTTCTGGGGCTACCAGTTGCCGAGGACGAGGCGTCCGTCCACGGGGCCGAGGGAGTAAGGGCCGGAGGTGTACCACTTGCCGGCGTAAGAGACGCCGTTCTTCCAGACGTGGTAGCTGAAGGTGCCGTCCGAGTTCTGGTACGTGGCGACGACGTCGTCCTTGCCGTCCCCGTCGACGTCGCCGGAGGCGACGCGGTTGCCGACGTTGGACATGGTCCAGCCGCCGGAGGTGTAGTCGGAGGCGCGGCCGAAGGCTGATCCGCTGGAGGTCCACCGGTAGATGGTCATCGATCCGTCGCCGTCGTCGCGCATCATGGCGGGCTCTGCCTTGCCGTCACCCGTGAGATCGGCGACGACCAGGCGTCCGTCGACAGGGCCGAGTGCGTAAGGGCCGGAGGTGTACCACTTGCCGGCGTAGGAGACGCCGTTCTTCCAGACGTGGTAGCTGAAGGTCCCGTCCGAGTTCTGGTACGTGGCGACGATGTCGTCCTTGCCGTCACCGTCCACGTCACCGGAGGCCACCCGGTCCCCGACGTTGGACATGGTCCAGCCGCCGGAGGTGTAGTCGGAGGCGCGGCCGAAAGCCGATCCGCTGGAGGTCCACCGGTAGATCGTCATCGATCCGTCGCCGTCGTCGCGCATCATCGCCGGTTCTGCCTTGCCGTCACCGTTGAAGTCGGCGACGACCAGGCGTCCACCGACCGGACCCAGGGCGTAAGGCCCGGAGGTGTACCACTTACCGGCGTAGGACACCCCGTTCTTCCACACGTGGTAGCTGAAGGTCCCGTCGGAGTTCTGGTACGCGGCGACCACGTCGTCCTTGCCGTCACCGTCGACATCCCCGGAAGCCACCCGATCCCCGGTGTTGGACATCGTCCAACCGCCGGAGGTGTAGTCGGAGGCGCGGCCGAAAGCCGATCCGCTGGAGGTCCACCGGTAGATCGTCATGGACCCGTCGCCGTCGTCACGCATCATCGCCGGAGCGTCGAGTCCGGGGGACGAACAGTTGCGGCTGGTGACGTTGCGCCAGGTCTGGCCGTTCGACCCGCCGTAGGTCACACCGTTGAAGGTGGGCCTGACCCGTTCGGAGCCCGCGGTTCCCCAGCTGGCCGAACCGCTTCCGTCGGCGTCGTAGCCGAGCTCGAAGTGCAGGTGCGGATGCCCGTTGGAGGTGGGGCCGGTCTTGCCGACCCGGCCGATCGTCGTGCCCATGCTCACCCTGGCGCCGACGGAGACGGCGCGGGACTCCAGGTGGAGGTAGGTGGTGAAGTAGCCGCCGCCGTGGTTGATCTGGATGACGTTGCCGGCGTTGCTGTGGTAGAAGGACTGGTTCACCGTCCCGGCGGCGGGGGCGACCAACGTGGCGCCGTCGGTGCCGTGCTGGTCGGGTTCCTTGACCATGTCGAGCGCGGGGGCGTGCGCCCACGTGTCCAGCCGCCACTGCTGGCCGCACGGGAAGGGCAGGTGCAGGTTGGGGGCCGCCAGGGCGGGGCTCGCCGTGGTGACCATGCCTAAGGCGATGAGCGTGCCGGTGATGGCGACGCGTAAGACAGCGGACTGGGACACGAGATCCTCCGGGGAAGCATCGATCGGATGTCGACAGACTCCCGGCGGGCCCTGCAAATCCGCTGTAACTTCCCTCCAGACGACGCCACAGCCCCGTGAACGAGGAACGGCGCCTACCGTGAGGCGGTACGACCGTGCCGATCGAGAGGCCGCGAACTCACAGCGCGTCGGTCGTGGCGTACGTGGCGTGGTGTGCCCCGGCGCTGAAGGCCCAGTAGCGGTCGCCGTAGGACCAGTGCCACCACTCGGTCGGGTAGTTGACGAACCCGGCGGAGGTCATGGCCGCGGACAGGAGCCGGCGGTTCTCTCTCGCCTCCGGGGAGATGTCCGCCGAGGCGGTGTAACAGGCCTCGTCGCTCTCCGGCGGAGTGGCGTTGACCGATGTGCCCATCGGGAGCTCGACGCCGTCGGCGGTGCACAGGGTCAAATCGACGGCGCCGCCCGTGGTGTGCGGGGCCACTTCGGGTGGTGCGACGTACCGGCTGGTCTCGATCCGGGCGCGGCCTTCGTCCCATTCGGGGTGCGCGGCCCGGTGGCGGGCGAGGGCGTCGGCGAAATACCGCCTCTGCAGGGCGGGCGGGCGGTAGCCCTCGACGATCAGCAGGCGTAGCCCGCGGGGCAGCCGGGTCTGCGCCGCGACCAGCCGGTCGGCCACGCTCACCCGTACGTGTGCGAAGGCGCCGGCCGGGTCGGCCAGCCTCAGGTCAAGCTGGAGCGCCTCCACGGTGCGGAGATCCAGCAGGGGTTCTCCGCACTCCCTCACCGATGTCTCGGCGATTCGCTTGTCCGATAGAAGCACTATCTCAGTCATGCAAGCCTTCGTGATGGACCGTCGGCGCTCCGCGTGAGACGCCAGGTCACCATGGTGCGGCCAGGTGCTCCAAAAGCGCTGTAGCGGCGTTACAGATCATTACAGCGAGCGGGATTCGCCGTACTCGCGGGCGCCGTACAGCTGGAAGACCTCCACGGCCTCCGACCGGATGGTCTCGGCGGTCGCGTCGTCGCCGAGGGCCTGGTGGACCAGGGCGAGGTCACGCAGGGTACGGGCGCGGAACAGGGCGATGTTCAGCGTTTCCCACAGCCGCAGCGACTCCTCCAGGTGGCTCTTGGCCTGGTAGAGCCGCCCTTCGGCCAGATAGAGCTCGCCCAGGGTGCGCAGGGTGCAGGCCTCGCCCCAGCGGTCGCTGAGAGTGCGGGTGGTGACCAGCGCCTCCTCCAGCGGTTCGCGGGCCTCGTCGTATCTCTCCAGCCGCACGCGGGTCTTGGCCAGGGAACGATGGCAGTAGGCCACCATGAGACGGTCCCCGAGGTCCTCGAAGATCGCCAGCGCCCGTTCGCACAGAGCCTCCGAGCTGTCGAGCTCGCCTCGCGCGCGGTGGTACAGCGACATGCTGCGCAGCGTCAGCCCCTCACCGCGGCGGTTCTCGCCTTGCTGGTAGAGCGTTAGCGCGGCGGTGAGACAGGCCCACGACGCGGCGTAGTCTCCCCGTTCGAGGTGGACCGTGCCCATCAGCCGCTTGATGTGCGCGACGGCCGCCGAGTCGGCGAGGTCGTCCCACAGCTCCTCCGCCTTGCCGAGGAAGTGCAGGGCCTCAGGAAGATATCCCTGCTCGCGGCAGGCGGCGCCGAGTGCCGCGAGGGTGGTGCCCTCGCCCCTGGTGTCCTTGGCGGCGCGGAACAACGGCAGGGCCTGGCTGAGATACTCGCGCGACTCGGCGAAGGAGTCGCGTTCGTAGGAGAGCTGGCCGAGCCCGGCGAGCAGCTTCGCCTCGCCGAGCGTGTTGTCCATCCGCCGCGCCACGGCGAGGGCGGCCTGGTGCGTCCGGTGCCAGGCCGCGAACGGGTTGTCGAAGAGATACTGGCTGCCCTCGAAGGCCACGGCGGACAACGCGGAGGCCAGTTCGACGGCGATCTCGTCGAGGTCCATCGCCGCCGCGAGCTCGACGGCGACGATCAGCGACTCCTCCTCTCTGCGGAACCAGGCGTGCGGGTCGGCGAGCACCGCGCGCACCACCTCGGCGTCGACCGGGTGGGTCAGCCCGGTCGTGGCCCGCATCGGGATCATGCCCGTGGGCAGGGCCTCGCTCAGCTGCTCGACCAGCCACAGCCACCCGCCCAGCACCCGGGTGACCACGGCCGCGCACGCCTCCTCCGTCTCCTCGGCCGCCGCGCGCTCCTTGGCGAACAGCCGGGTGAGGTCATGCAGCCGGTAGCGGACCTGGCCCGTCGGATCCGCGTCCACGAGGTCGACGAGGGAGGCGTCGACCAGCTGCTCCAGCGCCTGTTCGGCGACGTCGAGGCTCGCCTCCATGGCGGAGGCGGCCACCCAGACGGTGAAGTGCGGCATCCCGAGCAGGCCGAGCCGGCGCAGCGCGGTCTTGGCCAGCGGCGGCAGCAGCTGGTAACTCAGGCCGATGCTGGCGCGTACCGCCTGGTCCCCGACGGCGAGCTCGTCCAGCCTGCGGTGCTCGTCGTCCAGCCGGTCGGCCAGCCGGGCCACCGACCACTGGCGGCGCGACGCGAGTCGCGCCCCGGCGACGCGCAGGGCGAGAGGCAGGCCACCGCACTGGTTCACCAGGCGCCAGGCCGCGTCCGACTCGCTGGCGATCCGTTCGGGACCGTTGATCCGTGACAGCAGTTCGAACGCGGACTCCCGCGGCAGCAGGCCCAGATCGACGAACGCCGCGCCGGCCAGCCCGGCGAGCCGGTTGCGCGAGGTGATGATCACCGCGCATCCCCTGCCGCCCGGCAGGAGCGGTCTCACCTGGCTCTCGGACACCGCGTCGTCCAGCACGATCAGCTTCTGCCGGCTGGCCAGCAGCGTGCGGTAGCGGGCGGCGCGCTCCTCCAGAGCGGCGGGTATCGGCGTGCCGGGCTGATCGAGCTCGCGCAGGAGCCGCCCCAGCGCCTCCTCCGGGGTGACGGGCGCCTCCGTCGTGCCGCGCAGCTCGACGTAGAGCTGCCCGTCGGGATAGTGGGGGGCGACCTCGTACGCCGTCTGCAGCGCAAGAGCCGACTTCCCGACGCCGCCCTGCCCGGAGATGACGCAGAGCGGCACGGCGTCCGGGCCGGTCAGATATCCGCTCAGCCGGGCCATCTCCTCGGCGCGGCCGGTGAAGTCGGGCACGGGCGAGGGCAGCTGGCGGGGCTGGGCGGCGGCCTTCGCCCTGTGCAGCAGCGTGGTGTCGGATCGCAGGATGGCCGCCTGGGTCTCGCGTAACTCGGGTCCCGGCTCGATGCCCAGCTCCTCGATCAGGACCTGCCTGCCGTGCTGGTACATCGCCAGGGCGTCGGCCTGCCTGCCCGAGCGATAGAGCGCCACCATGAGGTCGCGGCGCAGGCGCTCGCGTCCCGGATACAGGGCGACCAGCTCTGTCAGCTCCTCGATGAGCTGCTGGTCCTGGCCCGCTCCGAGATCGGCGGCGACCCGTTCCTCGATGACCGCCAGCCTGAGCTCCTCCAGCCGGTCCGCCTCGGCGCGGAGGAAGGAGTCGCCGATGCCGCCGAGCGCCGTCCCGCGCCAGAGTGACAGCGCGGCCCGGAAGGAGGCCGACGCCTCCCGGTGGTGGCCCTTACGCGCGGCGCTGCGCCCCTCGGCGAGATGCTGCTCGAACACGTCCTTGTCCAGAGTGCGCGGGGGGATCTGGGCGAGGTAGCCGACGCGGTGGGACATGATGACGGGCGGCAGCCCCGCGGCCGCGAACGCCCGGCGCAGCGAGGCCACATAGGTGTGCAGGATCCCCTTCGCGGTGGCCGGCGGGTCCTCCGCCCAGATCGCCTCGACCAGCCGCTCGCTGGTGACCACCCTGCCCGGTTCGAGGAGGAGCGCCACGAGCAGCGTCCGGGGCTTGGTCCCCCCGAGAGACACCTGGCGCCTGTCGTTCCAGACTTCAACGGGCCCGAGCAGCCGAAATTCCATCGAGCTCTCCCAGCTTCGTGACTGACCGCAGCCGTTCAGAGGTCCGCACCGTGCCATGTGGCAGGCGAGGGCGGGAAGATCGAGGTGCGCCACCCATGCTGTCACAAACCTTCTCGTACGCTCACGGAATGCGTCGCGGGCCGGGCACCCGCGTCCAGAGCCGGCGGATCGAGCAGGTCAGCGATGCTGACGGACCCGGAAAAATCTGTCAACAGCAAAAGTCATCAAAGCGGAATCGTCTGATATGACGATCTTGATCATTATTTTCTGATCTTGGTCCGCATAGGTTGCAGGCGCCGGCAAGTAATGATCACCGCTCCGGCATGACCTCTTACGGGGCTCGACACAGGAGATTTCATGATCCGTTCCCTGGGCAAGCTGGGTGACCGGCTGCTCGACAAGCTGCTGCCCAAGACCTCCGCGGCCGCGGACACCTGCTGGGACGAGACGAAGTTCGTCGGCTACACCATCCGCAGGACGTGCTGCATCGCCGCTGGTTACACGGCCTGCACCCCCTGGCGCTGATCGAGGTCCTCGCCGAGTGATCGTCATGCGGTACGTGCGCCGGTCGGCTTCGCGCCGGCCGGCGCCGATGGTCGTCACCCGCCTCGCAGTCGCCGGCCGAGCGGTGATCACGTGAGGGACCCCGAAGGTCCCGCCGGGGTCTCCCTGTTCCGCCGCGGATGGGTGGCGGTCGAGCTGGCGTGGCGGGCGCAGCCGGCCGCCTTGACGGGCTCGCTGGCGACGGTGCTGCTCATGGGGGCGGCACCGGTGGTGACCGCGTGGCTGACCAAGCTGGTTCTCGACAGGCTGGCGGACGGCGGGGGCCAGGGCGTCCTCCTCCCGCTCGCGGCCGCACTCGGAGTGGCGGGCCTGGCCCTGGTCGTCCTGCCGCACGTCTCCGACTACCTCAAGGGACAGCTGCACCGGGGGCTGCAGACGCTGATCTACGACCGGCTGTTCCAGGCCGTCAACGCCGACCCCGGGCTCAGCCGCTTCGAGAACCCCGCCTTCCACGACGAGCTGCGGCTGGCCCATGAGGCCGGCCAGAACGCTCCGCAGCAGATCGTCGGCTCGTCCCTGGCGATCTGCCAGGGCATCCTGACGCTGTTCGGGTTCGTCGTCACGCTGACCGTGCTCAGCCCGGTCATGGTCGTCGTCGTCATCGCCGCCGCCCTGCCGTCGGCCCGGGTCCAGCTCGCGCTGAGCCGCCGCAGGGCCCGCATGATGTGGGGCATCAGCTCCAACACGCGCCGCCAGCTCTTCTACGGCTCCCTTCTCACCAGCCCCGACGCGGCCAAGGAGGTGCGGCTGTTCGGGCTGGGCGACTTCCTGCGCGGCCGGATGCTCACGGAGCTCGGGACGGTCAACGAGGCCGAGCGGGATCTGGACCGTCGGACGCTGCACAGCCAGGGGCTGCTGTCCCTGCTGGGCGCCGCCGTCGCGGCCGGCGGCCTGATCTGGGCCGTGCTCGCCGCCGCCGCGGGAGGTCTGAGCGTCGGGGACGTCTCGGTGTTCGTCGCCGCCGTCGCCGGGGTGCAGACGGCCCTGACCGCGATCGTCAGCCAGTGGGCGGGCGCGCACAACGCCCTGCTGATGTTCGGGCACTACATCGGCGTCGTCCGGGCCGGGCCCGGTCTCCCGGTGGCCCCGGAGCCCGCCGCGCTGCCCCCGCTGCGAACGGGCATCGAACTGCGTGACGTGTGGTTCCGCTACGACGACGAGCACCCCTGGGTGCTGCGCGGCGTGGACCTCTTCATCCCGCACGGCCAGGCCGTCGCCCTCGTCGGCCTGAACGGGGCGGGCAAGAGCACCCTGGTCAAACTGCTGTGCCGGCTGTACGACCCGGTCCGCGGCTCCATCCACTGGGACGGCGTGGACCTGCGTGAGGTGCACCCGGACGACCTGCGCGCCCGGGTCGGCGCGGTGTTCCAGGACTACATGGCGTACGACCTCACCGCCGGCGAGAACATCATGCTGGGCGACCTGGCCGCGGGCGCCGATCCGGAGCCCGTCCGGGCCGCCGCCCGGCGCGCCGGGATCCACGACACGCTCGACACGCTGCCCAGGGGCTACGACACGCTGCTCAGCCGGATCTTCTTCGGCGACGACGAGCGCCAGGCGGGGGTGACCCTGTCGGGCGGGCAGTGGCAGCGGCTGGCGCTGGCCCGCGCCCTGATGCGCCACCGGCGGGATCTGCTCATCCTCGACGAGCCGAGCTCCGGCCTGGACGCGGAGGCCGAGCACGCCGTCCACCTGGGACTGCGCCGGCATCGGGCGGGCCGGACCAGCGTCCTGATCTCACACCGGCTGGGAGCCCTGCGGGACGCGGACCTCATCGTCGTGCTGAGCGACGGGAGGATCGCCGAACGCGGTTCCCACGGCGAGCTCATGGAGATGGAAGGGACGTACGCGCGGCTGTTCGGCCTGCAGGCCAGCGGCTACGAGCCCACGCCGGACCCCTCAGCGGGGGAGAGCCTGCGCACGACCACGCCCAGCACCCGGTCGGCCGGGAGATAGCCCCAGTTCCGCGAGTCCGCGCTCGCCAGGCCGTCGCCGATGACGACCAGCCGCCCCTCGGGGACCAGCGCTCCCTCGGGGGCGTTCACCGCGTGCGTGACCTTCGGCGGCACCGGATCGCCGGGCAGCGCGGCCACCCGCTTGATGAGCCACTTCGAGTCCTTCGGGGCGGACAGCGGGCCGGTGCGCCACCGGCCTTCCAGCGCCGATTCGAAGACCACAACCTGACCCCGCCTGAGTCTCGAACCGGCCACGCGGCGGATGAGCACACGATCTCCGGAGCGGTACACCGGGAGCATGCTCGGCCCCGTCACCTGGACGATCACCAACCGGCGCCGGGCGACGGCGAGACCGCCGGCGATCACCGCCGACAAGATCACTAAGTACCACACGCGCTCACCCTACGTGCCGCACCCCCGCGTGGCGCCACACGAAAGGTTGGCGGATCGGCCATGTCACCCCGTGTTACGCTCGCCGCACAGAAAGCCATAGAGGGGCGCGGCCAGCGTCACTTCCATGATGGGGGAGGGGACATGAACGACAGTTACGCGACAGCGGGCGCGAAGCAGAGGGTCGTGATCGAGGTCGCCGAGGAGCACCTCGGCACGGTCGACGACGTCCGCGCCGCACTGCGCCGGCACATCGACGACATCGCCGACGAGCGGCTCGCATGCGCACGGGGGATCCAGATCCTGCTCATGTGCTGAGCCACATGCCGGCGATCCAGCGAGACGATCTCACCGCGGACGAGACTTCGCGCGAGAACGCCCGCGTCAATCTCGGACTGGCACTCGAGGCGTACCCCTTGTGGGTGGAACGGCTGACCTGCCGAGACCTGAAGCGGGCGTTCCTGGCGGAGTGCTCGGCCGCGGTCCCCCATTATCGGAACCTCTTCCAGGGCGCGGTGCGGGATCTGGACCGGTTCCCGGTCATCGATCGGGCCGACCACGACGACAGGCGCCTCGACTTCATCAGCACCGACTTCGAGGATCCTCGCGGCGAGTTCCTCCGGATCTCCACGAACGGCACCTTCGGCCGGACCCTTCGCGTCGCCTGGGACCTGCCGAGCTTCTTCGATCTCAACCACGCGAGCTACCTGCGCTTCTCGACGGTGCTGCCCGCCTTCTTCTCGTCCCTGGTCCCGGGCGAACCCTCGGTCTTCGTGATCTCCGACTCACCGCGCGATCTCCGTACCTCGGTCGTGATGCCCGCCCTGGACGGCGCGATCCTGCGGAGGCTGATCCTGGGCCGCGACGAGATGACCGACGTCGCGCTCGTCGAGCACCTCCGCCGCGCACGGATCGCCCTGCTGCACGCCAAGCCCTCGGTGCTGCTGGATCTCATCGAGCTGGACGGCGCGCACGACGGAGGCGGGCGCATCGCCCCGGCCTACGTGGTGTGCAGCGGCGAGAACCTCTACCCCGACGACCGCGCGCGCATCGAGGCCGGGCTCGGATGCTCTGTGCTCGACGCGTACGCCGCCAGCGAGGCGGGCCTGATCGCGTACGAGTGCCGGCATCGCACCGGCATGCACGTGGTGACGGATCATCTGACGGTCGAGGTGGAGGCGGGCGACGGAAGCCTCGGCCCGACGGGGACGGGGCAGTTGCTGATCACCAACGCGCTCAACTGGCGCCACGCCTTCATCCGCTACCGCATCGGCGACAGGGCGACGGTGACCTCGGGCGAGTGCGGCTGCGGCCACGACGGCCAGACCATCGTCGCCATGCCCGGACGCGAGCGGGCCGCCTACGGGGACGGCACCGGCTCGATCACCGCCGAGGAGATCGGCGCGGCGGTCGCGGCGGCCGATCCTCCGGTGAAGCAGTTCCAGGTCGCGCCGGGCGAGGACCATCGGATCGTGATCTCCTGGGTGGGCCGGCCCGGCGGTGACACCGCCCTGGCCGCGGTCTTGCGCGGGCGCTTCCCCGGCGCCAGGTTCGAGCTCGTCAACGTCCCGGCCATCAACCTGCCGGGCGGCAAGCTCCGGCGGTTCCTGTGAGCTCAACCGGTGAGAACCACCACGTGCGCCGACGCCCGGTCGAGCTGTGAGGCGAAGGCCCGCAGGCCCACCAGACCGGCCGCGCCCGCCGGGGACACGCGGAGACCGGCGTGCCTGAACATGCCGTCACTGGCCAGGACCAGTTGTTCGTCCGTCGCGTCGCAGAAGTGGCCCCCCGTGCCCAGGACCGCGTCCATCGCCTCGCGGGCGTGGAACGAGGACCAGTTGACGAGCGGCTCGTTCACCTCCGTCTCCAGCAGCCGCGCTGCGTCGAGCTCGACCAGGCGGCCGCTGGCGAGGCTCGCCGTCAGGGCGGTGTTCCCGGCGCTTCCCACCACGCCGATGCGCACCTCGACGCCGTGGTGCCGGAGCCGGGCGTGCAGCCCGGCCGCGCACGTGCCGTTGCCGACGGGCAGCCAGATCGACCCCAGCGGCACCGGGCACTGCGCCATCAGCTCGTCGACGATCGCCCCGTACGCCAGGATCGCGATCCTCCCCCCACGGCCGACGGGGTTGGCGTCGAACAGCCGGCGCTTCCTGGCGAAGCTCCGGCTGGCCCTGACCGCCGCCTCGTAGTTGTCCCCCTGGGCGATCACCACGGCTCCGAGGCCGGTCATCTCTTCTGAGCGGGTGTGGTGGTACCGGATCGGCACGAAAACCGTGCACGGCAGTCCGCGCGCGCGGCTCGCCCGGCTCAGGGCCACCCCGAGGTTGCCGCAGCTGCCGGCCGTGACGCCGGCCGCTCCGTCGCGGATCGCGGCGAGCACCAGCCCGCCCGCGATCCTGTCCTTGTGCGTCCCCGTCGGGTTCCCCATCTCGCACTTGGCATAGACGTGGGGCAGGCGCAGCCGCTCCTCCAGGCAGGGCAGCCGGATCAGCGCCGTCTCCCGCCTATCCTCCATCGGGATTCCGTACGAGACCCGCCCCGAGATAGGCGAGCAGGTCGGGATGTCCTCCGTCACCCCAGGACGGCGTCGTGTTGACGTCGATCAGGTAGAGATCGCCGTTATCGTCGCTGACCAGGTCGAAAGCTCCGTACTCCACCCGCGCGGTGTCCGAGACGCGGGCGGAGATCGCCGCGGCGCCGGCGACGTCCGCCGGGAGCGCCGCCGGGCGGCCGGCGTCGGACGTCTTCAGGTAGTAGCTCTCGCGCGTGATGCCCACCGGCATCTTCTTGAAGACCGCCGAGTCGTGCACCCGCGACACGACCATGGCCTCACCCGCGAGATAGACACGATGGAAACGATGGGCCGCATTGGTGATGTACCGCTCGACGACCCAGTGCGGCGAGGCCCAGATGGCTGGGGGAACTTCGTCGCGCCTCATCACCCGATATTCGCCCTCCGCTCTGGAGGACGGCATGTCGTGCGGTGCCTCGTATCCGAGCATTCGCCGCTGCGGAAGCGTCAGTTCGCATTCTCGAACGCCGTGGTAGTTGCAGTTCGTTTTGACCAGCAGCGGTTCGCCGGGATCGCCCTGGCGGGGTGCCGTGGCCGTGGCGACCCCGGCCCGGGCGCAGGCTCGTTGGACGGCGCGCTTCGAGATGTCGGTGATCCCGGCGTTTCGAACCGTGACGCCGCGGGCCCGCAGTTCTCCGACGAGTTTTTCCCGGTCGAACGGCACCCGGGCGGAAAGCGTCAGGTTGATATGGAACACGAATAACCGGCAGCCGGCCGGTATTCGTGAAAGCACATCCTGGAATCCCTCTCCGAGGCCGGCGGTGATGCGGCGCGCGCCCGGAAGAACGGCCGGAAGCAGGAACCCCTTCCAGGCCCTGTGTTCGTAGACGGTCACCTGGTCGAAGCTCCGCATATCGCAGTATCGACACACGTCTTCGCGCACGTCAAGCGACATGAACCGATCTGGCGGGGCCGTCGTCAATGGCCGGGCCGTTCGGATGATCTCGGAGCGGCGCGGCCACGGAAATGACTGCTTGTTGGCCGGATAGGGCTGTGATAGTAGTGGTTCAGCCATGTTCCGCCCGCGGCGGATGGTCCCGAAAGACATTTCAGCACCGAGGCCCCGTCGAGGTGGCCGGTATTAGCTGAGGGGGCGTCGGCACATGGACCGGATATGCGGCGATCTGGCGCCATGAAGTTTCCCCGGGCTCCTTATCCGGAACAGGTGTCCTACCAGGTCGGCCTCGACAAGATCCAAGAGGCCGTGATCAGTTCGCATTTCATGCACGAACTCGCCGGCGATCCGCGGCTCGAACTCTACGACGAGGACCGGTTCGTCGCGAAGACGCTGCATATCGACGCCGAGGCCGTCCACGACCGGCTGATTCCCGCCCTGCGTGAAGCCTGCGACGTCTTCTCCGGGCATCGGGCCGCCGCCGCACGGTCGAGGGCGCGCGATAATTACCAGGATTACGGGCTGGCCGATCCACGCCAGGTCGGAACAGCTCAGGTCATCACGGAAGTCATGTTCGACCGGCAGTATCGCGCCGAGCCGTTGCGGAGCTGCTCCAGAGAGCTGCTGTGTGGCACTGTGGCGGAGCGGGTCGAGGCCGGTTCTCCCATCGAGATGGTCATTCCGGCGCTGCCGTTCAAATTCTCCTCACCACTCAAGACCCGCGGCCGGCTGCCCGACCTGGCCGAGCTCAATTTCCTCCTCGGTCTCAACGAGATCGTGTCGACGGTCGAGCAGATCTATCGGGCGGCGAGACCTGATCTCCAAGGGCCTCTGGCGCGATTCACGGTCGTTTCCGACGGGAGCCGCTACAACAAGCTCGTGAACGAGCCGGACAGCGTCGTCGAGCGCTACTGGAATCGTCTGGGCGTCTGGGTCGAACGGTTACGGCTCGACGAGCACATCACCATCCTCGACTACCGGTCGCTGCTCCGGGACTCGATGCCGGCCGGTGACCGGCGGCGGAAAAGCGCGATCGCCGCCGGAGCGCGCACGGAGTACGGCCGGGTGCTGTGGTCGGTATTCGATCCGAACGACATGGTGTCCGCCATGACCATGGCCGCCCGGGTCGAGCCCGATCCGGAATACGCCAATGCCGAGGGCCGGTTCGTCTCCCTGCTGAAATCCCTGATCTACACGATCAAATACGACTCGCTCACCATGTTCGACCCCCTGCCGGCCGATGCCCGCCACGCTCTCTACCGCGACCTGACAGCGCACATCTTCGAACCGTATGTGGCGATCCCGCCCGACGAACTCGCCGGCGTCCGCATCGACGCCCGCGCGGGGCTCGCGCCGACGGATCGGGTGAAGGAGTGCCTGAGGCAGATGATGCTGAGGGAGTCCTGGGGCTGTGCGATCGACTACATGGCCGAGATCAAGAGCGACCGGGAGCTCGCGGAAGATCCCATCTTGACCTGTCTGCCAGGCCATCTTCGCTGGACCATCCACGCGAAGGCGGGCCAGCTGGCGTTGTCGACGCCGATCGCCGCCGGGATCAGGGTCCAGGCGTGGGCGGGGGCAGCGGTGTTCAAGCTCACCAGGAGGAAGGACGTCAAGCTCTGCACCCTTCCGGTCCTCGCCCTGGAGGGAGCCGGCGCCATCCCGGTGCGCGTGCGCGGCGTGGACGACGCGCTGGCCCTGGCCGGTCAGCCTCTCTTCTACATCTACCCGGACGTCACGTTCGCCGACATGGACGACTTCCTCGCCGTCGTCCGGAGGTCACTCGTACGCAGGAGGACGAACTAGCGTGTCGAACCGCCCGGGCAAGAGGGCGATCTTCTTCGTCTACGACAGGGGCACCGGCATCGGGCATCTGAGAAGACTCGGTTGCCTGGCCAGAAGGCTCCAAGGGCGTCTTTCGTGCCTCATCGTCACCGGTCACCGGTCAGCGGCGCACTGGTTCGTGCCGGAGGAGTGCGAGTACGTCCACCTGCCGAGCTGGGACAGCCTCCTGGAGGACAAGGCGCGTTACTGGGACCGGCGGCCGTTCGTCGTCCTGGACGAAGCCGGCGCCGTCCGGCTGCGGAAGGCGATCCTGACGGCGGTCGTGGAGGCGTTCGAGCCCGACGTCATCTTCGTCGACCATCTTCCGCTGGGCGCGGGGGAGGAGCTCGCGGAGGTCATCGAGGACACGCGATGCCTCAAGTACCTGGTGACGAGAGGCGTGCTGAACGAGACCGCGAACCTGCGCCGGCTGGTCTTCGGCGGGAAGGCCGGCCGGTATCTGGACGCGTACTATCACCGGATCCTGGTCGCCACCGATCGCAAGGTCTTCGACTTCGCGGCGCAGTACAACCTCGGGCCCGCGATCCGCGGGAAGACGGTCCACACCGGTTATGTCGCGGACGGCGTGCCGCACGACACGGTCAAGACAGTCCGCGAGGACCGCGGCCTGAAGGACGGCGACCTCTGGGTGGTCGCCTCGGCCGGCGGCGGCCAGCTCGGCGAGCCGCTGATCGAGAGCTGTCTGGAGCTCGTCCGCGCGTACCCGGACGTCACCTTCGACATCGTCCGGGGGCCCCGGTCGAACATCGCCTGGCCGCGGCGGCACCGCGACCTCGTCGAAACAGGCAACCTGCGCCTCCACAAGGAGACCCACGAGATGCCCTTTCTCCACGCCGGCGCGGACCTGGTGATCTCCTCGGGCGGCTACAACTCGCTCCTGGAGGCGCTGCAGGGGAACGCCCGCATTCTCTGCTTCCCGTTCTGGAGGGATCGGCGCGATGAGCAATACCGTCATGCGGCCCGGTTGCGGCAGTTCGTGGACCTCGAGGTGTCGCTCGACCTCTCCGAACTGCCGGGGATGTTCGCCCGGGCCATCGGCTCGATCGGCCGTGGCGTACCCGATCGGCGTGCGGAGCTGGACTTCGACGGCGCCGGCGCCATCGAGCGCATCGTCCACCGGGACCTCGGGCTGACCGCCTGAGCGGGCTCGACGTACAGGCAGGGGAGTCGCCATGGAGTTTCCGAACGTCGGCGTCATCGGTGCGGGGACCATCGGGACCGAGGTCGCGCAGTGCCTCGCCCAGGCCGGGCACCGGGTGGTCCTGGTGGACGTCGAGACCGGGATCCTGGACCGGGCGCGGTCGGCCATCGGCGAGAACCTGAGGTACGCGTCCCTGTTCGATGCCGGGGTGCGCGAGGCCAGCCATGCCGGCATCCTGTCGCGGATCGACTGCACGACCGACTACGGCCTCCTGGCCGACATCGACCTCGTCGTGGACAACAGCACGGAGAGCCGGCCGATCAAGGAGGAGGTCTTCACCCGGCTCGACCGGATCTGCCCGCCGGACCGCATCCTGGCGGCCAACACCTCCGCGATCTCGATCACCCGCCTGGCCGGCGCGACGCGGCGGCCCGACCGCGTCATCGGGGTGCACTTCATGAACCCCGTCTTCCGGAAGCCCGTCGTGGAGGTCGTCAAGGGCTGGCACACCAGCGACGCGACCGTGGAGGCGGTCCAGGGCTTCCTCGGCGGGCTGGGCAAGCGGGGGGTCGTCACCAACGACATGCCAGGCTTCGTGTCCAACCGCGTTCTCATGCTGGCCATCAACGAAGCGATCAGCGTCGTGCACGACAGGGTCGCCACCCCGGCCGACGTCGACGAGATCTTCGTCAAGTGCCTGGCCCACGAGATGGGACCGCTGGCGACCGCCGACCTGATCGGCCTGGACACGGTCCTCCGTACGCTCGACGTACTGAACGAGAGCTACGGGGACGGCAGGTTCCGCGCGTGCCCGCTGCTGAGGCAGATGGTCGACGCGGGCCTGCGCGGACGGAAGTCAGGCAAGGGCTTCTTCGACTACTCCGGACAGCAGGGGCTCCGATGGACGTGAAAGCCAGGGTCAGAAGCTACCTCAGACAGGCGATCATGGAGGAGGTCGGAGACGGGGACGACCTGTTCGAGCTGGGGCTCGTCAACTCCCTGTTCGCCCTGCAGCTCGTCCAGTTCGTCGAGAACGAGTTCTCGATCAAGGCGGAGCGGGAAGATCTGGACATCGTCAACTTCTCCTCGATCGATGCTCTGACGGCGTTCGTCCTGAGGAAGACGCAGCCGCCACCCGGGCCCGGCCATGCGGCTGACTGACGTCCAGGCCGGGTGGCGCGACAGGGCGCGGCGGTTCGCCGCCGAGCGGATCGCCCCGCTGGCGGACCAGATCGACCGGCAGCAGGCCACTCCCGCTTCCGTCCTGGCCGCGATGCGCGAGGAGGGCTACCTGGGGGCCGCCCTGCCCGCGCGGTGGGGCGGCGGTGAGCTCGATCCGGTCAGCTACGGCCTGGTCACCGAGGAGATCGGCAAAGCGTGCTCGTCCGTGCGCAGCCTGATGACGGTGCACAACATGGCGGCGCAGGCGCTCACCGCGCTGGGCGACCGGCATCAGCGGCAGCGATGGCTGCCGGAGCTCTGCACCGGCCGCAAGATCATCGCCTTCGCGCTGAGCGAGCCCGGCGCCGGCAGCGCGACCCGGGCGATCGGGACGCGGGCGGTGGAGGTGGGCGACGGCTACCTGGTCACCGGCACGAAGAAGTGGATCACTTTCGGGCAGATCGCCGACCTGTTCCTGGTCTTCGCGCACTGCGAACGCGAGCCGGTCGCGCTCGTGGTGGACCGGCACAGTGACGGCCTCACCGTGACACCGGTCACGGACATCTTCGGCACCCGGGGGTCGATGCCGGCCGAGGTCCGGCTGGACGACGTCCGGGTCCCGAGATCGCACCAGGTGGGGCCCACGGGCGCGGGACTCGGCTTCGTCGCCAACCTGGCGCTCGACCACGGGCGGTTCTCGGTCGCCTGGGGGAGCACCGGAATCATCCAGGGATGCCTGGACGCCTGCGTCTCGTACACCGGGCAGCGCACCCAGGGGGACCGCACGCTGAAAGACCACCAGCTCGTCCGCCGGCACCTCACCGACATGCTGGTCGCGCACACCGCCGCCCAGGCGGTCTGCTACCGGAGCGCATGCCTGCGGGAGACGGGCGACCCGCGCGCCGTCATGGAGACCGCGCTGGCGAAGTACCACGCGGCCGAGGCGGCGATCCGGGTCGCCAACGACGCGGTCCACCTCCACGGGGCGAACGGCTGCACCACGGACTACCCGGTCGCCCGGTATCTGCGTGACGCCACCGTCATGGGGATCGTCGAGGGGACCCACGAGATCCACCAGGTGACCCTCGCGGACTACGCCTTCCAGCGGCCGTACCTGCGATGACGGCGACGGAGTGTGAGCATGCGGGCTGAGCGGCAGGGGCCGGGCATCAAGTGCGTCGTCTGGGACCTCGACGACACGTTGTGGCAGGGCACCCTGCTCGAAGGCGACGACCTGGTCCTCGCGCCCGGCGTCAGATCCGTCGTCGGCGAGCTCGACGACCGAGGCATCCTGCAGTCCGTCGCCAGCAAGAACGACCACGACCTGGCGTGGGCGAAGGTCACCGAGTTCGGTCTCGCCGAGTTCTTCCTGCATCCGCAGATCGGCTGGGCCGACAAGTCGGCGTCGATCAGGATCATCGCCCGCGAGCTCGGCATCGGCCTGGACACCCTCGCCCTCGTCGACGATCAGGCGTTCGAACGGGACGAGGTGCGGTACGCCCTGCCTCAGGTGAGCGTGATCGACGCCGCCGACCTCGGCGGGTTGCTGGACATGCCCCGGATGCGACCCCGGTTCGTCACCGACGAGTCGAGGAGGCGGCGGCAGATGTGCCAGGCCGACATCCAGCGCAACCGGGCCGAGAACGAGTCCCCGGGCAGCCGCGAGAAGTTCCTGGAGACGCTCGGCATGCGCATGACGATCCGCCCGGCCGGGGAGCTCGACCTGCGCCGGGCGGAGGAACTCACGCTGAGGACCAGCCAGCTCAACACGACCGGCCGCCACTACGCGTACGAGGAGCTGAACGATCTCAAGGACTCGCCCGATCACCTCCTGCTGGTCGCCGAGCTGGAAGATCGGTACGGGTCCAGCGGGACCGTCGGCCTGGCGCTGGTCGAGCGGGGTCCGGACGCCTGGCTGGTGAAGTTGCTCGTCATGTCCTGCCGCGTCATCACCCGCGGAGTGGGCGGGATCATGCTGAGCCACATCGTGCGGTCGGCCCGGCGCCAGGGCGTCCGGCTGCGGGCGGACTTCGTGGCCAACGAACGCAATCGCATGATGTACCTGACCTACAGGTTCCACGGATTCCGGGAAGTGGCCGCGTCGGGCGACGTGGTGCTGCTGGACCACGACCCGGGCGTCGTCCGTCCGTTCCCGCACTACGTCGAGGTCAGGACCAGTCAGCGAGGGAGGGGAGGCGGATGAGATTCGCCCGGCCCGGCACGTTCTCCGGGCCCCGCGTCGTGCTGGAGCCGTTGGCGATGCGGCATCGGGAGCCGTTGCGGGCCGCCGCCGGCGACGACCAGAGCATCTGGACGTACTTCACCACCGTACGAGGGTCCGACTTCGACGACTGGTTCGACTACTCCGTCGAACGGAACGCGAAGGGGGAGCTCTACCCGTTCGCGGTCCGGCGCCGGGCGGACGACAGGATCGTCGGATCGACGCGGTACTACGACATGGCTCCCGAGCACCGCCGCCTCGCCCTCGGCTCGACGTGGTACACGGGCAGCGCCCGGGGAACGCTCATCAATTCGGAGGTCAGGCTGCTGACGTTGACGTACGCCTTCGAAAGGTTGTCGGTCAACCGGGTGGAGCTGATCACCGACCCGTACAACCTGAGTTCGAGGGCCGCCATGAAGATTCTGGGAGCCGTGCAGGAAGGCGTGATCCGTCAGCACATGATCTACGACGACGGCCGGGTCAGGGATTCCGTCCTCTACAGCATTATCCGGTGTGAATGGCCCGGAGTAAGGGACAGGCTGTTGCGGAAGCTCGGTTATACCGAGGACATGATAAGCGTCGGGACTTCCCCGGCGGGTGACCCGTTTACACGGGTCACCCGCCGGTATAACTTCCCGGCTGTAGGAAAGTCCCGCCTCGGGAGGCCCCATGGGTGAGCTCGACGACTTTCGCGCGGACACCCTCGCCCGCCAGACCGAGGCGATGAGAGCGCTGTTCTCGGGAGACCAGGCGCCGTTCATGAGCATGTGGTCGACGCGGGACCCGCTGAGCCTCTTCGGCGCCTGGGGGTCGTGCACCACGGGATCCGCCGAGCTCAACCGGGTCTACCACTGGGTGGGGTCGAGGTTCTCCCGGTGCGGTGACCTCAGCTTCGACGTGGAGGTCGTCGACATCGTCGGCGACCTCGCCTACACCGTGGGGTGCGAACGCTTCACCGCGTCCGTGGACGGGCGGCCCGCCGAGCCGATGACGATCCGGGTCACCCACGTCTACCGGCGTGAGGACGGCACGTGGAAGATCGTGCACCGGCACGGCGACTGGGCCCCCGTCGACGAGGGCCCGCCCCCGCCATGACACCGCCCAGCCTCGACGATTTCCGGACCTTGGCAAGGGAGCGGTTGCCGGCCGGCGTCTTCGACTACATCGACGGCGGCGCCTGCGACGAGATCACCAGCCGGGCCAACCGCCGCGACCTGGACGGGATCCGGCTGCTGCCCCTGTGCCTGCGTGACGTCGCCGACCTCGACCTGCGGACCGGCCTGCTGGGGCATTCGTTCGGCTTTCCCGTCGGGTTCAGCCCGACGGCCTTTCACCGGCTCGTCCACGAGAGCGGGGAGGTCTCGGCCGCGAGAGCCGCGAAGGCCCTGGACATCCCGATGATCGTGAGCTCGATGTCCAGTGTCGCGATGGAGGACGTCGCCAGGGATTCCGGCAACGAGCACCTCTGGTTCCAGACGTACATCTTCAAGGACAGGGCGCTCACGAAGGAGCTGATTCAGCGGGCCGAAGGCTCGGGATACAAGGCGATCGTCCTGACCGTGGGATGTCCGGTCACCGGAAGGCGCTACAGGAACGTCCGCAACCGGTTCGCCCTCCCGGCGGACGTGGTCGCCGCCAATTTCGCGCGGCGGAACGTGGTCGTGCACGACAACCCCATCCACTCGGTCGGCGCGGACCTCGATCCCGCGCTGACGTGGAGCGACGTCGAGTGGTTGCGCGGACAGACCGCGCTGCCCGTCGTGCTCAAGGGCATCATGAACCCGCTCGACGTCCCGCCGGCCCTGGACCTGGAGGTGGCCGCGCTCATCCTGTCCAACCACGGGGGCAGGCAACTGGACACGACGGAGTCGACCATCAGGATGCTTCCCGAGATCGCCGCGGCCGTCGGGAAGCGCACCGGCCTGCTGATCGACAGCGGATTCCGGCGGGGCACCGACGTCCTCAAGGCGATCGCCCTGGGAGCCGACGGCGTCCTGCTCGGCAGGCCGGTGATGTGGGCGCTGGCGGCCGGCGGGGAGCGAGGGGTCGTCGACGCGGTCGGCCTCCTGGTCGAGGAGCTGCGCATCGCGATGCGGATCGCCGGCTGCCGCAGCATCGGCGAGATCAGGGCGAACGGGTCGGCCGTCGTCCGCGTGTGAGGCGTGTCAGCCGCACAGCTCGCCGCACCTGTTGACGACGTGGACGAAGAAGGTGTCCAGCGCGGCCGGGTGCAGTATCTCCCCAGCGAAGCGCTGCCCGTTGTCGGCGATCGCCTCCGCCTCCTCCGGATGCTCGGCCAGCCGTTCATGGACTTTCAGCAGATCCGACAGGTCATGCCGGACGGGTGCGTAGTGGACCCACGGTTTCAGCCCCGCGTAGAAAAACTGGCTCCACTGAGCTTGCAGCAGCAGGACAGATCTCGAAGCCAGGATCGTGGGCACGCGTTTCCACGCCGCCACCGCGCCGTCCAGCGAGATCAGGTACTTGTAGCGTACGAAGCCCTCGGCGGGCACTTCTTCCGCGGGGTCGCCGAACATCTCCCGCAGGTGGCGTCGCAGCGCGAGCGCGGACTCGCTGTCGGTCAGGTTGTCGTACGTGACGAGGCGCGCGTCCAGCACCTCGGGGTGCTTGCGCGAGGCCATCAGCAGCGCGTAGCGGGCGAAGTCGCGCCGGTTGCCGAAGTTCGGGTATCCGGGACCCGACAGCGTGCCCCGCCATTTGATCAGGCCGAGGCGCCGCTCGAACGGGATCGCCGCGGACGCCTTCGCGATGGCGGCGAGCTCGCCGGCGTACCGGGGCCCGAGAATGGCGAAGTCGGGGATGAGGATGGAGTGCGAGCTGATGTCGTCGCCGTCACGCCGGTCGCATCTCAGCAGCGGCGCCCTCATGAGGAACTCGACGAACTCGGCCCGGCCGGCAGGGGAGACGTACACGCTGTCGCTCAGCAGCACGAAGAAGTCCGCGGGGTGACGTATCCGGGGGAGCAGGCGCCGCAGGGCGGGCAGGAGGGAATCCGTCAGCCTGTGCCGCGATATGGGTTTGTCCACGACCACACGCACATCGAGATCTTCAGCGCTGATCCGGCAGCGCACGATCAATGACGGGCGGGACAGCGTCCCCGGTGCGGCCAGGAACGCTTCGAAATCGTCCAGGACGGATTTCTCGCAGCCACTCTTGGCGAGATGCCGGAACTGCTCCTGCTGTCGAGCACGAATCGCTGCCATCGCTTCCGAAGGCATGGAGCTCACGACAGAAGATTACCCCGCCGACGGAACCGATCAAGAGGTCCGGCTAATCGTGGATGACGCGCGCTATCTCGAAGGCCTCGGCCAAGGGGGCGGCCACCTGACTGCCGCGATATGCGGCCAATACCCGCACGCCATTCTCACTTCGCGGGAGCGGCCATTCCTCCACCTCCCCGCCGTACGCGCGCAGCGCCGCCAGTTTGCGTTCGAGATGCTTCTCGGAGACGACCTGCCAGCAGTTGGGGGAGAACGCCGGCCGCAGGCCGGACGCCTCGCCCCAGTCGGTCGCCGACCGCACCTCGGCGCACCGGATCTCGGTGACGCCGGTGCGCCCCGGACGGGCCGCCACCCGCACCGCGGAGCTCACCAGGCGGTGGTCCTGGTTGAGATCGCTGAGGCTGGTGGTGAACACGGTGTCCGGGCCGAAGAGCCGGATCTCCGCCTCGATCGTACGGTTGAGTTCGAGCTGACCTACCTGGTCGAGCCGGTTGTCGCCATAGCCGTGGACGCTGACCTCCTCGATGCCGAGGATGCCTGCGGCCTTCTCGATCGCCCCGGCGCGGTCGGTGGCGCCGCCCCCGGTGGGGTCGCGGGAGCTGTCGTCGCGGGTCAGGACGCACAGCCGGATGCGCACGCCCGCTTCGCTCAGCCGCGCGAGTGTGGCACCGGCGCCCAGGGTCTCGTCATCGCCGTGCGCGACGACCACCAGCAGTCTCCTCAATCCGCCTCCTGCTTTTCGGCCGCTGAGTAATCCGCCGAATGTCCGGGGAGTTTCCGGTCGGCGCGCACAGGCCACGGCAGAGCATTTCGATTATGCTCTATGAATCGTATGCGTCACGGCTGCCCATCCATTTCTGCCAGGAACAACCGTGAGATACCTGATCACTGGAGGGGCCGGCTTCATCGGATCCCATCTCGGCGAAGCGGTCCTCGCGCGAGGCCATTCCGTGGTCGTCCTGGACGACCTGTCCACCGGCCACAACCTCGCCGCGCACACGGCCGGCGGGTGCTTCACCTTCGTCAAGGGCTCGGTGCTGGACGAAGGGCTGGTGGCGGAGCTGGTCGAGGGCTGCGACGTGGTCGTGCACCTGGCGGCGGCGGTCGGCGTCCGGCTGATCGTGAGCCGGACGCTCGGTTCGCTGATCACCAACGTGCGCGGCACGCAGGTGGTCATGCAGGCGGCCGACGCCTTTCGCAAGAAGGTCCTGCTGGCCAGCACGAGCGAGGTCTACGGCCAGAGCCGGGAGATGCCGTTGCGGGAGGACGCGAACCACGTGCTGGGCCGGCCCGAGATCGCCCGCTGGTCCTACAGCCTGGCGAAGGCCGTGGACGAGTGCCTGGTCAACGCCTATCACCGGGAGCGCGGGCTGGACACGATCATCGTGCGCTTCTTCAACACCGTGGGCCCCCGGCAGAGCCCGGCCTACGGCATGGTGGTGCCCCGGCTGGTCCGCCAGGCGGTGGCGAACGAGCCGGTCACCATCTACGGCGACGGCAGCCAGACCCGGTGCTTCCTGCATGTCAACGACGCGGTGACCGCGATGCTCCTGCTGCTGGAGAACGAGCGGTCGATCGGCGGCACGTTCAACCTCGGGTCGTCGGAGGAGACGAGCATCCTGGATCTCGGCAGACGCGTCATCGAGCTCGCGGGCTCGGACTCGGAAATCGTCTTCGTCCCGCACGAGGAGGTGTACGGACCGCACTCGGAGGAGCCGCTGCAACGGGTGCCGGACACCGGGCGCCTGCGGTCCCTGACGGGATGGCGGTCGACGCACTCTCTGGACGACGTGCTGCGGGACGTGATCGCCGAGGTCCGCGCCGACGGATGAGAAGCGCCGGCGCGGCCGGCCGTACGAGGCGGGCATGTCGTCGACGTCATGCGCGGGTGCCGGGCGTGTCGCAGGCGCCGCCGTTGTCGCGCTGGTGTCCGCGGCGGGCGTCGCGGTCGAAGATGCCCAGAATCTCACACGGTCCGCCTTCGGCGCCGATGGCGTGCGGCAGCATGGTGGGGAACTCGGCGGCCTGGTTGGTCTCAAGACGGAAGCGCCGGTGACCCAGCATGAGGATCGCGGTGCCGGAGAGGACGACCAGCCATTCCCGGCCGGGGTGGGCACGCATGCGGGAGGGGCTGTCGGGTGGCGCGGTCATGCGCTGGCGTACGACGCTCACGCCCGGGTCGCCCTTCACGGGCCAGCGCATGAGGCTGTGAGTGTCGTCGATCATCGGGCTGATGACGACGTCGTCGGTGGCGGTCTCGACGAGCTGGTCCAGGGTGGTGTCCAGGGCGCGGGCGAGGGTGACGAGCTGGTCCAGGGCGAGGCGGCGCTGACCGTTCTCGATGCGGCTCAGTGACGACTGGCTGAGGTTGGCGCGGGTGGCCAGCTCTTCCAGGGACCAGCCCTGAGCGACCCGCAGAGCGCGGATGCGTTTGCGTACGAGGCCGTCCAGCTCTCCACCTTCTTGCGTCATACGCAACATCGTATGCCTCAACCGCAAGCCACGCTTACCGTCGTGTGCGGAAGATCGCATGCCCAGATGAGAGGAATCCATGACTACGAACCAGCCTCCGCAGGCCGCTGACAGAAGCGGCGGAGGCGCACCGGACGCGCGTCAGCTGCGCGGCATTCTGATCGCCGTCTCCATCGCGCTGATGGCCGTCATCGCGTCGGTGTCCGGGCTGAACGTCGCCCAGACGCACATGGCCGTCGAGTTCGGCGCCTCGCAGAACACCATTTTGTGGATCATCAACATCTACACCCTGGCCCTGGCGGCGCTGCTGCTGCCGCTCGGCGCGATCGGCGACCGCTTGGGACGCAAGCCCATGCTGATCGCCGGGCTGGGCGTCTTCGGCGTCGCCGGTGTCGCGGCGGGCCTGGCTCCGACGGCCGAGGTGATGCTGGCCGCGCGCGTGGCCGGTGGTATCGGCGCCGCGATGATCATGCCCATCACTCTCGCCGTCATCACCTCCACCTTCCCCGAGGAGGAACGCGGCACGGCGATCGGTGTGTGGACTGGCGTCGCCGGAGGCGGCGGCATCCTGGGCATGTTCCTCTCCGCCCTCCTCGTCGACGTCGCCGACTGGCGGTGGCTGTTCGTCCTGCCCGTGGTCCTGACGGTCGTGGCCCTGGCCATGACGCTGAAGTCGGTCCCCGACTCCCGCGAGAGGTCCGCCCACCGTTTCGACACCGTCGGCGCGCTGGTGTCCGCGGTCGCGGTGGCCGGCCTCATATTCGTCCTGCAGGAGGGCCCCGAGCGCGGCTGGACCGCGCCCGCGACCCTGATCAGTCTCGCTGCCGGTCTCGTCGCCGCGATCGGCTTCGTGGCCTGGGAGTCGCACCGCCGGGACGCCGCGCTGCTGGACGTGCGCCTGTTCCGGGAACGTGGACTGGCCGGCGGCTCGATCACGCTGCTGGTGGTCTTCGGCGTCCAGGCGGGCATCGCCGTGGTGCTCTTCCCGTTCTTCCAGGCCGTGCTCGGCTGGTCGGGGCTGCTGTCCACGCTGGCCCTGATGCCCATGGCCGTCATGATGATGACGACCTCCGGCCTCGCCCCCAAGCTGGCCGCGCGCATCGGCCCCCGCTCGACCATGGCTGCGGGCATCGCGCCGGCCGCCGTCGGCCTGGCCCTCATGGCCCTGTTCGTCTCCGCCGACGGCGGTTACCTGACCATCCTGCCCGGCATGTTCGCCATGGGCATCGGCATGGGCCTGTCGATGGCCCCCTCCACCCAGGCCATCACCAGTTCCCTGCCGCGCGAGAAGCAGGGTGTCGCGTCCGCGCTCAACGACGTCACCCGCGAGTTCGGCACCGCCCTCGGCGTCGCCCTGCTGGGAGCGCTGCTGTCCGCCGGCTACCGCGGCGCCGTGGACGACCGCCTGCGGGGCATTCCCCAGGGTCTCGCGGACACCGCGCGCGCAGGTGTCGCCAACGCCGTCGAGGCGGCCGGCAGCGCGGGCCCGCACGCGCAGGACCTGGTCCACGCCGCCCGGCAGTCCTTCGTCGACGGCTGGCAGCAGGCCATGTGGGCGGGCGTCGCCGTCATGGGCGCGCTGTTCGTCTACATCGCCCTGCGCGGACCGAAGACTCCGCCCCCGCGGCTTCCTCAGGGGCCCCTTCAGTCGAGGACTGCTTCCGCCTCCACCTCCACCAGCACGTCGGGCTCGAAGAGGTAGTCCACGCCGATCGCCGAGAGCGGCGGCAACGGCTGGGGGATCCCCAGTTCGTCCACCACGCTCTCGATGCCCGCCATGAACTCGGTGTACTTCTCCGGCTGCCAGCCGGTGACGAAGAACCGGAGGCGTACGACGTCGGAGAAGCTCGCTCCCGCGCCCGCCAGGCCACGGGCCGTGCTGCGCAGAGCGTGAGCGATCTGCCCCGCCAAGTCGCCCGTGGCGACCTTGTTCCCCTGCTCGTCTCGCGCGACCTGGCCGGCGACGTGGACGTGTCGCGTGCCTGTGGAGACGGAGACATGGTGGTAGGGAACCGGCTGGAACATGCCTTCTGGGGTGAAAAGCTCAACGGTCATGAGATGTCCTTCTCTGTGCGAAATCAGGTATCTCATGTATACCTAGTACAGAAAGGCCACCTCAACGAGACCAGGTGTCATGAACGAAACCACCGCGGCCCAGGCCGGACACCCACCGATCGCCCGCGAACATCGGGAGCTGCTGGATCAGGTGCTCGACAAATGGTCGCTGCTGGTGCTCGACAGGCTCTGTGAAAGTCCCCGGCGCTTCAACGAGCTGCGGCGGGTGATCCCCACGGTCTCGCAGAAGTCCCTGACAGCCGCGCTGCGCAGGCTGGAGCGCAACGGCATGGTGGACCGCGTGGTGATCGCCACCCGCCCGGTCGCCGTCGAATATCGCATCTCCGCGTTGGGAAAGACCCTCCAGGACCTCGTCGACGCGCTGCTGGGCTGGGCGACGGTCACCATGCCGGAGGTCGAGCGCGCCCGCGAGGCGTTCGACGCCGAGCACGGGGAGTGATCACCGTAGGTCGTCCTGCTGAAGAGGACCCCACCAAGACGGAACCCCCGAACCCGCGGGTTCAGGGGTTCCGATGTACTGGGGCCCCACACCCGCGCGCTGCGGGATTCGAACCTGCCCCGGCTTCACGCCGATCCGGACGGCCCGCCGGGCACAGGTCCTAGCGCCGCGATCCGGTCCGGTCCTCTCCGGGCGCCGATCCTCCCGCCAGGGCGCCGAAGACGAGGCGGATCATCGAGCGGGCCAGGGCTTCCGGGTCTCCGTCCGTGCTTTCCGGCAAGGCGCCGCTCAGCCACAGGGTGGTGAAGCCGTGGGCCAGCGACCAGGCGGCGACTGTGGTGGTCCGGTCGTGTTCCGGGCCCGGCGACAGTGAGTGGGCGCTGGTGATGAGCACGTCCGCGGCGCGCTGGTGCGCGGACTGGACGCTGGGATCGTCGACGCGGTAGAGCTCGGGCCGGAACATCACCTCGAAGTAGGGCCGGTGGTCGAGGGCGAAGCGGAGGTAGGCGACGCCGACCTCCCACACGTCGGCGGCCGCGCTCTCGAGAGCGTCGGCGAACATGGCGAAGCCCTCGGCGGCCACGGCCGTCAGCAGGCCTTGCTTGTCACCGAAGTGGTAGGCGGGAGCGGCGTGAGAGACGCCGGCGCGGCGGGCCAGCTCGCGCAGACTCCATCCGGCCGGGCCGGATTCGCCGATGGCCTGAAGCGCGGCGTCGATGATGACGCGCCGCAGGTTGCCGTGGTGGTAGGACGGCTGGCTGATGTTCCCCACCTCCGCGTTCCGGTGATCGACGTGACGACCACACCCTAGCTTGACATTGACAAGATGGCGAACCTCCTCCAATCTATCCGGTGACAAGATTGGAGGACGGGATGGTTCCGTTCATCGCCCTCACCGGCGGCTTCGTCGCGATGATCCCGCCGTCGTTCCCGCGCCCGGCCCTGCTGGTCACTCTCACCGGCGTGCTGGAGCTGGCCGGCGCCGTGGGGTTGCTGTTCGCGCCGGTCGCGCCGTACGCGGCGATCGGGCTGGCGCTGCTGATGATCGCCATGTTTCCCGCCAACGTCTCGGCGGCCCGCCGCGGCCTCACCCTGGCCGGGAAACCCGTGACCCCGCTGCCGGCCCGCACAGCCCTTCAAGTGCTCTTCATCGCCGCCGCCGTCGCAGCGGCCGCGTGACACCTCTCGCGACATCATCAGGAACCGAGCAAGGACAACGCATGACGACCGAACACACCGCCGACATCGACTACATCGACCACACGGTGCTCATCACCACCGACCTCGCCGCGACCTGCGCCCGGTACGAAGCCCTCGGCTTCACCCTCAGCCCCGTCTCGCCCCACCGACTCGCCGAACGGCCCGGGGGTCCGCTCCTGCCCACCTGTACAGCCAACCGGTGCGCCTACTTCGGGCAGTCGTTCATCGAACTGCTCGGCATCGTCGATCCCGCCGCTCCCGACCCCTGGGGCGTCCATCAGCTACGCCGGACGTACCGCGGTCTGCTGATGACCCTCGGCTCGCGGGACGTGGCCGCCACCGAAGAACGGCTGCGCGCCGCGGGCCTGGCCTCCACCGGAATCCGCGCGCTGGAACGAGAGGTCTCCACCCCCGACGGCCCGCGGACCGTCCGCGCCGACAGCGTCCGCATCGATGCCGCCCACACCCCCGAGGGGGCGCTTCAGGCTACCCAGCATCTCACCCCGCAGTACGTCCACCAGCCGCGCTACCTCGATCACCCCAACGGCGCGATCGGACTGCACAGCGTGCTGCTCGTCGTGCCCGACGACGAGATGGACGGCCACGAAGAGCGCTACGCCCGCATGCTGGACGCCGACGTGTGGATCGACGGCCCCAAGCGGGTGCTCCCCATGCGGCACGGACGAGTGGAGATCATCCCGCAGTCCTCGCTCGACGACTTCCTTCCCGGACACACCGTGCCCGCCCTGCCTCTGCTGGCCGCCCATACCGTCGCGGTCCGCGACCTGACCGCCGCCCGAACGCTCATCGAAGGCAACCTGATCACCACCCACACCACCCCCGGCGGCTTCTACGTCACCGCTGACGACGCCCATGGAGTGCCGCTCGCCTTCACCCGGGGGCGATGAGCTCGGGAGATCGACCTTTCGGCCGAGGACGATGGACTCGCGGCCGATGCCGGCGCCGATCCGGAACCGCAAGATCGACTCCATGGCACACGACAGTACCCATCAAGCGCGAAGAAGGCCCGCACTCGTGGCCGCGGTCGCCGGACTACTCGCTCTCACGGCCTCCATCGTCTCGGCGCCGGCCCCCGCCGCTGCGGCGCCCGGCACGCCGTATCTCCCGAAGCCGACCGGCCCTCACGGCGTCGGCACGACCTCCCTGCACCTGACCGACACCACCCGCCCTGACCCGTGGGTCCCCGCGGCCAAGGCGAGGGAGCTCATGGTCTCCCTCTGGTATCCGACGGTGGCGCGTGCCGGGCGGCGCGCACCGTACGTCACGCCCAAGGAGTCGGAGCTGCTCCTGAAGGGCTCGGGGATCAAGGAACTGGATAACGTACCGCCAGAAGCGCTGAGCCGGACGCGGACGAACGCCCTCGCCGGCGCCGAGCCGTCGGGGCGCCGGCGCAGTCTGCCGCTCGTGGTGCTGTCGCCCGGCTTCACCTGGCCTCGCAGCTCGCTCACGGGTCTGGCCGAGGACCTGGCGAGCAGAGGGTACGTGGTGGCCAGTATTGACCACACCTACGAGAACTTCGCCACCACCTTCCCCGACGGGAGGGTCGCCACCTGCGCCGCCTGCGAGAACGTCAACGACGACGACTTCGGCGAGAAGGTGATCCGGAGCCGGGCGATCGACATCCCCTTCGTGCTCGACCAGTTGACCGGTCCGCGGCCCACGTGGAAAGGCAGCGCCCTGATCAATCCGGCCCGGATCGCGATGGCGGGCCAGTCGATCGGCGGGGCCGCCGCCCCGGAGACGATGCTGAAGGACTCCCGGGTGCGCGCCGGGATCAACATGGACGGCAGCATGTTTCTCCCGATCCCCGAGAGTGGACTGGCGCGACCGTTCATGTTGATGGGTGCCCCCTCGGACGACAGCACCTGGAAGCGTGACTGGGAGCACCTGACCGGATGGAAACGCTGGCTGGTGGTGAAAGGCGCGCTGCATCCGTCCTTCACCGACTACGACATGCTGCTCCAGCAGCTCGGCGTGGACCTCGGCGGCGGCCTGAAGGAAACCCGCTCGATGGACATCACCCGCAAGTATGTCGCCGCCTTCTTCGACCTGCACCTGCGCGGCAAGGCGCAGCCCTTGCTGGACAAGCCCTCCCCGCGCTACCCCGAGGTCCGATTCTGCGCACCGTCGGCCGAGAACTGCTGACGTCCCGCTATCGGCCGCGCGGTCCCGGACGCTCCGCTGCCCGCCCTGTACGGGTTCGAGGCTGGTCGACATCAAGACCAGCCTCAGGCGCCCCGCCTCCGCGGTGTGGGACCTAGGAGCCCCTGGTCAGGGTGTAACCACGCGTGACCGCGGTGAGGTCACCGTCCTCCCTGGTGGCGGCGACCAGGTCAGGAGGCCGGGGGACGAAGCCCGGCACCGCGGTCAGCCCGTCGGTCTCGGCGATCACCGTGAGGCGGATCCGGTCCTTCTCCGGTACGCGCAGGGTGATCTGGACTCCCCGGGCGGGGAGGCCGCGGAAGCGGATCTCCGAGGGCCAGGTGCCGATTCGGGTGCCGGTGACGGGCACGCTCACCGACCCGAACCGGCCGGCCGACGCGGTGGCGTGGCTGATCGGCTGGTCGAGCCGTAGCATCACCGAGCGCGTGCCCTCCCCGGCGGTCACCCGCAGTTTCAGCGTGTCCCCGCTGTGCGCCAGGACGTCGGCTCGCGGGCCCTCGGCGGCGATCGCCGGTGCCGGTCCGGTCCGCAGCGTGCCGCGTGCGTACCCCGGGGGCAGCGCGGAGGCGTCATGGCCGGACACGTACCGCTTGGTCCACGGCGCCGGGTCCACGTCGGCGCTGACCCAGTGGGCACGACGAGTTTCGGCGTCCATGACGTACGCCAGATGCGTGCGCCGCGGCCGGTCGGCGTCGAAGTCGTCCACCACGAACCCGGCCACGACCAGCCCCGCCGCGAGGAGAAGAGCCGTCAGGGGCGCCGCGAGGACGGCGGCCCGCTTCGGCCGGATGGCGGGATCGGGCAGGAACAGCTCCGCGATCGGCACGACGATCAGCCCGGACAGGGCCAGCACCAGCGCGCTCGCCCCGCCGAGCGCCAGCCCCATCCCGTCGAAGACGTTCCCGGCCAGGGACGGCAGCAGCATGGCGGCCGTGACCGGGCCCAGCATCGCCACGACCGTCCGCGCCCAGGCAGGCGTGCGGAGCAGGACCGCGGCCAGCCAGCCGAGCGCGCCCGTCAGCGCCGGCAGGGCGAACAGGAAAGACGCCCCGGGAGCGACCTGGGCGCACAGCACGCCCAGCCCGGCGAACCAGGTCAGCGCCCCGACCGCCAGCGCCGCCGGGCCGAGCCTGCGGCGCAGCACCAGGTACCAGCCGAGGACCGTCAGCGCGCACAGGACCGCGATCGCCGCCCGGTACGGCTGCGGGCGGTGCAGCAGCCCGCCCATCAGGTCGTAGGCCGGCCGCCAGGACACCAGCAGTTCCCACAGCCCTTGCGCCAAGACGGCCGACGCCGCCAACGGCACCACGGCCGAGGCCGTCGCCATGATCAGCCGTGGCAGGCTCAGCAGCCGCCTGACGCGGGCCAGCAGCGCCAGGCCCGCCACCGCGACGACGGCCAGCACCGCCAGCGGCCAGACGAACTGACCGGGATACGTGATCATGGTGCCGAGCGCGCGGAAGTAGGTGGCGTCGTGATCGGAGTCCAGCGTCCGCAGGTCCGCGCCGCCGAGGGCGCGCGCCAGCGCCAGCATGTTGCTGCCGTGGTGTTGCAGGCTGCCCGGGTTGAGGTTGGCGATGGTGTCGCCCGCCGTGTGATACAGCGAGGAACGCTGGATGTAGGCGAAGTTCATGCCGGTGAAGCCCGCCTTGGTCAGCGGGGTGAAGTCCGTGTTGTTGGGCAGCAGCCGATACACCTCCACCATGGCGGAGTGGCCGCGCGGCGCGGGGACGGCTCCCGCGAAGGTCTCGACCAGGCGGGCGTTGCCCGCGGAGGTCTCGAACATCAGCGAGGGGCCGCTGACCCCGCGAGCCTCCCAGTTCAGCAGCACGCCGCCGGCCTTGCCCAGGGGGTGCTCGCGGACGAAGGCCTCGGCGCCGAGCACGCCGTCCTCCTCACCGTCCGACATGAGCAGCACGATGTCGTTGCGCGGGCCGGGGCCGCCGCGCAGCGCCCGGACGGTCTCCAGCATCGCGGCCACCGCGGCGCCGTCGTCGGAGGCGCCCGGTCCCATGGCCGCGGAGTCGTAGTGCGCGGCGATGAGCACGGTGCCGGTCGAGTCCGTTCCGCGCAGCCGGCCCACGATGTTGTCGACCTGGCCGAACGTCGCCAGCCCCGCCGCCGAACGGGCACCCACCGAGCGTTGGATCTCCACCTCGAGCCCTGCCGCGCGCAGCTGACCGGCCAGGTAGTCCCGGGCCCGGTCGCCGGCCGGGCTGCCGACGGGCCGTGGTCCGGCGGCGAACTTCTTCAGGTGAACCAGTGCGCGTCCGGCGCTGAACTGGTCGCCAGGGGCGGTGGCCGGCAGCGGCTGCATGGTGCTGTCCGCCATGGCCGTGAACGTGACCACCGCGGCCAGGGTGAGCAGGGCCGCCAGCCCGGCCAGCAGCCGGCGTGGCACGTCGAACAACTTTCCGATCATGGCCAAGAACGGTAGGCCGAGCCGCTCACCTGGCGGAATGAGGCACCCGCCCGTCTGAACCTGCGGTTTTCCGCACCCCGCGTGATCGATGTAAGGGGTATAGTTCCGTTTATTCGGTTACTGAAACGAGGTGCGACATGCGGATCTCCATCACCGACTACGCGGTCGGGGCGACTCTCGCCGGCGATCTGGCCAACACCTCGCCCACCGTGCAGGCCCCGGCGGGCGACGCCCTGCCCACCCCCGGCGCGTTGATGGAACTGCTCGCGGGGCACGGGCTGCGGCTCGACGCCGTGGCGGGCGGCCGGCCGCCGACCGACGACGACCTCCGCGAGGTCCACCTGCTGCGCCGGGAGGCCCGCGGCGTCGTGGAGACCGAGACGGAGGACCAGGCCGTCGCGGGCGGCGCCGTGCTGGCCGGGCGGGCAGGACTCCGGCCGGTGCTGGAGCGCGATCCCGGCGGGCGGTGGCAGTGGTACGTCCCCACCAGGCCGGGCGCGCCGCTGGCCGAGGAACTGGCCGCGCTCATCGGCATCGGGCTGCTCGGCGCGGTCCGGGCGCTCGGGCACGACCGGTTCCGCGCCTGCGCCGCCCCCGGCTGCCGCGGGGTGTTCGTCGACATCAGCCGCGGAGGGCGTCGCATCTACTGCAGGCCCGACGTGTGCGGTAACCGGATCAATGTCGCGAAACACCGCGAACGGCGGCGCTCCGACAGCGCCGCCCACTGAAGAACACAAGGAGAACCCCATGAGCGACCCCATGGACACCCCTGCGGTGGGCGGACCGCCCCTCGCAGGCGCCTTCCAGCTCCCCGACGGCACCTGGATCCGCGGCCGCGGCCTCCGCCATCCGCTGCCGTCGGGACCCAGACCCGACTTCGGCCTCTACCTGGGCTCCGACAAGCTCCGCCGCCACCACGAGAGCGAGCTGCCGTGGCCGCGCGCGTGGATCCAGTGGCCCGACTTCCTGCTGCCCCGCGACCGCGACGTGGCCGTCCAGCAGATCCGTGCCCTGTACGAGCGAGCGCGGACGGGCGCCGCGGTGGAGGTCGCCTGCGGAGGCGGCATCGGCCGCACCGGCACGGTCGTCGCCTGCCTGGCCATCCTGGCCGGCCTCGCCCCGGCCGACGCCGTCGCCTGGACACGCGAGCACCACCACCGTCGGGCCATCGAGACCCCTTGGCAGCGCCGCTGGGTGCTGCGCTTCCCGCCGTCGCTCGGCTCGGATTGACGCGACCAGGCCGCTGAACGCCTTGCTGATGTCGGAGGGGGGTCGGCCGGGAGAGCGCGAGGAACTGCGGCATTTCCACCTATGCGCGTCAACGCCCTCGATCGCAATCTGCCCAGGGTCCCCGTTCGCCGCCGGGCCCATCCTGCGGACCGCGAGTCGTACCAGGACAAAAGACCAGCTCAGACGGTGTTTGAACTGGTCTGGACGGCGCGCCCTGCAGGACTCGAACCTGCGGCCGGGACACCCAAGAGCCATACGTCGGCTGGACGAAGAAGACTGCCAGCATGGCGAAGGGCGCCACCAGACCGACAGCCGGCCAGTAGGGCAAGCGCGGCCACCATATTGAGCGGGAAGGGCGCTAGCGCGACGACTGCTCGCGGGCGAGAATCGCACCGAGGGTGGCGGCGAGTAGAGGAAGGCCGACGACGACGGCCACGATCGCCGGCCAGGGAGTCTCGAACGGCACCCGTACCGGTTCTTCCCACGTGATACGCACCGTCAGGGGCCACAGCAGCAACATCCCGGCGGGACATCCGGCGACCGCGCCAAGCACCGTGCCGTACAGGGTGCTCAGACCCGCGCGGAAAGCGCAGAACCACCGGAAGGCCGTGGCTGATCCGTTGCCGGCCCGCCTCAGGACCCGGGCCTGGCGCGCGTTGGCGGCCTTTCCGAATCCGGTGGCCAGCGTGCACGCGAGGGCGATGAGGAGCGCCACCGCGACGACGGGCATCCACCAGGTCGAAGCTTCGAAGCCCCGCTCGACGTAAGTTTCCGCGACCGCGTCGTCCAGTCGGTCGTCGAGGCGCTCCTGCTCCTGCACGGTGACCCGGCGGAGGGTGGGGTCGACGATCAGTTCGTTTGGTTGGAGCTGGTAGCCGAGATCCTGGACGATCTTCGAGGGGATGAAGATCGTCTCCATGTGCGTCCCGGCGGTCCTGGTGATGACCGCCGGGACGGTCCTGGTCGTCGCTGTCTCATCGTTCTCGTTGATCTCGTAGAAGAGTTCGACCGAGTCGACTTTCACCTCGGCTGACGTGATCACCACGGCCATGCTCTCGTCGTACGGTGTCGACTGATCGCCCGTGAGGTACCGCAGCAGCTTCTCGTTGCCGATGGCATAGTCCCAGTAGACGGCCTCCTCTGGTATTTCGACGTTTTCCGCCCTCGCGTCGAAGTACCAGGATTCGCCCGAGGGGCGCTCGCTCTGGGCGATCGGCACCCCGGGTAATTCCTGCTCGATCGCCGCTCGTACGGTGTTCGCATCGGCCGCCGAGAAAGGTTGCTGCTCGTACAAGGCGGTTGACCGGATCAACAAGGTGCCCGGCCGGGCCTGGGGAGAGTATTCGGCCCTGCTCTGCGTTGTTACGCCGACCGCGATGACCGTCAGCGCGATGCCGAAGGCCGTCGCCATCATCGTCAGCGTGATAGCGAGCACCGCGCGGCCACGACGGTGGGCCAGGTCGCGGGCCGCCAGGCGGAGGGGCAGCGGCAGCCGTTCCATGTACGGGCCTGAGAGCTGCAGCAGCCACGAAGGCAGCGGGCCGAGACCGGCGACGAGCAGACCCGCGCCTATGAGGGAGATCAGCAGCATCCCGAGGAATTCGATGGCGCCGTAGCGCGAATCCTCCCTCCCCAGCCAGGCGCCGAGCCCCATCAACAAGACGCCGGCGATCGACACCAACAGTCCCACGACGACGAAGCGCAAGCGCATGACCTTGTGGCGGTCAGGCGGGGCGGTGAGCATCGCGGCAGGGATGGCCCCGGCTGCGGGAAGGCCCGCGAACAGGACGAAGAACGCGGTCAGGAAGGCGTACCCTGCAAGATCGAAAAGCATGGCGGAATAGTAGTGAGCCGCAACAGGCCGTGCCGGTACAGCAGCGGCAGCACTTCGCCGATGGGGGAGGACTTGCGGATCCAAGCGGGCAGAATCGCCGAGAAGAACCGCCGCCGCTGGCCTTGTCGATGCGCTTGTCGTTGAGGCGTAGGGCCATGACCTCGATCGCGCCGGCCGTGGTGAGAATCTTTTGCGGTTGGTGGCCGTTGCGCACGACCAGCCGGAGGCCCTTCTCGTCACGCTCGCCGGCGAAGGCGGCGATGTAGCCATCGACCTCGGCCTGCAATGCGCCGGCGAGCATCTTGCGGGCGCCCTCACGAACGATCTGCTCGATCAACGAGGGCGAGGCAGGAGCGGCCGAGCCGCCGTGGTGGTCAGCGGGCAACTCGGGCACTACGGTAAGCGGCACGGGTGCGCTTCCCGACCGACGTTGGCGCGTCGGCCTTATCCCGAAACTCTGATCAGATGATTCGGGAAGGTACACCCCTTCCCGTCAGATCCACAGGTTTCGCCGCCGGCTTCATCATCTCGGCGGCGGGCGGTCCGCCAATAGTCCAAAAGGAACCCCTTGATCGATAAGAGCTACTATCGCTGGTTCAATGGGTACACCAATAACGTCCTCGCGCTCACATGGTGCTCCGCCGCGACGACCGATGACGTCCTGGCGGCCTGCCATATCCCGCCCGAGATCACGGAGCCGATGAAATTCCTGGGTGGCGATGTCGACATGCTCATCGGGCGTCTCGGCACAGGGACTGTCATCCTGGACTACAGCGTCGATTGCCCTACGCCCGGTGCTCTTCCCGCCCTGGCGCGGCAAGGGCCTTGCCTGAGGGCTGCGTGGTGCGACGAAGTCCCGGCGATCGTGTCCTATCACCATCAAGACGGCCGCATGATCGAGTTCGACGCGGCAAGTCGCGACTGGTACCCGAACCCCGATCTCGCCAGTGTCGAACGGTGGATCGCCACCACACCTGGCGGCAAGGAATCATGGGACGACCGCTGGGGCCGCGCCGTACTCGTCACGGCTGAAGCATTGGTGGAAGCTTCTGTCGATGAAGAATGGATGCGATCCATGCACCTCGGCGTCACCTTCCCCGCCGAGTACTCCAGCTGACACTTGGCGATCTTGAGGCGTCGAGGTCGCATGCAAACGGCCCGTCGCGCCGCGAATGCGTACGTGCGTGGACAGGAAGGGCGGGCCAAACCGAGGGCAGTCACGCGCCGGTGGCTCTCGACCCGGGGACCCTGGCCGTCCTGCGGGCGCACCACCGGCGCTGGCATGAAGAACGGCCGGCGTCGGCGGGAGCATGGCGTGAGTCGGGACGGATCTTCACCCGGGAGGACGGCAGCGAGCTGGAGCCGGACTGGGTGTCGGAGCATTTCGAGCGGCTGACCTCCGCCGCCGGACTGCCTCCGATTCGGCATGATCTTCGGCATGGCACGGCAACGCTGGGCTCTGGCGGCGGGCAATGACATGAAGACCACGAGCGCGATGACGCGGCACCCCAGTCAAGCGATCACGTCGGATACCTACACCAGTGTGTTGCCGGAGATGGCTCGGGCGGCGGCGGAGGCGAGCGCGGCTCTGGTCCCCCCGGAGCGTTCGCGTGGGGGAGGCGTCCGAAACTGGCGGTCCCCCTTCGGTCCCCCCGAGCGGCTCCGCTGGACTGCCAGATCCAGAGGCGCCGAATACTCGCAGGTCATAGCCTCGCGATAAGCGCGCCCTGCAGGATTCGAACCTGCGACCGTCGGATTAGAAGTCCGATGCTCTGTCCAGCTGAGCTAAGGGCGCTCTCGCCTTATTGTGCATGATCCGGCGACGTGTCATGCACACGTTTTCCACCGTGTCAGCCCGCCCTCACCGCCCTCGTGCGCTCCTGTCCGTCACCTCCTCATCCCCAGATCCCCTCTCCCATCACCCTGAACTGCATGAAAAACCCCACGCGAGGGGGTGGGAGAGGGTCTAAGCTGTCGTGGCATGTTCGCGACGCTCCTGCATGAGATCCCCTTGCAGGGCGGGGATGTGACCGATGGCGTGGTGCGCGTCGGTGACACGGTGCGCAGGCCGGCGAGGTCGTCGACGCCTGCCGTGCATGCCCTGCTCCGCCATCTGGAAGCCGCAGGTTTCCGGGGAGCGCCGCGCGTACTCGGGTTCGACGCGCTGGGACGCGAGGTGCTCACCTACCTGCCGGGTGCGACGGGGGTGAGTCCGGTGTCGGTCTCCGACGGCGCGCTGGCTGATCTGGCGCGGTTGTTACGCGGGTTCCACGACGCGGCCGAGGGGTTTCCGCTCGCGCCTGGCGGGTGGGACGGCGGGTCGAACGACGACGCGCCGCCGGAGGTGATCGGTCACTGCGATCTGACGCCGGCCAACGTGGTGTTCGCGGACGGGGCTCCGTACGCCATGATCGATTTTGATCAGGCGCGGCCGACGACGCGGGTGTTCGACGTGGTGACGACGTTGCGTCACTGGGCGCCGATCGCGGATCCGGTCGATCGGCATCCGTTGCTGCGCGGGGTGGACGTGGGGGAGCGGCTGCGGCTGTTCTGTGACGCGTACGGGTTGCGGCCGAGGGAGCGGCGGCGGCTGCTGGAGGTGGCGCGGTTGCGGTTCCATCGCTCGTACGAGGTGATGAAGGCGCGGGCGGCGGGCGGCGGGAGCTGGGCGACGCTGTGGGACGGTGGCGCGGGTGAGCGGATCCGGCGGGCGTCGGCCTGGCTGGACGCGCACGAGGACAGGCTGCGGGCGCACCTGGTCTGACCCCGCCAAGGAAGCTCCGCCAGAACCCCCCGGAACCCTCCGCCAAGGCTGTCCGCCAGGATGTCCTCCATGAGATCTGGTCGTGCCGCCGGGCTGGCGCTAGGGGTGATGCTCGACGCCGTATTCGCCGATCCCAGGAGGGGGCATCCGGTCGCGTTGTTCGGGCGGGCCGCGTCCTGGTTCGAGGGCAGGGTGTACGGGGACGCGCGGGTGAACGGCGTGGGGTACGTGGCGGTCTGCGTGGGGGTGGCGGCCGGGGCCGGGTTGCTGGCGGAGCGGGCCCGGAGTCCGCTGGCGCGCACGGTGTCGACCGCGGCGGCCACCTGGGCGGTGCTGGGCGCGACGACGCTGGCGCGGGAGGGGGCCTGCATGGCGTCCGCTCTGGAGGCCGGTGATCTGGGGGCGGCGAGGGAGCGGCTGCCGCATCTGTGCGGGCGCGACCCGTCGGGGCTGAAGGCGCCGGAGCTGGCGAGGGCGACGGTCGAGTCGCTGGCCGAGAACACCTCCGACGCGGTGGTGGCGCCGCTGTTCTGGGGGGTGGTGGCGGGGGTGCCGGGGCTGCTGGCCTACCGGGTGATCAACACGCTGGACGCCATGGTGGGTCACCGGTCGCCGCGGTACGAGCGGTTCGGGTGGGCGGCGGCGCGGCTGGACGACGTGGCCAACTACGTGCCGGCCCGGCTCACGGGGCTGATCACCGTGCTGGCCGCGCCGGACCGGCGGCGGGCGCTGGCCGTGCTGGCGCGCGACGGGCACCGTCATCCGAGCCCGAACGCCGGGCGGTGCGAGGCCGCCTTCGCGGGCGCGCTCGGCGTCACGCTCGGCGGCGCCAACGTGTACGGCGGCAGGGTGGAGCACCGGCCGGCCATGGGTGACGGGCCGCCGCCGGGCGTGGGCGACATCCGGCGGGCGGTGCGGCTGACCCGGGCGGTGAGCCTGGTGGCGGCCGGCGCGGCGGTGCTCGCCGCGTGGGGGATGGCGCGGCGGCGGGTCACATCAGCCGGTTGAGGTTGGCCACCAGCCAGAGGACGAACCCGGTGACGACGGCCATCCACAGCATGGACCTGGTGGCGTTGGCGGCCACCTGTCTGCGTGCGATGACCAGTCTCATCGCGTCACGCCACGCCTGGCGGGTGGCGACCAGCGTCTGGTAGCGGCGCCCGGCGATGAACAGCGCGATCGCGATGACGAGGAACAAGATGACGCGGCCGTCTGCGGCTTCCACGAGAGCCTCCTTCGACATCCACATGGAGTGAGGGCTCCGCAGCTTGATACACCCGCGAGGCGATCAGATCCGCTGGATGTTCGCGGGGGCGCGGTGGACGAGACGCAGGCCCAGCTCGACGAGGGTCCAGCCGACGCGCCAGCTCATCGTGGGGCGGCTGTCGCGGGTGGCGCGCCAGTGGTCGGCGCGCTCCCGTAACTCGGCGTCGCGGATCTCCATGAGCCGCAGGTGGATGTCGGGGTGCATGGCCGTGACCTCCTCGGTCAGGGGCGGCGGGCGGGGAATCCGTACAGGTGGAGGTTGACGTTCTCGCGGCCTTCGGTGTCGCCGGCCTCGATGGCGGCCTCGCTGTGGCGCTGCCACCTCCTGACCACTTCCAGGAGCTCCTGGTTGAGCCCGTTCAGCTCGGCGGCGGTCAGGCGGGGCAGCGACTGCGAGCTGAAGGCGGCCGCGCGCCACTCGGGGGACCAGGCCGACTGCTCGTCGAGGTAGCGCTCGTACAGCTCGACGTGGTCGTGGAAGGCGGTGCGGGTGAACGCGGTGTAGGCGGCGGCCCGCTCGGGGGCGTCGCGGAAGTCCTTGTCCTGGACGCTGTAGTGGCGCATGACGAGCTGCCACCAGCGCTCGCGGCCGTCGCTGCTCTGCGGCTCGGCCTCCTCGATCACGCCGTGGGCGGCGAGCTTGCGCAGGTGGTAGCTGACCAGGGAGACCGCCTCGTCGACCTGGTCGGCGAGCTGGGACGCGGTGGCGACGCGGGCCTGGAAGAGGGCCCGGTAGAGCTTGAGGCGCAGGGGGTGGGCCATGGCCTTCAGCGTGTCCAGGTCGGTGATGCGCCTGCTCTCCATGGCGTCAGCCTAAATGGGAAGGATTAATTGCGCAACTTTTCTTTCCTATCTAGGGGAAGAACAGGGCGGGAGGGTGGGGACCCCTCCCGCCCTTGACCGGTCAGGAGGCGCGGGCCGCGTCCAGCACCTTCCGCGCGTCCCGCTCGAAGGAGGCGCGGGCGCCGAGCGTGAGCAGGCCGCCGATCACCATCACGGGGACCAGCGCGTACATGCCGGTCAGCAGCGAGCCGGTCCGCTCGGAGACGATGCCGACGATCAGCGAGCCGAACGCGCCGAAGCCGGCCATCAGCAGTTGCAGCACGGCGAAGCCGAGCCCCCGGGCGCTCGCCGGCACCACGTCCGCCAGGCAGGCGGTCATGTTGGGGATGGCGATCGACATCGAGGTGCTGGCGAGCACGGTCAGCACGGTCAGCCAGGCCAGCGAGTCCATCGACAGGGCGAGCGCCAGGATGAGCGCGCCGATCGTGATGCCGCCGCCGCCCGCGAGCAGGCGGCCGCCCTTGCGGGTGCCGTGCCACCTGCGGCCCAGCCAGGAGCCGATGAGGGTGCCGCTCAGCGTGCCGGCCACCGTGATGAGGCCGCTCAGCGATCCGGCGACGGCGGTGTCCACACCGAACGAGCGCACCATGAGCGTGGTCATCCAGTAGAAGACGCCGGCCAGGCCCAGGGTGAGCAGGCCGAGCCCGACGCACACGAAGATCAGCGTGGGGATGCGGATCACCTGGCGGAGCTGGGTGCCGAACGGCACCTGGTCGTGCACGGGCACCTTGTCGGGCGTCGGCTCGGGCACGGGCTCGGCGTGCACGGTGGCCCGGGCCTCGGGGGCGGAGCCGGTGGCGACGAGCCGGTCCAGCTCGCCCCGGCGCGGCTCGCGCAGGAACCACACCAGCAGGGCGGTGAGCACGCCGGGGATGACCATGATGAGGAACGCCTGCCGCCAGCCCAGCTGCGCCGCGAGCACGCCGCCGATCAGGGTGCCGACGCCGCCCAGGTAGGTGGTGACGCGGACCAGCCCGTACGCCTTGGCCCGGCTGGAGGGCGGGTACCAGTCGGCGAGCAGGCTGCCCGAGGCCGGGTTGTCGATGTTCTCGGCGGCGGCGAGCAGCACCCGCATGCCGAAGAACATCGCGAAGCCGGTCGCCAGGCCGGAGCCCGCCGTGGCGATCGCCCAGATGAAGACGACGATGGCGATGATGCGGGTGCGGCTGCGGCGGTCGGCCAGGTATCCGGCGGGGATGGCGACGATGGCCCCGGCGATCGCGGCGGCGGTCGGGATCGCGCCCGCCGCGACGTCGCTGATTCCCCACTCCTTGATGATGTGCGGGAGGACCCCTGACAGGAGGTTGGCCTCGATGCGGTCGACCAGGCCGACGATGAAGAGCACGACGAGCGGCGTCCAGCCGAACGGTGCCTGTGACGTGGCGTCGATCCTGCCGGTACGAGGCGAGCCCAGCGTTCCGACCATGCCCCACCTTCCAGTAGATAACTCTAGAATCGCGTTCTAGTTAGAGTGGCAGAAGTCACAGGATTCGTAAATGGGCGATTTCAGGCGAGTCACCGTTACGGTGGTGCGCGTGAGAGGGGCGCTGCTCGTCGCGGGCACCACATCAGACGCCGGCAAAAGCGTCGTCACCGCCGGGATCTGCCGCTGGCTGGCCCGGCGGGGCGTGCGCGTCGCCCCGTTCAAGGCCCAGAACATGTCGCTCAACTCGTACGTGACCGCGGACGGCGCCGAGATCGGCCGGGCCCAGGAGGTCCAGGCGCGGGCCGCCGGGCTGGAGCCGGTGGCCGACATGAACCCGATCCTGCTCAAACCGGGCAGCGACCGCCGCAGCCAGGTCGTGCTCATGGGCCGCCCGCTGACCGACGTGGACGCGACGGAGTACGGCGCGCTCAAGGACCGCCTGCGGACGGCGGCGCTGGAGTCGCTGGACCGGCTCAGGAACGCCTACGACGTGGTGGTGTGCGAGGGCGCGGGCAGCCCCGCCGAGATCAACCTGCGGGCCGGCGACCTCGCCAACATGGGCCTGGCCAGGGCCGCGAACCTGCCGGTGATCGTGGTCGGCGACATCGACAGGGGCGGAGTGTTCGCCGCCTTCTACGGCACGGTCGCGCTGCTGGACGCCGCGGACCAGGCGCTGGTCTCCGGGTTCGTGGTCAACAAGTTCAGGGGCGCGCGGGAGCTGCTCAGGCCGGGCCTGGACATGATCGAGGAGCTGACCGGGCGGCGCGTGTACGGGGTGCTGCCCTGGCTGGACGGGCTCTGGATGGACGTCGAGGACTCGCTCGCCCTCGACGGCCGCCGGGTGGTGACCGGGAAGCCGCACGGCAGGCAGACGCTGCGGGTGGCGGTGGTGCGGCTGCCGCGCGTCTCCAACTTCACCGACGTGGACGCGCTGGCCGCCGAGCCGGGCGTGGTGGTGCGGTTCGTGACCGGCCCGGCCGAGCTGGACGACGCCGACCTGGTGGTGCTGCCCGGCTCCCGCGCCACCGTCGCCGACCTGGCCTGGCTGCGTGAGCGCGGGCTGGCCGACGCGCTCGCCGCCCGCGCCGGGCCGGTGCTCGGCATCTGCGGCGGTTTCCAGATGCTGGCCAGGGAGATCGTGGACGAGGTCGAGTCGGGCGCCGGCCGGGTGGACGGGCTCGGGCTGCTGCCCGCGCGGGTGACGTTCGGGCCGGACAAGGTGCTCGGCAGGCCGTCCGGTCAGGCGTACGGGCATCCGGTGGACGCGTACGAGATCCACCACGGACGGGTCACGGTGGAGGGCGGCGAGCCGTTCCTGGACGGCTGCCGGGCCGCGAACGTGTGGGGCACGACCTGGCACGGCGCGCTGGAGAACGACGCGTTCCGTCGGGCCTTCCTTGCGGACGTGGCCGGGAGGGCGGGGCGCGCGTTCGAGCCCGACCCGGCCACCGACTTCGGCCGGTTGCGCGAGCGGCGCCTGGACGCGCTCGGGGACCTGGTGGAGCGGAACCTGGACACCGGGGCGCTGCTCGACCTGATCGGGAACGGCCCGCCGCAGGTGCCCGGCCTGCCGCCCGGGGCCCGGTGACCGTCAGCGGGGGTGGACCACGTCCGTCGCCGCGGCGATCATGGCAAGCACCGGGAAGATCGCCGAGGGCGGCACCCGGTAGACGCCGCGCTCCGGCTGCTCGACCAGCCCGGCCGAGCTGAGCGTCTTGAGATGGTGGTAGAGCTGGCCTTGCGAGGCCGGTGACAGCTCGGTCTGCAGCTCGGCCGCGGGCCGCGGGCCCCGCACGAGCAGTTGCAGGATGCGCAGCCGGGCGGGGTGGCCCGCCGCGGCCAGCACGGCCGCCATCGGACCGGCCGGCTGCTCGACCAGCCAGCCTGGCGGCCGGGCCATCTCCCAGCTCCACCGGTAGCCGCCGAACCTGGCATGCCCGCCGTACACCAGCTTGCCGGACTCCTCGACCTCGCCGCCGGGCTCGGGCGCCCGGCCCTCCAGGGCGGCGACCCGGGCCTCCAGCGCGGCCACGCGCTCCTCGATCGTCGTCACAAGCGAAAGATACCCCGGAAAACCGGAATTCCGGAGTCAGCGGTTGCCGGGTGCCGGAAGCGAACCGGCGCCGAACCTTCCGGAGCCCGCCGGTGACGGCGGCGGCCCCTGACAGGCACCATGGCGGGCATGACAGCAGTGGTGCGGGCCGAAGGGCTGACCAAGTACTACGGTAAGCGCCGGGGGCTGGAGGACCTCGACCTGGAGATCCAGCCGGGCGAGATCTTCGGCTACCTCGGGCCGAACGGTTCCGGCAAGACCACCACGATCCGGCTCATGCTCGACGTCATCCGGCCCACCCGCGGCACGGTGAGCGTCCTCGGCACCGGCTCGCGGGAGGCCGCCGTACGGGCCAGGATCGGCTACCTGCCGGGCGAGCTCGCCCTGGAGGGCAGGGAGAAGGCCCGCGACTACCTGGACTTCCTCGGGAAGGTGCGCGGCGGGGTGCCCGCCGGCCGGATCGGCGCGCTGGCCGAGCGGCTCGACGCCGACCTGGGCGTGCCCATGGGGAAGCTCTCCAAGGGCAACAAGCAGAAGGTCGGGCTCATCCAGGCGTTCATGCACGAGCCCGAGTTCCTCATCCTCGACGAGCCGACCAGCGGCCTCGACCCGCTGGTGCAGCAGGAGTTCCTCACCATGCTGCGGGAGGTGCGCGCCTCCGGGCGGACCGTGCTCATGTCCTCGCACGTGCTGGCCGAGGTGGAGCACGTCTCCGACCGGGTCGGCATCGTACGGGCCGGGCGCCTGGTCGCGGTGGAGAACGTGTCCGCGCTGCGGGAGAAGGCGGTGCGGCGGGTGGAGCTGCACTTCGACGCGCCCGTGCCGGCGGAGGCGTTCGACGGGCTGCCGGGGGTGCGGGACCTGCGGGTGGCGGGCGCGAGCGTGCGCTGCACGATCGACGGCCGGCCGGACGCGCTGATCAAGACCGCGGCCAGGTTCACCGTGGTGCACCTGGTCAGCGAGGAGCCGGACCTGGAGGAGATCTTCCTCACCTACTACAGCGACGAGGGGAGACACGATGATCGCCAAGACGTTGCGTGACTACCGGCGGGCCCTCATCGGCTGGACGATCGGGATCAGCGCCTTCATGGGCCTCTACCTGGCCGTGTACGGAAGCGTGAAGGAAAATCCCGAGGTGTACGGCCCGCAGGCGATGGCGAAGTTCCCCGGCGCGCTGAAGGACCTCATGGGCGGCATGGAGGACTTCACCAGCGGCGCCGGCTACCTGCAGTCGGTCGTCTACCAGCTCTTCGTGCCGTTCCTCTTCCTGGCCTGCGCCATGCTCATCGCCAACCGGGCGCTCGCCCAGCCCGAGGAGGACGGCACGCTGGAGCTCGTCGTCACGCTGCCGATCGACCGCAAGCGGCTCGTCCTGGAGCGGTTCGCGGCCCTGGTGATCGGGCTGGGGGCGGTGGCGGCCATGACGCTGCTGGTCACCTGGGTGATGGCGGAGACGATGGAGATGGGGGTGCCGTTCGACCGGATACTCGCCGCGCACACCGGGGTCCTGCTGGTCGGGCTGTTCTTCGGGGCCGTCACCCTGGCCGTGGGCGCCGCCACCGGCCGCAAGGGCCCCGCCATGGCGGTCACCGGGGTGTGGGCGGTGCTCGGTTACGTCGTCGTCACCGTCGGGCGGAGCGTGGACGCCATCGCCTGGCTGAAGTGGCTGTCGCCGTTCCACTACTACGCCTCCGGCCAGCCGCTGCAGCAAGGGCTGCCGGTGGGGGAGTACCTGGTGCTGACCGGGGCCGCCGCGGTGCTGGCGCTCACCGCGGTGCTGGCCTTCGACCGGCGCGACGTGGGGGTGTGATGTCGCCGCGGGTGCCCGCCGAGCTGCTCGGCGGGCACCTCCGCACGCTGCGGGAGGCCGCCGGCACCGGCCGGCTGCCCGGCAGGGACGAACTGGACGCCTACCGCGCCGGCGGCCGCCGCGCCGCCGAGCTGGGCGTGCCGTTACGGCACCTGGTCGACGCCGCGCTGGCCGCCGCCGACGGGCTGGCCGCGCCGTCGGTGCTGCCCGCGCTGCGCAAGGCCGTCGCCGCCCTCATGGAGGGGTACGAGAAGGCACAGCTCGCCGCGCTGCGCGAAGCCGAACGGGAACGCCGCGCGTTCGTCGACGACCTGCTCCACGGCAGGGCCGAGCGGCTGGCGGAACGGGCCGAGCACTTCGGGCTGCGCCTGGCCGAGTCGTACGTGGTGACCGTCGCCCGCGGGCTGGCCGGCACCGGCGCCGACGGCATCGAACGCGACCTGACCGAACGGTTCGGCTCGCACAACATCCTGGTCGCGGTACGGGACGGGCTGCTGGTGTGCGTGGTCCCGGCCACGCTCCCGGCGGCGGTCGGCGAGTTCACCCACCATGTACGCTCCCGCTTCCCCGCCGGCTGGCGGGTCGGCGTCGGCAGGCCGCAGCGCGGGCCCGGCGGCATCGTCGCCTCCTACCGGGAGGCGGCCGGCGCCCTCGACCTGGCCGACCGGCTCGGCCTGAAGCACGACGTGGTCAAGGCCGCCGACCTGCTCGTCTTCCCCGTACTGCTGCGTGACAGGAGCGCGATGGAGGACCTGGTGACGAGCGTCCTCAGCCCGCTGCTGCATGCGCGCGGCGGGCACGAGCCGCTGCTGGAGACGCTGGAGGCGATCTTCGCCGCGCACGGCAACCAGACCGCCGCCGCGCGCCGGCTGGGCGTCAGCGCCCGCGCGGTCACGTACCGGCTGCAGCGCGTCAACCGCCTGACCGGCTTCTCCCCTGACGATCCCACCCAGCGGTTCACGCTGGAGACGGCCGTGCTCGGCGCGCGCCTGCTCGACTGGCCCTGGGAACAGCCGGGCGGCGAGTGACATTCGACGGCGGGGCCGAAGTCGGTAAGCTTACGCGCCGTGAGCGGTGAAACCTCCCACATCGGGCGCTACAGGCTGGTGCGTGTGCTGGGCCGGGGTGGGATGGGCACGGTCCATCTCGCCGAGGACCCTTCCGGGCAGCAGGTCGCCATCAAGGTGATCAACCCCGAGCTGAGCCAGCATGAGCAGTTCCGCATGCGCTTCCGCAGGGAGGCGGACGCCGCGCGGCGGGTGCGGCGGTTCTGCACGGCGGCCGTGCTGGAGGCCGCGCTCGACGGCGACCAGCTCTACGTGGTCACCGAGTACGTTCCGGGGCCGAACCTGGAGGAGGCGGTGCGGCAGTCCGGGCCGCTCCGCGGGTCCAGTCTCGACGCGCTGGCCGTGAGCGTGGCGACCGCGCTGACCGCCATCCACGGGGCCGGGGTCGTGCACCGCGACCTGAAACCGTCCAACGTGCTGCTGTCGCCCGTCGGGCCGCGGGTGATCGACTTCGGCATCGCGCGGGCGCTCGACACCCTGGGCGGCGTCACCGGCACCGGGGAGCTGATCGGCACGCCCCGATACATGGCGCCCGAGGTGCTGCGCGGCGAGCCGGTTTCGCCGGCCTGCGACGTGTTCTCGTGGGGCTGCCTGGTGGCGTACGCCGCGAGCGGGCGGTCGCCGTTCCCCGGCGACACCCTGCCCGCGATCGTCTACCAGGTGCTCAACACCGAGCCGAGCCTGGACGAGGTCGAGCCGGGCCTGCGCGAGCTGGTCCGGGCCGCGCTGCACAAGAACCCCGCCATGCGCCCGACCGCGCAGCAGCTCCTCGACCACCTGGTGGGCCGGGCCGCCGGGCCGGAACAGGTGGCGCACACCGTCCAGGTGGCCTGGCAGCAGGCGACCACGCCGGTCACCGCCGCGACCTCGTACGCGCCACGCGGCCCCGGCAGGGCCAAGCTCATCGCGGGCGTCAGCGCGGCGGCGGCGCTGCTGGTGACGGCAGGCGTCGTCGCGTGGGCGCTGATGCCGGGCGGGCCGCCCGAGATGTCGGTGCTCTACCGGGAGGATTTCACCCAGACGTCCGGCGGCTGGAACGGCAGGTACGACCCCTCCTCGGGCTCCAGCTACGGCTACCGCACCGACGGCACGTACGGGCTGGACGTGGAGCCGAACTACGAGGAGCGCTGGGCGGAGGCGGCCATCCCGTTCCTGACCAAGACGCCGACCGCCACCCCCGACCCGTCGGCGACCCCCACGCCGATGCTCCCCGAGACCGTCCTGGTCGCGGTGACCGCCGAGGTCAAGCAGGTGACCGGCTCGGGCGAGTACGGCGTCTACTGCCACGCGGCGGACGACGACACCTACTACGAGTTCGGCCTCGACACGGCAGGCAACGCCCGCGTCCGCCGCATCTACAACGGCTCCGGCGGCACCATGGCGGAGCCGGCGCAGGTCGGCGAGCTGAAGGGCAAGGTCCGCATCGAGGCCGCCTGCGAGCAGACCGGCAAGGCGGTGCGGCTCACCCTGTGGGTCAACGGCAAGAAGGTCGTGTCGGTCGACGACCCGAACGGCATCGGCAACGGCTCGGTCGGCATGTTCGCCCGCACGCCGAAGGACGAGAAGTCGGTGCTGAAGATGGCCTACGACGACTTCGAACTCCGCGGCACCCCCGCCCAGTCGTAGGCGACCGTCACCCCGTCAACGGCCGGAGGAGGGGAGGCGGGTGGTGGTGGCGGCGAGGTGGCGGAGTCCGGCTTCCGACGCGGAGCCGGGTTCGGCGGCGAACAGGTCAAGGCCCTGGAGCTCGGGGTCGCCCGGCAGGGACACCAGCTCGGCCGACAGGCGGAGTTCGCCCACCACGGGGTGGTCGAGGACGTAGTCGCGGTGGGTGGCGGCGGCGACGTGGTGCTCGGTCCACAGGGCGCGGAACTCGGGGCTCCGCTTGCAGACCGCGTCCACGTGCGCCATGACCCGCGGGTTCTCGGGGTAGCGGGCGGCCAGGACGCGGAGCCGGGCCACATGCTCCCGGGCGAGCCGGTGCCAGCCGTCGCCGTGCATGCGCCTGACGTCGTCGTCCAGGAAGATCAGGTGCCCGAGCGTCCGCCGCTCCTCGGGGATCGCGGCGAGGTCGGCGAAGACCGCGGCGGCGAGGGTGTTCCAGGCGATCACGTCGGCGTGCCGGCCGAGGACGAGGGCCGGGGTGAGGACCAGGGAGTCGAGCAGCCGCTGCAGCCCCGGCCTGATCGGGTGCTGCGGGAAGTCGCGGCACCGGTGCGCCGGGTGGGCGAGCGCGTGCAGGTAGGACCGCTCGTCATCGCTGAGCCGGAGCACGTCGGCGATCGAGTCGAGGACCTCGGCCGAGACGTTCTGGCTGCGGCCCTGCTCCAGCCGGGTGTAGTGGGCGACGCTCACCCCGGCGAGCAGGGCCAGCTCCTCGCGGCGCAGCCCCGTCACCCGCCTGGTGCCGTTGGTCTTGAAGGGCAGCCCCGCCTCGTCCGGCCGCAGCCGCGCCCGCCGCGACTTGAGGAACTCGCTCAGCTCGACATCACGCTCCATAGGTCGCCAGCCTAAGCAAAGTTTGCGTACGCAGAACACGGGGCTGGCTGACGTCCGGGGCCGCGGCGAGGCTGACCGGCATGAGATTCGCGTTCCCCCTCGTCCTCCTCGGCCTGGGCAGCATGATCACCGCCCTGGACTTCACCGTCGTCTACGTCGCGCTCCCGCACATCGCGCGGGATGTCGGTTTCTCCCCGTACGCACTGCAATGGGTGGTGAGCGCGTACGCGGTGCCGTTCGGCGGCTTCCTGTTGCTCGGCGGCCGGCTGTCCGACCTGCTGGGCAGACGGCGGATGTTCGTGCTCGGCATGCTCCTGTACGGGGTCGCGTCCATGCTCGGCGGGCTGGCCACGGGGCCCGGCCCGCTGATCGCCGCCCGTGCGCTCCAGGGGCTGGGCGGGGCGGTGCTGCTGCCGGCCACGCTCTCGCTGGTCGTCACCATGTTCGACGAGGGCCCGGCCCGCAACCGGGCGATGACGGTGTGGGCGGTGTGCGGCGCGAGCGGGCTGAGCCTCGGCGCGCTGCTCGGCGGCGTGCTCACGGCGACGTTCGGCTGGCAGGCGGTCTTCTTCGTGAACGTGCCGATGGCCGCCGCCGGGATCGTGGCCGCCTTCGCCGTGCTGACCCCGGACGGTACGCGACGGCCGGGCGGCTTCGACCTGCCCGGAGCGGTCACCGGCACCGCCGGTGTCACGGGGCTGGTGTTCGCCATCGCGCACGGCGCCCAGTGGGGCTGGACCTCGCCCGGCGTGATGGCGTCCCTGGCCGCCGCCGTCGTGCTGCTCGCCGGGTTCGTCGCGATCGAGGCGCGCAGCCGTAACCCGCTGCTGCCGCCGCGCCTGCTGGCGAACCCGCACACGCGCACCGCCACCGGGGTCATCCTGGTCTACGGCATGGCCCTGCAGTGCGTCCCGTACTTCCTCACCCTGCACTTCCAGGACGTGCTCGGGTACGACGCGATGCGGTCGGGCCTGGCGTTCCTCGGGCCGACGCTGAGCATCACGGCGGGCAACATCATCGGCGAGCGCCTGATCCCCCGGCTCGGGCTGCGCGGCACGCTGACCCTCAGCCTGCTCGTGGGCGCCGCCGGCACGGCGCTGCTGGCCTGGAGCCTGTCCGCCGACGGCTCCTATCTCGGCCTGCTGGCCGGGCTCGTCGTCTTCGGGCTGGGCTCGGGGCTGTCGTTCACCACCATGTTCATCCTCGCCACGACCGGCGTGGCCCCGCATGACCAGGGAGCGGTCTCGGGGCTGTCCTCCACCTTCCTTCAGACGGGCGGCAGCACGGGCCTGGCCGTGCTGGTGGCCGTGGCCTGGCGTGACACCACCGGCCTGACCGGCGAGGCGCTGCGTGCCGCCACAGTGGACGGGCTGCGTTCCGCGCTCTTCGTCGCCGCGGCGATCGCCGTGGTCGGTGTGGTGGCGGCGGGCAGAGTCCCCCGCCGGACGGCCGACGCGGTTTCCCGGTCCTGATCCCTCACCCTGAAGTCGAGGGGACCCCGCCCTCTGGCGGGGGAACCTCGTCGCCCTCTGAACCTCCATCAGGGGTGGCCTCGAAGGGGGCTTCTCCCCTCCGCAAGGCGAGAACCTGGTCCAGACCGAGCGCCGCGGGCGGCGCGTGCCGCGGGTGGCCGGAGGCGATGGCCTGCCGGAAGGCTTGCTCGGCCGCTTCCAGCTCCCCTCGGCTGGCGAGCACTATCCCCAGATTCAGGGCGGCATGAGGCGCGCTTTCTGGATGGTTCGAAGCGATCACCCGCCGGAAGGCTTCGCCGGCGGCGCTCAGCTCCCCCGCATGGGCGAGCAGGGCCCCCAGGTTCAGTTCGGCCCTGGGCGCATGGTCGGGGTGGTAGGAGCGGATCGCCTGCCAGTAGGCGTCTTGCGCGGCGTCCAGATCTCCATGCTCTTCGAGCATTTTCCCGCAGACGAGTGCGGCGAGCGGTGCGGTGTGGGGATTACGCGAACGGATCACTTGGCGGAAGGCGTCTGTGGCGGCTTCGATCTTCCCCTGCTTGGAAAGCGCTATTCCAGCTGAAGGGTGGCCATGGACGAACGATCGGCGTTCTGCGAGCGGGCCGCTTGCCGGAAGGCGTCCGCGGAGGCTTCCACCTCTCCCTGCTCAGCGAGCAGAATGCCCAGATAGCCCGCGGAGACGGCCGCCTCTTCACGGTGAGGTGAGGTAGCCGCCTTGCGCCCTGCCGCGATGGCGTGCTCTCGCTCCCCGCGGTTCTCGGCTCCGTACATGATCGCGCGCGCATCGGACGGGTTGACGATCGAGATGAGCTCGGGCCAGAGGCCCGGGTGGATGGGCCGGGCTCCTTCGTCGGCGGACACGATGTGGTCAAGAGCCTTCCACCCTGCCTCACCGTCGCCGGTGTCCGCGGTGAGCAGAGCGACCTGGGAGGAGACGGGGACGGCCGCCCAGGTGCGGAGGCCCTGCTGGAAGGTGTCCGGAGTGGCGGGCACGCCTGCCCGTATCGCTGGTAGATAGAGAGCGAACAGCCGCGAGAGCTCAGCGTCGGTGACAGAACGGGTGAGTCCCGCACGGCGGCAGTCGACCGCTGCTTGGACGATGGCGCAGCCGGCCGGATCGTCATCGGGCCCGGCCTTGTACTTGGCGAAGAGCTCGATCGCGCCGACGAGGGTCTCGGCGATGCTGCCTCGGAAGGTCTCCCCAGGGTAGAGGGCTTCGGCTTGCTCACGCTCGGCGTCGGTGGGCGGGCGGAAGACCAGTTCGTGGCCTTGGCCGTCGCGGTGCGCGCGGCTCAACGCCGTTCGGGCGACGCGCGTGCTGTCGGTACCGGACTTGAGGATCTGACCGCGCCTTCCGGCGGTCATGGTCGCGACCAGTACGGCCTGGCGGGCGACCGCGTCCAGCACGGCAGGCGTCAGGACTTCGAGGTCGGCGACGGTGATGTCGTCGAGGTGGACCACGGCCGGTCCCTCGCCGGAGGGGAGAGCGTTATCGGAGAGAGCGAGTTCCGCGAGAGCGGCTCCGCTGGCAGGCAGCAAGACGACGGTGTCTTCGGGGAACACCGCCCGGATGGCTTCGGTGGTTATACGGGACTTGCCCGCCTTGGTGTTCCCCCACACCAGCACGAACGGATAGGGCGGGCCGGGCGCGCTGAGGGCGTCACGGATCTGCGTGTCGTCAGGCTCGCGGGGGACATAGGGGTCGCGCCCGCTGGTGGTGTACTGGGTGGGAGTGACTCCGAAATCGGTGGCCGAGAGCTGACCGAGCCGGGGAAGCTCGCCGGCGCTTCCTCGCAGGACCCGGGTGGTGACGTACCGCCGCTTGTCGTCGAGTTCCTCCGCCGTCCGGGCCTTCCGCTCGGCGCGCGCCCCGATCAGGGGGAGAACGACGGAAAGGGCGGCGAGGAGGAGCACGATCCCGATGCAAGCGGTGATCACCGAGTCGGACTGACCGGGCAGCTGCATCAGCATGGTGGTGATGGCGAGAAGCGCGGCCTGGGTGGTGGTCGCGACGGTGATCCAGATCGTCAGGTGTCGCCGTGCCCACACCGCCAGTCTCGTGGCTGTCGAGCGTCGAGCATCCTCGCGGTCCGCCACCGCCCCTCCCCATGACCTTTGCCGTCATTTTCGGCAACCGGATCAGGAATCGGCCCGGAAGGAAGAGAACAGATACTCATCTGCAACATGGGTCCGAGCCGCCACGCTGTCCGCGCTCGGGCAGGGCATCGAGCCAGCGGATGAGGCGGTTTCCCTCCCTGGTCATGATCTCCGGGTCGCGCAGGGCGTTGGCCAGCAGGGACATGCCCTGGTAGGCGCCGACGAACGTGAGCGCGAGGTCGTCCGGGTGGGGCAGCCGTACCGGGCCGCGATACCGCGCTGGCTGATCCACCCGGCGACCATGGCCTTGAGACGTTCGAGGGGGTCGGGCGGCCGGTCGAGCTCACCGGTGAGCCGGGCGAGGTGGTCGGCGCCGGCGCGTTGTTCCTGCTGATCTCCGGCGACTTCGTGGCGGCCGCCGACAGCCCGGGCGGCGTCATCGGCCGCGTCCTCGACGACGCCAGATCCGCTGGAGCCGGGCGGGTCGTGCTGCTGTCCTCCCAGGGAGTCGCCACCCGCCCCGGCTCGTCCTCCCTCGGGAGCACGGCGCGGTCCATCGAGGACGCCGTCCGGCGGTCGGGCATGGACTGGACGATCCTGCGGCCCGGCGGCTTCGACTCCAACGCCTACGCCTGGGCCGAGTCGGTCCGCGCCCGGCGCGCCGTCGCCGCGCCGTTCGGGGACGTCGGCCTGCCGTTCATCGACCCGGACGACATCGCCGAGGTCGCGGCCGTGGCCCTGCGCGAGGACGGTCACGCGGGCCAGGTCTACGAGCTGACCGGACCCGCCCTCACCACGCCGCGGCAACGGGCCGAGGCGATCGGGGAGGCGCTCGGCGAGCCGATCCGGTTCACCGAGCAGACCCGCGAGGAGGCTCGCGCGCAGATGCTGCGGTTCATGCCCGAGCCCGTGGTCGAGACCACCCTGTCCATCATCGGCGAGCCCACCCCGGCCGAGCGGCGCGTCAGCCCCGACGTCGAGCGGCTCCTCGGCCGGACGCCGCGCACGTTCGCCGAGTGGGCCCGGCGCAACGCCGCCGCCTTCCGGTAGCGGGCGACGGGTCAGAGGATGCCGGCCCGGGCGGCGGCCAGGGCGGCGTCGGCCGCCCGGTCCGCGTCCGCCGCCGTGGCCGGCTCGTGGGTGACGAAGAGACGGTAGTAGATCGGGGCCACCGCGGCCCTGATCACCTCGTGGGCGTCGACCGCTGCGGGCAGCTCGCCGCGGTCGACGGCGCGGCGCACCACCTGGGCCGACTGCTCGTGGCGGGCCTGGAAGAAGTCGTGCAGCGCCAGGGCCGCCTCGGGGCTCTGCATGGCCGCCGCCACGAACGCCGACGACACCGGACCCAGCTCCGGATCGGCGAACCCGCTCTGCACGAGCCTGGCCACCCCGCGCAGGTCGCTCTCGACGGCGCCGGTGTCGGGGACGGGCCAGGGCTCGTCGCGGGCCAGCTCCAGCGCGTCGGAGATCAGCCCTTCGACGCTGCCCCACCGCCGGTAGACGGTGGTCTTGTGGACGCCCGACCGTTCGGCGACGTTGTCCACGGTGAGCCCCCGGAACCCCTTCCCGGCCAGCTCGGCGAGGGTCGCCTGCCGTACGGCGTCGCGGACGCGGGCGCTGCGCCCGCCGGGTCGCTTACTGGGCTCCACGGCCACTCCTAAGGCAACTGGCGTTGCGTTTACTTTAGAACCCATGCCACACTAAAGCAACACAGGTTGCGATTGGAGCGTCGCGGCTCGGAACTCACGGGGGACCCTCATGTTGATCAAAATTTCCGAAGGAGCCCCGTACGGGGTCGCGACCGGCGCCGACGGGGCGGTCTGGTTCACGCTGGTGCACCAGGGGATGGTCGGGCGGCTGGTCCCCGGCGAGGAGCCGAGCTTCCACCGGCTCGACCCGGCCGACGGCGGGCCGACGGTGATCGCGCCGGGGGCCGACGGGGCGATGTGGTTCACCGAGTACCAGGGCGACCGGGTCGGCCGCATCACCCCGGAGTTCGAGGTGACCTCGTACGAGGCCGAGGCTCCGTACGGAATGGCGGCCGGTCCCGACGGCGCGATGTGGTACACGTGCATGCGCTCCGACAAGATCGGCCGCATCGGCGCCGGCGGGGAGCGGGACGAGTTCGCGGTGCCGGTCGAGGGCGGGATGCCGTCAGGCATCGCGGCCGGGGCCGACGGGGCGCTCTGGTTCACGCTCAACCAGGCCGGGGCCGTCGGCCGGATCACGCCGGGCGGTGAGGTGACCGTCCACCCGCTGCCCACCGAGGGCGCGGCGCCGGTGCACATCACGGCGGGGCCCGACGGCGCGCTCTGGTTCGCGGAGATCGGCGCGGGCCAGGTCGGCCGCGTCGATCCGGCCGGGAAGGTCACCGAGCACCCGCTGCCCGACCGCGCCTGCCGGCCGCACGCGATCGTCACCGGGCCGGACGGCGCGCTCTGGTTCACCGAGTGGGCGGCGAACCGGCTCGGCCGCATCACGGTCGACGGCGCGATCAGTGAGTTCGAGCTGCCCGGGTCGGAGCCGCACGGCCTGGCCACCGGACCCGACGGCGCGATCTGGGTGGCGATGGAGTCCGGCGGACTCGCCAGGGTCATGCCGGACCGGCTCGCCGGACGGTTCGTAGTTGACTAGGGGCATGCGTGCAATCGTGCTGGCCGCCCAGGGCGGCCCCGAAGTCCTGGAGTACGTCGAGCGGCCCGACCCGGAGCCGGGTGACGGCGAGGTGGTGGTCGACGTCGCCGCGAGCGGCGTCAACTTCATCGACATCTACCATCGTTCCGGCGCCTACCCGCTGCAACTGCCCTGCACGATCGGGTCCGAGGGCGCGGGCGTGGTGTCCGCGGTCGGGCCAGGCGTCGAGGGCGTGGTCGTCGGCGAGACGGTCGCGTGGGCGATGGCGCTCGGCAGCTACGCCGAGAAGGCCGTGGTGCCCGCCCGCCTGGTGGTGCCGGTGCCCGAGAGCGTCGCGCCGGACGTGGCCGCCGCCGTGATGCTGCAGGGCATGACCGCCCACTACCTCACCCACTCCACCTACCGGGTGCAGGAAGGCGACACGGTGCTCGTGCACGCCGCCGCGGGCGGCATGGGGCAACTGCTCGTCCAGGTGTGCAAGATGCTCGGGGCGACCGTCTACGGGACCGCCTCCACCCCGGCGAAGGAGAAGCTGGCCAGGGAGGCGGGCGCCGACGACGTGCTGACCTACCAGGACTTCGCCGAGAGGCTGCGCGGCAAGGTGGACGTGGTCTACGACGGCGTGGGCGCGACCACGTTCGACGGCGGGCTGGAGGCGCTGCGCCGGCGCGGGCTCATGGTCCTGTACGGGGCCGCGAGCGGTCCGGTGCCGCCGGTGGACCCGCAGCGGCTCAACCGGGCCGGGTCGCTCTTCCTCACCAGGCCGACGCTGGCCGACTACACGGCCGAGCGTGACGAGCTGCTGTGGCGGGCGGCCGACCTGTTCGAGTGGATCGGCTCGGGCCGGGTGCGCGTCAACGTGTCGCACCGCTACCCGCTGGCTGACGTGGCCAAGGCGCAGGAGGACCTGGCCTCGCGGCGGACGACGGGCAAGCTGCTGCTGATCCCGTGACGGCTACGCTCGACGGCATGGACCTGACCACTTCGGTCGTCTCGTTCGCCGCCGTCGTCGCGTTATTGACGATCACGCCGGGACTGGACACCGCGCTCATCCTCCGTACGTCCCTGTTGTCCGGGAAGCGCCCCGCGTGGGGGGTGACGCTGGGCATCCAGCTCGGCACGCTCGTCTGGGGCCTGCTGACGGCGGCCGGCCTGGCCACGCTGCTGGCCGCCTCGCAGCTCGCCTACGACGTCCTCCGCTACGCCGGGGCCGCCTACCTGGTGTGGCTGGGGCTGCGCATGCTGCTGGTCAAGAAGGACGCGCACGTGGACGAGCCGGACGCGCGAGAGGTCCGCTTCCGCACCGGCTTCCGGCGCGGGCTGGTGACGAACCTGCTCAACCCGAAGGTCGGCGCCTTCTACGTGGCGATGCTGCCGCAGTTCATCCCGCCGGACGCGCCGCACGCGGCGGTGGGGCTGCTGCTGGCGGGCGTACACGTGGCCGAGGGGCTGGTGTGGAGCGCGGGCCTGATCGTCTTCGCCGGGGTGATGAGCGGCGTGCTGCGCTCGCCGTCCGTGCGCCGCCTGCTCGACCGGGTCACGGGCGTGGTGATCGTCGGCTTCGGGGTACGGCTGGCGGTCGACTGATCTTCACGCGATCGACCGGATCTCGCGGAGCGTCGGGAGACCTGTACGGGTGACGACCATGACGTGGCAGCCGGCGGTGCTGGCGGCCGTGACGCCGGCCGGGCTGTCTTCCAGGGCGACGCAGCGGGAGGGATGGGCGCCGAGGCGGCGGGCGGCTTCGAGGTACGGGTCCGGGTGGGGCTTGCCGCGGCGGGTGTCCTCCGCGGCCACCACCTCGTCGAAGCGGTGACCGAGGCGGGGGAGCACCAGGGCGGCGATGCTGCGGGGCGAGGCGGTCACCAGGGCGGTGGGGATGCGGGCGGCGGTCAGCTCCCGCAGCAGGGGAGTGGCGCCGGGCATGACGTCGAAGCTGTGGGCCAGCTCGCCGGCGAACGCGCGGGTGAGGGCGTCGCCGGTGTCCCCGGCGTCCCCGGCGTCGTGGTAGCGGGGGGCGCGGGAGAGCAGGTGGGCGGCCGTGTGCTCGACCGTGCGGCCGAGCACGTCCGGCTCGTCGTCCGGGCCCAGGTCGACGCCCAGGCCGCGGGCCACCGTCGCGGTGGCCCGCCACCAGTGGGGCTCGGTGTCCACGAGGGTGCCGTCCAGGTCGAACAGGACGGCCGCGGGCACCTCAGACGGCATCGGGCACGGGGGCGGCGCGCGCGGCCACCAGGACGGGACGCTCCACGAGGCGGATCGCGACGCGGGTGCCGGGGGCGAGCCGCGCCGCCTCGTGGCCGGGCACGTCGGCGAGCACCTCGTGACCGTCCAGCAACAGGCGGAGACGGACGGACGCGCCGCGGAACGACGCCGTCACCACCTCGCCCAGACCGGACCCGGCACCGGACCCGGACCCGGACCCGGACCCGGACCCGGCACCGGAGCCGGAGCCGGGGCCGGGGCCGGGGCCGGGGCTGCGGGCGGAGTCCGGGTCGGGGTCGGGGGCGGCGAGGGTCACCTGGATGGCTTCCGGGCGGATGAGGACGGTGACGTCGGGGCCGGCGGGGGCGGTGCCGTCGACGGGCAGCGTCTGGCCGAGGACCGTCACCTTGCCGTCGCCGGCGAGCCGGCCGGGCAGGTGGTTCATGGTGCCGACGAACTCGGCGACGAACGGGGTGGCGGGCCGGTCGTAGACCTCGGCGGGCGGGCCGGCCTGCTCCAGGCGGCCGTCGCGGAGCACCGCGACCCGGTCCGCGATCGACAGCGCCTCCTCCTGGTCGTGCGTGACGAAGATCGTGGTGATGCCCAGGCCGAGCTGGAGCCGGCGGATCTCCTCGCGCAGCGCGACCCGTACCTTGGCGTCGAGCGCGGACAGCGGCTCGTCGAGCAGCAGCACGCGCGGCTCCAGGGCGAGCGCGCGGGCCAGCGCGACGCGCTGCTGCTGGCCGCCGGAAAGCTGGTGCGGGTAGCGGTCGGCGTGCCCGGGCAGGCCGACCAGCTCCAGCAACTCGTCCGCCTTGGCCCGCCGGGTCGCGGTCGGCACCCCGCGCACGCGCAGGCCGAAGGCGACGTTGTCGCGCGCGTTCAGGTTGGGGAACAGCGAGTACGACTGGAACACCATGCCGGCGTCGCGCTTGTTGGCGGGCACGTCGGTGATGTCCTTGCCGTCGACCAGCACGGCACCGGAGTCGGGACGCTCGAACCCGGCCACGCAGCGCAGCGCCGTCGTCTTGCCGCAGCCCGACGGGCCGAGCAGGGCGACGAACTGGCCGGGCTCGATGGTCAGGTCGAGGCCGTCCAGCGCCACCGTCTTGCCGAAGACCCGGCGCAGGCCGCGGAACTCCACCTTGGACGTCACTTCTTCTCCCTCCCGAAAGCGGTGGAGACCGCCAGCAGCAGCAGCCAGATGAGCAGCAGGCTGAGGATCGAGACCGCGACCGACACCTGACCGCGCGAGCCGGAGATCGTCACGATCCACACCGCGAACGGCTGGTAGCCGAGCAGCCTGGACACGGTGAACTCGCCGAACACCAGGGCGAGCGTGAGGAACGAGGCGCTGGCCAGGGCCGAGCGCAGGTTGGGGATGATCACGCGGAACATCACGTGCGGCCACGACGCGCCGAGGCTGCGCGCGGCCTCCACCAGCGTCCGCACGTCCATGGTGCGCAGCCCCGCGTCCAGCGAGCGGTAGACGAACGGCAGGACGAGGACCACGTACGCGAGCACGAGCACGACGGGGAAGCCCGGGTCCTGGACGGCGATGAGCGTGGCCCAGAACGGGGTGGGCGCGAGCACGTCGGCGCCGACCCGCAGCGAGGTGCTCAGCCCGGCCACGTACGTGATCGGCGGCACCACGAGCGGGAGCGTGCAGAGCACCTCCATCAGGGGCCGCAGCCCCGGCGCGAACAGCCGGACGGCCAGCATCGCGGGCAGCGTCAGCAGCAGCACCAGCGCGATCGTGGCCAGGGCGAGCGCCAGCGACAGCGACAGGCTGGACGCGAAGCCCTCCGCCGTCAGCAACTCGGCGTAGGGCTCGAAGGACAGTCCGGTGGTGGGCGTGTAGATCGTGTACCAGAGCGACGCCCCGAGCGGCACCAGGAAGTACAGCCCGGCGATCACGAACACGGCGGCCCGCCAGGCGCGCGGGCGGGCCGGCCGGGCGGGGGCGGTGACGAGGGGCTGCTCCAGGCCCGTCACTGCAGCCATCGGGTGGTCCTCCTCTGCAGCGGCAGGTAGATCAGCATGACCAGGCCCGCGATCACGATCATGTCCAGGCTCAGGGCGAGCGCCACGTTCTCCTGGCCGATCAGCACGTCGCTGGTGAGCGCGTTGGCGATCTTGAGGGTGACCAGCGGCACGACCGTGCCCGCGCCCATGGCCGCCGCCGTGGCGTAGGCGGCGAAGGCCGAGCCGAACAGCAGCACCACCCCGCCGAGCAGGGCGGGCGTCAGCACGGGCAGGCCGACGTAGCGCCAGTAGTGCCAGGCGGTGGCGCCGTTGTTGGCCGCCGCCTCCCGCCACTGCGGCCGCAGCCCGTCCAGGGCCGGCGCCATCACCAGCACCATCAGCGGCACGCTGAAGTACAGGTAGACGATCACCAGGCCCCAGAACGAGTACAGCGACCCCGACGGCAGCCCCAGCAGCCCGCTCACCACGCCGGAGTTGCCCAGCGTGGCCACCCAGAAGAAGGCCAGCGGGACGCCGCCGAAGTTGGCCAGCACGCCGGAGGCGGTCAGCACCGCGTTGCGCAGCGCGGTGGACCGGGAGGTGACCACCGCGTAGGCGAGGAACGTGCCGAGCACGGCCCCCGACAGCGCCACCACGGCCGAGACCTGCACGCTCCCGGCCATGGCGGTCAGGTTGCCGCCTTCCAGGCTCTGCCGCACGTTGGCCAGCGTCGGTTCGCCGCGCGAGGTGAAGGCCCCCGCCAGCAACGCGGCCAGCGGGATGCCGAACACGAACGCGTAGAAGGCGAGCAGGGGCAGCGTGCCGAGCCACCCCGGGGACCGTCTCATCCGGAGATCGCGGCGTCCCAGCCGCTCGCCAGCTTGTTCTTGGCCGCGTCGACCTGCTCCGTGGTCGGGAACGCCGGCTCGCCCTCGACGGCCGGCAGCGCCTCGGCCGCCGCCTTGTCGATGCTGCCGTCGGCCTGCATGGCGGGCATGAGGACCGGGCGGGCGAAGCCCTTCAGGTAGAGGTTCTGGCCCTCGGGGCTGTAGAGGAACTCCTGCCACAGGCGGGCCGCCGCCGGGTGCGGGGCGTCCTTGTTGATCGCCTGGGCGTACATCTGGAAGTACTGGCCGTCGGAGGGCACGTTGACCTGCCAGTCGAGGCCCTTGGCCGCCATCTGCGGGGCGTAGGCGGCGTTGTTGTAGTCCCAGTCGATGCTGATCTGGGTCTCGCCCTTCTCGATCGTGGCGGGGGTGGTCTCGACCGGGTTGAAGTTGCCCGCGTCCTTCAGCTTCTTGAAGAAGTCGATGCCGGGCTGGATGTCGTCGAACGAGCCGCCGTTGGCGATCGAGGCGGCGTACACGCCGGCGAAGGCCGAGCCGGACTTGGTGGGGTTGCCGTTGAGCGCCACCTTGCCCTTGTACTCGGGCTTGAGCAGGTCGGCGAAGCTCTTCGGGCAGGTGGTGATCTTCTTGGCGTCGCAGCCGATGGAGATGTAGCCGCCGTAGTCGTTCACCCAGAGGCCGGTGGGCTCCTTCTGGCCCTCGGGGATCTTGTCGAAGGTCTGCACCTTGTACGGGGCGAACAGTCCCTCGGCGGCGCCGCTGATCGCGAAGGACTGGCCCAGGTCGAGCACGTCGGGGGCGCGGTCCTGGCCCTTGCGGGTCTTGACCGCGTTGATCTCGTCCGCGCTGGCGGCGTCCGGGTCCTCGCTCTCGATCTTGATGCCGTACTTGGCCTCGAAGGTCTTGATGATCTCGCCGTAGTTGGCCCAGTCCGGCGGCAGGGCGATGACGTGCAGGTCGCCTTCCTTCTTGGCGGCCTCGACGAGCTTGTCGAAGCCGCCGAAGTCGGCCGCCGAGGTTGCGGTGCGCGCGTCCACCCCGCCTTCGGCGGCCGTCGACGTCTGGGTTCCTGGCGCGGCGCCGCACGCCGCGGTGACTACCGTAAGGGCGGCGATGACGCCTGCCGCACGAGCGCGAGGTGTGAACACGTGGCCTCCACTCCGGGGGTGTGGGAGGAATGTAGGGGAACTTGTACAAACAAGCGAGCACCAGTAAGTCGCATATACGTTGCTCTTTCGTGAACTGGGGTGGTCGGTAATGGTTGCGCGCTATGAACTGATCGCCGATGAGCTGCGGGGCGAGATCCTCTCGGGCGTGCACCCGGTGGGCTCGCAGCTCCCGTCCGAGTCGGAGCTGGCCGCCCGCCACGGCGCCGCCAGGGGGACGGTCCGGCAGGCGGTCGCCGTGCTGGCCGCCGAGGGCCTGGTCGGGTCGCGGCAGGGGGCCAGGCGCATCGTGCTCGGCACCGCGCGCAGCCAGAGCTTCGCCGAGCTGCACAGCTTCGCCGAGTGGGCGCGGGCCAACGGCTACCGGTACGGCGGCCAGGTGATCGCCCAGCGCCGCCGCCCGCCCACCCCGGCCGAGGCGGCCAGGCTCGGCTCCGGCGAGGTGCTCGACGTGCTGCGGCTGCGCACCCTGGAGGACGAGCCGGTGCTGCTGGAGCGGACCGCGTACGCGGAGTGGATCGCCGGCGCCGTCGAGAGGCTGCCGCCCGGCTGCGGGTCCGTGACCGAGGCGCTGTACGAGTCGGCGGGGCTGGTGTTCGCCTACGGCGAGCACCTCATCGACGCGGTGCCCGCGAGCACGCGGGACGCGCGCCTGCTCGGGGTCAGACGGGGCAGCCCGCTGCTGCGCCAGCGCCGGGTGACGACCACGCACGAGGGCAGGGCGGTGGAGTGCTCGGACGACCGCTACCGGGCGGGGAGCGTGGCCTTCAGCATCCGCAACTCGATCGGGGCGAACCCGCTCGTGCGGCACGCGGGCGACTTGCGTTTCGGCGCGTAAGAACATATGTTCGAGTCATAGCGCCCGCCTTCCCCCGGGTGGCTCAGCATAGGCACCAGAGCCGCGGGGAGAAGCGACTTGAGCAGACTCTATGGCGATCCGATAGAGGTGTGGACCAGAGACGGGGAGCCGACCCAGTTCGTCTGGCGTGACCGGCTCTATCTCGTCCGCCAGGTGCTCGATCACTGGGTGGTGGCCCGCGAATGGTGGAAGATCAGCGAGAGCGACCCCGGTGAGCGCCGGTTCTGGCGGGTCGAGGCCAGCCCCGGGCGCGAGGCCGGCACGTACGAGCTGAGGTTCGACACCGCCAGCGGCGGCTGGCTGCTCCTGCGGGCGTGGGACTGATGGGCGGCCGGGCGGCGGGGCCGTTCCCGCACCTCAACGTGAGCTCCGCCTACTCGATGCGCTACGGCACCGCGTTCCCGAAGGCGCTGGCGGAGCGGGCCTTCGAACACGGGATGGACATCCTGGCGCTGACCGACCGCGACGGGCTGTACGGCGCGGTCAAGCACGCGCAGGCGTGCGCGGCCGCCGGGATCGCGCCGGTGTTCGGCGTCAACCTGGCCCTCGGCGATCCGGAACCGGACATGTGGCCGATCGCCCCGCCGAGCCGGACGAGCGGGCGTGACGCCCGGCCGCGGACCGGGCCGGGGGCGCAGGACCGGGTGACCGTGCTGGCGCGCTCGCGCGGCTGGTCGCGGCTGGCGCGGCTGGTCACGGCCGCGCACTACGCGGGCGAGCGCGGAGACCCCCGCATCACCCGCGGGCTGGCGGCCGAGTGGGACGCCGCCGGCGACGGCGGGCTGGCGGTGCTGCTCGGCCCGCGTTCCGACGTCGGCCGCGCGGTGGCCGAGCGGCGCGACGACCACGCCCGGACACTGCTCGGCCGGTGGCGCGAGGCGCTGCCGGGCGTGGTGATCGAGCTGGTCGACCAGTACGCGTTCCACGACGCCGCCACGGCGCTGCGGATGCTCGCCCTGGCCGAGTCCATGGACGTGCCCGCCGTGCTCACCAACGCCGTCCGCTACCTCGACCCGGCCGACCACCAGGTCGGCGACGTGCTCGACGCGGCCCGCCAGCTCGTCCCGCTGCACCCGCGCCACCTGGAACGCACCACTTCCCACGCCTACCTCAAGAGCGGCAAGGAGATGGCCCAGGTCGCCGCCAAGATCTGCGGCCACGACGGGGACCGGATCGGCAGGCTGCTGCGCACCACCCGGCAGATCGCCGAGGCGTGCGCCGCCGACCCGGTGGAGCTGCTCGCGCTCCGCCAGAGCCCGCCCCGCCTCCACCTGCCGGAGATCGGCGGCGACCCGGTGCCGCTGCTGCGCCACCGCGTCGCCGACGGCCTGGCGGAGCGCGGCCTGCGCCGTTCCCGCGAGGCCAGGGAACGGGCGGCCGCCGAGCTCGACGTCATCGAGCGCAAGCGGCTGTCGGGCTACTTCGTCGCGGTGTCCGGCATCACCGACATGATCCGCGGGATGGGGGTGCGCTGCGCCATCCGCGGGTCCGGCGCGGGCAGCCTGGTCAACTACCTCATCGGCATCGGCGAGGTGAACCCGATCGACCACGGCCTGCTCATGGAGCGGTTCCTGTCGGAGGGCCGGATCGGGCTGCCCGACATCGACGTGGACGTGGAGTCCGCGCGCCGCCTCGACTGCTACAGGGCGATCTTCGACCGGTACGGGGAGTCGCGGGTGGCGTGCGTGTCCATGATGGAGACCTATCGGGCGCGCAGCGCCATCCGCGACGTGGCGGGCGCGATGGGGCTGCCGCCGCACGAGATCGACGCCATCGCCAAGGCGTTCCCGCACATCCGGGCCATGCAGATCACCGCGTCCCTGCGCGACCTGCCCGAGCTGCGCGAGAGCCGGCTCGGCGACGCCGGTCTGGAGCGGGTGTTCCGGCTGGCGGAGAAGCTCGACGGGCTGCCCAGGCACATCGCGCTGCACCCGTGCGGGGTGCTGGTCGGCAACTCCGGGATGCGCGACCTCACCCCGGTCGAGCGCAGCCTGCTGGAGTTCCCCATGTCGCAGTTCGACAAGGACGACGTGGAGGAGGCCGGGCTGCTCAAGCTGGACGTGCTCGGGGTGCGGATGCAGTCCGCGCTCGCGTACGCGCTCGGCGAGATCAAGCGGGTCGACGGCGTCACGGTCGAGCTCGACGCCCAGAGCGGCGACGATCCGGACGTACGGTACGTCCCGCACGACGACCAGGAGACGTACGACATGATCCGGGCCGGCCGGACACTCGGCTGCTTCCAGATCGAGTCGCCCGGCCAGCGCGAGCTGGTCTCCAAGCTGGAGCCGCGCACCATGCACGACCTGATCGTCGACATCTCCCTGTTCAGGCCGGGGCCGGTCAACTCCGACATGGTGACCCCGTACCTGGAGGCCAGGCACGGCTGGCGGCAGCCGTACTACCCGCACGAGCGGCTGCGCGAGGCGCTGAAGGAGACGCACGGCGTGGTCGTCTTCCACGAGCAGGTGCTGAAGATCATCCAGGTGATGACCGGCCGCGACCTGTCGTTCGCCGAGATGCTCCGCCGCACCCTCGGCACGCCCGAGGGCCGTGACCGGGTGCGCAACCACTTCGTGCCGCTGGCCAGGGCCAACGGGTTCGGCGACGAGGAGGTGGAGCGGGCCTGGAAGGTGCTGGACGCGTTCGGCGGGTTCGGGTTCTGCAAGGCGCACGCGGCGGCGTTCGCGCTGCCCACCTACCAGTCGGCGTGGCTCAAGCGGCACCACGCGGCCGCGTTCTTCGCCGGGGTGCTCACCCACGACCCCGGCATGTACCCGGCACGGGTGATCATCGACGAGGCGCGGCAGTGCGGGGTGCGGATCCTGCCGCTCGACATCAACAAGTCGGCCAAGGACTGGCGGGTGGAACGGCTCGGGCCGCGGGTGCGGGTCCGCGTCGACCCGGCCCGGCTGGAGGGCTCCGGCCGGCCCCGGCGCGCGTTCGAGGCGGGGGAGATCGGCGAGGGGTACGCGCTGCGGGTGCCGTTCTCGGCCGTCAAGGGGGTCAGCGAGGCCGAGGTGGAGCGCATGGTGGCGGGCCGGCCGTACACCTCGCTCGCCGACTTCTGGGACCGGGCCCGCCCGTCCCGGCCGACGATGGAGCGGATCGTGCAGGTCGGCGGGCTGGACGCGGTGCACGGGCTGCGGCCCGGCGACGGCGAGCGGTGGCGGCCCGGCGAGCTGACCAGGCGCGACCTGATCGCCCAGGTCGGCGCGCTGGAGCGGGCCTCGTCGATCGGCGTGCGAGCCGGGCCGCGCCGCGGCAGGCGGTACGCGCCCGCGCCGCCCGCCGAGAGCCGCCACCTGGCGGCCGTGCAGTTGCCCCTCGGCTTCACCGAGCACGTCACCCCCGGCGAGCTGCCGGAGATGACCGACGCGGAGATGGTCGAGGCCGAGCTGGAGATCCTCGGCATGGACATCAGCCGGCACGTCGTCAGCTTCCACGACGAGCTGCTGGACGCGCTCGGCGTGACCCGCGCCAAGGACCTGCTCGGGCCGCGCAACGGGGCCGAGGTGCTGGTGGCCGGCGTCAAGGTGGCCACCCAGACGCCCGCGATCCGCTCCGGCCAGCGCATCATCTTCGCCACCCTGGACGACTCGACGGGGCCGGTCGACCTGACTTTCTTCGAGTCGGTGCAGGGGCGGTGCGCGGCCACCGTGTTCGGGTCGTGGCTGCTGCTGGTGCGCGGCGCGGTCCGCCGCACCGGCGCCCGCGCGGTCTCGATCCGGGCCCTCGACTGCTGGAACCTGGCCGACCTGGACGCGCTGTGGCGGGCCCGCGGCCTCGACGCCGTCCGCGCCGAGCTCGCCCGGCCCCCGGCCGACCAGGGCCCGGTGGGTGGCCGCGCCATCGAGTACGGCAACGGCTTCCGCCTGTCGCCCTACGCCGACCTGGGCCCGGCCGTCACCGACCCGCCCCGCCGCCTCTGGCACGCCAGCCCGGGCAGCTCCGGCCCCACCGCGGCCTGATCCTCGTCAGGAGGCCCGGCCCAGGCGGGTGATCGCGGTGACGGGGGCCGGTCGGCCGGAGGACCCGGCGCTGGGGCGGACGGCGGGGGAGCGCTGCGGGGTGACGCGGCGGACCGTGGCGGCGCAGAGGGCGGCCGACAGGGCCAGGCACGCCAGCTCCAGGAAGCCCAGCCCGGTGAGGCTGTCGAGCGCGTCGAGCGGGAGGACGATGGTGAACACCGCCAGCGTCGCCAGCCAGCTCAGCCACCAGCCCGTCACCAGGGCCACCCGGCCGCGCCGGCTCTCCTCCGCCGGGCCGGTCGCCCGCCACGTCTCGTACACCAGCACCGCCGGCGCCACCAGGTTGACGCCAGGGATGAGCCAGGCGGCGGCCACCGTGCTCCGGGCCGCGGGCAGGGCGCCGGCCTGGCGGACGCGCACCAGCCACGTGGTGTGGGCGGCCGCGGCGGCGATCGTGGTGGCCAGGGCGATCAGCAGCAGCACCGCGAACACCGTCGCCGCGCCGGCCAGCGCGTCGGCGTCGGGGCCCGACGGCCGCCCGCCGAACTCGGCCAGCTCGGCGGCCAGCTGTCTGCCGCGCACCTGCTCGAAGACCACCAGAGCGCCCAGGGAGAGTACCTGCGCGGCGAGTGTCACGTAGACGGTGGTGGCGGCCTTGCTGACGACCTTGCTCGCGGACGTGGTAGCGGCTTTGGTGGGCGGTGCCTGGGCAAAGCGCACGATGTTCTCCCCCGGGCCATACGGTGGGTTCTGATTCACTTGTATCCCGGAGGCTGACCCGCTAATCAGCTCACGACACCCGATTCCCAGGCCCACGCGGCGATCTCCACCCGGTTCCTGGTGCCCAGCTTGGTGAAGATGCTCCCGAGGTGCGTCTTCACCGTCGACAGCGACACGAACAGCTCGGCCGCCACCTCCTGGTTGGTGCGTCCCCTGGCGACCAGCCGCACCACGTCCAGCTCGCGGTCCGTCAGGGGTTCCGGCAGGGGCGCGGGGGAGCGGCGGGGCCCGGACAGGTGCCGCAGCAGCCGCACCGTCACCGACGGCGACACCAGCGACTCGCCGCCGGCCGCCGCCTTGACCGCCTCCACCAGCAGCGTCGGCCCGCTGTCCTTGAGCAGGAACCCGGTGGCGCCCGCCCGCAGCGCCCCGTACACGTACTCGTCCAGGTCGAAGGTGGTGACGATGACCACCCGCATCGGGTTCTCGACGCCGGGCCCGGCCAGCGCCCGGGTCGCCTCCAGGCCGTCGAGCCTGGGCATCCGGATGTCGAGCAGGCACACGTCCGGGCGCAGCCGCCTGGCCTCGGAAACCGCGTCGGCGCCGTCGGCGACGGCCGCCACCACCTCCATGTCCGGTTGCGCATCCAGAATCATCTGAAATCCGGTGCGTACCAATTCCTGATCATCGGCGATGAGAACCCGAATAGTCACGCCCAAACTCTAGAGTCAACCGAACGGCCGATGCGGACCGTACGCATGGCCGATCCGCCGCCCCCGTCCGTCCCGGCAGGCTCGGAGCCATGAACGACGTGCTTGTGGGGCGGGCTCTCGCCAAACGGTTCGGGCAGACGGTGGCGCTGGGCGGGGTGGACATCGCGGTGCGCGCCGCGGAGGCGGTGGCGATCATGGGGCCGAGCGGCTCCGGCAAGTCGACGCTGCTGCACTGCCTGGCCGGGATCATGAAACCGGACGCGGGCGAGGTCCACCTGCTCGGTCAGCGCATCGACGACCTGGGCGAACGGAAGCGCAGCGCGCTGCGCCGCACCCGGTTCGGGTTCGTGTTCCAGTTCGGCCAGCTCCTGCCCGAGCTGCCCGCCGAAGAGAACGTGGCGCTCCCGCTCATGCTCGGCGGCGTCGCCCGCCAGGACGCGGTGCGGACCGCGCGGCAGTGGTTCGGCCCGCTCGGGCTGGGCGGCATGGAGGGCAGGCGGCCGGGCGAGCTGTCCGGCGGTCAGGCGCAGCGGGTGGCCATCGCCAGGGCGCTGGTGACCAGGCCGGCCGTGGTGTTCGCGGACGAGCCCACCGGGGCGCTCGACCAGGCCACGGGCCACGAGACGATGCGGCTGCTGGTGGAGGCCACCAAGCACAACGACGCCTCCCTGATCGTGGTCACCCACGACCCGAACGTGGCGGGCTGGTGCGACCGCACGGTCGAGGTCCGCGACGGCAGGCTGCTGGCGGGCGGGGTGCCGGCGTGAACCTCGATCTGACGTGGCGGCTGCTCAAGGGCGGCGGCCGCCGCGGCCTGCTCGGCACCTGGCTGACGCTGGGGGCGGTCGCGGTGGCCACGGCGCTGCTGCTGTTCGCGGTGACGGCCAACTTCGCCTTCCAGGCCAGGGGCGACCGGGACGCGTGGCGCAACCCGGTGGCGGCGGGGAGCGGCGCGACGGCCGTGGAGGCCGCCCGGTTCGACTACGTACGGGACGAGCGGATGACGGTCGTGGACGTGGCGGCGCTGCCCGGGAAGGCCCCCGCGCCGCCGCCGGGGCTGGACCGCTTCCCCGCGCCGGGCGAGGCGTGGCTGTCGCCCGCGCTGGCCGAGCTGGCGGAGGAGCTGCCCGCAGACCAGTTGGCGGCCCGTTTTCCCGCCGTGACCGGCGTGCTCGGCGAGGAGGCGCTGGCCTACCCCGGTGAGCTGGTGGCCGTCGTCGGGCACCGGCCGGACGCGCCCGTCATGACCGCCGAGCGCAGCGACGACTGGATCGCCGGCCGGCCGCCCACCCCCGTCGCGGACTTCACCGGCAGGGTGTCGGAGGACGCGGAGGCGTACCAGGTGCTGGCGCTGATCGCGAGCGTGCTCATGGTGGTGCCGCTGCTGGTGTTCGGCGGGGCCGCGGCCCGGCTCACGGTCGCCAGGCGCGACCAGCGGCTGGCCGCGCTGCGGCTGGTCGGCGCGACGCCCGGGCAGGTCGTCGGGATGACGGTGGCCGAGGCGGTCATCGTGGCGTTCGCCGGCGCGGTCGCCGGGACCGCGGCGTACGCGGCGGCCGTGCCGCTGCTGACGCGGATCGAGATCGGCGGCGGGCCGTGGTTCGCCGCCGACCTGTGGCCGCACCCGCTGGTGCTGGCCGGCGCGCTCGTCGCGGTGCCGCTGCTGGTCGGGCTGTCGGCGGTGGCCGGGCTGCGGCGGGTGGTGGTCAGCCCGCTGGGCGTGGCCAGGCGCCAGACGCCGCCCGGCATGCGGGCGCTGCGGGTGCTCGCGCTGCTGGTGGTGCTGGCCGCCTTCCCCCTGCTGGGCCTGGAGGCCAGTGTGACGGTCATCGCGGTCGCGATCGCGCTGGCCCTGCTCTCGCTCAACCTGGCCGGGCCGTGGGTGGTCGGCCTCATCGGCCGCGTCGCCGCCGCCTTCGCCCGGACGCCCGCTCTGCTGCTGGCGGGGCGCAGGCTCGTGGACGATCCGCGCTCGGCCTGGCGGACGGTCAGCGGGGTCGCGCTCACCGGGTTCGTCGCCGGGTTCCTCGGGATGCTCAGCCCGGGGGCGTTCTCCAGCGGGGCGTCCCACGCGGAGTTCCGGCTCGCCGTGGTGGAGGGGCGGCCGGCGGTGGTCGCCGAGCAGGCGCGCGAGCGGATGCGGGACGCCGGGCTCGCCGCCCGGGTCGAGCACTCGGAGAAGCTCGTCACGGTGACGGTGACCGGCGACGCCGCCCCGGCCGCAGGTGACGGGGCTGCCGGTGACGCGGGCAAGGGCGACGCGGTCGCCGGTGACGGGGGCGGTGTCGGGGTGGTGGCCGTCGATCGGGCGCGGACCGCTCTGGCGGGGCTCGTTCCCGGGCGGACGCCGACCAGTGAGGCCGACGACCAGCGGTTCGGCTTTCAGCTGCTGGACGACGTCCGGGTGGGCACGGTGGTGGTGCTGTCGGTGTCGTTCCTGGTGGCCATCGCCAGCGCGGGGATCACCGCGGCCTCGTCGGTCCTCGACCGGCGTCAGACGTACGGACTGCTGCGGCTGGCCGGCACCCCGCTGACCGTGCTGGACCGGGCACGGCGGGCCGAGACGCTGATCCCGCTCACCGTGATGGGCGGCGGCACGATCGCGGCCGGGGTGTTCTGCGCGACGCCGTTCATGCTGGGCGCCCCGAACCTGAGCGGGGCGGTCATGCTGGGGATCTGCGTGGCGCTGGGCTTCGCGGGCGTGCTCGGGGCCGGGGCGCTGAGCAGGCCACTGCTGGTGGCGGTCACCACCGACCCGTCACCTCGCCCCGACTGACCGGGCAGGAGGGACCCAGGCCTCGATGCGCTCGCGGGCACTCGTCGATCGGGAGCGGGCAGTCGAGCGCCTGCTCGATCAGGTCCTCGGCCGCCTGTGCGCGGGCGACGCGCCGCTCCGGCTCGGCGATGTGATCGCGGAGCACGTCGCTAGGCCCGCAGCACGGTGACCTGGCGGCCGGACGGGGTGGTCGCCTCCTCGAAGGCGCCTCGTTGGTTCCACGGCGGGGCCTCGGGGCGCCGGTCGAAGATCACCAGGACGCCGGTGGTGAGGCTGAGGCGGTCCAGGTAGCCGTCGAGCTGGGCCAGCCCTTCGGTCAGCGGGTCGTCCTTGCCTGCTCGCCAGACCTTGAGCTCCATCGCCTCGCGCTGCATCAGCCGCTCGCCGCCGGGGCCGGTGTAGGGCCAGCGGACGAGCACGTCGAGGCGTTTGGTGCCGGCGGCGTACTCGCGATCGAGATAGCCGCCGCCGTTGACCAGGCGGTGCAGGAAGGCCATGAGGATGATCTGGCAGGCGGCCTCGTGGTAGTTCTCCTGACGGATGAGCACCTCCCCGTGCTCGCGCCAGAAGACCACGAACTCCTCCAGCAGCCGGGGCAGGTCGAACCGGCCGTCCGGCAGCACGAAACTCCGCGGGTCCGCGCGCACGTTCTGTTGCGATGAATCGCCCAGCACGCGCAGGATGACCTCCCGGTAGATTGGGTTGGCCACCTCCAGCGGGGGTTTCTGCTTGATCAGCCCCAGGTCACGGACGTAGGACAGATCGTCGGACAGGGCGGAGTCGGTGTAGAGGTCGCCGGCCACGATCGGTTCCATCACCCGCTTGACCCGGGGCTCGTGCAACCGCGCGGCCAGGGAGTCCAGGTGGACGGCGCGCGCCCTGATCAACCGCTCCTTGGCCTCGTCCACCTGCCCGGCGGTGACGGCGCCGGTCACCCCCATCTCGAAGATGATCTCGTGGGCCACGGCATTCACCAGCCACGGCTGACCCTGCGTCAGCTCGAACACCCGCTCCACCGCGTCCTTGGTGAACTCCTGTCCGGTCGCCTCGGTGTGCTGGCCGTACAGCTCGCCGATCTGGCCGGCGGTGAAGTCGCCCAGGCGCAGCGACTTGGTGACGATGTTGAACGGGCTGGTGGGGTTGCACCGGCCCGGGTCTGCGCCCACGGCGGTCTTGTAGTCGCGGACGTCGCGCAGCCCGCACAGGATCACGGACGCGGGGAACGGGTGCCCGTCCGGGCGGGCGTTGTGACCGTCCCTGAGCTGGCAGAGGAAGCTGACCAGGCTGTTGCCCTGCAGGGCGTCGATCTCGTCGAAGAACAGCACCACCCGGCGCGGACTGCGGCGGCACCACTCGCTCAGGCCCGTACCGAATAGGGTGCCCGGCGTGGCCTCCGGCCAGGGGTCCGGCGGGAGCAGTTTCTTCGGCCAGCCCGATCGCTCGGCGGCCTCGCGGATGGATTTCAGCAGGATCGACTCTCCCCAGCCGACGTCGTCACCGGCCACCTTGGCGCGCTCGCAGGAGAACGCCAGGGCCGCGATGTCGCCTTCGGCCGTCAACTCCGACGCCAGGGTGCGCAGACCCGTCGTCTTGCCGGTCTGCCGGGGCGCGTGGACCACGAAGTAGCGATCCATGTCGATCAGCGTCCGAGCCTCGGGAAGCCGGGGCGTGGGCGGGATCATGTAGTGGAGCCGGGGGTCACACGGGCCCGCGGTATTGAAAGATTTCGCTCGGGGTGCGCGCATAATCACATACTGTCATCACTCCTATGTTGAGCGATGACGATTCAGCCCGCTGCGGTGGGGTCCTCCGCTCAGCCGAGCACCAGGTCGCGGATGGTCCGTAGGGACGGCTCGTCGCGCGGGCCCATGACGAGCAGCGACGTGACCGGCGACTTGTGCCACGGCTCCAGGCGTTCCTTGATCCGCCCCGGCGGGCCGACCAGGGAGATGCCGTCGGCCAGCTCGTCCGGGATGGCGCGGAACGCCTCGTCCTTGCGGCCCGCCAGGTAGAGGGCCTGGATGTGCTCGGCGGCCTCGGCGTAGCCCATCCGGCCGATGATGTCGGCGTGGAAGTTGCGGTGCCTGGCCCCCATGCCGCCGATGTACAGGGTCAGCATCATCTTGACCCCGTCGAGCGCCGCCCGCACGTCGTCGGAGATGATCACCATGACCATGGCCGCGATGTCGAAGTCGGGGTCGCGCGAGGCGAGCGCGTCGCCGTACATCTCCTCGATCTTGGAAGGGAACGCGAACAGCGGCAGCCAGCCCTGGGCGACCTCGGCGGCGAGTGCGACGTTCTTCGGGCCCTCGGCGCCCAGGTAGACGGGGATGTCCTCGCGCAGCGGGTGGGTGATGAGCTTGAGCGGCTTGCCCAGGCCGCCGGGCAGGGGGAGCGGGTAGTGCGGGCCGTCGCTGGTCACGGGCTCCTCGCGGCGCCACACCTTCCGCATGATCTCGACGTACTCGCGCGTACGGGCCAGCGGTTTGGCGAACGGCTGGCCGTACCAGCCCTCGACCACCTGCGGCCCGGACGCGCCCACGCCGAGCAGCAGCCGGCCGCCCGTCAGGTGGTCGAGGGTCATGGCGGTCATGGCCGTGGTGACCGGCGGGCGGGCGGAGAGCTGGGCGACGGAGGTGCCCAGCTTGATCCGCGACGTGCGCGCCCCGTACCAGGCCAGCGGCGTGAACACGTCGGTGCCGTACGCCTCCGCGGTCCACACCGAGTCGTAGCCGAGCCGTTCGGCGGCCAGCACCGACTCGGTCGCGTCGTCGGCGTGGCGCTGCCAGTAACCGACGTTCAGGCCGAGCTTCATCGACACCTCCGGAATCTAGTTCTATTACCCCCGGCCGCGGCGGGGGTGTCAATGCGTCGTCGGCAGGGGAAGCCTGACCCTGTGCTCCTGCGCTGTCTGGCCTGCGTCCTGCTCCTGCTGTCGCTCACGGCCGAGCCCACGGGCGCCTCCCGGAGGTCGCCGAACATCGTGGTCATCATGGCCGACGACCTGGAGGCCGGGACCCTCGCGCACTTTCCCCAGATCACCCGCCATCTGGTGCGGCAGGGCATGTCGTTCGACCGGTTCTTCACGGCCGACTCCTGGTGCTGCCCGTCGCGCTCGTCCATCCTGCGCTCCCAGTACGTCCACAGTCATGGCGTATGGACGAACACCGCCCCGGAAGGGGGATTTGAGCGCTTCAACGGCTTGGGTCTGGAACGTTCCACTATCGGGACTTGGATGCAGGATGCCGGGTATCGCACCGCGTATATGGGCAAGTACCTCAACCACTACCCAGGCCCGATGCCCGAGACGTACGTGCCGCCCGGCTGGGACACCTGGCACGTGCCCGTGCGCGGCCTCTACAACGAGTACGGCTACCGGCTCAACAGCGACGGCCGGCCGGTCGAGTACGGCTGGGGCGAGCATGACCACCTCGCCGACGTGCTGGCCGGCAAGGCGAGCGACTTCATCGCCGCGGACGGGCGGCCGTTCTTCCTCTTCCTGGCGCCGGTCGCGCCCCACCTGCCGGCCAACCCTCCGGTACGGCACGCGGAGGCGTTCACCGAGGCCACGGCGCCCAGGCCGCCGTCGTTCAACCAGGAGGACGTGAGCAAGGAGCCCGCCTGGCTGCGCGACCGGCCCCCGCTGAGCCAGAGCGAGATGGACAGGGCCGACCAGCTGTACCGCACCAGGCTGCGGGCCATGCTGGGGGTGGACGACCTCGTGGGCTCGGTGATGGACGCGCTGGCGAAGACGGGCCGGCTGCGTGACACGTACGTGTTCTTCACCTCCGACAACGGGTTCCACCTGGGCACGCACCGGTTGGCCCAGGGCAAGACCACGCCGTTCGAGGAGGCGATCCGGGTGCCGCTGGTGGTGCGCGGGCCCGGCGTGCCGGCCGGGGCGTCGGCCGGGGAGCTCAGCGCCACCGTCGACCTGGCCCCCACCATCGCGGAGCTGGGCGGGGCGCGGGTGCCGTCGTTCGCCGAAGGCCGGTCGATGACGCCGCTGCTGCGCGGCGGGCGGCCGGCCGGGTGGCGGGAGAACGTGCTCGTCGAGTTCGCCAGACCGGCCAACCGCCGGTCGGCCGCGCAGACGCCGGTGCCCGGCTACCGTGCCGTGCGGACCCGCCGCCACCTCTACGTCGCGTACGAGACGGGGGAGGAACAGCTCTACGACCTGCGCAAGGACCCCTACCAGCTGCACAACCTCGCCGCCTGCGCGAACCCCGGGCTGCTGAAGGACCTGCGGGCCCGGCTGGACGCGATGCGTTCCTGCTCGGGCGCGGCCTGCCGGGTCGCCGACACCCTGACCCCCGGCTGACTGTCAGAACAGCGACGGGTAGGCGTCCGCCAGGTGGTCGGCGACCGCGCGGGCCGCTTCCTCCGGGTCGGCCGCGCGGATCGCGGCGAGGATGCGCACGTGCCCGGCGCGCAGCACCGTCGTGTCGCCCAGCTGTTCGACGGCTTCCACCGCGTGCCGCCGCATGGAGTCGCGCAGCGAGCGCATGAACGCGGCGATCAGCCGGTTGCCGGACGCGTCCGCGATCGCGCAGTGGAAGGCGGTGTCGTGCTCGACGAACTCCTCCGCCGACCGCGCCGCGTCCATCCCCGCCAGCGCGACGGCGAGCGCGGAGGTGTCCGCGGCGGCCGAGGCGGCGCGGGCGGCCGCCCAGCGCTCGATCATCAGCCGGGTGTCGATCACCTCGCGCGGCTCCAGGCTGGCCAGCCCGAGGTGCAGCCTCAGCAGGTCGGTCAGCGTGTGGTCGGGCCGGGAGATCAGCACCGCGCCCGCGTCCGGCCCCCGCCCGACCTGGGACGTCACCACGCCGAGCGTCTCCAGCACGCGCATCGCCTCGCGCACCGACGAGCGGCTCACGCCGAGCTCCTCGGCGAGCTGCCGCTCCGCGGGCAGCCGGTCGCCCGCGGTCAGCCCGTCGTCCGCGATCCGGCGCTCCAGCTGGGCGAGCACGTCCTCGAACGTGCGGGTCCGTTTCGGGCGGGTATCAGGCAACGGGACCTCCTTCGAGGATTGCGTTCCTCTATGGTCCGACCATACTGTGGTCAGACCATACCCGGAAGGAGAAGCGTGCGAGTCGCCCTGTTTCTCACGTGCGTGAACGACACGCTCTTCCCCGGCACCGGCAAGGCCGTCGTGTCGCTGCTGCGCCGGCTGGGCTGCGAGGTCGACTTCCCGGCCGCGCAGACCTGCTGCGGGCAGATGCACCTCAACACCGGCTATCCGCAGGAGGGCGTGCGGCTGGCGCGCCACTTCACCGAGGTCTTCGCCGGCTACGAGGCGGTGGTCGTCCCCTCCGGGTCCTGCGCCGCGATGATCCGGGAGCAGTACCCCAAGCTGGTCAAGCCCGGCAGCAAGGGAGCAGCGGCCGTCGGGCGGGTGGTGCCGCGGGTGCACGAGCTGACCGAGTTCCTGCTGGACGTGCTGAAGGTCGAGGACGTGGGGGCCTACTTCCCGCACCGGGTGACCTACCACCCGACCTGCCACTCGCTGCGCGGGCTCCACCTCGGCGACCGCCCCGTGCGGCTGCTGGGCCGGGTGCGCGGGCTGGAGCTGGTCCAGCTTCCGGGCGCCGAGGAGTGCTGCGGCTTCGGCGGCACGTTCGCGATGAAGAACGCGGCCGTCTCCGCAGCCATGGGCGCCGACAAGGCGCGCAACGTGCTGGGCACCGGCGCCGAGGTGCTGTGCGCGGCCGACAACTCCTGCCTGATGCACATCGGCGGCACGCTGGCCCGCCAGAAGACGGGGGTACGGGTGATGCACATCGCGGAGATCCTGGCCGCCACGGAGGCGGGCGGATGAGCGCCACGTTCCTCGGCATGCCCGGGAGTTTCCCGAAAAACGCCGAAAAGGCCGTACAGAACTCGCAGCTTCGCTACAACCTGCGCAAAGCCACCCACACGATCCGAGGCAGGCGCGCGAGCGTCGTCGGCGAGCTGCCCGACTGGCAGGAGCTGCGCGCGGCAGGCAAGGCCATCAAGGACGAGACGCTGCGCCACCTCGACCGCTACCTCCTCCAGCTGGAGGAGGCCGTCACGGAGGCGGGCGGCCACGTGCACTGGGCGCGCGACGCCGCCGAGGCCAACCGCATCGTCACCGATCTGGTCAAGGCCACCGGCGAGACCGAGGTCGTCAAGGTCAAGTCGATGGCCACCCAGGAGATCGGCCTGAACGAGGCGCTGGCCGAGCACGGCATCGCCGCCTACGAGACCGACCTGGCCGAGCTGATCGTCCAGCTCGGCGACGACTTCCCCAGCCACATCCTGGTGCCGGCGATCCACCGCAACCGGGCCGAGATCCGCGAGATCTTCCTGGACCGGATGGGCGACGCCCCCGAAGGGCTCACCGACGAGCCCGCCGCGCTGACCGAGGCCGCCCGCCTCCACCTGCGCGAACGGTTCCTCAGGAGCAAGGTCGCCGTCTCCGGCGCCAACTTCATGGTCGCCGAGACCGGCACGCTCGTGGTGCTGGAGTCCGAGGGCAACGGCCGCATGTGCCTGAGCCTGCCCGAGACGCTCATCAGTGTGGTCGGCATCGAGAAGCTGGTGCCGTCCTGGCGCGACCTCGAGGTGTTCCTGCAACTGCTGCCGCGCAGCTCCACCGGCGAGCGGATGAACCCCTACACCAGCACCTGGACGGGCTCGGCCGAGGGCCAGGAGTTCCACCTGGTGCTGCTCGACAACGGCCGCACCGGCGTGCTCGCCGACGAGGTGGGCCGCCAGGCGCTGCGCTGCATCCGCTGCTCGGCCTGCCTGAACGTGTGTCCCGTGTACGAGCGGGCGGGCGGCCACGCCTACGGCTCGGTCTACCCGGGCCCGATCGGCGCCATCCTCACCCCGCAGCTGCGCGGCATGGGCTCCGACCTGGACGCCTCGCTCCCGTACGCGTCCAGCCTGTGCGGCGCCTGCTTCGAGGCCTGCCCGGTGGCGATCGACATCCCCGAGGTGCTCGTCCACCTGCGTGCCGAGGCCCCGCACGGGGCCGCGGAGCGCGCGGGCATGCGGCTGGCCGGCTGGGTGTTCGGCGACCGGGCCCGCCTGGCCGGGGTCCAGCGCCTGGCCTCGCGGCTGCGCAAGCTGGTGCCGAAGAGGCTGCCCGGCCCGCTGTCGGCCTGGACCGACACCCGCGACCTGCCGGACATCCCGGAAGAACCGTTCAGGGACTGGTGGGAAAGAGAGGAGCGGCATGGGCGCCCGTGAGGAGATACTCGGCCGGATCCGGCAGGCCGTGCGCGGCGCGCCCGAGGTGGAGATCCCGCGCGGCTACCGCACCGCGCCGCCGGTGGACGACCTGGCCGGCCTGTTCGCCGAGCGGGTGCGCGACTACCGCGCCATCGTGCACGTGCTGCCCGCCGCCGAGGTGCCCGCCGCGATCACCGAGCTGGTACGGGGGCGCCGCATGGTGATCCCCGACGGACTCCCGCCCGAGTGGTCGGAAGGCGCCGAGCCCGCCGGCGGGTCGCTGGCCGAACTGGACGCCGCCGACGGCGTGGTGACCGGCTGCGCGGTCGCCATCGCCGAGACCGGCACCATCGTCCTCGACACCGGCCCCGGCCAGGGCACCCGCGCGCAGACGCTGGTGCCCGACTACCACCTGTGCGTGGTGCTGGCCGGCCAGATCGTGGCGGGCGTCCCCGAGGCGGTGGCCCGTCTCGACCCGTCACGCCCGCTCACCTGGATCAGCGGCCCGTCCGCCACCAGCGACATCGAGCTGAACCGGGTCGAAGGCGTGCACGGCCCCAGGACCCTGGAAGTGATCGTCAGTACCTGAGCACCGCCGCGACGTCCTCCACCTGGTCGGTGAACCAGATCTCGGCGTCGGTCATCGCCGCCGCCCTGACGAGGGCCGAGTCGGCGCGCTCCTGCACCGGGTGCTCCACCCCCCACGTGCGGAGCTCCCCGGCGTCGCGCGACACCTGCGTCGCCCCCTCGCCGATCCAGACGGTGCGCGGCAGCTCGCCGGGCATCAGCAGCGCGTGCACCCGGCCCTCGCGCAGCGCCTGCGCCACCCGGGCCACCCCGGTCGGGCCGTCCTGCTCGCCGTGGCGGTTCAGCAGCTCGGCCCTGCGGTCGTCCAGCCAGCCGCCGAGCGCGGTCTCCACGTCCTGCTCGAACCCGCCGGTCGCGTTGCGGTGGCCGCGCTCCAGCATCTGGATGCGGCCGGTGGACCGGGGGCCGAGATGGTCGCAGAGCAGCGAGCGCGAATGCGGCTCGCCCGCCACCAGCACGAGCTGGGCGTCGGTGCGCCGCACCTGCTCGTCGACCTCCTGGGCGACGGCCACGGCGTTCTTCTCCCAGGTCTCCTCCACCGCCTTCTCGTAGTGCCGCTGGGAGAAGCCGCCCTGCGCGGTCTTCTGCAGCGGCCACTCCTCGGCCTCGACGGTCGTCTTGCGCGGCGAGCCGTTCCCGTGCACCGAGACGTCCGCGCCGGCGTGGTCGATGATCACCCGCAGGTGCGGCACGCGCTCGCCCCGCTGCATCAGCATCGGGGTGACGAGCGGCAGCGGCGAGAACGCCGCCAGCGGGCGGGGCGCCTCCGGCAGCGGCTCCGACAGCACCACGTCGCCGTGCACGGCGAACACCGCCCGTCCCGGTCCCGGGCTCAGCACCTCCTCACGCAGCGCCTCGGACTCGGTGCCGCCGGCCCGCTCCAGCTCGTCACACAGGCTCGTCCACAGGGCGGACCGGTCCCGCGCGGTGAGCCCGCCCACGTACACCGACGCGTACGGCCCCGGGCGCTCGTAGAGCGGCCGGATGAAGTCGAGTCGCACGTGTCATCACCTCCGCCTTGCCGCGCCGGGTCCCACGGCCCGGCACACCTCGGGCACGGTCATGTAGCGGCGGGCCGGCAGCGCGCGCAGCAACGTGACCACCTCGTCGGGGGCGCCCATCCGCTCGGCGTGCCGCATCAGGTCGTAAGGGGTGGCGGGGAAGTCGGCGTCGCTCAGCCACGCGGCCAGGTCGCCGCGGACGCCTGCGGGGCCTCCCTGCCCGGGCGTGTAGCGGTGCACGCGCTCCAGCTGGCCCGGCTCGGGCTCCCGCCACTCCTCGGCGGGCACCGTCCCGACGCCGCGTGGGTTGCCGTCGGGACCGTCGAACCCGTCCGGCTCGTGCCTTCGCTGCTCGTCCATGCGAGGGCTGTGCTCTTTCATCATCGCTCCTCCCGTTGCGCCCCCCTACCCCCGCTTTCGTGGGCAAACATGGCTGATTGTGTACGCTGCCGACGTGTTCGATCCCCGGCTGACCATCACCACCGAGCGGCTCGTTCTGCGCCCGTTCGGCCTCTCGGACGTGGAGCGGATCAGATCCGTCGTCGAGTCGGGCGTCCGGTTCCTGCCTCCCGGCGCCCCGGGTCACCTGGCGTCCGTCTCCCAGTGGCTCGCCAACGGCGTGCACGAGCTCCAGCGCTCAGGCCAGGGCATCCACCTGGCGATGACGGACGGGAACGGGCTCATCGTCGGCGCCATCAGCCTGTTCAAGACCGCGTGGGGCGCCGGCACCACCGAGGTCGGCTACGGTGTGCACCCGCTCCACCGGGGACGCGGGTTCGCCACCGAGGCGCTGCGCGGGCTGGTCGCGTACGTCTTCGCCGAGACCACGCTGCGCCGCGTCGACCTGACGGCCAACCTGGACAACCTGCCGTCCCTGCATGTGGCCAGGAAAGCTGGCTTCACCTGGGAAGGCGTGCTGCGCGCCGCGGTGCTCGAAGACGACGGGCCGCACGATCTGGTGATCTTCGGGATGCTCCGCGACGACGGCCGGACCCCTGGCGAGACCCTGCCCAGGGCCGAGCTGCGCACCGAACGGCTGCTCATCCGCCCGCCCGCCGAGAAGGACGTGCCGGACCTGGCCGCCACCGGCGCCGACCCGCTCACCCAGGCCATGACCGGCGTGCCGCGCCGCTACGGACAGGCCCACGCCCGCGCCTTCGTCGCGACCTCCGAGCGGATGCGGCTGCGCGGCGACGGCATCGCCTGGGCCGTGGAAGAGCTGGCCGGCGGCCGGTTCGCGGCCAACGTCGACCTCAGGGACGTGGACTGGGCCAACCGGTCGTGCGAGATCGGCTACATGGCCGCGCCGTGGGCGCGCGGCCGGGGCTACACCACCGAGGCCGTCGCCGCCATCGCCCGCTGGCTGCTGCGCGAGCAGCGCTTCCAGCGGCTCAAGCTGCGGGCCGCGGTGTCCAACCCCGCCTCCCAGCGGGTCGCGGAGAAGGCGGGCTTCGTCCGCGAGGGCGTCGAACGCAACGCGCTGCGCGGCGAGGACCTCGTCGTCTTCAGCCTGATCCCGTCCGACCTTTCCTGAGCGGGACCTCTTGGTGAAACGGTGGTGCAACCGTCAATCTGGTGGGTGAGGACGGTGAGGCCCATGATCACGGTTGTCGGGTGGGACGGTTCCGGGCTGTCGGCCAAGGCGGCCGACCGGCTGAAGGCCGCCAGGCTGGTCATCGGCCCCGACCACCTGACCCGGCGGCTGGCCCCGTCCGCCGCCACGGCCCATCCCGGCGGCCTGCTCGACGCCCTCGACGCCCACATGGAGCGGGGCGAGGGCCCGGCCGTCGTGATCGCCGAGGGCGACCCCGGCTTCTTCGGCGTGGTGCGCACGCTGCGCGGCCACGGGCTGGAGCCCGACGTGCTGCCCGCCACCTCGATCGTCACCCGTGCCTTCGCCTGCGCCGGGCTCGACTGGGACGACGCCCTCGTGGTCGCCCCGGCCGGCCCCCACCAGCTCGCCCGCGTGGTCAACGCCTGCCGGGCGCACCCCAAGGTCGCGCTGCTCGTCACCCCCGGCGTCGGCCCCGGCGAGATCGCCAGGGAGCTCGCCCCCACCACCCCGCGCGCGCTCGTCGTCTGCGAGGACCTCGGCGGGCCCGACGAGCGCGTCACCCACAGCCGCATGGGCGAGGCCACCACCCGGCCGTGGAAGGACCCGGACGTGGTGCTCGTGATCGACCCGCTGCACCGCCGGAAGGAGCCCGGCTGGGTGGCGGGCGCCCAGCCGGGACCGGCCGGATGGGCGCTGCCGCTGGAGTCCAGGCTGCCCGCCGAGGTGCGCGCGTACGTGCTCGCCAAGCTCGGGCCCCGGCTCGGCGACCTGGTCTGGGACGTGGGCGCGGGCAACGGCGAGATCGCGGTGGAGTGCGCCAGGTTCGGCGCCGCGGTGATGGCCGTCGAGCGCGACGCCGACGCCTGCGCCCGGCTGCGCGAGAACGTCCTGAGCCACGGCGTCAAGGTGGCGCTCACCCGGGGGCAGGCGCCGCCCGCGCTCGAACCGCTGCCCGACCCCGACGCCGTCTTCGTCGGCGGCGGCGGCCCCGACGTGATCGTCGCCTGCGCCGCCCGCCGGCCCCGCTCGCTGGTGTGCGCGCTGAAGACCGTCGAACGCGTGTCCGCCGTGCTCGACCTGCTGCGCGAGCACGGCTACCGCGCCGAAGGCACCCAGATCCTGGCCTCCGGGCTCGTCATCGGCCCCGACGGCGCGCACAGCCTGAGCTCCGCCGACCCGGTCTTCGTCGTGCACGCGACACCCGCGGGCACTTCCTGACCTGTCGCTCAGCGCCGCACATCGGTTATCCTCGCGTGTCCTCTTCTACGCACCGGAGAACCTTCCCCATGAAGCCGCCGCTCCTGCTTGTCGGGCAGGGCTCCAACGACGACGCCGATTCCGCCGAGTTCGGCAGGTTCGTGCACCGGCTCCGCTGCCGGCTCGACCAGACCGCCGCCGACGTGTCGGGCGGCTACCTCGAGCGGGCCACGCCCCTGCTGAGCGAGTCCGTCGCCTCTCTGGTCGCCCGCGGTCACCACCGCCTGGTGGCGCTGCCGCTGACCCTGAGCCGGACCAACGGCGAACTCCCCGCCGCCCTGGCCCTGGAGCAGCAGCGGCACCCCACCCTCGTGTACGACCACGGCCGGCCGGTCGGCCCCGACCCGCGCGTGCTCGCGCTGCTCGCCGAGCGGCTCAACGACGCCGCCACCGAGATGCCCAGGCCGCGCCCGCTGGAGCTGGTCGGCGCCCGCCCTCGGCTGCGCGCCGTCGACGGCGTCGCGTCCGACGGCGTCCCGCCGCACGTCGAGCCGGGTGAGACCGCCGTCGTGCTGGTCGGTGACGGCTCCACCGACCCGGCCGCCAACGCCGACGTGCACCGCGTGTCCCGGCTGTTCTGGGAGACTCACGCGTACGACTTCATGACCGTGGAGACCGCGTTCGTCTCCCTCACCCCGCCCGGTGTGCCCGGCGGGCTGGAGCGCTGCCGCCGCCTCGGCGCCAAGCGCGTCATCGTCGTGCCCTACCTGCTGTTCGCGGGCGGCACGCTGGAGCGCGTGTGGGCGCAGGCGCTCGCGTACGGCGCCGGCCACCCCGAGCTCGACATCCGCTGCGCCGAGGTGATCGGCGACTGTGAGACGCTGGCCGACGTGGTCATCGACCGCTACGAGGAAGCCCTCCAGCAGCTGGTCCCCTGAACCCCCGGAGGTTCCGTGCTCGCCGAGACACTCGCCGCGCTCCGCCCCGCCGACCCCCGCGCGATCGCCGACGCGCGTGCCCACCAGGACCGGCTCACCAAGCCGCGCGGGTCCCTCGGCGCGCTGGAGGAGGTCGCCGTGCGGCTCGCCGGGGCGGCCGGGGTCAGCCCGCCGCCCATGCCGGAGCCGGCCGCGCTGGCCATCTTCGCCGCCGACCACGGCGTGCACGCCCGCGGCGTCACCCCGTGGCCGCAGGAGGTCACGGTGCAGATGGTGCACAACTTCCTGGCGGAAGGGGCGGTGGCCAACGCCTTCGCCGCCCAGATCGGGGCGTCGGTCACCGTGGTGGACGTCGGCGTCGCCGCCGACCTGCCCGACGACGCCCGCCTGGTCAAGCGGAAGATCGCGTACGGCACCGCCGATCTGTCGCGGGGCCCCGCGATGACCGGCGAGGAGGCCGTACGCGCGCTGGAGGCGGGCATCGGCGTGGCCCGCGACCTGGTGGCGTCCGGCGCCCGGTGCCTGATCACGGGAGACATGGGCATCGCCAACACGACGGCCTCGGCGGCGCTGATCGCGGCCTTCACCGGCCGCGACCCCGCCGCGGTGACCGGCCTCGGCACCGGCGTCACGGAGGAGACCCACGCCCGCAAGATCGCCGTCGTCCGCGAGGCGCTCCAGGTCAACGGCATCCTCATGGAGGGCCGGCCGGATCCGCACGGGCTCAAGCTGCAGGAGGCGTCGCGGGTGCTGGCCGCCGTCGGCGGGTTCGAGCACGCCGCCATCGCCGGCTTCATCCTGGGCGGGGCGGCGGCGCGGGTGCCGGTGATCCTCGACGGCGTGATCGCCGGGGCCGCCGCGCTGGCCGCCGCCGCGCTCTCACCCGCCGCCGTCGACCACTGCGTCGCGGGCCACCGCTCCGCCGAGCCCGGTCATTCCGCCGCGCTGGAGCACCTCGGCCTGCGCCCTCTGGTGGACCTGGAGCTGCGGCTCGGCGAGGGCACCGGCGGGCTGCTGGCCCACCCGCTCGTCTGCGCCGCCGTCCGCGTCATGCACGAGGTCGCCACGTTCGACTCGGCCGGAGTCACCGAGAAGCACATGTGATGATGAAAGGGACAGGAACCACCCGATGAGGTGACCAGTGCCCAGATACGGACCGATGTACGGCCCGGACCTCACCTTCCTCGGCGTCGAACGCTGCGACGTCGACGACCCCGCGAGCTACGCGGACGCGGACGTCGTCATCCTCGGCGCCCCCTTCGACGGCGGGACCTCCCACCGCCCCGGCGCCAGATTCGGCCCGATGGCCCTGCGCCAGGCCTGCTACCTGCCGCAGGACGGCTCCAGGCCCAGCCTCGCGCTGCGCGTGGACGCCCTGCGCGACCTGCGGGTGCTCGACGCCGGCGACGTCGAGTGCTACTCGGGCGACGTGGAGGGCTCACTGGAGGCCATCGAGTCGGCGGTGCACCGGATCGCCGCCTCCGGCGCCGTCCCGGTGGTGCTCGGCGGCGACCACACGGTGGCGCTGCCGGACGCCCGCGGCACCGCCCGCGCGCACGCCCCCGGCCGCACCTCGATGATCCACTTCGACGCGCACGCCGACACCGGGAACATCTCCTTCGGCCACCTGTACGGGCACGGTCAGCCGATGCGCCGGCTGATCGAGTCCGGCGCGATCCGCGGTGACCGGTTCCTGCAGATCGGGCTGCGCGGCTACTGGCCGGAGCCGGAGACGCTGGAGTGGATGGCCCGGCAGGACATGCGCTCCTACGAGATGACCGAGATCGTCGCCCGCGGCCTGGAGGAGTGCCTCACGGAGGCGTTCCGCATCGCCCTGGACGAGTGCGACCAGATCTTCCTGTCCATCGACATCGACGTGTGCGACCCCGGCCACGCGCCCGGCACCGGCACCCCCGAGCCGGGCGGGCTCACGGCCCGGCAACTGCTCGACGCGGTGCGGCGCATCTGCTACGAGCTGCCCGTCGCGGGCATGGAGATCGTCGAGGTCGCGCCCCCGTACGACCACGCCGACATCACGGCGCTCCTCGGCAACAGGGTCGTCCTGGAGGCGCTCTCGGCGATGGCCAGACGGCGCGCCGACGAAGCGGGCGGAGAGCGCTGGGACCCCCGCCGGCCTCTGCTTGACGGCCGTTGACCCCTGCGCAACAAATGACGCGTTGAGAGCCGGTAGGTTTATCCACCTAGCACACAACGTTCGCGAACGGGAGATTCACCCACCATGGGCCCCTACCTCCTCGGCCTGCGGCTTTCCGGTCGCCGGGTCCTCGTCGTGGGTGGCGGGAGAGTCGCCCAGCGGCGGGTGCCCGCGCTGCTCGACGCCGGCGCGGAAGTGACCGTGGTCTCGCCGTCCGTCACCCCCGCTCTGGACGACCTCATCGCCGCGGGCCGGGTCACCTGGCACGCCCGGCCCTACCAGGTGGGCGACTGCGACGGCGCCTGGCTCGTCCAGGCGTGCACCGACGACCGGCCGGTCAACACCGCGGTGGCCGCCGAGGCCGAGGCCAAGCGCATCTGGTGCGTGCGCGCCGACGACAAGGACGCCTCCGCCGCCTGGACCCCGGCCTCCGGCCGGGTCGACGAGATCAGCGTGGCCGTCACCGCGGGCGGCGACCCGCGCAGGGCGGCCGGCATCCGTGACGCCGTGGTGGGCGCGCTGCGCGACGGCACCGTCGACGCCCGGCGCAACCGCACCAAGCCGGTGGGCGTGGCGCTCGTCGGCGGCGGGCCCGGCGACCCCGGGCTGATCACCGTACGCGGGCGCCAGCTCCTCGCGCAGGCCGACGTGGTCGTCGCCGACCGGCTGGCGCCCCGCGCCCTGCTCGACGAGCTGGCCCCCGATGTCGAGCTGGTCGACGCCGCCAAGGTGCCCTACGGCCGGTCCCTCTCCCAGGAGAAGATCAACGAGCTGCTGGTGGAGCGCGCCAGAGAGGGCAAGTTCGTGGTCCGGCTCAAGGGCGGCGACCCGTTCGTGTTCGGGCGCGGCGGCGAGGAGATGATCGCCTGCGCCCGGGCCGGCATCCCCGTGCTGGTCGTGCCCGGCATCAGCAGCGCCGTCGCGGTGCCCGCCGCGGCCGGTGTCCCCGTCACGCACCGCGGGGTGAGCCAGGAGTTCCACGTCATTTCGGTGCATGTCGCGCCGGACGACCCCCGGTCCACCGTCGACTGGCCCGGCCTGGCGCGTTCCCGTGGCACCCTGGTGCTCATGATGGCCGTCGAGCGGCTGCCCGCGGTCGCCGAGGCCCTCATCCGAGACGGACGTCCACCGGAGACTCCCGTAATGGTGGTGCAGGACGGTACCCTTCCGACCCAGCGGGCGGTCACCGCTTCGCTTTCCACCGTGGCCGAACGCGTGTCCGCGGCTGGGATACGGCCACCGGCGATCATCGTCGTCGGCGATGTCGTCGAGGTCGGCCAGGAGGTCGAGATGGTTCGAGCGGAGCGCCTGCCTTGAACACCGCCATGGATGACGGGCGCGGAGAGCGGCCAGGGGAGCAGACCCTGAGCCTCCCCGCCATTACCGACGCGCCCCCGGGCCCCCCGGCGGACCTACCCGCCGAGCAAAAGCGGGCTGCGGGCCGCCCGCCAGGCGCGAAGCCGGAACGCGAGGCCTCGGGGACGGCTGCGGGACAGCCGGATGGCCACCGCCCGTCAGGCGTGAAGCCGGAACGCGAGGCCTCGCGCCCTCCGGAGGGCTCCGCCGCCCGACCCGAGAGGGAGTCTCCCGCCGGGAGGCGGGCCGGCGAGCGCTCCGAGCCCGAGTTCGATGCCTTCGCGCCGTTCGTCTCCGGGGACTCGAAGCCGGGTCCCGAGGCGCCCGCTGAGCCGCAGTTCGACGCCTTCGGCCCGGTCGTCAGGGGATCAGGGGCCGCGGCTGCCGAGCCGGAGCCCGCGACCGGGGAGGAGACGGACCAGGCTCCGGAGGAAACTCCTGCGGCCAAGCGCGAACCGGTCGCCGTCGAGGACTCCGAGCCGGAGGCACCCGCCGAGTCCGAGGCCGCCGAGCCCGGCCTTCCGGCCGAAGCACCCGGGGACGGCGCTGACGAGAAGGCCGTCGCCGACGAAGACGAGGCGGACTCCGTACCGGAGGAGCCCGAGGCGAAGTCCGTACCGGAGGACTTCGGCGACGAGCCGGACTCCGTACGGGAGAGTCCCGAGACCGAGGCGGAATCCGTGCCGGAGGAGCCCGGGGCCGGGGCGGAATCCGTGCCGGAGGAGCCCGGGGCCGGGGCGGAATCCGTGCCGGAGGAGCCCGGGGCCGGGGCGGAATCCGTAGCGGAGGAGGCTGAGGACGAGGCGGACTCCGTATCTGAGGGGCCCGATGACAAGCCCGGGGCCGAGGCGGACTCCGTACCTGTGGGGCCCGAGGCGGAGGGCGTACGTGAGGAGGAGTTGCCGCCTGAGACCGTGAAGGCGATGGCGGCGGCGCTCGGGGCGCTGCGCGAGAGCGTGGCGTCGCTGCGGTTCGGGCTCGACCTGCCGGGCGCCGGCGAGGCGCGCAAGGCGAGCGGCGAGCTGCTCGCCCAGCTTGAGGACTACGTGCTGCCGAGGGTGCGGATGAACACCGCGCCCGCCCTGATCGTGGTCGCGGGCTCGACCGGCGCGGGCAAGTCCACGCTGGTCAACTCCCTCGCCGAGAAGAACGTGTCGCGCACCGGCGTGCGGCGGCCGACCACCGGCGTGCCCGTCCTGGTCTGCCATCCCGACGACCGCCAGTGGTTCGCCGAGGGCGAGCTGCTGGGCGGCCTGCGACGGTTCGACCAGGCCAGGCCCGAGGCGGGCCAGCGCGGCATCGTGATCAGCGCCACGGAGAAGCTGCCCCAGGGCGTGGCGCTGCTCGACACCCCCGACATCGACTCGGTCGTCGAGGAGCACCACGAGATCGCCCACCGCATGCTCGACGCCGCCGACCTGTGGATCTTCGTCACCACCGCCGCCCGCTACGCCGACGCCCCCGCCTGGAACCTGCTCCGCCTGGCCAAGGAGCGCGGCGCCAGGCTGGCCATCGTGCTCTCCCGCGTCCAGGACAGGGCCCGCGAGGTGGTGCTCAAGCACTTCGTCCGGATGCTCACCGAGTACGGCCTGGGCGAGATCGACCGGTTCGTCATCAGCGAGTCGAAGGTCGCCGACGGTCGGCTGCCCGACAGCGAGGTGACCGAGGTGCGGCTGTGGCTCGCCGAGCTGTCCGTCGACGGGGCCCGCCGCGCCCAGGCGGTCAAGGAGACGCTCAACGGCGTGCTCGACAGCTTCCGCACCCGCGTGCCGGCGCTGGCCAAGCACCTGGAGGCGCAGGTCGCCTTCCGCGGTGAGCTGCGCGGCGACGTGGAGGCCGCCTACCTCGGCGCCCTCACGGACCTCGACAAGGCGTTCAGGAGCGGTGCGCTGATCCACGGCGAGGTGCTCGCCCGCTGGCAGGACTTCGCCGGCTCCGGCGACCTGATGCGCTCGCTCCAGCTGCGCAAGCGCGCCAGGAGCGGCAGGCAGACGCCCGAGCGGATCATCGCGTTCAGGGCGGCGCTGCGGGCCGGCCTGGAGTCCGTGATCGTGGCCGCCGCCACCCGCGCGGCTGAGGAGGTGACCGCTCGCTGGCGGCACCGCGCCGAGGTCGGGGCGGCGCTCGCCGACGGCCTGGAGCGACCTTCCGACGACCTCGTACGGCACGCCGGCCGGGCTGTCGCGGCCTGGCAGGAACACGTCACCGAGCTGGTCCGCACCGAGGGCGTGGCCAAGCGGACGGTGTCGAAGCTGGTGTCGTTCGACGCCGACTCGCTGTCGCTGATCTTCATGGTCGCCATGTTCAGCGGCGGCCATGTCGAGGGGGTGCCGCACCGGCTGGTCAAGGCGCTGCTGGGCGCCGAGTCGCTGCGCGGCATCGGCGCCAAGGCGCTGAGCGACCTGCGGGCCAGGATCAGCATGCTGTTCGACGAGGAGTCCATGCGATACGTGCAAGCGCTCGACTCGGCCGGCATCCCCGACGAGTCCGCCGCGACGCGGCTCTACCAGGCCACGTACAACCTTGAGGTCGCACGATGACCACCGTCACCACGCCCAGGCCGGGGCTCTCGTCCCGGCTGTCCGCGCTGTCCAAGGTCGTGGAGCTCGGCCCCGGACGGCTCGACCCCAAGCTGATGTCGGAGGCCGAGTCGCTGCTGCTGCGCGCCGGTGACCGGCTCAAGCTGTCGTCGGAGCACACCGTGGTCGCCCTCGCGGGCGGCACGGGCAGCGGCAAGTCGTCGCTGTTCAACGCCGTCTCGGGGCTGGAGCTGTCGCCGACCGGCGTGCGGCGGCCCACCACCGCCCGCACCCACGCCTGCGTGTGGGGGCTCGAAGGCGCGGCGCCGCTGCTCGACTGGCTGCAGATCCAGTGGCGCCACCGGTTCGCCCGGGCCAGCGCGCTGGACAAGGGCGAGAGCCAGCTGCACGGGCTCATCCTGCTCGACCTGCCCGACCACGACTCGATCAGGGCGCTCAACGACAACGAGGCCGACCGGCTCATCGGGCTGGCCGACCTGGTGGTGTGGGTGCTCGACCCGCAGAAGTACGCCGACGCCTCCACCCACCGCCGCTACGTCACCGAGCTGGCGGGCCACGAGGCGGTGACCGTGTTCGCGCTCAACCAGGCCGACCGGCTCTCCACCGAGGAACTGGCCGAGCTGGTCATCGACCTCAACGACCTGCTCCGCCGCGAAGGCGTCGAGCACCCGACGGTCGTGCCGACCTCGGCCGTCACCGGCCGCGGCGTCGAGAGCCTCAAGAGCGTCGTCGCGGCGGCCGTCTTCCGCCGCCGGGCCGCGATCCAGAGGCTGGAGGCCGACCTCCGCAAGCTGGAGCAGCGGATGACGGCCGCCATGCCGGTCGGGGAGGCGCTGGCCATCCCCGCCGCGGTGGACGAGGCCCGCAAGATGGGCCTGGTGGACGCGCTCTGCGACGCCGTCGGCGTGCCGGCCGTGGGCGAGGCCATGGAGAACATCTACGTCGAGCGCTCCAACCAGTGGGTGGGCTGGCCGTTCCCGCGCTGGGCCGACCGGTTCCGCCCCGACCCGATCAAGAGCCTCCGCCTGGAGGACGTCAGCGACGAGATCAAGGGCATCGCGGCCGGCACCGTGACCGCGCAGGCGGCCGAGGTCACCAACGCCGTCCAGGCGCTGGCCGAAGGGCTGTCGGGCACCATGCACCCGGTGTGGCGGTCGTCGCTCCACCACGCGGCCCGCTCCCGGCTGGGCAAGGTGCCGTCGGCGCTCACCGAGGACCTCACCGAGGTCGCGCCCCAGCTCGACCGGGTGCCCGCCTGGTGGCGGCTGCTCAAGGCGTGGCAGTACGCCCTGGTGGCGGCGTTCGGGTGCGGCGTGCTCTGGCTCCTGCTGGGGCTGCTCATACCGGGCGCGCTGCCGCCGGCGCTGGAGCTGATGGGCGACACCGCGGCGCTGCCGTGGGCGGCGCTGATGACGGTGTCGGTGCTCGGGCTGGGCGCCCTGTCGGGCATCGCCTCACGCAACTTCGTCGAGCTGGGCGCCTCGCGCGAGCGGGAGCGGCTGGAGCGGGAGATGCGGCGGCGGGTGGCGGCGATCGCGGAGAAGATGGTGGTGGAGCCGGTGGAGCGCGAACTCGCCCGCCACCACGCCTTCTACACCGCGATGCGCGGCCTGTCGAGCTGACCTTCCACAGCCTCCGCGCCCGCCGGGCGGTCATCCCCAGAACACCGCTCGGCGGCTTCGCGGGCGGGCCGTGGTCGGCACCGTGGTCCCAGGTCGCGGGCGTCCGGCCCGCCACAGGGGAGGCAACGGATGAACGACATCTACGTCACGCTCACCGGCAACGTCGCGGCGGAGCCGCGTCAATACACCTTCGACGACGGGTCCAAGGTCACCTCGCTCCGGGTGCTCACCGCCCATCGCTACTTCGACAGGAAGTCGGGCCAGTGGGCCGACGGCGAGAAGGTCTGCTTCGCGGTGCGCTGCTGGCGCGCGCTGGGCGACAACGTCGCCCAGTCCGTACGGGTCGGGCAGCCGGTGGTGGTGTCGGGCAAGCTCCGCATCCGCGAGTTCGGCCCGGAGGGTGACCGGCGTTTCATGCCCGAGGTCGAGGCCTCGGCCGTGGGCCACGACCTGCGCTGGGGCACCGGCACCTTCGTCAAGCCCGAGCGGGCGGGCGGCGGCCCGGTGAGCAGGGAGATGCGCGACCGCCTCGACGAGGAGACCCAGGACTGGGCGATGGGCGCCGCCCGCAAGGGGCCGGGCATGGTGGTCAGGGAGATCCCGGCGGACGAGGCCGCGGTGCGCATCATCGGCGCCGACGACAACGAGAAGGAGTCCGAAGACGCCGAGTGGCCACAGGAGGAGCGAGCCGCGGCCTGATGCCCCGTCCATGGCGGGGCGCCGACCCCGGCGTCCGGCCAGGTGGTCCGGTGCCGGCGGTGGCGCGCCGATCCTGGTGTCCGGTCGGGTGGTCTGGCGCTGGAAGTGGCGCGCTGCCTCCGGCGTCCCGCCAGGAGGGCCCGTGCCGGAACGGCGCGTCGATCCTGGTGCCCGGTCAGGTGGTCCGGTGTTGGTGGTGGCGCGCCGATCCTGGTGTCCGGTCGGGTGGTCTGGCGCTGGAAGTGGCGCGCTGCCTCCGGCGTCCCGCCAGGAGGGCCCGTGCCGGAACG
>NZ_JBITHT010000006.1:0-94455 GCF_044458265.1 Nonomuraea sp. NPDC050478 | reverse complement strand
GCGCGTCGATCCTGGTGCCCGGTCAGGTGGTCCGGTGTTGGTGGTGGCGCGCCGTCTCTGGTGTCCGGTCGGGTGGTCTGGCGCTGGAAGTGGCGCGCTGCCTCCGGCGTCCCGCCAGGAGGGCCGGTGCCGGAACGGCGCGTCGATCCTGGTGCCCGGTCAGGTGGTCCGGTGTTGGTGGTGGCGCGCCGATCCTGGTGTCCGGTCAGATGGTCCGGTGCCGGAAGTGGCGCGCCGATCCCGGCGTCCGACCAGGAGGTCCGGTGCCGAAACGGCGCGCCGATGTCGCGTAGTCGGTGGCGGCGTCCGGCCGGGATCTCACCGGCTCTCCGCATGCGCCCCCGGGGTTACGGCGGGATGAGCGGGCCGGGGGCATGCCTCACGGTGCCTAGCCCGGGGGTTTCCCGAAGAGGTCGATGAGATGACCTCGGCGTTGGCGAGAGGTCGCGCGGGTGATGCTGGAACACGAGGGATGCGGGAGGACGAACCGGGCCCCGGGAAGGTGGGGGGAGGGGGCATCGGTGGCGCGCTGAGTGGTGAGCGCCGGGGCCGATGGGTCGCCCGCGTGGAGGGCAAGGGCGGTCGTCAAGTCCAGATGACGCCCCGCATCATGATGTGCTCCCTTCGCAGTGGCTTGTTCGCGGAAGCGAACCGTGTCCACATCTAGCCAACCACATAACCTCTGCGGTTTCTCTGGCAAAGCTATCGTTTCCCATCGCGCACCGCACACTCCGCAACTATTGTGTTACACATCGTTAGTGGGAGGGGAGACCACATGGCGGCGGCCAGTCACACCTCGATAAAGCGACGTGACGGTCTGTCCGCATTGGTCTCCCGATGGCCATTTCTCGGCCAACGCCGGGCCTTGGTCGCCTACATCAGCGTGATCGTCGTCGCCGACCTGGCCGCGATCGCCGCCACGGCCCTCACCACCCCCTTCCACTGGCGCAGCCTGATGGTCTTCGCGGCGCTGATGGGCTGCGGCGCGGTCTGCATCGAGGCCACCAGACGGCTCGGCATGCCGGCAGGGGTGTCGCGTGACCTGCTGTCGGCCTGGTGGCTGCCCGTAGCGCTGCTGCTGCCGCCGGTGTACGCGCTGCTCGCGCCGATCGTGCTGCAGACGCTGCTGCAGTTGCGGGTCCGGGCGGCAGTGCTGCACCGGCGGGTGTTCAGCGCGGCCGCGATCGGCCTGGCCGGGTGCGCGGCGTCCCTGCTGTTCCACGGGCTGGCCCCGGAAGCCTGGCCGCTCTCGGGGAGCGACAGCGCCACCATCATGCTGGCGATCCTGGCCGCCGTGGTGTTCGCGCTCATCAACACCGCCCTGATCGCGATCGCCGCCCACACCGCCAACCCCGACCTCGGCTGGCGCGCGGTGCTCTGGGACCGGGAGAGCTTCACGCTGGACGTGGTGGAGCTGTGCCTCGGCGTCACGGTGACCGTCGGGTGCGGCCTGCATCCCATCCTGCTGCTGCTGGCCCTCCCCCCGGTCGTGCTGCTCCAGCGCAGCCTCCTGCACGCCCAGCTGCAGGCGGCGGCCCGCACCGACGCGAAGACCGGCCTGCTCAACGCCGCCGCCTGGCAGCGGGAGGCCGACACCGAGATCGTCCGCGCGCGCCGTACGGGAGAGACGCTCGCGCTCCTGATCATCGACATCGACCACTTCAAACGGGTCAACGACGCCCACGGGCATCTGGCCGGAGACCTGGTGCTGGTCAACGTGGCGGACGTGCTCCGCGGCCAGTTGCGCGACTACGACCTGGTGGGGCGCTTCGGCGGCGAGGAGTTCGTCGTGCTGCTGCCGGGGGCCGACCTGCACGAGGCCCGCCGGGTCGCCGAGCGCCTGCGTGCCCGGATCGGCCGCATGTCCGTCCCCGCCGACGAGGCGGTCATCTCGGTCACGGTCTCGGCGGGCGTCGCCCTGATGTCGGAGCACGGCGACGACCTCATCGAGCTCCTGGCGGCCGCCGACCTGGCCCTCTACCGGGCCAAGGAGCTGGGCAGAAACCGCGTCTGCGTCCCCGCCGTCCCGCCCCGTCTCCAGGGCGACCCGGCCGGCTGACCTCGCGGCCCCCTGGCAGGCCCGGCCAGGAAGGCCCTTCGCCGTCGCGTTCGGAAGCTCGGGCGGGAGCCCCTAAGCTAGATACCATGCCGGAGTACATCTATACGCTTCAGCGCGTGCGCAAGGCGCATGGCGACAAGGTTGTCCTTGACGACGTCACCCTGTCGTTCCTGCCAGGGGCCAAGATCGGTGTCCTGGGGCCCAACGGCACGGGCAAGTCGACGCTGCTCCGGATGATGGCCGGTCTGGAGCAGCCGTCCAACGGCGAGGCGCGGCTGATGCCGGGCTTCACCGTGGGCATGCTCCAGCAGGAGCCGCCTCTCAACGAGGAGAAGACCGTGCTCGGCAACGTCCAGGAGGGCGTCGCCGAGACGATGCGGATGCTCGAGCGCTACAACGAGATCGCCGAGCAGATGGCCACCGACTACAGCGACGAGCTGCTCGACGAGATGGGCAAGCTGCAGGAGCAGCTTGAGCATCGCAACGCCTGGGATCTCGACAGCCAGCTGGAGCAGGCGATGGACGCCCTGCGCTGCCCGCCGCCCGACGCCGACGTGACGACGCTGTCCGGTGGCGAGCGCCGCCGCGTGGCCCTCTGCAAGCTGCTGCTGGAGGCGCCCGACCTGCTGCTGCTCGACGAGCCGACCAACCACCTCGACGCCGAGAGCGTCCAGTGGCTGGAGCAGCACCTGGAGAAGTACGCCGGCACCGTCCTGGCCGTCACCCACGACCGCTACTTCCTCGACAACGTCGCGACCTGGATCCTCGAGCTCGACCGCGGCCGTGCCTACGCCTACGAGGGCAACTACTCGACCTACCTCGAGGCCAAGGCGGCCCGGCTCAGGGTCGAGGGCCAGAAGGACGTCAAGCGCAAGAAGCGCCTCGAAGACGAGCTGGAGTGGGTCCGGTCCAACCCGAAGGCCCGCCAGACCAAGAGCAAGGCCCGGCTCCAGCGCTACGAGGAGATGGCGGCCGAGGCCGACAAGCACCGCAAGCTCGACTTCGACGAGATCCAGATCCCGCCGGGCCCGCGCCTCGGCACCACGGTGATCAGGGCGGAGGATCTCACCAAGGGCTTCGACGACCGCCTGCTGATGGAGAAGCTCACCTTCGACCTGCCGCGTAACGGCATCGTCGGCATCATCGGCCCCAACGGCGTCGGCAAGACCACGCTCTTCCGCATGATCACGGGCGACGAGCAGCCCGACGGCGGCGCCATCACCGTCGGCGACACCGTCAAGATCTCGTACGCCGACCAGAGCCGGGGCGGCATCGACCCCAACAAGAACGTGTGGGAGGTCGTCTCCGACGGGCTCGACCACATCAAGGTCGGCAACGTCGAGATGCCGTCGCGCGCCTACATCGCCGCGTTCGGGTTCAGAGGGCCCGACCAGCAGAAGAAGGCGGGCGTGCTGTCCGGCGGCGAGCGCAACCGGCTCAACCTGGCGCTGACCCTCAAGCAGGGCGGCAACGTGCTGCTGCTCGACGAGCCCACCAACGACCTCGACACCGAGACGCTGTCCTCGCTGGAGAACGCGCTGCTGGAGTTCCCTGGCTGCGCCGTCATCACCTCCCACGACCGGTGGTTCCTCGACCGGATCGCCACGCACATCCTGGCGTGGGAGGAAGGGTCCAACTGGTTCTGGTTCGAGGGCAACTTCGCCGACTACGAGAAGAACAAGATCGATCGGCTGGGCGCCGACGCGGCCCGCCCGCACCGGGTGACCTACCGCAAGCTGCACCGCGACTGATCACGTGGTTCCACCCCGGATCCCGCACGGAGACCGTCTCCGTGCGGGATCTCGCGTTTCCTGGGTGCACGAGGGATGTCTAGAATCAGATTCTAGATTCGCTGAGGGGAAGGAGTCCGGGTGGAGCTCGAACTGGACGGCGTCGAGGTGGCCTTCGACCACACGGCCGTGGCCGCGCCGCGCATCAGGGACCTGCTGCCCATCTACCGCGACCTGCTCGGTGGGCGGCACCTCGGGGGCGGGGGCGACAACCGGCAGGCCGGATACCGGACCCTGCAGCTCACCTACACCAACGGGAGCAAGATCGAACTGATGGAGCCGCTGCCCGGCTCGACGTTCTTCGACAGCTTCTTCGAGCTGACCCGGGGCAGGGGCGGCGTGCACCATCTCAACTTCCACGTGAGCGACATCGACGCGGCCGTGGCCGGACTGAGGGGGAAGGGCTACCGGCTGCACGGGCTGAACCTGTCGGATCCCCGCTGGCGGGAGGTGTTTCTGCATCCGAAGGAGGCGCACGGGGTGCTGATCCAGCTCGCCCAGGTGGGTCCGCGCCCGGACGGGCCGAGGGCGACGCTGGAGGAGGTGCTGGCCGGCGAGGGCAGGAACGGGAACGGGATCCCGAGCCCTTGAGCAAACGCAGAAGAAAAATCTAGAGTGGGGTTCTAAAACCGAGAGGCGGGAGCCCCATGAAGCCCGTACCACGCCCCACTCCCGACACCCAGCCCTTCTGGGACGGGACGGCGGCCGGAGAGCTCAGGATCCAGCGCTGCCTGGCCTGCGAGCGTCACTACTTCTATCCCCGGCCGAGCTGCCCCCGCTGCGGCTCCGGCTCCGTCGAGTGGGTGCGGGCCAGCGGCAGGGCCACGCTCTACTCGTACGTGATCAACCACCGGCCGGCGCCCGGGTTCGAGGGGCCGTACGCGATCGCGGTGGTGGAGCTGGAGGAGGGGGTGCGGATGATGACGAACCTGGTCGGCGTCGAGCCCGCGCCCGAGAACCTGGAGCTCGACATGCCGCTGCGGGTGACGTTCGAGGAACGTGGCGAGGTGCACGTGCCCCTCTTCGAGCCGGCGGGCGGTGCCCAGTGAACCCGGTGATCGCGGGCGCCGCCGAGACCGACGCGGTCGGCAGGCTGCCCGGCCACTCGACGATGGAGCTCCACCTGGAGGCCGCGCGCAACGCGCTGGCCGACGCGGGCATGACCAAGGACGACATCGACGGCATCGCCACCGTCGGCACCCCGGGCCCCATCCAGGTCGCCCACGCGCTGGGCATCACCCCGTCCTGGCTCGACGGCACCGGGGTCGGCGGCTCGTCGTTCCTGTTCCACGTGCGCCACGCGGCCGCCGCCATCCGGGCGGGGCTCTGCCGTACGGTGCTGATCACGCATGGCGAGTCGGGCCGGTCCCGGATCGGGGCGCCGCGGTTCTCGATGGCGCCCGACTCGCTGATGGGCCAGTTCGAGATGCCGTACGGGGTGATGGGCCCGACGACCACGTTCACGCTGACGGCGCTGCGCTACATGAAGGAGTTCGGCCTCACCCACGAGCAGCTCGCCGAGGTCGCGGTGGCGCAGCGGCGCTGGGCGCACCTGAACCCGCGGGCGATGCACCGCGACCTGATCACGGTGGACGACGTGCTGGCCTCGCGGATCGTCGCCTACCCGTTCCACCTGCTGGAGTGCTGCCTGGTGACCGACGGCGGCGGCGCGCTGGTCGTCACGAGCGCGGACCTGGCCCGGCGTGACGACCCGGTCTACCTGCTGGGCTCGGGCGAGGCGATGGACTCGCCGATGATCTCGCAGATGGAGGACTTCACCACGGCCAAGGGGTTCCGCCTGTCGGGGGAGGCCGCGTTCGCCGAGGCGGGCATCTCGCACGACGACGTGGACCACCTGATGGTGTACGACGCCTTCGCGCACGTGCCGATCTACGGGCTGGAGGACCTGGGGTTCGTCAAGCGGGGCGAGGCCGGCGCGTTCATCGCCGAGGGTCACACCTCACCCGGCGGCCGGCTGCCCCTGAACACGAACGGCGGCGGCCTGTCGTACACGCATACCGGGATGTACGGGATGTTCGCCATCCAGGAGGCGGTGCGGCAGCTGCGCGGTGAGGCGGCCGCGCAGGTGCCGGGGGTGGAGGTGAGCGTCGTGCTGGGGAACGGCGGCATGTTCGCCTCGGCCGCCACGCTGGTGCTGTCGAACCGGCTGCCGTGAGGCTTCAGGAAGCGGTGGTACACCGCCGCTTCCTGAGCCGGGGTCATTCCCCGATCGTGCCGAGCCGGGCGTGGCCCTTGATCAGGTTGCGCGCGATCGTGCGGCGCTGGATCTCGTCGGTGCCCTCGAAGATGCGCAGCAGCCGCAGCTCGCGGTACCACCGCTCGATCGGCAGCTCCTTGGTGTAGCCCATGCCGCCGTGGATCTGCAGCACCCGGTCGACCACCTGGTTCGCCATGACCGCGCCGTTGAGCTTGGCGATCGAGGAGGCGTGCCGGGCGTCCATGCCCTGCTGGACGCGCCAGGCCGCGTAGAGCGTCAGCCACTTGGCCGCCTCGATCTCCACCTGCGAGTCGGCGATCATCCACTGGATCGCCTGGTATCCGGCGATCGCCTGGCCCATGGACTTGCGGATCTTCGCGTACTCGACGGCCATGCCCAGCATCCGCTCGGCCGAGCCGATGGCCCTGGCGGGGATCATGTAACGGCCCTGGCCGATCCACTGCATGGCCAGCTCGAAGCCCTTGCCCAGCTCGCCCAGGATGTTCTCCTCCGGCACCCGGACGTCCTGGAACACCAGCGACGCGGGCCCCCACTCGCCCATCGTGGGGATCGGCTCGGACGTCCAGCCCATGTCGCGGTCGACGAGGAAGCAGGTGACCCCGTACGGCTCGGCGACGGCGAACACCATGACGAAGTCGGCCTCGCTGCCGCCGGTGATGAACGTCTTCTCACCGTTGATGACCCACTCGGCGCCGTCGCGTACGGCCCTGGCGCTGATGTTGCGGGCGTCGGAGCCCGCGCCCGGCTCGGTGATGGCGAAGCAGGAGCGGCGCTCGCCCTCGATGGTGGGGATCAGGTAGCGGCGCTTCTGCTCGTCGGTGCCGGCGTACAGGATGTTGTCGGCGCTGCCGCCGAAGGTGAACGGCACGAACGTGCGGCCCACCTCCATGGCGATGATCGCCGACATGATGGGGCCGAGCGCGGCGCCGCCGTACTCCTCGGGGGTGTTGATGCCCCACAGGCCGGTCTTGCGCGCCTTGTCCCGCAGCTCCTGGGTGACGCCGGGGTCGAGCGCGGGGTGGCCGGCGCGCTCGTTGCGCAGCACGTCCGGCTCCAGCGGCATGATCTCCTTCTCCACGAAGGCCCGGACGGTGTCCCTGATCTGCCGTTCCTCGGTGCTGAGCGAGAAGTCCACGGCCGCCTCACTTCCTAGAACAAACCTCTAGGAGAAGGTTCGGCTCTCGTGCGGCAGGCTGTCAAGAATATGATTCTAGAATTTCTCGCCTCTAAGATGTTCGCATGGCACGCAAGACCTCGTGGGAATGGAGCCGTACGGCGCAGACCCGCAAGAGCATGCTCCAGGCGGCGCGGGAGGTGTTCGGCGAGCACGGCTTCGCCGAGGCCGGGGTCTCCGAGGTCGTCGCCCGCGCCGGCTCCAGCGTCGGCAGCCTCTACCACCACTTCGGCGGCAAGACCGAGCTGTTCCTCGCCCTCTACGAGGACCATCAGGCGGCCCACGAGCAGGCCGCGGGCGCCAGCGTGGCGCGGGCCAAGCAGGAGGGCGTCACCGACCCGGTCGAGCTGCTCATCGCCGGCGCCCGCGCCTACCTCGACGGCGCGTGGGAGCGGCGCGACCTGGTCCGGCTGTTCATCGACGGCGACGGGCCGCCCGGCTTCGAGCTGATCCGCCGCACGCGCAACCGCGAGTGGGTACGGCAGAACGCCGTGCTGCTCGGCTCCGGCGGCGACCCGCTCGACCGGTTCACCGTGACGGTGCTGACCAGCATCATCGGCGAGGCCGCCCGCGAGGTGGCCACCAGCGACTCCGAGGAGGACGCGCGCGAGGTGGCCGAGGCGGCGATGACGCTGATCCGCCGCCTCGACCCGCTCAGGATCCGCTAGCCTCCCGGCCGGGGATCTTCCCGTTGGTCAGCGCGTTCGGCGCGGCCTTGTCCACCAGCGCCGGGATCACCGCGCCCAGCTCCGCCGGGTCCCAGCGGGAGCCCTTGTCCACCTCCGGGCCCGCGTGCCAGCCCTCGGCCACGCTGATCCGCCCGGCCCGCACGTTGAACACCCGGCCGGTGACGCCGCGCGACTCGGCGCTGCCCAGCCAGACCACGAGCGGCGCCACGTCGTCGGGGTCCGCGTCGGCGTCGCCCGGGATGATCCCGTCGGTCATCCGGGTCAGCGCGGTCGGCGCGATGGCGTTGACCGTGACGCCGTAGCGCTCCAGCTCCCTGGCGGCGATCACGGTCAGGCCCGCGATGCCCGCCTTGGCCGCGCCGTAGTTGCCCTGGCCGGGGTTGCCGTAGATGCCGGAGGACGAGGTGGTGTTGATGATCCGGGCGTCGACGGGCCGACCGGCCTTGGCCTGCTCGCGCCAGTAGGCGGCGGCGTGGCGCAGCGGGGCGAACGTGCCGCCCAGGTGCACCCGGACCACCGCGTCCCACTCCTCGGCGCTCATGTTGAACAGCATCCGGTCGCGCAGGATCCCGGCGTTGTTGACCAGCACGTGCAGGTCGCCGAAGCGCTCGACGGCGGCCTCGACCAGCCGCCTGGCGCCGTCGAAGTCGGCGACGTCCTCGCCGTTGACGATCGCCTCCCCGCCCATGGCCTCGATCTCCGCGACGACCTCCGCCGCCGCCCCGGACGAGCCGGTGCCGTCCACCTCGGCGCCCAGGTCGTTCACCACCACCTTGGCGCCCTGCCGGGCGAACTCCAGCGCGTGCCCCCGGCCGATGCCCCTGGCCGCGCCCGTGACGATCACCACGCGGCCCTCGGCGATCCCGCTCATCTCGACACCTCGATCCCTCGGCTGACTGATGCGAACAAAATTCTAGTAAGCAAATCTAGAAATGGTAGGCCCTGTCGGGGTCTTGACGGCGAACCGGTACCGTTGCCTCGTGGTTGAACACTCCCTGGCGCAACGGCACGTCTTTCTCCGAATGGTGCGATTCGCGGACATCGACTCGCAAGGACATGTGAACAACGTCCGCTTCTTCGACTACCTTGAGGACGCCCGCTGGGGAATGCTCCACGTCGATCCGTACAAGGCGGGCGAACCCCCCTTCAAGGGCCTGGTCGTGACCCGCCACGAGATCGACTACCTGCGGCCGCTCGGCCTCCGCGCGGAGCCGGTCCGGGTCGAGTCGTGGGTGACCGAGATCAGCCCGGTGCGCTTCACGCTGAAGTACGAGATCCTCGACGACGACGAGCTGTACGTCACGGCCACCTCCAAGCTGGTGGCCTACGACGCCGAGCGGGCGGCACCGCGCCGGCTCACCGAGGACGAGATGGCGTACCTCAAACGCTTCGCGTGAGCGCCCCGCACCGACGGCGCTGGCTCATGCTGGCCCTCGGGGTCAACGCGCACGCCGGCGTCACCCTCGGCCTGGCCGGGCTGCCTCTGGTCATCCCCGACATCCAGCGTCACTTCGGCGTCTCCCTGCCGGTGGCCGGGATCATCGCCAACGCGCCCGGCATCGGCATCCTGCTCGCCCTGGTCGCCTGGGGCGCGCTGGCCGACCGGTACGGCGAGCGGCTGATCCTCGGCCTGGGCGTCGGCGGTGCCGCCCTGCTCTTAGCCGCAGCCTCCTTCGCGGGGAACGCCTGGGCGGTGGTCGCGCTGCTCGCCGGGGCCGGGGCGGCGGGCTGCGCCGCGATGGTGGGCGGCGGACGCATCGTGCTGCGCTGGTTCGAGCCGCCCGAGCGCGGCGTGGCCATGGGAGTGCGGCAGGTCTCGTACACGCTCGGCATGGCCGTGGCCGGGTTCACGCTGCCGCCCGTGGCGCGGGCGTACGGCATCTCCGGCGTCATGCTGGTCTGCGCGGGCGTGAGCCTGCTGGCCGCCGTGCTGGCGGGCGTGTTCCTGGCCGAACCGCCGCACGCCGTCGCCGGGGCCGCCAGGAAGCCCGCCGGGTCCCCGTACCGGCAGCCCGCGCTCTGGCGCGTGCACGCCACGAGCGGGCTGCACGTGGTGCCGCAGGTCGTCGTCGGCACGTACGGGGTCGCCTGCCTGGTCGAGGTGTACGGGTGGGACGGCGTGGCGGCCGGGCAGCTGTTCGCGGGGGCGGCCGTCGCCGGGGCCGCCACGCGGGTCGCGGCGGGCCGCTGGTCCGACGTGACCGGACTGCGGATGGCGCCGCTGCGGCTGCTCACCCTCACCGCGCTCGCCGCCCTCGCCCTGCTGGTGCTCGGCACGTACGCGGGATCCGGGCTGGGCGTGGCCATGCTGGCGCTGGCCGCGGTGATCACCGTGGCCGGGAACGGGCTGGCCTACCTCGCCGCCGGCGAGCTGGCCGGGCCCGCGGCGGCCGGCCGGGTGCTCGGCGTCCACAACACGGTGCAGAACACGGTGGCGCTGGCCGTCACCCCCCTCGCCGGACTGCTGATCACCCAGTCGGGCTACTGGGCGGCCTTCGCCGCGGGTCTGGCGTGCGCGCTGGTCTCGCTACCGGTCATCCCGGTCCGCGACGAGCGCGCCACCCGGGCTAGCTGACGGCGCGCCGGAGCCACACGGCCGTGTCGGGCGGCAGGCTGCCGCCGACCGGGCCGCTGGACAGCAGCACGCTCTCGTGCGGCGGCAGCGGCGCCGGCTCGGTGCCGCAGTTGATCGCGCACACCAGCGGCCCGCGCGCGAACACGAGCACGTCCTCGGACGACTCCAGCCATTCCAGCCCGTACGGTACGGTCCGGGCCAGCTCCCGCCGGCAGGCCAGGGCGCGCCGGTAGAACTCCAGCATCGAACCGGGATCGCCGGTCTGCCGGGCCACGCTCAGCTCGGCGAACTCGTCGGGCTGCGGCAGCCACGGCTTCACCCCCTCGGGCGAGAACCCGTACGAGTCGCCCCGAGCGGACCACGGGATCGGCACGCGGCAGCCGTCGCGGCCCGGCAGCTCGCCCTTCGAGCGCTTGAAGACCGGGTCCTGCCGCGCCTCCGGAGGAAGATTCTCTACCTCAGGGAGTCCGAGTTCCTCCCCTTGGTAGAGATATGCCGACCCGGGGAGGGCAAGTGTCGCCAGGAGAGCGGCCCGCGCCCGCGCCATGCCGGTGCCGGGGTCGGCCGTGCCGTAACGGGTGCGGTGGCGTACCACGTCGTGGTTGGACAGCACCCAGGTGGCGAACGGGACCGTCGCCACCGTGTCGTCGATCACCTTCCTGAACGCGGTCGCCGACCAGGGCGCCTGCAGCCAGGCGAAGTTGAAGCTCTGGTGGAGCTCGTCCGGGCGCACGTACAGCGCCAGGTCCTCCAGCGTGTCGGTCCACACCTCGCCCACCGCCATCCGCTCGTCCGGGTAGGTGTCGAGCAGCGCCCGCCAGTCGCGGTAGACGTCGTGGACCTCCGGCTGACCCCAGACCGGGGACTTGGACATGAACGACTGGTCGCGCACGTCCGGCAGGTCCTCCGCCTTGAACAGCCCCATCGCCACGTCGATGCGGAACCCGTCGACGCCCTTGTCCAGCCAGAACCGCAGGATGTCCAGGAACTCCTCCCGGACCTCGGGGTTGCGCCAGTTGAAGTCCGGCTGCTCGGGCGCGAACAGGTGGAGGTACCACGACCCGTCGTCCACCTGGGTCCAGGCCGGGCCGCTGAAGGTGGACTGCCAGTTGTTGGGCCGGTCGCGGAAGATGTAACGGTCGCGGCCCTCGCCCCGCAGCGCGGCCTGGAACCAGGGATGCTCGGAGGAGCTGTGGTTGGGCACGACGTCCACCAGCACCCGCAGGCCGAGCGCGTGCGCGTCGGCCACCAGCGCGTCGAAGTCGGCCAGTGTGCCGAACAGCGGGTCGACGCCGCGGTAGTCGGCCACGTCGTAGCCGCCGTCGGCCATGGGGGAGGGGTAGAAGGGGGTCAGCCAGACGGCGTCGACCCCCAGGTCTCTCAGGTAGGGCAGGCGTTCACGTATCCCCGCGAGATCGCCGACGCCGTCTCCGGAGGCGTCGGCGAAGCTGCGGACGTAGATCTCATAGACGACGGCATCACGCCACCAGGGGATGTCCATGTGGCGTGTCATGCCCGCTACGTCGGAGAGTTCACCAGGCTGTGGGCGGCGTTGACCAGATAGGTCCAGAGCCGGCTCTCCTGCTCCTCGGTCAGGCCGAGGTCGTCGACGGCGTCACGCATGTGCTTGAGCCAGGCGTCGCGCTCCTGCCGGCCGATCACGAACGGCACGTGGCGCATCCGCAGCCTCGGGTGCCCGCGCTGCTGGCTGTAGGTGCCGGGGCCGCCCCAGTATTGGACGAGGAACATGCGCAGCCGCTCCTCCGCGCCGGCGAGGTCGGCCTCGGGATACATCGGGCGCAGCAGGGGATCTTCCGCCACCCCTTCGTAGAAACGGCGCACGAGCCGCCGGAACGTCTCCTCGCCCCCGACGGCCTCGTAGAAGGAGGTTTCAGTCACGACCCCAGCCTATGCTCAGCCGACCATCGCAATGTCCGCCGCGTCGAGCGCCGCCTTGACCCGCAGCCGCAGCTCCCGCGCCACCTCTTCCTGCCTGGCCGGCAGCGTCTTGGCCGACAGGCGGAAGACCATGCTGCTGTCGGAGAGCTGCTCCACGCCGAACACCTGCGGGGGCTCCACGACGGCCGCCTCGCGCAGCTCGGCGTCGGCCCACATCTCCTCGGCGACGTTCTCCAGCACCACCCGCACGGTGGTGATGTCGCTGTCGTAGGGGACCGGCACGTCCACGTAGGCGCGCGACCAGCCCTGCGACTCGTTGCCGACGCGGGTGATGGTGCCGTTGCGCACGTACCACACCCGGCCGTCCTCGTCGCGCAGCCGGGTGACGCGCAGGGTGACCGCCTCGACGGTGCCGATGGCGGCGCCCGCGTCGATCACGTCACCCACCCCGTACTGGTCCTCCAGCAGCATGAACATGCCCGCGATGAAGTCCTTGACCAGCTCCTGGGCGCCGAAGCCGATGGCCACGCCGAGGATGCCGACGCTGGTGAGCAGCGGCGCGATGGGGATCGTCAGCCGGTCCAGCACGGTCAGCAGGGTCGTGCCGATGATGACGATGGTGGCGATGTGCCTGAGCACCGAGCCCATGGTCTCGGCCCGCTGCTTGCGGCGCTCGTGCAGCAGGGCGTCCACGCCGGCCGTGACCGTGCCCTTGCGGAAGCGTCCGACCGGGCGGGTCGCGGCCCGGTTGATGACCCGCGTGATGACGCGGTTGACGACGTTGCGGACCAGGAAGCCGATGATCAAAATCAGCACGATCGTGATCATGCTGGCCACCAGCGGCGCCCAGCTCGCGTTGTCCATCCAGCCGGCCAGCACTGAGCAGAGGAGTGTGTCCCCCTCGCAGATCTCCGCCATCTTGGTGCCCACCTTGTCGAGGTCCGGGACCATGGACGTGGTCGGTTCGGGCGATGGCGGCGACAGCAGGAACACTGAAGGGTCCTCCTCCGGAAAACGATTCGACCGGCGGTACGAGGCCGGATACGCCCCAAATTTACCGCCGGTCGAACCGGCCGCCGTCACATCACGCCGGGGAAGACGGGGTCATCAGGCCCTGGGCCGCGGAGGGAGGAACCTGACGCTCCGATGACGGTCGGCTCGGACGGGTCACGCACCCGGAAGCGTGTCCCGTGCCGTTTCCGGGGAGGGGTCCCCGAACGCTTTCCGGCCAGGCCGAAAAGCGGGTCTCGGTTATTACGCAGAGTGACGGGAACCGGCGGGACGGCCAGAGTCCGCGCTGGCGCGCGGCTCTCCGCACCGGCCGTCCCGCCGGCTCCGTGGAGCCGCGGTGATGACGGTGAGCCGCGGTGGCTGCGCTCCACCCGGTTCACCGCCCGGTCACTCTCCCACCGCGGCGAGCACGCGGGCGACCTTGGTCGCCGCACCAGCCGGGTCGTCGACGGTGTGCAGCCGTTCCCCCCAGGACCAGCAGTACCACCAGTCGGGAATGTCGGTCGCGACGCGACAGGTGACGTTCTCGGACAGGCTCGTCGCCTTCGGATTGATGACCCTGACGAAGAGCCTGCCGCTCTGGGTCCGGACCACTCGCGCGAGCAATCCGCGGGCGTCGAGCTCCGACACCAGGCGCTCAAGATGCCCGAAGTTGTCGTCCCCCACCTTTCGTCCTCCCTCGAATCGTTGCGGTGGGCCAAAGATGACTCATGTCGGCTGGTTGCGCAACGCGACATACATGCTCACAGGGAGTCGCCTTGTCACTCCCGGAATGTAAGAAACAGTCCGCCGGAGGACGATCCTTATCCGTAGCCTTCAAGGAGGCGTTTTCAACACGCCATCATTGAGCCATAGTCGAGGCTAGGCGGACTGCAACCTGGACGCTACTCTCAGTGACTAGGGTGATGAGCCGGTCGGGACACATGCGTGAGAGGGGCCGGGATGTCCGGCAGACAGCACAGGGAAACGGAAATGGCTCGCCGGATCAGGGCCAAGGGCCTTGCCGTCGGCCGCACCGCTGCCCAGATCGCTGAAGAGATCCACGAGGCCTGTGGCGCGCAGTTCGGCACAACCAAGATCAAGTGTCACCGCCTGGCCTACGGCATCGCGCTCGCCGACGTCATCGAACAGGTCAGAGCGCTGTTCGAACGCGACGAGAAGCCGGCCCCGGGCATCGGGGAGACCCTGCTGTCGGCGTACGAGAGCGGGCTGAAACGCCCCGGCCCCGAATACCTCCACTACCTGTGCACCGTCTACCGCGTCGAGCCCCCCTCGCTCGGCTACGACGGGCCGTGCATCTGCGGCCACGGCCATCGGATGCCCGGCGTCCTCGCGGGCGGCGCCGACGTGAACGGCCGTCACGGCGCGGCCCTGCCCGAGCCGACCGAGCTGCGCACCCCGTCGCTGCATCCCGACAAGAACGTCGACAGCGAGGAGGACGAGAACATCCTCCGGCGCGCACTCCTCAACCTGCTCAACAACGACGCCGGGGCGACCAAGCTCACCGGCCCGGTGCTGGGCGCCTGCGAGGGCATCCGCCGGCGGATGGACTACACGCTCGTGTCGTCCAGCGTCTCTCCCGCCATGCTCGACCAGTGGGAGGAGGCCACGCTCGCGTTCGGCCGGCAGTACACGACCACGGCGCCGCTCCGGCTGCTCTGCGACGTGCTGCTGGAGCTGAGCGCGGTACGCAACGCGATGACCCGGCGCCAGCCCATCGACCTGCAGGAGCGGCTGTGCCGGATGGCCGCCCAGCTCTCCGGGCTGAGCGGCATGATCATGATCAACCTGGGCGACCACCGGCTCGCCCGGTCGTTCTTCCGCACCGGCCGCACCGCCGCCGACGAGACCGGCGACCGGGCCCTGCGCGCGTGGGTGACCGCACGCGAGGCGCTCGTCCCGCTCTACTACGGCGACGCCCGCGAGGCGCTCAACCTCGCCAAGAAGAGCCGCGACCTGGCGGGCCAGACGCCGTGCGCGGCGCAGGCCATGGCTCCCGTCGTCGAGGCCAGGGCGCTGGCCATGCTCTCGGGCACAGACAGCCGCAAGGAGGTCGTCGACCAGGCCAAGCGCGCTCTAGCGCGGGCGCGCAGCGCCTTCTCCCACATCAAGGGGAAGGAGCGCGAGGACATGGCCTTCGGCTACACGGAGAAGCAGCTCTACTTCTACCAGGGTGACGTGCTGACCAAGCTGGGGCAGACACTGGAGGCCGACCTGGTGCTCGATCAGGCGCTCCACCAGTACCAGGACCACATCCTGGACCAGACGCTGATCAGGCTGGACCAGGCGCAGTGCAGGCTGATCGAGGGCGAGTCGGGCGAGGCGCTGCGGATCGGCACCGAGGCGCTGCGCCTGCTCGGCCCCGAATACCGCACCGACTTCATCATGCGTCCGGCCCTCGCGCTGGCGCAGGCGATCCGGGCCCGTGAGCCCGCCCACCCGGGCCTGGCCGCCTACGAGGAGCAGTTGCGGCCCCCGCAGCCCGTCGGGGGAGAAGGGGCCGGCGGTGCATGAGGATCCGCCGCTACCGGTGGTCTGACCTCGACACCATCCTCACCCTCCATCAGATCTGCCTCGCCGAGGTGGGGCTGGTGCCGGGCGACGGGGTCTACTACGACGACGACTTCCCCCGCATCCAGGAGATCTACCTGGCGTGCGGGGGCGACTTCCTGGTCGGCGAGACCGGCGGGAGGGTCGTCGCCATGGGCGGGCTGAAACCGGTCGACAGCGCGACCGCCGAGGTGTGCCGGCTGCGCGTGCACCCGGCGTTCCAGGGGCGCGGCTTTGGCTCCGCCATGCTTTCCGCGCTCGAACAGCGCGCGGCCGAGCTGGGTTTCCGCCGGCTGAGCGGTGACACCACGCTCAACCAGGGGGCCGCGCTGGTGCTGTACGAGCGGCACGGGTGGCGGGAGGTCGCGCGGGAGCAGGTGGGCGAGCTCACTGTCGTCTACGGGGAGAAGCGACTGTCACCCGCACCTGCTGAAATTTAAGGATATGTCGGAGAAGGCGCCCGTTTCGGGCGCTTTCTCCTTTTGATGTGCGCCCTGGGCGGTTGGCAGATACGGCCGAAGAGGGGGTGGCGGTATGTGGGGAATTGCCGGATCTCCGGATTTGGAGGATAAGGATGTCCGGTCCCTTGGGTGAGGGTCTTCACTCCCGGTGGTAGAGGAACATCACCGCAGACCATCGGCGATCCGGCTGCCGTGATCCGTAGTGAGATGCTTCCGTGCATGGCAGTCGTGCCCGCTCCCCGACCCCTTATGGGAGCCGTGCTTCTGTTGTTCGTCAGCGCCGCATGGGGGTCGGCCTTCCCGCTGATGCAGGATCTCATCCACCGCTTACCGGTCGAGGATCTGCTCGCCGAGCGCTACACGCTGGCGGCTCTGACACTGCTCCTCATCCGGCCCAGGTGCCTGAGAGGGCTGTCGCGGCGGACGTGGATCAACGGGCTCATCCTGGGGGCCATGTTCGGCGTGGGGCAGAGCGCGCAGGCCGTGGCACTCTACAGCCTGCCCGCGGCTGTCTCGGGGTTCGCCGTCGGGTGCAGTGTCGTGATCACACCGGTCATGGCGCTGGCGCTGTTCAAGGCCAAGGTGCCCTACCGGGTGTGGATCGGGGTGGTGCTGGCGATGGCCGGCATGACCGTGTTCACGCTGCTGCGCGGTATCGAGGGCGGGGGCTTCTCGTTGCTGGCCCTCGGTGTGACGCTCTGCGCCGCGGCGCTGTACTCGGGTCACACGCTGCTGCTGGGCCGCCTGTCCAGGAAGGGTGAGCAGTTCGACGCGTACGCGCTGACGGTCATCCAGCTCGGGGTCATCGGCCTGCTGACCGGCGGGCTGGCCGTGCGCGACGGGATCACGCTGCCGGGCACCGCGTCCGACTGGGTGGTGCTCGGCCACCTGTCCGTCGTGTCGTGCGCGCTCGGCTTCCTGGCTCGCTCGTACGGGCAGGCGTACGTGTCCGCGGTGCCCAGCGCCGTGCTGATGTCGTCGCAGCCCTTCTGGGTGGCGGCCATCGCGGTGATCTGGTTCGGCGAGCAGCTGGGCTGGAGCATGCTGCTCGGCGGCGGGCTGATGGCGGCGGCGATGCTGCTGGCGGTGCCGTCGCCCGGGGCCGCGCTGGACGAGCCCCAGTCGCGCCGCCGTGACCTGCTCATGGTCTCGCGGCGGGCGTCCTGGGTGCTGGGCGAGCTGAAGGTCAAGCGCGGGGACCCGCTGATGCTGAACGGCAAGGTGCCGCCGGCGCTCCCGCCCGGTCCGTGCGCGGGCGCCGACGCGTGCCTGTGGCCTGGCCGTGCGGCCAAGGGGACGGGGGAGCCGAGCCTGGAGCGGCTCATCGAGCGGGCCAGCCGCATCGTCCGGGCCAGGAACGAGAACGCGGAGGGGTGCTGCGATTCGGTGCCGCGGCTGGGCCGTTGCCTGTGTGAGCTCATGAACGAACCCGGCGGCAAAAGATCGGGGGCGACGTACCCCTGCCGGTTTCGGTCACAATAGGGCTATAGGCGGGAGAAATAATGAACGCTTCTCAGTAATTATACTCTGACTTATTGGGTATATATCTTGATATTCGCTGGAGTGTCCGAATAATGAATATTACTCCAGTGAAGAGGTGCATGATGAAGCGCATCGTCGTCCGCAAGCCCGGAACCGCGCGGCTCGGTGGGACCTCCAGCGTCATTCACAAGGGGTGACAGAGGAACGGTCCCACCTCAGAGCTCCGGGCGGTCCGCCCGTACGGTTCGGGAACGCGCGGCTGCTGATGCCCGTGATCGACGGTCATCGGCAGCCGCTCGGCCCCTACACCGTCGGCGCGGCGCTCCTGAGGGGACTGGTGCCGGAGGCCCTCGACCGGCGCCCCGAGCTGGTGGCCGAGCACGACATCGAGATCAGGGCCGTCGCGCCCGCGCTGGCGGATCTCGTGCCCGCCAGGCGGGTGACCCTCGACGCGCGGCTGTCCGACGAGGAGCGCATCCTCGTCCCCGCGCCCCGCCGCACGCTCCGGCTGGCCAACGGGATCGCCGAGTTCGTCCGGCAGGTCGTGCAGCCCGGCCTCGCCCTGGCCGTCTGCAACGGGGACCACGCCGACCCCACCGACACCGAGCTGCTCGACGTGCTCATGCGCAGGATCCCGCCGGCCGTCCTGGCGATCACCGTGTACGCGGACGGTCCGGAGCCGCCGCCGGACACCCGGGACGCCGCCGAGCTGTGGACGCTCGTGGACCGGTGCGTACGGGAGGGTTTCCTGCACGCGGTGGCCGAGCTGGGGCAGCGCGCGCTGACGCTGGCCGGGCCCGGCGGCGAGCCGTGGTGGCGCCTCGCCCAGCGCACCGCGACCGCGCTCGGCGGCCTCGACCGGCGGGCCGAGGCGCGCGTCGTGTGGGAGGGGGCGCGCCGGTCCAGTCAGGACCCGGCCGTGCACGCCGCGACCGCGTACGGGCTGGCCATGCTGGACGCCCGCGACCCCGACCGGGCGCGGCGCGACCTGGGCAGGGCGCGCGGGTGGATCAACCAGGCGATCGCCATCTCGACGCTGCTGCCCGACCCCGGGCAGCGGGCGTTCAAGCTCGGCTTCGACCGCAACGGGCTGGCGCTCGTCGAACTGCGCGAGGGCCGCCTGTCCGAGGCGCTGGCGCTGGTCGAGTCGGCCATCGAGCTGGCCGGGGAGCTCGGGGAGCGGCACCCGGTGCACCGGATGGTGCTGCTGGCCAACCGGGCCCAGCTGCTGGCCGGGCTGGGGCGGACCAAGGAGGCGCTGGAGGACTTCTCCGCCGCCATCGCCGTCGACCCGATGTTCCCCGACTACTACGTGGACCGCGGCAACCTGCTGTTCAAGCTGGGCCGGCACGCCGAGGCGCTGGCGGACTACGAGTCGGCGCTGGCGGCCGGGCCGCCGCTGCCCGAGGCGCACTACAACCGGGCGGAGCTCCGCATCGCCCAGGACGACGTGACGGGCGCGCTGGCCGACCTGGCCAGGGTGATCGAGCTCGATCCCGCCTACGTGGACGCGTACATCAACCGGGCCGGGCTGCTCGCCGCGCTGGAGCGGGACGCGGAGGCGCGGGCGGACGTCGAGGCCGGGCTCGCCTGCGCGCCCGGGAACCCGCACCTGCTCACGGTGCTCGGCCAGCTGGAGACCGCGGCGGGACGGCTGCGGGAGGCGCGCCGGGCGCTGGACCTGGCGATCGACCGGGCGCCCTCGCTGGTGGCCGCCTGGGGCAACCGGGGAGTCCTCCGGTACGAGGCCGGCGATCCGGCCGGGGCGGTCGCCGACCTGACCCGGGCGATCGAGCTGGGCCCCCAGCCCGACCTGTACGCCAACCGGGCGGTCGCCCTGCGCGCACTCGGCCGCACCGAAGAGGCCGAAGCCGACGAAACCCGCGCGACCCACCACTGACCCAACCCCGGCTCCACTGCCACGTCCCCTCGCCGAGGGAAAGCGTCCCCCGGTTGCCCGCCGCGTTGGTCAGGCGTCGGCGGAGGGTGCGGGGATGAGGAGGGTTTTGCCGGTTACCTGGCGGGCCTCGATGGCGGCGTGTGCTTCGGCGGCTGACTCCAGCGGGAGTGCCAGGCCGATCGTGGGGCGGAGCCGACCCGCCGCGGCCTCCTCCAGCGCGGCCCTGGACAGCTCGCGCAGGTCGGTGGCGGGCCAGGGGACCGCCGTCACGCGCGGGCCCGGAGTGGTCATCGGGCCGCCCGCCATGCCGTAGACGCTCATCCGGCCGCCGTCGCGCAGCAGCGTCTCGGCGGTGGCGCCGATCTCGCCGCCCACCCCGTCGAAGACCACGTCCAGCGCACCGGCCGCGTCGCGGACCCGGTCGGCCCAGCCCGGCTCGGTGTAGTCCACGGTCAGCTCGGCGCCCAGCTCGGCGGCGAGCCCGCGCTTGGCCGCGCTGCTCGCCGCACCGATCACCCGGGCGCCGGCGGCCACCGCGAGCTGGACCAGGAGGCTGCCGACGCCGCCGCCCGCCGCCTCCACCAGCACCCACTCGCCCGGCTTCGGCCCGGCGGCGCGGGCCAGGCCGATGGCGGTGCGGCCGTCGGCCAGCAACGCCACCGCGTGCTCCGGCGAGACGCCGCCGGGGATCGGGATCACGTCGCCGGCGCCCGCCACGGCCAGCTCCGCGTAACCGCCGTAGCCGCCCAGCGTGCTCACCACCCGGGCGCCCACCAGCGACCCCGCCACGCCTTCGCCCACCGCCTTCACGGTGCCGGCCACGCCGTTGCCGAGGATCGCGGGCAGCTCGGCGGTGCGCGGCCCCCGGTCGGCCCGTACCTGCGTCTCCACGAATGTCACACCGGCGACCGCCACCTCGATCAGCGCCTGCCCGGGCCCGGGCACCGGATCGGGCACCTCCTCGGCGACCAGCGCCTCCGGGCCGCCGAACTTCCTCAACATCACCGCACGCATGACACACCTCTCCTCAACCGGAGCGTTCCGCTCCGATCGCGACGGTATATCGGAGCGCTGCGCTCCGCAAGGCGGCTATCCTGTACGGCATGAGCAGGCGCGGCAGGCAGGCCGAGGCGGCGCGCAACGACCTGCGGCTGCTGCGGGCCGCGCACGAGGTGTTCACCACCCAGGGCTTCGACGCCCCCGTGTCGGCCATCGCCAAGCGCGCCGGGCTGGGCATGGGCAGCCTCTACCGCCGCTACCGCACCAAGGAGGAGCTGCTGCAGCGGCTGTGCCTGATCGCCATGGAGCGGGTGGTGGAGGCGGCCTCGGCCGGGCTCGCGGAGGACGACCCGTGGGAGGGGTTCGCCGGGTACGTGCGGGCCTGCGTGGGTTTCGGGTCCGGGGCGCTGGCGCCGGTGGCGGGCACCATCGAGGTCACCGGCGAGATGTCGCGCACCGCGAGACAGGCCACCGAGCTGGCCGGCCGGCTCGTCGCGCGGGCCCGCGAGGCCGGGGCGCTGCGGGCTGACGTGACGGAGCTGGACGTGTCGCTGCTGATCGAGCAGTTCAGCAGGCCGGCTCCCGGGCCACCGGACGAGCTGCAGGACCGGTTCAAGCAGCGGCTCCTGGCCATCGCGCTCGACGGCCTGCGCGCCCCCGGCGCCACGCCCCTGCCCGGCGACCCGCCGTCACTCGACTGGTACGAAGGCCGCTGGACCCCCGACACTTCGTGAGGCATCGGAATGCCCTGCCCGGACGGGCCTTGGGGACTACCGTGGGTGCGTGGGCTTCAACGAGCTGCTACGCGATCTCCAGCCGGGCGCGAGCGCGCAGACGGCGGGCATCAGCCGAGGGCACGGCGGCCCGCCCGCCCGGACCCTCGCCGTCCGCTCCGGCCCGCACCGGCTGCGCTGCGCTTCCCTGCTCAAGCCGCTGTACGCGTGGGTCACCGCGGGTCGCATCCCCGACGCCGAGCGGTGGCGACGCCACGCCGAGCCGGCCGTGGTCATCTCGTCCAACGCCGACACCCGCAGCCTGTGGCTGGCCGTCGGGCCGCTGGTCATCCTGGACGACATCTACCAGCGCACCGGGGTCTCCTGGCCGATGCACAACGGCGACCCCTCCAGGTTCGGGTCCATCGAGGTGGCCGCCGACGAGGTGGCCACCGCGTACGCGGCCCTCGCCCAGGCGGCGCTGGCCGGCGACCCGGTGGCCGGCGACGTGCTGGAGTGGATGCGGCAGGTGGAGGGTCAGCAGGCGTTCGGCGTCAGGGAGGCGCTGGCCGCGCCCGGGTCGGGGGTGAAGTGCGGGTGGTTCGGCGAGCCCGACGAGACCTGCCTGCGCACCCACGCCGTGGCGGTGCTGCCGTCGGAGGACACCCGCGCGACGGTGGTGGTCGCGCTGACCGCGCAGCCCTACGCGGACGCGGGCGAACGTGACGCCTACCGCGCCGACGTGCTGGCCGGGTTGTCCGTCGAGGCCGAGCACGAGCGCGTGGCGGGGCCCCTGCTGCGCTCGCTCCTGACCATGTCGCTGACCGAACTGGGCTACCAGGCGTGACCGTCCGGACGGTCGCACCGCCCGAACCCGTGCCGGCGGTGAGCTGTGGGCCCTCAGCGGGGCCGGACGCCGGTGAGCTCGCCGATCACCTCCGCCAGGTTCGGCGGTTGCACGCTGTCCGGCAGGTCTTCCGCCCAGACGCAGCCCAGGTAGGCCTCGCGCTCCTCCTCCGTGAGCTCGCCGGGGTCCACCGGCGGGCGGGCCTCGGGGAAGCGGGCGAGGTAGAACCGCTCGCTCTTGACGTAACGTACGCCCAGCCACGGGAAGTCGCGGTCGACGGCGACCCAGCGGTCCTCGACGGCCGAGCCCGGCAGGCCCGTCTCTTCGGTCAGCTCGCGTCGGGCGGCCTGCAGGGGCGTCTCGCCGGGGTCGAGGCCGCCGCCCGGCGGCTCCCACAGGTCGGCGCCGCTGACCTTGTCGTGCCAGTGGAGCAGCAGCACCCTGCCGTCGCGGTCGAGGCAGACGACCCTGGCGGCCGGGCGGGCGCTGACGGCCGTCACGTCTCGTCCTCGTCGAGGACCAGGGCCAGGAGGCCGGGGAAGCGGGCGTCGAACTCGGGCCGGCGCAGCCGGTTGAGCCGGCGCGCGCCCTGTTCGCGCTGCTCCAGCAGCCCCACGCCGCGCAGCACCGCGAAGTGGTGGCTGAGCGTGGACTTGGCGACCGGCAGGTGGTGGAAGGCGGCGCAGGCGCGGCTCCAGTCGGGCACCCCGGCCAGCTCGCGGACGATGCGACGGCGGACGGGGTCGCCGAGCGCGTCGAGGGCGGCCTGGAGGGTCGCCTCGGCGGGGGAGACGTGGACGGGGCCGCGTGTCGTGTTCGATGGGGATCGAACGTCGGTGTAGTGTTCCATCTCGATCGAACATCTTAGTCGCGAGGAGCGCGCGGTGAACATCGGACATGTCGGGGTCTGGCATCCCCTCTTCGGCAACGCGCCGGGCGAGACCGGCGGCCGGGCGGCCGCCCGGGCCGAGGAGCTCGGGTACGGGTCCGTCTGGGTGGGCGAGGGCCCAGGCAGCAAGGACCCGCTCGTGTCCGCGGCGATCCTCCTGGCGGCCACCCGCCGGATCGCCGTCGGCACCGGCATCGCCAGCATCTGGTCACGCGACGCGGCGGCCATGGCGGGCAGCAGGTTCGCGCTGGGCGAAGCCTTCCCCGGCCGCTTCATCGCCGGGCTCGGCGTCAGCCACGCGCCGCTGGTCAACGCGCGCGGCCACGACTACGCCAAGCCGCTCACCGCGATGCGCCGCTATCTGGACGGCATGGACGAGACGGCGAAGCACCACCGGGAGGTCGACGCGCCCCGGCTGCTCGCCGCGCTCCGCCCCGGCATGCTGGAGCTGGCCAGAGACCGCGCCGACGGCGCCCACCCCTACTTCGTGCCGCCCGAGCACAGCGAGCGGGCCAGGGAGATCCTGGGGCCGGGCAAGCTGCTCATGCCCGAGCAGGCGGTGCTCGTCGAGACCGATCCGACGCGGGCCCGCGAGATCGCCCGCGACCACATGTCCGTCTACCTCTCCCTGCCCAACTACCTCAACAACCTGCGCGATCTCGGCTACACCGACGACGACTTCGCCGGCGGCGGCAGCGACCGGCTGGTGGACGCGATCGTGGGCTGGGGGAGCCCGGACGCGGTGGCCGAGCGGGTGCGGGCGCACCTCGGCGCGGGCGCCGACCACGTGGCGATCCAGCCGCTGTCGCCCGGCGGCCCCGACCTCGACGACGCCCTGCGCCAGCTGGAGCTCCTCGCCCCCGCGCTCGGCCTGCGGTGAGGGACCTGTGACGTCCTGAAGACGGTCCGGGGAGCGTGGGCGCCGGGCGGCCCGGCATGACTCAGCGTTTCATCGCGCCGTCGGCGATCGCGTCGGCCGCCTCGCCGATGGCGATGCCCACGATCTCCAGACGGCGCACGAGCTCGCGCTCCTTCATGCGGTCGTTCGTGAGCTCGCCGGAGAAGATGCGCGAGATCTCATACTGGTACATCCGCCGGATCGCGCTGCCGGCCTTCTTGGCCTCCAGCGCGTCGTGCGGCACGGCCGACGGGCTGGAGACGAGGTCGCGGACGGCGGTCTCCAGCGCGTCGATGCCGACGATCACCTGGTCGAGCAGCGGGGTGAAGCGGATCTGGTCGGGCACGCGATAGAGGTGCGACTCGCGGACGAAGTCGCGCAGCGAGTCCAGCACGTCGTCGATCGAGCGCGACAGCCTGAACAGGTCCTCCCGGTCGATGGGCGTGATCAGGGCCGACTCCAGCTCCTCGACGAGCTGGCGGCGCTCCTCGTCGCCGAGGTGCTCGATGGTGCGCATCTGCTCGTGCGCGCCCGTCCTGCCCACCTCGCCGCCGATCATCGCCATGGCCAGCCACGCGCCCTCCTTGGTGGCCTTCAGCTGCCCGAGCAGCGCGTCCGACAGCGCGGTGTCCATGTGCCCCGTCAGCAGGTCACGGATCCTGCGCAGCCGCCTCACCAGCCTGCCGCCCTTCACATCATCACTCCCTTTCCGGCGTAGGCCGCCACCGCGCCCAGCACGCCGCTGGCCGGCAGCGTCAGCAGCCAGGCGACCACGATCTTCACGGCCGCGTACCAGCGGACCCGGCCGCTGCCGCGCACCACCCCCGCGCCGATCAGCCCGCCGGCGATCGCCTGCGTCATGCTGACCGGCATGCCCACGGCGGAGCAGCCGAGCACGGCAGACCCTGCCGACAGCTCCGCCGCCACGCCGTGCAGCGGGCGGAAGGCGATGATCTCGCGGCTGAGCGTGCGGCCCGCCTTCGGGAGCCCGTACATCGCTCCGAGCCCGAACAGCACGGCCGTCAGGGTCGTGTACGGCAGCGGCGCGTCGGAGAAGCTCAGCGCGATCATGAAGATGGCGAGCATCTTCTGTCCGTCGTTGGCAGCGTACGCGACGATCTGCACCACGAACCCGGCGCGGTGCAGGCCGCTCAGCCGGTCGGCGCTGGCGAACCGCACCACCAGCGTCGTCACCGCCCACGCCACCAGGCCGCCCACGATCGGCGCGGCCAGGCCGAAGGCCAGCACCAGCGCCACGTACGGCCCCGAGACGGGCAGGCCCCAGCCCAGGCCCGCCCCGGTGAGCCCGCCGACGAGGGCCAGCGTGAGGCTGGTCGGGCGGCCCTTCATGGTCAGGAAGGTGACCACGGCCATCGCGCTCAGTACGGCGATCGAGGTCGCCGCCCGCCCGCCGGGCCCGTCGAAGGAGGCCAGCCGGTTCACGAACGTCAGCGCCACCTGGTGGGTGGCCAGCGGAACCAGCGCGATCACCACGACCATGGCGAGGATCCCGGTCGCCGGTCGCATCGCCGGCAGCTTGAGCCCGGTCGCCAGGAGCGCCCCGCCGTCGTTCATGCCGGACACGATCGCGAACAGCCCTGCGACCGCGACGAGCACGACGACGTCTGCGGGCATGGGCAACCTCCTGCAAAAGCTGTGTATAGCGGATATCTACCCAAGATCGGGCGCATAAGGCAGGGGAGACCGCGCTTCCCGGGGGCGGTAACCTCGATGGATTCAGTCGCGCAGACCTCACCGAGAGCGATCCATGAGCGTTGCCGAGTACGTCCTCACGTTGTCCTGTCCCGACCGGCCCGGAGTCGTGGCCGCCGTGTCGAGCCTGCTGTCCAGGCACGGCTGCAACATCACCGAGAGCCAGCAGTTCGGTGACCGCGAGAGCGAGCGGTTCTTCATGCGGGTGCAGTTCACCTCGCCGGTCGGCGAGGACGAGGTGCGGGCCGCCTTCGCCGCCCTGGCTTCGGACCTCCGCATGGAGTTCCAGCTCCGCGACCTGGCGAGGAAGCCCAAGGTGCTCATCATGGTGAGCCGGTTCGACCACTGCCTCAACGACCTGCTCTACCGCGTCCGCAGCGGCGCGCTCGACCTCGAGGTCGTCGCGGTCGTGTCCAACCATCCCGACCTGCGCCCGCTCACCCAGTCCCACGGCATCGACTACCACCACCTGCCGGTCACGCCCGAGACCAAGCCGAAGCAGGAGGCCGAGGTGCTGGCGCTGGTCGAGCGCTACCAGGTCGACCTGGTCGTGCTGGCCCGCTACATGCAGGTGCTGTCCGAGGAGCTGTGCGCGAAGCTGAGCGGGCGGGCGATCAACATCCACCACTCGTTCCTGCCGTCCTTCAAGGGCGCCAAGCCCTACCACCAGGCCCACGACCGCGGCGTCAAGCTGATCGGCGCGACCGCCCACTACGTGACGTCCCACCTCGACGAGGGGCCGATCATCGAGCAGGAGGTCGCCCGGGTCAACCACAGCCACTCACCCGAAGATCTCGCCGCCATCGGGCGCGACGTCGAGAGCCTGACCCTGGCCAGGGCGGTCAAATGGCACACCGAGCAGCGGGTCCTGCTCGACGGCCACAAGACCATCGTGTTCCCCCGCTGACCCCGGTGTTAGCCGTGCCCCAGCCGGGGCACGCGCTGGACATGCCTGAAGAACCGAACTCCACACCACCGCCGCAGACCCAGCAGTACCCGGGCGGCACCGGCGAGATGGCTCCGGAACCACGCGACGAGATGCGCCGCTACGAGGGCCGGGGCCTGCTGTCCGGCAAACGGGCGCTCGTCACCGGCGGCGACTCCGGCATCGGCCGCGCCGTCTCCGTCGCCTTCGCCAAGGAGGGCGCCGACGTCGCGATCGCCTACCTGAGCGAGCACGACGACGCCGACCACACCAGGAAGCTGGTGGAGGCCGAAGGGCGGCGCTGCGTGCTGCTCCCCGGCGACCTGGCGGACCGCGACCACTGCGTCCAGGTCGTCGAGCGCGCCGTCTCCGAGCTGGGCGGCCTGGACGTCGTCGTGAACAACGTCGCCTACCAGCAGCCGGTCGACTCGCTGGAGGAGCTGACCGACGAGCAGTGGGAGCACACGTTCGCGGTCAACATCCACAGCTACTACCGCGTCACCAAGGCCGCGCTGCCCCACCTCGGGGAGGGCTCGGCCATCGTCAACACCTCCTCGATCAACGGCCTGCGCGGCAACAAGACACTCCTCGACTACTCCGCGACGAAGGGCGCGATCAACGCCTTCACCTACGCGATGGCGCAGAACCTGGTCGACCGGGGCATCAGGGTCAACGCGGTGGCGCCTGGGCCGGTCTGGACACCGCTCATCCCCGCCACCTTCCCCGAGGAGAAGGTCGAGCAGTTCGGCAAGCAGGTGCCGATGAAGCGGGCGGCCGACCCCGACGAGATCGCTCCTTCGTACGTGTTCTTCGCCTCGGACCTGATGTCGTCGTACTACACGGGCGAGGTGCTGGCCCCGATCGGCGGGGAGACGCTGCCCGGCTGACCACGTCAGATGAGAGTTCTCTCATCTCAGACTCAGGTCTCTCTCCTCATGTCCCGGCATGCTGGAGCGTATGAAGAGCCGAGCACCTCTCCTCGCCATCCTGGCCGGGCTGCTCGTGGCCGTGGCCGTGACGATCGGGTTCATGCGGGTCGCGGCCGGCGGCCCCGAGCTCGGCGGGCCCGTCGTGGTCTCGAACGAGCCGCCGGGGGCCACGGAGACCGGGGACGGCGCCGCGACGCCGGACGCCGGGACCGAGACGTCCGCCGCCGCTGAGACGGCCACGCCCGCCACCGCCGAGAAGACGCCGTCAGCGTCTCCGTCGCCGCGCGAGACGAAGGCCGAGCCCGTCAGGCCCCCGTCACCCAGGCCGGGCGGCGACGACGATGACGACGACGATGATGACGATGACGACGACTGACGGCTCGCCGGCATGCGGGTGACCGCGCGCGGCCGGATCGTCGGCTGGATGCTCGCGGTCGTCTCCCTCGCCCTGTTCATCGCGATCTTCGCGACCTGGGCGATCCTCGACCGCCTGATCGACGACCGGATCGACGCCGAGTTCGGCAACGAGGCGGAGAAGCTGCGCCGCTACGCCGCGACCGCCGTCGACGTCCGGGACGTGGACACCCTGCTCAGCGGATACCTCTCCTACAACCCGCCCGACGAATGGGAGACGTTCTTCACGATCCTCGACGACCGGCCGCACAAGATCACCGGGATTCCGCCGCTGGCCCGGCTCGACACCGACGACGCGCTGGTGGCGCGTCTGGGGCAGGTCACCGAGCCGGCGAGCGGCGAGACCGAGAGCGCCGCCGGCACCGTCCGCTACGCCGTCATCCCGGTCCAGGTGAACGGCGACGCCCGCCGGGGCCAGCTGGTCATCGCCGTCTTCTACGACCACTACCGCGAGGAGGTGCTGAACGCCATCCGCGTGCTCGCCCTCGCCTCGCTGGCCGCACTCGCGCTGGCCGGCGCGGCCGGTTGGTTCGTGGCGGGGCGGGTGCTGGCGCCGATCCGGCTGGTGGGGCAGACCGCCGAACGGATCAGCGGCTCCTCCGACCTCACCAGACGGCTCGACGTGCCGGGCGACGACGACGTGTCCGAGCTGGCCGGCACCTTCAACCGGATGCTCGACCGGCTGGAGCACGCCTTCGCCGTGCAGCGGGACTTCGTCGACGACGCCGGTCACGAGCTGCGCACCCCCATCACGGTGATCCGCGGCCACCTGGAGCTGATGGGCGACGACCCCGACGACAGGGCCGAGACCCTCGCCCTGGTCACCGACGAGCTGGACCGGATGAACCGCATGGTCGACGACCTGCTCACGCTCGCCAAGGCCGAACAGCCCGGCTTCCTCGACATCGACGAGGTCGAGCTGGCCGACCTGACCGTCAGCGTCGTCGCCAAGGCGCGGGCGCTCGGCGAACGGCGCTGGCGGGTCGACGAGGTCGCCGAGGCGCGCATTCCCGCCGACCGGCAGCGGCTCACACAGGCGCTCATGCAGCTCGCGGCCAACGCCGTGCGCCACACCGCCGACGACGGCCAGATCGCCGTCGGCTCCGCCGTCCAGGACGGCTTCGTACGGCTGTGGGTGCGCGACGACGGGCCGGGAGTGCCGCCGGCCGACCGGGAGCGGATCTTCCGGCGGTTCATGCGCGCCGGCGAGCGTTCCGGTACGCACGAGGGCGCCGGGCTCGGCCTGGCCATCGTCAGGTCCATCGCCGAGGCCCACGGCGGCACCGTCCAGGTGGAGGACGCCCCCGGAGGCGGGGCGTGCTTCGTGATGACCATTCCGATGCGGGAGTTGCGGTGAACCGGATCCTGATCGCCGAGGACGAGGCGCGGATCGCCTCCTTCGTGGAGAAAGGGCTGCGCGGCAACGGCTTCGTCACCGCCGTGGTCAGCGACGGCCTGGCCGCCTACGACATGGCGGGAAGCGGCGCTTTCGACCTGCTCATCCTGGACATCGGGCTGCCGCTGAGCGACGGGTTCACGGTGCTGCGGCGGCTCAGGGAGTCCAAGGTCGGCATCCCCGTGATCATCCTGACGGCCCGTGACAGCGTCACCGACAAGGTGGCGGGGCTGGAGGGCGGGGCCGACGACTACATCGCCAAGCCGTTCGCCTTCGAGGAGCTGCTGGCCCGGGTGCGGCTGCGGCTGCGCGCCGACCGCAGCCCCGAGGTGACCGTGCTGCGGGTCGCCGACCTCGCGCTCGACCTGCGGACCCGGCGCGCGTACGTGGGGGAGCGGTCGGTGGATCTGTCGACGCGGGAGTTCGCGCTCGCGGAGGTGTTCTGCCGCCATCCCGACCAGGTGCTGACGCGGGAGCAACTGCTCAGCCACGTGTGGGGGTTCGACTTCGACCCGGGCTCGAACGTGGTGGACGTGTACGTGCGCTACCTGCGCCGCAAGCTCGGCGCCGACCGCATCGAGACGGTACGGGGGACCGGCTACCGGCTGAAGGCCGAGGGCGCCCCTAGGTGAAGGGACTCTCATCACGTGCTCACGGGGGGCCAACCGGTGGATCCCAGGCTTGGAGTCGTCCGCACGGGAAGTGCGGAGGAATCCAGGAGGACGAGATGAGCCAGGAACTGCGGCGCGCGCTCGCGGCCATCGGGATCGTGCTGGGCATGGGCGTCACCGCCACCACCCTCGCCACCCCGGCGACCGCCACCACCCCGTCAACCGTCATAACGACCGCCGACGATGACGACGACCGCCCGAGGGGCGGGGTGGAGACAGGGGTCGGTGGGACGGCCGACGACGATGACGATCGTCCGCAGGGCGGGGTGGAGACCGGGGTCGGTGGCGTGGCCGACGATGACGACGATCGTCCGCAGGGCGGGGTGGAGACCGGGGTCGGTGGCGTGGCCGACGACGATGACGATCGTCCGCAGGGCGGAGTGGACACGGGCGCAGGTGGGGCGGCCGACGATGACGACGATCGGCCGACTGGTGGGGTCGAGACCGGGGCCGGTGGGGCGGCGCTGCTGATGGGTGGGGAGGAGGGGGCGGCGTTGCCGCTCGCGCTCGCCTCGGGCGTGGGAGCGGTGCTGATCGCCGGTGGCGCGTGGGCCGGCCGCAGGCTGGTCAGGCGGTGAGCGTGCGGCGCCGGAGTCTCGCCCTGGTGGCGGGTGCTCTCGTTGCGACGGTCGCGTGCGCCCCCGGCGCCCCGCGAGCGGCGGGTGCCCTGGCCGGTGCGGCTGCCCCACAGGTGGCGGGTGCCCTGGCCGGTGCGGTCGTCCCGCAGGCGGCGAACCCCGTGCGGTTGCGGATCCCGTCCATCGGCGTCTCGACCAAGGTGATCCCGCTCAAGCTCGACAAGGCGGGCCGCCTGATCGCACCCGAGCCGTTCGACCGGGTGGGATGGCACGAGGGCGGCCCCGAGCCCGGGGAACGGGGAGTGGCCGTCATCGCCGGCCACGTCGACTCCAGGACGGGCCCCGCCGTGTTCTTCCGCCTGCGCGACCTGCGCAAGGGCGCCCGCGTGCACGTGGACAGGGCGGACGGCAGCACCGTCACCTTCACCGTGTCACGCCTGGCCCGCTACCCCAAGGACCGCGTGCCCGACGAGGTGTACAACTCGGGCGAGGGCGCCCAGCTCCGCCTCATCACCTGCGGCGGCACGTTCGACCGCGCCCGCCGCAGCTACCGCGACAACGTCGTGGTGTTCGCCCGCTGACAACGGAAGTGCCGCCGGGCCCCCGGCGGCACTTCTTCGATGAGAACGTCCTCACGATCGGCTCACAGGCGCTTCACCGCCGGGCGAGACGCTGTTCATGACAGCGAAAGACCCGGGAGGACCTCTTGAGACCGACCACGCTCCTCGCCCTCGCGATGGACCTGGCCGCGATCATCACGCTCGCGTACGGCCTGTACTACCGCCGCCACCACCGGCGCGACCTGCTCTTCGCCTACGTGGCGCTGAACACGGGCATCTTCGCCGTGGTTTCGCTCATGCTGGTCCAGCGGGTGGACCTGGCGGTCGGCTTCGGCCTGTTCGGCGTGCTGGCCATCATCCGGCTCCGCTCCTCGGAGATCACCCAGCAGGAGATCGCATACTACTTCGTCGCCATCGCGCTCGGCCTGGTCAACGGCATCGCCGCGAGCTGGCCGCTGACCGCGCTCTTCCTCGACGTGGTGCTGCTGGCGGTGATGTACGTGGCCGACCATCCCCGCCTGCTGGGCCGTACCCATCAGCAGCTGGTGACGCTGGACGTGGTGCACACCGACCCCGCGCTGCTCCGCGCCGACCTGGAGAGCCGGCTCGGCGGGCGGGTGCTGCAGTGCGTGGTGAGCCAGGTCGACTATGTACGGGACGTCACCGTGGTGGACGTCCGCTACGAGGTCCCGGCGGAGCGGCGGGCGGAGGCGTGGCGATGACCGAGTGGCCCGACGCGGGAGTCCTGCTCGCCGGGGTGGCGGCCGGCCTCGACCCGGTCACGCTGGAGGAGGTCAGCGCCCGCGCCAAGCTGATGACCCGGGTGGACCACAAGTATCTGGTGCCCGCCTCGGTCATGACCCGCCTGGCCGGAGAGTTGGGGGACCGGTTCGAGGTGCTGGAGATCGGCGGGCGGCGACAGTTCCGCTACACCTCCACCTACTTCGACACGCCGGACCTGCTCACGTTCCGTCAGCACCGCCAGCAGCGCCGCCGCCGCTTCAAGATCCGTACGCGGACGTACCTGGACGGCGGCGGGCGCTGGCTGGAAGTGAAGCTGAAGGGCGCGGGCGGCGGCACCGACAAGCACCGCGTCCCGTACGACGGCGCGCCCGCGCACGCGCTCACCCCCGAGGCGCTCGACTACCTGTCGACCACCCTGGCCACCGGCCTGCGGCTGCCCCGCCCGGCGTCGCTCGGTCCGGTGCTGTCCACCGACTACCGCCGGGTCACGCTGGTCGACCGGTCCGGGGCCGCGCGGCTGACCTGCGACAGCGGCCTCGTCTGCCACGACGGCCGGCGCGCGCTCCCGGCCCGGCGCGACCGGGTCCTGCTGGAGTCGAAGTCCGCCGACGGCGACGCCGCCGCCGACCGCGTGCTGCGCCGCCTGGGCGTCCGCCCGGTGAGCGTCAGCAAGTACTGCCTCGGCGTCGCCGCCCTGCTGGACGTCCGCGCCAACCCCTGGCACCGGGTGCTGCGCCACTACTTCAGAGGACGGTACGCAACGCCGACCACCTGATCTCACGGGTCTACGGCATCCTCCCGAAGCCGGCCACCACCCCGGAGTGATCGCTCGCCCACACCGGTCGAACTCCCGGAAATACGCCTCCAGCCGCAGCTGCGGGCCGTGCGGCCCGCAGCGCACCAGCACGTACTCCTCGCCGACTCGGGCGTGGCGTCGAAGTCCCCCGCCGCCGTGGCGGGCCCGGAGGTTCATGGTGAGCACGCGCATGCGTGATCACTGCCCCGGGCCGGATCACGGGCGATAGGTGCCGAAGAACCAGATGTTGCCCTCCGGGTCCGCGGCGGCGTACTCGCGCGACCCGTACGGCTGGTCCACCAGCTCCATGGTGATCCGGGCGCCGGCCTTCCTGGCACGGTCGTGGTGGGCGTCGGCGTCGTCGACCGCGATGTAGACGCCCGGGCCGCCCGGGCTGCCCAGGCCGAGCATGATGACGTCGTCGCCGACCAGGAGTTCGGCATGGCTGACCACGCCTTCGTCGTTCTTGGACACCTCGCGCACCTCGAAGCCGAAGGCGCCGGTGAGGAAGTCGACCGCGGCCGCGCAGTCGTGGTAGCGGGCGAGTGCGTAAACCTTCATGGGCCCAGTGTCGGACGGCCGCCGGCCTGGGGTCTTGGAGAAATCTGACCGGGCGTGACCGCCGCGAGCGTGCGGAACTCGCGGTTCATGTGGGCCTGGTCGTAGAAGCCGCACGCGGCCGCCGCCTCGGCGATCGCGCTGCCCGAGCGCAGCAGCGCCGCCGCCCGGTGGAAGCGGATCACCCGCGCCGCCGCCTTCGGCGTCAGCCCGACCTGGTCGCGGAAGCGGGACACCAGGTGGCGGTGGCTGCGCTCCAGCGACACGGCCAGCGACGCCACCGGGACCGCGCCGCCCGACTCCAGCAGCCGCGCCCACGCCCACCGCACCTCGGGATCGGGCTCGGGCCCGGCGGCGAACCGCTCGGTGAGCAGCCGCTCGGCCAGCGCCAGCCGTTCAGGCGCGGACGGCGCCGCGGCCAGCCGACCGGCCGCCTCCGCCGCCCACGGGCCGAGCAGCTCCTCCGCCGGCACCGCCAGGTTGACCAGGAGCCGCAGCGGCATCCCGAACAGCCGCCTGGCCCCGAACGGGGTCAGAGCGACCTCGACCCCCTCGGTCGGCCTGGTCATCCGGGTGAGCGTGAACCGGTCGGACGGCCCCGCCCCGAACGAGGTCAGCCGCTCGCCGTCCACCTCCATCGGCGCGGCGAACCCCAGGATCAGCACTCCGCCGGTGACCGCCGCCTCGGCCCGGGTCAACGGCTCGCCGTGGTCTTCGCGGTAGGCGGCCAGGCGGTGGACGTAGGGCCGCAGGGCAGGACCGGGGGCCGACCCGGTCATGGTCAGCCCCCGCTCGCTCATGCTTTCGACTATAGGCCGAGCTGCCTGGCCATGAACGTGAGCGTGTCCGCCGACAGGTCGACGGTCCGGCTGATCGAGCGGGCGCCGTGGCCCACCTCGGTCTCGTTGCGCAGCAGGATCGGCCCGTCGCCGGCGGTGGCGTGCTGCAGCGCGGCGCACATCTTCCACGCGTGCAGCGGATGCACCCGCGTGTCGGACTGGAACACCGTGAACAGCGTCGCGGGGTAGCGCACCCCCTCCTCGACGTGGTGGTAGGGCGAGTAGGAGCGCAGCCAGCCGAACTGCTCGGGATCGTCGGCCGAACCGTACTCGACGTTCCAGGTCGCGCCCAGCCCGAACTTCTCGTAACGGATCATGTCGAGCAGCGGCGCCGAGCACACCACGGCCCGGTAGAGGTCGGGGCGCTGGGTGAGCGCCGCGCCCACCAGCAGGCCGCCGTTGGAGCCGCCCGAGATGCCGAGCTGCCCGGCCGTGGTCACCCCGGTCTCGATGAGGTGCTCGGCCGCCGCGTGGAAGTCGTCGAACACGTTCTGCTTGTGGGCGAGCATGCCCGCCCGGTGCCAGTCCTCGCCCTCCTCGCCGCCGCCGCGCAGGTTGGCGATCGCGTACACGCCGCCCGCCTCGACCCAGCTCAGGATCGACGCCGAGTAGCCGGGGGTCATCGAGATGCCGAACCCGCCGTACCCGTAGAGGATCGTCGGGCGCGGGCCCTCGCCGGAGGCCGGCGAGATGATGAGCATGCGCACGTCGGTGCCGTCGCCGGAGCGGTATACCACCTGTTCGGTGCGCACCTCCGGCACGTCCACCGCGCCCGGCGAGGCCGCCCAGAGCGTGGTCTCGCCCGTGCGCGCGTCATAGCGCTGGATGGTCGGCGGGGTGGTGTTGTCGGTGTAGCCGAACCACGCCTCGTGGCCGCCCTCCGGCCGCTCCGAGATGCCGCCGATGCTGCCCAGGCCGGGCGTCGGCACCTGGCCGATCCGCTCGCCCGTCGCCAGGTCGTGCACGGTGATCTCGCTGATCGCGTGGCGGGTCCAGCCCACCAGCATCACCGGGCTGTCGAGGTCGTCGAGGATCGCGAAGTCGGACAGCACCGCCTCCGGGTCCTGCGGGATCAGGTCGCGCCACGCCTCGAACTCCGGCCGGGACGGGTCGGTGACGCACACCCGGGCCCGGGGCGCGTCACGGTCGGTGTGGACGTACAGCCTGCCGTCGCGGCCGAACACCAGCCCGGTCTGCGCGTCGACGCCCTCCTGCACCACCCGCAGCTCCGGCCGGTCGGCGGGGGAGGCGGTCAGGTCGGCGACCCACAGGTCGTTGCGCGGGGCGGTGCCCTCGCTGGCCGAGATCTGCAGCCAGCGGCCGTCGCGCGACACCGACACGCCGTAGTAGTTGGTCATCTTCATGCCGTCACCGAAGATCATCACGTCGTCCTCGGTGGACGTGCCGACCCGGTGCAGATAGACGCGGCGGTGGAACTGACGCTCGTCCTCGGGCACTTCCGTGCTCGGCAGCCTGCGTACGTAGTAGAAAGCCTCGCCGCCCGGCAGCCACGCGATGGGCGAGTAGCGGCAGCGGTCGATCGGCCCCTCGATCCGCGTTCCCGTCGCCACGTCGATCACGTAGAGCACCGACTCCTCGTCGCCGCCCACCGAGATCTGGTAGGCCAGCAGCCGCCCTTCCTTGTCGGGCTGCACCGCGTCCAGCGTCGTCAGCCCCGACGGGTCGAGCGCCATCGGGTCGACCAGCGCCCGCTCGGTGCCGCCGGCCCCGTCGGGCTCCACCACGTAGTAGACCGCGTGCTCCTGCTCCGGCGTGCGGCGGCTGAAGAAGTAGCGGTCGCCGCGCCACGCGGGCGCGCCCACCGACCCCGACTTCAGCAGCTCGGCGATCCGCGACTTGAACCGCTGCGGCTCGCTCTCCCGCTTGAACAGCTCGGCCTGCGCGACCAGCCACCGCTCCGTCTCCGGGCTCTCGGGATCCTCCAGCCAGCGGTACGGGTCGGGAACGGTGATGCCGTGCAGGACGTCGGCGGTTTCCTCGCGTGGCGCCGCCGGATAGGACTCTCGCGTCATGCTCGAACCCTACGGCAAAGCACGAGGCCCGGAGGTTGGCGTAAAGGCCTGGTGATACGGGAATAAACCGTAACGTGCGTCCCTCTGGTCATTCCGGGCCGGACGTTAAGGGGTGGCGGGGACGCTGCGGTGAACGCCAGACTTGCTGACAGGACGGTGCCGTGGTGTCCATCCGCTGGGCCGTCCGGCGGAGGTCCACGTGATGGTTGTGCCGAAGCCCCAGGAGGGGCGAATAGCCGGGACATGCCACGGCATGTCTCCTTCGAATTGGGTGCGGCGGGGAGAGGCCCGATGATGCGCCAAGTCCTGCTGCTCAACGCCACCTACGAGCCCCTGACCACGCTTTCCCTGCACCGCGCCATCGTGCTCGTGCTGCGGGAGAAGGCCGACATCATCCACCGTGACGGCCGCGGAGCCGTGCTGCGCTCCACCAGCCGGACGCTCGACGTGCCGTCGGTCATCCGGCTCAGGAGATACGTCCGCATCCCGTACCGATCCCGTATCCCCCTGACCAGAGCCGCCCTCATGCGGCGCGACGACTACCGGTGCGCCTACTGCGGGCAGCGGGCCGAGACCATCGACCACGTCGTCCCCCGCTCCAGGGGCGGCGCCCACACGTGGGAGAACTGCGTCGCCTCGTGCTCGCCGTGCAACCACAGGAAGGCCGACAAGTACCTGGAGGAGCTGGGGTGGACCCTGAGTGTCGCCCCGTCCGTGCCACGGGGCGCTCACTGGCGGTTGATCGGCGCCTCGCTCGTCGGCGACCCCCAATGGGCGCCCTACCTTGAAGCGGCTGCCTGACCCGGGCCCGGCACCTCGTGCCGGGCCCGCGTGCCCTTCGGGCTACTCCCAGGTGCGGGGCCGGCTCGTGCTCTTCACCGAACCGGCAGGCTACGCCCGGGTGACTTTCCAGCCCTGAGGGCGTTCCGGGCTACTCTGATGGCATGCCGCGTTACGACTACCGCTGCCGCGCCTGCGGCTCCACGTTCGAGGTGTCCCGGCCGATGTCGGCGTCCAGCGACCCGGCCGCCTGCCCGGAGGGCCACGACGACACGGTCAAACTGCTCTCCACCGTCGCCATGACCGGCTCCGCCGCCACCCCGCCCTCTGCCTCGGGCGGTGGCTGCTGCGGCGGCGGTTGCTGCGGCTAGCTCTCGGCGGATGCCGCCAGGTTTCCCCTCGGAGTCACGCGCAGGCCGGTGAAGACCGGCCAGCGCCGGTCGGCGCGGTCGCGAACGATCGACAGCGCGATGCCGCCGGTGTCGCCGACGCGGTGGCGGCTCGGCGCGCTGAGCCGGACCGTTCCGTCGACCAGCGCGACGATCCTGCTTCCTCGCACCGTGAGCAGCACGTGGTGGGCGGCACCGGGTGCGAGCGGCTGCTCGTCGAGGACGCGCCCCCCGCTCCGGCCGCGGATGAGCTGGGCCGTGTGGGCGGACAGCCGGATCGCCACCGGCGCTCGCCCGCCGACGCGGGCGTAAAGGCCGGCGGTGTTCGTGTTCGCGGCAAGCCGGGACACCCGCACGTCCACGGCGTAGTGGTCCCAGTCCGCCGAGCCGTAGGGGGCGTAGGCGGCGTATCTGAAGGTGTCGCGGCCCGCTGGCGAGCGCCTGCCGGTCAACGGGAAGTCGCCCGGCCCCACGGGTTCTCCACTGACGGACGTCCACCGCTCGTGGTCTTCCAGCGGCGTCCCGCGGGGCGGGATCTCGGTGCGCCGCACCACCTCGCGCATCAGGACGTCGGCCGTCGTGTCCGCCCGGACCTCCAGCCGCTCGTACTCCTGCGCCACCGAGGATCTGCGGCTGGGCGGCATCGGACGCGAGGCGTGGTTGCTCATCGCCAGCGCATACGAGTCTTTGATCACACGGTCGGCGAAGGCGGACGCGTGCCGTTCCGCCTCTGGCGTGGGCGTTTCGGTGGAGATCCCCGCCCCGGGGCTGACCGAGAACCGAGCCTCGCGCGGCTCCATGCCATGGGCTCCCATGGCCGCGTCGCCGGAGTCGGAGAAAGGGTAGGAGAACAGGACCGGCCGGGGCAGCCCATGCTGGTGGAACGCGCGGAACATCGCCGCGAAATCGGCTCGGATGCGCGCTTGATAGCGGGCGAGGCTCTCCCACTCGCCGGCCGCGGCGGAGTAGACCCGGTTGGTCAGCGGCGATCCGGTCCGCCCGCCGGGCCCGGTCACAACCCGGGCGTGCAGGTCGTGGGTGTGACTCTGGAAGTCCCACCGTCCCGATGCCGCCATCCGGGAGACCTCCTCCCAGGACAGGTAGTACGGACTGCGGCCCACCAGGCCGGTGATGAGGAACGCCGAGGCCCGCATGCCGTGACGGGCCAGGATCGCGTCGCCGTGGATCCACAGGCCGCGCGCCCCGTCGTCGAACGTGATCACGACCGAACGTCGAGGCACCGGCCCGCCTCGCGCGTACGCGGCCAGCTCCGCCGCCGACAGCGTGTCGTATCCCGCCGCGCGCAAGGCGCTCATGTGCGACTCGAACTGCCGCGGCGTCACGGTGTACGGGCCGCCGTCGCCGGGACGGATGTCGTGGTAGGTGAGGACGACCGGCGCGGCGCGGTCAGGCAGGCCGGCGGTCAGGCCGCGCCAGCCGGCCACCACGTCGGCCGGGAGCGGGACGGGGCTGGTGGTCTCCTGTTCGGCGACCGACCTCAGATGCTCGTGCAGCCGCCAGGACACCACGAAGGGCGCGGCCAACGCCGCCAGCGCCAAGAGCGTGAGGCTCCCCCTGACCACCCGCACGGCGGCGCCGCGTCCGGTCACAGGCTCTGCCATGGCGACCACCCTCCCCGGCTGAGCACGAACACGTACAGTGCGCCGATCGCCATGGCGAGCATCACCCCGGCGACGGCGCCGAGCAGCCGCTTCACGAGGCGCCCCGGAACCAGATCCTGCGCCGGATCGTCACGGCGGCATACGGCAGCAGCCACGACAGCAGCACCGAGGACAGCAGGCTCATCACCAGCCGATAACGCCAGCGCGATGAGCCGCCCTCACCGAACTTGAACGCCAGGCCCCAGAAGCATCCCTTGATCACCACTCCGGACAGATACAGCGAGGTCAGCAGCCACATGCCGTTGAGCGGCTCCCACACCAGGTGGCGGAGCACGAGCACCGGCGCGGCGAGCACCCACAGCACATGCCCGTAATACAGGGCGGCGGCCCCCGCCCCGCGCCTCCAGATGAACGTGCCGGTGAAGAAGAGGCTGCGGATGAAGCTCTTCTTCCATCGGATCTGCTGGCGCAGGAACGGCCGGAACCGTGCGGGCACCGTGGTCCAGACACGGGCCGAGCGGACGTACGACGTGCGCCAGGCGAGCTCGGGGTAGTCGACGTCACGCACGAACGGCGAATCGGCGTGTCGCCGCTTCAACGCGCGCCCACGGTATCGCTGGCCGAGGACGTATCCGGTGAGCTGCCTGTCGGTGGCGAACCGGAACTCCGCGCCGAGGAAACGGTCCTCGGCCCAGGCGGGAAGGTAGTTGTAGATCGCGTCCCGGCGGAAGACGGCCAGCGGCCCGGAGACGCAGACGACCGCGCCGAAGACCGACTCGGCCGCCTTGATCACCCGGAACTGGCCCTCGTACCACACGTCCTGCGCACGCGAGAGCATGCTCTGATCGGCGTTGAGCGCGCGCGTGTGCCCACTGACCGCGCCCAGTTCAGGGTGCCGGACGAGCGCGGTGACGCAGCGGGACAGGGCGTCCGCGGCCAGCACGCAGTCGGAGTCGGTGAAGGCGACCACGTCGCCGGTGGCACGTTCCATGCCGCGGACGAGCGCCCGTTTCTTGCCTACGTTCTCCTCCAGGAAGAGGACCTCGATGGGCAACCGGCGGGCGAGATCCCGCAGGACGTCCGGCGTGCCGTCGGTGGAGGCGTCGTCCACCACGATGACCTGCACACCCTCGGCGTCTCCCGCCACCATGGACCGCACGCACGCCTCGATGCCCGACTCCTCGTTGCGCACCGCGACCAGGAAACTGACGGTGGGCTGAGCCGGCAGCGGGACGAACAGGTCTGTGTCGCGACCGCGGCGGTGCGCGCGTGGCGGATGCACGGCCGGGTCGGCGTACCTGGTGTAGGCGAGATAGAAGATCACGATCGTGGAGGTGAGCACCAGGCAGCCGTAGCCGAGCAGAAGCGGAGCCTGGAGCAGGGACGGGATGGCGCGGCCGAGAAGCAGGAGCAGCGGGAACAGCAGCACCAGCGTCGCCACCCGCCGGATGCCGTGCTGGATGCCGGGGTCCAGGCGGCGCAGCCGCTCACGGACCCCTTCCATACGCGGCGGGCCGGTCTGGGATCTTCGAGGGCAGGGTGTGTCGGAAGCGGTGACAGCAGGCGAGACAACTGATGGAGAGCGCACGATATCCCCGGTGCTGAGCGTGAACAAGCATCGCCGCTTGATCGAGAAGCACCCTAACCAGCTTCGCCGAGGCCGGAGGGGGATCGACACCGTGATTTTGTAGAAGACTGGGCCCCGCGAACATCCCCAAGGGTGGGCGGCGTGCCTGGTGGGATGGGCACGCCGCCCGTGGGGAGGTCAGGCGGCCCTGGTGCGCTTGCGGCGCTGGAACGGCAGGAAGCGGTCGGCCAGGTGGGGGCGGGACGGGGTGAGGGTGGGCTCGACGGCGAGGATGCGGTCGAAGCGGAAGGCGCGGATCGCGCGGCGCATCCGGCACACTCCCACGAGATACCAGAAGTCGCGGTGGACCAGGCAGGTCACCGGCTCGACCTCGCGGCTGGTGACGGTGCCGGCGGCGTCGCGGTAGTGGAGGCGGACCATCATGCGGCCGGTGATGGCGTCGGCGATGAGCCGGGCCCGCGCGGCCACCTCGGCGGGCAGCGGCTCGACGAGGGTGTCGAGGGTGGCGGCGATGACGTCGTCGTCGAGGTCGAGATGATCGAGGGCGTGCTGCAGGCCGCGCCGGGCGGTGACGGCTTGCGGGCCCGACCCCAGGTGAGCCAGGGACAGAGCGAGGGCGGCGATCTCGGCGGTCGTCAGCGGTTGCGTCTGGGGCTTCACGACTTCAGCCATACCCCAAGCATAGGTAAAGCCACTGACATTTTCGAAAGTGTGTACGGCAGGCGACAGGAGTGTCGCCTGCCGTACAGGGTCACTTGGACAGCTGCGACAGGTCGCGGGAGGCGCCGGTGGAGGCCGAGGTCGTCATGGCCGCGTACGCCTGCAGCGCCGCGCTCACCGGCCGGTCGCGGTCGCGCGGCCGGAACCCGCCCAGCTCGGCCAGCAGCCGCTCGCGGCGGGCCGCCAGCTCGGCCTCGGGGACGTGCAGCTCCAGCTTGCGGGCGGGGATGTCGATCTCGACGATGTCGCCGTCCTCGACGAGCGCGATCGTGCCGCCCTCGGCCGCCTCGGGTGAGGCGTGGCCGATCGACAGCCCGGACGTGCCGCCGGAGAAGCGGCCGTCGGTGATCAGCGCGCACGCCTTGCCCAGGCCCTTGCCCTTGAGGAACGAGGTCGGGTAGAGCATCTCCTGCATGCCGGGGCCGCCCTTGGGGCCTTCGTAGCGGACGATCACCACGTCGCCCTCCTTGACCCGGTCGTTGAGGATGCCCTCGACCGCCTGTTCCTGCGACTCGAACACGACGGCCGGCCCGGTGAACTTCCAGATCGACTCGTCGACGCCGGCGGTCTTCACCACGGCGCCGTCGCGGGAGATGTTGCCGTAGAGCACGGCGAGGCCGCCGTCGGCGGTGTAGGCGTGCTCTAGGTCGCGCACGCACCCGTCGGCGCGGTCGAGGTCGAGGGAGTCCCACCGGTTGTCCTGCGAGTAGGGCTTGACGGTGCGGACGTTGCCGGGCGCGGCGTGCCACAGCTCCGTCGCCTCGGGCCTGACCGAGGGCGACATCGGGTCCCAGGCGGCCAGCAGGTCGCCGAGCGTGCCGCCGTTGACCGTCGGGACGTCGCGGTGGAGCAGCCCGGCCCGGTCGAGCTCGCCCAGGATGGCGGGGATGCCGCCGGCCCGGTGGACGTCCTCGACGTGGTACTTGCTGGTCGCCGGGGCGACCTTGCACAGGCACGGCACCCGCAGGGAGATCTCGTTGATCTCCTTGAGCCCGAAGTCGACCTCGGCCTCGCGGGCCGCGGCCAGGATGTGGAGGATCGTGTTGGTGGATCCGCCCATGGCGACGTCGAGCGTCATCGCGTTCTCGAACGCCTCGCGGGTGGCGATCGAGCGCGGCAGCACCGACTCGTCGCCCTCCTCGTAGTAGCGCCGGGTGATCTCGACGAGCGTGCGGCCGGCCTCCTCGAAGAGGTCCTTGCGCGCCTTGTGGGTGGCCAGGATCGTGCCGTTGCCGGGCAGCGCCAGGCCGATGGCCTCGGCCAGGCAGTTCATGGAGTTGGCGGTGAACATGCCGGAGCACGAGCCGCAGGTCGGGCAGGCGCTCTCCTCCATCTCCAGCAGCTCGGCGTCGGTGACGGAGTCGTCGGCGGAGGCGATCATCGGGTCGATGAGGTCGAGCTTGCGGCCGGGCGTCTTGCCGGCCTCCATCGGCCCGCCGGAGACGAAGACCGTCGGGATGTTGAGCCGGAACGCGGCCAGCAGCATGCCCGGGGTGATCTTGTCGCAGTTGGAGACGCAGATCATCGCGTCGGCGCAGTGGGCGTTGACCATGTACTCGACGGCGTCGGCGATGAGCTCGCGCGAGGGCAGCGAGTAGAGCATGCCGCCGTGGCCCATGGCGATGCCGTCGTCGACCGCGATCGTGTTGAACTCGCGGGGGATGGCACCCGCCTCGCGGATCGCCCCGGACACCACGTCGCCGACGTCGCGCAGGTGGACGTGGCCGGGCACGAACTGGGTGAAGCTGTTGGCCACCGCGATGATCGGCTTGCCGAAGTCGCTCCCGGCTACGCCGGTCGCCCGGAGCAGGGCCCGGGCACCGACCATGTTCCTGCCGTGGGTGACGGTACGAGACCTGAGGGCGGGCATGGAGCTTCTCCCATCGTCGAGCGTCCATCCATGGTACGGCCAGCCGCCCGGTAACTGAGACGGATGTCCACGACCCGATACGGCGTCAGGCGGGGACGCGGATCGCGGCGAGCTGGGTCGCCTGCGCCACCAGGCGGTCCCGCGAGTCCCACACCATGGCCGTCTCGTCCATCCTCCCGCCGCCCACCTCGGTGACCGACAGGCGCACCTTGACCGGGCCGGGGGCGGGCAGGCGCAGCACGTGCGCGGTGAGCTGGATCGTCGGCGCCCAGCCCGGCAGGCCCAGGTCATAGGAGGCCGGGGGTACCGGGTCGAGGGCCAGCAGCAGGCTGAGCGGGTCCCACGCGGCGCCGTCCTTGAGCCGCTGCCAGGTGTCGAGCCGCCCGCGCAGGGACGGCTCGCCGAACACGAAACCCACCTGCTCGGGGTGGAGCCGCAGCTCCAGCACGTCCATGAGCGGCACCGGGAAGGCGTTGCCCGGCACCTCTCTCGGCGCCAGGAAGCAGGACTCCTCCGGGGGCATCTCGACCGCCGGCGCCGACGTCCAGCGCGGATCGGCGTCGTCCAGCAGGCCGAGCGTCACCAGCGCGGCCACCCGCGGCCTGCCCTGCTGCGCGAGCTCGGCCCTGACCTGGGTCACGGTCCTCCCGGCGCGCAGCACCTCGACCAGGGCCTCGGCCGGCCCCGGCTCCGGCGGCTCGGCGAACGACGCGCTCACGGCGGTCACGTGCGGGTGCCCGGGGCCCGCCGCGCTTTCGAGCGCCGCCCTGGCCAGCACCGCCATCAGGTAGCCGCCGTGCAGCTTGTCGCCGACGCTCCACGTCGCGTCCAGCCTGGCCTCGTACGTGCCCTGGCCGGTGGTCTTGACCGCCGTCGCCTCGTCGAATCGCGTCATGTGCTCCCCTTCGCAGAGGATCAGATTGACATCGTTAACCTAACGGCGTCAACCTAGGGAGGTGACGGAGAAACGGGTCCGCGCCCGGCGCGGCGACGGCGCACTGCTGCGCGAGAAGCTCCTGCGCGCGGCCGAGGAACTGCTGGACGAGACCGGCACCGAGGAGGCGCTCACCGTCCGCGCGGTCGCCGCCCGCGCGGGAGTCTCCACGCCCTCGGTCTACCTGCACTTCGCCGACAAGGAGGAACTGCTGGAGGCGGTGTGCCTGCGGGTGTGGGACGAGCTCGGCAGGCTCGTGGCCGAGTGCCGGGACCCCGACCCGTTCCTGCGGCTGGGCCGGTGCGGCCGGGCCTACATCCGTTTCGCGCTGGACCACCCGGTGCAGTACCGGGTGCTGATGATGACCCCATCGGCGGGCGAGGGGGTGCCGCCCGCCGCGCAGGCGTGCTTCGGCTACATGGTCGACGCCGTGCGCGCGTGCGTCGAGGCGGGGGTGATGCGCGGCGAGCCCGAGCGGCTCGCGCTGGCCCTGTGGTCGGCGGCGCACGGCTGCGCCGCGCTGCTCATCGCGCAGCCGTCGTTCCCCTGGCCGGACCGGGACGCGATGATCGACCTGATCGTCCGGATCAGCGGGTTCGGCGCCGCGCTCGGCCCGCGCATGGCGGGCGCCCTGCCGCCCAGCCGGGAGCTCGCCGCCGCGCTGGACGCCTTCGAGGCCCGCCTCGGTGATCAGCTCCCGGAGCGGCCCTGACTCCTGCCGGTCGCCCACTGGTGCAGGGCCTCCCTGGAGCCGGCCATGTCCAGGTTGGCCGCCACCTCGATCAGCCCCAGATGGGTGAAGGCCTGCGGGTAGTTGCCCAGCGCCGTGCCGTCGGGCGCCATCTCCTCCGAGAACAGGCCGAGCGGCCCCGCTTCGGCGCAGAGCCGGGCCGGCCTGCTCGACCCGTCCCGCCGGCCCCAGCGCGGAGACCAGCTCGAAGGAGCAGAGCAGGAACGCGCAGCGGCCCGCCGCCAGCGGTGCGCCGGCGCGCTCTCGTCACCGAGCAGCCCGGCCAGCCGCACGCCCCGGTCCAGGCACACCCACGTCATCACCTTGGAGCCGACGTAGTGGCGGAGCGGGCCGCGGATCTCCCAGACGCCGTGATCCGGCTCCCGCCAGAGCGTGCTCACCGTGTCGACGTACCGGCGCAGCAGGGCCGCGAGCCCGCGTACCCCTCCAGATGGTCGAGGACGACCTCCGCCCCCTCCTGCTCGCCCCTGATGCCCGGCCATGGGACGCAGGCGGCCCGAGCCGCTCACGCACTCGTGCAGCAGGAAGCGCATGTAGCGCACGCCCTCGTCGGCGTGGCCGAGCCGGAACAGGGCGAGCACCGTCAGCGCCGCGTCGCGGTGCCAGGTGTAGCGGTAGTCCCAGTTGCGCTCGCCGCCGATCGTCTCCGGCAGCGAGGTGGTGGGCGCCGCCACCAGCGCCCCCGACTCGTCGTACATCAGCCCGCGCAGCACCAGCGCGCTGCGCCGGACGTGCGCCAGCCCGGTCCCGATGTCGTCGCCCTGGCTCGACCACGTCTCCCACGCGGTACGGGTCGCGCGCAGCAGTTCGCCGGCCCTGCGGACGCCGACGGCACGCCGTGGCGCGTCCGCGTACCCCAGCACGACGGCGAACCCCTCACCGGGCCCCAGCGACGTCTCGATCCCGAGGACGGAGCCGGAGCGGAGCAGCGGCCGGTCGGCGGCGGCCCACAGCCGGGGCTCCTCGTGCACCCACGTCCCGTCGCCGTCCGGCCGCCACCGGGCCGTCTCCCGCGCGTAGCCGGGCCGGGCGTCGATCCCGATCCGGACGTCGGCGGTCCCGCCGGTAGCCCGCACCACGCGGACGAGCAGGTGCCGGGCGGCGAGCGGGCCGGCCGGGTCGCCGTCGCCGGCGACGGCCAGGAAGTCCGTCACCGTCACGGCCGCGTCACCGGTGCGGTGGACGCTCTCCAGCACCAGGGTGTCGCCGAGATAGCGGCGCTCCCGCGCCCGCCACCTCGTTGTCGAGGGCGCCGCCGCGGTCGCGGTCGAGCAGGCGCGCGAACACGCTCTCGCCGTCGAAGGCCGGCACGCAGAACCACTCGACCGCCCAGTCCGGGGCGACCAGCGCGGCGGTGTGGGTGTCCGACAGGAACGCGTATCCGTCGATCGGAGGGAAGCGTGCGCTCAAGCCGGTTCCCGCAGCTGCGGCAGCACCTTCTGGCCGAAGGCGTCGATGAAACCGCGCTGCTCCTGGCCCACGTGGTGCAGGAAGAGCGTGTCGAAGCCGAGGTCGGCGTACTCGGCGAGCCAGCCGGCATGGCGTTCCAGGTCGGCGGAGACCAGCACGGCCCGCCGCACGTCGTCGGGCCTGACGGTGGCGGAGGCCTGCTCGTACTCCTCCGGCGTCGACAGGTTCCAGGGCACGTCGCCGCCGAGCACGCCCGTGCGCCACTGCTCGTGCGCGATCCGCAGCGCGGTCTGCTCGTCCTCGGCCCACGACAGGTGGACCTGCAGGTAGACCGGCTTGCCCGCGCCGCCTCCCTCGCGGAACGCCTCGACGACCCGGCGCAGCTGCGGCACGTCCTGGTTGACGGTGATGAGCCCGTCGGCCCACGAGCCGGCCCACCGGGCGGTCTCGGCGCTGACGGCGGCGCCGATCAGCGGGGGCGGGGTCTCGGGCAGGGTGTAGAGCTGAGCGCGGTCCACCGTGACGAGCCCGCGGTGCGACACGCACTCCCCGGCGAACAGCGCCCGCATGACGTCGACGCACTCCCGCAGCCGCGCCTTGCGCTCAGGCTTGGCCGGCCACCTGTCGCCGGTGATGTGCTCGTTGAGCGCCTGGCCGCTGCCCAGCGCCATCCAGAACCGGCCGGGGAACATCTCGCAGAGCGTGGCGGCCTTCTGCGCGGCCACCGCGGGGTGGTAACGCTGACCGGGCGCGGTGACGACGCCGAACGGCAGGCCGGTGCCGGCCAGCGCGGCTCCCAGCCAGGACCAGGCGTAGCCGGATTGGCCCTGGGCGTGGCTCCAGGGCGCGAAGTGGTCGGAGCACATCGCGGTGGTGAAACCCGCCTCCTCGGCCCGGCGCACTGCCTCCAGCAGGGCGCTCGGCGCGAGCTGTTCGTGCGAGGCGTGGAAACCGAGTCTGGCCATGGGGAGACACTCCTTCTGCGGGTCCGGACGGTCATCCGGGGCGGCACACGCCGCCCCGGTGTTCCGGTTTCCGCTTCCCCGCCGGGGCCCGCTTATGTGGGCGCGACGCGTACGGGGACGTATCCGCGAGAAGGTTGGTCGCCGCGGAGAGGCACGGGTATGCCCGTGAGGCCTCTCCGCCTGCCCGTCAGCCCTCGCCGTAGCGCGGGGGCAGCACCTGGGCCGCGATCTCGTAGATCTTGTCGATCTCCGTGTCGGTGAGCGCGCGCTCCCGCTTGGTGATCCACCGGCGGGCCCGGACGCCCTCGTAGACGTCCACGCCCTTGATCGTCATGATCTTCCAGGGCACCGGCGGGCCGTAGATCGCCAGCGACGGCACCACCGACACCTGGTGGCCGTAGGCCTTGCTGATCAGCTCGGCGGCCCGGGTCGCCTCGCCCCTGGCCTCGACGAGGCGGTCCTTCTTGTCGAAGGGGCCGTGGAAGAGCTTCTTGCCCATCTGCACCCGTACGGGAAGCCGCTTGTCCCACTTCTCCGAGTCGACCGCGTACACGCCCGTCGGCCCGACGACCAGGTGGTCGATCTGCGCTTCGGTGCCGGGGATGGCGCGGGCGTGGAGGGTGCGGTAGCCGCGGCGCTCAAGCTGGCGCAGCTGCGCCTCGGTGCGGCGCTCGGCCACCGAGGAGCGCCGCCAGGCCGGCACCGTCGAGTTGGAACGCGCGCGGTAGATCGCCTCGCCGATGGCGGCGAGCACGCCCGCGGTCACGCCCACCCGCCAGTCCATGACCAGGAGACCTACGGCGACGCCGACGGCGAGGGCCAGCAGCGCGCGGTTGCGCATGCGGCGGAAGCGAGGCTGCTGGAGCAGCTCGCGCATGGAGGCCCGCTCGACCGGCGCATAGGTGGTGGTGGGCGCCGCAGGTTTGGCGGTCTGCTCGTTTTCCGGTCTGTCGCTCACCCAGATCGGGGACGTGTTGTGACCGTCTTCACGCTGAGGGTCGGAGTCCACGTGATTCACCGTAGCCCGGGGTTCTGATGCATTCCTAGTGCTGCCTTGTCCATAGTTTTATGGCCCGGCTCACCGTGTCCTACGCCCGGTTTCCGGGTACTTATTACGTTCCTCTCTAGAGAGGTAGGGAGAGCCCGAGGCGATCCTAGCCCTGCCGGAGGGTGTGGCGATCATGTTGACCGGGTCTTTGGCATCTCCTGTCGAGACTCTCGTACCTGGGTCTGGCCGGACCGGCGGACCGGGATTACGTTCGTGATGTGAACAGCGCGCTGGAGATCCTGCTCTTCCTCATCGGGGTGTCGCTGGGACTGTTCGTGCTGATCAGCCTGCTCGTGCTGATACCGGGGCGCGGTGCCGCGCGCAAGGCGGAGGCCGGGCCGGTGTGGATCGGCGGACCCGGCCGCGGCGACCGCGGCGTGAGCACGTCGGGGCTCGTGCTGGTCGACCGGCCGCCGCAGTGGGCGCCGCCGGGAGAGGCCGACTGGGTCGCGGCGGCGGAGACCGCCGAGCCCGGCATGCGGGTCGGTGGCGCGTCGGCGGGATGGTGATCGGGATGCGAACTCTCTCCGCGGCCCAGGCCGACGACGTCCGGCAGGCCCTGCGGGCCGCGGAGCGGCGCTGCGCCCTGCGCTTCGCGCTCTTCCTCGGCTCGCCAGTCGGCGGCCGGCGCCACTTCGCCGAGCGGCTGCACGCCGCGCTCGACGAGGAGGCGGACGACGCCGTCGTGATCATGGTCGACGTACGGGGCCGCGCCCTGGAGATCGTCACCGGCGAGAACGCCAGGCGCCGGCTCTCCGACGCGTCGTGCCGGCTGACGGCGATGTCCATGGCCACCGCGTTCAGCGCGGGCGACCTGGTGGGCGGCCTGCTGTACGGGATCGGCGCCCTGGCCGAGCAGGCCGGCGCCCGCCGCTAGCCGTCGATCAGCGCGGCGATGTGCTCGCTCACGCCCCTGAGCAGCGTGGACGGCTCGATCGGCGCCGCGGCGACGGCGGCGAAGAACGACGGCAGGCCCGGCAGCGGGAAACCGTCGTCGCGGGCCGCGGCCGCGCCCACCGGGCTCTTGCCGAGCGTGCTCCGGCTGCGCTCCCACGCGTCGAGCACCTCCTCCGGCGACGGCACGCCGAAGCCGTGGCCCACCGGCGCCGCGTGGCGCAGGCGTACCAGCGGGGTCTCCGCGAACGCGAGCGCGACGCGGGCGCGCTCCTGAAGGCCGGCGCGCGGCTCGGGAGCGATCCAATCCATCGCCGTGCAGGGGTTGCGGCAGGTGGCCACGCACACCGCGAGCGCGCCCGCCACCTGGCTGTGCTGCCGGTCGAAGTACGCGCGCCAGCCCTCGGACGGCTCTCCCGCCACCCGCAGCGTCCGGTTGGTGGCCGACTGCTCCGCCTTGGTGTGGTCGCAGTCGCGGTCGCCGATCACGCCGAACCGGCTGCCGGTCGCGCTCAGGCCCTCCGGCCAGCGGGCGGGGTCGCCCGCGTGGCCCAGGTGCGGCTCGAACGCCAGCAGCGGCAGGTATTCGGCGGCGATGTGCACCGCGGCGATCATCGGGCTCAGCTCGCGGCGGTGCCAGCGGATCGCGATGACCTCCAGCAGCAGGCCGTAGGCGGGGCGCAGCGACTCCAGCGCCCCGCGCGGCTGCTCGCGCGGGGTCTGCGGCATGTGGCACGCCCGGGCCTGCCGCCTGAGCGACGAGGGCACCGCCTTGGTGTCGACGGCGAAGTCCTCGGCGTCGAGCGACAGCAACCGCTGCCCGAACTCGCATGCCTCCGCGATCCGGGGGTCGGGCGACAGCGCCCCGAGGTCGGCGAACGCGTAGCGGCGCGCCAGCGCCACGAAAAGATCACGAGTCGTCTCCACCGGATCACCCTACTCAGACCGGACACCGGCGGGTCCCTCGGCGAGGAATCCCCGGGTTAGGGTGGGGCGATGTCTGTCGCGCGGCGCGGGGTCCTGCTGGGCGCGGCGGCGTACGTGCTGTGGGGGCTGTCCGCCCTCTACTGGCCGCTGGTGGAGCCCACCGGGCCGGTGGAGATCCTGGCGCTGCGGGTGCTGTGGTCGCCGGTCGCGATCGGCCTGCTGGTGCTGGCCCTCGGCAGGCGCCGCAAGGTGGCGGCGATCCTGCGCAGGCCCCGCGACGTGGCCCTGCTGAGCGTCGCCAGCGTGCTGACCTCGGTCAACTGGGCGCTGTTCATCTGGGCGACCATGAACGGCCACGTCGTCGACGCCTCGCTCGGCTACTTCATCACCCCTCTGGTCAGCATCGCCTTCGGGGTGGTGCTGTTCAGGGAGCGGCTGCGCCCCGCCCAGTGGGCGGCGATCGGCCTCGCGGCCGTCACCGTGGTGGTGCTCACGATCGAGTACGGGGGGCCGCCGTGGATCGCGCTGGGCCTGGCCGTGACGTTCGGCACCTACGGGCTGATCAAGAAGAGGGTGGCCGTCGGCGCCGTGGAGGGGCTGATGGTGGAGACCGCCGTGCTGTTCCCGTTCGCGCTGGCGTACACGGTGGTGCTGCAGGCGAGCGGGCAGGCGACGTTCGGGCACGTGTCGGCCGCCAACACGCTGCTGGGCGTCGGGTCGGGGTTCGTGATGATCGTGCCGATGCTGCTGTTCAGCGCCGCGGCCACCAAGATCCCGCTGAGCGTGACCGGCATGCTGCAGTACATCGAGCCGATCGTGCAGTTCCTCGTCGGGCTGCTGGTCTTCCGTGAGCCGATGCCGGCGACCCGGTGGCTCGCGTTCGCGGTGCTGTGGGCGGCGCTCGCGCTGCTGGCGGCCGACGGCCTCAGGCGACGGGCTCGGGAGAGCGCGGATCGTCGAGCTCCACCGCGATCCGCTCGATCATCTCGAACTGCCGCATCAGCCGTTCGAGATCAGGAGGAGACACGGTGAACGTGTCGTACACCGCCTCGCCCCCGGCCGTGTAGCTCAGCTCGTGGCCGCAGGCGTCGTCCCACAGGCCGCTGATCACCCGCAACGCCGGCGACAGCCGGTCGGCGTGGATGCGCCGCACCTTCACGCCCGCCTCGGCCTGCTCGCGGGCCAGCGCGTCGAGGGCGTCGCTCCACTCGCGGTAGATGAACACCCGCCTGATCACCACGCCCCTGGCCAGCGCGTCGGCCTGCGCCCGCCAGTATTCGCGGCCGACCGGCTCCAGCCACCACTCCAGGTCGACGGAGGGCACGCTGGTGACGCAGATCTGCCGCTTCGCCTGCCGGATGAGCCGCAGGAACACCCCGTTGTCGCCATAAGGGGCGCGGAAGTGGCCGCGCTCCAGGTCGGCGAGCGTGCGCAGGCACTCCTCGAAGGCGTCGCGGCAGGCGTCGTCGGCGGGCGTGCCCTTGTACTGGCGCTCGACGTGCTTGGCGGCGCGCAGCATCGGCTCCATGAGGTCGGGCAGCCAGGGGATCTTCTCGATCGTGGACACCATGGCGCCGACCCGGGTCTCGTGGTCGACCCGGCGGCGCTCCCGCAGCAGCGTCTGGACCTGGAGGGTGATGACGCCGCCGAGGAGGCCGGCCACGGTGCCGAGGGCCTGCGCGGTGTCCTCACGCACGTAGAAGATCACGGCCAGCAGGACCGAGAGGACCGTGCCGATGATCAGGACCGGATCGACGATGACCGACTTCTGCTTGGCGGGCCTCTTCACCAAGGGCTCCAGGGGGTGAGCGACGGTGGTCAGACGCGACGATAGCCGATCTTGACCGCTGTCACCCGGACCGTCAAGGACAGGGTGTCGTGATGCACTGGATGTCGCCGGTCGGCTTGGCCGTGGGCTCCTGGGTCGGCTCGTGCGGGTCCGGCTCGGACGGCTCGTCGGTCGGCTCGCCGGTGGGGTCGGGCTCCGGCTCGGTGGTCGGGTCGGGGGAGGGGGTCGTCGGCGGGTCCGTCGGGGAGGGGGACACCGTGGGGGTGCCGGTCGGGCTGGGCCTGCCGGTGACGGCCGGCGGCGGGACCCGCGTCGGCCTGCCGTCGGACGCCTGGTTGCCCGCCTCGGTCGGCCGCCCGGTCGCCGTCGCCGAGGTGTGCGGCTCGGACGAGCTCGCGGGCGGGAGGACGGGGTTCTGCTGGGCGGTCTCGGCCGGGCGCATCCACACCATGGCCGCGACGCCCGCGGTGACCAGCATCGCGAGCACCGTCGCGAGCATGGCGGACATCGCGCGCCTGCGCCGCGGCGCGGGGGCGGCGCCCGGCGAGGTCATGGCCGTGCGGGCGGCCCGCGCCATGTCCTCGGCGGAGGCGTAGCGCCGGTCGGGCGCCTTCTCCAGCGCCCTGGCCACCACCTCGCGCGGCCCGCGCGGCACCTCGGGCGGCAGCGGCGGGACGGGCGCGTGCAGGTGCTTGTAGATGATCTGGACCGGGGTGTCGCCCTCGTAGGGCAGGCGGCCGGTCAGGCACTCGTAGGCCACCACGCCGAGCGCGTAGACGTCGACCGCCGGGGTGATCTCGCTGGAGGTCGCCATCTCGGGCGCGCAGTAGCCGGCCGAGCAGAGCATCGACCCGGTGGCGGTGAGCTGGGCGGCCGACGCCGAGTGGGCGATGCCGAAGTCGGTCAGCGCCACCGAGCCGCCGGCCCGCACGACGAGGTTGGCGGGCTTGACGTCGCGGTGCACGATGCCCTGCGCGTGGGCCGCGGCCAGCGCGTCGGCCACCTCGGCGACCAGCCGCATGGTGGCCACCGGGTCGAGCGCGGCCCGGCGCAGGTGCTTGTCGAGCGACTCGCCCTCGACGAACTCCATCACCAGGAACGTCACCTGGCGGCCGCCGACCTCGCAGCTCCCGTAGTCGTAGACGTCGACCACGCCCGGATGGCGCAGCGTGGCCATGGCCCTGGCTTCGTTCTGGAACCGCTGGAGGAAGGCGGCGTCCTCGCTCAGCGCGGGCATGAGCACCTTGACGGCGACCGTGCGGCCGAGCACCGTGTCGGTGGCACGCCACACCTCGCCCATGCCGCCACCGCCGACCCGCTCGGTCAGCAGGTAGCGGTCGTTCAGCGTGGTTCCGGCACCCAGCACGTCATCCACGCTAACACCGGCTCGGAGGTGCCCGCGCTCGGAACGATCCGGTCGTCACACCACCGTTTCCCGAGGCAGGAGCGGTCCTGCCACGGGTCGTCGGCTCAGGTCGTGAAAACGGGGGACAGACCGGGCCAGTGCGCCGCCGTGCAGACCACCGGGGGGCGGTCGAGCGGGGCGGGCAGCACGACCTCGCGGCCGCCGCGCAGCGGGCGGCCGGTCCAGACGTCCACCCAGTCGCCCCCGGGCAGGTAGACCGGCATCTCCGAGACATCGGGATCGGTCACCGGGGCGACCAGCAGCGCGTCGCCCAGCTTGAACTGCAGCGGATACCGCCAGACGGCCGGGTCGTCCGGGTGGTCGAAGAACAGCCCGCGCATCAGCGGCGGCCCGTCCAGCGCCCGCCCGGCCTGCTCGGCCAGGTAGGGCACCAGCCGTTCGCGCAGCTCGGCGAGCCGCCTGAAGACCGGGACCACCCGCTCGTCGCCGGTCCGCTCCGCGACGTTCCACGGCGTGCGGTCCCGGAGCGGCTCGCGGTGGTGGTTGAACTCGGAGTGGTACTGCATGATCGGCATGAACGCGGCCGCGCCCGCCGCCCGCAGATACAGCTCCGCGCCCGGCACGTCACCGGAGAACCCGGCCAGATCCCAGCCCCAGTACACGACCCCGCAGGCCGAGGCGGTGATCCCGGCCCTGATCGAGGCCCGGAACGCCTCCCAGGTCGAGTCCTCGTCCCCCGCCCAGTAGGCGCCGTGCGGCTGCGAACCCGCGAACCCGGCCCGGCTGAACGTCACCGGCGCCTTCCCGTGCCGCCGCAGCAGGTCACCGAACGCGCGCGCGTAGTGGACGGGGAACAGGTTGTTGCCGTCCGCGCCCCGGCGGCCGTCGGCGTAGCGCAGGTCGTGGCCCCACGCGTGCTCGCCGCCGTCGGTCTTGAACCCGTCGACGCCGACCTCCGCCACCAGGTAGGCGCGCTTGGCCGTCCACCAGTCGCGCACCTCACGCGACGACAGGTCCGGCATCAGCGCCAGCGGGAACCACCAGCCCCGGTTCCGGTACGGCCGGCCGTCGGCCTCCTTGACCCCGTAGCCGCGCTCCACGAGTTGACGGGCGTCCACGGCGGCCTGGTGCCTCGGGTGCGGGCGCGTCTTCTGCAGCGGGATCTGCCAGAGCAGCACCTTGATCCCGCGCTGGTGCAGCTCGTCCACCATGCCCTTGGGGTCCGGCCACGGGCCGTCCGCCGGGAAGGTGTAGTCGGCCAGCCGGTGCGGCTCCTCGGACGGTTCGTACTCCGCGCCTCGGAAGGCGGTGAACGTGGTCTCGTCGCTCCACGCCTCGATCACCACCGCGCCGACCGGGACGCCGTGCTCGCGGTGCCGGTCCATCTCGGCCATCACCCTGGCCTGGGTGTTCCACTCGTTGCCGCTGGCCCACAGCCTGAACACCCACGCGGGCAGCTCCTCAGCCCTCCCCACGTCGTCCAGGAACCGCCGCAGCACGCCGGCCGGCGTCCCCTCGTCGTACAGGTCGACCGCCACCTCGCCGTCCGGCCCCACCTCGGCCTCGACCGCGATCCGGTCGCTCTCGGACGCGCCGACGTCGTACCAGGTCCTGCGCGAGGTGTCGATCCGGAACCCCCAGGTGGCCCCGGTGTCCACCACCAGGGCGAACGGCATCGGCAGATACGTCCTGCCGTGCGCGCCCTGGCTCTTGTACTGCTCGAACACGACCGCGTCGAGCGTGCGCCCGCGCTGGTCCACCGCGTCGAACCGCTCCCCGAACCCGACCACGTGCGCCTCCCGGCCGAGCTCCAGCGCGAACCTGACCCGCAGCGGGCCGTCCCCATCGGCCAGCCACCGCACGCTCCCCGGCACCACCCGGTCCCGTCCGCGCACGACCAGCTTCCCGCCGCCGCCGGACCACCGCGCCGCCGTCACGTGGAACCACCTGCCGGTACGGATCCCGCCCCGCCCGTCGGCGGCCCGGAACCGGTAGGAGTACCGGCGGCCCGCTTCGAGCACGGGAGTCCTGACGGCCCACGCACCGGCGGCGGCCCTCGTCGCCCGCGCCTGCGCCGCCGCCAGATGCCCGCCGTCCCCGCCGGACGCCTCCGCCCCGGGGGACCCGGCTCGGGTGAGCGGGAGCTCCACGGGCGGGCCGCCGTCCGTCACCCACTCGCACACCACCGACGTCACCCCGGGCGCCGCCCGGACGCGCAGCTCCACCGGCTCGCCGTCCAGGGGCCGCGCCGGGACGCGCTGGTCCTCGGTCTCCGCGTACGGGTGCCCGGACCCGAAGGGGTGGTGCCGGATCATGCCCCCACCTCCAGCTCGTCCGCGAGGATCAGGTACATGCCGTGCGACCAGAGCAGCGGCGTCGCCACCGGCCCCCAGCGGTCCAGCCACTCCTGCCGCCGTCCGGGATCGAGCAGCAGGTCGGACACCTGCTCCGGCAGGTCGCCCGCGGGGGTGGCCTGCGCCTCCATCCACCGCAGATACCGCCGCGCCTCCCCGGGCCGCCCGGCCCGCGCGTGGTTCCAGCCGAGGAACCCGGCCAGCAGCACCCACCGGCCGCCGCCGTAGAAGGTGTCGTCCAGGTAGCGGTACACCCCGCCGTCCCTGGCGAGCCGCCGCTCCACCTCGGCCACGGTGCCCGCGCCCACCGGGTCGTCGGCCCCGTACAGCCCGAACGGCGTCACGCACGCCAGCAGACTGGCGTCCACGGCGTCCGTGCCGAGCCACTTGGTGAGATGCGGGCGACCGTCCACCGGCCGGGTGACGCCTTCGGCGGCGACCAGGGCGGCGATGCCCGCCACCGCACCCTCGGCCGCCTCCGTCTCCGGCCGGCTCAGCACGCCCAGGCCGATCGCCGCGCGCAGGCCCGCGTGCACCGAGCCCAGGGTGGCGACGTGCCGCCGGTCGAGGTGCTCCTCCCACCAGTCGTAACAGGGCAGGTGCCAGAACGCCGTCAGGTAGCGGGCCGCCGCCCGCACCCCCTTGTCGGTCCCCGCCACCGTCCGCCCGTGCCTGCGCGCGTGCTCCAGCAGCGCCCACAGCCACGTCCCGTACCCGTCGAGCTGGAAGTCCCACCACTCCTCGGTCCCGTCAGCCCCCTCCAGCGTGAACCGGGTCGGCAGCATCTCCGCCGGCGAGACGGTCTCACCCCGGGCGGCGCGGGAGACCAGGGCGTCCACCTGCCCGGCCCGGTCGCCCACCACGCGGGCGCACCACGCGTGGAAGGCGTCCGCGCCGGACGCGTCCCCGTGCCTGCTCACCCCTTCGGCGATGAACGCGCCGTCGCGCAGCCAGGAGTAGCCCCGGTAGGCGGAGAAGGTGGGCGAGGCCGGGTAGGCCCCGGTGGGAGCCTGCAGCCGGCGGATGAGGTCGAGGCTGTGCGACACGAGCGTCACGGGATCTGTCTCCTGGATGTTGAGTGGTTCAGCCGAGCAGGGCGTCGACCTCGGCGGCGGCCGCCTTGAGCGCGTCCGCCACGGACTTGCGGCCGGACGCGGCCTCGGTCAGCTCCTTGGTCACCGCGTCCTGCATCTCCTGCTGGCGCTCGATGACCGGCGGCAGCGCGATCGACTCCAGCGAGTCGAACACCGCCTGCCGGTTGGCCGGCACCGGGTCCTGCAGGTAGCCGGACAGGAGCTGCTGGTCGGACACCGGCGGGAGCTCCCACGAGCTCTTGATACGGGTCCGCGCCGCGACGTCGGACGACGACAGGAACCTTGCCCAGGCGTACGCCTCCTTGCCCGCCTTGGCGCCGGCCGAGACCGCGACCGCGTTGTGGAAGACGGCGCTGGCCTTGGCCTTGTCACCGGGTTCGACGACCACGTCCCACTGGAACGGCGCGTCCTTCATGCCCGCGAACTGCCAGATGCCGTTGTGCCACATGGCGAGCTTGCCGGACTTGAACAGGTTCGTGTCGTAGTCGGCGGTGCCGCCGATCTCGGCCTCGGTCGGCATGACCTCGCCCACCTTGGACACCAGCCACTCGGCCGCCCGCGCGCCCTCGGGGCTGTCGAACGCTGCCTTCTTGCCGTCCGCCGACAGGAACTCGCCGCCCGCCTGCTTGAGCGTCTTGTAGAACTCGAAGAACTGCACCGGCTGGAAGTCGCCGAACACGCCCTTCTTCCGGTCCGTCAGCTTGGCCGCGGCCGCCTTCTCGTCGGCCCACGTCCAGTCGCTCGTGGGCGGTTCGACCCCGGCGGCCTCGAACAGGTCCTTGTTGTAGAAGAGCACCACGGTCGAGAACGAGGCCGGCAGCGCGTACTGCTTGCCGTCGCGCTGGAAGGCGGCGAGCGACTCCCCGGCGTACACCGAGGTGTCGCCGTCGCCCGCGACCGTGCCGAGATCGAGCAGCGACCCGGCGCTCGCGTACGTGACGAAGTTCTCGTAGTTCAGCTCGAAGGTGTCGGGCGCGGTGCCGCCCGCGATGCTGGTCTGCAGCTTGGTGAAGTACTCGTCGAACGGCGCGGTCTCCACCACCACGTCGACCTTCGGGTTCTCCTTCTCGAACGCGGCCACGATGGCGTCCAGGTCCTTCACGTGGTCCGGCGCCGCCGAGAACGTGAAGTACCGCAGCGTCGTCCTGCCGTCCCCGGCGGCGGGGGCCCGGGTGGCCGAGCCCTGGGAGCAGGCGGAGGCGAGCAGCGCGGTCGCGAGGAGGGCGGCGACCTTGGTTCTACTGAGCATGGGGGGATTCCTTTACTTGAGCCCGCTTTGCGCGACGCTGGCGATCACGTGTTTCTGTGCGAAGACGTAGAGGATGAGGATCGGGACGACGCTGATCACCGAGCCCGCCATGACGACGTCCCACTCGGTGGTGAACTGGCCGTGCAGCGTGGCCAGGCCCAGCGGGAGCGTCATGAACTCGGGGGAGCGGATGATGATCAGCGGCCACAGGTAGCTGTTCCAGCTGGCCATGAAGCCGAAGATGGCGAAGGTCGCGAGGGCCGGCCTGATCAGCGGGAGCACCACGTACAGAAAAATCCTGAAATGTCCGGCGCCGTCGAGGACGGCGGCCTCGTCGAACTCCTTCGGCACCTGATTGATCGCCTGCCGCAGCAGGAACACCCCGAAAGCCGAGGCGATCGTCGGCGCCAGCAGCGCGAAGTAGGTGTCGACCAGGTTGAACATCCGCATCTCGATGAAGAGCGGCACCACCAGCACGGGCAGCGGCATCATCAGCGTCGCGAGATAGACGGCGAACAGCGCGCCCCGGCCGGGGAACGGCAGCCGCGCGAACGCGTAGGCGGCCATCGCGCTGGTGACCAGCTGCATCGTCGTGGACGCGGCGCCGATCCACGCGCTGTTGGCCACGATCCGCCAGAACGGCAGCGTCTCCAGCAGCTTCCCGTACGCGTCCAGGCTCGCCCCTTCGGGGGTGAGGTCGGGCGGCACGGCCAGCACGGCGTCGCCGGGCGTGAGCGAGGTGATCACCGCCCACGCGAACGGGAACAGCATCACCACCGCGCCCAGCCCGACCACCAGGTGACGCAGCGCCTTACCCATAGGTCACCCACCGCCTCTGGCCGCGGATCTGCACGATCGTCACCAGCAGGACGAGCGCGAACAGCAGCCACGACAGCGCCGAGGCCGCCCCCGCGCGCCCGTACCGGAACGTCAGGTCGTAGATCTGCGACACCACCACCTGCGTCGCCCCGCCGGGCCCGCCGCCGGTCATGATCTGCACCTGGTCGAACACCTGGAAGCCGTTGATCAGCGAGATCACCACGACGAAGAACGTCGAGGGCGACAGCAGCGGCAGCGTGATGTGCCGGAACCGGCGCACCGCCCCCGCCCCGTCGACCATGGCGGCCTCCTGGTACTCGCGGGGGATCGCCTGCAGGCCCGCCAGCAGGATGATCATCACGAAGCCCAGGTCCTTCCAGGCCGAGGCGAGGATGATCGACGGCATCGCCCAGTCCGGGTCGGTCCACCAGCCGGGCCCGCTGACCCCGATCAGCCCGAGCACCCAGTTGACGATGCCGGAGGCCGGGTTGAGCAGCCACTTCCACATCAGCGCGACCACGACCCAGCTCGTGATCACCGGCAGGAAGTAGACGCCGCGCAGCAGGCTCCTGGCGGGCATGGCCCTGTTGAGCAGCAGCGCCAGGCCGAGACCGCCCGCGTAGACGAGCGGCAGGTAGCCCGCGATGAAGTACAGCGTGTGGCCGAACGCCGCCCTCGTCCCCGGGTCGCCCAGCAGCTCGGCGTAGTTGTCCAGGCCGACCCAGCGCATCTCGGTGATCAGGTCCCACTCGTGCAGGCTCGTCCACAGCGACGCGACCATCGGCACCAGCGTGTAGAGCGTCAGCGGGACCAGGCTGGGCAGCAGGAACACGGCCACGGTCGCGGCGTACCGCCACCGCCGCCGCGCCTTCGCCTCACCACCTGGGGCGGGAGCCGTGCGGGGAGCGGCCGGCGCCGGAGGAGCCTGGGGGGTCAAGGGGTCGTCCCGATCAGGCGGGCGCGGACCAGGCGGCCCTGCTCACCGGCCGCCCCCGCCGCGTCGAACGGGGTCGCCAGCACCAGCGCCGCCGCCCCCTGCGCCCAGCTCGTCTCGTCCCAGCTCTCGACCTCGACCGAGATGTCCCGCCGCCCCGGGTAGAGCTGGGCCCGCAGCGCCCGGTCGAACCCCACCTGCCAGAACGGCCAGTCGGCGGTGCCCTCGCCGAGCACCACCACGACCTCCGGATCCACCACGTTGACCAGCCCGGCGGTGGCCCGTCCCAGGATCTCCCCGGCCTCGGCGAACACCTCGCACGCCACCGGGTCACCGCCCACGGCCGCCCGGCCCAGCGCGGCCACGGCCCCCAGCGGATCCGCCACGCCGTCCGGGGCCGGCGCGTCACCTGACCGTGAGCGGGCCGCCGCCAGCAGCCCCGCGGACCCCACGAACGCCTCCAGGCACCCGCGGGCCCCGCACCCGCACGCCGGCCCCCGCGGGTCCACGCACAGGTGGCCGAACTCGCCCGCGCCGCCGCGCGCCCCCCGGTACACCCGCCCGTCGGCCACGATCGCCGCGCCGACCCCGCGCCCGATGGTCAGGACGAGGAAGTCCCGGTGCGTACGCCCCCTGCCGTACAGCCGCTGGGCCGCCGCCAGCGCGTTCACGTCGTTCTCCACCAGCACCGGCAGGTTGAGCCGCCGCCGCAGCCGCTCCCCGACGGGCATGGCCTGCCATCCCAGCGTGGGCGCGTTGACCGTGCCCACGCCCTGGTCGTCCACCCCGCCGGGCACCCCGACGCCCACCCCCAGCAGCGGCGGCCCGTCGGTGATCGCCGACAGCACCGACTCGATGGCGTCCGCCAGGTCGCCGGGCGCGTCGGCCGCGCCGGGGTCGAACGGCCGCACCCACGACCCGAGCACCTCGCCGTCCAGCCGCACGTCCACGAGCACGAGGTGGTCGGCGGTCACCTTCACGCCCAGCGCGTGCCCGGCGCCGCCGACGAGCCCCAGCCGCTGGGCGGGCCGTCCGCCGCGCGACGGCTTGAGGTCGAGCTCCTCGACCATGCCGTGCCCCATCAGCTCGCGCGTCAGCTGCGTGACGGTCGCCGGGCTGACGTCCAGCTCGCGGGCGATCTCGCTGCGGCTGAGCGGCCCCACGGTGCCGAGCAGGGCGAGGATCGCCGTACGGGTGAGATCTCCGCGGTCGCTACCGGCCATGAGCTCACTTTCTTCAGCAATAAAGTTAGTGCTGAAAATATGAGCCCCGCGCAACACCCCTGTCAACCCCCGGAAACACGAAAGCCCCTCTCCCATCAGGGAGAGGGGCGGGACATGTGAGTAGCGATCGGCCTAGCCCTCTCCCAGCAGGGAAGGGGCGGGATGTGTGGCGGTCGCCCCGCCCCTCTCCTAGCGGGGAAAGGGGCGGGGACATGTGAGCCCCAGCCCCTCCCCGGGAGCGGCTGGGCGTACGTGTGACGGCCCCCTCCCGATGGGGGAGAGGGCCGTTACGGAGGATCGCTAGGCCGCGTCGCGCGCGCGGTTGCGCAGCGCGCGGCTCACGCCGTCGGCGCCCTCCAGGATGAGCCGGCGCAGCGCCTGCGGCGGCCGCTCCGCGTCCAGGTACGCCTGCGCCGCCCGGACCGTCTCCTCCTCGATCAGCAGCGACGGGAAGCACCCGACCGCGAACGTGGAGGCCTGGTCGAACGTCCACTCCCGGTAGATCCGCCCCACCTCGGCGAAGTACTTCTCCCGGTAGGGCGCCAGGAGCTCAGGGTGGTGCGGGTCCTGGAACCCGGTGATCGTGGTGCGGGCGATGTGGTTGGGCAGCTCGCCGCCGACGATCCGCTCCCACGCCGCGGCCTTGGCCTCGGCCGTGGGGACGATTGCCCGGCACAGCGCCGCCGACCGCTCGCCGGTGGCCGTCGGGTCGCGCCGCAGCTCGGCCTCGATGTCGTCCGCGCCCAGCTCGCCGCCGCTGACCAGCGCGGAGGTGAGGGTCCAGCGCAGGTCGGCGTCGACGCTCAGCCCGTCGGGCACGTCGGTGCCGTCGAGGATGGCCCGCAGCACGGCCAGGTCCTCGGCCGAGGTCGCGACGGGCGCGAACGCCTGCAGGTAGGCGAGCTGGTGGTCGGAGCCGGGCTCGGCCGCCGCCAGCAGCGCGCGCAGCTCGCGGGCCAGCAGCGCCATCCCCTCGGGCCGCCACGCCGGGTCGGCGTACTGCTGGACGGCCTGCCGCGCCTGCCGCAGCACGGTCTGGAGCACGGTCAGGTCCTTGACCGTGCCCACGCCGGAGGCCACCAGCTTGACGTAGTCGCGGGTGGACATCTCGCCGTCGCGCGTCATGTCCCACGCCGCCGACCAGCACAGCGCCCGCGGCAGCGACTCGGTGAACGTCGCGATGCCGCCGTCGACGAGCGTGCGCAGCGACCGCTCGTCCAGCCGGATCTTCGCGTACGTGAGATCGTCGTCGTTGATCAGCACGAGGTCGGGCTGCTCCTCGCCGGCCAGCTCGGCCACGACGGTGCGGGCGCCCACCACGTCCAGCTCGACCCGCTTGGTCCGGGTCAGCTCCCCGCCGGCCAGCGAGTAGAGGCCGATCGCGACCCGGTGGGAGCGCAGCGTCGGGTAGTCGGCCGGCGCCTCCTGGAGCACCTCGAACCGGGTGAACCTGCCGTCGGCTATCTCGAACGACGGCCGCAGCGTGTTGACCCAGGCGGTCTCCAGCCACTCCTTCGACCACGCGGACAGGTCACGCCCCGAGGTCCGCTCCAGGGCGGTGAGCAGGTCCTTCAGCTCGGTGTTGCCCCAGGCGTGCTCGTTGAAGTAGTCGCGCACGCCCGCCAGGAAGTTGTCCAGCCCGACGTAGGCGACGAGCTGCTTGAGCACCGAGGCGCCCTTGGCGTAGGTGATGCCGTCGAAGTTGACCTCGACCGCCTGCATGTCGGGGATGTCGGCGGCGATCGGATGGGTGGACGGGAGCTGGTCCTGCCGGTAGGCCCAGGCCTTCTCGACGTTCGCGAACGTGGTCCACGCGCCCTTGCCCCACCGGGTGGCCTCGGCCTGGGCGAGCACGGACATGTAGGTGGCGAACGACTCGTTCAGCCACAGGTCGTCCCACCAGCGCATGGTGACCAGGTCGCCGAACCACATGTGGGCCATCTCGTGCAGGATCGTCTCGGCGCGCCGCTCCACCACCGCGTCGGTGACCCGGGAGCGGAAGACGTAGTCCTCCAGGAACGTCACGCAGCCCGCGTTCTCCATCGCGCCCGCGTTGAACTCCGGCACGAACAGCTGGTCGTACTTGCCGAACGGGTAGCGGACCCCGAACACCTTGTGGAAGAAGTCGAACCCCTGGCGGGTGACCTCCAGGATGTTGTCCGCGTCGAGGTGCTCGGCCAGCGAGGCCCGGCAGTAGACGCCCAGCGGGATGCCGTCGTGCTCGGACGTCACCTTGTGGTAAGGCCCGGCCACCAGGGCGGTGATGTAGGTGGACATCACCGGTGTGGGCGGGAACGTCCACCGCTTGGTGGCGCCCTGCTCGTCCACGGCGGAGGCCGCCGCGTTGGAGACCACCTCCCAGTCGCCCGGCGCGAGCACCGTCAGCTGGAAGGCCGCCTTGAGGTCCGGCTGGTCGAAGCAGGCGTACATGCGGTGGGCGTCGGCCGTCTCGAACTGGCTGTGCAGGTAGACCTTCTGGTCGACCGGGTCGACGAAACGGTGCAGGCCCTCGCCGGTGCGCATGTAGACGCAGTCGGCGTCGACGACCAGCTCGTTGGACTCGGCCAGCGAGGGCAGCGGGAAGCGGCCCTGGTCGGCGTCGTAGGCGGACACGTCGAGGTCCGCGCCGTTGAGCGTCACCTTGCGCACGCGCGCGCCGTGCAGGTCGATGAACGTGTCGGCGCCCGGCCTGGTACAGGCGAAACGCACCGTGGTCACGCTGTCGAAGCGCTCCTCGCCCGCTGTCAGGTCGAGCGCCACCGCGTAAGATTCGACCTTCAACAGGCGGGCCCGCTCGCGTGCCTCGTCCCGGGTCAGGTTGCCTGCCAAGTTGCGCTCCTTTTCAACCACTTCGTCGGGGTCAGCCGGATCCCTGGAATAGGATTCGAGCCTCCCCAGGTTATGGCCCACATGAGCGAGAAGACTCCTGTGGATTTGTGGTTCGATCCTTTCTGCCCGTTCGCCTGGGTGACGTCACGATGGCTTCTCGAAGTGGAGAAGGTTCGCCCCATCGAGCCGCGCTGGCACATCATGAGCCTCAACGTGCTCAACGAGGGCAAGGACGTCCCCGAGGCCTACCGCGAGCAGATCGTCCGCGCCATCGGCCCGGTCCGGGTGGTGGCCGCGGCCGCCGCCAAGTACGGCGACCACGTCGTCGGCCCCCTCTACACCGAGCTCGGCACCCGCTTCCACAACCAGCGCGCGATCAGGCGCCTCGGCGACCTGCGCGACACGGTCCAGGACGCCCTCGCCGCCGCCGGCCTCGACACCGCCCTCGCCGACGCCATGGACTCCACCGAACACGACGAGGCCGTGCGCCGCTCCCACGACGAGGGCATCGGCCTCGTCGGCCAGGAGGTCGGCACGCCCGTCATCCGCGTCGGCGACAACGCGTTCTTCGGCCCCGTCATCACCTCCATCCCGCGCGGCGAGGACGCCGGACGCATGTGGGACGGCGTCCTGCTCGTCACCGGCTTCGACGAGTTCTTCGAGCTCAAGCGCTCCCGTACGAGCGAGCCCCGCTTCGACTGATTTTCGACTCCACTCGGTAGGAGAACGTGACAAGCCGGTTGATACAGCTCACTCCGTGGTGAGCCGCGGTCTCGCAATGTGACCCGCGGCACGCCAGGATGAAGCTATGCGTCAGCTATACATCGGCGGTTCGTGGGCCGCCTCCGCCTCGGGAGAGGCCATCGATGTCGTCAATCCGGCCACCGAGGAGATCATCGACCGGGTGCCGGCGGGTGCGCCGGCCGACGTCCAGGCCGCGGTGGCGGCCGCGCGGCGCGCCTTCCCCGGCTGGTCGGCCATGCCGCCCGCCGAGCGGGGCAAGCTGCTGGCCGCCGCCGCCGAGCTGCTGAAGCAGCGGGCCGACGAGGTGGCCAGGACGATCGCCACCGACATGGGCTCGCCGCTCGGGTTCGCGCTGAAGGTGCAGACGCTCATGCCCGCCGGGGTGCTGGCCTCCTACGCCCAGCTGGCCGACAGCCATCCGCTCGAGACCCGCGTCGGCAACTCGCTGGTGGTCAAGGAGCCGGTGGGCGTGGTGGCCGCGATCACGCCGTGGAACTACCCGCTGCACCAGATCGTCGCCAAGGTGGCCCCCGCGCTCGCCGCCGGCTGCACGGTCGTGCTCAAGCCCAGCGAGGTGGCGCCGCTGGCCGCGTACGCGCTGGCCGAGATCTTTCACGAGGTGGGCCTGCCCGCCGGGGTGTTCAACCTGGTCAGCGGGCGCGGCCCGGTCGTCGGCGAGGCCATGGCCGGCCACCCCGACGTCGACCTGGTCTCCTTCACCGGCTCCACCGTCGCCGGACGGCGGGTCGCCGCCCTGGCCTCCGACGGCGTCAAGCGGGTCGCGCTGGAGCTCGGCGGCAAGTCCGCGAACGTCATCCTGCCCGACGCCGACCTCGGCGCGGCCGTCAAGGTGGGCGTCGCCAACTGCTTCATCAACGCCGGCCAGACCTGCTCGGCGCTGACCCGCATGATCGTGCACCGCGACCGCTACGACGAGGCCGTCCGCCTGGCCGTCGAGGCGACCGCCAAGTACACCGTCGGCGACCCGTTCGACGAGACGACCAGGGTCGGCCCGCTGGTGTCGGCGGCGCAGCGCGACCGGGTGGTCCGCTACATCAACCGCGGCCAGGAGGAGGGCGCCAGGCTCGTGGCCGGCGGCACCGACCGGCCGCTGCCGCGCGGCTACTACGTCGAGCCGACCGTCTTCGCCGGGGTCGAGCCCGGCATGGTGATCGAGCAGGAGGAGATCTTCGGCCCGGTGCTGTCGATCATCCCCTACACCACCGAGGACCAGGCCGTCGAGATCGCCAACGGCACCCCGTACGGGCTCGCGGGGGCGGTGTGGGCGGCCACCGAGGAGCGCGCCGTCGCGGTGGCGCGCAGGCTGCGCACCGGGCAGGTCGCCGTCAACGGCGGCAACTTCAACCCGATGGCCCCCTTCGGCGGCTACAAGCGCTCCGGCGTCGGCCGCGAGCTGGGGGAGTACGGCCTGGAGGAGTTCTTCGAGATCAAGGCGCTGCAGCTCTAGCCGCTACAGCATCATCCCGCCGGTGGCCCGGATGCTCTGCCCGGTGATCCATCGCCCGTCGGGGCCGGCCAGGAACGCCACCACGGCCGCCACGTCGCCGGGCGTGCCCAGCCGTCGCAGCGCGGTGAACTCCGGCGCCCGCTCCAGCGCCTCCGGCGGGTTGGCGGCGCGCAGCATGTCGGTGTCGGTCGCGCCCGGCAGCACGTTGTTGGCCGTGATGCCGCGCCCGCCCAGCTCCCGCGCCGCCACCTTGGCGAACTGCTCCACGGCGGCCTTGGTGGCGGCGTAGAGCGCGATGGCGGGCGCGGGGACCTCGGTGTTGAGCGTCGAGACGTTGATGATCCGGCCGCCGTCGCGCATCACCCTGCCCGCCCACTGGACGGCCAGGAAGACGGCCCGGGTGTTGACCGCGAACATCCGCTCGTACAACTCCGGCGTCACGTCGGCGATCAGCGCCGGCCCGGTCTCGGCGGCGTTGTTGACCAGGATGTCGACGCCCGGCAGCCGGTCCTCGGCCGTGGCGAGCAGCCGGGCGAGGTCGTCCTCGCTGCCCTGGTCGCAGCGCACGGCGAGGGCGCCCGTCTCCTGGGCGACCCGCTCGGCGGCCGCCGCGCCCTGCCGGTAGCTGAAGACCACCTCGGCCCCGTCGGACGTCAGCCGCTCCACCACGGCTCTGCCGATGCCGCGCGAGCCCCCGGTCACCAGCGCGCCCTTCCCGGAAAGCACAGTCATGCGCCCACCCTAGGTTCGGAGCATGATCTCGCGCGCGTCGTTCTTCGGCAGCCGGTCCACGAACAGCCGGCCGTCGAGGTGGTCGGTCTCGTGCTGGAAGCAGCGGGCCAGCGAGCCGCGCGCGCTGATCCGTACGGGCCGCTCCAGCCGGTCGACGCCCGCGACCGTCACCCCCGCGGCGCGGGCCACCGGCGCGTAGGCCGGCAGCTTCGTCCGCCGGTCGGGCACCGACAGGCAGCCCTCCTCGTCGACGACCTCCGCCGGGTCGTCGACGGTCAGCACCGGGTTGACCACGTGGCCCTTGCGCCCGCTGATGTCGTAGACGAACAGCCGCCGCGCGACCCCGATCTGCGGGCCCGCCAGGCCCACCCCGCCGACCGCGTACATCGCCTCGAACATCTCGTCGATCAGCCGGCGCAGCTCGCGGTCGAAGCTCCCGACGGGCTCGGCGGGCGTGCGCAGGACCGGATCGCCGAGCACGCGGATCTCGCGCATGGAGGCTCCCCTCTCAGTAAGGACCAGTGGCCATAGGAGTTCCTTACTCTAGCGATCGGGGCCGCGGTCGGAGCCGCCTCGGCCCCGCTGTGGAAGACTGGTCAGGTGCGTGTCTACATCGGTGCCGACCATGCCGGCTATGAGCTGAAGAACCACCTGGCGTCGTGGCTGAAGGACCACGGTCACGAGGTGACCGACTGCGGTCCCTTCGTCTACGACGCCGAGGACGACTATCCCGTCTTCTGCCTGCGCGCCGCCGAGGGCGTCGCGGGCGACCCCGGCAGCCTCGGCGTGGTCATCGGCGGCTCCGGCAACGGCGAGCAGATGGCCGCCAACAAGGTGCGCGGCATCCGGGCCGCGCTGGCCTGGAGCGAGGAGACCGCCTCCCTGGCCCGCGAGCACAACAACGCCAACGTCGTCTCCATCGGCGCGCGCATGCACTCCACCGAGGACGCGACGAGGTTCGTCGAGGTCTTCCTCACCACCGCGTTCTCCGGCAGCGAGCGCCACAGCCGCCGCATCGCCCAGGTCGAGGCCTACGAGACCATAGGGCAGCTGCCCTCGCTCCCGGGCTAACCCCGCCGTTTGCCCTCGCGCCTGGGCGTCTCGTCACGCAGGGGCCGCCGGTCGGCGGTCTCCTGCTGTTCTTTCGACGGGCGCGACACGTCACGCGCGCGCATCGCCGTGATCGCGGTGATCTGCAAGCTCTGCAGGGCCATACGGCGACTGTACGTCAGAAGACGAGACCGGCGAACGGCTTCGGCTGCCAGGCCATGGCCGTCGCCAGCGCCCGCACCGCGCCGGGCGTCCGCTCGCCCAGCAGCCCGGCCGCGTGCAGCGCGCCCAGATCGCCGTCGCCGAGGTAGGCCGAGCCCAGCGCCGCCACGTCCAGCGTGACGTCCGGCTCCTCGTCCACCCGCTTGCACTCCGCCCCCGCGGTGTCGGCGCGCAGGCGCCGGCGGCCCGCGTTCCACGGGCACACCTCGTCGGCGACCTCCAGCACCAGATCCACCGGCGCCGCGTAGGCGCGCGACTCCAGCGCCCTGTCGACCTCCACGAGGCGTACCCACAGCTCGTCCGACCAGCTGGGGCGGAGCTGGCGGGGGTTGGCCATCAGCGCGAACAGCGGGTCGTCCACCGGCCTGGCGTGGGCCACGATCCGCGTCACCAGGTCACGGTCGAGCACCCCGCGCCACAGCAGCGCGTACGCGGCCGGATCGGCGGCGAACAGCTCCTGCAACCGCACCTCGCCGTCGGGCATGCCGTCGCCGTCCCAGCCGCTCTTGATCCGGAACAGCGCGTAACCGCGCACCCCGTCGTCGTCCTCGGCCAGCAGCGACCGCAGCGGGCCCGCGCCGTTCTGGTCGAACTCCTCGTCGGCCAGGATGGCGTCCCAGAACGCCGCGTTCCGGTCGTACAGGCCGGGCCGCGAGCCGGCGACGGAGCCGAACAGCCGCTCGTACTCGCCGCGGACCTCGGCCGGCTTGACCACCCGCAGCCGCAGCGACGCGTCCACCGGGGCGCCGGGGACGAACGCCGCGCCATGCCTGGCGATCGTGAACGACATCTGCCCCGCCGCGCGCCCGTAACCGAACCGCCCGTAGATCGGCGCCTCGGACGCGTACAGCGCCGCCACCGGCTCGCCGCGCTCGCGCACGTCGGCGAGCTGCCTGCGCATCAGCGACGACAGGATGCCGCGGCGGCGATGCGAGGAGAGCACGACGACGGCCGTCACGCCCGCGACGGGAAGCCGCCCGCCCGGCACCGTCATGGTGAAGCTGTGCACCGACGTGGAGGCCACCATCGTGTCACCGTCGAAGACGGCGAGCGTGCGGTCGAACTCCGTCTGCGCCTTCCACCGCTCGGTCTGCCGCGGATGCGGCGTCCAGTTGAAGCCCTCGGAGAGCACGCCGGCGAACGCCGGCCATTCGCTCTCGGCGATCGGACGGATCGGATACGTCATCCGTCCACGGTACGAGCGAGCCCTCGCCGGGGCCACCGAATATCCCTGGTAAACGATCAAGGCTCTGGTCAAGTCGGCTGCCCAAACGCGAGCCGGACCGATACAGTCGAGCGCATCATGAGTACCCGACCGGCGCCGCTGATCCCGCCACGGCTCCGCGCGATCCTGGTGCGGGTGCCGTTCCTGGTGCAGCTCGTCCGGTTCCTCAGGCGCGGGGCGGCCAGGGACCGCAACCTGCTGGTCGCGCTGACCGTGGTCACGCTCGTCGTCGGGCTGCTCGCGGCCCAGGTGTCCACCGAGTGGTTCTCGCCCTCGCTGCTCATCCTCGTCACCCTGGTCGGCGGCCTGCAGCTGCGGGTGCGCAGCCTGGTCACGCTGCTGGTCGCGGTGGCCGTCTCGCTGGGCTACATCGCCGTCACGCTCGGCCCGGGCAGGGTCGGCGTCGGCCTCGCCGTGACGATCGGGTTCACCGCCGTGCTGGCGCTGCTCATGGCCCGCACCCGAGGCAAGCTCGGCGTCCAGGGGCTGCGCGGCGACGCCATGCTGCTGGAGCTGCGCGACCGGCTCAAGAGCCAGGGCGAGCTGCCCCCGCTGCCCAAGGACTGGGGCGGCAAGGTCGTGCTCAAGCAGGCCGGCGGCTCCTCCTTCGGCGGCGACTTCCTGGTGTCCATGCGCGACGGCGACCGGGTCGACATCGCGCTGGTCGACGTCTCGGGCAAGGGCGTCGACGCCGGCACCAGAGCGCTGCTGCTGTCGGGCACGTTCGGCGGGCTGCTCGGCTCCGTCGACGACTTCCTGCCCGCCTGCAACGCCTACCTCCACCGCCAGCGCGGCGACGAGGGGTTCGTCACCGCCGTGCACGTCCGGCTCGACCTGGCCACCGGCGACTACACCATCACCTCCGCCGGCCACCCGCCGGTCGTGAAGTTCGACGCCGGCACCGGCAACTGGGAGGTCGCCTCCGCCAAGGGCGTGGTCCTCGGCGTGGTGCCCGACCTCCACTGCGAGCCCGAGACCGGCACCCTCCACAAGGGCGACGCGCTGCTGCTCTACACCGACGGCCTGATCGAGCAGCCGGGGCGCGACATCGACGCCGGGCTCGACCGGCTGCTCGGCGAGGCCGAGCGGCTGCTGCCCTCCGGGTTCCGCGACGGGGCGCGCGCCCTGGTCAACGCCATGGCCTCGGGCCACAGCGACGACTGCGCGCTGGTGCTGATCTGGCGCCCGTAGCCGTCCTTCGCATACCTCGTATGTCACGTAAGCGTCCGCGCCCGTCGAGTTCGACTACGCTTGGGACGTCGAATCGTCCGGTCTGGAGCGCGCGTATATGGACTGGCTCTTCCTCCTGGGGATCGCCATCTTCTTCATCGGGCTGATGGCGTCCATCGGGTTGCACGAGATCGGCCACCTGGTGCCCGCCAAGCTCTTCGGCATCAAGGTGACCCAGTACATGGTCGGCTTCGGGCCCACGATGTGGTCCCGCCGCAAGGGCGAGACCGAGTACGGCGTCAAGTGGATCCCGCTCGGCGGCTACATCCGGATGATCGGCATGCTGCCGCCCAAGCCGGGCGAGGATCCCGGCAAGCTGCGCGGCGGCTCCACCGGGCCGTTCCAGGCCCTGATCGAGCAGGCCAGGGAAGTGGCCCTGGAGGAGGTCAGGCCCGGCGACGAGAACCGCGTCTTCTACCGCAAGAAGTGGTGGCAGAAGGTCATCGTCATGTCCGGCGGCCCCGCGATGAACTTCGTGCTGGCCTTCATCCTCTACGCCCTCCTGCTGGTCGGCATCGGCGTGCCCACCTACGCGCCGGTGGTCTCGCCCGACACCAACACCTGCGTCATCCCGATCAGCGAGCACCGCACCGAGTGCCGCCCCGGCGACCAGCCCACACCTGCCTCCCAGGCCGGGCTCAAGGCCGGTGACAAGCTCGTCGCCCTCGACGGCCACAAGATCGAGACGTGGGAGGACGCCACCCGGGTCATCCGCTCCCACGGCGCCGGCCCCGCCGAGCTGGCCATCATCCGCGACGGCCGGCCCATGACGCTGCAGACCACGCTCATCGCCCAGGACCGGCCCAAGCCCGGCGAGCCCGACGTGATCGAGAAGAACGTCGGCTTCCTCGGCGTGCTGCCGACCAAGGTCATGCAGCAGCAGAGCTTCGGCGCGGTGTTCCCCTACATGGCCGAACTGACCGGCCGCGTCGCGGTCTCGCTGGTCAACCTGCCGGAGAAGATGGTCGGCGTCTGGGACGCCGCGTTCTCCGGGGCCGAACGCGATCCCGAGGGCCCGGTGGGCGTCGTCGGCGCGGGCCGCATGGGCGGCGAGATCCTCGCCTCCGACCTGACCGGCGTGCAGAAGCTGTTCGTCTTCGTCAACCTGCTGGCCGGCTTCAACCTGGCGATCGGCATGTTCAACCTGATCCCGTTGCTGCCGCTCGACGGCGGCCACATCGCCGGCGGGCTGTGGGAGGGCCTCAAGCGCGCCTGGGCGCGCATCCTGCGCCGCCCCGAGCCGTCCTACGTCGACATCGCCAAGGTGCTGCCGCTGACGTACGCGCTGGCCATCGTCATGATCGTCATGGCCGGGCTGCTCGTCTACGCCGACCTGATCAACCCGCTGCGCCTCACCGGCTGACCCGCATGGACCCCCTGGAGCGGCTGCGCGCGGTCTGCCTGGCCCTGCCCGAGGTCACCGAGCGGCTCAGCCACGGCGAGCCCACCTGGTTCGTGCGCGGCAAGAAGACGTTCGTCATGTACGCCGACCACCACCACGACGACCGGCTGGCCTTCTGGTGCGCGGCCCCGCCCGGCGCCCAGGAGGAGCTGATGGCGCACGACCCGGCACGCTTCTTCCGCCCGCCGTACGTGGGACACCGCGGCTGGCTGGGCGTCTACCTGGACGTCGAGGGCGTCGACTGGGACGAGATCGCCGAACTCGTCACCGACGCCTACCGGCAGACGGCGCCCAAGTCGCTCCTCGCCCGCCTGCCCTGACGGCGGCCCTCATGCTCGGCCAGGTGTCACCAAGGTGACGGTCACGTCGAGCCCGCCGTCCGGAAGCGGCCGGACCTCCAGCGTGCCGCGGTGGGCCTCGACGACGGCGGCCACGATCGACAACCCGAGCCCCGATCCGTCGCCGCCGGCCTTCCTGCCGGTCTCCAGGCGCTGGAAGGGCCGCGTGAGCAGGTGCGCCCGTTCGGGCGGGATCAGCGGGCCGCTGTTGGAGATCCGGAGGACGGAGCGGCCGGAACGCCCGGCCGTCTCCACCGCGATCCACCCATCGGGCACGTTGTAGCGCACCGCGTTGTCCAGCAGATTCGTGACCAGGCGCTCGATCAGGGCGGGGTCACCGGAGGCGGGCGCCGGGCGGAGGGAGGATTCGACGCGGATCTCCGAGTCCTCGTATCGGCCGAGTGCCTGTCCGGTGATCGCGGCCAGGTCGAGGGGGCGGCGGTGGTGCAGCCCCTGTTGACTGCGGGCCAGCACGAGCAGGGCCTCGATGAGCCGTTCCTGGTGCTTCCCCGCGGCGACGACGCGTTCCAGCACGGCCCGCAGAGCCCGGGCGTCGGCCTCCGGGTCGGCGAGCGCGACCTCGGCCATGGCCCGCTGCAGCGTCAGCGGCGTGCGCAGCTCGTGGGAGGCGTTGGCGACGAACCGCCGCTGCGCGGTGAAGGCCGCCTCCAGCCGGTCCAGCAGCGCGTCGAAGGTGTCGGCCAGCCTTTTCAGCTCGTCGTCGGGCCCGGAGGCGGCCAGCCGCCGGTCGAGCCGGTCAGCCGTGATGCGCCGGACGGTGTCCGTCATCTCGCCCAGCGGCCGCAGCACCCGCCCGGCCATGAGCCAGCCGAGCACCATCGCCGCGCACGTCATGAAGGCCAGCGCGATCAGGGAGTTGACCAGCAGCCGGAGCGGGTCCGCCGCCCGCTCCACCGTGGGCGTCCGGACGGACACGTCGAACCCGCCGGGCGGCGCCGGCGCGGCGGGCGGTCCAGGGAAGGGCGAGTACTGGACCAGCAGGTAGATGAGCGCGACCAGCACGACCCCGGCCAGCGCGAACAGACCCCCGTAAAGCAAGGTCAGGCGAAGCCGTACGGTCCGCCTCATATGCGATATCCCGCCTGCGGGACCGTCTCGATCAGCGGCGGATCGCCGAGCTTGCGGCGCAGCCGGCTGATCGTGACCTTCACGGTGTGGGTGAACGGGTCGGCGAACTCGTCCCAGCCGCGCTCCAGCAACTCCTCGGCGGAGACCACCGCGCCCCCGGCGGTCAGCAGCAGTTCCAGGACGGCGAACTCCTTGGGACTCAGCGGCAGCCGGCGCCCGTCGCGGACGGCGATCCGGGTGGACGGGTCGAGCCGCAGGTCGCCGTGGACGAGCACCGGCGGGAGAGCGCGGTGCGACCGCCTGGCCAGCGCTCGGATCCGGGCGACCAGCTCGGCGAAGGCGAACGGCTTGGGCAGGTAGTCGTCGGCGCCCGCGCCGAGCCCCGTCACCCTGTCGTCGATCGTCCCGGCGGCGGTGAGCATCAGCACCCGCGCCGGATAGCCGGTGCCGGCCAGCGACCCGCACACCTCGTCACCGTGGAGGCCGGGCAGATCCCGGTCGAGCACGATCACGTCGTAACGGGTCACCGAGGTGCGGTCGAGCGCGCTCCGGCCGTCCAGGACCACATCGACGGCCATGCCCTCGCGGCGCAGCCCCGCCGCGACCGTCAGGGCCAGCTCCTCATGGTCTTCGACCACCAACACCCTCATGATCCCCAGAATGCCCCCATCGCCGGTTACAGCGGGGTAACCGTCACCGTTCCGGCCCTGTAACCGGCCCGCCGCTTTTCTGGAGGCACACACGGCCGACCGAAACGGAGACATCATGTTCGGCTCGAAGATCAGCAGGTTCGTCCTGGCCGCCGTCGTCCTCGCCGCCGGCTTGGGCTGGACGGCCGGCTCGGAAGAGGAGCCCGTCAGGGACGGCGAGCAGTTCACCGCCTGCATGCGCGCTCACGGGCTGCCCGGCTTCCCCGAGGTCGCGCTCTCCTCGGACGGTCTGGTCAACCTCGACATCAAGGGTGAGCGCGTCGACGTCCTGTCCGGGAAGTACGGGGCGGCGGTCGAAGCGTGCGAGTCACTGCTGCCCGCGGGTTCCCGGTTGCCGAGCGCGCCGGCAGCGCCGACAGCGCCGACAGCGCCGCCGGTCCCGTCCTGACCTGCAGGGCACTGGGCTACGTCCGGGCGGCGATCCACCGATCGGTGGATCGCCGCCTCCACCGTCCGGCGGCTAGGTCCCGTCTCCTGGTCGGTGTCGGCGGACGTGCCGGTCGTAGCAGGCTGAATGCGCCAACCACCGAAGGGACGCGCGCATGTCACCAGTGATCGAGGTACGCGACCTCCACAAACGCTATGACGACAAGATCGCGGTCGACGACGTCTCGCTCACCATCCAGGAGGGTGAGATCTTCGGGATCCTCGGCCCGAACGGCGCCGGCAAGACGACGACCGTGGAGTGCGTCGAGGGCCTCCGCACCCCGGATCGCGGTGAGATCAAGGTGCTCGGGCTGGACCCCCTCAGGGACCGCGCCGAGCTGACCCGGCGGCTCGGCGTCCAGTTGCAGGCCGGCCACCTCCCCGAGCGGCTCCAGGTCGCCGAGGCCCTGGAGCTCTACAGCTCCTTCTATCCCGAGCCCGCCGACTGGCGCGAGCTGCTGGACGGCCTCGGCCTGGCGGACAAGGCGAAGACCAGGTACGCCAAGCTGTCCGGCGGCCAGAAACAACGGCTCTCGATCGCGCTGGCGCTCGTCGGCAGCCCTCGGGTGGCGATCCTCGACGAGCTCACCACCGGTCTCGACCCGCAGGCCCGGCGCGACACCTGGGACCTGATCGAGGGCGTGCGCTCTCGCGGGGTGACGATCGTGCTGGTCACCCACTTCATGGAGGAGGCCGAGCGGCTGTGCGACCGGCTCGCGCTGATCGACGCCGGCCGCGTCGTCATGGTGGACACCCCGGCCGGTCTGACCGAGCGGGCGTGCGCCGGGCAGCGGATCCAGTTCCGCCCGTCCAGGCCGATGGACGACCGCCTGCTGACGAGCCTGCCCGACGTCTCCGGCGTCACCCGCCGGGGAGAGCTGGTCATCGTCAACGGCAACGACAACGCGCTCAACGCCGTCACCACCGTGCTGGCCCGCAACCAGATCGTGGCCCATCAACTGCGCGTCGAGCAGGCCAGCCTGGAGGACGCGTTCGTCCGGCTGACCGGCAGGCGTCCCGAACCCGGCCCCCGGTAACACATCACAGAGAGGCCCTCATACCCATGGCAGCATCTCAGGGCGCGACCTGGCGGCTCATCAAGGCCGAGAGCACGTTGTGCGTCCGGGACAAGGTCGGCCCCCTGTGGGGCATCGGTTTCCCGCTGATCCTGCTGGTCATCCTCGGCAGCGTCTCCGATCTGCGGACGCCCGTGGAGGGTGGCGGCGGTCTGACGTACTTCGACCTCTACGTCCCTGTTCTGGTTCTGTTCAATCTGGCCATCCTGGCCACGGCCTCCCTGCCGACCACGCTCGCGGGATACCGGGAGAACGGCGTGCTGCGGCGCATGCGGACCACGCCGGTCGGCCCGGCCCGCGTGTTAGCCGCCCAGCTCGTGGCCAACTTCGCCATCGCGGTCGTCGCGATGGTCCTGTTCCTCGCGGTGGCCGGGTTCGGCTTCGGCGTCGGACTGCCGGAGCACCTTCCCGGTTTCGCCCTCGCCTGGCTGCTCGCGGCGGCCGCGCTGCTCGCGATCGGCCTGCTGATCACCGCGCTCGCGCCCGGGCGGGGCCCGGCCACGGCGATCGGCACGGTGCTGTTCTTCCCGATGATGTTCTTCGCCGGACTGTGGGTGCCGATCTCGCAGATGCCGCCGCTGCTGCGGGACATCGCCCACTACACCCCGCTCGGCGCCGGCATGGGGGCGTTCCAGGACGCGTACCAGGGTCACTTCCCGTCGGCCGTGCCGCTGCTGACCCTGGCGGCCTACACGGTGGTGTGCGCGTCCGTCGCGATCCGCTGGTTCCGCTGGGAATAGCCGCCCGGAATAGAATCCCGTAAGGGAGAGGGAGCCTTGAAGACTTCGCCACAGCCGCCGTTCCTTCTGGTCAACGTGGTGCCCTACGCGCTGCTGGCGCTCCTCGTCGCGATCCTGCTGGTCGTGGAGGACTGGGCGGGCGGCTCCTTGCTCGTCGACCTCGGCCTGTGCGCCCTGGCCGCCGCGTGGATGCTCGGCATGTTCACCCTGCGTCCCGGCTGGTGGGGCCGGCCACGGAGCATGGGGGCGTTCGTCGCGGGGCTGCTCGTGATCACCGCGGTCCTGGTGATCCGTCACCCCCTCTTCGGGCTCTTCACCCCCGCCGCCTACATCTACTCCTTCACGGTCCTGCGCTGGCCGTGGCGGCTGCTGGGGGTGGCCGCCACGGCGGTCCTGGCCGGTACGGCGCAGGCGTCCAACATCCCCAAGACCGACGCGCTCGGCCTGACGCTGCACGTGATCGTCATCGCCTTCAACATCGCCATGATGTGCGCCTGCGCCTGGGGCCTGTGGCTCGCCGAGAAGGAGGAGGAGCGGCGCGAGCAGACCCTCGGAGAGCTGAGCCGGACGAACCGGCTGCTGGAGGCGTCGCTCGCCGAGAACGCCGGCCTGCACGCCCAGCTGCTCGCCCAGGCGAGGGAGGCGGGCGTGCTCGACGAGCGCCGGCGGATGGCCCGCGAGATCCATGACACCCTGGCGCAGGGGCTCACCGGCATCATCGCGCAGCTCCAGGCGGCCGAGCAGATGCACGAGGTCCCGGCGCCGTGGCGCCGGCCCTTCGACGCCGTCAAGAACCTGGCGAGGGAGAGCCTGGCCGAGGCGCGGCGCTCGGTCGACGCGCTCCGGCCCGAGCCGCTGCGGACCGCGCGCCTGAGCGACGCCCTCGCCGACGTCGCCGGCCGGTGGTCGAGGCTGCACGGGCTCGCCGTTCAGGTCACGACGACCGGCACGGCGCTGCCGATGACACCGGAGGCCGAGTTCGCGCTGCTGCGCACGGCCCAGGAGGCACTGGCCAACGTGGCCAAGCACGCGCACGCGACCAGGGTCGGCGTGACCCTGTCCTACCTGGACCACGAGGTCGCGCTGGACGTACGTGACGACGGCAGGGGCTTCGACCCCGCGGGTCTCGACACGGACGGCGGGTCACCGCCGCCCCGCGGCGGCGGATTCGGCCTGACCATCATGCGTCAGCGCGTCGAAGGACTGTCCGGCACGCTGCGGATCGAGTCCGAGCCCGGAGCCGGCACCGGGATCTCGGCCTGCGTCCCCACCCTGCCGGCCGGGAGCCACGCATGACCGATCACGCGGCCACGGTCCGGTTGTTGATCGCGGACGACCATCCCGTCGTCAGGGACGGGCTGAGCAGCATGTTCGCCTCCGCGCCGGGATTCGAGGTGCTGGGCGAAGCGGCGGACGGCGCCGCGGCCGTACGGCTCGCCCAGGAGCTCCGGCCCGACGTGATCCTGATGGACCTGCGCATGCCGGGCATGGACGGGTTGACCGCGATCAACGAGCTGACCAGGCTGGGCGCCACCGCGCGCGTGCTGGTCCTGACGACCTACGACACCGACACCCATGTCCTCCCGGCGATCGAGGCGGGTGCGACCGGCTACCTGCTCAAGGACTCTCCCCGGGAGGAGCTGCTGCGAGGCGCGCGTGCCGCCGCCAAGGGCGAGAGCGTGCTGTCCCCCTCGGTGGCGGCACGGCTGATGAACCGGGTCAGGACCCCCGCGCCGCAACTGCTCAGCCGTCGTGAGCTCGAGGTCCTCGAACTCGTGGCGGCCGGGAACACCAACCGTGAGGCGGCCGCCCGGCTGTTCATCACCGAGGCCACGGTCAAGAGTCACCTTCTGAACATCTACGCCAAGCTGGGCGTGGGGGACCGCGCCGCCGCCGTCACCGAGGCGTTCCACCGAGGGCTGCTCGTCCCGCGATGACGCTGGAGATCCCCTTCTCAGTGCATCGAGATGTGCACGTGGTCGAAGTGGTTCTCGGTGATGCTGCCCCGGTCGGACATGCCGCTCCAGCCCGAGCCGTGGTTGATCCGCTGCTTCCAGATCACGTACTTCACGCCCAGCTTGCCGCGGTTCTGCACGGCCCATTCGGCGATGCGGTCGCCGAGGGCCGTGTTGGTCCCTGACGGCATCGAGCCGCCGGTGCTCATCATGAAGTCGCAGGCCCGGCCCAGCGGATGCTCGCCGCTCGACCCGGAGCGGAAGCAGCCCACGCTGAACGGCAGGGCGAAGTTCTTCGCGATCTCGGTCTTCATCAGCCGGGTGCGGGGCGTGATGTTGTCGGCGCCCGACGGGAGCTGCGGCGCCCAGGTGCCGTCGGAACGGCGGCCGGTGGCGATCGGCACCAGATCTTCCAGCTTCTTCTCGATGTCCTTGATGACGCCCTCGGCCTCTTCGCGCTGGCCGGCCACCTCGGCGGCGTCGGACTCGATCTCCTTGGTCAGCGCCGTGGCCTCGTCGGCCGCCTTCTTCGTCTCGTCGCGGGCCTCGGCCACCTTGTCGACCAGCGCCTGCTGCTCGGCCGTGAGCTGCGCCAGCAGGGCGGCGTTGCGGCCGTCGGGCAACTGGATCAGGCTCGGCAGCTGCATGCCACCGCTCTGGTACTGCAGCAGGGCCAGCTCGGCGACCCGGTCCTCGGCGGAGCTCAGGGTCTGCTCGGCGGTGGCCAGCCGTTTGTCGGCCTCCTCCGCCGCCTTGCGGGCCTCGGCCAGCTCGACGCGCTTGAGGTTGTAGCGCTCGATCAGCTTGTCGACCTTGGCGTTGAGCTGCTTCAGCTCCCTGCGGAGCTGCTGCTCGCCGGGCTTGGGGTCCGCCGCCGCGGACGTGGTAAGGGCCGGGGTGAAAAGCACCGCCGCGGCGGTGACGAAACCGATGGCAAGATGCGCGGGGGACGCTGCCGCCACGTGATGGGTCCTCTCCCTCTGCCGGCCGGGTTAGCTGACGGGTTCGGGTACGGGAGCGCTCCCTACCACCGAAGTGGATTCACCCCAAGTGCGATTGGGTCCCCGGCTCCTGGGCAACTCGCCCAGGATTAGGCATGTTCACACGGCGCTTTACGGTCGTGCTGGAAGGGATAGTAGTGGTAGATCACAAGTAATGCGAGTCAAACGGAAATCTCTTAGTGATCTACCTGTGATCGAAGCATGCGTGCGGCTTCTTCGGGGAGCACGTCGTTGACGAACGCGCCCATGGCCGACTCGGATCCTGCCAGATACTTCAGCTTGCCCGGGGCCCGCCTGATGGAGAACAGCTCCAGGTGCAGGTAGCCCAGCTCGCGGTCCTGCCGGACCGGCGCCTGGTGCCAGGCCGAGATGTACGGCATCGGCACCCCGAACAGCCCGTCCAGCGCGCGCAGCACCGAGGTGTAGAGCGGGGCGAACGCGGACCGCTCGGCCTCCGACAGCGCCGCCAGGTCGGGCACCTGCCGGTGCGGGTAGAGGTGCACCTCGAACGGCCAGCGCGCGGCCGCCGGCACGAACGCCGTCCACAGCTCGTTGGCCGCCACCACCCGGACCCCGGCCTCCCGCTCGGCGGCCAGCACGTCCGCGTACAGGTTGCGGCCCTGTCGCCGCTCCGCGTACCGCCGGGCCGCCCCGAGCTGCAGTTTGGTGCGCGGCGTCACGTACGGGTACGCGTAGATCTGCCCGTGCGGGTGGAAGAGCGTGATGCCGATCTCCTCGCCCCGGTTCTCGAAGCAGAAGACCTGCTCGACGCCCTCCAGCGCGGACAGCTCGGCCGTACGGTCGGCCCAGGCATCCATGACCAGCTCCACCCGGTCGTCGGAGAGCTGGGAGAAGGACGAGTCGTGCGTCGAGGTGAAGCACACCACCTCGCACCGCCCCATGCCCGGCCGGACCTCGCTCAGCCCCCCGACATCCTGATAAGTCCCGAGATTGCCGGAGAAGGAGGGGAAGCGGTTCTCGAACACGACCACGTCGTAGTCGTACGCCGGGATCTCCGACGCCCGCGTGTCGGACGACGGGCACAGCGGGCACTCGTCGGGCGGCGGCAGGAACGTCCGGGTCTGCCGGTGGCCCGCCATCGCGATCCACTCCTCGGTCAGCGGGTCGTAGCGCAGCTCCGACGCCACCGGCCGAGGGTCCAGCGGCCGCCGGTCGATCGCGCTGCGGTCGGCGCCGTCGCTCCGGTCGAAGTAGATGAGCTCCCGGCCGTCGGCCAGCTCGGTGATGGTGCGCTTCACGCTGCCCCCTCTGCGATGATCAACTCTCCGGCCCTGTCGGCCAGCTCCCTGCGTGCCTCCTCGGGCAGCCCCGCGTCGCTGATGACCACGTCGGCCTCCGTCAGCTCGGCGATGGTGCTGATGCCGACCGTGTTCCACTTGGTGTGGTCGGCCGGCACCACGAGCCGGTGCGCGGCGCTGACCAGCTCACGGTCGGTCTCGGACTCCAGCAGGTTGGGAGTGGTGAACCCGGCGCGCAGGCTCATCCCGTGCACCCCGAGGAAGAGCGTGTCGACGTGCAGGCGGCGGATCGCGGCCACCGCGACCGGGCCGACGAGCGCGTCGGAGGGGGTGCGCACGCCGCCGGTGAGCACGACCGTGCGGTCGGCGCGGGCGTTGCGGTGGAAGACGTCGGCCACCGGGATCGAGTTGGTGATCACGGTGAGCTCGGGCACGCCGATCAGATGGTGGGCCAGCGCCCAGGTGGTGGTGCCGGCGGACAGGGCGACCGCGGTGCCGGGGCGCACGAGCTGGGCCGCGCGGCGCGCGATGGCCTCCTTCTCCTGCTGCTGCCTGGCCGACTTGGCGGTGAAGCCGGGCTCCTCGGTGGAGCCGGGACCGACCGCGGTGGCGCCGCCGTGGACCTTCTCCAGCAGCCCCCGGTCGGCGAGCACCTCCAGGTCCCGGCGGATGGTCATGTCGGAGACGCCGAGCTCGCGCACGAGGTCGGCCACCCGGACACCGCCCTTGCTGCGCACGCGTTCGAGGATCGCCTGCTGGCGCTGCTGTGCGAGCACGCCCCCGCTCCTTCCAACAGATTCCACCAAATTATGACACGAATATGTTGGGGAATGTTAGGTAACCCCAGGCCTTGCCGGGAAGCCGGTGAAGAGGGACGTTGGGTCGGATCCCGTACCCCGACCACCGGGAGGTGACCGTATGGCCAGGCGCGCACGCAAGGGCAAGGCACGCAAGAAGAAGAAGGCCAACCACGGCAAGCGCCCCACCGCGCGCTGACGGACACCGCCGCCCGCCCGGCGGGCGGCGGGTCCTCGTTCACGCCGGCAGCCCGCTCAGCGCCTCGTCGATGCGCTCCTGCGGCAGCGCGAAGTCCTCCATCTCGCCCGACAGGTAGCGCTCGTAGGCGGCCAGGTCGAAGTGGCCGTGCCCGCACAGCGCGGTCAGGATCACCTTCTCCTCCCCGCTCTCCTTGCAGCGCAGCGCCTCCGCGATGGTCTCGGCCAGCGCGTGCGTCGGCTCCGGTGCGGGCAGGATGCCCTCCGTCCTGGCGAAGCGCACCCCCGCCTCGAAACACTCCCTCTGCGAGCGGGTGACCGCCTCGAACATCCCCAGCTCGTACATGTGCGACAGCAGCGGCGACATGCCGTGGTAGCGCAGCCCGCCCGCGTGGATGGGGTCGGGCACGAAGTCGTGGCCCAGCGTGTGCATCTTCATGAGCGGGGTGAGGCCCGCCGTGTCGCCGAAGTCGTAGGCGTAGCGGCCGCGCGTGAACGACGGGCACGCCTCCGGCTCGACGGCCCGGATGACCGGGTCGATGTTCCCGGCCAGCTTCTCGCGCAGGAACGGGAAGACCAGGCCGCCGAAGTTCGACCCGCCGCCGGTGCAGCCGACGATGACGTCCGGCATCTCCTCCAGCTGCCCCAGCGCCTCCTCGCCGATCACCGTCTGGTGCATGAGCACGTGGTTGAGCACCGACCCGAGCGCGTACCGGGTGTCGTCGGCCGACGCGGCGACCTCGACCGCCTCGCTGATCGCGATGCCCAGGCTGCCGGGGGAGCCGGGGTACTCGGCCAGCACCTTGCTGCCGGCCTGCGTCACGGGCGACGGGCTGGCGTGCACGCTCGCCCCGTACACGCGCATCAGCGCCGAACGGTACGGCTTCTGGTCGTAGGAGGCCCGCACCATCCAGATCTCGCAGTCGAGGCCGAACTGGGCGCAGGCGAAGGCCAGCGAGCTGCCCCACTGCCCGGCGCCCGTCTCGGTGGTGAGCCTGCGCACGCCCTCCTGGGCGTTGTAGTACGCCTGCGGGACGGCCGTGTTCGGCTTGTGCGAGCCAGCCGGGGAGACGCCCTCGTACTTGTAGTAGATGCGCGCCGGCGTGCCCAGCGACTTCTCCAGGTTGCGGGCCCGCATAAGCGGGGTCGGCCGCCACAGCCGGTAGACGTCGAGCACTTCCTGGGGAATGGGCACGTACCGCTCCTGGCCGACCTCCTGACGGATGAGCTCCATCGGGAACAGCGGCGCCAGGTCATCGGGACCGATCGGCTGCCTGGTCGCCGGGTGCAGCGGCGGGGGAGGCGGGGCGGGCAGATCGGGAACGATGTTGTACCAGTTGCTGGGGATCATCGTCCCAGTCTGCTCCCGCCGCCGGTCACGATCCAGTCCCGTCAGGCGCGTCGCTCCGCGTCGACCTGGCGGCGCACCTCCGGCACGACCTCCTCGGCGAACCTGGTCAGCTGCTCCCGCTGGTCGCCCTCCGGCCACAGGATGAACGTGTCCATCCCGTAGGCCACCGCCAGGTCGGTCAGCTCGTCCACCCACTGCCCGGCCGGGCCCTTGAGGAAGCCCTCGCTCGGGCCTCCGGTGATGGTGCCGTTGACGTTGTAGAGCCTGCGCACGTCCCGCGGCCGGCGATCCGCCTTCTCCGCGGCCTCGTCGATGCGCGCCTGCAGCTCGGGCAGCCGCTCCGGCGGCGCCCACGACGAGGACGGCAGCCACCCGTCGGCGGCCCTGCCGGTGAGCGCGAGCGCCCGCGGCCCGCCGACGCCGAGCCAGATCTCCATCGGGTGCGCGGGCTCAGGCCCCGCCTGCGCGCCGCTGAGCCGGTAGTGCTCGCCGTCGAACCGCCGGTTGCGCTCGCCGCTCCAGATCGCCCTGACGACCGCGACGGCCTCCTCCAGCGCGCCGATCGCCTGCCCGGGCGTGCGCCGCGCTCCTCCGTACGCCTCGATCGCGTCCCAGAACGCCCCGGCGCCCAGCCCCAGCTCCACCCGGCCGCCGCTGAGCAAATCGAGGGTGGCCGCCGCCTTGGCGAGCACGGCCGGCTGCCGCATCGGCAGGCTGGCCACGTCAGGGAACACCCGCACCCGTTCGGTGGCCGTGGCGATCACGCTCAGCAGCGTCCAGGTCTCCACGTAGCGCCGCTGGTACGGGTGATCCTGCACACCGATCAGGTCCAGCCCCAGTCCGTCGGCCAGCCGCGCGTACTCGACCAGCGGATCATCGGCATAGGGCACCAGGAAGTAGCCGAACTCCAGCGGACGTCCATAATCAGCCATAACCGTCACCTACCCGTTCACGGCCCGGATCGCCAGCCGATCCGGATGGTCCGCCCGTACCACCACATCCGCGGCCTCCTGCGGCCGCACCTCGCGCTCGTACCGTTCGTACGCCGGCAACCGCCACCGCTCCTCCGCGGGCGTGCGGCGCTCCAGCGCGCCCCGGGAGAGCCACACGTGCACGGCCAGCTCGACCGGCAGCCCCCGGCCCAGCAGCAGCGTGCCGTCGAGCAGCAGCACCCCGCCGGGCGGCAGCGTCCGGTACGGCACGCGGTAGGCGCGGTCGGCCCCGCTGTCCCACAGCGCGGGCAGCACCCTCCCCGAGCGCCCCGGCCCCAGCGGCTCCAGCACCTCGCGCAGCAGCGCCCCGGTGTCGAGCCACTCGTCGTAGAACACGTCCGGATCCGTGCGCCCGAACTCCAGCCGCAGCGACGCGGGCCGCAGGAAGTCGTCCGCGGACACCCGCAGCACCTCCCGCCCGCGCACCCGCAACGGCCCCGCGAGCCGATCGGCCAGCTCGCCCGGCCCGGCCGCCGGCGCCCCGTCGACCACCACCCGCACCCACGCCTCGCGCGGCCACCCCGCGACCCTGTCGGCGAGCTCCTCGGCCAGCCCCTCGGCCGAGATCGGTCGTACACCCATCACCCGAGCCTACGAGCCGCCCGCTCCAGGACGGCGGGCCTCACCGAGTGCCTTGTGATAGATCGCACTGGCTTCACCCCGGCCACTGACTACCCGGAGTCTTCGCGATCGTCCGAGAGCCGAGTGTCCCCGCCGGGGGCGCTTCCGCAGAACAGCTTCCAGAGATGGATGCTCATCACGACGAACAGGGCGACTCCGCCGAGCATGATGACGAGGGCGCAGAGCGCGTACGGATGGAAGATCACGGGGCCTCCTGCCGTCGTGCTGATCATAGGCGACCCGGGGTTCCATCAGACAACAGCAAGGCCCAGGCGGCGGGATCGTCTCCCTGGCCTGGGCCTTCGCATGTGGAGCGGACGACGGGAATCGAACCCGCGTAGCTAGTTTGGAAGACTAGGGCTCTACCATTGAGCTACGTCCGCGCGAACCGGTCGAAGTCTGGTCTAGACTGCATCCGGTCGTCAGGGCGTAAGCGTACCGGAGTCCCGGAGCGCGTGCGTACCCCGGCGCCACGGGGCGTGGCGCAGCTTGGCAGCGCGCTTGCTTTGGGAGCAAGAAGTCGCAGGTTCAAATCCTGTCGCCCCGACCAGCCTGAAAGCCGCTTCCTGAGACCGGGAGCGACCGGCGGAGCCGGCCGTCACAGGTTCTCGGACGACCCTGTGCCGGGACGCCTGGCCCGGGTCGTAGGAGGTCGGGTGGTGTGCTCGTCCGCCGTGGCCTGAGAGGCCGGTCCGGAGTCGCATGGTTCGCCCGGTGCGGCACAATGCCCCTGTGATACGCACTTCCTCCTTGGCCGCCGGCGCGGCCGCGGTGTTCGTGGTGACCGCCTTCGTCGTGGAAGGGCGAGGGCTGGTGGCGTTCCTCTGCGTGATGGCGCTGCTCTGCCTGGGCGCGTGGTTCTTCCTGGACCGCCGCGGCTCCTAGGGCCGGTCTGTCAGGGGCCGGCGTGGAAGAGCGCCCAGACGGCCTTGCCGCCGCGCCTCAGCGGGTCCCAGCCCCAGCACTGGCTGTACGTCTCCACGATGTAGAGCCCGCGGCCGTTCTCCGAGATGAAGTCGGGCTCCTTGCGCCGCGGCACGTCGTCGCTGGGGTCGGCGACCGCCAGCAGCACGTGCGGCGCCACCCTCATCAGCAGCAGGGTGATCTCGTTGCTGCCGTGCGCGTACATGCCGTACCTGACGGCGTTCGTGACAAGCTCGGAGACCACCAGGGCGGCGTCGTCGCCCAGCTCGGACAGGCCCCAGCGGGCGAGGGTGGAGCGGGTGACGTCTCTGGCCGTCTTGACCGAGTCGGCCTGGAACGGGAGGGGGCACGCGGTGGTGTACGGCTTGGCCGACGTGAGCAACTGGTCGAACCCCACCTCACGGGTGATCTGGAGGCAGTCGGCAGTGGCCAGAGGATCCTCCACCATCCCGCCGTTACCTCCCAGTTGCCATCGGCTTAGTGCATGTTTGGCCCAAAATGCACTAAGCCATCATGGGTCACGACCGGGCGTCGCTGCAAGACCCGAATGCACGTGCATTCGCAAGGTGCAGCAGCATGGTCGATGTACCGGAACATATCCGAATCGGACACCGAGCTGAGACCTTGTCATACCCGGCGATGTGGTGTCACTGTGTGGTGCGGACCTTGATAGGAGGCAAAGTGACGCAGAACCAGCCGGGTTCCGGCCCTACGGCGCTGCGCATCCTTCTGGGCTCCCAACTCCGCAAGCTCAGGGAGAGCAAGGGCGTCACCCGCGAGGAGGCGGGGCACCTCATCAGAGGCTCCGAATCCAAGATCAGCCGCATGGAGCTCGGCCGGGTCGGCTTCAAGGAGCGTGACGTCGCCGACCTGCTGACGCTGTACGGGGTGACCGACGACCAGGCGCGCGGCGCCGTGCTCGACCTGGTGGCCACGGCCAACGAGCCGGGCTGGTGGCACCGCTTCAACGACATCCTCCCCACCTGGTTCCAGGCGTACGTCGGCCTCGAAGAGGCGGCCGCCCGGATCAGGACGTACGAGGTCCAGTTCGTCCCCGGCCTGCTCCAGACCAAGGAGTACGCGCGCGCGGTCGTCACCGCCGGTTCCGCCGGACTCAGCCCCGACGAGATCTCCCGGCGCGTCGACCTGCGCTTGGAACGTCAGCGGCTGTTCGACAAGCCCGACGGCCCGGTGTTCTGGGCGGTCATCGACGAGGCGGCGCTGCGCCGGCCCATCGGCGGCGCCGAGGTCATGCGCGCCCAGATCGAGCATCTGATCGATCTGATGCGCCAGCCGAGCATCACGATTCAGATCATGCCGTTCAGCTTCGGCGGTCACAGCGCGGAGGGCGGCGCGTTCGCCATCTTGCGCTTCCCGGACAACGACCTGCCCGACGTCATCTACGTCGAGCAGCTCGCCGGCGCCCTCTACCTGGACAAGCGTGAGGACGTCGATCGTTACACCGAGGTCATGGAACGGTTGTGCGCCGTCAGCACCACGCCTGACGAGACTGTGGAGCTGCTGCGCGCCATCGCGGATGAGTTCTGAGAGCTGCTGGGTCTGCCCTAGACTGACCGTGGCGCTTGGATGCCGCCGTTGCGGAGCATGCCCAGCACCGATTACGTGGGCGCGGCGCGCGAGCCGTACCGAATGGACGCGCCTGCGAACACTCGAAGCTTGATCAAGGAGACCACCCCGTGAAGACCGCTGTCGAGGAGCTCAGCCCGACCCGGGTGAAGCTCACTGTCGAGGTGCCGTTCGACGAGCTGCGCCCGAGCATGGATGCGGCGTACAAGAAGGTCGCGCAGCAGGTGCGGGTCCCCGGGTTCCGCCCTGGCAAGGTCCCGGCGCGCATCATCGAGCAGCGCTTCGGCCGGGCGGTCGTCCTGGAGGAGACCCTCAACGAAGCGGTGCCCAAGCTCTACGGCCAGGCCGTCGACGAGGTCGACGTGTTCCCGGTCAGCCAGCCGGACATCGAGGTCACGAAGATCGAGGACGGTGAGCAGATCGAGTTCACCGCCGAGGTCGACATCCGTCCCAACTTCGACGTCCCCGACTACCAGGGCGTCGAGATCACCGTCGACTCCGCCGAGGTCGCCGACTCCGACGTCGACGAGCAGCTCGACGCGCTCCGCCAGCGTTTCGCCACGCTGACCGGCGTCGAGCGCCCGGCCGCCGTCGGCGACTACGTCGTCATGGACCTGCGGGCCGAGATCGACGGCGAGAACATCGAGGAGCAGCAGGCCAGCGAGGTCTCCTACGAGGTGGGCGCCGGTTCCGTGCTCCAGGGCCTCGACGACGCCCTCGTGGGCATGTCCGCCGACGAGGAGAAGAGCTTCCGCACCGAGCTCGTCGGCGGTGAGAACGCCGGCCAGGAGGCCGACGTCATCATCAACGTCAAGTCGGTCAAGGAGAAGGTGCTTCCGGAGCTCGACGACGAGTTCGCGCAGCTCGCCAGCGAGTTCGACACGCTCGACGAGCTCAAGGGCAGCATCCGCGAGCAGGTCCGCCGCACCAAGCTCATCGACCAGGTGGTGCAGGCCCGCGACAAGGCGCTCGACACGCTCCTGGAGAAGATCGACGTCCCGATCCCCGAGAGCGCGCTCAAGGCCGAGATCGACGCCCGCAAGCACAACCTCGAGCACCAGATCGCCGAGAGCGGCCTGAGCCGCGACGCCTACTTCCGGCTCTACCAGACGACCGAGGAGGAGCGCTTCGCCGAGTTCGAGACCGCCTCGGCCCGCGCCATCAAGGTCGGCTTCGTGCTCGACAAGATCGTCAAGGCTGAGGAGCTCGGCGTCTCCGAGCAGGAGCTCACCAACTTCGTGGTCCGCCGCGCCATGGAGATGGGCGTCCAGCCCAACCAGCTGGCCCAGCACCTCGCCGACAACGACCAGCTGACGCTGGCCATGGTCGAGATCGTCCGCGACAAGGCCAAGGCCGTGCTCGGCGATGCCGCCAAAGTCGTCGACAGCGAGGGCGGCGAGGTCGACCTCAAGGCCATCTACACCGAGATCAACGGCGAAGAGGCCTCCGAGGAGCCGGCTGAGGAGTCCGAGGAGCAGAAGGCCGAGGCGTAGCCACGCACACGCCCGTCCGGAGCCTCCGGCCGGCCCGATGTCGCGGGCGGGCCGGAGGCTTCGTGCGTTCCCGGCGGCATGCGCCGTCAGCGAACACCCCGTGGACCGGGCATGACCTGTGGGCGGCGCGCGTTAGGGTCACAAGCAAAGCCCATCGATTACGACGCATCGGAAGGTGAAGCTGTGAGCAGCCCGCCGACCTTCTTCCAGCCTGAGTCGCGAGGCCGTGAAAACGGCTCGGCCTTCCGGCTTGAGGATCAGCTTTACCAGCGCCTGCTGCGCGAGCGCATCATCGTGCTCGGTCAGGAGGTCAACGACGAGATCGCCAACCGGATCTGCGCCGAGCTGCTGCTCCTGGCCGCTGACGATCCGGAGCGCGACATCACTCTCTACATCAACTCGCCGGGCGGCTCGGTCAGCGCCGGCATGGCGATCTACGACATGATGGAATACGTGCCCAACGACGTCTCCACGGTCGTCATGGGCATGGCCGCCTCGATGGGGCAGTTCCTGCTGTCGGCGGGCGCCAGGGGCAAGCGCTACTCGCTGCCGCACGCGCGGGTCATGATGCACCAGCCGTCCGGCGGCATCGGCGGCACGGCCGCCGACATCGCCATCCAGGCCGAGCAGATGCTCTACGTGAAGAAGATGCTGGCCGAGCGGATCGCCGCCCACACCGGGCAGCCGCTCGAGGTCATCGAGCGCGACTCCGATCGCGACCGCTGGTTCACGGCCGACGAGGCCAAGGACTACGGCTTCATCGACCACGTCGTGCGCAGCGCTCGGCAGGTGCCCTCGCAGGGCCCCGTCTCCTAGGGGGAGCAAGTGAACATCCAGAGCCGTTACGTTCTCCCCTCCTTCGTCGAACGCACGTCCTACGGCGTGAAGGAGATGAACCCGTACAACAAGCTCTTCGAGGACCGCATCATCTTCCTCGGAGTGCAGATCGACGACGCGTCGGCCAACGACGTCATGGCCCAGCTGCTGACGCTGGAGTCGCTCGATCCCGACCGTGACATCAGCATCTACATCAACTCGCCCGGCGGGTCCTTCACCGCCATGACGGCGATCTACGACACGATGCAGTTCGTCCGGCCGGAAATCCAGACCGTCTGCCTCGGCCAGGCCGCCTCCGCCGCGGCTGTGCTGCTGGCCGGCGGCACGCCGGGCAAGCGGTTCGCGCTGCCCAACGCCCGGATGCTGATCCACCAGCCGTCCACCGAGGGCGGCGGCCAGGGCAGCGACATCGAGATCCAGGCCAGGGAGATCCTCCGCATGCGCTCGCTCCTCGAGGAGATCGTGGCGCGGCATGCCGGACGGTCCGCCGCCGAGGTCCGAAAGGACATCGAACGCGACAAAATTCTCAACGCCGATGAGGCGAAGGCGTATGGTCTGATCGATGACATAATCCCGTCAAGGAAGAAGCGAGCTCAGCCCGTAGCTTCCTAGACGAGACGTGAGGCACCGGAGCGCTGCCCAAGAGGGCACGTTCCGGTGCGACTCGCCGCTAGGGGGCTCACTGAGGGCCCAGAAGACGGTAACGTCGAAACCTGAGCGGTTCGGACCGGGTCCGGAGGATACGGATCGCGGAGAGCAGGGCGGTCCCACGCAAAGGAGTATCTGGGGTGGCACGCATCGGCGACGGGGGAGACCTGCTGAAGTGCTCGTTCTGTGGAAAGAGCCAGAAGCAAGTCAAGAAGCTCATCGCCGGTCCAGGCGTCTACATCTGCGATGAGTGCATCGATCTCTGCAACGAGATCATCGAGGAGGAGCTCTCCGAGTCCTCCGAGCTCAAGTGGGACAACCTGCCCAAGCCGAGGGAGATCTACGAGTTCCTCGACGCCTACGTCATCGGTCAGGACAAGGCGAAGAAGGCGCTCTCGGTGGCGGTCTACAACCACTACAAGCGGGTGCAGTCCGGCGACCGGGGCAGAGACGACGGCCTTGAGCTGGCCAAGAGCAACATCTTGCTGCTCGGACCGACAGGCTCGGGCAAGACGCTGCTCGCGCAGACCCTGGCGAAGATGCTCAACGTGCCCTTCGCCATCGCCGACGCGACGGCCCTCACCGAGGCCGGCTACGTCGGCGAGGATGTCGAGAACATCCTTCTGAAGCTCATCCAGGCCGCTGACTACGACGTCAAGAAGGCCGAGACCGGCATCATCTACATCGACGAGGTCGACAAGATCGCCCGCAAGAGCGAAAACCCGTCGATAACGCGTGACGTCTCCGGCGAGGGCGTGCAGCAGGCGCTGCTGAAGATCCTCGAAGGCACGACGGCCTCGGTGCCGCCGCAGGGCGGCCGCAAGCACCCGCACCAGGAGTTCATCCAGATCGACACCACCAACGTGCTGTTCATCTGCGGTGGCGCGTTCGCCGGCCTCGAAAAGATCATCGAGTCGCGGGTCGGTCAGAAGGGCATCGGCTTCAACGCCATCATCCGGTCGAAGGAAGAGGCCGACACGGCCGACATCTTCGCCGACGTGATGCCCGAGGACCTGCTGAAGTTCGGCATGATCCCCGAGTTCGTCGGGCGCCTGCCGGTCATCACCTCGGTCCACAACCTCGACCGCGAGGCCCTCATCCAGATCCTCACCGAGCCGCGCAACGCGCTGGTCAAGCAGTACCGCAAGCTGCTCGAACTCGACGGGGTGGAGCTGGAGTTCACCGACGGCGCCCTGGAGGCCATCGCCGACCAGGCCATCCTGCGCGGCACCGGCGCCCGCGGGCTGCGCGCGATCCTGGAGGAGGTGCTCCAGTCCGTCATGTACGAGGTGCCCTCCAGGCAGGACGTCGCCCGGGTCGTCATCACCCGCGAGTCCGTGCTCGAACACGCGATCCCGACCCTCGTACCCCGCGACCAGCTCGCCGCCAAGCAGCAACGCACTCCACGAGAGAAGTCGGCCTGAGCCTCCCAGGCAAGGCCAGCGCCCCGTGGACACCCTCCATGGGGCGTTTCCCTTTCCCGTCTCCCTAGAATTGGTCACCGTGACAACGCCAGAGCTGCCCACCCAGTACACCCCGGCCGACGTCGAGACCCGCAGCTACGAGCGGTGGGTAACCGAAGGCTACTTCCACGCCGACCCGGGCAGCTCGCGCACGCCTTACAGCATCGTCCTGCCGCCACCCAACGTCACCGGCTCGCTCCACATCGGCCACGCGCTCGACCACTCGGTCCAGGACGCGCTGACCCGCCGCGCCCGGATGCGCGGCCACGAGACGCTCTGGCTGCCCGGCATGGACCACGCCGGCATCGCCACCCAGAACGTCGTCGAGCGTGAGCTCGCCAAGCAGGGCATGTCCCGCCACGACCTGGGCCGCGAGGCGTTCGTCGAGCGGGTCTGGGAGTGGAAGGAAGAGTCCGGCGGCAAGATCCTCGGCCAGATGCGCAAGCTCGGCGACGGCGTCGACTGGTCGCGCGAGCGCTTCACCATGGACGAGGGCCTCTCGCGGGCCGTCCTCACCATGTTCAAGAAGCTGTACGACGACGGGCTGGTCTACCGCGCCGAGCGCATCATCAACTGGTGCCCGCGCTGCCTGACGGCGCTGTCCGACATCGAGGTGGAGCACAGCGAGGACGACGGCGAGCTGGTCTCGATCCGCTACTCCGACGAGATCGTGGTGGCCACCACCCGGGCCGAGACGATGCTCGGCGACACCGCCGTGGCCGTCCACCCGTCCGACGAGCGCTACGCGCACCTCGTCGGCACGACCGTCGAGCTGCCGCTGACCGGCCGCCGCATCCCCGTCGTGGCCGACGAGCACGTCGACCCCGAGTTCGGCACCGGCGCGGTCAAGGTGACCCCCGCCCACGACCCCAACGACTTCGAGATCGGCCGCCGCCACTCGCTGCCGTCCATGACCGTCATGGACGAGCGCGGCGTCATCACCGCCCACGGCCCGTTCCAGGGCCTCGACCGGTTCGAGGCACGCCCGGCCGTGGTCGCCGCGCTGCGCGCCGAGGGCCGCATCGTCGAGGAGAAGCGCCCGTACGTCCACTCGGTCGGCCACTGCTCGCGCTGCAAGACCGTCGTCGAGCCGAGGCTGTCGCTGCAGTGGTTCGTCAACGTGGGCCCGCTGGCCAAGGAGGCCGGCGACGCGGTGCGTGACGGCCGCACCAGCATCCACCCGCCGGAGATGGCCAAGCGCTACTTCGACTGGGTCGACGACATGCACGACTGGTGCATCTCCCGCCAGCTCTGGTGGGGCCACCGCATCCCGGTCTGGTACGGCCCCAACGGCGAGGTCGTCTGCGTCGGCCCCGACGAGACGCCGCCCGAGGGCTACATCCAGGATCCTGACGTCCTCGACACCTGGTTCTCCTCCGGGCTGTGGCCGTTCTCCACCCTGGGCTGGCCCGAGCGCACCCCCGAGCTGGAGCGCTTCTACCCGACCTCCGTCCTGGTGACGGGCTACGACATCCTGTTCTTCTGGGTCGCCCGGATGATGATGTTCGGCCTGTACGCGATGGACGGCGAGCCGCCGTTCCGCGTCGTCGCCCTGCACGGCATGGTCCGCGACCAGTACGGCAAGAAGATGTCGAAGTCGTTCGGCAACGTCGTCGACCCGCTCGACTGGATCGAGCGCTTCGGCGCCGACGCCACCCGCTTCACGCTCCTGCGCGGCGCCAACCCCGGCGCCGACGTGGCGATCAGCGAGGAATGGGCGGCCGGCTCGCGCAACTTCTGCAACAAGATCTGGAACGCGACCCGCTTCGCGCTGATGAACGGCGCTGCCGTGGGCCCGCTCGACGACGCCGAGCTCACCGCGGCGGACCGGTGGATCCTCTCCCGGCTGCAGAGCGTCATCACGGCGGCCGACGCCGCCCTGGAGGACTACGAGTTCGCCAAGGCCTCCGAGCTGCTCTACCACTTCGCCTGGGACGAGGTCTGCGACTGGTACCTGGAGCTGGCCAAGATCCAGCTCGGTGAGGGCCTCGACCACACTCGGCTGGTGCTCGGCCAGGTGCTCGACGCGCTGCTGCGGCTGCTCCATCCGCTGGTGCCGTTCGTCTCCGAGGAGCTGTGGCGGGCCTTGACCGGCGCCGAGTCCATCGTCGTCGCCCCTTGGCCCCAGGCCGACCCCCGCTACGCCGATCCGCGGGCGGAGGCGGAGGTCGCCGCCCTCCAGGAGGTCGTCACGGAGGTCCGCAGGTTCCGCTCCGACCAGGGTCTCAAGCCCGGCCAGAAGGTGGCCGCCAGGTTGGGGCTGGCGGGCAGCGCCGTGGAGCGGCAGGAGGCGGCGATCCGCTCGCTGCTCCGCCTCACCGAGCCGGCCGAGACGTTCTCGGCGACGGCCCGGCTGACCGTGGGCGGCGTGACCGTGGAGATCGACACCGCCGGCGCCATCGACGTGGCCGCCGAGCGCAAGCGCCTGGAGAAGGACCTCGCGGTCGCGCGCAAGGAGGCTGCTCAGGCGGCCGCCAAGCTGGGCAACGAGCAGTTCATGGCCAAGGCGCCCGACGAGGTCGTGGCAAAGGTCCGGGCGCGTGCCGACCAGGCCGAGGCCGACATCGCGCGCCTCGAAGGGCAGCTCGCCGCTCTGAGGGTTTGAGCCATACGGACGGGGGGAAGGCCTATTCGTTACCGAGAACAGGTCTTCCGACCCCGCAGGGGCTGCTAGAGTTTTCTGTGTGGGGCGGAGCTCGCCCCGACAACCCAACTGATGGCCCGGGGCTTCCGGTCTGGTTCGATGCGCGTCATTGGACAGAGGCTGAAAGTTCAGGTAAGTTAGAAGGGTTGCCTCGGAAGAGGCGTCCGGAAGATCCCGGAATCAGGCGGTTTGCGAAAATCGTCCAGATCTGGTAAACTTCGGAAGACGAAACGAATGAACGCCTCTTCGGCGGGGGCCGCTGGTCGGGTCTTGCCGGGGTGTACGCGTCCGTTTCTTGAGAACTCAACAGTGTGTTAAAAGCCAGTGCATGATGCACAACCCCGTCA
>NZ_JBITHT010000005.1:528825-900787 GCF_044458265.1 Nonomuraea sp. NPDC050478 | reverse complement strand
GTGGTGACCCGCGAGAGCCAGTCGGTGGCTGGGTCGCGTTCCAGGACCCGCTTGACCTGTCCGCCCGCGCCGAGGGAGCGGCTTTCGAGCTTGCCGGTCAGGGTGAACGTGGTGTCGTGGATGTAGGTGAAGCCGCCCAGGTCGGAGGTGGTGGCCTTGGTGAAGCCGAGGTCGGTGTAGGCATGGGTGAGCGTCTCGGCGGCCAGCCCTCCGGCGGCGGGTAAGCCCTGAGTGCGCAGGTTCCCGGCCGCGTCGTAGCTGCTGGTGAAGCTGTACGTGCCGGCCAGCGCATCCTCGGTGGCAGGGATGGTGACGGTGTTGGCGGTGGGCCGGTAGTCGCTGTCGTAGCCGGTGACGGCCTGCGTGTACGCCTGACCAGCGGTGTAGCGGGTGGCCGCAGTCGGTTGGCCCTTGGCGACGGAGTCGTAGGTCCACTCGGCGAGCTTGGTGCCGGTGCCGATCTCGCCGGCCCACCGGCTGGTGCGGCGGCCCAGATCGTCGTGGATGTTGGAGAGCTTCTGGCCGTTGCCGTCGATGCTCCAGATTTGCCGGCCGGCCAGGTCGAAGCCGTAGCTGGAGGTGCCGGCGTCGGGGTCGGAGGCGGCGGTGCGGCGGTCCAGCCAGTCGTAGGTGTAGGTGCGGACGTTGCCGTTGGCGTCCGTCATCCGGGTGAGGTTGCCGTGCAGGTCGTAGCCGTAGGTGGTGTCGGCGTGGGTGCTGGCGTTCGACCATTCCTCGACCTTGACCGCGCGGCCGAACACGTCGGTGACGGTGGCGGTCTTGCCGCCGAACGGCGGGGTGACCTCGGTTCGTTCGCTGCCCGGGTAGGCGGTGGTGGTGCGGCGCAGTTCGGACACGCCCTTGCACCGACTGTTCCGGGTCCGGTTCAGCCGCGGCGGCCTGCTGGATGAGCACGTCCGGCACGCCGAGGCCGGAGATCAGCACCAAGCAGGCCAGGGCGATGATCAGCGCTGTGAACCGTCCGCGCATGTCGGATCCCTTCGGAGGGCACGCTGACGCAGACCCCGGCAAAGAGGCCTTTGTGCGCCATAAGGCAGAAATAAGACGATCTCTGGGAATGTGATCGACTCACGAAGATCGGTCAACAGCGGGAGTGTCGCTACCCGACACCCTCAGTCAGGGTCCTTGGTTAACGGACCTCGGGTCTGCTGGTCAACTCGGGTGTAGCGGATACCGTATACCGTTTCTCTGAAGTGGGTCACAGTTGGGTATCGGACACTCTCTTTGACGATTAGGGCACTCCGGGATCCTCAACTGGCCCACTGTTAGCGGTTCCTGGGCTGGGGTAGCCGTGCTGGAGAGCGAGGCAGGACGTGACGGGGAACAAGCGGCGATGCGCACGCTGGTAGAGGTCGTTCGGGAGATGGGGGTGACGGATCCCCGGCTGCTGGCCGCCATCGAGGCCACGCCGCGCCGGAGGTTCGTGCCGCCGCGCTTCGCCGCGAGCGCCCAGTTCGACGAGCCGATCCCGATCGGTCACGGGCAGCCGACCTCGCAGCCGTCGCTGGTCGCCCGGATGATCGACGCGTTGCGGCTCACGGGTACGGAGACCGTCCTGGAGATCGGCAGCGGGTACGGCTACCAGACCGCACTGCTGGCCCGGATGGCCGACCGGGTCTATTCGCTGGAACGCCATGCCGACCTGGCCGAACACGCCCGGGCCAACCTCACCGCGGTCGGCGTGACCAATGTCGAGGTGCTGGTCGGCGACGGCACCGCCGGTCTGCTTGCCCACGCGCCCTTCGACGCCGTCATCGTGTCGGCCGCCGCTCCGACGGTGCCCGCGCCCCTGGCCTCCCAACTGACCGAGGGCGGGCGGCTCGTCATGCCGATCATGGGCGAAGCGGCCGACCTCGTCACGCTCTACACCAAACGGCAGGGCGAGTTGGCACGGCTGCGCCTCCTGACACCCGCCCGGTTCGTCCCCCTCATCGGCGAACACACCACGGCCACCTGACCAGGTCATCCTCCCTGTCTGGCCCGCAGGTCCACGACGAGCAGGTCGTCCTCCCAGAAGGCCGCCGTGCCGAACGCCTCGCACGCGCTGATGAAACGCCGGCCGAGCCAGGAGCGCTCCGCGCCCTCGGCCAGGACGGTGCGGCAGTAGTCGAGTTTGAGCGGCACGGCGCGCAGCCGTACCGGACCGAGCTCGTCGACGGTCACCAGGAACAGCAGCGACAGGTCGTTGCGCAGATCCGGGTCCACCGCGTAGTCGTCGATGAAGTCGCCCATGTCGTACAGGACCGGCGGCGCCACGCCGTGCGGGACGTGCGCGGAGTGGCCGGCGATCAGCGTCGCCCCGGCGTCGGTGAGGATCCTGGCCGCGCCGAGGATGTACGGCAGCGGCCCGGTCGTCATGTTGGGACCCCAGTGCGGGCTGACCAGCACGGCGTCCGTTTCCGTACGCATCCTCGCCACCGTGTCCGTCAGCCAGCCGGGGACGCCGGAGCGCAGGTCGGCGTAGGCGACGCCGGGCCGGTCGGGGGCGGCCGCGTAGTCGTCCGGGTGGTCGGTCACGGAGATGACGGCGATGCGCAGCCCCCGTGTGGCAAGGATGACCGGCTCGCGCGCCTGGTCCAGGGTGGCGCCCGCACCCGCCGCGCGGATCTCCACGCGTTCGAGATGGGCACGGGTGTCGAGCAGCGCGTCGTAGCCGTAGTCCAGCGCGTGGTTGTTGGCCAGCGTGACGCAGCTGACGCCGAGCTCGGCGAGCAGATCGACGGCCTGCGGCGGGGCGCGGAAATGGAAGACCTTGCCCGGCGCGAACATCGAGTCGCCGCGGCTGGAGACGCAGCACTCCAGGTTGAGCAGGATGGCGTCGGCCTCGGACAGGTACTCGCGGACGCCGTCCGAGACGAACGCGTCCGGGGCGTTGTAATCGGCCAGCAGGTCCCCGACGCCACGACCGAGCATCGTGTCGCCCGCCAGCGCGAGCGTGACAACCACGAGGTTCCCCTGCCCCCGATGACGTGCTCAAACGCGGCTTGCGTCCGAGCCGAAAACACCTGCTGCCTGCTGCAATGATCCGCCGTCTGGGGGTAGGCGGTCAGGTGGAAGCGTCAGCGACCTTCTCGGGGAGGCAGCGATGAGCACACCGGGAATCGGCAAGAAAGTCCAGGATATGATGCACCAAGGGGCCGAGTGCATCGGAGAGCAAGACAGCCTGCGCAGGGCCACGCAGATGATGCGTGACCTGTCGGTCGGCGCGCTGCCGATCTGCGGGGAAGACGACCGGCTCAAGGGCATCATCACCGACCGGGACATCGTGATCAAGTGCTGTGCCGAGGGCAAGGACCTCGACAGCACCACGGCAAGCGAACTCGCCCACGGCCTGGTGTGGGTGGAGGCCGACAGCAGCGTCGAAGAGGCGCTGGAGAAGATGGAACAGCACCAGATCAGGCGGCTGCCCGTGATCGAGGACAAGCGGATCGTGGGCATGGTCAGCGAGGCCGACCTGGCCAAGGAACTCCCCGACAACAAGCTCGCGGAGTTCGTCCACCGGGTCTACGCGTCCTCCTGATCCAGCCGGGCACGGGGGCCGTTCTTGCGGCCCTCGTCGTCCCATCCGCCGAAGGGCGTGCGCTCATCCCGGTCGATCGCCACGTCCACCACGGCCTGCGCCCGCCATATCCCGTCCACCCAACCGAACCGCAGGTTGTGCATGACGACCGCCTTCGGCACCGCGCCGATCCGCTCCACCGTCTCCAACGGGACCGTGGCAAGCCGCGCCTCCACCCGCTCCACCGGGAACTCGGTCGGCTCGTCGATCGACATGTCCACGGCCAGGCGGCCGAACATCTCGATCTGGTAGATCACCTCTTGCAACACCGCGACGAGCACCTCTTCGTCGCTCTCCTCGGTCACCACGAAGGTCACGCTGTCGTCGGGCCGCGCCCTCTCGATGTCGGCGAAGCTCTCCACCATGCCCCGCATCGCCTCGGCCAGGCAGCCTTCCCTGGAGTCCGCCCAAGCCTCCACCGCGACGTCGGCGGGATGCGGCACCACACGATGACCACCCCGGCTCATAACGCCACTTCAGCAGCTGCCCGCGCCGCCGGGAATCCCCTGACCTTCAAGAGTTCATCCCGATTTCCCCGGTGTGTCCGGGCCCGCTTCGCCCGCGAGGTCGCCGCGCTCACGTTTTGGTCCTAGCGTTCCACCATGGACCTACTGCGATACGTGGCCTTCAGTGAACGAGCCGACGGAGGAAACCCCGCTGGAGTCGTCCTCGACGCCGGCGGGGTCGGCCCCGAGAAGATGCTCGAAGTCGCTGCGGAGGTCGGCTACTCGGAGACCGCCTTCGTGACAGAACGGACCGACCGGACGCTCTCGGTTCGATACTTCAGCCCGAAGGTGGAAGTGCCCTTCTGCGGCCATGCCACCATCGCGACGGCAGTGGCCTTCGCGGACGTGTACGGGCCCGGAGACCTGCTCATGCACACGCAGGCCGGGCCGATCAAGGTGACGACTTCGGTGAACGCGGCCGGTCACACCGTCGCCACCCTCGTCAGCGTTCCGCCACGCGTGGAAGCGCTGGATGACGCGCTCCTTGAGGATCTCCTGTCGGTTCTGGGCTGGTCGTCAACCGATCTGGACTCCGGCCTGCCCCCCAGAGTGGCCAACGCCGGCGCTTCTCATCCGATCATCGCCGCCGCCACTCGTGAACGTCTCGCGGATCTGACCTACGATTTCGAAGCCCTGGCCGCGCTGATGGCCGAAGCCGGCTGGACGACGGTCGACCTTGTGTGGCGGGAGCGGGTCGATGTGTTCCACGCCAGGAACCCCTTCCCTCCAGGGGGTGTGGTGGAAGATCCGGCGACCGGTGCCGCCGCGGCGGCGCTCGGTGGCTATCTGCGTGCTCTCGGACTCCTCGCGCCGCCCGCGACCGTGACCGTGTACCAGGGCCATGACATGGGCCGCCCGAGCACCATCACGGTGTCGATACCCGCGGATCCGGCGATCGGCATCTCGGTCACAGGAACCGCGGTGGCGCTGTGACCGTCGCCTTGAGGAGTGCTTGACGAGGTCTTCCTCTGGCGGCAGCGCCGGCTCGTGCGTACTCCCGGACCGTGCCGCGGCGGCGTGAGAACTACTTCTCCCTGCGCTTGGCCAGCGCCCGGACCGTCTTGATGTCGTCATCCGTGACGTCGGTGCTCTGGTCCTGCGCTTCGTGGCTGACGATCACTTGCCCCACCTTGCGGTTCCGCACGGTGTCCAGGCCTTTGGGTTGCAACCAGGCTGACGACAGGGGAGTGGTGTTGGGGCCGGACGACTGCTGGGCCAGGAACTTGTCGTGGGCTGATTCGAGCTTGATCGCGTCGTGCCAGTTGCGGACATTCCAGAAGAAGAGATTGAGCCCGAGGAGCACCCTCGACAAGCTGGAAGTCTGATCTGCGAGGTTCTGGTGGATGCGTGTGCCTTCGTCGATCTGGGTCGTGGTGTACTTGGCCGAGTGCTTGCGAAGCTCTTTGGCGGCCTTGTCGTACTCGTCCCATAGGGTCTTTAGGTAAGTGCACCAGTCATCGAATACCTGTTGCTGCGACGACATATATTCCGTGTCGGCCGCCAGGCCCTGATAGTGGCCCACGAGATTGTCCAGGTGTACATGGATGTCCGCGGCTGCCTTGATGAGCTGCTCTTCCAGTTCCTGCCGCGCCACTACCCATGCGCCGAAGGCGAGGTCCACCGCCTCTGACTCTTGGTACGTTCCATGCTTCTCGGAGGGATTCTCTGACACGGCGTTCTCCTGTCGTGTGACCGCCCTGGGGCGAACGAGCGATAGATGACTCGGATCAAAGAGGACGGGTGGCGAACAGCATCGTCGTTCCGCCGAGAAGCCCTGTCAACGGTGCGGAATGGCCGTATGAGAATATGGCGAATCGGTTGGGGTGAATTGCGGGCATTTGAGTGCTTCGGGCCGCTCCTGCCGGGGTGCCGGTGCGGGACGCCCGCGAAGGCGTCCCGCACCCTCCTCCGAAGAGGCAGCTGCTAGTACTCGCGTTCCTGGTGCTGGCAGTACTGGCGCTTCCAGCCGCCGCCCTTCTTCTTCGACTGCTTGCAGTAATAGCACCGCTTGTTGTTCTCGGTCATCCACTTGCACGGTGCGCCGGCGCTGGTGGACGCGCAGTTCCTGAGTATGGTCGCGCTGTCGGCGCTCTGCGCCTGCGCGGCGGCGGAAGGGACTAGAGCGGCTGCCGCGAGGGCACTGATGGCGCATGCTTCTTTGAGCATGGAGCCTCCCCGTTGCTCGTTGCCTCCTTCTCATCGTGCCCCGCCGGAATGGAAGAACGTCAAGGCGCGGGACGGCATATTTTCTTGGCCGCGAAAATAGGGCCCGACGCTCAAACGTGAATCGCGCGGACGGCGCCCGTTCCACAAGCGTGTCTTTACCGGCGATCCGCTTTCCTTTTCCTTCGGCGCCGTGAAGGTGCGTCAGACGCAGGTCAAGAGGGTCTTGCCGAGCGCGGTGCGGGCGGCGATGGCCGCGTGCGCGTCGGCCGCGCGCTCCAGCGGGAACGTCTGCCCGATGTGCGGCCGAAGGCGTCCCGCCGCGGCCTCGGCCAGCGATCGCTCGATCAGCTCCCGTACCCGGACGGGTTCCGGCGCGCCGTCCGTGATCCCGATCAACCGCACGCCGCGGGCGGCGGCCTCCTCGGCCGTGAAGTCGGCGAACGTGCCACCCGCCGCGCCGTACGCGAAGAACCGGGCGCCGCTCACCGCCGCATCCAGCGCCTGGCGGCCGAGCGGGCCGCCCGCGCCGTCGAACACCGCCTGGACGCCGCCGGTCAGGTCGCGGACCAGGTCGACCCAGCCCTCCTCGGTGTAGTCCACCGCCTCCTCGGCGCCGGCCTTGCGCGCCAGGTCCAGCTTGGCGTGCCCGCGCGCCGCCCCGATCACCCGTGCTCCGGCGGCGGTCGCGAGCTGGGTGATGACGACGCCGAGGCTCCCGCCCGCCGCCGTGACCAGCACCGGGTCGCCCGGCCGGATCCCGGCCCGGTCCACGACCCCCATCCCGGTCGGCCCGTCGTGCAGCAGCGCCAGCGCCTCGTGCGGGCCGAGCGCGTCCGGGATCTCCACCAGGGTCTCGGTACGGGCGACCGCCTTCGTGGCGTACCCGCCGACCGGAGCCAGGATCGGGCTGCCCTCGTGCACGGGCTTCCCGGTACGGGCGACGACCCGCCGGCCGGTCCACCCGGGGTCCACGCCTTCTCCGGCGGCCACGACCGTCCCGGCCACTCCGTCACCCGGCACGTACGGCGGCTCCACCGGGAAGAACCCCTCCCCCCAGCCCGCCCTGAGCTGGGTGTCGAGGAACAGCACGTCCACGGCGACCACCTCGATCAGGACCTGCCCGGGCCCGGCGACCGGATCCGGCGCGTCCCGCGCCACCAGCACCTCGGGGTCTCCGAACCTGGTCACTTCGATGATTCGCATGCCACTCGCTCCGCTCTGTCTCCCGGTCTCTGTCTCCGACAGCCTGCAACCTCGACCAAAGTTGAGGTCAACCGGTGAGTCTCCGCGCTATCGGAGCGGGGTCGAGGGCGACGCCTCGTGGTTTGGAGCCGGCTATGCAGTGCCCGCGACCAGCGCGGCCGGCCGGGACAGACCCGGCCGGCTGCGGTAGCCGTCGGACTCAGTGCTCGGTCAGCACCGTCGCTCCGGTGAACGACTGGGCCGCGTGCAGGCTCACGTAGTGGTAGCCCTCCGCCGGGTCGGTGACCGTCAGGGTGTGGGCGTTGCCCGCGCCCGTCGCCCGCTGGGTGAAGGACGAGGTGGTGGCCCAGGAGGTGCCGCTGTAGTAGAGGTCGGCGTCGCCGGTGCCGCCCGACGAGGTGATGGTCAGTCTCGCCGTCCCCGCCGGCACGTATAGGTAGAGGTACGCGTAGTCGCCCGTCGTCGCCGACAGGCCGCCGCGCCGGCAGTTCTGGCCGAGCTCGCGCGGGTCGGCGCCGGCGCACTCGGTGCCACCACCGCCGCCGCCGACCGAGCCCAGCCAGGTGCGCCAGTCCGCGTCGTACCGGCTGCCGATCGTGCTGGTCAGGAAGGTCCGCGCGGTGTTCCACGCCCCGGTCCGGTACGCGCGCAGCACGGTCTGGACGTCGGCCGGGTGCCGCTCGTACAGGTAGCGGACGGCCAGGTAGCCCCACCGGTAGACGCGGGTGGAGTCGTGCGCGTACGTGGTGTTCCACAGCGTGGACAGCGCGTACGTGCCCTTGGCCGCCTCGGTGACGGCGGCGTCGTAGGTCAGCTTGCGATACCCGTACGACACGTACTCGGCGAAGCCCTCGATCCACCAGATCGTCGGCGTGCTGATCCCGGCGGTGAAGTCGCCGTACATGGTGAAGCGGCCGTCCAGGTAGTGGGTGTACTCGTGGTTGAGGTTCCAGATCTGGAAGTCCGGACGCAGCCATTCGGCCTCGTACGCGATGAACCTCGGCTGGTTGCCGGCCGCCGCCGGGTCGCCTTCCAGGTACATGCCGCCGTTGTTCGTGTCGATGCCGAACATGGCGCCCGCGTACGTCCGGTAGTCGGTGCTGGAGTCGTACACCACCACCTCCAGCGTGGTGTTGCGGTCGTCCGCGACCGGGCCGCTGTCACGCGCCAGGTTGTGGAAGTACGCGTCCTGCCCGGCCAGGCTGGCGCAACTGGCGGACAGCTGCCCGGACGTCATGTGCTGGGCGCGGATGCGGATGCCGGAACCGCAGGCCTGCGTGATCGGCAGCACCTCGGCCGCCAGCCGGTTCCGCAGGTCGCAGGTGCCGTAGGACGAGCAGTTGGCGCGGTCGTAGAAGTCGGCCATCTCGGCGACGCCCACCCACAGGGGGGCGGTGGCGCCGGTGATCGACGAGCGGCCGAGCAGGTCCCTGGCCAGCGGCCGGACGGTCGTCCGCAGGTCGGCGTGCTGGAGGAAGCGGCCCAGCTCGCGGCCCGCGTTCGAGACGAGGTACGACCGGTCCGTGCCGAGGAGTGACAGGTGTCGTGTCGCGAACGCGTTCAGCGTGTCGAGCACGCCGCGGTCGGCCCGGACGGCGCTGACGAACGCCGGCAGCTGGTGGCCCCGGAACAGCACGGTGTAGACGTTGTTGACCGCGTTCAGCATCGGCCAGGAGGCGTCGTACGTGCTGTCGTAGCCGTCGAGCAGGCGCTTGACCACCCACAGGTAGCGGTCGTTCTGTTGGGCGCTGTCGATCAGCGTGACCGCCTCGGCCAGCACCTCGCCGTTGGCGTCGCTCACCGTGAAGGCGCGCGGGGCGCCGAAGAACGCGTCCAGCCCGGCCATGACGGCGGTCCGCAGGGACGGGCCGTAGGCGCCGACGTCCGACGGGTTGTACCACTGGACGTAGTAGCCGGCCCGCAGGTAGAGGACGAGCTGGGCGGTCCCGGCGCTGTTGTCGCCCGGGTAGTTCACGCCGTCGTCCCTGAGGGCGTACGCGACGCTGGTCATCTGCGCTTCGCGGAAGGCGTGGTACGCGTCCGCGCCCGTCAGGGAGAAGAGCGTGTTCACGCACTCGGTGGTGGACGCCTTGATCTGCCGCACCAGCGCGCCGCCGGTGCGGCCGGTGAAGTCGCTCACGGAGCAGGCGGCGGCCTTGAGGGCCTTGGCGGCCGGCTCGTCGTAGTCGCGGCGGAGCGCGTCCTTGGACGCGGGCAGCGGCGCCCGGTCCTCGACGGCCAGGGATTCCTTCCGTACGTGGTCGTCGACGGTCGTCGTCGTGGCCGCGGCCGGCGGCGGTTCGGCCGTGACCGACGCGCTCACCGGCATGGGCGCCGCGAAGGGCAGCAGCAGGGCTGCCAGGACTAACAGCTTTCGCACGAGAACCTCCGGGGGGTGACGCGTGGATGCGAGGCCGCCCTGAGTGTGAAAGCCGTTGCCGAGCCGCGGTCATACAGCCGGGCATAAGAGTTGCGTATGCCCTAATTTCTGGACATGGACCTCGATCTCAGGCACCTCCGGATGGTCTGCGCGATCGCCGACACAGGCAGCGTGACGCGGGCGGCGGCGCGTCTCGGCCTGTCCCAGCCCGCGATGACCAACCAGCTCAGGAAGGTCGAGGCGATCGTCGGGGGCGAGCTGTTCGTCCGCAGCCACGCGGGCGTCGAGCCGACGCCGCTGGGCCGCCAGGTCGTCGCCCGCGCCAGGATCGTCCTGTCGGAGCTCGACACCCTCTTCGGCGACCTGCGCGACGCCGGCGAGACCGCGGGGCTCCAGCTGGGCTGCATCCACCTGGCGTGCGTGGCCGGCGTCGTGGACCGGGTCGCCGAGGAACTCCCCGGCCGGCCCATCTCGCTGCGGATCGAGCCGTCCGCCGTGCTCCTCGCCGAGGGACTGGCACACGGGCGGCTGGACGCCGCGCTCATGGGCATGATCGAGGGCTTCGACGTGCCCATGACCGCCCCCGTGGTCACCCGCACGCTGATCCCGCGCCATCCGATCTTCGTGGCGCTGTCGGCGGGCCACCGGCTCGCGGGGCAGGCCGAGATCGACCTCGCGCACCTGCGGGGCGAGCGCTGGATCAGCCCGCCGGGCGCCGAGGACGGGTCGCTGGCCGCGCTGCGCGCCTCCTGCCGGGCCGCCGGGTTCGAGCCCGACGTCCGCTACGACGCGCCCAGCGGCGCCGGTCGCCCCCTGGTCGCGGCCGGGCACGGCGTCCGGCTCGTGGACCCCACCTGGCCCGCCGCCGAAGGCACCGTCGTGCGTCCTCTGGCGGGCGAGCCGCAGGTCGCCAGGCTCGTCGTGGCGTGGCGGCGGGACCGTCTCAGCCATGACGCGGCCGCCGCCGTCTATCGCGGCCTGGCCCGCGCCTTCATCGACCACGTCGAGGACAACCCGGTCTTCAGCGCCTGGTGGCACGCCCACCCGGAGGCCCATCCGCTGCTGTGAGGACCTGGCGTCGTGTGCTCTCTGACGACTATGATGATCTAGCTCAGGTCCAGCCTGTCGTTTCACGGTAGGGAGCACCCGACTGTGGCTGGTGCGGCGACTCCCGGCGCCGGTGCGCCGCGGCTGATGGCGGTGCCCGCGTTCGTGGGCCGCGAGTCCGAGCTCGCCGCGTGCCGGCGGGCGCTGGCCGGGGAGCCGGCGATCGTGCTCGTCGAGGGAGAGGCCGGGGTCGGCAAGAGCCGCCTGCTACGGGAAGTCCTGGATCGCGGCCTGGTGGCCTTCTGCCCGCCCTTCCGCGAGCCGTACACGCTGGGCCCGATCGTCGACGCGGTCCGCCAGGCCGCCGGCAGCGTCGCGGGGCTGGGGCTGAGCGCGCTCGCCGGGGCGCTGCGGCCGCTGTTCCCCGAGTGGGCGGACGAGTTGCCACCTGCGCCTGAGCCGCCCGAGGACGCCCGCGCCGCCCGCCACCTGCTCTTCCGCGCGCTCGACGAGGTGCTGGACCGGCTGCGGGTGTCGGTGCTGGCGGTGGAGGACGCCCACTGGGCCGATGAGGCCACGCTGGAGTTCCTGCTGTTCCTGGCCGCCCGGCACCCGTTGCGTACCGGCCTGGTCGTGACCTACCGCCCGGACGACGTGCCGCAGACCTCGTTGCTGCTGCGGCTGTCGTCCCGGCTGCCCGCGACGGGGCTGCGGCTCACGCTGGAGCCCTTGGACGTGGCACACACCGGCGCCCTCGTGTCGTCGATGCTGGACGACGAGCCCGTCTCCCCGGCGTTCGCCATGCTGCTGCACCGGCACACCGACGGGGTCCCGCTGGCCGTCGAGGAGTCCGTGCGCCTGCTGTACGAGCGCGCGGACCTGACCCGCAGGGACGGGGAGTGGGCCCGCCGCAGGCTGGCGAGGATCGACGTGCCCCCGACCGTGCGTGACGCGGTTCTCGAACGGGTCGCGCGGCTGAGCCCGGCCGCGCGGTCCGTCCTCCGGGCGGCGGCGGTGCTGTCCGCCCCGGCGGACGAGGCCACGCTCGGCGCCCTGCTCGCCGCCCCGGCCCGGCATCCGGACGCGCCGGCTCGGGACGGCTTCACCGCTCCGGGCGGTCTGGCCGAGGCGCTGGCGTGCGGGCTGTTGCGCGAGGACGACGGGTCGCTGTCGTTCCGGCACGTGCTCGCCTCCAGGGCGGTGTACGAGGCGATCCCCCCTCCGGACCGCCGGGCGATGCACCTGCGGGCCGCTCACGTGCTGGCCGCGCGGACGCCGCTCCCCGTGTCCCAGCTCGCCCGGCATTCCCGCGAAGCCGGAGACGTGGCGAACTGGAGGCGCTACGCCGAGCGGGCCGCCGATCTCGCGCTGGCCACCGCCGACGAGGCCGGCGCCGCGTCGCTGCTGTACGACCTGCTCACCCATCCCGAGTCGCCCCCGGCGGACGCCGCCCGGCTGGTCGCCAAGATCCCGTTCCCCTCGTTCACCGGTGACGACCGCTTCCACGGGCTGGTCCGGAGCCTGCGGTCCGCTCTGGAGTGGGACGCGATGCCCCCGGCGGACGCGGCGGAGACCCGGCACCAGCTGGGCCGGGTACTCGTGATCATGGAACAGTACGAGGCCGGCCGGGCCGAGATGAAGAAGGCGGTCGCGCACCTGCCGCCCGGCTCCCTGAGCGCCGCGCTGATCATGACCTACCTCGGCTGGCCACGCGGGCCGTCCACCCCGGTCTCCACGCATCTGCGCTGGTTACGCCGCGCGGCGGCGGCTGCCGAGTCGGTGCCGGCGAGCGACCGCCTCAACCTCCTCGTCGAGCGCGTCAGCGCGCTGCTGCTGATGGGGGAGGAGGAGGGGTGGGCGGAGGCATCCCGGATACCTGGTGAGCCGGCCGACGCGGAGGAGTCCCGGCACATCGGGAAAGGTCTGCTGAACCTGGGAGACGCGGGGGTGCGCTGGGGACGCCACAGCGATGCGGCCCGCTATCTGGCGCAGGCCGCGCGGCTGGCCGAACGTCACCGGTTCCGTCGCATCAGAGAACTCGTCCGGGTGACGCGCCTTCACCTCGACTGGTTCGAGGGCCGATGGCGAGGGCTGGCCGGGCGGGCCGCCGCCCTGGCGGAGCACGACGAGATGCAGCCGGTGACGAGGCTGGAGGCCGTCCTGGTGGCCGCGCTGCTGCGCGCGGCGGCGGGCGACGCCAAGGCGGAGGAACGGTTCGAGCACGTGCTGTCGGATTGCCGCCGCCACGGTGCCGTGGAGCTCCTGGCCGAGCCGGCGGCTGCCCTGTGCCGACTGCTGCTCGCGCGCGGAGAGACCGGGGAAGCCCTGCGGGTGACCGACGAGCCCATGCGACAGGTCGCGGACAAGGGCACCTGGCTGTGGGCGGCCGACCTCGCCCCCGCCCGAGCCGCGGCGCTGGTCGCCGCCGGACGACCGGACGAGGCCGCCGACCTCGTCGCCGCGTTCGCCGGTTGGGTGCGCGGGCGGGACGCGCCGGCGCCTCGGGCCGGTCTGGCGCTGTGCCGCGCGATCCTCGCGGAAACGCGTGCCGAGCCGCGACAGGCCGCGGCCGCGTACGGTCGCGCGGCGGACGCCTGGCAGCGGCTTCCCCGGCCCTACGACGCGCTGCTCGCCCAGGAGCGGCAGGTCGCCTGCCTGCTGGCCGCCGGTGAGGCCGAGACGGCGCTTCCCCTCGCCCGGCAGGTGCTCCAAGGGCTGACCGGCCTGAACGCCCGCGCGGCGGCGGAGCGGCTGGCCGGTCTGCTCCGCGTCCACCAGGTGGAGGTGCGCGGGCGCGGGCGACGGGGCTACGGCGACCAGCTCTCGCCCCGCGAGCTGGAGGTCGTCCGCCTGCTCGCCACCGGAAAGACCAACAGGGAGATCGCCGCCGTCCTGTCGCGATCCCCGAGGACGGTCGCGGCACAGGTCAACTCGGCCATGCGCAAGCTCGGTGTCAACTCCCGTACGGCACTCGCGGTCGGCGCCGTCGAGTCCGGACTCGTGTCCTGACAGAGACCTGCCTCTTCCGTCATTTATTAGGTCATCCAACCCATGACAAGGGTTGTGGACTCACCGAAGCTCACAGCGTGAAGTCCTCTCCGAGCGACCTTCGGGATGACTCTCCGGACGATGAGGACGCGCCGCCCGAAGACGAGACCGGCGAAGAAGCCGGCGAAGAGTACGAACCGCTCTGACACCCCCCAGGAGAACCCCCATGAAGATTTCCATAGGCGTGCGCCGACGATGGCCGGTCGCGGCCCTCGCGGCGCTCGCCATGGCCACGACGGCTGTGCACGTGCCGCCGGCCGCAGCCGAGAAGGCGCAGAAGGAGCCGGCCGCGCCGGTCACCCTCGACGGCGTCGAGCCGGGCGAGCACGAGATCACCCTCATCACCGGTGACAAGGTCACGTTCACCGACGAGGGCGGCGGACGCTACCGCTTCCAGACGGAGGCCGCGCCCAGGCCCGGCGGCGCCATGCCCTCCTTCCACGGCCAGGGCGGGCCCGACGCCTTCTACGTCTACCCCGACGACGTGCTGCCCGCGATCGAGTCGGGTCGCGTCGACCGCGCGTTGTTCGACGTGAAGTACCTGGCCGAGCACGGCTACGCGGACGACACCTCCACCCCGGTGATCGTGCAGTACCCCGAGGCCGCCGAGAACCGCCGGGCCGCGGCCGACGCGCTCCCGGCCAGCGCGCCGACGGCCACGCTCGACAGCATCAACGGCGCAGCCTTGGCCGTGCCGCATGACCGTACCGCCGCGTTCTGGACCGCCGTGCTGGACCGTACGCCCGAGGGACGGGCCGCGAGCACCCTCAGTGCGGGCCTCTCCAAGGTGTGGCTCGACCGCAAGGTCGAGGCCGACCTCGACTGGAGTGTGCCGCTGATCGGGGCGCCGCAGGCATGGGCCGCCGGTTTCGACGGCACCGGCGTCAAGGTCGCCGTCCTGGACACCGGGATCGACGACACGCACCCGGACCTCGCCGGCAAGGTCACCGAGGCCCGGTCGTTCGTCCCCGGAGCCGAGACCGCGAAGGACGGCCACGGCCACGGCACCCATGTCGCCTCCATCATCACCGGCACCGGGGCGGCCTCCGGCGGCAAGCACAAGGGCGTCGCGCCCGGCGTGGAACTGGTCGTCGGGAAGGTGCTCGACGACGGCGGCAGCGGCGAGTGGAGCGGCGTCATCGAGGGCATGGAGTGGGCCGCGTCCAGCGGGGCCGACGTCGTGAACATGAGCCTGGGCGGCGATCCGACCGACGGCACCGACCCGATCAGCCAAGCGCTCGACACCCTCACGGCCGGCACCGGCACGCTGTTCGTCGTCGCCGCGGGCAACTCCGGCGAGGCCGAGAGCGTCGGCACGCCGGGCGTGGCCCGGTCCGCGCTCACCGTCGCGGCCACCGACAGAGACGACAAACTGGCCCCGTTCTCCAGCCGCGGCCCGCGGTCCGACGGCGCGCTCAAGCCGGACATCGCGGCCCCCGGCGCGGACATCGTCGCGGCCCGCGCTGCGGGGACCAGCATGGGCACACCCACCGGCGACTCGTACACCTCCGCGTCCGGCACCTCGATGGCCACGCCGCACGTCGCGGGTGCGGCGGCGGTCCTCGCCCAGCGGCACCCGGACTGGGAGGCGGGCCAGCTCAAGACCGCGCTGATGAGCACCGCCGAGGACGTGGGCGGGACCGTCTACGAGCTGGGATCCGGACGGCTGGACCTCGCCACCGCGATCACCCAGCGGGTCCACGCCACCACTCCCAACCTCGACTACGGCCACGTCGAGGCGGGCACCGCGCCGATCAGCAAGGAGATCTCGTACGTCAACGCGTCGGATCAGCCGGTGACCCTCACCTTGACCCCCGACCTGGCGAACACCGCCGGTGAGGCGGTCCCGGAGGGCATCCTGGCGGTGGACGCGACGCTGACGATCCCGGCCGGCCAGACGGCCACGGCCACCGTCACGATGAACGCGGCCGATCTCGCCGAGGGCGCCTACACGGGTGCGGTCACCGCGACCGACGGCGGCGGCACCCGGCTGACCATCCCCGTCGGCCTGCTCCGCGAGCCGCCGAAGGTCCAACTCACCATCCGAGTCCTCGACCGTGAGGGCGCACCGGCGGCTCCGGCGGTTCTCGGCATGCTGGACGTCACGGGCGGCCGCGGCTCGCTCGGCCGCCGCCTCCGGGCGGAGTCGCCCGGCGTCTTCACGGCCATGGTGCCGCGTAGCGTCTACAGCGTCACCGGGGCGTTGGCCTGGGTCGACCCGTCCACGTACCTGACGCACAGCGCCTGGCTGCTGGCGCCGGAGTTCGAGGTCTCCGGGGACGCCGAGATCACCCTCGACGCGCGTGACGCCCGCGAGATCCGCTTCGGCACGCCGGAACCGTCCGTCCCGTCACCGGAATCCCAGCGGTACACCTACGTCCAGGAGACGCTGGCGGACGGCAGCGTCTGGTACCACGGGACGAGCTCCGCCCCGTTCGTCCGTCACTGGGCGACGCCCACGAAGAAGACCACCAAGGGCAAGGTCTCGCTGACCACCAGCGTGGGGCAGGCGGCTCCCGAGGTGACCATGAAGGTGCGCGGACGTGACGGGTTCGCCCTGCACCCCGAGGTCTTCCCCCACGTGGGCGACATCGTCAGGAACTACGGGGTGGAGCACGTCCCCTTCACAGGGAAACTGACCGCGAAGCTGGTCGACGTCGGGATCGGCACTCCGGAGAAGCTGGCGGGGCTCGACCTGCGCGGCAAGCTGGCGCTGCTCGACGACGAAGGCAACTGCGGCGGGCGTCCGGAGCGTTTCCACGCCATCCGCGACGCGGGGGCGGCCGGCATCCTGATGTGGCCGTCGGGGCCTCTCTACTCCTGCGGCCTGGGGCCGTTCATCCCCCAGCCGGTGTGGATCCAGCCTGATGACGGCGTGACGGAGATCGGCATCCCCTACGTGTCGGTGTCTCCCACCGAGGCCCGCGCGTTGCGGGAGCGGCTCGCCAAGGGCGCGGTCAGCATCGACGTGCACGGCAGGCCGCATTCGCCCTACGCCTACGGGCTGCACCACACCGAGCGGGGCCGGGTGCCCGCCAAGCTGTCGTACGAGCTCACCGGCCGGCAGTTCGCGACCATCGACGCCCGCTACCACTCCGAGACGCCCACGGCTTACCAGAGCGAGTCGTGGCCGGTGGCGAAGTCGGACGTCGTGCCCATCCCGGCCGTGCTTCCGCAGATCGCCGCCCCGGGCACGCGCGTCGAGTACGTCGGCCCCATCGACCCCGAGGCGGTCGTCGTACGCCAGACGAGCAGCGAGCAGTGGTCCCTGCTCCGCGCCATGCACGTCTTCCGCAGGCCGGCCCGCCTCACCCACCACTGGAACGCCGGCCCCTTCACCCCGAGCGCGTCCGTCGTGCCGGACGACGTCTACCGGACGATCGACCCCGCCGGCAGCGGGCAGAGCGTCGGGATCTGCTCGGTCTGCCGGCAGGGGGACGCCCTGTGGCCTCTCTACACCCGTACCGGGGCGCAGGGCCAGCTCGGACAGCCCGTGATCGGTGGCATGCGCCTCTACAAGGGCGGCACGGAGATCCCGCTCGGCATCGCCGCTCAGCTGCCCGCGTTCAACCTCCCCAAGGAGGCGGGCGACTACCGCTTGACCCTCGACGACGCCGAGGCCAGGACGACGGCGGAGTGGACCTTCCGCTCCCGGACGGTCACCGAGGAGGCCAAGCTGCCCGGCTACGACTGCCTGGGCGCGCTGGCCGGCGTCATGGACCCGTGCCGGCCGGAGGCGGTCGTGTTCGTCGCCTACGACCTGAGCGACAGCATCGGGCTGGACAACAGCGTGCCGGCGGGAAGGCGGCACACCTTCGACGCCGACGTCTACCACTCGCCGACGACCGCCCGCACGCCCGCCGTAGCCGGTCTCAAGCTGTGGACCAGCACTGACGACGGCGCGACCTGGGCTCCGGCCGACGTCCGCCGGGGCCGCGGCGGCGCCTACACCGTCTCGGCCAAGTATCCCCGCCTGTCCGCCACCAAGGGCGCGGTGAGCCTGCGGGCCGAAGGCTGGGACGCCGCGGGCAACCGCGTCACCCAGACCACCCTGCGCGCCTTCACCCTCCGCTAGCCGGGTGAACCGACGCTCCTGCGGGCTCCGCATCCAGCGGGGCCGCAGGAGCCGGGTGTGGGGGAACAGCACGTTCACGGCCGAAGCCGGGGGCGAAACAGAGAGGTCACAGGCCTTCGACGAGCCGGAATGCCCGGCCCCGGGCGCGCGCTCAGGGCACTCGTCGTGCTCAACGGGGTAGGTCGGCCACGAACTCTGTCGCTGCGGCCTGGGTCCCTCGGGTCGTTCCGCTTTACTCCGGCGAGCCCAAGATCGCGCTGAATTCCGGTGCGGCCGAGTGGAATTCCTGGATGTCTGCGGGACCGAGGACTTCAATGGTTTCGCACGCATAACCGCGGGAGACGGTGATGGGACGCACACCGGCTTCCCCAGGTACAAGTGCGGATGGCGGAAGGTGATGGCGGACGCGACGACTCTGAATCGCATACTGCTGGACCTCTATGGCGTTCACCGGTCCGACCCGGACTGGCTGGAGAAATCTCTCGCCGTGCTCACGGATGACTGCGAGGTCGTCAATATTCCGCTCGGCGCCACCTTTCACGGGCCTTCCGGGTACGCCCGGTTCATCCAGGCGCATCAGAAAGCCGATCTCTCGCCCATCTGGAGACGGTGCTCGACCAGACCGCGGCAACACTTCAGGCGCATGGAGCCGCCGTAGAGACGATGGAGGTGCTCTTTCTCGAACTGTTCGCGATACGTGGGCAAGTGGCTGCTGACTTCTGGAAAGAAGTGGTGGTCGACGCCTGCCGCCGCCATCCCCTCGTACATCTTCTCCATCAAGATCTGTTCACCTTCCGCGCGTTCAGCAAACCACGTGGCTATGCGGGGGATGCGGTGCTGCTCGACTTCATGTATGCGGCTGAGGACTCGTCGACGCCGCCGGAATGGGAAACCGGCTCCCTGCTGGGCAAGCAGATCTGCCATTACACCTCCACCTTTTCGCAGGGAGCACGGGCTGCCCGGTCTCGCCGACGCGTGATCATCGACACCCTGAACCGGTGTGCGGCCGGCGACTCAGCGCCGTCGGTGCTCTCCCTGGCCTGCGGGCATCTGCGCGAAGCCAGATACTGCCCCGCCCTCCGGCAGGGGAGCCTGGGCCGGTTCCTCGCCGTGGACCAGGACAAGGAGAGTCTGGCCGTCGTCTCACGCGAACTGGCGCCATGGGGAGTCGTCCCGCTGGCGGCCTCGGTTCGGGAGATCCTCAGAGGCGACGTGGTTCTGACCGGCTTCGACCTGGTCTACGCGACCGGTCTGTATGACTACCTCGCCGAACCGGTGGCGCAACGGCTCTGCGAGCGCCTCTTGCGCATGCTCGGTCCCGGTGGGCGCTTCCTGATCGCCAACGTGATGCCCACCTGCACCAGCGCCGCCTACATGGAGGCGTACATGGATTGGTGGTTGCTGTATCGAACCGAGACGCAGATGCTCAAGCTCGCCGAGACCTTGCCGGACAAGGACGTCGAAAAGCTCCGCGTCTTCACCGACAACCTGGGGCAGATCGTCTTTCTGGAGGTGGAGAAGACGGCCTACGGGTAGCTGACGCCCGACCGCAGCTTGCCGCTGTAGAGCTGCGGCACGGTGACCAGGTGGTAGCCCCGCTTCTTCAGCTCCCTGATGACCTCCGGCATGGCCTGGACGGTCTGCGGCACCGTGTCGTGCATCAGGATGATGCCGTCGCGCTTGGCCAGGCTGAGCACCTTGGCCTTGATCTTCTTCTTGTCCTTCAGCGCCCAGTCGTGGGTCGTGCCGGTCCACTTCACCTCGGCGAGGTCCAGCTCGTCGGCGATGCGCAGCACGCGCTCGTCGGTGTGGCCGAACGGCGGCCGGAACATGGTCGCCGTCAGGCCCGTGGCCTTCTTGATGGCCTGCTGGCCGGCCTTGATGTCGTCGAAGATCTCGTCGTCGAGCCGGGGCGTCAGGGAGAAGTGGGAGTAGGTGTGGTTGCCGATCGCGTGTCCTTCGGCGAGCGTCCGCTTCGCCAGCGCGGGGCGCTGGTCGACGTACTTGCCCGTCAGGAAGAACGTGGCCTTGGCGCGTTCCTTCTTGAGGATGCGCAGGAGCTTCGCCGTGCTCTTGCCCGGGCCGTCGTCGAAGGTCAGCGCCAGACACTTGACCTCGGCACAGTCGATCTTCGCCTGGGCGGTGGTGGCGGGGGTGCCGCTCAGCGCCAGCGACCCGGCGAGCAAGCCATGAATCAGCACAGCCAACACCCTACGGCCCGTGCCTCCACGTGTTCGATCATGCTCGGGAGAAGGCGCAGGTCGCGGACTCTTGGACCGTTTTTCGTTATCGCACCGTGTCAGGCGAACACCGTCACCAGACGGGTGAACTCGCTCGCGACGTCCATGCCGTCCCACACCCGGTGGAAGCTGAGCGCGTCGCCGAACGGCACCATGCGGTCGACGCCCCGCCCCGCCAGGGCGTGGGCCAGCTCCATCAGCTCCTCGCGGGAGAAGCCGAAGTGGGTCATCGTCTGGTCGCGCCGTCCCACCAGGGGGATCAGCTCGGCCAGGGAGCCGAGCCTGGCGTGCGCGAACGTGCCGGCGCCGAGCCAGCGCCGGGGCGCGGTGATCGCGGTGGCGAGCGCGAGGGCGTCGTCGTGGAGGTCGGCCGCCCGTTCGTAGGCGGCCACCCGCCGCTGCACCGCCATGGCCGCGTCGACCGCCCACCCGCGCCGCTCGACCGCGAGCGACAGGCAGGCGGCGAAGGCGGCGCGGGCCGCGTCGCAGTCGGCGCGCGACCCGACCCAGAACGCCGTGCGCGGCGAGGAGCAGGCCGCCTGGTCGAACCAGTAGGAGTCGTTCACGAACCCCTCCGCCACCGCCGCCCGCGCGGCGCGCGGCGCGCCCAGCCACGCCGAGGCCCGCACCACCGCGAACGACGACCGGTCGGGGAACGTCAGCTCCCGCGCGTGCGGGGCCAGCGGATGCCGGCGGATCTCGTGCGCCGCGCGGTCGCCGCCCCAGATGACGCGCAGGTCGCAGGCCGAGGAGAGGGCGGCCGTGATGGTGGGGGAGCGGTCGTAGCAGATGATCCGCTGGGTGGCGGCCACCACCGGGTCGGCGTCGTCGAGCGCCTCCTGCAGCGCGTCGACGATCGTGGCGGCCATGGGACCCGCGCGCGGGGACAGCCGCACGACGTTGCGGTTGCCGGTCAGCGCCGACAGCGCCCACGAGTAGACGAACACGGTGTCGACGTCGGCGGGCGGGACGTGGAACGCCAGGCCGCGCGGCATCCGTACATGATCACCGCGCAGCGCGTCGATCGTGCGCAGCAGCTCGCCGGGACGCAGGAAGGAGCCGAGCGTGCCGAGCTCGGGATGGCGGCGCGCGAGCGCCGGGCGCAGCAGCAGCCGGCCGAACGCGACCAGGAAGTCGAGGATGCGGTCGTCGCCCACGGACAGGCGGCTCCCGGCCATGACCTCGTCGAGCAGGTGGTCGACGGTGACGGGCGGACCGGCGGGGAACCTGACGTCGAGCATCACGTCACCGCCCGGCCGCTGACACCCACCACGTGCATGCACTCTCCGTGTTGAGAACGCAACAAAGTGTAGTTGAGTCGGGCGTCAACTGAAACCGCGTCCCCTGGGCGAGTAAGGGAAGCGTATAAGGACGCGTGGCGCTGATCGGCGACTGCGAAGGTTCGACGGGGCGCGCCAACCGCACGGAGGGACACCATGCACGATTCCAACCACTGGTACGGTCACTCCCGCGTTCCCGGCCGGAAGCGGGTCCGATGCGCGTGATCGACGGCGCCGAAGGCGTCGAGCTGAGAGCGGGCCCGGGCGAGGCGCCGGGCAACGTCCGGCTGATCGGCGGCGCGATGCTGCTGTGGTCGGACACGGGTGAGGTCACCTGCTGGCGGGCCGCCGCGCTGGAGCTCCTGGACCGGTTGCTGCCCGCCGCCGCGCGGGTCCTGCTGGTCGGCCCGCACCCGATGGAGCTGGTCGACCGGGTGGCCGGGCGGGCCGTATCGGTGGCGGCGGTGCTGCGTTCGTTCCCCGACGCGTGCGCGCTGGGCGAGCGGCATCCGGGCATCGACGTCCACTGCGGACGCCTGGATCTGCTCGACCCCGACGAGCCGTACGACCTGGTGCTGGCGCTGGACGGGCTGGCCCGCACGCACTCGGCCGAGGCGCCGGCCGTGCCGTGGCGACGGTCGCTGGCCGCGCTGGCCGGGCTCGCCGCCCCGGGCGGGCGGCTGGTGCTCGGGGTGCGCAACGACCTCGGGGTGGACCGGCTGCTCGACGCGCGCCCGCCGGACCGCGACGGCCAGTGGGAGCCGCACGGCTGCGACCCCACCTACCCGAGCGGGCCGGTCACCCTCGACGCCGCGCTGGCGTCGGCGGGGCTCCGCGCCGAACGCTGCTACGCGGCCTACCCCGACGGCCGGGCGCCCCGGGCCGTGCTCGCCCGCGAGCTGCTCGGCATGGAGCTGCCGGAGGCGCTCACCTTCCCGCTGAGCGGGAGCGAGGCGGAGCGGATGCCGGCGGCCGATCCGCTGCGGCTGACCCGGCTGGTGTTCCGCCACCGGCTGGGGGACGAGCTGGCCCCGCTCTGGCTGGCCGTGGCCACCCGGGGGGAGCCCTCGTCCGCGGACCTGCCGCTCGGCCTGGTCGAGGAGGGGGCGTCCGTGCACGAACTGGTACGCGACGGCACGGGTCCGATGATCGCCCTGCGGCTGCCCGGCGGCGAGGCGCGGCCGGTGCCGGCGGGCCGGGTCGTGGAGGAGATGCTCGTGGAGGCCTGCGCCCGCGAGGACGTCCGGGCCGTCCGCGTGCTGCTCACCGCGCTCGCCCAGTGGGTGGAGGACGGCGGCGACGTCACCGCCACGGCCGACGCGCTGGTCTGGGACGGGGAGTCCTTTCATCCGGTCGCCCCCGGCCCCGTCCCGCCGCCCGGGGGTGCCGGGCCGCCGCCGGCCGTGGTGCTCTGCCGGATGCTGTGGCGGTTCGCGGTGCGGTTGCTGGCCGCCGGGCACCACCATCCGTGGCCGTGGCCGCTGGAGAGCGACCAGCTCACGCTCACGCTGTGCGGCATGGCGGGCAGGCCGTGCGACCGCGCCGAGCTGGAGCTGGCCCGCAGGCTCGACGCCGAGCTGGGCCCGCCCGCCGGGCCGGACGATCCGGCGCCGACGTACCGCGACCTGCTGCGCGCCAGGGACCGGCTCGCCGAGCAGCTCGCCGTCGCGCTGGCCAGGGTCTCCCGGCTGGAGAGCCGGCTCAAGCACCGCGAGCGCGCGCTGGCGAGGGCGCGTTCGCGCCTGCGGCGCAGCCGCCACAACGCCTCCGCCTACCGCAGGACGCTCGGCTACCGGCTGTCACGCGGGCTCTCCGGCCCCCGCCGGGCCGCTCGCCGGGTCATGCGCTTGTTGTACGGATGACGTCTGCGGCGGCAGATGGTCAAGAACAGGCATGGACATCCTCTAGTAGTAGCAGAGAGTAAAGATTCAAACACGGCAGGTCGTCATGCTGTTGGTCCATGAGGACCTATTCGCTCGATGACGTCCACGAGACACGCAAGCGGAGAGACTCCTGGTGGACGGTGTACTTCGTGGACCCGATCGCCTGCCGGGTCGCGCTCGTGGTCGCCAACCGTACCCAGATCACGCCCAACAACCTCACGGTGTTCTCGCTGGTCCTCGGCGCGGCGTCAGCCGTGTGCCTGGCGGCGGGCGAGCTGGCGGCCGGCGCGCTGCTCTTCTACCTGAGCTTCATGATCGACTGTGTCGACGGCAAGATCGCCAGGTTGAAGGGCACGGGGACGCCCTTCGGGCTCTGGCTCGACTACGTCGGCGACCGGGTGCGGGTGGTGCTGTGCGCCGCCGGGCTCGCCTACGGGCAGTACGAGCGCACGGGGGAGGTCGCGTACATCCTGCTCGGCGCCGCCGTGGCCGTGCTCGACCTGTTCAGGTACGTCAACGCGCCGCAGATGAAGCGGGTCCACGCCGCCATCAGGGGGGAGCGGAACGCCGAGGAGGCCCCGCCGGACCTGGTGCCGGCGCCGCGTGAGGAGGACGCCGAGGCGCCCGTGCCGACGGGCTTCCTGCAGCGGCTCAACGCGTTCCTGGCCCGCCACCGGGTGCGATCGCACCTGATCAGCGGGATCGAGTTCCACGCGGCCGTGTTCGTGATCGCGCCCCTGATCGGGGTGGTGGCGCTGATCCCGGTGGCGGCGGCGGCCAGTTTCCTGCTTCTCGCCAACGAGGTCTTCCTGGTTTACCGGATGTGGCTCTTCGCCCGCAGGCATGGAGCCGCTCAGGAGAGCCGAGAGCACGTTCTCGTCTAAGTTTTCGGGGGTTAGTACGAAATGTCTGACAGGCCGGTGTTCGTCATCGGGTGCCCGCGCTCCGGGACCACGATGCTCCAGCTCATGCTCCACTCCCACCCTCGGCTGGCGGTGGCGCCGGAGACGAAGTTCGTCCTTCCCGCCTACTACCGCCGCCGGGTCTTCGGCGACCTGCGGGACGCCGCCCGCCGCCGCCCGCTGGCCGAGTGGATCGCCGGCGACCGCAGCACCAAGTTCCGCGAGCTGAAGATCGCCAAGGCCGACTTCGTCCGCGAGGCCGTGGAAGGGCCGGGCTCGCTCGGCTCCGTCATCGGGACCGCCTTCCGCATGTACGCCGACCGCTTCGACAAGCCCCGCTGGGGCGACAAGCGGCCCAGCTACGTCAAGCACACCGACCTGCTGCTCAGGCTCTTCCCCGACGCCCAGTTCATCCACCTGATCAGGGACGGGCGCGACTGCGTCGCCTCGCTCAAGGAGATGCCCTGGTACACGGCCGACTCCTTCCACGCGATCGCCACCTGGGCCGAGGCGATGGACGCGGGGGAGCGGCTGCGCCGGACGCTGCCCGAGGACACCTACTTCGAGCTGCGGTACGAGGACCTCACCGACGATCCGGAGACCGAGCTCAAGAAGCTCTGCGTGTTCCTGGACGAGGACTTCTCGCCCGCCATGGTCTCGCCGCGCGAGGCGGCCAGCATGGCCGTGCCGGTGCACAAGGTCTGGCACAGCAACACGCACGGCGAGGTCACCCGCAGCAGGGTGGGGAGCTGGGCCAAGCGGCTGGACTCCTGGGAGATCTCGCTGTGCGAGCACGTGTTCGGCGAGCGCCTCGAAGCCAACGGCTACGAGCTGTCCGGCGCGCCCAGCGCGGCCAAGGAGCACGTGGCGGCCTGCAACAAGACGATGGCCAGGCGGCGTACCAGCCGGCTGCGCAAGGGCTTCCGCGACCGCATCAACAGGATGCGCGAGCCCAGCCCCGTGGCGGCCCTGCTCACCAGCGGCCAGCGGGTGCTGGCGGGCGTCCCGCAGCAGCGCAACGAGTCGCCCGAGCTGGCCGAGCACAACTGATCACCGACGGCGCCGGCGCGGGGGCGCGGCGCCGTCAGCGCGGCCGTCGAGCCGCGCGGTCACGAAGGGCCCGCCGGTCACCGCCGGCGGGCCCTGTGTGGTTCAGCGCTCCAGGTGCGCGAACAGGGACTCCCAGCGGTCCAGCACGCGGTCGAGGCGGAAGGCCTCGGCGCGCTCGCGGGCGGCGGCGCCCAGCCGGCGTCGCTCGCGGTCCGATCCGGTGAGCGAGTCCAGCCGCTCCGCCAGCGCGTCCACGTCACCGGGCGGCACGAGCACCGGCCGCGCCGACCGGACCCCGCCCGACACGTCGAACGCCACCGCCGGCACCCCGTGCGCGGCGGACTCCAGCAGCACGATCGGCAGCCCCTCGTGCTCGCTGCTCATCGCCAGGAGCGAAGCCGCGCGGTACTCGGCCGGCATCTCGCCGGCGGGCACCCGCCCGCGGAACACCACCCGGTCCGTCACCCCCTCCCGGGCGGCGTGCGCGCGCAACCGGTCCAGCTCCGCGCCGTCGCCGATCAGGTGCAGCTCCCACGGCGGCGGCGCGCCCGACCGGGCGAAGGCGGTGATCAGCCGGTCGAACCGCTTGACCCCCTCCAACCGTCCCACCCCCAGCACGCGCGGCGCCGAGAGCTCCGGCACCCGGCGGGGCCAGTGCGCCAGCGGGTTCGGCAGCGTCCAGGCGTTGGGCAGCAGGGCCTGCTCCGAGAAGCGCCACGCGTCGTCCTCGCTGAGGAACACCGCCTGCTCCAGCTCCGGGTAGTGCTTCTTGATCGAGCCCAGGTGCCAGCAGCCGCTCGCGTGCTCGTACGAGCCGTGATATTGGCCGATCGCCCGCAGGTGCTCCGGCATCAGCCCGGCCGTCCTGGTGACCACTCCCGGCGAGGTGAGCACCGCGTAGCCGGGGCGCATCGTGCTCAGCAGCTCCCGCAGCCTGCGGCGGGACCGCCGGCGCGCGATCCCGCCCTCCTGCCCCACCGGCGCGCTGCTGACCAGGTGCCGGTGGTAGCGCGGGTGCTCGACGTAGGGGAAGGGCGACGCGGCCCGGTGCAGGCCGATCACGTGCACCTCGTGCCCGCGTCTCGCCAGGCCCTGGGCGAGGGTGTGCGTGACCTGCTGGATGCCGCCGAGCGTGTCGGCGTCCAGACACGCGAAGACGACGTTCATGCCGCGTTCCCCGCGGAATCCGCGTCCGGCGCGGGCCCGGCGCTCGCCGCGTCCGCGGGGGTGCCGGCGTTTCCGGACGGACTCGCGTACCCGGAGGAAGTGACGGGCCGGACGTTCCCGGACGGGCCCGCGTTCCCGGACGGGCTCGCGTCCTTGGAAGGGCTCGCGGCGAAGAAGTCCGTGACGATTCTGGCGGCGGCGTCGCCGTGCTCGTCGGCGCACCACAGCTCGCGGAAGGCCGCGTACCGCGCGGCGTGGGCGGCGTGACCGGCGGGCAGGTCGCGGAGCCGGTCGACGAGTTCCTCCGTGGTGGTCACGCACGGTCCCGGCGCGATGGACGGCAGGTCGTGGTAGACGCCCCGTTCCGTGAGCCGGTACTCGTCCCAGTCGTCGATGAGGAAGAGCATCGGCTTGCCGGTGATCGTGTAGTCGCACATCACGGACGAGTAGTCCGTGAGCAGCGCGTCCGAGACCAGCATCAGGTCGTTGATCTCCGGGTACGTCGCGGCCGGTCGCACGAAGTGGAGCAGGTGCTCGGGCGGCCGGTACCGCTCGACGGGGTGGGTGCGCAGGATGACCACCCACTCGCCGGCCAGCTCCTCGGCCATCAGCTCCAGGTCCGCCCGGACCGAGCGGCCGCTGCTCTTGGCCCGGTCGCGGTACGTGGGCGCGTACAGCAGGACCTTCTTGCCGGCGGGCAGCTCCAGCCGCGTGCGCGGGTCGCCGGCGAACTCGCCCCTGACCAGCGCGTCGCAGCGCGGCGTGCCGTGCCGGTAGACCGGGCCGGTGTAGCCGTTGGACGGGACGAACCGGCGGGAGAACTCGGCGCTGGGCGAGATCAGCGCGTCCCAGCGGGCGACCGCGGCCCGCCACCGCGCGCGCGGCCCGTCGAAGTCGCCGCGCAGGTCGGGCGCGTCGAAGCCGATGGACTTGATGCCCTGCCCGTGCCAGGTCTGCAGGTAGCGGGTGCCGCGCGGTTTGGGGTAGTCCAGCGGGAAGCCGTGGCTGTCCACCCAGTAGCCGGCCCTGGCCAGCGTCCAGACGTACTTCCAGCCGCCGCGCCGGACCCCGCGCGCGCCGGTCGGCGCCTCGCCGCGGCCCTTGGCCACCGACCAGACCACCTCGACGGGCAGGCCGCGCCGGCGCAGCTCCTCGTACAGGGCCCTGGGGCTGCCGGTGCAGCCCTTGCCGACGTCCGACTCGAAGAGCGCGAGGTCGCGGCGCGGCCGCAGCACCTTGATCATCAGCTTGTACACTCGCAGCTTCATCGCCGGGGTGCTGATCCTCCTGATCAGCGCCCGCTTGACCCGTCCGGGCAGCGCCCGCCGCCGGGCGGAGCGTCGCACGCGCAGGTAGGCGGCGTGGCCGTCGCAGCCGACCGTGGCTCCAGGCAGCTCGATCGGCGTCATCTTCGGGTCCACGATGAGCCGGTCGGTGGTGGTGAGGCCGTCGGCGAGCCGGGTGAAGCCGATGCGCGGCTCGCAGGAGCCGTCCGGGGTGAAGGTCACCTCGGTGACGTAGCCGCCGTCGCCGGACGGGTGCGGCCGGAGCGGGACCCGCCGCCCGCCGAGCTTCAGGAACGCCTCCCAGTCCACCGGCAGCACGCCGAAGGGATCGTACGTGCGCACGGTCATCCGCACCCGGCGGCCGTCGCCGGCGATCTCGGTGACCTCGTGCCGCAGCCGCGACGCCGAGAACGGCAGCTCGGCCAGGCGCAGCGGGGTGATGTCCAGGCCGGGTGAGACCGTGGTGCCCCAGTAGGTGCGCCCGCCGAGCTGCACGGCGGCCCGCGGCACGGCCCGCGGCCCGGTCAGGCATCCGGCGGCGACGCGCAGGTCCTCGGCCCGGTCGTCCATGATGAGCCGGCAGCACACCTTGACCAGCGGGTCCACCCGCTCGTACACCTCGGCCGGTATTCCCTCCAGGTACGGGCGGACGACGGCGGCGAACTCCTTGACCCACACCAGGTCCCTGGAGGGTAGCGGGTTGAGGTAGACGCACAGGTCCTGCCGGAGGAAGCGGTGCTGCCGCTCGGGCACCAGATCGGCGGCCCCGTGCCGGCGCAGCGCCTCGTCGCTCAGCCTGGCGGCGGTCACGCGGTGGCGGACGTTGTCCATCTCCTCGATCGACAGCGAGATGGACGAGGCGCCGCGGGCCCGGTGCCAGTGGTAGACCACCCACGGCACGATCGCGAACCGCCGCGCGTGCGCGTACAGCTCGGTGGCGAAGACGTGGTCCTCGTAGTGGATGTCCTCGGGGAAGCGCACCCCGCTCTCGCGCAGGAAGCGCACGTCGTACAGCTTGTTGGTGCTGAACGAGTCCAGGAACAGCTCCGGGTCCTCCCGGATGCCCTCGACCACGCGCCGCCGGGCGAACAGCGTCGGGTAGTACGGGCGCAGCCGCCCGTTCCACTCGTACAGCCGGGAGATCTGGCCGGACACGAAGTCGGCCCCGGTCCGCTCGATCTCGGCCAGCAGGCTCTTGCAGGCGTGCCGGGGCAGCTCGTCGTCGCTGTCGAGGAACATCACGTACGGGGCCGCGGCGGCGTCCAGGCCGTCGTTGCGCGGGGCGCCGCAGCCGCCGCTGTTGCGCTCTCTGCGCAGGTAGCGGACGCGCGGGTCGGACGCCGCCAGCCCGGCCGCGACCTCGGGGGTGTCGTCGGTGCTGGCGTCGTCGGAGATGATCACTTCGAGGTCGCGCAGTGTCTGGCCGAGCACCGAGCGGACCGCTCTGGGCAGCCGGGGGGCGTCGTTGTAGGTGATCACGACAACCGTGCAATCCGCCATGCCTACCCCCCGTGCGTCACGACGTGGGAGTAGGCATTCCCGGCACTTCAGGAGGTACGACCGAATGGCAGTGTTTTTTGCCCAAAATCATCGAATAAGGCGACGAATCACCCAAACAATGACAAGTAGCGCGGCGACTCCGCCCAGCACCGGCGCCAGCCGCTTGAGCAGCGGAGCGCCCGCGATGTCGAGCAGGTCGAGCGCCTCCTCGTCGGGCGTGCGGGACGTGCGCATGGTGCCCGCCGGGTGGGCGTCCTCGCCGGGCGCCGGCACGGCGGCCAGGTGGCGCTCCGCCGGTTCCTCGGCGACGGCCTCCTGCTGCGGCTCCTGCGCGGGCTCGGCGAACAGGTCGGCGAGGTTCGCCGCGAACCGGTCGATGAGCTTCGCCCCGACCTCGGCCATCACCCCGCGGCCGAACTGGGCGGGCCGCCCGGTCACGTTGAACGACGTCTCGACCGTCACGGACGTGGCGCCGTCGACCGGCGTCAGCCGCGCCTTGACCGTCGCGGCGGCGGTCCCGGAGCCGCGCGCCTCCTTGCCCGAGGCCTGGATGGTGAGCGTGTGGGAGTCCTTGTCGACGTCCTCGAACGCGGCCGAACCCCGATAGGTGACGGTGATCGGTCCGACCTTGACCTTCATCCTGCCCGTGAACTGCTGACCCTCGACGCTGTCGAGAGCCGCCCCCGGCAGGCACGGGGCCACTCGCTCGACATCCAGCAGGACCGCCCAGGCCTGCTCGATGGGGACCGGGACCGTGAACTCGTGCTCGAACCGCATCGCCATCGATTCGCTCCTTCCCGCTGCTGCGAGACTACGTGCCGCGGGGGCGCCCCGGAAGAGGGGCGCCCCCGCCTGATCAGGGCGCTCCGGCCGCGGTGCGGACCGCCCGGTGCGTCAGCACCCTGGCCAGATGCCGCCGGTAGTCCGGCTGCGCGTGCAGATCGGCGGGCGGCGAGGTGTCCGCCGCCGCCTCCTCGCACGCCTGCCGGAGCCCGTCACCCAGCTCCAGACCCTCCAGCGCGGTCTCGGCCGCCCGTGCCCGCACCGGTGTCGTCCCCATGTTGGTCAGCCCGATCCTGGCCTCCTGGATCGAGCCGTTGGAGCGCCTGACGGCCGCCGCCACGCCGACGATCGCCCACGCCTGAGCGGTGCGGTGGAACTTCTCGTAGTGGAAGCCCCAGCCGTCGCCCAGTTTCGGGATCTTCACGCCCACCAGGACCTCGCCCTGCCGCAGCGACGACTCCAGATAGTCGACGAAGAAGTCGGCCGCCGGGATCTCCCGCTCGCCCTGCGCCGAACGGGCCACCAGCACGCCCTCCAGCGCCAGCACCACCGCGGGCAGGTCGCCCGCCGGGTCGGCGTGCGCCAGCGACCCGCCGAACGTGCCCCGGTGCCGCACCGCCGGGTCCGCCACCATGGCGGTCGCCAGCGCGAGCAGCGGGGCGCCCGCGGCCACCACGCCGGAGCGCATCACCTCGTCGTGCGTGGTCATCGCGCCGATGAACACGTGGTCGCCGCGGTCGTGCACGCCTGCCAGCTCCGGCAGCCGCGCCACGTCGACCAGCTTCGTCGGGTACGCCAGCCGCAGCCGCAGCAGCGGCAGCAGCGACTGCCCGCCCGCGATCACCTTGGCGTCCTCGTCCGCCGCCAGCTCCTGGCAGGCCTCCGCCAGCGAGCCGGGGCGCACGTAGTCGAACGATGCCGGGATCATGCCCGCCCTCCTTCCAGCGCGCGCCACACCCGCTCGGGCGTGCACGGCATCTGCACGTCCCGCACGCCGTGCGGCCGGAGCGCGTCCACGATGGCGTTGACCACCGCGGGCGTCGAGGCGATGGTGCCCGCCTCGCCGACGCCCTTGGCGCCCAGCGGGTTGCTGGTGGCCGGCGTCTCGGTCCTGTCGGTCACGAAGTCCGGCAGGTCCGCCGCCGACGGCAGCAGGTAGTCGGCCAGCGTGGCGGTGAGCAGGTTGCCCTCCGCGTCGTAGACGGCCTCCTCGTACAGGGCCTGCCCGATGCCCTGCGCGATGCCGCCGTGCACCTGGCCCTCGACGATCAGCGGGTTGACCACCTTCCCCACGTCGTCGACCGCGACGTACGAGCGGATCTTGACGTGTCCGGTCTCCGTGTCCACCTCCACCGCCGTCAGGTGGGTGCCGTGCGGGAAGGAGTAGTTGACCGGGTCGAACGTGGCGTCCGAGTCCAGCCGGGCCTCCGCCCCCTCGGGCAGGTTGTGCGCGGCGAACGCGGCCAGCGCCAGCTCCTGGATCGTCGTCTGGGAGTCGGTGCCCTTCACCTTGAACGCGCCGTCGGCGAAGTCGAGGTCGTCCGGCGAGCACTCCAGGAGGTGCGCGGCCAGCTTGCGTGCCTTCTCGCGCACCTTCTCGCACGCCTGCAGCACCGCGACCCCGCCGACCACCAGCGAGCGCGAGCCGTAGGTGTCCATGCCCTTGTGCGAGATCGCGGTGTCGCCGTGCACCACCGTGACGTCCTCGAACGGGACGCCGAGCGCGTCGGCCGCGATCTGGCTCCACGAGGTCACGTGGCCCTGCCCGTGCGGCGACGTGCCGGTGACGACCTCCACCTTGCCGGTCGGCAGCATCCGCACCGACGCGTGCTCCCAGCCGCCCGCGCCGTAGTTCGCCTCGCCCAGCATCCGCGACGGCGCCAGCCCGCACATCTCGGTGAACGTGCTGACGCCGATGCCGAGCTGCACCGGGTCGCCACGGTCACGCCGGTCGGCCTGTTCGGCGCGCAGCTTGTCGTAGCCGAACAACTGCAGCGCCTTGTCGGTCGCCGCCTCGTAGTTCCCGGAGTCGTAGGTCAGGCCCGCGATCGTGGTGTACGGGAACTCCTCGTGCTTGATCCAGTTGCGCCGCCGCACCTCGATCGGGTCGAGCCGCAGCTCCGCCGCGAGCTCGTCCATGATCCGCTCGATCGCGAACGTGGCCTCGGGACGGCCCGCGCCCCGGTAGGCGTCCGTCGGCATCTTGGTGGTGAACACGCCCTTGCAGGCGAACTCGTACGCGTCCATCTTGTAGATGCCGTTGAACATGGTCGCGCCGAGCATCGGGACGCCCGGGGTGACCAGCATCAGGTACGCGCCCATGTCGGCGAGCAGGTCGACCTGGAGCCCGCGGATGCGGCCGTCGGCGTCGGCCGCGAGCCTGATGTGCTGGAGCTGGCCGCGCCCCTGGTGGACGGCCAGGTTGCCCTCGGTGCGCGACTCGGCCCACTTGACGGGCTTGCCCAGCTTCCGGCAGAGCAGCAAGCAGAGCACCTCTTCGGCGGTGACCTGCAGCTTGGTGCCGAACCCGCCGCCGACGTCCGGCGCGATCACGCGGAGCTGGTGCTCGGGGACGCCGGTGACCATGGCCAGCATCACCCGCAGCACGTGCGGGATCTGCGTGGACGTCCACATCGTGAACGTGTCGCCGTCGGTGGAGACCAGCACCGCCCTGGGCTCCATGGCCGCGCCGATCAGGCGCTGCTGCACGTACGTCCGGTCGATGACCACCGGGGCGTCCCTGAAGGCCGCGTCGAGGTCACCCGAGGTGATCTTGACGGAGAACGCCTGGTTGCCCGTCTCGTGCACCTTCGGGCTGTCCGGCGAGAGCGCCGCCTCCAGGTCGATCACCGGCGGCAGCGGCTCGTAGTCGACCTCGATCGCCTCCAGTGCGTCGGCCGCCTTGAACCGGTCGGTGGCGACCACGCAGGCCACGATCTCGCCCGTGTACCGCACCTCCGTCACCGCCATCGGCGGGTGCTCGGGGATGACGATGTCGTCCGACACCGGCCACGCGCACGGCAGGCTGCCCTGCTCGCCGGCGACGTCCTGGCCGGCGAACACCGCGACCACGCCGGGCAGCTCGCGCGCCGCCGACACGTCCACCCCGGTGATCCGCGCGTGCGCCATCGGGCTGCGCAGGAAGGCCACGTGCAGCATCCCCGGCTGCTGCAGGTTGTCCGTCCACCGCGTGCGCCCGGTCAGCAGCCGGGCGTCCTCCTTGCGCCTTCTCGCCTTGCCCACCTCGGTCATGACGACTTCACCGCCTGACCCATCTCCTGGGCGCCCCGTTTCACCGCTCTGACGATGTTGCAGTAGCCGGTGCACCGGCAGAGGTTGCCTTCGAGCCCTTCCCTGATGGCCTCCTCCGACGGGTCCGGAGTGTCTCTCACCAGGTCGATCGCGGCCATGACCATGCCTGGCGTGCAGAATCCGCACTGCAGCGCGTGTTCCTCGTGGAAGGCCCGCTGCATCGGGTGCAGCGACCCGTTCGCGGCCAGGCCCTCGATGGTGACGATGTCGGAGCCGTCGGCCTGCACCGCGAGCACCGAGCAGCTCTTGACGGTCTTGCCGTCGAGCATCACGGTGCAGGCGCCGCAGTTGCTGGTGTCGCAGCCGGCGGGGGTGCCGGTCTTGCCCAGCCGTTCTCTTAGTAGGTGAACGAGAAGAAGTCGCGGTTCGACGTCCTCCTCGTAGGCGATTCCGTCCACTTTGACGGATATCCGGGGCATACGTCCTCCCTCACAGGAGCAGGGGAAAGGCGGACAAGGCCAACGTATGCCCGTATTTGTCTCGGTAGTCAAGGGTTACTTACCACGAATAACCCTCGCCAGGATCGCCACCAGCCCCGCGAAGCCCAGGCCCGTCACCAGCACAGGCAACAGGACCAGCGGATCCGTGATCGACCGCGTCATGATCAGGATGCCCAGCACGACGAACAGGGTCCCGCTCAGCAGCGCCATCCAGTCGGTCCTGTGCAGGCGCCGCGGCCGGTCGACGTCACGCGGCACGCCGCACCTCCAGGTCTCCGACGCCGCCCCGGATGTGCAGCACGATCGTGGCCGGCTCGCCCTCGGGCGCGACCTCAGGCTCCATCACCCTGTCCAGCCGGACCTCCAGGCCGCCCCGGAGCGACTGGTCGACCTGGATGTCGCCGACCTTGTTGGTCGCGTGCACCTCCACCCGCGCGTCGGGCGGCACCACCACGTCCAGCGTCCCCACCGAGACCGCGGCCCGCACCTCGACCGTCGACCCCGGCTTCAGCGCGAGCTTCGACAGGTCCAGTTCGCCGTCTCCCACGCCCACGTCGAACACCTGGCGCGTCTCCTCCACCGTGAGGGGCTGCCACACGGCCGACCCCACCTTCGCCGGGAGCCCGCCGAACATCAGCCCGACGCCGATCAGCAGCGCCACCGTGGTGCCCGCGGCCACCAGCCCGGCGCCCTTGCCCCACCAGGCGGCGATCAGCAGCCCGGCCCCGATGGTGACGAGCACCGCGCCGCCGACGATCGTGGGCTGCACGCCCGAAGGCGATGCCGCCTGCACGGCCACGAGGATCCCTCCAATGATGGTTGCCAGCAGGATGGTGATGGCGCCGATGAACGACTTCGGCCGTTTCTGCCGCTTCGGCAGCGGCACCCCGTACAGCGCGGGGTCGTACGGCGAGTAACCTCCGCCGCGCTTGGCCGGGTCCAGCGGCTGGTACGGCCCGTGCGGCGCGAACGGCTCCCCGTACGAGCCGTACCGGGTCTCCCGGTGACCGGCGAGCGGCCGATACGCGGGCATCTCCCGCGTCTCACCCGCCGCGAACACCGACTCCTCCTGCACCCCATACGACCGAACCCGATCCCCCTCGGCCCCTTCGCCGGTCGCGGATTCGGCCCTGGAACCGGCCCCGGACCCGATCCCGGCCCCTTCCTCGGTCCCGGACCTGGACCCGATCCCGGTGCCTTCGTCGGTCCCGGTCCCGGCCTGGTCGCCGATCCTCGTACCGGGCTGATCGGTCCTCTCGCCTGTACCGGCCTCCGCCCGGAAGCCGGCCCCCGCCGGCTCCTGTCCCGGCGCACCCTGCCGCGGCAGATCAACGGCGGGCCGCGCCACCGTCTCATCGCCCCGGCCCTCCTGCGCCCGGTCGCCCTCGGCGGCCGGGTCCGTCCCCGCGTCGGCGTAAGCAGCGGCGTGTGCGGCTGCGGCGGGCGGCGCGGTCGCCTCGTCCCGCCCCGTTTCGGGCCACCCCGCCGCGTCGGGTGAAATGCTCGTGGGTGACGCCGCCTGGTCCCGCCCCGCTTCGGGTCGGCCGTCCTGCGCGGGCGACTCTGTTGCGTCGGGTGAGATGCTCGTGGGTGACGCCGCCTGGTCCCGCCCCGCTTCGGGTCGGCCGTCCTGCGCGGGCGACTCTGTTGCGTCGGGTGAGATGCTCGTGGGCGGTGCCGCCTGGTCCCGTACCGTTTCGGGCCGGCCGTCGGGCGTTGCCGCCGTGCCGGGGGAGGTGGCGGTCGCCTCGTCCTGGCTCCGTTCCGTCCGGTCGGCGTCTGCGGACGTCTTCGGCGAGACGCTGGCGTGGACCGCGGCGGGTCCGGCGCCGGTGAGCGGCACGGCACGAGGGCCCTTGCCGGGCTCGGGCGCCGCGTCAGCCGCCGGGTGGGAGGTCTCTTCCCGCGTACCGTTCTCGTCCGTACGGCGGGGCTGGTCCGGGGGGCCTCCGGCGCGGGACCCCGGGGGCCGGTGACCCATCGGAGGAGTCGCCTGCGCGTACGGAGGCACGCGGGGGGTCTCCTGGTACCCGTCCAGGTCCATCGCCCGGGGCCGCCGGTTGAGGCGTTCGGGCATCGAGCGCACCAGCCCCAGCAGGTCGACCCCGTGCGCGTGCGCCGCCAGCAGCGCGACGGCCAGGAACAGCCCCGCCACCAGCGTCCCGGTGTCCAGCCACACGGTCGACAGGTTGATGCCCAGCCCGAGCGCCAGCACCGCCGTCAGCAACGCCATCACCGTGTCGGCGTCGAAGTCGCGGTGGGTCCACTGCTCGATGAGCCCCGGCCGCCCACTGGGCTCCTTCATCAGCAGAAAAGCCGCGATGTACAGAAACAGCCCGATACCGGACCCGAACAGCAGGATCACGAACCCCACGCGGAACACCACGGGGTCGATGCCGGTGTGCCTGCCGAGCCCGGCGCACACCCCCATGAGGAATCGTCCCTCGCTGCTGCGGCGCAGCACGCTCGGGGGCGCGGCCGGTTCCCTGGGCGGTGCTTCTGTCATGGAACCATCGTGACCCACCCCCGAGGGGGCACGCATCGGGGAGACCCCTGACCCGACCCGGGGGTTGTTCCCTGATGCCCCCAACGCTGCGACATGTGACGATGGCGGTGTTATGACAGACCAGAAGACACTCGCCGAGCCCGAGACCAGCGGGCCGTACCGCCGCATGATGCGCCCCATGGAGGGCCGGCTCGTCGGCGGCGTCGCGCAGGGCCTGGCCGCGCAGCTCAAGCTCGACCCCGTCGTGATCAGGCTGGTGTTCGTGCTGCTCAGCGTGGTCGGCGGGGTCGGCGGTGTGGCGTACGCGGTGCTGTGGATGATCACGCCGCGCGAGCCGTACAGGGGAGAGCCGCCCGCCCGCGACTGGAGCCAGCTCGCCGCGTTCACGGCGATCGGGGTGGCGCTGCTCGCGTTCGGGTTCCTGACGGGAGCCTCGCGGGGCGGCATCGGCATGCTGCCGTTCGCGGTGGGCGGCATCGGCGGGCTGATCCTGTGGCAGCAGGCCGACCCCGACCGCCGCAAGAACTGGGTGAGCGGCGCGACCAAGAGCATCAGGAAGAACCGGGTGCGCACGCTCCTCGGCGTGATGCTCGTGGTGGCGGGCGGGATCGGCTTCCTGGTGGTCGAGGGCCAGCTCCAGGAGGCGGGCCAGGGCCTGCTGTTCACCACGGTCGTGGTCGGCGGGCTGGCGGTCATCGCCGCCCCGTGGCTGGCCGGCCTGTGGAAGGAGCTGCAGCTCGAACGGCGCGAGCGCATCCGTCAGGAGGAGCGCGCCGAGGTCGCCGCGATGGTGCACGACTCCGTCCTGCACACGTTGACGCTCATCCAGCGCGTCGCGCACGACTCGCGCGAGGTCACCCGCCTGGCCCGCTCCCAGGAGCGCGAGCTGCGCAACTGGCTCTACCAGCCGGCCCAGGACGCCGACGCCACCCTCGCCGCCGCCGTACGGCGCATCGCGGCCGAGGAGGAGGACGCGCACGGCGTGCCGATCGAGGTGGTCTGCGTCGGCGACATCGACCTCGACTCCGGCGGCAGGCTCGGGGCCATGCTCAAGGCGGCCCGGCAGTCGATGGTCAACGCCGCGAAATACTCTGAGAGTCCGTCCATTTCCGTGTACGCGGAAGTAGAGGGTGAAGAGGTCACGATTTTCGTGAAGGATCGGGGCAAGGGGTTCGACCTCGACGCGGTGCCGGTCGACAGGATGGGGATCAGGGAGTCCATCATCGGAAGGATGGAACGTCACGGCGGCGCCGCCAGGGTGCGTACCGAGCCTGGCGAGGGCACTGAAGTGATGCTGACGATGAAGGTGGAAAAGCAATGACGCGGGTGCTGATCGTGGACGACCACCGGCTCTTCCGCTCCGGCGTGCGGGCCGAGCTGGGCGACTCGATCGAGGTCGTGGGCGAGGCGGAGGACGTCGACTCGGCGGTCAAGGCCATCGCCGAGCTGCAGCCGGACGTCGTCCTGCTCGACGTCCACATGCCCGGCGGCGGCGGCCAGGAGGTGCTGCGCCGCGTGCTCGGCGCCGGCTCGCAGGTGCGCTTCCTCGCCCTGTCGGTGTCGGACGCGGCCGAGGACGTGATCGGCGTCATCCGCGGCGGCGCCCGCGGCTACGTCACCAAGAACATCAGCGGCAAGGAGCTGACCGACGCCATCAGCCGGGTCGCCGACGGTGACGCGGTCTTCTCGCCGCGCCTGGCCGGCTTCGTCCTCGACGCCTTCGCCTCCTCCGAGGCGCCTCCGATCGACCCCGAGCTCGACTCGCTGACGCAGCGCGAGCGCGAGGTGCTGCGGCTGATCGCCCGCGGTTACGCGTACAAGGAGATCGCCAAGGAGCTGTTCATCTCGGTCAAGACGGTGGAGACCCATGTCTCGTCGGTGCTGCGCAAGCTCCAGCTCTCCAACCGCCACGAGCTCTCCCGCTGGGCCACCGCCCGCCGCCTCGTCTGACCGCCGGGGAGAAAGTCGTCCATGAACGACTCCGGCTGGGCGTGGGCGGGGCTGGCGGCACGGGGAAGTTGGAGCGTAGGCGCCTTGCCTCAGCCCAGGACGAAGGCTGGGCGTGGTGGGGTGGTCTAACAAGGGACGGCGTGCGACATTCCAGGTATGGGCAGGGATGTGCCGATCGTCGTGTTCAGCCGGGACGACCGACGGAAGTACCGCGAGAAGGTCCACCGTTGCCTCGACGTCTTCGCGGAGCTGCTCCGGGAGTCGAAGTTCGAGGTCGACCGGTCGCTCGCCGGTCTGGAGATCGAGCTCAACATCGTGGACGGCGCCGGCGAGGCGTGCATGCGCAACGCCGAGGTGCTCGCCGCCATCGCGCGGCCTGACTGGGCCACCGAGCTGGGTCAGTTCAACGTCGAGATCAACATCGAGCCGCAGGAGCTCGGCGACGGCGGGGCCCGGCGGCTGGAGGACGACGTGCGCGCCCGGCTCAACCACGCCGAGGAGCGCGCCCGGTCGCAGGGCGCCCGTCTGATGCTGGTCGGCATCCTGCCCACGCTGCGCGAGCGGGACATCGGCGAGGGCACGCTCTCCGCCAACCCCCGCTACAAGCTGCTGAACGAGCAGATCTTCGCGGCCAGGGGCGAGGACCTGCACCTGCGGATCGAGGGCGTCGAACTGCTGGACACGCGCGCCGACAGCATCACCCCCGAGGCCGCCTGCACCAGTGTCCAGCTGCACCTGCAGGTCAGCCCGCCGGCGTTCGCCGCGCACTGGAACGCCGCCCAGGCCATCGCCGGCCCCCAGGTCGCCGTCGCCGCGAACTCCCCGTACCTGTTCGGCAAGGAGCTGCACCGCGAGACCAGGATCGCGCTCTTCGAGCAGGCCACCGACACCCGTCCGGACGAGCTGAAAGCACAGGGCGTGCGGCCCCGCGTGTGGTTCGGCGAGCGCTGGATCACCAGCGTCTTCGACCTGTTCGAGGAGAACGTCCGCTACTACCCGGCCCTGCTGCCCATCTGCGATGACGAGGACCCGAGGGCCGAGCTGGAACAGGGCCGCGTCCCGCAACTGCACGAGCTGACCCTGCACAACGGCACCGTCTACCGGTGGAACCGTCCCGTGTACGCGGTGGTGGACGGCCGCCCGCACCTGCGCGTGGAGAACCGGGTGCTCCCGGCCGGCCCGTCCGTGCTCGACATCGCGGCCAACGCCGCCTTCTACTACGGCCTGATGAGCGTGCTGCCGCACGCGGAGCGGCCGGTCTGGAGCCAGATGTCGTTCGCCGCCGCCGAGGAGAACCTCTACAACGCCGCCCGCCACGGCCTGGAGGCCAGGCTGTACTGGCCGGGGCTCGGCGAGGTGCCGGCGGACGAGCTGATCCTGCGCCGCCTGCTGCCCATGGCGTACGAGGGGCTGAACCTGCGGGGTGTGGACCACGACGTCTCCGCCCGCCTGCTGGGCGTCATCGAGGGCCGCTGCCTGACCGGCCGCACGGGCGCCACCTGGCAGGTCGAGAAGGTACGGACGATCGGCGGCGACCGGCATGAGGCGCTGCGGGCGATGACGCTGGAGTACCTCGACCGTATGCACGCGAATGAACCCGTACATACCTGGGCAGTCTGAGGCATGTGACGCCTCCCCTCGTCGTGCGCCTCCTGCTCGTCGTGCTGTTGCTGGCCCCCGTCTCCGCCTGTGGTGTGGTCGACGTGCCGTCGAGGGACCGGCGCGGGCTCGACTCGTTCGAGGACGACGTGTGGGGCGCCAGGACGCTGTCGGAGGAGTTCTGGAAGCAGCAGTTCGCGGCGTCCGGGATGACCTATCGCCCGGTCAACCGGTTCATCCCCTACTCGGGGACGAACGGGCCGCGTTGCGGCGGACAGCCGTCCGTGCCGAACAACGCCTTCTACTGCTCGGCGGGACATTTCATCGCCTACGACGAGGAGTGGATGCGGGCGCTGTGGAGCCGGATGGGCGACGGCTCCGTCTATCTGATCATCCCGCACGAGTTCGGCCACGCCGTGCAGGCCCAGCTCCGCACCAGTTTCCGCCTCAACGTGGAGATGGAGCTGCAGGCCGACTGCTACGCGGGCGGCACGCTGCGCGCCCTGATCGACTCGGGGGCGCTGGTGGCCGAGCCGGGCGACGAGGACGAGCTCCTGCTCAACCTCGCCGCCGCCGGCGACCCGACCGACGACTGGCTCGACCCAGCTGCCCACGGTACGGCCGAGCAGCGCCAGCGGTCGTTCGCCGTCGGCTACACCCGCGGCGTGAGCGCCTGCTGACACCTCCCGCGATGTAGTCGCGTGTCAATCCCCAGGATGATGCGACTGATCTTGTACACGTCATAGCGTTAGCCCATGCCATTGGAGGAGATCGGCTGGCTGCGCAGGGGGGCCTGCAGATCCAGCGACCCGGAGCTCTTCTTCCCCCTCGCCCCCTCACCCGTCCAGGAGGCGCGGGCCAAGGCCGTCTGCGCGACGTGCCAGGTCCTCACCGAGTGTCGTTCGTACGCGTTGAAGGCGGGCGAGGCCGATGGCATCTGGGGTGGGCTCACCCCGGAGGAGCGCCGCCGCTCCCGCGTTCCCGAAGGTGTGCGCCGCCCCGCGGCCTCGTGACCCTCCGGCGCGAGTTGATAGTGAGCGCGACTAATCTTCAAGGGTGCTGCTTCGCTCGATCGCCGTGCTGACCGCGGCCAACGTGCTCAACAACCGCGTCGCGCCGCGGCTCGGCCCCCTCACCTCCGCCGCGGCCACGGCGGCGCTGGTGGCGATGGCCCGCCGGTCCGGAGTCACGTGGGAGGAGCTCGGGTTCGAGCACGGGCGCCGTGGGGCGGTCATCGGCGGGGTGCTGGTGACCGGCGTGGCCGCGGTCTACACCGTCGGCATCACCCTCCCTCGCACCCGCCCGCTCTTCCACGACGAGCGGGCGCTGTCGCTCACCCGCGCCCGCGTCCTGGAGGAGGCCCTGCTCCAGGTTCCCGTCGGCACGGTGCTGCTGGAGGAGGTCGGGTTCCGCGGGGCGCTGCACGCGATGCTCCGCCGGGCCCACGGGCAGGCCACCGCCACGGCGGTGTCGTCGGCGCTGTTCGGCCTCTGGCACATCCTGCCGGCCGTCGACATGGCGCGCGCCAACCCGGCGCTGGGAGCGGTCGTCGCGGGCGAGTCCCCCGGGCGGCTCGACACGGCGCGGGTCGTGGCGGGCAGCGTGCTCTCGACGGCCGCCGCCGGGGTCCTGTTCACCGAGCTGCGCCGCCGGGGCGGGCTCCTCGCGCCCTCGATGCTGCATCTGGCGACCAACTCGCTGGGCTACCTCTTCGCCCGCCTCGCCGCGACCAAGACCGAGCCCGTCCAGCAGGAGGCCTCCCTCTGATGACGACGCGCGAACGGGAGATCACCGAGCCCGTGGACCTCTGCCTGCCCGACGGACGGCTCAACCCGGCCGCCGTCGGCTGGACGCGACGGCCGCTCCACCGGGCCAACCTGCGCGGCTGGGGCCGCACCAAGCGCTGGGAATACTGGGGGATCGTCACCCCGTCCCACATCATCGGCGTCGTGGCGTCCTCGCTCGACTACGCGGGCGTGCACGGCCTCTACGTCCTCGACCGCGCCGCCGGCGAGGAGATCAGCAGGGACGTCGTGGTGCCGTTCGCCCGCGGCACCGTCATGCCCGACCGCAGCGGGGAGGGCACCGCCGTCGCGAAGGGCGGCGGCGGGCTGGACATCCGGATCACCCAGACCCCCGGCGCCACCGCGCTGCGCGCCCGCGCCGAGGGCATCGAGGTCGACCTGGAGATGCCGTCGCGCGAGGGCCACGAGTCGCTCGGCGTGGTGGTGCCGTGGGGCCCGCGGCGCTTCCAGTACACGGTCAAGGACGTCGGCCGCCCGGTCCGGGGCAGGCTCGTGCTCGGCTCGGTCCCGTACGAGGTGCGCGAGGAAGACTCGTTCGCCGTGCTCGACCACGGGCGGGGGCGCTGGCCGTACTCGATCGCCTGGAACTGGGCGGCGGGCAGCGCGCCCGGGAAGGCGATCCAGCTCGGCGGGCGGTGGACGGCCGGCACCGGGATGACGGAGAACGCCCTGTTCATCGGCGGCCGGCTGCACAAGATCGGCGAGGAGCTGGCGTGGAGCTACGACCGCGCCGACTGGATGCGGCCGTGGCGGATCACCGGTCCCCGGGTGCAGGTGGAGTTCACGCCGTTCTACGAGCGGGTGGCCCGCACCGAGCTGGTGGTGGTGGGCTCCGAGACCCACCAGTGCTTCGGCCACTTCGCCGGCCGCGCCCAGGCCGACGACGGCACCTGGGTGGAGCTCGACGGGCTGACGGGGTGGGCGGAGGAGGCCCGGCAGCGCTGGTGATGTTCTCCCGGTGGTGAGGGTGCTTTCCGCCCCGGGGTGAGGATCCTTCACCTCGCGGCCCTGGCCTGCGTTCATCCTCTTTGCCGCTGCTTTAAAGTCACTTCCGCGCCTCAACGTGTTCGATCAAACACGGAGAGTGCGTATATCAAGATCACACTTCGTGATATACGCTGGAGGTAACGGAGGTGGTGTTCCATGCGAACGGTCATCGACATCGACAAGGAACTCGTCCAGGCGGTCCAGGACAGGCTGGGGACGAGCAGCATGAAGGAAACGGTCCACTCGGCCCTGCAGGCGGTGCTCGACCGGGACGAGGAGACGGCGGACGCGATCGAGGCGTTCGAGTTCTGGCGGACGGAGGGGAGCCCGGATCTGCTGGATCCGGAGGTAATGAAGCACGCGTGGCGGCGACAGGAGTGATCTACCTGCTCGACACGAGCGCGCTGGCGCGCATCAGGACCAGCGACGTCGTCGCCAAGGCGCTCCACCCGCTCTACGCGGCTCGTGTCGTGGCCACGTGCGACATCATCGACCTGGAGGTCGGCTACAGCGCCCGTAACCACGCGCACTACAAGCGCATCATCCGCGCACAGCACCAGGTCATCAGGCTGTCCGCCGGACCGGAAGTCTGGGCGCGCGCCCGCGAGGTCCAGCTGAAGCTGATCGAGGCCTCGCAGCATCGCGGCGTCAGCCCGCCGGACCTGCTCATCGCCGCCTGCGCCGAGGTGTACGGCGCTACGGTGCTCCACTACGACCGCGACTACGACCGGATCGCGGAGGTCACCGGGCAGCCGTCGCTGTGGGTGGTGCCGCCCGGTTCGGTGCCGTAAGCCGGCCTATGTCGTGTTGACGACCTGGAAGCCCTCGGCGTAGTGCCCGTCGGGGAAGCCGGCCTGCCGCGCCCAGGCGGCGAAACGGTCCCTGACGATCTCCGCGAACCCCTCGATGTGACCCACCTGACTGGCGTGCGACTGCAGTGCCGCCAGTTTGCGGTCGACGACCGGCGTGATGTCCACCCAGTGGTTGCGGGTGGGCCCGCCCATGAGCCACACCTCACGCACCGTCCACGCCTCCAGGCCCTCCTCCTCGACGAGCTCGGGGAAGGCGTACGGGTTGCGCGCGTCGGGATAGACGGCGTCCAGGGTGGCGCCGCCGACCGCCCGGTGGTCGGGGTGGCTGGGGGCGATGAACTCGTAGTTGCGCTCGGGGTGATGGGTGATCACCAGCTCGGGCCGTACCTGCCTGATGACGCGCGCGATGTCCCTGCGCAGATCCAGCGACGGGACGACGGTCCCGTCGGCGCGGCCGAGGGAGCGCAGGTCGGTCACGCCGACGCACTTGGCCGCCGCGGCCTGCTCGGCGCGGCGCAGTTCGGCCATGCCGGAGTGGTCCAGGGAGCGGTCGTTGCCGCCCGCGTCGCCGTCGGTGACCAGCAGGTAGGTCACCTCCACGCCCTTGTCGGCGAACAGCGCCACGCTGCCCGCCGCGCCGAAGTCGGCGTCGTCCGGGTGCGCCGTCACGACGAGGACCCTGGTGATCTCACTCTCCGGCAGCATGGCTCCCCTTTCTGAGGCGTCTGTCCGCACAACGGGAGCCCGGTCCCCGGCATTCCGGGCGCCGATTGTCGGTGAGGGGGCCTAACCTAGGGGCGTGCCCACCCAAGTCTCTGTTGACCACCCTTTGCTCGACGGCCTCAACCCTCAGCAGCGCGAGGCCGTGCTCCACCACGGCAGCCCGCTGCTGATCGTCGCGGGCGCCGGGTCCGGCAAGACGCGGGTGCTCACCCACCGCATCGCCTACCTCCTGGCCGAGCGCGACGTCCATCCGGGCGAGATCCTGGCCATCACGTTCACCAACAAGGCCGCCCGCGAGATGAAGGAGCGCATCGACAAGCTCGTCGGCCCGCGCTCGCGGGCGATGTGGGTGATGACCTTCCACAGCGCGTGCATGCGCATCCTGCGCCGCGAGGCCAAGCGGCTCGGCTTCCCTTCGAGCTTCTCCATCTACGACCAGGCCGACTCCCAGCGCCTCATGGCCATGGTCTGCCGCGAGATGGAGCTCGACCCCAAGCGCTATCCGCCCCGGTCGTTCTCCGCCCAGGTCAGCAACTTCAAGAACGAGCTGATCGACTACGAGACCGCGATCGAGCGGGCGGGCTCCCACCTGGAGAAGACGCTCGCCCAGGCCTACAAGAGCTACCAGCTCAAGCTCACCGAGGCCGGCGCGATGGACTTCGACGACATCATCATGAACACGGTGACGCTCTTCCAGCTCTTCCCCGAGGTGGCGGAGCACTACCGGATGCGCTTCCGCCACGTCCTCGTCGACGAATACCAGGACACCAACCACGCGCAGTACATCCTGATCAGGGAGCTGGTCGGGTTCCCCGAGCTGCGCACCGCCGACGGCGACCAGGTGCGCTCCGGCACCAGCCAGTCGGAGCTGTGCGTGGTCGGCGACGCCGACCAGTCGATCTACGCCTTCCGTGGCGCGACGATCCGCAACATCCTCGAGTTCGAGCGCGACTACCCCGACGCCCGCACGATCCTGCTGGAGCAGAACTACCGCTCCACCCAGAACATCCTGGCCGCCGCCAACGCGGTCATCTCCCGCAACGAGTCGCGCAAGCCGAAGAACCTCTGGTCCGACCAGGGCGACGGGCCCAAGATCGTGGGATACGTCGCCGACAACGAGCACGACGAGGCCGTGTTCGTGGCGCAGGAGGTCGACCGGCTGGCCGACGAGGAGGAGGTCAGGCCGGGCGACGTCGCGGTCTTCTACCGCACCAACGCCGCCTCCCGCGTGTTCGAGGAGATCTTCATCCGCACCGGCCTGCCCTACAAGGTCGTCGGCGGGGTGCGCTTCTACGAGCGCAAGGAGGTCAAGGACCTGCTGGCCTACCTCCGGGTGCTGGCCAACCCGCTCGACGTGGTGTCGCTGCGCCGCATACTCAACGTGCCCAAGCGCGGCATCGGCGACCGGGCCGAGGCGATGGTGGAGGCGTTCGCGGCGCGCGAGCGGATCCCGTTCTGGGAGGGCCTGCGGCGGGCCGACGAGGCGCCGGGCATGGCCACCCGCTCGCTCAACGCGATCAGGGAGTTCGTCGCGATGATCGATGAGCTGATCGCCAAGGGCGAGGGCGTGCCGCCGTCCGCGCTGGCCGAGGAGGTGCTGGTGGCCACCGGCTACCGCGCCGAGCTGGAGGCGTCCGAAGATCCTCAGGACGAGTCCCGTCTGGAGAACCTCCAGGAGCTGGTCTCGGTGGCCGGCGAGTTCGAGGAGGCCAATCCCGAGGGCACGCTCGTGGAGTTCCTGGAGCAGGTGTCGCTGGTGGCCGACGCCGACCAGATCCCCGAGCAGGACGGCGGCCAGGGCGTGGTGACGCTGATGACGCTCCACACCGCCAAGGGCCTGGAGTTCCCGGTGGTGTTCCTGACCGCCATGGAAGACGGCGTCTTCCCCCACATCCGCTCCATCGGCGAGCCGAAGGAGCTGGAGGAGGAGCGCCGCCTGGCCTACGTCGGCATCACCCGCGCCCAGCAGCGGCTCTACCTGACGCGGGCGGCGGTGCGCAGCTCGTGGGGCGCGCCGTCGTTCAACCCGGCCTCGCGGTTCGTCAACGAGGTGCCGGCCAAGCTGGTCGAGTGGCGCACCGACCCCGACAAGTCGGCGTGGAGCGCCGCCACCCGCCGCGAGCCCGCCCCGGCCGCGGCCCCGAAGAAGACCGGCGGCCGGGCCGTCCCGTCGCTGACGCCGGGCGACCGGGTCACCCACGACGCGTTCGGTCTCGGCACCGTGGTGTCGGTAGACGGCGTGGCCGAGAAGACCAAGGTCAAGATCGACTTCGGCTCGGGCGGTGAGAAGACGCTCCTGCTCGCGTACGCGCCGCTGGAGAAGCTCTGACCCCGTACGTCAGCTCTGGGCGGTGCGCAGGGCGCTGCCCTTCTTCCACTGGGTCCAGTTGAGCTGCCAGTAGCTCCAGCCGTTGTTCCACTGGAGCTTGCGCTTGGTGCCGACGATCTTGACGACGTCGCCGCGCTGGCTGATCTGGTAGAACCACTTGGCCCCGGCCGGGGTGGCGCGCACACAGCCGTGGCTCTGGTTGGACCGGCCGAGATACTGGTAGTCGCCGAAGCTCTGGTGGACGTACTCGCCGCTGTCGGAGATGCGCACCGCCCACGGGATCTCCTCCTTGTAGTAGCGGGGGTCCTTCGGGTCGGTCACCCCCATCCACGACGAGGTCATGGTCTCCACGGCCTTCTTGCCCATGGTCAGGTGGACGCCGCTGGTGGTCAGGTAGACGTCGACGCCGTTCCTGACGAGCCCGCCGCGGCCGGCGCTGATCGGGATCTTCTTGGCCAGCTTGCCGTTGCGGTAGACCTTCATGACGTGCTTGCGGGTGTCGACCAGCGACACGTGCTTGGCGCCGACAGCGAAGCGGCGGCTGACGTTCTTCGCCTTCTCGTTGCCGGGGATCTCGCTGAGCAGGGCCTTGAACAGCACCTTCTGGTAGGGCTTCCAGTAGGTCTTGGTGCGGTAGATGACCTTGCGCGGCGACACCCACCGCCAGGCGCCCTCGACGGGCTGCTCCGCCTCGACCTGGAGCACGGACTCGACGGCGGCCTTGTCGGGCACGTCGCGGTCGAAGGTGACGATGATGGGGAAGCCGACGCCCACCTTCTCCGTCTTCTCGCCCATGGGGGTGATGTCGGCGATGCCTATCTTGAACTTCTTCTTCGCCTTCGTGACGGTTTGAGCCGCCTGCACCGTCTGCGGCCGGGCGGCCTGCTGAGCGACGGGGGCGCCCTCCGCCGCGCAGGCCACCGCCGTCACCAGCGCGGCGGCGGCGAGAATCCGGGGGAAGACATTCACGGGTCGTACTCCTGAGCTATGGTTCTCCGCGTTACGCGTCTGTACGTGTGACAATTGGGACGCGTGTTTCGACGGCGAATGGCTCGTCACGATGTTGTAACGGTCCAAAGGAGCACGAACCCGGCCTCCGTGGATCAGCGTTTGACCTCAGCGGCCCGCCGCTCTGACGGTCCCGCTTCTCCACGGCGGCCAGCGGATCCTTGGGCGCGGCCTGCGCGGGGACGGCCTGGACGAAGGTCGAGGCGAGGGCCGCGGTGAGACGCTTCATGCGATGTCTCGGTCTCGTGGGACTGGGAAGACCCCCATGCCCGAGAGCATGAGGGTCCTCATTCGTACGGAAGAGGAGAAAGCTAGCCGCCGACCCCGAGTGAGCTGATGGCGTCTTCCGGGATCTCCGACGGGATGTCGGCGTCCGGCGTCTCGGCGAACAGGTCGGCGATGTCGAGCCACTGCGACTTCGCCGGGGCCTTGATCGTGACCTTGGAGCCCCAGCCGGTGTAGCGGGTGTCGGTGACGGTGCGGCTGCTGCCCATGAGGCCGAAGTCGAGTGTCCACTCGCTCACCACGCGGGTCACCAGTCCTCTGGCGTTGGTGTCGAGGAGATACTTGACCTTGATCTTCCCTAGCTTGCCGGGGATCGTCGTGTCCTGGAACGCCGCGAGCTGCTTGAGGGTGACCGTGCCCTTGTAGTCGCCCTTGACGTTCTCGGCCTTGGCGACCAGGCCCTTGAGCACCTTCGGGTTGAAGATGTCGACCATTTGGTTCGACTGGTGGGAGAAGCCGGGGTAACGCAGCCACTTCTTGCCCTCGGGCAGCATGTCCGTGAAGATGCCGCCCTGCAGGTACCTGTGGTCGCCCGTGCTGATGGTGCGGTTGGAGCCCAGCGCCGACAGGGAGGTGCGCGTATTGCCCTTACCGCTGGACTTCGCGCGGCTGGTCAGGTCGGCCGCGATCACTCCCTTCTTACCGAAGGCGAGTTTTCCTGTCGTACGAAGGGTTTCGGCGGCCTTTCCGTCGACGTAACTACGCGCAGTTTCGGAAACGCGCACTCCGTGTCCTGGCTTGAACTGCTGCTTCAGCGTTTTGACCGGATTCGCCGGTGCGGCCTGCGCTGGCGCCACCGTGACCAGCGTCGCCGCGGTGGCCAATGCCAGTCCGGCAATGACTCTTCTCATCGTTGTCCTCGGTTGAAAAGGAAGGGGAAAAAGGTATCTTGCCGATCGAAGATCACAGCGATATCTCAATAGGCGGACAAGAGCTGATGATTCGGTGCACATTTCGTGCAGGCGGAGTGAGATCACCGTCACATCCAGGCACAACCGCGACCCGGTGACCGGGAAGGGTCAAGTCTGGGGCTAGGCTTCACTGGCGGAAACGCCCGGCACGGACGTACGGGGTGGCCCGGGCCGTCGAACATTCAGTCGGAGAAGCAAGGACGGACCCTCGTGGACCTGTTCGAACATCAGGCGAAGGAACTCTTCGCCGACTACGGCATCCCGGTGCCACGCGGCATCGTCGCCCACACCGTGGAGGAGGCACGCGCGGCCGCCGAGGAGCTCACCGGTCGCGTCGTCGTCAAGGCGCAGGTGAAGACCGGTGGCCGCGGCAAGGCCGGCGGCGTCAAGGTGGCCGACGACGCCGCCGACGCCGTCGAGAAGGCCCAGGCCATCCTGGGCATGGACATCAAGGGCCACACGGTGCACAAGGTGCTCGTGGAGGAGGCCAGCGCGATCGCGGAGGAGTACTACTTCTCCTTCCTGCTCGACCGCGCCAACCGCACCTTCCTGGCCATCTGCTCCGCCGCGGGCGGAATGGACATCGAAGAGGTCGCCCACTCGACCCCCGAGAAGGTCGCCAAGGTGCCGGTCTCGCCGCTGACCGGCGTCGACCGCGCCACGGCCCGCGAGATCGCGGCGGCCGGCGGGCTGCCGGAGAAGGCGCTCGACGGCGCGGCCGAGCTCATCGAGAAGCTCTGGTGCGCGTTCGTCGACGAGGACGCCAGCCTCGTCGAGGTCAACCCGATGATCCTGTCGGCCGACGGCCAGGTGAAGGCCCTCGACGGCAAGGTCACGCTCGACGACAACGCCTCCTTCCGCCAGCCCGACCACGAGGCCTTCGTCGACCAGGCAGCCGAGGACCCGCTGGAGGCCGCGGCCAAGGCCAAGGACCTCAACTACGTCAAGCTCGACGGCACCGTCGGCATCATCGGCAACGGCGCCGGCCTGGTCATGTCCACGCTCGACGTGGTCGCCTACGCGGGCGAGGCCTTCCCCGGCAAGCCCGCCCCGGCCAACTTCCTCGACATCGGCGGCGGCGCGTCCGCCGAGGTCATGGCGGCCGGCCTGGAGATCATCATGTCCGACCCGTCGGTCAAGTCGATCTTCGTCAACGTGTTCGGCGGCATCACCGCCTGCGACGCCGTGGCCAACGGCATCGTCTCGGCGTTCAAGCTGCTGGAGAGCCGCGGCGAGTCGGTCAACCACCCGCTGGTGGTCCGCCTCGACGGCAACAACGCCCAGCTCGGGCGACAGATCCTGGCCGACGCCGCGCTCCCGCGCGTCGAGCTGGTCGACACGATGGACGACGCGGCCAAGCGGGCCGCCGAGCTCGCTGCGGTAGGTGCGTGACACATGGCTATCTGGCTGACCGAGAACAGCAAGATCATCGTTCAGGGCATGACCGGTTCGGAGGGCACCAAGCACACCCGCCGCATGCTCGCCGCCGGCTCCCGCGTCGTAGGCGGCGTCAACGCCCGCAAGGCCGGCACCACCCACGAGGGCCTGCCCGTGTTCGGCACGGTCAAGGAGGCGATGGAGAAGACGCGCGCCGACGTGTCCGTCGTCTTCGTCCCCCCGGCGTTCACCAAGGACGCCGTCAAGGAGGCCGTCGACGCCGAGATCCCGCTCTGCGTGGTGATCACCGAAGGCGTGCCGGTCCACGACACCACCGAGTTCTGGGCGTACGCGACCGAGAAGGGCAACAAGACCCGCATCATCGGCCCCAACTGCCCCGGCATCGCCTCTCCCGGCGCCTCCAACGCCGGCATCATCCCCGCCGACATCACCACCGCGGGCCGCATCGGCCTGGTGTCGAAGTCCGGCACGCTGACCTACCAGCTCATGTACGAGCTGCGTGACTTCGGCTTCTCCACCGCCGTGGGCATCGGCGGCGACCCGGTCATCGGCACCACGCACATCGACTGCCTCCAGGCGTTCCAGGACGACCCCGGCACCGACGCGATCGTGATGATCGGCGAGATCGGCGGCGACGCCGAGGAGCGCGCGGCCGCCTACATCGAGAAGCACGTCACCAAGCCGGTCGTCGCCTACGTCGCGGGCTTCACCGCGCCCGAGGGCAAGACCATGGGCCACGCCGGCGCCATCGTCTCCGGCTCGGCCGGCACCGCCCAGGCGAAGAAGGAGGCCCTGGAGAAGGTCGGCGTGCGCGTCGGCAAGACCCCCTCCGAGACCGCCCGCCTGATGCGGGAGATCATGCAGTCACGCTAGACAGCGGCGAAGGCCCCCACGGACGGCTCGTTCGTCCGGGCGGGGCCTTCCGCGTGTCCGGGGCTCGGAAAGCCCGTGCCCGTCGCGGAAACACCGTATAAACCGGGCGGGTGCGGCGCGTCAACCAAGCGCCGGTCGGGAAAGATTGAGAAAATCACTTGTTGTGACGGCGATACTCGACCAGCTCCGCACCGCCCCCCGGTCGGTTCTCGGCAAGCTGCCGGGGGTCTCGGGTGACGACGAGTCCCGCCGGCCCCTGCCCGTGTCCGGCATGCTCGCCGCCGCCATCGCGCTGGGCGCCGGGCTCGCCGTCCTCACCACGCTCACCATCGTCGGCTGGATGGCCGCCCCGCGCGGCGCGCTCGGCCAGGGGCTGCCCGGCGTGTTCCGCACGGCCGCGCAGATCTGGCTGGCCGCCCACCACGCGGGCTTCGACATCCCCGGCGGCCGGGTCGGGCTGCTGCCCCTGGGCCTGATGGTGCTGCCCGCCCTGCTGCTCTACAAGGCGGGGCGGTGGATGGCCCGCGACGCCGACCTGCGGCTGCGGATGCCGGCCCGGCTCCCGAAGAACAGCCCGAAGGAGAAGGCCAACGCGCGGCGCCGGGCCCAGCTCGTGCTGGTCGTGCAGGCGGGCGTCTCGCTCGCGGCCCCCTACGCCATGCTGGCCGGCGGCATCGCGCTGGCCACCACCAACGACCTCACCAAGCCGTCCATCGGCGAGGCGCTGATCAGCCACTTCCTCCTGGCCTTCCTGGCCGGCACGCTCGCCGTCGCGCGCACGATCGGGCCGTGGCGGGTGATGCCGAGGCTGCTGCCCGAGCGGGTGCGGGCGGTGACCGTCGGCACGGCGGTGGCCACCGCGATCATGCTCGCGGCCGGGCTGGTGCTCGTGCTGGTCGCCATCGTGCTCAACTTCGACCAGGTGCGGGAGCTGTCCGACGTGCTCGCGCCGGGGTTCGTGGGCGGCGTGCTGCTCCTGCTGGTGCAGCTGCTCTACCTGTTCAACGTGGTCATCTGGGGGCTGTCCTACATCGCCGGGCCGGGGTTCGCGGTCGGCGCGGACACGCTGGTCGCGCCGACGGGCGTGCAGCTCGGCACGGTGCCGAGCCTGCCGATGCTGGGCGCGCTGCCCGACAGCGGCCCGGCGCCCGTCTGGATGATGGCGGTGATCGCGCTGCCGTTCGCGGCGGGCGCGGTGGCGGGCGTCGTGGTCGCCAGGATCTCGCCCTCTCCCGCGTACGAGGCCGCGCCGCTCTGGGGTTTCCTCACCGGCGTCACGACCGGGCTGGTGGCGGCGGCGCTGGCCGCGTTGTCCGGCGGGCCGATCGGCGGCGGCAGGCTGACGGTCGTCGGGCCGCCGGCGTGGGAGGTGGCCCTGTCGGTCGGGCTGGAGGTGGGCGTGGCCGCCGGCATCTCCGCCGGCGTGACCAACCTGCTGCTGCTCAGCCGCAAGGCCCGCGCGCCGCTCGACAAGGCCGCCGCGCCGGTGCGGAAGGCGGGGGCGGCGATCGCCAGGGCGGCGAGCAAGGTCGGGCTGGCCGAGTCGGACGCCCGCCCGCTGCCCGGCCACTGGATGGACGCCACCGAGGCCGACACGCAGCCCATCCCGGTCATCAGGGACGACTGGCAGGACGAGCACGCGTCGGCCGCCGCCGAGACCCTGGCCCAGGCGCGGCCGCGCGCCCCGCTGGACGAGGCGCCGCGGAGCCGCAAGGACATCGTGGACGAGTCGGACGACAAGGGCGGCCACGTGATCTACGTGGACCCGTACGCGTGGGACCGCGACTGATCAGGGCTGCGCCGCGCCGAGCAGCTCCAGCACGTCGGGCGGCAGCTTCTTCTCGGCCGCCTCCCTGAACTGCACGAAGCACTCGCCCTGCGACTGAACCGTGCCGGCGCCCTTCATGCACTCCTGGTAGGCGGAGTTCTCGTCCATCAGGTAGACCTGCATGCCGGTGGCCCCGGCGGAGAGCAGCAGCGCGGCCGTCGCCACGGCGATGCCGCCCGACGCCACGCCGGTGGGTTTGCCCGCGCCTCTCAGCAGCGGGAGCGCGCGGATGCCGGCCACGAGCGCGAACACCGCCATGACCAGCCCGGCCAGCGGCAGCATGAACGTCATGGCCAGCGCTGCGATGGACAACCAGATCGCTCGGCGGCCCGCGGACTCCGCGGGCTGCTGACCGGCCGGTGCTTGCACCGGTGTCGACACCTGACCTCCTCTGCGTCACCGGGCGAGTAACGGATACGCTTGCAGCCCCACCCCACGATTGTCCATGGGAGAGTGCGTGTCTAAGGCTGGGCGGCTCGTCGTCCTCGTCTCCGGCTCTGGAACAAACCTACAGGCCCTGCTGGACGCTTCCGCCGATCCTTCGTACGGGGCCCGCGTGGTGGCCGTCGGCGCCGACCGCGATGGGATCGAAGGTTTGGCCAGGGCGTCACGCGCAGGCGTACCCACTTTTGTGCGAAATTTGCGTGATTATCCGAATCGTGAGGATTGGGATGCCGCGATCGCCGCGGAGATCGCGGCCCACAAGCCCGATCTGGTGATCTCGGCCGGCTTCATGAAGATTCTCGGCGCTCCGACGCTGGACTCGTTCCCGGTCGTCAACACCCACCCCGCGCTGCTGCCGTCGTTCCCGGGGGCTCACGGCGTGCGCGACGCGCTCGCGTACGGGGTCCAGGTGACGGGCTGCACCGTGATGCTGGCCGACGCCGGCGTCGACACCGGGCCGATCATCGCCCAGGAGGCCGTGCGCGTGCTGCCGGGCGACGACGAGTCCGAGCTGCACGAGCGCATCAAGACCGTCGAGCGCCGGCTGCTCGTCGACACTGTCGGCCGGATGGTCCGCGAGGGCTGGACGGTCAGCGGACGCGTCGTCCGCATCGGCAACAACATTGGAGGGGAAAACTCGTGACCCGCATCGCCATCCGGCGTGCCCTGATCGCCGTGTACGACAAGTCGGGGCTGGAAGAGCTGGCCAGGGCTCTTGACGGTGCGGGGGTGGAGATCGTGTCGACGGGCGGCACGGCCGCCGCCATCGCGTCCTACGGCATCCCGGTGACCAAGGTCGAGCAGCTCACCGGCTTCCCCGAATGTCTCGACGGGCGCGTCAAGACGCTCCACCCGAGGGTGCACGCCGGGCTGCTCGCCGACCTCGGCAAGCCGCACCACGTGCAGCAGCTGGAGGAGCTGGAGATCGACCCGTTCCAGCTCGTGGTGGTCAACCTCTACCCGTTCGAGCAGACGGTGGCCTCGGGGGCGTCGCCGGAGGAGTGCGTCGAGCAGATCGACATCGGCGGCCCCGCCATGATCCGCGGCGCCGCCAAGAACCACAACACCTGCGCGGTCGTGGTCGACCCCGGCTTCTACGGCGAGGTGTCCGCCGCGCTGGAGCAGGGCGGGTTCAGCAAGGCCGAGCGCAAGCGGCTGGCGGGCATCGCCTACGCCCACACCGCCGCCTACGACGTGGCCGTGGCCTCGTGGTTCGGCAGCGCGTACGCGGCCGAGGAGGAGTGGCCCGCGTTCATGGGCGCGACCTGGCGGCGCAAGGCCGAGCTGCGCTACGGCGAGAACCCCCACCAGGGCGCCGCCCTCTACACCTCGGGAGCGGACGGGCTGGCCAACGCCGAGCAGCTGCACGGCAAGGAGATGTCCTACAACAACTACCTCGACGCCGACGCCGCCTGGCGGGCCGCGTGGGACTTCACCGACCCGTGCGTGGCCATCATCAAGCACCAGAACCCGTGCGGCATCGCCGTCGGCGCCGACGTGGCCGAGGCGCACCGCAAGGCCCACGCGTGCGACCCGGTCTCCGCCTACGGTGGCGTGATCGCCGTCAACGGGCCGGTCACGGCGTCCCTGGCCCGGCAGATCGCCGAGGTGTTCACCGAGGTCGTGGTGGCGCCCGCGTTCGAGCCCGAGGCGCTGGAGATCCTCACCAGGAAGAAGAACCTGCGCCTGCTGGTCTGCCCCGCCGGCCCGGCCAACGCGGCCGAGTTCCGCCGGATCGACGGCGGCCTGCTCGTCCAGCAGGTCGACCGGGTCGACGCGGCCGGCGACGACCCGTCCACCTGGCAGCTCAAGGCGGGCGAGCCGGCCTCTCCGGAGATGCTGGCCGACCTGGCGTTCGCCTGGCGGGCCGCGCGCTCGGTCAAGTCCAACGCGATCCTGCTGGCCAGCGACGGCGCCACCGTGGGCGTGGGCATGGGGCAGGTCAACCGGGTCGACTCCTGCCGCCTCGCGGTCAGCCGGGCGGGCGAGCGCGCGACGGGCGCGGTGGCCGCGTCCGACGCGTTCTTCCCGTTCCCCGACGGGCCGCAGGTGCTCATCGAGGGCGGCGTGAAGGCCATCGTCGAGCCCGGCGGCTCCGTACGCGACCAGGAGGTCATCGACGCGGTGGAGAAGGCGGGCGTCACGCTCTACTTCACCGGCACGCGGCACTTCTTCCACTGATCGACGGCTCGGCGGCCCGGACTCCGGGCCGCCGATTTGCCGGAAAAGTGCGGCGGCATGCCGCTTGTCCGGTTAATCTGATGCGCGTTGCGTGTCTCATTCCCCTCGGAGTGTCTCCATGACGCTGCTCGACGCATCCCTGAACGTCCTCCTGGCCGTGAACGGATTCGCCACCAGCCCCTTCGTGCTCATCCTGCTGGCCTTCATCGGCGCCTACCTCGGCGGCCGGGCCATGGAGCTGATCCCGTTCACCCGCAGGATCATCGAGCGCCGTGAGGCTCAGCTCGCCGAGCGGGAGTAGTCCCAGGCCAGCTTGGCCGCCCCGGCGAGGCCGGCCCGCACCCCCAGCGTGGTCGGCCGCACCTCGACGGCCCTGACGAACCCCAGCCCGCCGACGTCGTCCAGCGCCGCCTCCAGCGGGCCGAACAGCACCGGCCCCGCCTGGGAGACGCCCCCGCCGACGACCACGGTGGTGATCTCGACCGCGGCGGCCGTCGAGGCGATCATCCCGGCCAGCGCCCGCGCCCCCCGCTCGAACGCGGCCACCGCCACGGGATCACCTGCGGCGGCATCCCCCGCCAACGTCCGCGCGTCCGCGACCACGGGGTCGCCGGTCGATGCCCGGCCGGGGGTCCAGCCGTTCTCCAGCGCCCAGCGGGCCATGTTGGGGCCGCTCGCGTACCTCTCGACGCAGCCGCGTCCGCCGCACTCGCAGCGCTCCCCGTAGGGGTCCACGCTCATGTGGCCGACGTGACCGGCGTTCCCGGTGGGGCCGAGCAGTGGCGTGCCGCCGACGACCAGGCCGCCGCCGATGCCGGTGGAGACCACGATGCCCAGCAGCGCGCGGGTCTCCTGGCCCGCGCCCAGCCAGTGCTCGCCCAGCGCCATGCACTGCGCGTCGCCGGCGAGCACGGTGGGCAGGCCGGTCACCTTCCGCACCTCGTCGCGGAGCGGGAAGCCGCGCCAGCTCGGCATGTTCACCGGGCTCACGGTCCCGGCGGCGAGGTCCAGCGGCCCGGCGCACCCGATCCCGACGGCACCGGGCTCCGGCCCGCCCTCGGTCACCTCCTCGATCAGGCCGCGCAGCGCGGCCATGACCTCCTGCCCCGGCGTGGGCCGGGTGCCGGAACGCAGCACGGATCCGCTCGCGTCCACGAGCGCGGCGGCGAGCTTGGTCCCGCCGATGTCAATGGCAAGTACGTGATTCATGAGTGTTTGTGGTGGTTGTCGGGCTGGCGAGGGTCGCCAGGATGCTCAAGTCCGGGCACGAGCCGCACCGTCGCGGCCCGCTTCTCATCGATCCACCGCGCGAAGGCGAGCCGCCGCGCCGCGTCGAGCCGGGGTGCCTCGGCGCCGCTCTCCGAAGCGGGCGTCTCGCCGTCGAGGGCCGCGACGTCCAGCTCCGAGCGCTCCGCCACCGCGACATGCCACCCCAGGGCATCTCGTACGGGGCCGGTGAGCTCTCCGAATGGCCGGGAGCGGAGGGCCGCGGCGAGGGCGGCGGGCAGCGACTCCAGGGTGACCGCGCCCAGCGGTTCCAGGTCGGCCGGGGTGGCCGTCCGGGCGGTCTCCCTGTCCTCGAACAGCCCGTGCAGCACCAGGTAGCGGGTCTCCCGATCGTCCCGTACGGGGGAGGGACGCCAGGCGGCGGGCACCTCGGCGGTGGCGGTCACGTGCCGGTACATCGCGCGCACCCACGGGCTGCCGTGATAGGCGGCGGCGTTGACGGAGCCCAGCTCGACGGCGGCGATCCGGTCGAGCGGCGGCCCGTCCACGGGGGCCAGCCCGAGGCGCGCGGCCTCGTCTTCGCACAGCGCCTCGGTGAGGATCACCTGGGTCAGCCACCGGGCCAGCTGGCGGTCCTCGGCGCTGCCGGGCGTGGGCAGCGCGGCGCGTGACGGCCCGGCCCGCAGTTCGGCGATCCGCCGGTCGAGCGCCTCCCGCCCCACGGGCCTGTCACCGACGTACCCGATCTCCGCGGGAACGGGGGTCACCGGGTCACCTCCAGGCGGACGGTGGCGGCGTACTGGCAGCGGCCGAACCACATGACCTTGGGCAGCGCCCAGAAGTGCCCGGCCGTCGCGTCCGGCGGGACCTCCACGGGGAACGTCACGTCACAGGTCCCTCCGGCGGCCACCGTGAACCCCCTGATGGCCGAGGGGAGCAGCTCCCACGTCCCCCACGGGGCGGCGAGCTGGGCCTCGCCCCGGATCTCTCCGTGGGTGCCGTTCGCGAGCCGTACGGTCAGAGCGGCGCGGTCGCCGGGGCGGAGGGTGAGCGCGTCCGCGAGCGTGGTCACCGACAGGCCGGTGGGGCGGGCCTCGTCGGCCGTGGTGCCCCGGACGGCGTCGACGGGGGCGGGCGCGGGGCCGGGCACGGGCAGTTCGGGGGCGTCGCCGAGCGCCACCGTGACCACGTCCTCGATCACCTGCCCGCCGACGCCCGTCCGCGCGGACACGAAGTGCAGGCCCCGGCCGGGTGCTGGGGTGACGGTGGCGGGGAACCGGACGTGCCCGCCTGGCTCGACGCGGAACGGCCGCCGCGCCGGCAGCACCGTCCACCCGTCGGGTACGTGCAGCTCCACGACGCCTTCGTGCGCCGCGTCGGTCAACTGCGACGACACGACGACGTCCACCTCGAACGGCCCGTCCGGGGTGACCAGGCCGGGAGTCAGGGTGACCGACACCGGCAGGTAGCCGAGCGGCGCCGGGCCCTTGTTGTGCAGCCAGTAACGCGCGTACACCGGCTGCGCGGTCTCTCTCACGGCTCCCAGCTCGGGCCCCGTCTCCATGGGCTCGGCGGCGACCAGAAACGTGCCCACCTCGGCCCCGCCCAGCCTCACGGCCCCCGGGTGGTTCCCCTCGGGATCGAAGAGCGGCCGGCGCGTCCTCGAACCTCTCACCCGCTTCGGCAGCACCGACCCGTCGAAGCCTCCCGCGGCGGGATGGGGCGCTGTCGGCGGGAGAGGACGTTCGAGCAGGTCGGCGGGCGTCAGAGCGGAGGGCAGAAGAGGGGAGTGGACCTTGGCCTCAGAGCCGAGGCCAGTGGCCTCCACCAGGCGCAGGGTGACCGTCTCGGCGTCGTGACGGGCGCGCCCGTGGGCGTGCGGGTTGCCGGTGGCCTTGAGCGTACCCAGGAGCACGTCACGAGCAGGCTCCACGCGCAGCAACGAGCACACCTGCGGTAGCACTAGACCACTCGCGCCCGTCAGCGGCCTGGCCGTGGCGTGCGGTGGGGACGCGTCCGCGTGTGGCGGCTCGCCAACCGGACCGGTCGCGCCCATCAGCAGCCTGTCCGTCGCGTGTGGTGGCTCGCTTGCTGGGTTGGTCGCGTGCGTCGGAGGTCTGTTCGCCGGGGTGACCACGCGGGGCAGCAGTGGGGTGGTGAACTCCTGGCCCGAGGAGGGGAGCCGGTTCGCCCGCCAGTCGCCGGGTCCGGCCACGAGGGCGTACGAGAACTCGTGGGTCCAGTGCTGGAGCTGGAACGCCGACCCGTCGGGGCCGGTGCGGCGCGGGGGGTCGAGCCAGACGCCGGAGGGCCAGCCCGTGCAGGACCGCATGAGCGACAGGTGCAGAGCCCCCGACGGGTCCACCGCGAAGCCCGGCAGCCCGTACGCCAGCAGCGCCACCGTCCGGTCGTCGAGCCGTTCGGAACCGGCCGGGCAGACCGCCGGGATGACGGCGCCGGCCAGGTCGTCCACCAGCTCGTCCACCGGCCCGGCGACGATGAGGGCGGGCAGGGAACGCAGGTCGCGCAGGTCCGCGCTGGGCCGCCACACCTCGGCCAGCGGCCGTTCGGCGGGCACCCACACGCGTGGCGCGCCCGACGTGAGCGCCTGGGAGAAGACCGGGTCGCAGCGGGACAGCAGCTCGGCGGCGACCGGGTTGGTGTCCGGCCCGCCGAGGACGATGCGCGTGTCCGGCAGGTTCGAGTCCACGTGCAGCCACCCGTACCGGGTGCCCGAGGCGGTGGAGGTGGTGGCGGTGACGCCCACCCGGGCCAGCGCCGCGACGAGCTCGCGGGCCCGAGGCGCGTCCGAAGGGCCGGGCACCACGATCTCGGCCACGCCGATCGCCCGCGCGCCGGCCGGGCCGAGGTCCACCCGGGCGGTGGAGGACAGGCCGAACCAGGTGTTGGCCGGGTTGTCGAGCGTCCACGGGTGTTCGGCGGAGTCCACGTCCGGCAGCGCGAAGCCGCGCCCCACGACGGCGCCCGCCACGTCCGACACCGGCAGCGCGCCCTCGACGTGTGCCGGGAACCGGACCCTGAGCAGGCGGTCGGCGCCGGTGTAGTCGACCACGCGGGTGGTGAGGTCCACCCGGTCGGAGCCCGCCAGGAGGGTGACGACCTGCTCGTACGCGACCTCGCCCACCTGCCCGGTGACGATGATCCGCTGCCCGACGGGGGAGGTCTCGGCCCGTACGGAATCCGCGGGGGCGTCGCCTGACCCGAGGGAGCTGCCGGTGGGCATGAGGTGCCACGGCCCTTCGCCCATGTCCGGATGCTGCGGGTACTCCTCGTACAGGCGCAGCTCGTTGCCCAGGCCGGTGAGCAGTTCGCGGCCGGTGGCCAGGTCGGTGACGGAGGCCAGCGCGCCGCCCCTGGCGGGGTCGGCGACGATCCGCCAGCGCTCGTTCTCGATGGTCGTGCCGGGCAGGTCCTGCCACGGGTCGGCCCGGCCCTCGACGATCCGGTACGTGCGCCAGCCCGTCGCGGGCACGTCCCTGGCCGTGAACGTCAGCGTGCCGTGCTCGGAGACGGCGGGGATCTCCACGCCCGCCGGGTCGGCGACGCGCAGTCCGGGCCCGAGGCGCACGCGCACCAGGCCGTCGCGGGCGAACGGCAGCGTGTTCGTCACCACGACGCTGCGCCCGTCCACCGCCACCTGGCCCATCAGCGCGTCGAGGGCCCGGTCGCGGGCGTCCGCCGCCAGGTCGTACGCCTCGCGCCAGCCGGTCAGCAGGTCGATGTAGACCTGGTCGGACTCGGAGCCGGTGATCGCGTCGTGGTGCGCCCCGTACGCGAGCTGCCGCCACACCTTGTCCAGCGCGGTGTGCGGGTAGCGGCCCAGCCCCAGCAGCGCGGCGAGCGCCGAGAGCCGCTCGGCGTCCAGCGCCGCCACCTCGGCGGCCCGCTGGGCCTGCTTGGTGTCGATGTAGGAGACGTCCTTGCCGGTATAGATCGGGTTCATGTCCCGTGATTGCGGGCTTAAGGCCGAAATTTCGGTACGAACCGCGTCCAGGAAGTCCCGAGGCGTCCCGCACACGAACCGCGGCCACACGTACCGCGCGTTCCAGGCACGGTGGATCTCGGTCACCCACTTGTTCGGCGGGGTGTAGTCGGTGCCGACGGGCAGCAGGATGTTCCGGGTGGCGGCGACGGGCTTGAGCGACCGGTACAACTCGTACACCGCCGCCATGGCGGCCTCCAGCGTCGGCGCCGAGTCCATCCACCAGCCGGCCGAGTAGTGGGCGGGCATGTAGTGCGTCAGCACCCCCAGCCCGGACGGCGCGATCCACTCGAACTCGCTGGGGAACTGCATCAGGGTGGCGTCGTTCCCGGCCGCGCCGAAGTTCTTGTCGATCGGCCCCCACTGGTGGAACGGCCCGCGCGCCCACGCGCTCCCGGTCAGCCCGGCCGCCGCCAGGTAGCCGGGGAACTGCGGGTCGTGCCCGAACGCGTCGAGCTGCCAGGCGGTGCGCGGGTCGCCGCCGAGGATGTCGCGCTGGTAGCCGATGCCGTGGACGAGGTTCCTGATGGTGGTCTCGGCCCCGGTCAGGTTGGTGTTGGGCTCGTTGTACGTGCCGCCGACCAGTTCGGCCCGGCCCTCGGCGAGCAGGGCGCGCAGGTCGGCGCGGCGCTCGGGATGGGTGTCGAGGAACGGCTTCAGATAGTCGACCTCGGCCAGCACGAACCGGTAGTCCGGGTCCCGCAGGGCCAGCTCGATGTGCGCCTCGACCAGCGCGAACGCGTTGAACTCCCAGAGCGGCCTGGTGGTCGCGTCGGCGGCCAGCAGCTCCCACGGGCTGGTGTAGGCGGCCTGGGTGTTCCACCAGACCGGGTCGTAGTGGAAGTGGGAGACCATGAACATGGTCCAGCCGGGAGACTCGGCCGTCACGGTCACGTCCAGCGTCTCGCCCTCCAAGGTCACCACGCACGGCACCACCGCGCCCGGCGGCGTCTCGGCGTCGAGCGGCACCTCCAGCGTGACCGGTCCGTCCCCGGCGGGCACGGTCGCGTGCCCGCGCACGCCGTCGCCGCGCACCTCCAGCGCGGCCTCGCGCCCGTCCCGCGCGACGGTGACCTTCAGCACCTGGCGTGGCCGGTCCGCCGGCCCCACGAACAGATCGGTCGGCTCCGCGGACAGCAGGCGAACAGACAAATCAACCCCTAACACCCAGACCGGCGACGGCCACACTATGCCTTCCGTGGGTCCATGACAACGATGTCATCGGCCGGGAAACGCGCGCCGGCGGAGCCATGGAAGGATTGGAAGCATGAGCGCAGTCAGACTCGACGGCAAGGCCACCGCGGCGAAGATCAAGGCAGACCTCACGGCCCGGGTGTCCGCCCTCAGAGAGCGCGGCATCACCCCCGGGCTCGGCACGGTCCTCGTCGGCGACGACCCCGGCAGCCAGATCTACGTCGCGGGCAAGCACCGCGACTGCGCCGAGGTCGGCATCGCCTCCATCCGCGTCGACCTGCCGGCCACCGCCACCCAGGCCGAGGTCGAGGCCGCCGTCGACGAGCTCAACGCCTCACCCGAGTGCACCGGCTACATCGTCCAGCTCCCGCTGCCCAAACACCTCGACACCATGGCCCTGCTGGAGCGCATGGACCCGGCCAAGGACGCCGACGGCCTCCACCCGGTCAACCTCGGCCGCCTGGTCCACATGGTCGACGCGCCGCTGCCCTGCACGCCGCACGGCATCGTGCTGCTCCTCCAGGAGTACGGGGTCCCGATCAAGGGCGCCGAGGTGGCCCTGGTCGGCCGCGGCATCACCGTGGGCCGCTCGCTCGGCCTCCTGCTGACCCGGCGCAGCGAGAACGCCACCGTGACCCTCTGCCACACCGGCACCCAGGACCTGGCCGGCCACGTCCGCCGCGCCGACATCGTGGTGGCGGCCGCGGGCGTGCCCGGCCTGATCACCAAGGACATGGTCAAGCCGGGCGCCGCCGTGCTCGACGTCGGCGTCTCCCGGGTCAACGGCAAGATCGCCGGCGACGTGGCGCCCGACGTGGCCGAGGTCGCGGGTTTCCTCACCCCCAACCCCGGCGGCGTGGGCCCGATGACCCGCGCCCTCCTGCTGGCCAACGTCGTGGAGGCGGCCGAGCGGCTGCACGCCTAGGGGCTCGTACGGGGTCCGGGGCTGGGTTCTTCGTACGTTCGACAACCGCTGTTGATATCTTTGGCCGCTTTAGTCCAGAAATATCGTGAGGCGGTCTAGATGCGGAGATTTGTGTGGATGGTCGGGTGCTTGGCTCTGGCAGGATGCTCCGCCCTGCCGGGGGCGGGCTCGGAGCAGGCGCCGTCCACGGCGGCCACCGAAACCCCGACACCCGCGGCCGCGCCCGTCACCGCCCAGGAGGTGGCCTCGGTCCTGGAGGACTACGTCAAGCGCAACAACGCCGCCAACAAGGCCGTGAGCGACAAGCTGCTCGCGGGCTACGAAGGCGGCTCCAGCCTGGCCATCGACAAGGCGGGCTACGCCTCCGTCCGCAAGCTGGGCGGTCGCCAGGCCGCCTACCAGCCGTTCGGCTACACCGAGCCGGTCCACACCGTGCCCGTCGGCCAGGAGGGACGCTGGTTCCTGGCCACGGCGCACTGGAAGGGCAAGACCGGGACCGCCAAGGAGCCGACCTACCTGCTGTTCACCCGTGACGGAGAGTCCTGGAAGCAGGTGTACGCCCCCGACGTCTTCGAGGGCAAGGCCGCCGAACTGCCCGAGATCGTCGCGGACGCCTCGGGAACGGCCGAGGAGGTGGCCCACTCCGACGCCGCCGGGCTGATGATGTCGCCCGCCGCGTTCGCCAAGAGCTACGCCGCCCACCTGGTGAACAAGGGCACCGCGGCGTCCAGGACCCGCTTCGCGGCCGACCGGCTCACCACCGGCGCCGCGTCCAACCGCGTCAAGATGAAGGAGTACGCCAAGGTCGTCGAGAGCGCCCGCCCGGCCACGGCGTATCCCTCCTACGCCCTGCGCACGGCCGACGGCGGGGCGCTCGCCTTCACCACCCTCGAACGGACCATCCGCTACGACGTGCACCAGGGGCCGGGGCGCAAGTACGTCTTCCAGAAGAACAACGGGTTCCTGCGCGGCAAGTTCTACACGTACATGAAGTCCACCGCGCTGATCCAGGTCGTCGCGCACATCCCGCCGAAGACCGCCGAACTCGCCCAGGTCGAGGTGCTCGGCTCCTACAGCGGCATCATCTCCGGCAGCGGACGCTAGCCCGCCACCGCGAGGCGTGTTCGGCATGCGTACACTTATTCACTAGCCGAACATTTCGGAGAGCTGCGCCTCTGCCCGCCGGTGTCAAGGGAACCTCATGGTCGAACACGTGCAGTCGCTGGCCCGCGGCCTGGCCGTGATCCGCGCCTTCAGCGCCACCGCCCCCCGGCTGACGCTGAGCGAGGTGGCCCGCGCGACCGGCCTCACCCGCGCCGCCGCGCGCCGTTTCCTCCTCACGCTCGCCGACCTCGGCTACGTGCGCACCGACGGGCGGCTGTTCTCCCTCACGCCGCGTGTCCTGGAGCTCGGATACGCCTACCTGTCCAGCCTGTCGTTGCCCGAGGTCGCCGCGCCCCACCTGGAACGCCTGGCCGCCGAGGTGCACGAGTCCGCCTCCGTCGCGGTGCTGGACGGCGAGGACGTCGTGTACGTGGCCCGCGTCGCCACCGCCCGGATCATGCGCGTGTCGATCAGCATCGGCACCCGCTTCCCCGCCTACTGCACCTCCATGGGCCGCGTCCTCCTGGCCGGCCTACCCCCGGCGGACCTCGACGCCTACCTGGACCAGGCCGACCTGCGCCGCCTGACCTCCCGCACCATCACCGTCCCGTCGGCGCTGCGAGACGAGCTGGACGGCATCCGCGAGCAGGGCTGGGCCATGGTCGACCAGGAGATGGAGGAGGGCCTCCGCTCGATCGCCGCCCCGATCCGGGACCGTTCCGGGACGGTCGTGGCGGCCGTCAACGTCTCCACCCACGCCAGCCGCACCACCCTCCAGCAGGCCAGGCGCACGCTCCTCCCGCCGCTGCTGGCCACGGCCGCCAAGATCGAAGGCGACCTGTCCTCGCTCGCCTCTCCGGCGAAAAGGGACACGAGCTGACCAGCGGGCCGGCAGACGACGGTCACGTGCGCTGACGGTAGCGGTCGGTGGCCTGGCGGGTGGCGCGGATGGCCGCGTCCGCCTTGTCGTAGGTCCGCTGCGCCAGCCCCACGAAGATGCAGTCCACGATCAGCAGCTGGCTGATCCGGCTGGCCAGCGCGCCGGGCCGGAACGCGGTCTCCCTGCCCGCCGACACCAGGGTGTGGTGGGCGAGCGCGGCCAGGGAGGAGCGCGGGTTGTTGGTGATGGCGACCAGCAGCGCCCCCGTCTCGGCCGCCGTGCGGGCCGGGACGAGGACGTCCGGCGTCTCGCCGCTGCAGCTGATCGCCACCGCCACGTCCCCGGGTTTGAGCAGGGCGGCGCTCGTCAACGCCAGGTGGGCGTCGCTGAACGGGTGGCTCGACAGCCCGATCCGCAGGAGTTTCTGCGACATGTCGGCGGCCACCAGGCCGGAGGCGGCGACGCCGTAGACGTCGACCCGGCGGGCGCCGACGATGGCGGTGACGACCTCGTCGAGCCGGTCCGGGTCGAGCTGGGCGGCGGTGTCGGCGAGGGCTTCGGACTCGGCGCGGGCGACCTTGGCGATGACGTCGGTGAGCGGGTCGTCGGGGGCGAGGTCGCCGGGGACGAGCCGTTCGGGCTCCTTGGCGACGGCGGCGGCCAGCGCGAAGCGCAGCTGCGAGTAGCCGGTGAAGCCGAGCGCTCTGGCGGTACGGACGATCGTCGCCTCGCTGGTGCCCGACACCGTGCTGAACTCGGTGATGGTGCTGCGCACGACGAGGCCGGGGTCGTCCAGGATGATGCGGGCGATGGCCTGGGCCGCGGGGGTGAGCGACGGCAGGACGGCGCGGACCGCGGCGACCGGGTTGGCCGGTTCGGTGGTGCCGGTCACGAGGTCAGCCGTTCGGCCGCCGCCTGGGCGGAGACGCGGGAGATGCCGTGGGTGGCGAGGTGGGCGGCGCCGGCGGGTTCGGCCGGGATGCCGGTGTCGATGACGACGATGTCGGGACGCTCCCGTACGGCCTGCTCGATGCGCTCGCGTACCCAGGGGTGGCGGGCGGCGTCGTGCACGACGAGGACGGCGGGGCCGGTGCCGAGGGGCGGGAGCGCGGCGCTGGGCTCCAGCGGGACGCGGCGGGTGCCGGGCAGCGCGGCGGCCAGGGCGGCGGTGACGCCGGTCGGGTTGACCTGGTCGACGGCCTGGCTGTGACGGGTGTTGACCTCGACCACGAGCGGCGGGCCGGTGAGCCGGGCGGCGCCGGTGACGGTGAGGGCGGCGCGGGCGGCTTCGAGGCCGGCGGGGTCGTCCGGTTCGGCGAGTGCCTGGTCGCGGAGCGCGGCCTGGCCGGCGTACCAGGCGGAGACGGCGCGGACGCGGGCGGCGGCCTCGGCGAGGCGTTCCTCGGGCAGCGTGCCGGAGCGGACGGCCTCGACGATGGCGTCGCGCAGCGCGTACAGGCCGTCCTCGGTGACGTGGCCGGCGCAGACGGCGTCGGCGCCGGCGGCGAGGGCGCGTACGGCGATCTCGCCCGGGTCGAACATGGCGGCGACCGCACGCATCTCGATGGCGTCCGTGACCAGCATGCCGTCGAAGCCGAGCTCGCCCCGCAGGAGCTCGGTGAGAGCGGCGCGGCTGAGTGTCGCGGGCAGGTCCGGGTCGAGGGCGGGCACGAGCAGGTGGCCGCACATGATCGACCGCACGCCGGCCTCGACGGCGGCGCGGAACGGCGGCAGGTCGCGTTCGGCGAGCAGGTCGCGGGAGGCGTGCACGGTGGGCAGCGCCAGGTGGGAGTCGGTGGTGGTGTCGCCGTGGCCGGGGAAGTGCTTGGCGCAGCCGGCCACGCCGGCGCCCTGGACGCCGGCCACGTAGGCGGCGGTGTGGCGGGCCACCAGGTCCGGGTCCGGGCCGAAGGAGCGGACGCCGATGACGGGGTTGGCCGGGTTGGCGTTCACGTCGGCGGTCGGCGCGTAGTCGAGGGTGACGCCGGCTCCGGCGAGCATGCGGCCGAGCTGCCGGCCGACGCGTTCGGTGAGCTTCACGTCGTCGACCACGCCGAGCGCCCGGTTGCCGGGGACGGAGCTGCCGTGCTCGACCTCGAAGCGGGTGATGGTGCCGCCTTCCTCGTCGACGGCGACGATCGCGTCCGGGCTGTGCGCGCGGATCTGCCGGGCGGCCCGGTCGAGCGGGTGGTTGCGCGCGAACAGCACGACGCCGCCGAGCCCTTGATCGAGCGCCCCGCGCATCCAGTCGGGAAGCGAGGCTCCCGCGTACCCCGGCTGGAGCACGGTCATGGCCAGGCGGGACAGGTCTGGGGTCATGCGGCATTTTCCTTCACGGTTGTTGAACTGAAGGTAATTTTCTGTCATCGTCGCCCTCGACACAACCGCTTCCGGGAGGCCACCCCCCATGCCCAGCCGAAGGACTCTCCTGAAGGGTCTCGCCCTTGCCGCCGCCGCCACGGCGGTTCCCCTGCCCGCTTTCGCGTCCGCCGAGTACGTCCCGCCGCTGCGCCAGATGCGCGGCATGTGGATCGCGTCGGTGGTGAACATCAACTGGCCCTCCAAGCAGGGCCTGAGCGTCGAGGAGCAGAAGGCCGAGTATCTCGCCTGGCTCGACCTGGCCGAGCAGCGGAAGCTCAACTCGGTGTTCGTCCAGATCAGGCCGACCGCCGACGCGTTCTGGCCGTCGCCGTTCGAGCCGTGGTCGCACTGGATCACCGGCGTGCAGGGGCAGGACCCCGGCTACGACCCGCTCGGGTTCGCCGTCGAGGAGACGCACAAGCGCGGCCTGGCCTTCCACGCCTGGTTCAACCCGTACCGCGTGTCGATGCAGGACGACCCGAACCAGCTGCACCCCGACCACCCCGGACGCAAGAACCCCGACTGGATCCTCCCGTTCGGCGGCAAGCTCTACTACAACCCCGGCATGCCGGAGGTGCGGAAGTTCTGCCAGGACGCGATGCTCGACGCGCTGGCCCGCTACGACATCGACGGCCTGCACTTCGACGACTACTTCTACCCGACCAACAGCACGGCGTTCGACGACGCCGAGGAGTTCGCCAAGTACGGCGCGGGCTTCCCCGACCTGGCGGCCTGGCGGCGCAACAACGTCGACCTGATGGTCTCCGAGATGCAGCAGCGGGTCCGCGAGGTCAAGCCGGAGGCCGCCTGGGGCATCAGCCCGTCGGGCATCTGGCGCAACAAGGGCACCGACCCGCTCGGCTCCGAGACCAACGGCGGCCAGTCGTACGACAACCTGCACGCCGACACCCGCGGCTGGGTCAAGAAGGGCTGGCTCGACTACATCGCGCCGCAGCTCTACTGGTACATCGGCCAGCCGCCGGCCGACTACTCCAAGCTCGTGCCCTGGTGGTCCGACGTGGCCGACGGCACGAAGACGATGCTGTGGATCGGGCAGGCCGCGTACAAGGCGGGCGACCCCGCGCAGGCGCCCGAGTGGCAGGACCCGAAGGAGCTGTCCGACCACCTCACGCTCAACCGCGACCACCCGCAGATCAGCGGCGACATCTGGTACAACGCCAACGACCTGCGCCAGGACCGGATCGCGTCGGTGAGCACCGCCGTCGCCGACCACTACGTCCGGCCCGCGCTCGCCCCGGTGCTGCCGAGGCTGGCGACGGGCAAGGCGCCGAACCGTCCCGTGCTCGCCTACGCGCTGCGCAAGCGCGGCGGGGTCGAGGTGCGCGCGGTGGCGACCGGTAAGCAGGAGCCGTTCCAGTTCGCCATCTTCCGCTTCCCCGGCAGGGCGCGGGACGCGCAGTTCGCCGACGCCCGCCACCTGGTCGCGGTCGTCCCCGGCGACCGGCAGGTGGTCTGGCAGGACCCCGACGGCAAGCGCGGCGACCACTACCACGTCGTGGCGGTCGACCGGGCCAACCGGACCAGCAAGCCCAGCAACGGGTTCCCGGTGATCTGAGATCATGCGGGTTCTCGGCCTCATCTCGGGCACGTCCCACGACGGCATCGACAGCGCCGTCGTGGACTGGACGCTCGACGCCGGCGTGCTCACCGGCAGGATCGAGCACACGGGCGAGCGACCGTACGAGCCGGAGCTGAGAGCCCGCATCCGGGCCGCGCTGCCGCCCCACCGCGTCGACCTGGGCGAGGTGTGCGCCCTGGACACGCTGATCGGGCAGGCGTTCGCCGGCGCCGCCGCCGAAGCGCCGCCGTGCGAGCTGGTCTGCTCGCACGGCCAGACCTTGTTCCACTGGGTGGAGGACGGCCGGGTGCGCGGCACGCTGCAGCTCGGCCAGCCGGCCTGGATCGCCGAGCGCACCGGCGTTCCGGTCGTGTCGGACGTACGGGCGCGCGACGTGGCCGCCGGAGGGCAGGGCGCGCCCCTGGTGTCGTATCTCGACCTGCTGCTCATGGCGGGGCTGCCGGGTCGCACCGGCGCGCTCAACCTGGGCGGCATCGCCAACCTGACCGTGCGCGAGCCTCCGCTGGCCTACGACACCGGGCCGGGCTGCGCCCTGATCGACGCCGCCGCGCCGCCGTACGACAGGGACGGCGCGCTGGCGTCGGCGGGCACGGTCGACCGGGACCTGCTCGACCGGCTGCTCGCGGAGCCCTACTACCTCCAGGAGCCGCCGAAGTCCACCGGCAAGGAGTTGTTCACGCCGGACTACGTGAAGGCGGATCTGCCCCTGCCGGACCTGGTGGCGACGCTGACGGCGCTGACCGCCGAGACGGTCGCCGCGGAGATCCGCAGGCACCGGCTCGACACCGTGATCGTGTCGGGCGGAGGCGCCCGCAACCCAGCGCTGATGAGCATGCTCCGCCTGCGCGCGACGCCGGCCAGGTTTCTGACCAGCGACGAACTCGGGGTGCCGGCCGACAGCAAGGAGGCGATCGCCTTCTCGCTGTTCGGCTGGCTCACCGCACACGGCCTGGCGGCGACCGTGCCCGGGTGCACGGGCGCGTCGGGCGCCCGGATCCTGGGCACGATCACGCCGGGTTCCGGTCCGTTGACGCTGCCGGAACCCCTCGCCGAAGCCCCGGTCGCGATCCGCTTCTCAGGAAGCCCTGCGGCCCGCCGCTGACGGCTCCGCGGTGGTGCCCGCCCGCTGCGGGGGAACCACGGGGGTCGGACGCACCAGGCCGAGCGCGACGACCTCGTTGGCCAGTCGCGTGCGCCGGTTGGTGCCTTCGGGGATCCTGAACTTCTGATAAAGCCGCAGCAGGTGCTGCTTGACCGCGGCCTCGGTCACGACCAGGTCGTCGGCGATCTCCCGCGCGGTGGCCGGAGCGACGAACGCCTCATCCGACAGGGCCGGCCGGCAGAGCGAGGTGAGCACGTCGACCTCGCGCCTGGTCAGCTCGGGCGCCGCCGCCCTGCGGAGCTCCACTTCGGGCGCGAAGTCCTCACGGGGGACTCCGCCGACCCGTCCTCGCGCGGCCCCGAACGAGACGACGTCGCCGTCGTCGAGCACCCTCCGGGCGATCGGCCTGCCGTTCACCCGTGTGCCGTTGCGGGACAGGCCCAGGTCAACGACGTACAGGTAAGGCCCTCGCCTGACGAATTCGGCATGGAGCCGAGAGACGCTGGGATCGGTGAGCCGGATGTCGACACCGCGGCCCCTTCCCACCGTCGTGATCTCGGGGCGCAACGGGATCACCTCGCCTGTGTCCTCGATGCGTATGAACGGCCCCTCCACGGCAGTTCCTCCCCAGGTAGCCCGCCGTAACTCTTACTACAGCTCCGGCTTACCCAAACGTGGGGATGCGGAATCGCCTTTGCCGAAAGCAGAATCGCGCGTGAAATTGGTCTGGACCTCTGCGGACGGTTTTGCCTGCTCACGGGTAGACTTCGGGCGAAGATAAGCGGAGGAAACACTCATGGCGGACAAGCCCACCAAAGGCCTGGCTGACGTCGTCGCCGCGTCCACAGCGCTCAGCGACATCGACGGAAAAGCAGGTCGGCTGTTCTACCGGGGATACGACATCCACGATCTGGCCGGCCGCGCGACCTTCGAGGAGACCGCGTACCTGTTGCAACGAGGCAAGCTGCCCGACCGCGCCGAGCTCCAGGAGTACGGCGACGACCTCGTGCGCGGCCGTGACCTCGGCGAGCTGGTCTCGGCGAACATCTCCGAGATCGCCGAGAAACAGAAACCGATGGAGGCGCTGCGCAGCTACGTGTCGCTGTCCGGCGCGGACGACCCTGACAAGGACTCGAACGCCCCCGACGCCAACCTGCGCAAGGCCGCCCGCCTGACCGCCCAGCAGCCCCTGCTGGTGGCCCGCTACCACGCGGCCCGCACCGGCGCGACCGCCCCCGATCCCGACCCCTCCCTGAGCACCGCGGCGAACTTCCTGTTCCAGATCACCGGGCGCGTCCCCTCCCAGCGCGAGGTGGAGATCTTCGACACCTGCCTGGTGCTGCACGCCGACCACACGATGAACGCCTCCACGTTCGCCGCCCGCGTCTGCGCCGCTACCCTCTCGGACATGCACTCCGCCATCGTCGCGGCCATCGGCACGCTCAAGGGCCCGCTGCACGGCGGCGCCAACGAGCAGGTCATGAAGACCCTGGAGTCGATCTCGCCGACCGGCGTCGCCCAGGCGGTCCGTGACAAGCTCGGTGCCGGCGAGAAGATCATGGGCTTCGGCCACCGGGTCTACAAGACCGAAGACCCGCGCGCCACCCATCTGCGCCGCATGTCGCAGGAGCTGGCCGAGTCGGCCGGCGACGACACCTACTACCGGATGTCCAAGGAGATGGAGGAGGTCGTCTTCGAGGAGAAGGGCCTCTATCCGAACGTCGACTTCTACGCGGCCTCGGTTTACCACTACCTTGGCATCCCGACCGACCTGTTCACTCCCGTGTTCTCGATCAGCCGCATGTCCGGCTGGACGGCGCACGTGATCGAGCAGCACGCCGACAACAGGCTGATCCGCCCGGACAGCGAGTACATCGGCGAGACCGACCAGAAGTGGAAGCCGATCGACGAGCGATGAGCCTGCGTGACGACGTCGAACGCGAGGGCTGGGGGCCGTACCCGCTGATTCTGGCGGGTGCGGCCGTCGCCGTGGGATTGGTGTTCCTGATCGACCCGCGCTGGGGCGGATTCGCCCTGGGCGGTGTCATCATGATCGGTGCCGCACTGCGCTTCTCCGGATTCGGCGGGCCCCTCGCGGTGCGCGGCCGGAAGGCGGACGCGGTCACGCTCGGGCTGGCCGGGTTCATGCTGGTGCTGACTTCGCTGCTGCTCGACAACCCGGCCGCGAAGGCCCTGATCGAGTCCCTTTTCTCTCGCTGACGAGGCGTCCGATAGCCTCAACGCATTCATTCATGAAGGGGAACCGTTCGCATGCCCAAGATCAAGGTGGAGGGCCCGGTCGTCGAACTCGACGGCGACGAGATGACCCGGATCATCTGGCAGTTCATCAAGGACCAGCTGATCCTTCCCTACCTGGACATCGACCTTAAGTACTACGACCTCGGCATCGAGCACCGTGACGCCACCGACGACCAGGTGACCATCGATGCCGCCAACGCCATCAGGAAGCACGGCGTGGGCGTCAAGTGCGCCACCATCACCCCGGACGAGGCGCGGGTCGAGGAGTTCGGCCTCAAGCAGATGTGGAAGTCCCCCAACGGGACGATCCGCAACATCCTCGGCGGCGTCATCTTCCGCGAGCCGATCATCATGTCCAACGTGCCGCGGCTCGTCCCGGGCTGGACCAAGCCGATCGTCGTCGGCCGTCACGCCTTCGGCGACCAGTACCGCGCCACCGACCTGAAGGTGCCGGGCGAGGGCACCCTCACCCTCACCTTCACCCCGAAGGACGGCTCCGAGCCGATCGAGCTCGACGTGTACGACTTCCCGGGCTCGGGCGTCGCGATGGCGATGTACAACCTGGACGAGTCGATCCGCGACTTCGCCCGCGCCTCCATGCGCTACGGCCTGGACCGCAACTACCCGGTCTACCTGTCGACCAAGAACACGATCATGAAGGCCTACGACGGGCGCTTCAAGGACATCTTCGCCGAGGTGTTCGAGAGCGAGTTCAAGGACGACTTCGCGAAGGCCGGCATCACCTACGAGCACCGCCTGATCGACGACATGGTCGCCGCCGCGCTCAAGTGGGAGGGCGGCTACGTCTGGGCGTGCAAGAACTACGACGGCGACGTCCAGTCCGACACGGTGGCGCAGGGCTTCGGCTCGCTCGGCCTGATGACCTCCGTGCTCATGACCCCCGACGGCCGCACCGTCGAGGCCGAGGCGGCGCACGGCACCGTGACCCGCCACTACCGCCAGCACCAGCAGGGCAAGCCCACCTCCACCAACCCGATCGCCTCGATCTTCGCGTGGACCCGTGGCCTCGCCCACCGCGGCAAGCTCGACAACACCCCCGCGGTGACCGAGTTCGCCGACACGCTGGAGCGGGTCTGCATCGAGACGGTCGAGGGCGGCCAGATGACCAAGGACCTCGCGCTCCTGGTCGGCGGCGACGCCGCGTGGCTCACGACCCAGGACTTCCTCGCGGCCCTGGACGAGAACCTGAAGAAGAAGATGGCCTGACCGCCGTCTCACGTGAAGGGCCGCCTCCGGGCGGCCCTTTCCGCTTCCCGGACGATCCCTTGGTGCGCCGCGGTTGATCAGCTGGGTAAGAGCCCTCCATAACAGTCGTGCGCGTCTCGGGGGGTTCGAATGCGACTGCGTTTCATCGGTGGCGTGGGTGCGGTCGCGGTCGCCGTGATCGTGTCGGGGTGCGGCTCCGAGCCGGTCACCCAGGTGAAGGACGCCAAGGCCGACAGCGCCGCCAAGCAGCAGCTGTTCAAGGCCGCCCAGGCGAAGGCGGCCGCGGCCGTCAAGGCCAACGAGCTGGGCCAGGTCCCGGTTCTCATGTACCACCGGATCGTCGACAAGCCGGGGACCACCGACGACCGCACGCCCGCCCAGTTCCGCACCGAGCTCGAACGGCTGGCCAAGGAGAACTACGTGCCGGTCACCGCGGCCGAGTTCGTCACCGGGAAGATCGACATCCCGGCCGGCAAGCACCCGGTGGTGCTCACCTTCGACGACTCCTCCCCGTCCCAGCTCACGCTGGACGCGATGGGCACGCCCAAGGCGAACACCGCCGTCGCCATCATGCGCGAGGTGGCCGCCAAGCACTCCGGGTTCCGCCCGGTCGCGACCTTCTACATCACCCGCGACATGTTCGGCAAGCACGTGCGCGAGGAGCAGGCGCAGACGCTGCTGTGGCTCAAGTCGAACGGCTTCGACCTGGGCAACCACACCCGCGACCACTACAACCTGCGCGCCCGCACGCACGACCAGGTGGAGGAGCAGATCGGCTCGATCGGCAAGGAGATCAACGAGCTGGCCGGGGTCAAGCCGGTGACGATCGCGCTCCCGTACGGGGTGCAGCCGCGCAAGAAGGAGTGGGCGGCGCGCGGCAAGTCGTACCACCACCAGGGCGTCTTCCTGGCCGGTTACACGCCCGCCGCGTCGCCGTTCAGCAAGTCGTTCGACGCGCTGGGCATCCCGCGCATCAGGGCGATGGACAAGAAGGGCGACTGCGCGCAGTTCTGCTCGACGGCCTGGCTCGACTGGCTGAAGGCCAACCCCGACATGCGCTACACCTCCGACGGCGACCCGTCGACGATCGCGTACCCGAAGTTCAAGAACCCGTTCCTGCGCGCCTCGTACAAGGCGAAGGCGCTGGCCTACTAGCGGACCGACCCGATCAGCACCGAGAGCTCCGCCGGGGCGAGCAGGTAGTCGGAGACGGCTGCCATGGCGACGCGGAGGTCCCGTGCGGCCCCGGTGGAGAGGTCCACGACGTGGTAGGAGATCTTCCCGTGACGGTCCTCGGCGCGGACGAGCAGGGCGTCCTCACCTTCCCAGCGGATGAGGGCGTCGGCCCGCAGGCCCTCCGGGAGCCGCGGCACGACCGTGCGGAGGGTCTTTCCGTTTTCGGTGCCGGTCAGCAGGATGCCGGTGCTGACCACGTCGTGCGGGGCGATCTCCTTCGCGAGCGTCGCCAGCGTGCGGGCCGACGGTGACGGCAGGCCGTGGGCCAGGTTGCCGGGCACGGTGAAGCGCCGCACCACCCGGCCGCCGGGGGAGCGGATCACGTACGCGGCAGAGGTGGCATAGCCGGGCAGGTCGCGGGCGGGGTGGTCGGTCACCAGGGCGAGCCCCTCGGTGGTCCAGCCGGCGACCCGCTCGCCCTTCGGCAGGCGGCGCACGGTGCCGCGCCGGATGTCGACGATCATCGGGCGCTCCAGCACGACCTCGACGTCCTCGTCCAGGTGGTCGTGCTGGACGAGCAGGTGGCGGCCGTCGAGGGAGAGCAGCGGCTGCTGGGCGCCGAAGATCTCCCCGACCGATTCCTCCGTCCTGACGGGCAGTTCCGTGACCGTGCCGGTGGTCAGGTCCCTGGCGACGAACCGGTCGCCCAGAGGGTGGACGACCAGGGTGCCGTCGGCGGAGAGCGCGAACGGGGCGTCGTCGTGGGCGCCCTCCACCCACCACTGCTGACCCGCCGCCGACACCAGGATGTGGTGCCGGCAGCCGTCGGTCCCGTCGTTGCAGTGCGGCTCGTACGCGTACCGGACGGGGGCGGGCGCGGGCCCGGTCAGCTTCACCGCGGCCGGGGCGGGGGTGGCCGGCGGGGCCGGCTCCGGGCTCAGGAACTCCACCGGCGGCGGGCCGCCGCCGTTGATCAGCCACGCCGCGGCGAGCGCCGCCGCCGCGGCCACGCACAGCCGCCAGAGCGCGCTCACGGGATCAGCCCGAACACGCCGTGGTCGAGTTTGTCCATGACACCCTTCATCGGGCTCGACCTGCCGGTGCCCGGGTCGACCAGGTGGTAGTGGCCGTCGTCGCCGTCGGGCTCGATCAGCACGGCGAGCCTGCCCTCCGCCGACCAGCCCAGCGGCTCCGGCGGGCCGTGGTGACGGGGCAGCTTCAACGCCGCCCGATCGGTCACCCGGCCCGTGCGCGCGTCCATGGCGACGGCCTCGTCGTCCGTGAACACGATCAGGGAGCGTCCGTCCTGGGTGGCCAGGGCTGGGAGGGTGGGGTCGAAGGGCGCCCGGCTGCGCACCCGGCCCCGCGGGTCCAGGGTGACCAGCTCGGTGCCGGGCGCGCCGGGCAGGGCGCGGTGGCCGGTGGTGCCGACCACGCCGTACGGGCCGAGGCCGAGCACGCGCCTGACGCCGGGCAGGGCGGTCCTGTCACCCGTGGCGGTGTCGACCAGCTCGGTCCCGGTGGCGGAGACCAGCGCCGCGAGGCGGCCGTCGTGGGAGAGGAGCGGCCGGGGGACGGCGTGGGCGGGCAGCGGCCCCGTGAGGTCGCGCCGGGTGGCCTCTGACAGGTGCTGGACGACCAGGCGGTCCGTGACGGAGTCAAGGTAGACGACGTGGTGGCCGTCGCCGCTGAGCGCCAGCGGCCCCTCCTGCCTGCCTCCGTCGCCGGTGGCGAGCCGGGTGACGGCCCTGTCCAGCGAGAACCCGCCGAAGTCCCAGGTGCTCTCGTCCCACTCGTCGTCCGGTTCGCGGCCGTCCGGCATCGTGGCGATCTCCCATGGGCTACCCGGGGTGACGTAGGCGAACAGGGCCGCGTTGGCGTAGGGCTCGGTGAGAGGCGACTTCGGCTGCTCGTCCGGCTCGACGGCGGCGGCGTTCCAGCCGGCCGCGAGGACGGGCGTGAGCAGCACGGCGGCGACCACCTGCCACCGGAGCGGCCGGCCCGCCTGGGTGAGGCGTTCGGGCGAAAGTGTCATGTACCAGGCCAGCAGCGACACGACGAGACCGATAAGCGAGCGGATGGACTCCGCCTGGGAGGACCAGCCGCCACCCGGCGCCGACCAGATCGCCACGATCGTCCCGCCGGCCAGCAGCAGGCGCGCGGACCGGGACCGCATGGCCAGCTCGGCGGACACCAGGTCGGCGGGCCCCGCGCGGAGCGGCCGCCGCCGCAGCCCCATGACGAGCAGGTTCACCGTCAGCACCACGGCGAGCGTGAACACCGCCCAGCCGCGCTCGGCGAGATCCACCTCGGTCCGGAACGAGCGCAGCACGGAGGCCAGCGCGATCGCGCCGGACACCATGGCGGCGAACACCCACAGCCCGGTCGCCTGCGGCGGCGCCAGCCGCAGGCCGAGCGGACGCCCTAGAGGCCCGCCCCGGCGAGCCAGCACCATTTCGGCCGCGGCGAAACCGCAGAACCATCCGGTGACCGGCCAGAAAGGGCTGACGGTGAACGATTCTCCGGGGGCCTGCGCGAACATGACGGCGAATCCGACGCCCATTCCGGCCCACATCAGACCTTGTGTGACATGCAGATAACGCAGAATCGCCGTGCCGTTGTAAGGAGTGACTTCAACCTGGTGTACGCGGGAGAAACGGTTCATCGCCTCCCGGGTCACCGGCCCGGATTGGGCACGGAGTGTGAGCGGGACCGCGACCGCCAGGAACACCAGAAAAAGAATTAACCCCACGAAATACCCCTCGTCACCCCGGGAGAAAGTAGCAGAATGCCCATCGAGGTGACAGGGGTGCATGAGTGATATCCGACGACGTGTGGGACCGGCTGGATCACAGCGCGGGGACGGCCGGTAAGCGCGAGGTCCGGCGGATGAGTGCCGCGTTCGGCGCCCTCGCTGCCGTGGTGCTGCTGGTGCTGGGCGCGTCGGTCAGCGGGCTGGCCGTGCCCAGGCTGACGCACGGCGCACCTGACCCCCACATCTCCGTGCTCAGCGACGACGCCGACCGGATCCGGTACACGAGCATGCGGCTGCGGCACACGGTCGTCAACGACGGCTGGTTCCCCGTCACCGTCACCGGTGTGGGCCTGCGCGCGGACGGGATCCGGCTCGCCGAGGTCGAGAGCCCCGCCTTTCCCGTGACCGTCGGCTCCGGGGAGAAGCTCTCGATGACGCTCGGCCTGGAGGTCGTCGACTGCGACCGGGCCCAGGCGACGGTCCCCGAACTGGTGCTGCGGGTGGAGCGCTGGTGGGGGAGCCAGACCACGAGTTCCTCCGGTGAAGACCCGCTCTTCGGCGAGTCCAGCTGGGAGTTCCACCTCCGGTCGGCCTGCGACAGGTGAATGTGTCCGCGAAACGTGACGTCACGAACGGTTAACGGTTCTCTGGGAAGTTCCGCAACGTCGTAAAGTTTGCCTCGTCGGGCTTCATTGGACACGTGGGGAAGTGGAATGCCGCAGATCTCGCCGCTCGTGGCCGGCGATCCCACCCAGCTGGGTTCGTTCCGGCTGACCGGAAGGATCGGCGAGGGCGGGCAGGGCATCGTCTTTCTCGGAGTCGACCAGCACGGCGAGCGGGCCGCCGTCAAATTGCTGCACGTGAAATTCACCGGCGACAAGAGCGCACGCTCCCGCTTCGCCCGTGAGTTGAAGGCGGCCAAGCGGGTGGCGTCGTTCTGCACCGCCAGGGTGATGGAGGCCGACCTCGACGGCGACACTCCATACATCGCCAGCGAGTACATCGACGGGCGGGCGCTGCGCGAGATCGTCGAGACCGACGGGCCGCTCACCGGCACCGTGCTCGACCGGCTGGCCATCGGCACCGCCACCGCGCTGACCGCCATCCACCACGCCTCGATCATCCACCGCGACCTCAAGCCCGACAACGTCCTCATCGCCGCCGACGGGCCGAGGGTGGTCGACTTCGGCATCGCCCGCATCATCGACTCGACCGGGACGATCACCAGCCGGGCCATCGGCACCCCCGCCTACATGGCTCCCGAGCAGATCGCCGGCGAGGAGATCGGGCCGTTCACCGACGTGTTCGCGTGGGGGGCGACGATCGCGTTCGCGGCCACCGGGGTCGCCGTCTTCGAGGGCAACTCGATCGCGACCGTGCTCAACCGGATCCTCACCCACGAGGTGGACGTGGGGATGATGCCGGAGCCGCTGCGCGGCGTGGTGCGGGGGGCGCTGTCCAAGTCCGCCGCCGACCGGCCGTCCGCCGACCAGATCCTGCTGCGGCTGCTCGGGCAGCCCGAGACGGTGGGGGCGTCCACGGCGCTGCTGACCCGGGGGGTGCAGGTGGCAGGCGACGACACCACCCCGTTCAGCCGCGTCTCGGTCCCCGCCCCGGGCACGGCCTCGGCCGTCACCGGCTTCCCCGCCGTCTCCGGCCGCACGGGCGCGCAGGACCCGCCCGGCCACGCCGCCGCCGGCGCGGTCCAGGGTCACGACAGCTCCGGTACGGGCGCGTACGGAACTCCGGGGGGTACGGGGACGTACGGACCGGCGCAAGGCACGGGCGCGCACGGAGCTCAGGGCACGGGCGCGCACGGAGCGCAAGGCACGGGCGCGCAGGGCGTCGGGGTCCCGACGCGGGAGGCCGGAGGCGGTCAGGCGCCCGCGCCGTCCAGGAAGCGGGGACGGGCGAAGTGGTGGGTGGCGTTCGCCGCCGCGCTGGCCGTGGTCGCGACGATCGCCGCGATGACGGTGGTCAAGGGCTGGCCGCTGAACGCCCTCGGCCCGGATCCCGGCTCCACGGAGGACCCGCTGCCGCCCTCGTACGCGAGCGTCGCCGAGAAGGTGGCCGCGACCGGGAAGATCGTGATCGGGGTCAAGGCCGACCTGCCGGGCGTCGGGCTGCGGCGCGGCGACGCGTTCGAGGGCTTCGACGTCGACGTGGCCCGCCGCGTCGCAGAAGGGCTGGGGGCCCGGGACGTCGAGTTCGTCGCCGTCTCCCCGGCGACCAGGGTCCGCGCGCTGGCCGAGGGCAGCGTGGACCTCGTGGTGGCCACCTACTCGATCGTCGACGACCCCGAGGTCGCCTTCGCCGGCCCTTACTACCTGGCCCACCGGGACGTGCTGGTCCACCGGGGCCCCATCGACTCGCTCGGCGACCTGAAGGGCAAGAAGATCTGCGCGGTCAACAGTCCGTCGGTGGGCGCCGTGCAGGACAAGGTGAAGGTCCACCCGGTGCCCGCAGGCAACTACGCCGAATGCATGAACATGCTGCTCGACGGCACCGTGGACGCGGTGCCCGGCGACGACCTCATCCTGGCCGGGTTCGCCGGCCGGGAGAACGTGCGCTTCCGCCTGCTCGGCGCCGGGCTCAGCGACGAGCGCTACGGCGTCGGCCTGCGCAAGGGCGACGCGCGGACGTGCAAGGCGATCTCCGGCGTGCTGGCCGACCTCTACCGCAAGGGCGTGGTCAAGGAGCTGCTCGCGAAACACTTCGGCAACGTGGAGTTCGAGCCGGAGACGAAGGTGCCCGCGATGGAAGCCTGCGAATGACGACCGGGTAACATCCGAAAGTCAACGCATCAGCTTGCGAGTTAGGGGAAAGGCCATGGCCACGCCCGTCAAGGTGACCGTCACCGGTGCTGCCGGACAGATCGGCTACGCGCTGCTGTTCCGCATCGCGTCGGGCCAGCTACTCGGGCCTGACGTCCCGGTCAAGCTGAGCCTGCTGGAGATCCCGCAGGCGGTCAAGGCCGCCGAGGGCACCGCCATGGAGCTCGACGACTGCGCCTTCCCGCTGCTGTCCGGCATCGAGATCACCGACGATCCCAACGTGGCGTTCAACGGCACCAGCGTCGGCCTCCTGGTCGGCGCCATGCCGCGGAAGGCCGGCATGGAGCGCGGCGACCTGCTCGGCGCCAACGGCGGCATCTTCGGGCCGCAGGGCAAGGCCATCAACGACCACGCCGCCGACGACATCCGGGTGCTCGTCGTCGGCAACCCCGCCAACACCAACGCGCTCATCGCCCAGCAGCACGCCCCCGACGTGCCGGCCGACCGGTTCACCGCGATGACCCGCCTCGACCACAACCGCGCGATCTCGCAGCTGGCCGCCAAGCTCCAGGTGCCGGTCACCGAGATCAAGCACATGACCATCTGGGGCAACCACTCCGCCACCCAGTACCCCGACCTGTTCCACACCGAGGTGGGCGGCAAGGTCGCCGCCGAGCAGGTCGACCAGGAGTGGCTGCGCGACACGTTCATCCCGACCGTCGCCAAGCGCGGCGCGGCCATCATCGAGGCCCGCGGCGCGTCCTCCGCGGCCTCGGCCGCCAACGCCGCCATCGACCACGTCTACGACTGGGTCAACGGCACCGAGTGGACCTCGGCCGCGATCGTCTCCGACGGCTCCTACGGGGTGCCCGAGGGCCTGGTGTCGTCGTTCCCGGTGCGGGCGGCCGGCGGCAGGTTCGAGATCATCCAGGGGCTGGAGATCGACGCGTTCTCCCGTGAGCGCATCGATGCCTCGGTGCGGGAGCTCGCCGAGGAGCGCGACGCGGTCAAGTCGCTGGGCCTGATCTGATCCGTACCACGAGAAGGCGCGCGTCCGTGCGGGCGCGCGCCCGGGTCACTCTCCGGTAGGCGCCGGGCAGCTCGCCGAGGACGCCGGTATGGCCGGCACGGGCTCCGGCACGGGCTTCGGCGTGGCGAACACCACTCCGGCCGCGGCCGTCGCGCAACCCGCCACGAGCACGGCGCCGAAGAGCACCTTCGTCACCCTTGGTGAAAAGCTCCTCACATTTCGGTATCACAGCACATATCGACCGCCGATAGGGGTCAAATCCCGGAAAGCGCCTCCCAGGCGTCCGCGACGATGTCCCGCAGCTCGGTGCGCTCCGGCTTCCAGCCCAGCTCACGCTGGAGCCGCTCCGACGAGGCCACCAGGACGGCCGGGTCGCCGGCCCGGCGCGGGCCGACGACGGCGGGGATCTCGTGGCCGGTGACCTCGCGGCAGACCTCGATCACCTCCAGCACCGAGAACCCCGTGCCGTTGCCCAGGTTGTAGATCTGGTGCTCGCCCTCTCGGCAGGCGCCGAGCGCCAGCAGATGGGCCCTGGCCAGGTCGGCGACGTGCACGTAGTCGCGCACGCAACTGCCGTCGGGCGTCGGGTAGTCGGTGCCGAACACGCTGACCGACTCGCGCTCGCCGGTGGCCACCTTGAGCACGTTCGGGATGAGGTGGGTCTCCACCGCGTGACGCTCGCGGTAGCGGCCGTAGGCGCCGGCCACGTTGAAGTAGCGCAGGCTGACCGCGCCCAGCCCGCGCAGCCCGGCGAAGGCCGTCAGCGCGGTGTCGACGGCCAGCTTGGAGGCGCCGTACGGGTTGGTCGGGCGCGTGGGGTCGCTCTCCCTGATCGGCGACTGCTCCGGCTCGCCGTACGTGGCCGCGGTCGAGGAGAACACGATCTTGCGGACGCCGCGCTCGTGCATCGCCTCCAGCAGCGCCAGCGTGCCGCCGAGGTTGTGGGCCCAGTAGAGTCCGGGCTTCTCCACCGACTCGCCGACCAGCGACCTGGCGGCGAAGTGGAGCACCGCGTCGACGCCGTCGAGCGCCGGCCCCGCGTTCTCGATCGAGGCCCGCACGAACGTCGCGCCGTCCGGCACCGCGTCCGCGTGGCCGGTGGACAGGTCGTCGAGCACGACGACCTCGTGGCCCGCCTCCACGAGCTGCGCCGCGACGACGCTGCCGACGTATCCTGCCCCTCCGGTGACCAGCAGCCTCATGTTGACTCCAGTTCGAATATGTTTGATTTTGTACGGCTTGCCGTTCAGCATACGCGGCAAGAGGCCCGTATACGCTGCCAACCACCATGTTTGACACCGTCGCGGCCAACATCGCCGTGGTCCTGCTGTTCATCCTGATCGGCGGGTTCTTCGCCGCCGCCGAGATAGCCATGGTCTCGCTACGCGAGAGCCAGGTGCGCAAGCTCTCCCAACAAGGCCGCCGCGGCGAACGCGTGGCCAAGCTCGCCCGCGACCCGAACCGCTTCCTGTCGGCCGTGCAGATCGGCGTCACCGTCGCCACCATGCTCTCGGCCGCGTTCGGCGCCGACCGGCTCAGCGGGCAGCTCAGCCCCTTGCTCGAACGCTGGGGCGTGCCCGTCGCCATCGCCGGCGTGCTCGCCCTGGTGCTCGTCACCCTGGCCATCTCGTACGTCTCCCTCGTGCTCGGAGAACTCGCCCCCAAACGACTCGCGCTCCAGCGGGCCGAAGGACTGTCGCTGGTCGTCGCCCCGTTCCTCGACCGCCTCGCCGCCCTGTCGCGGCCCGTCATCTGGGCGCTGTCCAAGTCCACCGACGGCGTCGTCCGGCTGCTCGGCGGCAACCCGCAGGCCGACCGCGAGGAGGTCACCACCGAGGAACTGCGCGACATGGTCGTCGGCCACGCCGAGCTGACCCCCGACGAGCGCAACCTGATCGCCGAGGTGTTCGCCGCAGGCAAGCGCCAGCTCCGCGAGCTCATGCTGCCGCGCACCGAGGTCGAGTTCATGGAGGCCGACACGCCGCTGGCCGAGGCGGCGGTGCTGGCCGCCGCGCTGCCCCACTCGCGCTTCCCCGTCTACCGCGAGTCCTACGACGAGGTCATCGGCTTCGTGCACGTCAGGGACCTGCTCGACCCCGTGCTCACCGGCCGCACCGAGCCGCTCAGCGAGCTGGTGCCGATCCGGCCGGCCAAGTTCGTGCCCGCGTCCAAGCGGCTGCTCAACACGCTCTCCGAGATGCGCGACGAGGGCCAGCACATGTGCATCGTCATCGACGAGTACGGCGGCACCGCGGGCATCGTCACCATGGAGGACCTGGTCGAGGAGCTCATCGGCGACATCAGGGACGAGTACGACGTCGAGGACCAGTCCGTGATCCTGCCCGCCGGAGTGATGGAGATCGACGGGCTCACCAACCTCAACGACTTCGCCGACGAGACCGGCATCCGCCTGCCCGACGGCCCGTACGAGACGCTGGCCGGCTTCGTCATGGCGATGCTCGGGCGCGTGCCCGAGGTGAACGACGTCGTCGAGGCGAGCGGCTTCGACCTGACCGTCATCGAGCTCGACGGCCGCCGGATCGCCAAGGTGCGGGTGAAACGCCGCCCTGTCGTGGAGTCGCCGCCCGAAGCGGATACCTGACACAATTACCTGTCATGGCCAGACCTCGTGTTCTCTCCGGCATCCAGCCCACCGCGGACTCCTTCCACCTGGGCAACTACCTGGGTGCGGTTCGTCAATGGGTCACGTTGCAGGAGACCCACGACGCCTTCTACTGCGTGGTGGACCTGCACGCGATCACCGTGCCCACCGAGCCCGCCGCGCTGCGCCGCCGCACCCGCGTCGCCGCGGCCCAGCTCTTCGCCGCCGGGCTCGATCCGGAACGCTCCACCGTGTTCGTGCAGTCCCACGTCCGCGAGCACTCCGAGCTGGCCTGGATACTCAACTGCCAGACCGGCATGGGCGAGGCCGCGCGGATGACCCAGTTCAAGGACAAGTCGGCCAAGTTCGGGGAGAGCGCGGCCAGCGTCGGCCTGTTCACCTACCCGATCCTGCAGGCCGCCGACATCCTGCTCTACCAGGCCAACAGCGTGCCCGTCGGCGCCGACCAGAAGCAGCACCTGGAGCTCACCCGCGACCTCGGCCAGCGCTTCAACCACCGCTTCGGCGACACCTTCACGATCCCCGAGCCGTTCATTCTCAAAGAGGTCGAGAAGATCACCGACCTGCAGGACCCGTCGGCCAAGATGTCCAAGTCCTCCTCCAGCCCCGCGGGCATCCTGGACGTCCTGGAGCAGCCCGGGCCGCTGCGCAAGAAGATCATGCGGGCGGTCACCGACACCGAGACCGAGGTCCGCTTCGACGAGGAGGCCAAGCCGGGGATCTCCAACCTGCTGCGCATCCAGTCCGCGCTGACCGGCACGCCGATCCCCGACCTGGTCGCCCGCTACGCCGGGCAGGGTTACGGGACCTTCAAGAAGGACGTCGCCGAAGCGGTCATCGACGCCTTCACCCCGATCCGCGAGCGCACCGAGAAGCTGCTGGCCGACGAGGCCGAGCTGGACCGGATGCTGGCTTCGGGCGCGGAGCGCGCCCGTGCGGTGGCCCGGCGCACCATGGCCGAAGTCCGCGACCGGGTCGGCTTCCTCCCGGGCGCCTAGCCGGCACCCCACCGCTCTTCCCGGGGCGCCTCCGGCGCTTCACCCCCGGTCGCTCCGCGACGCCCCGGCCCAAACTATCAAGCGCCTCCGGCGCGACAAGGGCTTCGCCGACAGCCGCTTCGCGGCGACCAGCTCAGGCTGTCCTTCCCAAGCGCGCCTCCGGCGCGCGAAAGGTCCTCGCCCCCGGCGCTTCGCGCCTCCACAGCTCGGGCGTCCCCCCAGGAGCTGTCGCCCCTCCCTGCCCAGAGGCGTTGGGATCGGGGTTTCCTGGCAGGGGACGGGCAGCAGAAGTCGGTTGATGTCCTGAGGCCGGAAGTGAACCTGCGCCCACGGCCGAGAGATACGTCACCAGGCGCGTGTCATCGCCGGGCATGGACGACCGGTGCCGTCTGCTTCGCGGACCTCGACGCGGATCGGGCACTGCCGCAGGTTCAGGAGTTGGTCGATGAGCACGGCGAACGCTTCCTGACTCCACGGTGGCGCATACGGCTCCAGCTCTTACGTCTGCCCATCGACCGTCACGGTCATGGCTCCGTCGTCGGCGATCGTCATCACGACGTGCGGGAGCACCACGGGCACCTCACTCTCGCGGTGCGCAGGCGGCTGGTCGGGGGTGCGCTTGTATCGGTGGCGACCCATCAGGGGTCTCTCCGGGCACAGAACAGATGCACGCACGACGCCCCTCCGGCGGATACGCGAAGGGGGCGCGCACCCCGTGGGAGCGCCGCGCGCTCCTCAGGCGGGAATCCAAGCCCCTGACGGGTCCATCGAGGGAGAACGACGTCGACGACCTGCCTGACCCGGAACTTCAGACGGCTGCACACGTAGCCCGGGAGGAAGGCCCGAGCTTGGAGCCGAGTGCGCGCACGTCGTCGATCGCCACACCTCCTCGACCGCACCGAGCCGTCAACGTGCGGCGAGCGAGCGTCGCAGACCGTCGAGCAGCTGGTTCCACCCCGGCTCAAGCCCTGCGGTCATCGGGGCCGCCTCAGCGCGGACCTCGGACACCACGATACGGAGGCGGACCGTCGTCATCCCGTCCTCCTCTGTCAGCGACACTGTGTGACGGGCCGAGAAGAGCGGCACTCCGGTGGCGTCGACCGGGGCGAGCGTGAACACCAGTTGCCGGCGCGGCCGCACCTCCACGACCCGGCCCACGGACTCGTAAGTCGCCCCATCCCCCTCGTGCAGCACGAAGCGGATCGGCGTGCCCTCCTGCGGCGCGATGTCGAACACGTCGACGTGGAAATGACGAGGCGCCCACCACTGTGCGGCCTGCTCGGCGTCGGTCCAGGCATCCCACACCACCGCCGCGGGAAACGGCAGCTCCCGCTCGAAGGTGAGGACACGGGCACCGTCGTCGCCAGGCCGGCGAGCCTCCTCCCGCCCGATCGACGCCTCGTAGCTCTCAAGCACGGCGTCATCCGGGTCGGGCACGGCGAGCCGCCCGAAGAACGACGAGAGCATGGACATGGATGCGCGGTCGAGTCGAGCGACCCGCCTGCGCCCGAGCTTGTGCACCCGGATGACGCCGGCAGCCTCGAGCGCCTGGATGTGCTTGGTCGTCTGAGGCTGCAGCGCGCCGATGCCCTCGGCGACTTCGCCGACCGTACACGCGCGCGTCGACAGCAGCTCCACGATGCGGAACCGGGTGGGCTCGGCGATCGCCGCGAGCATGGGCTGGATGCCCTCGCTCATTCAGCTCTCCGCGACGAGGGCCGCCAGATTGTCCAGCTCGTTGGCGCGCCCCGCGAGCAGCCGCTGCGTCCACACCTCGTCATGCATCCGCTCGACCTGCATGACGATACGCGTGCCGCCCTCGACGGACGAGAGCTCGACGACCGTCAGATGCTCGTACGGCTCATGGTCGGGCACGAAGTCGACAACCGACTGGTAGGCGAGACGGTGAGGTTCGGCGATCTCGGTGAAGTACTTGCGGGACTCGGTCGAGAGCGGCATCCCGTGCTGCTCCATGAAGGCGATCTGCTCCGGCGCCACCGCCGTCATGGTGTAGACCAGCTCACCGCCCGGCGTGAGGTCAAGCTTCGTGACGTCAGTGCGGAAGCCCTCTGGCGCCCACCACGACGAGATGCCCTCCGCGGTCGTCCAGAGCTCCCAGACGCGGGCAGGCGATGCGGCAACGATTCGTTCGATGTTCTCGGTCATGCCGTTGAGAATACATTCGTCTAGGCGAATATTTCAAGGCGACCTTCGCGCGTACTGACTCATCTCTCGTCGCAGCCGAGCGCGACCGCCGCACGGACCCCGCCATCGACCAGCGGCATAACGCGCGTCAGGGGGCGAAGGCGGCGCGGATGGCGGCGGCGAGCTGTCGCTGGATCGGGTCCGCCGAGGACCCGAACAGCAGGTCGTCGACGTCGCCGATGGCCTGCTCGGCCGCCGCCAGGAGCCGCCGCCCCTCGGGGGTCAGCTCGATCGTGGACGCCGAGCCGGCGCGGGCGTTGCTGTCGCGTACGAGGCCGGCGGCGACCAGGGCCTTCACCGCGGAGTGCACGCTCTGCACGGCGGTGCCCGACATGCGCGCCAGGTCGCTGAACGACACGCCCGGCACGGCGGCGATGTGCCCGAGCAGCCCGAGCCGGGTGACGGTGAGGTCGAGCGGCGCGAGAGCGGCGCCGAGCTCGGTCTCGACCCGGCGCGCCAGCGTCAGCACGATGATGGAGGGGCTGATGGGCGGCGGAGAGCCCTTCTCGGTGGTCACCCTTCCAGTTTCCCGCCCTGCGGCCCGTGTCAAGCCGGAGTGGTCCACAGCGCGGAGACGGGCAGGCAGGCCATGCCGTCACCGAAGCTCAGCGACTCGGGCCCGCAGTAGAGGACGAACCCCGCTTTCATCCGGTCGCCCAGACGGCGCCGCAGGAGGCGGAGGCCGCGGAAGTCGTCGCTGCGCACGGTCTCCGCCGCCTGCAATCCGCCGAAGATCGACAAAGGCCCGCCAGGTCCCTGAGAGGTCCGTCCAACGGGAAATCCCCCGGCGCGGAATGATCGCCGAAAGGATACGAACGTCGCCTCCAGGGCAGGTCTGGGGCGTGAGCGTGAGCCTGACCGAGCGGATCCGGTCCATCAAGAACCGGGCCAGGCGGATGGTGGAAGGCTGGCGCGTGCGCAGGCCGTCCGTCGACCACCTCATCAAGACCGTCCAGCGCTACCAGGCGCAGTCCGGCGACCGGCTGGCGGGCGGGGTGACGTACTTCGCGTTCCTGTCCTTCTTCCCGCTGATCGCGCTGGCGTTCGCGCTGCTGGGGTATGTGGTGACGGTCAGCGCGACGGTGGCGGGGGCGCTGGAGACGGCGATCACGGAGCGGCTGCCCGGTCTGGCGGGGCAGCTCGACCTGACGGCGATCAAGGACGCCAAGACGACCGCGGGCGTCATCGGCCTCCTGGGCCTGCTGTACGCGGGGCTCGGGGCGGTGGACGCGCTGCGCGGGGCGTTGCGCGAGATCTCCATGACCACCTCGCCGGCGTTCTCGTTCGTCAGGGCCAAGCTGCGCGACCTGGCGTCGCTGCTCATGCTGGGCGTGACGCTCATCGTGTCGGTGCTGGTCGGCGGGCTGGCGACGCAGGCCACCACGATGGTGGCGAACTTCCTGTTCGGCGGCAGCTCGCCGGTGGTGACGGTGCTGACGGGGCTCGTCGGCCTGGCGGGCAGCGTCGCCGCCGACTGGGTGCTGTTCATGATCGCGCTGGGCTGGGTGGCCAGGCCCGTCCAGCCGTTCCGGGTGCTCGCCCGGGGCGCGCTGCTCGGCGCGATCGGGTTCGGCGTGCTCAAGCAGCTCGCCTCGCTGCTGCTCGCCGGGACGCTGTCGAACCCGATCTACGGCGCGTTCGCGGTCATGGTCGGCCTGCTGCTGTGGATCAACTTCTCCACCCGGCTCATCCTGTACGTGGCCGCGTGGACCGCCACGGCCGGAGGCGCCCCGCCGCCCGCGCCCTCGCCCGTGCCCTCGGCGGGCACGCCGGAGCCGGCCGGGCCGTCATAGCCTCCTGCGCCTGCGGCGGATGCCGTAGCCGAGCCAGACCAGCCCGAACAGCAGCCCGCCGCCGATCACCACGGAACCCATCGTGCGCGTGCTCGCGTCCTGCTCGGACGCGGCCGCGTCCATCATCGGCTTCCGGCTGGGCGACGGAGTGGCGTGGGACGTGGCGACCGGCGCCGCCTGCTGGGCCGGCTCGTCGGGCAGCGGGTCGACGAGCCGGCCGACCGGCGTCGCCTTGCCCCGGGCGGCGAAGCCCCAGTCGAGCAGGTCGGCCACCTCTTCCCAGAAGTAGCCCTCGTGCTTCATGATCGACACGATGATCGTGTGGCCGTCGCGGGTGGCCGCGCCGACGAACGTGCTCTGCGCCTTCGTCGTCCAGCCGTTCTTGACCCCGATCATGCCCTTGTAGCGCCAGAGCAGCTTGTTGTGGTTGCTGATCTCGTACCACTTCTTCGGCGCGGGGAACTTGGCCGTCTTGGTGCTCACGTACCGCCGGAAGTCCTTGTCGGACAGGCCGGATCTGGCGATGAGCGCCAGGTCGTAGGCGGAGCTGCTCTGTCCGGGCTTGTCCAGGCCGCTGGGCGTCTTGGCCACGGTGTCGTTGGCCTGCAGCCGCTTGGCCTCGTCGTTCATGTCGCGCATGGTCTTGTCGAGGCCGCCGTTCGCCTCGGCCAGCGCCATCGCCGCGTCGTTGCCGGACGACATCATCAGGGCCTTGAACAGGTCGTCCACCGTGTAGATGGGCCTGGTCTGCAGGCCGACGGCGCTGCCCTCCTGGTTGACGGCGTTGCGGCTCGGCCTGACCTTGAGGGTCTTGTCGAGCTTGGGGATCAGCGTGGCCGCGGTGAGCATCTTGAGCGTGCTGGCCGGGCGGTAGCGGCCGTGTGGGTCCTTCGCCGCCAGCACCTGCCCCGTCTCGTGGTCGGCGATCACGTACGCGGTCGCCTTGGTCTTCGGGGGCGCCTTGAACCCGACGGGCTTGATCAGGCCGCGACCGGCCAGCAGGTCACCGCCGACCGGCGGCGGCGGGGTCGGGGTCTGGGTCGGGGCCGGGGACGCCTGGGCCGCCCCGGTGAAGGTCACCGCCACGAGGAGTGCCGTGACTGGCACCAGTTTCATCCACATCGCGAACTCAGCGTAGCTTCGTGTTGTCGCTCATGTGCCGACACATCCCCTGAAGATCCGCTTCAGACGCTAGAGAGATGGTCATGTCACGAAAGATCGCTGGATTCCTCATCGCGCTCGCCGCGTTCATGATCTTCGAGTGGATCAACCTGGGATTCAACCTCCAGGACGGGCACGAGACCGGCTTCTACGTGGTGCACGGCATCCTGATCGCCGTCAACATCGTGCTGGCGATCGTGCTGGGCGTCATCGGGTGGCGCGGCCTGCGCGGGCGGCGATCAGGAGGCCTTGGCGAGCAGTAGCGCGATGTCGTCGCGCTTGTCCGTCGGCCGCTGCGCGTTGATGATCAGGTCACAGATCCGCTCGATCCCCCGGGGCGGACCGCTGAGCAGCGTGCACAGACCCGACAGGCCCTGGTCGATGCTCTGCTCCCTGCTCTCCACCAGGCCGTCGGTGTAGAGGGCGAGCAGGCCGCCCGGAGGCAGGTCGACGGTGCAGGTCTCCCACGTCTCGACGTCGACGCCGAGCGGCAGGCCCGGGACGACGGGCACCGTCGCGGCCTGGCCGGCGGGTTCCACCAGCACCGGCGGCAGGTGTCCCGCGCTGGCCATGGCGATCTTGCCGGACGTGCGGTCGTACGTCGCGTACAGACAGGTCGCGATCTGGTCGGAGCTGAGCTGCTGGGCCACGTGGTTGAGCCGGAACAGCAGCTCGGACGGGTCGAGGTCCAGGCTGGCCAGCGTCTGGGTGGCGGTGCGGAGCTGGCCCATGGTCGCCGCGGCGCGGATGCCGTGGCCCATCACGTCGCCGACCACCAGCGCGGTGCGCTCCGGGGTCACCGGGATCACGTCGAACCAGTCGCCGCCCACCTCGGCCAGGTCGCTCGCCGGCAGGTAGCGGTAGGCGATCTCCAGGCCGGGGGACCGCTGCAGGCCGGTCGGCAGGAGGGAACGCTGCAGCATGAGCGCGGTGCGCCGCTCGCGCTCGTAGAGCCGGGCGTTGTCGATGCAGATCGCGGTCCGCGCGGCCAGTTCCTCGGCCAGCGGGACGTCCGACTCCTGGAAGGGCTCGCTGCAGTCGCGGCGCAGCAGCACCAGGAACCCGAGCACGTTGCCCCTGGCGAGCAGCGGCGCCACGAGGAAGGAGCTCCCGGGCAGCAGCCTGGCGATGATCGGCCGCTGGAACGCCTGTGCGTTCTCCTCGCCGACGGCGCGGTCCAGCCTGGGCACGAGCACGGTCTCGCCCGTGGCCATGGCCTGCCCCTGCGGCAGGTACGGGGGATAGACGCAGACCTCGTCGACCGGGAACGCGTCGTCCCACTCCCACGGGTTGTGCGTCGCCACCGCCGTGGACACGCGTCTGACCAGGGCCGAGCCGTCCTTCGCGCGGGCCGGGAACTCGCCTTCGGTGATGAGCCGCTCCTGCACCATGACGCCGCCGGTGTCGGCCAGCCGGGGGATCGCGACGTCCATCAGCTCGCGGCACGTCTGCTGGAGGTCGAGCGTGCTGCCGATGCGGCTGCTCGCCTCGTTGAGGAAGGCCAGCCGCTCCTGGGACGTGGCGGACGCGCTCAGACGCAGACCGGCGCGGCTGCGCGGGTCTTTGATGACGAAGTACGGATTCACCGGAGCGCCCCTCCAGCCCATACGTGACTTCGTTTATTAATGCACAGAATCGGTGAGGAATCAGCCACAGAGGGCGCGTCGGGTCCGGCGGTGCAGCTCGTCCGCCTGCTCGCGGGAGTCGGCGATCGAGGTGAAGCCGAGCTTGCCGTGCTCGGGGATGGCGCCGAGCAGGTGGAAGACGTTGCCGGTGCGGCTGTCGTGGTCGAAGCCGAGTCCGAGCCGCTCGGCCTGGCGCAGCACCTGCCCGGGGGTGCGCCCGCGCAGGCAGTCGGCCGCGCAGTTGTCCGTGGCCGTGTAGTACTTGGGCCGGCCCTCGGCCATCAGCAGCCCGGTGCCGGGGTCGTACGTGGCCCCGGTCGTCAGCAACGCGGCCCCGTACGGGTGGGTGGTGCCGCCGATGCGCAGGTTGATCTCGCACAGCAGCGCCGCGTAGCCGGCGTCGGTCTTCATGGCGAAGAAGTCCATGCCGAACAGGCCGATCACGCCTTTGGCCGCCAGCGCTCCGGCTATGCGCCCGGCGCAGTCGCCGACCTCGGAGCGGTACTCCGGCGCGGCCGGGAACATGCAGCCCTGGTAGACGTGGTTGTTCGGGCCGCCGAGCACCTGGTCGTGGGTGGCGACCACCTCGTAGTCGCCGCCGGGGGAGATGCGGGCCAGCGCGCTCGGGTGGTAGAGCGGGCGGTGCTCGATGAACTCCTCGACGACCGCGCCGCGCTCGCGCACCTTGGCGGCGAAGGTGGCCCAGGTCTCGCCCTCGGCCGCGAAGCTGGTGCCCCGCAGGTCGCCCCTGGGCACGATGGCGTTGCCGAGGCCGGAGTAGGCGTCGTTCAGCTTGACGATCAGACGCTCGCCCGGCAGCGACTCGATCGCGTCCTCGATCTCGGCGAGCGTATAGAGGTCGCGGAAACCGCGGGCCATCGGCACGCCCGCCTCGGTGCCGATCTCCCGGGAGCCGCTCTTGGAGCCGTAGTAGGCCAGCGACGTGGCCGGGCCGTAGAGGGGAACGCTGAGTAGCGAGGCGAGCCGTTCCTCCAGCTCGCTCAGCACGAAGGGGACCAGCCAGGCGTCGCCGTCGATCGCGGCGCGCAGCCGCTCCAGGACATCGGGACGGGAGAGTAACGTCCGGGTGAGGGGCTGCGCGTCCGGGGTGTCGAGGCTGATCAACGTGAGCCGCTTGGCGGCTTCCTCCGGATCGGGCAGGAATCCCAAGTAGTAGTCGACGATGGCCGGATCGATCGGCGCGGACGACAGGTAGATCACATTGACCGCGGGCTCGCGTAGCGTCAGCAACAAGAAGAGCAGACGCTCCTCGTAGCATCGCGCGCCCGTGATGCGGCGGAGCTCATCCTGGGGCAGGGAGAGCGAAGGTACGACCACCAGGGTGCCCTGGCCCGGCTCGAAGATGCTCAACCCGGCATACTTCTCCCCGAACGGGATGTTAGTGATCATATAGCGAGTGAAACACGCAATTCTCCCAAATGCAGCCAGCGCGGTAGTGTTATCGCCATGGCTGAAGGTGACGCGATTCGGAATCGGTCACCACGTTTGGGAGTGGCGGCCGCGGGTCATGATCTAGTGATCCCTTGTGACTATTTTCAGGTCAGTTGACCTGTCACTCTCCGTGACCGTCCATGGTTACGGGCATGCCGTCGGCTAACTTTTGGTGTAGTCGTCAGCGCGAAGCCTCGTGAGAGGGATAAAGTCGGAGCATCGCCAGGTTCCACGGCCGACCGCTGTGATCCGGGCTGTGGCGGTTGTCCTCAACAGGCGACCGAGAGTCGTGCCCCGCGCTGACGATCCCCGAAGACCTCCGGGTGTGCGGCAATCTCGATTCGCCGGACGGCTGCTCCGATCGAACAGCCGACCACAGTTGGGACAAGTACTCGATACGGCGCTATTGGCCGTGTGATTTCCGGGTAGTCGACGGCGCACGGCACGGGACGGGATGGTGACTGATGCAGGGGCGTGAGCTTCGAGGGGAACTCGACGCGTTCCTGGTGGAGACCGAGCAGGATCTCGTGGCGTTCCGCCGCGACCTGCACATGCATCCTGAGCTGGCCTTCGCCGAATACCGCACGACCCAGCGGGTCGCGGAGCGGCTCGTGGCCGCCGGGCTGACCCCGACGGTGCTCCCGCGTGGCACGGGTCTCATCTGCGACGTGGGAAGCGGCGACGGCCCCACCATCGCGCTGCGCGCCGACATCGACGCGCTGCCCCTGCAGGACGAGAAGGGCGTGCCCTACCGTTCGACCGTCCCCGGCGCCTGCCACGCGTGCGGCCACGACGTGCACACCACGATCCTGCTCGGCGCCTCGCTCTTCCTCGCCCAGCAGGCCGCCGCGGGGCTGCTGCCCGGCCGGGTGCGGCTGATCTTCCAGCCCGCCGAGGAGCTTCCCGGCGGCGCGCTCGAGGTCATGGCCCAGGGCGGCATCAGCGGCGTCGACCGCATCTTCGGCCTCCACTGCGACCCTCGCGTCGACGTCGGCCAGCTCGGTCTCAAGAGCGGCCCGATCACCTCCGCCTGCGACAAGGTCGTCATCCGGGTGTCCGGCCCCGGCGGCCACACCGCCCGCCCGCACCTCACGGCCGACCTGGTCTTCGCGCTGGCCAAGGTGCTCACCGAGCTGCCCGCCGCGCTGTCGCGCCGGATCGACCCGCGCTCCTCGCTCAGCCTCGTCTGGGGCCGCGTCGAGGCCGGCACGGCCGCCAACGCGATCCCCGACGGCGGCGTGGCCGAGGGCACGGTCCGCTGCCTCGACGAGGACGCCTGGCACGCCGCCCCTGACCTGATCAAGACGCTGCTGGAGTCGGTCGCGGGCGCGTACGGCATCGAGGCCACGATGGAATACACCCGCGGCGTGCCGCCGGTGGTCAACGACGAGGGCTGCGTGCAGATGCTGTCCGAGGCCGCCGAGCGCGCCCTGGGCGCGGGCGCCGTGGTGTCCACCCACCAGTCGCTCGGCGGCGAGGACTTCGCTTGGTACCTCGAGTCGATCCCGGGCGCCTTCGCCCGGCTCGGCACCCGGTCCCCGGAGAGCGGCGTCACCTACGACATCCACCAGGGCACGTTCGACATCGACGAGCGGGCGATCGCGATGGGCGTGCGGGTCATGGCCACGACCGCGCTGACCGCGCTGTTCGAGAGCACCCACGTGCCGGCCGCTGACGAGATCACCTCGGCGCTGGCCTGACGAGACACGGTCCGGCGGCGGGAGACTCCGGTCTCCCGCCGCCGTCCCATGTCAGGAGATCCGGCCGAAGACCACCGGCAGCCGCAGCGACGAGCGGCCGGGCGACAGCGTCACCTCGGTGCCCGCCGGGTAGCGCAGGGTGTAGTCGTGGTCGGTCGAGATGATCACGACGCCGATCCTGTGCCCCTTCTTGAACAGGTAGTCCTGGGGCTGGAAGTCCCAGGTGAAGCTGTACTCCTTGCCCGCGCGCACCGGCTCCGTCCGGTCGGCCCGGTTCCGGTTGCGCACGTCCAGCCAGCCCCGGGTGACGATCTTGTACGCGGTCTCGGCCGTGCCCAGCCGGCGCAGCACCGTGCAGCCGGTGTCACCCGGCACGCCCTGGCCGTAGCAGTACTCCTCGCCGGTCGACAGCAGCCTGCCGTCGGGCCGCGTGTCGGTGCCGTAGTCCACGAGCAGCGCGGTCAGGAACGGCGAGGAGCCGTTCTTCAGCGAGGCCCGCACGGTGACCTCCGGTGTGCCGGAGATCCGCACGTCCGTCGGCAACGCCCCGGTGAGGTAGGCCAGCCGGTTCGGGTCGGCGGCCGGGGCGGTCTCCACCAGCTGCTCCGCCGTGCGGGTCTTCTGGTCGACGAACGACTCGCGCGCCGAGAGCGGTCGCGGCAGCAGGCCCAGCTTCGCGTCCGAGCCCATCCACAGCCGCACCGGCGCGGTGCCCGGCAGCGGCCACGACCTGTGCTGCCCCCACTGACCGGCCGCGATCTCCACGTCGGCCTGCGGCTCACGCATGATCCCGCTGTCGATCCCGTACAGCCAGTGGTCGAACCAGCCGTGCAGCTGGCGCAGCCACTCGGCGGTGCGCAGGCTGAACGGGTTCATGTGGGTGCCCTGGTGCAGCCAGATCTTGCGCGGCACCTTCCGCTCGGCCAGCGCGTACCACCACTGGGCGGCCTGCTTGGTCTTGACGTTCCAGTCGTTGAGCCCGTGCACGAGGAAGACGCTGGCCCGCACCTTGCGCACGTCGTTGAGGTAGTTGCGGTCGTCCCAGAAGTCGCTGTAGTCGCCGGTGACCCGGTCCTGGGCGGCGGTCAGGTGGTCCATGACCGGGCCGCACACCTCCTGGCCGTTCTCCCTGGTGAGCACGTACTTGGCCAGCACGTCCGCGTCCTCGCCCTGGAACCCGCCGGGCGCGACCACGCCGCCGTTGGCCCGGTAGTAGTCGTACCAGGAGGAGATCGCGGCGATCGGCACGATCGTCTCCAGGCCCTTGACGCCGGTCGCGGCCACCGCGTTCGGCAGGGTCCCGTTGTACGAGACGCCGATCATGCCGACCTTGCCGGTGGACCAGGTGGCCTCGACCGGGTTGCCGGCGGCGTCGAAGGCCTTGGCGCGGCCGTTGAGCCAGTCGATGGCGGCCTTGGGCCCGGCCGTCTCGTTGCGGTCGCCGGTGGTCGGGCAGCCGGTGGCGCGGCCGCTGCCCAGGTTCTCGACCAGGGCGACGGCGTAGCCGCGGGGCACGAAGTAGTTGTCGTAGTAGGAGTCGAACGGCTCGCTCGACAGCTTGGACTGCCCGCGCAGGGTGCTGGGCAGCGGGTTGCCGTGCTCGTCGACGTCCACGACGTGGTTGGCGACGTCGTTGCCGCCCGCGTAGTACGGGCTGGCCTCCATGATGACCGGGACCTTGAGTCCCTGGTCGGTCTCCTTGGGCCGCAGGATGTCGACGGCGACCCGGTCGGGGCTGCCGTCGTCGTCGCTGTCGGTGCCGGCCACCTCGACGAAGACCGTCTGTTTGATCGCGTCTGCGCGGGAGAAGACCGGTTGGGTCGCGCCTCCCTCGACCTTGACGGCGGGGGTGTCCGCCGATGCCGCGGGCGGCGCGGACGCCATGGTGAGCACCATGGCCGCGGCCAGCGGCACGGCGATTGCCTTCCAGGGGTGCATGCAGGACTCCTGAGTGGTTGCCCCGGTTGGGGGAATGCCCTGTCATGATCGATCCCCTCGGACCGGATGGCGAGGCCCAAAATTGGGCAAAGCTTCCGGACGTGGGTGAGGGCGCGGCCAGGTCACAGTCCCGCTTGAGGTCGATAACGGAGCGGTTGCGACCCTGTGTGCCGGTTTGGTATGGCCTGGTCAACCAACTATCTTCCGTGCAGGGTTGCCGTGCATTTCTTCGCGCCTGCGATGAAGTTTGACGGCCGGGGAAATGGAAGGAGTCGCCTTGCTCAGCAAGCGATTCGGCAGGTTGGCGACCGGCACGCTGGCCGGTGCCATGCTCATGGCGGCCGCGGCTTGTGGCGGCAGCGGCAGCGGCGGGGAGACGACGGCGAGCACCGCGCCGTCCGCGGACAGCAGCAGCGCCCCCGCGGGTGGCGCGCTCAAGGTCGGTCTCGCGTTCGACATCGGCGGACGCGGCGACAAGTCGTTCAACGACGCCGCCTACGCGGGCCTGGAGAAGGCGAAGGCCGAGCTCGGCGCGGAGATCAAGGAACTCAGCCCGGCGTCCGACGGCTCCAACCGCGGCGAGCTGCTGACCCAGCTGGCCGACGCGGGCTACAACCCGATCATCGGCGTCGGCTTCGCCTACGGCGAGGACATCAAGAAGGCCGCCGAGGAATACCCGGAGATCCAGTTCGCGGTCGTCGACTCGGCCTCCAACGCCACCAACGTGACGGGTCTGCTCTTCGCCGAGGAGCAGGGCTCCTACCTGGCGGGCGTCGCGGCGGCGCTCAAGGCCGAGAGCGGCCACGTGGGCTTCGTCGGCGGTGTCGAGAACGACCTGATCAAGAAGTTCCAGGCGGGCTTCGAGGCCGGCGTGAAGTCGGTCAAGAGCGACGCCAAGATCGACGTGACGTACCTCACGCCCGACGGTGACTTCACCGGCTTCCGCGCCCCCGACAAGGGCAAGGTCGCGGCCGAGAAGATGTACCAGGACGGCGCGGAGATCGTCTACCACGCGTCCGGCGACTCCGGCCTCGGCGTGTTCCAGGCGGCGGCCGCGGCCAAGAAGAAGGCCATCGGCGTCGACTCCGACCAGCGCCAGACGGTCAAGGAGACCAACCTCCAGGAGGTCATCATGACCTCCATGCTCAAGCGCGTCGACGTGGGCGTGTTCGAGTTCGTCAAGGCCTTCCAGGGTGGCGCCAAGGGCGGCACCGACGTGATCTACGACCTCAAGGTGGACGGCGTCGGCCTGTCCACCACCGGCGGTGAGATCGACGACATCGCGGACAAGATCGAAGCCGCTCAGAAGGACATCGTCGACGGCAAGATCACGGTCCCGACCAAGCCGTGATCTGAGGAATGCCTCCCCGAGGGCCCGGCGTCCCCTGACCCGGGCCTTCGGCCTGTATCTGCCAAGGAGAGATCGAATGAGCGGCCGATGAACGCCGAGACCGTCGCCGCGGTTCCACCAGCCGTCCAGCTGGAGGGCATCACCAAGCGCTTCCCCGGTGTCGTGGCCAACCACGACGTCAGCCTCACCGTCGACGCCGGAACGGTGCACGCGATCGTGGGGGAGAACGGCGCCGGCAAGTCGACGCTGATGAAGATCCTCTACGGCATGCAGAAGCCGGACGAGGGCACAATCAGGGTCAACGGCGAAGAGGTCGCCTTCCGCACCCCCAGCGACGCCATCGCCGTCGGCATCGGCATGGTCCACCAGCACTTCATGCTCGCCGACAACTTCACGGTGCTGGAGAACATCGTGCTGGGGGCCGAGCCCGGCACGGCCGGCGTGCTCGACAAGGCCGGCGCCCGCCGCCGCATCAACGAGCTGGCCGAGCGCCACGGGCTGCGGGTGGACCCCGACCGGCTCGTGGAGGACCTGGGCGTCGGCGACCGCCAGCGGGTGGAGATCCTCAAGGTCCTCTACCGCGGCGCGCGGATCCTCATCCTGGACGAGCCGACCGCGGTGCTCGTGCCGCAGGAGGTCGACGAGCTCTTCGACAACCTGCGCGAGCTCAAGGCCGGCGGCCTCACCGTCATCTTCATCTCGCACAAGCTCGACGAGGTGCTCAGCATCGCCGACGCGATCACCGTGATCCGGCGCGGCACCACGGTCGCCGGCGTCGACCCCGCGGGCACCACCGCCCGCCAGCTCGCGGAGCTCATGGTCGGCAGCGAGCTGCCCACCCCGGAGACCCGCGAGTCCACGGTGACCGACACCATCATGCTCAAGGTGTCCGGCCTGACCATGGAGGCGCAGGGCGGGCGGCGCCTGCTGGACGAGGTGTCGTTCGAGATCCGCAAGGGCGAGATCGTCGGCATCGCGGGCGTCGAGGGCAACGGCCAGTCCGAGCTGATCGAGGCCATCATGGGCATCCGCCAGGCGCGCGGCGGGCTCACGCTCGGCGCCGAGGACATCTCCGCCTGGCCCACGCTGCGCCGCCGCGAGGCGGGCATCGGCTACATCCCCGAGGACCGCCACCGCCAGGGCCTGCTGCTGGAGGCGTCCCTCTGGGAGAACCGCGTGCTCGGCCACCAGACCAGGCCCCCGGCCCGCCGCGGGTTCTGGATCAACCGGCGCGCGTCCAGGGCCGACACCCAGCGCATCGTCGAGGCGTACGACGTCCGCACGCCCGGCGTCGACACGCTGGCCCTGGCCCTGTCGGGCGGCAACCAGCAGAAGCTCATCGTCGGCCGTGAGATGAGCGGCGAGCCGAAGGTGCTCATCGCCGCCCACCCGACCAGAGGCGTCGACGTGGGCGCGCAGGCCGCCATCTGGGAGCACCTGCGCAACGCCCGCGCGGCCGGGCTGGCCGTGCTGCTGATCTCGGCGGACCTCGACGAGCTGATCGGCCTGTCCGACACGTTGTACGTGATCTACCGAGGGCGGCTCGCCGCCCGGCTCGACCCGTCCGGCGTCACGCCAGAGCGGCTGGGCGGATACATGACCGGTGCCATCACCGGCACTGAGGAGGCGTGATGCCCGCGGGGCTCTTCAGGGCGCTGCTCACCGTCGCCGGCGCCGTCGCGGCCATCGTGCTGGCCATCGGCATCTCCAGCGTGGCGATCGTCGCCGTGGGCGCCAGCCCGGCGGACGCGTTCGCCGCCTTCCTGAACTTCGGCGCCACCGAGAAGGCCGTGTCGACCAGCATCGCCGACATGCTCAACCGGGCGGTGACGCTGTTCATCGCCGGGCTGGCGGTGGCCATCGGCTTCCGGATGAACCTCTTCAACATCGGCGTCGAGGGCCAGTACCGCATCGCGGCCATCTGCGCCGCCTTCGTCGGCTCGACGTTCGTCGCGCCCGCGCCGATCCAGATCACGGTGATCATCATCGTGGCGGCGGCCGCCGGCGGCCTGTACGCGCTGATCCCGGCCGTGATGAAGGTGACCCGGGGGGTGAACGAGGTCATCTCCACGATCATGCTGAACTACATCGCGATCAACCTGGCCGCGTTCCTCGTCCGCGGCCCGTTCGCCGGCGAGCGGGCGGAGGGCCAGCTCACCACGAGCACGCCCGTGCTGCCCGAGTCGGCGTGGTTCCCCAACGTGAACGTGCTGCTGGAGATGTTCGGCCTGCCCGCGCCGCGCGGCGACGGCCTGTGGGGCTTCCTGATCGTGGCGATCCTGCTCGGCGTCGGGATCTGGCTGGTGCTGGAGCGCACCAGGTTCGGCTTCGAGGTCAAGGCCAGCGGCCTCAACGCGCCGGCCGCGCTCGCCTCCGGCGTCGACCCGAAGCGGATGGTCATCTCCGCGATGGTGCTCTCCGGGGCGGTCGCTGGACTGATCGGCCTGCCCGAGATCCTCGGCGACGAGCACGCGTTCGGCTCCAACTTCACCCCGGGCCTCGGCTTCCTCGGCATCGCCGTGGCCCTGCTGGGCCGCAACAAGCCCGCGGGCATCGCGGTGGCCGCGCTGCTGTTCGGCTTCCTCGACCGGGCGCAGGGGCCGCTGCAGTTCGCGGACGTGCCGCCCTCGGTCATCACGATCATGCAGGGCACCATCGTCCTCCTCGTGGTCATCGCCAACGAGATCACCAGCAGGATCGCGCTGCGGCGCGAGGAACGGCGGGCCGCCCAGGCGCTCGGCAGGAACACTCCCGTTGAGGTGGCAGCATGACCAGGACCCGCAAGTACCATCTGGCGCTCGTCGGCGTCGCCGCGGCGATCCTGCTCGTGGCGCTGATCCGCCTGATCACCGGAGCCAACGAGATCACCTCGTCCGGCACGTTCGCGGCCGCGCTCATGCTGGCGGTGCCGATCGGGCTGGCCGGGCTCGGCGGCCTGTGGGCGGAGCGCGCGGGCGTGGTCAACATCGGCCTCGAAGGCATGATGGTGCTCGGCACGTGGTTCGCCGGCTGGGCCGGCTACCAGTGGGGCCCCTACGCGGCGCTCGTCGCCGGGCTGCTCGCGGGCGCGATCGGCGGCCTCATCCACGCCATCGCCACCGTCACCTTCGGCGTCGACCACATCATCAGCGGCGTGGCGATCAACCTGCTCGGTCCCGGCGTCACCCGGTTCCTGTCCGAGGTGCTCTACAAGGAGGGCAGCCCCGCCAACCAGGCGGGCGCGGGCATCACCACCTCGCCCGCGATGTCGTCCGCGGCGCCCGAGCTGAGCCTGCCGCTGCTGTCGGACGGGCCCGACTGGCTGGGCAGCCTGGAGAGCACCAGGTGGTTCCTGATCGGCGACGTGGCGGGCATCCTGCGCGGGCTCACGCACAACGTGAACGTGCTGGTCATCCTGGCCGTGCTGATGCTGCCGCTGACGTTCTTCGTGCTCTGGCACACCTCCTTCGGGCTGCGGCTGCGCTCCGCGGGCGAGAACCCGTGGGCGGCCGAGTCGCTGGGCGTGAACGTCTACCGGATCAAGTACATCGCGGTGGTCATCTCCGGCGCGTTCGCCGGGCTGGGCGGCGTGTTCCTGGTCTTCGTCAGCACGAAGTACGTCGAGGGGCAGACGGCCGGGCGCGGCTTCATCGGCCTCGCCGCGATGATCTTCGGTAACTGGCGGCCCGGCGGGCTCGCGGCCGGCGCCGCGCTCTTCGGGTACGCCGACGGCCTGCAGTTGCGCAGCCAGGGGGCGATCACGTCCTTCCTGCTCCTGGGCGCGATCCTGCTGCTGATCTACCTCGGCGTCAGGGCCCGCCGGGCGGACGGGCTGTCGGCGCTGACCGTCAAGGACTACACGGCGATGGGCGCCGCCATGGTGGGCGCGGCCGTGCTCTTCTGGCTCTGGCTGACCGTCGACCGGCTGCCGAACGAGTTCGTCTTCATCACGCCGCACGTGCTCACGCTGCTGGTGCTCCTCGTCGCGTCGCAGCGGCTGCGGATGCCCAAGGCCGACGGCGTACGCTACCGACGGGGGGAACAGCATTGAGCATCGACTGGGAGTCACTGCGCGCCGAGGCCGCGGAGGCCATGCACCACGCCTACGCTCCATACTCGAAGTTCCCGGTCGGCGCCGCCGCGCTGGTCGACGACGGGCGCGTGGTGACCGGCTGCAACGTGGAGAACGCCTCCTACGGCGTGGGGCTGTGCGCCGAGTGCGGGCTGGTGTCCGCGCTGCAGGCGTCCGGCGGCGGCCGGCTGGTGGCCTTCACCTGCGTCGACGGCCACGGTGAGCTGCTCATGCCGTGCGGGCGCTGCCGTCAGCTGCTGTGGGAGTTCGGCGGCGCCGACCTGCTGGTCGAGACCGTCGACGGGCCCAAGCGGATGGCCGAGATCCTGCCGTACGCCTTCGGCCCCGACGACCTGTCCCGGATGGCGTGATGGACGTCATCGAGGTGATCGTCGCCAAGCGCGACGGCGGCGAGCTGACGGCCGCCCAGATCGACTGGGTGATCGACGCCTACACCAAGGGCGCGGTCGCCGACGAGCAGATGGCCGCGCTGGCCATGGCGATCCTGCTCAACGGCATGAACCGGCGCGAGATCGCCGGCTGGACCGAGGCGATGATCCGTTCCGGCGAGCGCATGGACTGGTCGGCGCTCGACCGGCCCACCGCCGACAAGCACTCCACCGGCGGCGTCGGCGACAAGATCACGCTGCCGCTGGCGCCGCTGGTCGCCGCCTGCGGGGCCTACGTGCCGCAGCTCTCCGGGCGCGGCCTCGGCCACACCGGGGGCACGCTCGACAAGCTGGAGTCGATTCCCGGCTGGCGGGCCTCGCTGTCCAACGACGAGATGCTCGGCGTGCTCCGCGAGGCGGGCGCGGTGGTCTGCGCCGCCGGGTCCGGGCTCGCGCCCGCCGACAAGAAGCTGTACGCGCTCCGCGACGTCACCGGCACCGTCGAGTCCATCCCGCTCATCGCCTCGTCGATCATGTCCAAGAAGATCGCCGAAGGCACGGGCGCGCTGGTGCTCGACGTGAAGGTCGGCTCCGGGGCGTTCATGAAGACCCCGGAGCGCGCCCGCGAGCTGGCCGAGACCATGGTGGCGCTCGGCACCGACGCGGGCGTGCGCACGGTCGCGCTGCTCACCGCCATGGACCGGCCGCTGGGCCGGGCCGTGGGCAACGCCCTGGAGGTCGAGGAGTCGGTCGAGGTCCTCGCGGGCGGCGGGCCTTCCGACGTGGTGGAGCTGACCGTACGGCTCGCGCGGGAGATGCTGGAGGCGGCCGGGATCTCCGGCAAGGACCCCGCCGACGCGCTGGGCGACGGGTCGGCGATGGACGCCTGGCGGCGCATGATCGCGGCCCAGGGCGGCGATCCGGACGCGCCGCTGCCCCGGGCGGGCGAGACGATGACCGTCGAGGCGCCGGCGTCCGGGGTGCTGTCCCGGCTCGACGCCTACGCGGTGGGCCTGGCGGCCTGGCGGCTCGGCGCGGGCCGGGCGCGCAAGGAGGACCCGGTGTCGGCGGGCGCGGGCATCACCCTGCACGCCAAGCCCGGCGATCCGGTGCGCCAAGGGCAGCCGCTGATGACGCTGCACGCCGACGAGGCGGCGCGGTTCGAGCGGGCGCTCGCGGCCCTGGACGGCGGTTACGAGGTGGGCGAGACCGCGGGGGAGCAGTTGCCCCTCGTGATCGGCCGCGTCACCGCGTAACGGCAGGGTGGTCCGCCGCGTCGGCGTTCGACCGCTGGCGCGGCCGGGTTCGGTGATCCGTCCAGGGCTCGGGTGGGTTCAGACCGTGATGAACGCGTACAGGGCCAGGTGGTTGGACTTCGTGCTGTTCACCGTGTGGTCGACGGGTGACGGCCGCACGGCGCCCTTGACGAACAGGTGGTCGATCTTCCTGGTGCCCATGGTGGCCTTCGCCCCGTAGCCGGTCATGCCGAAGCCGCCGAGGGTGGTGCGGGCGATGCCGGTGCGGTTCGCGTCGATCCCGATCACGCGGACGGCCGAGGCGTTCATCAGTCTCGTGGCGTCCGCGCCGACCTTGATGCCGGAGTTCGCGATGCCCGGGTCGCCGGGCCCCGCGCAGGCGTTCTTGCCGTTCTGCTCCGGCAGGTGCATGGAGGCGGCGAAGACCGACGTCCCCGTCCCCTTGATCGTGAACCTCGCGGCGATGGCGCTGGTGCGCTTCCACTTGTGCTTGTTGGCAGCGGCGTCGTCGTTGCTCGGCGGCTTGTAGAGCGTGCACCCGGCCCCGCCGGAGTAGGACGTGCCGGGCTTCAGCCAGCCCGCGCTCCAGTACTTGGAGGTCTCGGCGAGGCCCAGCGTCCTGGTGTTGTAGATGATCCCGTTGGTCTGGCGCTTCTTCAGGTCGCCCAGCGACTGCTGGCTGCAGTGGTGGGAGCCGCCCCACTGCTCGGGGTCGTCCCAGGCCACGATCGCCCTGTAGGTGCCCGCCGGATAGCCGAACTTGGCCGAGAGCTGGTCGGCGTAGGCCGTGGCCTGCCCGGTGCCGCGCACCTGCTGCACGATCAGGAGATCGGGAGCCCGCACGCCGGACGTGCCGGTCTTGCCGTTGTCGTCGACCAGCATCGAGGTGAGGTGGTCGGGGCCCGAGATCCGGGTGCAGGAGCCGTCGGCGTTGTTCCTCACCAGGTTCTCGATGTTGTTGGTGTAGACCCGCAAGACCTGGTCCGCGGTCCTGGTCGCTTCGTGCGCCGTCGTGGCCGGGGCCACGGTGAGCGCGGCGGCCACCGCGAGCGTCAATGATCCGTGAATGAGGAGCATCGCCGTAGAGTAGCGACGATTGACAGCCGGAGTCAGGTGCTCAGTGGCGTGGCGGCGTCGTCGAAGATCTCGGCCAGGACGGCGCGCTGGGTGGGGAGCGCCGCCGCGTGACGGGCCCGGCCCTCCTCCGTGATGCGCACGAACACGCCCCGCCGGTCGGAGTCGCACACGCCGCGCGACACGAGCGCGGCCTTCTCCAGGCGGGCCACCACCCGCGAGAGCGCGCTCTGGCTCAGGTGGACCTCGTCGCAGAGCTCCTGGATGCGCAGCTTCCTGTCATGGCTGACCATCCGGTCGAGCACCTCGAACTCGCTGGGCCCCAGCCCGTGCTTGTCGCCCAGCTCGCGCTCCAGCGCGCACATGGCCCTGGCGTGTTTGGAGAGGACGTCATGCCAGGTGTCGACCACGAACCGCTCGTCCATGCGCGGAGGTTACCACGCCGTAAAGATCATGGTTAGATGCACGCGCATCCAGACGGGAGGTCGCGAAACCGCCGAACCTATCGTGCCCCGAGGTTCCCGGGCGTCCCCCGATGCCGATCAGGTCGCCGGCGCATCGGACGCGCGGTCGCCGGGCATCCAGTGCACATGACCCCGTTCGTACGGGCCGCCGTCGCGTTCCTCGCGTGTGGCGCGGTCCTGATCTCCTGCGGCACGGCGCCTCCCGCGGACACCCCGGCGGAGAGCGCCGCGTCCCCCGGGCCCGCCACCGAGCCGCACACGGCCACGCCCGTCCCCGGCCCCACCGCCACCGCCCCCGTCCGGGTCGAGCGGAACGACGCCGAACCCGCCCTGGTCACCGGGGTGCGGTTCGGCCGGCATCCCTCGTTCGACCGGGTGGTCGTCGACTTCCAGGGCGGCGTCCCCGGCTACACCGTGCGCTGGGTCCGCGAGTCGCACGAGGAGGGCTCGGGCCGGCCGATCGACCTGAAGGGCGGCCGCGCCCTGCACATCCGGCTCGTGCCCGCCAACGCCCACACCGAGGACGGCACCCCCACCTGGAACGGCACCACCGTGCCCGCGGCCGGGGGCATCACCGGCATCGCCAAGACCGGCGACTTCGAAGGCGTCGTCGGCATCGCCCTGCTGGCGCCCGGCGTCACGGGTTTCAAGGTCACCGAGCTCGCCGCCCCGCCCAGACTGGTGGTCGACGTGGCACACTGACCGGGTGGTGAGAAAGATCGAAGGACCTTCACGCATCCCGGTGCCGGGCGGCAAGCTCATCGACGAGCACGTGGGCCGCGTCAACAGCGGCGACGAGGCGATCTCCATCGCCCACATGGTCGCCCCGCCCGGCTGGGACGAGCCCGCCCAGGCCCCCGCCTTCACCGAATACACGCTCGTGCTGCGCGGCACCGTCCTGGTCGAGCACGCCGGCGGCACCACCGAGGTGTCCGCCGGCCAGACCGTCGTGACCGAGCCCGGCGAGAAGGTCCGCTACCGGGTGGGCGACGAAGGCGCCGAGTACGTCGCGGTGTGCCTGCCCGCCTTCAGCCCTGATTCGGCCAACCGCGACGAGTGACTCGTATCATGGGCGGATGAGCCCCACGATTGACGAGATCCGGCGCGCGCCCAAGGTGTTGCTGCACGACCATCTCGACGGTGGTCTCCGCGCCGAGACCATCGTGGACCTGGCCCGCGACACCGGCTACGACCGGCTGCCCACCACCGACCCGGACAACCTGCGCCAGTGGTTCGAGGAGGCGTCCGACTCCGGCTCGCTGGAGCGCTACCTGGAGACGTTCCAGCACACCGTCGGCGTCATGCAGACTCCCGAGTCGCTCGCCCGCGTCGCCGCCGAGTGCGCCGAGGACCTGGCCGCCGACGGCGTCGTCTACGCCGAGGTGCGCTTCGCCCCCGAGCAGCACACCACCAACGGGCTGAGCCTCGACGAGGTGGTGCAGGCCGTCCTGGAGGGCTTCCGCCAGGGGTCCGAAGGGCGCGGCATCCGCGTCGGCACGCTCCTGACCGCCATGCGCCACCAGGCCCGCTCGATGGAGATCGCCGAGCTGTCCGTACGCTACCGCGACGTCGGCGTCGTCGGCTTCGACATCGCCGGCGCCGAGGCGGGCTACCCTCCCACCCGCCACCTCGACGCGTTCGAGTACCTCCAGCGGGAGAACGCCCACTTCACCATCCACGCCGGCGAGGCGTTCGGCCTGCCGTCCATCTGGCAGGCCATCCAGTGGTGCGGCGCCGACCGGCTCGGCCACGGCGTGCGCATCATCGACGACATCTCCGTCTCCGGCGACGGCACCGCCAAGCTCGGCCGGCTGGCCGCGTACGTGCGCGACAAGCGCATCCCGCTGGAGATGTGCCCCACCTCCAACCTGCAGACCGGCGCCGCCGCGTCCATCGCCGACCACCCGATCGGGCTGCTGCGCCGCCTCCACTTCCGGGTCACGGTCAACACCGACAACCGGCTGATGAGCTCCACCACCGTGTCGCAGGAGTTCGCCAAGCTGATCGAGGCGTTCGACTACGGCTGGGACGACCTGCAGTGGTTCACGGTCAACGCGATGAAGTCGGCCTTCCTGCCGTTCGACGAACGCCTCGCGCTGATCAACGGCGTCATCAAGCCCGGATTCGCGCAACTCAAGTGGCAGCCGTGAAACAGGTCTTCCGTTCCAAGACCGCCTTCGTCTTCGGCTGGATCTGGGTGGCGTTCGTCGCGGCCAACGTCATCGACCTAACCCTCCGCTACAGCGGCAAGCCGTCCATGGTCGCGCTCGCCGTGCTGGGCGTGCTCACCGCCGTCGTCTACGTCGTCGCCATCCGCCCGGCCACCGTCCTCACCGAGCCCGGCCTCGTGGGCCGCACCCCGCTGCGGTCCACGTTCGTGCCGTGGGCCTCGGTCGAGGACGTCACCGTGTCCCACTCGATCAACGTCTCCCACTCCGGCTCGCAGACGCTGCGCCTGTGGACCCCGATGACCTCGGCCCGCGAACGCGCCAAGGCCGTGCGCCGCGGCGCCGCCCCCGTCCGTCACGGCCGCTACCAGACCGAGCCCGTGCTCACCAAGGGCGAGCAGGCGGCGGCCGAGGCGATGGCGGGCAAGACCCACGCCGACTGGGTGGGGGAGCAGATCACCTCCCGGGCCGAGCAGGCGAGACTCCGCAAGGACGAGGTGGGCCAGGTCCGCGTGACCTGGGCGTACGACTCGATCGTGGCTTTCGCCGTGGCGGTGGGGTTGATCGTCGCCGCCGTGCTCGTGCCCTGAGTGCCTTTCCCGGGGGCGCGTTGTGGTGGGTGGTTCCCGCGTTCAACGACATCCTTCTCGTGGTGTGCTGTGGCGGGCGGGCCCCGGGGTTCAACGGCATCGTCCTCGCGGTCGGACGCGCTTCGCGCGACGCGGCTCGGGCTGTGCTGTGGGGGGGCAGGCCCCCGCACCCCCGGGCGAGGGAGCTACCGCCCCCTCGCGCACCCCGGTCCCTGCCCGATTGCCAGGAACCCAGCTGATTCGAACTCCGGGTCAACTCCCGTCAGGAGCCCTCGGCTGCCACCACGGAAGGTCTTTGCGACCTGCCAACAGCCCGGGAGACACGGCCTGGCGGGTGAGCAGCGCAGCCGGCTTTCGGGCAGCTTTCCGCGGCGCCCGGTGTGCCAAGGTGGAGGGGTGACAACGGTCTCCCAGTTCCGCAAGGCTGCGCTTTCCAACTCTGACGTGGTCGAAAGTGCTGTCGACGGCGCGCCGGTGTTCGCCGTGGACGGCAAGGAGTTCGCCTTGCTGGATGCGGATGCCCGCGTGTGCCTTCGGTTGCCGGGAGCCGAGGCTGAGGACATGGTGTCCCAGCACGCGACGGCCGAGCGGACGGGTGACTTCGTGCGCCTGCCTGTCAAAGACATCAACGGACAGGCTCTCAACTACTGGGTGCGGCGTGCCTGGCTCGCGTGCGCGCCGCCGGAGGTCGCGGCCCGTGCGTCCACTGCCGACAAGGCCGGCGCGGGCGAGGTCGGTGACCTGCCCAAGGCGATCGGGCGGCCGGCCACCCGGGCGCTGGCGAACGTCGGCATCACCACGCTCGACCAGGTCGCCGGGCTTTCGGACTCGGAACTCAACGCGCTGCACGGGGTCGGGCCGAAGGCCGTGCGGATTCTCCGGGAGACGCTTGAGTCCCGCTGATGGCCACGTGGCTTGCCGCCTCGCGAGACGCTCGATCTTCGGCACAGCCCAGACGGGGAGCCAGGTGACCTGGCGCCACCACCGATTTAGCCGACAACCGTACCGTTCGAACCTCGCGGCGTACTCGCGCGTCTGAAGGTCATGCGCTTCGTCGCCTTTCCCGCCCTCTTCGTGCTGGCCGCCTGCGGCACGGGGGTGGCGGCCGACAATCCGGTCACGTACGCGGCCGACGCCGTCTCCGTCCTGGAGAGCCCCGAGCACGGGCCGCAGCTGTGCGCTGAGATGGCCACGTCGCTGCCACCCCAGTGCGGCGGGCCGGACATCGTCGGCTGGGACTGGTCCAAGGTGCGGCACGAGAGCGTCCGGGGTACGAAGTGGGGCTGGTATCGGGTGGTCGGCACCTGGGACGGCTCCCGGCTGACCCTGACCGAACCACCAGGGGCGGCGGTCGAGCGCGCATCGGAGGAGCACAGCCTGGACAGCCCGTGCCCCGTCCCGGAGGGTGGCTGGCGGCCGGCCGATCCCGCCAAGGCCACCCGGGAAGCGCTCCAGGTGACTAAGCAGCGGCTGGATAACGAGGAAGCCGTGGGCGGGGTGTGGCTCGACCAGAGCTATCTGGACTCGATCCCCGGCTACGACGGCAGTAAGCGGGAGTGGTCGGAGAAGTACGCCAACGACCCGGCCAAGCTGGTGCTGAACGTGAAGTTCACGGGCGACCTGACCGGCCGGGAGGCGTGGGTCCGGGAGAGCTGGGGCGGCGCACTCTGCGTCAGCCAGGCCCAGCGCAGCGAGGAAACGCTCCGGCAGATCCAGGAGTTCATCGGCGACGATCTTGGTCAGCGCTTCACCTCGACCTCCGTCGACATCATGAAGGAGCAGGTGGTCGTGGGCGTCTGGGTGGCCGACGAGGAACTGCAGCAACGGCTGGACGACAAGTACGGCGAGGGCGTCGTGCATCTCCAGGCGGCGCTGAAGCCGGTGCGATAGCCAGTTTCAGGAGCTGTGGCGGTGTCCAGGAGGGCGCCGGTGCCTTCGTGTTCCCTACGGAAAGTGATGCCGTGCGCGCACTGGATAACCACAATCGCCATCGGTGCCCTCGAAAGTGCGGCTAATGTTGCGGCCCTGAACGAGTTCAACCGGCGGGCCCTTGTGCGCCCACCGAGTCGGTGAGAGAAGATGACTGCGAGCAAAAGAGGAGGTGCGCGGCATGGACGACATCAGGACTCGGACCGGTCTGCTCAACCAGAGCGACGCCGCCCGCTTCCTCGGCATCCCCCAGCAGACGTTCAACCACTGGGCGCGCGGCTACGAAAGAGGCCGTCCCCTGCTGCACGTTCTTCCGCAGCCGATCGAGCATCGCATGGCCACCGTTCCCTTCGTGGCCATGGCAGAGGCATACGTCCTGGATGCGCTGCGGGCCGCAGGAGTGAAGCCACGCAAGATCCGCCCTGCGCTGGAGCGGCTCCAGCGAGAGTTCGGGCAGTACGTTCTCGTCGCCCCGGAGCTGGCCACGGACGGCATCGACGTTCTCTGGGACTTTTCGAAGACTTCGCCGGAAGGGGAAGGGCTGATCGAGGGCACCACGGGGCAGCGGGTGATCCGCGAGATCGTGACCGACTATCTGCAGTACATCGTGCGAGCGGAAGACGGCTACCCTGCGATGCTCCGTCTGCGGCACTGGGCGCCTTCGAAGATCGTCGTCGATCCGCTGAGATCTTTCGGGCAACCTATTTTCGAGGAGTCTCGTACCCGAGTGTCGGATGTCGCCGCGATGGTCAGGGCCGGGGAGGACTTCGAGGTGATAGCCGATGAGCTCGGAGTCACCGTTGAGGACGTCCGAACCGCCGCCCGCATCTTCGTGGGCCACGCCGCCTGAGTTCTACCTCGACGAGAACAGTGTCAGCCGAACCATCCGCAGGCTGCTCACCGGACTCGGCTATCGCGTTCACAGTCCTGCGGAGTTGTACGGGTCGAGGGATCAGGCGCTGGGGGCCGATGATGATGACTGGCTGCCGAAGGTAGGTCAGCGAGGCTGGACTGTGCTCGCGACGGATTTCCGGATATTCGAGCGTCCGCACGAGTACGAGGCGTATCTCAAGGCCGGTGTGTCGGTCTTCTTGATGCCGGCGGAGTCGAAAATCGATGAGCGCGTCGAGCTGATAGCAGCGTGTTTGCCGTCGATGTGCAGCGCTGCCAGTCAGAGAGGGGCCGGTGTATGGCGACTCACCACGCGCGGCGCGGAGCCGTACACCGCGCCGGCAGCTCGTAAGAAGCGAGGTAGGAGCCGCGACACGTGAGGCATGGCGAACCATGCTGTTGCGCACGATGGCCCGGGGAGGCGGCCAAGAGAGCCTCTTACGGGCCATGTGCAGCGGGGACGTGGTTCTGTTGAGGTCAGCGGTCGCGGTTGACGAAGCGGTCCATGCCGGCCTTGGCGATGCCGGAGCCTTCGACCTCCTTGGCCGCCTCCGTCTCCGCCGCGAAGGCGCGCTCCACCTCCTCCAGGGACGGGCGCAGGAGGCGGAGGTGGACTCCGGTGGCCGTGCCGGGGAGGGTCCAGCGGTGGACGAGGCCGATGGCGGTGTCCAGGAGGGCGTCGGGGGCGACGATCTCATCGAGGATGCCGAGCCGCTGTGCCTCCTCCGCGCTGATCCGGGACGAGTCCAGCACCAGCCGGAGCGCCCGCCCGCCGCCGACGAGGCGGCTCAGCAGCAGGCTCGACGCGTTGGAGACCGACAGGCCGATGTGGTTCTCCGGCCAGAAGTACTCGGCGCCGGGGGTGCCGACGCGGGCGTCGAAGCAGAGCGTCCACTCGGCGGCGCCGCCCACGGACAGGCCGTTGACCGCGGCCACCACGGGCACCCGGGCCTCCAGGACGGCCCTGGTCAGGTCGTGGAACAGTTCGACCTCGTCGAGCAGCGACCGGTCGACGGCCTGGTTGATGTCCTCGCCGGACGAGAACGCCCGCCCGGTGCCCGTCACCACGATGCCCCGGGCCGAGCCGTCGCCGTGGGCGCGTACGGCCGCCGCGAGGTCCCGGCGCATGCCTTCGGTGAGGGCGTTGAGCTTCTCGGGACGGTTCAGGGTGATGACGGCGACCTCGTCGCGGACCGTGATGTCAATCATGATCTCTCCTCTTCGACGGCTTCGACGGCTTCGACGGCGAACGCTCCGGCACGCTGGTCGGGGCGGAGCAGGTGGCGCTTCTCGACGCGGGCGGACGGGGTGAGCCGGAAGCCGTCCACGAACTCCACAAAAGCGGGGACCTTGAAGCGGGCCAGGCGTTCCCGCGCGTGTTCGGCCAGGCTCACGGCCGTCTCCCTGGAGGCCGGATGGTCCGGCCTGAGCTGGACGAACGCCTTGGGCAGCTCGCCCCACAGGTCGTCGGGCACGGGCACGACGGCGGTGTTCAGGACGGCGGGGTGCTCGCCGAGCACGCGTTCGACCTCGGCGCAGGAGATGTTCTCGCCGCCCCTGCGCACCATGTCCTTCAGCCGGCCGGAGTGGTGGATGTAGCCGTGCTCGTCCTGGAAGCCCAGGTCGCCGGTGTGGTACCAGCCGCCGCGGAGGGCCTCGGCGGTGGCCTCCGGGTGGTTCCAGTAGCCCTTCATCATCGGCGTGCCGCGGACCAGGATCTCGCCCGTACTCTCGTCGATCTTGACCTCCTTGCCGTCCGGGGGCAGGCCCATGGCGCCGGTGCCCACCGTGTCGGCGGCGTCCACGGCGGCGAGCAGGTCGGGGCCGCTCTCGGTGGACCCGTACAGCTCCCGCCAGGGCGCGCCCCACCGTTCCTCGAACGTGCGGTGCAGGTTTGGGGCGATGCCGGAGCACAGGACCAGGCGCATGCGGTTCTCCCGGTCGAGCGGGTGCGGCGGCTGCTTGTGCAGGAGCAGCGGCATCGTGCCGAGCACGTACGTGAGCGTCGCGCCGTGCTCGCGGACGGCGGGCCAGAAGCCGGAGGCGGAGAAGCGGGGGAGCACCACGTGCGGGATGCCGCCGATCAGGCACATCAGCGTGGTCCACTGCGGGTCCATGTAGGAGTACGCCTGCGCGATGATCATGACGTCGTCGTCGCGGAGCCGTACGTGGTCGGCGACGATCCGGGCGCAGCGGATCCAGTAGTCGTGGGTGAGCAGGCAGGCCTTGGGGAAGCCGGTGGTCCCCGAGGTGTACTGAAAATTCGCGATATCGTCCGCGCCCGGCGAGATGTCGGGCGGGACGGCCGGGCCGGCCAGCGCGTCCAGCGTGTACGCGGGACCGGGGATGTGCGGGACGTGCTCCGGCGTCGTCAGCGTCACCACCGCGCCCGAGTCGCGCAGCACGTGCTCCAGGTCGGCGGCCCGGTAGCGGACGTTGACCGGCACGGTGATCGCCCCCGCCTTGAGCACGGCCAGCCAGCTGAGCGGCCAGCCGGGGACGTTCTCCATCATGATCGCCACCCGGTCGCCCGGGCGGACGCCCTTCGCGGCCAGCGCCCCGGCCAGCCGGTCGGACTCGGCGTCCGCCTCGGCGAAGCTCAGAGACGCCTCGGGGAAACGCAGGAACTCGCGCCCGCCGTACCGCTGCGCGGCGTGGCGGACCAGCTCGGGGATCGTTCGGTACGGTTCAGTCACGGGGCGGCTCCCAGGGCAGTTCGGGCAACAGGGAGAAGTCGGCGATCGGCAGCGGGCGGGCCGGGGCGCGGACGGCCGCCAGCCCGATGGCCACGAACTCCGCGCACACCTGCTCCAGCGTCGAGTCGCCGTCCGGGCGGTACCACTCGCTGGTGCCGGTGCACATGGTCATGAGCGCGAGCCGGGTCAGCTTCTGGTCGGCGACGTGGAAGACGCCCTCGCCGACCCCGTCGGCCACCGCCCGCCGCCAGAGATCCTCGTACGCGTCGCGCAGCGCGATGACCTCGGCCAGGGCTGCGGAGCCGGGGGTGAGGGCGCGCAACTCGCCGTCCATGACGCGGGTGGTCATCGGGTTCAGCGCGTGGATGGCGGTGAGCGAGCTGATCAGCAGGGCCAAGCGCTCGGCGGCGTCCTTCACCCCGTCGAGCACCTGCTCCGCGGCCTCGATGAGCCCGCGGTGCCCGGATATGAGCAGGTCGGCGAGGAGGGCTTCCTTGCTGGTGACGTGGTGGTAGATGCCGGCGTTCGTCATGCCGACGGTACGGGCGAGGTCGCGGATGGTCGTGGCCGCGTACCCCTGGCGGGCGAACAGCAGCACCGCCGCCGTCCTGATGCGCAGGCCGGGGTCGGCGTGGCGGTCGGTGAGGTAGGTGGAGAGGGGGGTCATGTCGCCTACCGAACGTTCGGTTGATCCGATATTCCGCACGATAAAGGACAAAAGCCGTATTGCCTAGAGTGGCAGCGCGGGTGCTGCGGTTTGGTCTCACGGATGAGACCAACGAAAAGTTTGGTCTCACGAAGTGAATCCGTGAGACCTCGCGCCGAGTTCGGTCTCACGGATGAGACCAAAGTCCAGGCTCAGCGCCACGCCTCGATGAGCTCTTCCGGTGTGACGTGCCGGACCCCGTCCACGGTGCACCCCGCCCGGGAGACCGCGTACAGCGGTGTGCCGGCGTCGGCGCCGGGCATCTTCGACCGGTGCACGATCAGTTCAGTCAGGTCGTGGTGGTCGAACGGCCGGTTCTCCAGCCACTTGATCGACCCCAGCAGGGTGACCCGCTTGGCCACCGGCTCCCGGTCGGCGCCGACCAGATCGATCTCCGGATCATTGGTCCGCGTCCAGTAACCGCCCACGGCGCCCGTCTCCTCGGGCAGGCCGTCCATGCGCCGCAGCGACTCCCGGACGACGGGCTCCACGGCCATCCCCCGCCAGGCGGTCCATGAGCGTTCGATGCGCTTCAGGGCCAGGTCGCCGCGGCCCCGGTCGATCTCCGTCAGTCCGGGCTCGACGAAGGACAGCCAGAACCGGAGGTGAGTGTCCGCGATGTGGTAGCGGGTCTCTCTGGAGGGCTTCGTGGACAGGGGCAGCTCGGCAGTCACCATGCGCTTGTCCAGCAGGATCTGCATGCCGCGCTTCGCTGAAGTAGCCGGCATGCCGCCTGTGGCCCGCAGGACGGACGAGAACGTGCGCTGCCCCGGCCCGACGGCCTTGAGCAGCATCGTGGCCTGCGCTTCAGGCGGGAACTCCGCTGCCATGGCGCGCACGCCGCTCACCGTGAGCGCCGACATGGGGTCGGGGATGGCGCCGCCGAGGTACTCCCAGAGAGAGGCACCCGTGGGCCACTCGTCGAGGATCATCGGCAGTCCGCCGGTCACGAGATAGGCGTCGATGGCCTCGGCCGGCGGCAGTCGAAGCCGCTCGGCCACGTCCGCCGGAGTCAACGGATGGATCACCATGTCCGACGCCCTCATGTAGAAGGGGCGGTCGTACTGGTTGATCGCCTCCATGACAGAAAGATCGGAGCCGATCAGGATGAGCAGCATCGGCCGCCGGGAGAACTCGCGGTCGAAGAGCCGCTGCAGTCTGCCCTCCAGATGCGGGTCCTGAGCCATCATGTACGGCAGCTCGTCGATGACGACGATGCTTGGCGAGTCCTGGGGCACCGCCTGCGCCAGGAGTCTCAGCGCGCTGTCCCAGGACGTAGGGACCATCTCGCCGAAGAGCGCCGCCCCCGGCAAGTCGGATGTGGCGACGGAGGCACTGAAGCTCGCGAGCTGCTCGCTGATCGGCTCCGTGGCCGCGGTGTAGAAGACGGACGGCACACCGGACCGATGGATGAACTCCTCCGCCAGCCGCGACTTGCCGACCCGGCGGCGACCCCGCATGAGGACGGCGCGCCCCGGCCGATCACCGGTGCCCACCCTGGTGAAGAAACGCCCTAGCGCCGCCAGCTCGCGGCTACGCCCGATGAACACGCTGCACCTCCTGGTAGAACCAAATTTGGACCCACCAAAAGTGGATGGTCCAAATTTGGTCCTATCCTAGATGCCCGTCAGAGCCGCAGGACGGTGGTCAGGTCGGCTTTCAGGGTGTCCAGGTCCTGGGAGGCGCGGGCGCGGGCGGGCGTGACCTCGTCCGTGACCGGGACGACCACCTCCAGGTAGCACTTGAGCTTGGGCTCGGTGCCGGAGGGCCGGACCACCACGCGGGCGTCGCCCGACAGCAGGAAGCGCAGGCCGTCCGTCGGGGGGAGGCCGCCGTCGCCGCGGCTCAGGTCGTCGATCCGGGTCACCTCACGGCCGCCGAGCCGGGACGGCGGGGTGGCGCGGAGGCGGGTCATGGCCTCCGTGATGAGGGCCAGGTCGCTCACCCGGAAGGACAACTGGGCCGTGGCGTGCAGGCCGTAGCGGCGGGCCTGGTCGTCGAGGAGGTCCAGCAGCGTGCGGCCGGCGCGCTTGGCGCCGGCGGCGATGGCCGCCACGGTGAGGGCGGCGCCGATGCCGTCCTTGTCGTGCACCGGCAGCCCCGCGGCGCCGCCGACGCTGTAGCCGATGGCTTCCTCGTAGCCGAAGACCAGGCCGGGGCCGGCCTTGATGATCCACTTGAAGCCGGTCAGGGTCTCGCCGTAACCGACGCCGTGGGCGCCGGCGATCTTGCCGAGCAGTGTCGAGGACACGATCGTGGTGGCCACCATGCGCTCGCCCGAGGTGTGGGTGATGACGTGCTCGGCGAGCAGGCCGCCCACCTCGTCGCCGGTGAGCATGCGGCAGCCGCCGCCGGGCAGCGGGACGCCCACCGCGCACCGGTCGGCGTCGGGGTCGTTGGCCAGCACCAGGTCGGCGCCGGTCTTGGCGGCCAGGGCGACGGCGAGGTCCATCGCGCCCGGCTCCTCCGGGTTGGGGAAGGCCACGGTCGGGAAGTCGGGGTCGGGCTCGCGCTGCTCCTCCACGGGCAGCGGAGGCTCGAACCCGGCGGCCTCGAAGGCTCGCGCGAGCGTGGCCGCGCCGACGCCGTGCAGCGGCGTGTAGGCGACCCGCAGGTCACGGGCGTCGCCCAGCGGCAGCGCGGTGACGGCCTCGATGTAGGCGTCGACGATGGAATCGTCCAGAAGGGTCCCCGGGCCGCCGAGCGGCAGCTCGGAGACGGACTCCACGGCGTCGATCGCGGCCGAGATCTCGGCGTCGATCGGCGGCACGATCTGCGAGCCGTCGCCCCAGTAGACCTTGTAGCCGTTGTCGCGGGGCGGGTTGTGGCTGGCCGTGACCGTCACGCCCGCGTCGGCGCCCAGACGGCGGACCGCGAAGGCGAGCACCGGGGTCGGCAGCGGGCGCGGCAGCACGGAGGCGCGCAGCCCGGCGCCCTCCAGCACGGCGGCCGTGTCACGGGCGAACACGTCGGACTTGTGGCGGGCGTCGTAACCGATCACCACGTGCCGGCCGGGGCCGAGCACCCGGGCCAGCCCGGCCGCGGCGCGCATGACGGTGACGCGGTTCATCCGGTTGGGCCCGGCGCCCAGCTCACCGCGGAGCCCGGCGGTCCCGAACTCCAGCTTGGCCCCGAACCGGTCGCGCAGCCCCTCGGCGTCGCCGCGCTCCAGCATCGCGGCCAGCTCGGCGCGGGTGTCGGGGTCGGGGTCCTGCGCCAGCCAGGCGCGGGCGCGCTCCTCGATGCTCACGACAGAGGTCAAAGCCGGTCGACCACCTTCGCGAGCAGCACCCCCATGCGGGCGGCGGTGGCGCGCCCGACCTGGAGCACCTCCTCGTGGTCGAGCGGGTCGCCCGCCAGGCCCGCGCCCGGGTTGGTGACCAGCGACACGCCCAGCACGTCCAGCCCGGACTCGCGGGCCGCGATGGCCTCCAGCACGGTGGACATGCCGATCAGGTCGCCGCCGAGCGTGCGCAGCATCCGGATCTCGGCGGGCGTCTCGTAGGTGGGGCCGCGGAAGGCGACGTAGACGCCCTCGGACAGGCTCGGGTCGATCTCCCGTACGAGGTCGCGCAGCCGCTTGGAGTAGACCTCGGTCAGGTCGAGGAAGGTGGTGCCGGTGATCGGGTTGGCACCGGTCAGGTTGATGTGGTCGCTGATCAGCACCGGGTCGCCGACCTGCTGCGTCTCGGGCCGCAGCCCGCCGGCCGCGTTGGTCAGCACGATCGTGCGGATCCCGGCGGCCGCGGCGGTGCGGACGCCGTGGACCACCGAGTCGACGCCGCGCCCCTCGTACAGGTGACTGCGCCCGAGGAAGATCAGCGCGTGGCGGCCGGCGTCGGTGCGGACGACGCGGATGCGGCCGCCGTGGCCCGCCACGGCGGGGGCGGCGAACCCGGGCAGGTCGGTGAACGGGACCTCGGCCACCACCTGCCCGATCGCGTCGGCGGCCGGGACCCAGCCCGACCCCATCACGAGGGCCACGTCGAAGGTGTCGAGACCGGCGGCCGCCTTCAGAGCGGCGGCCGCCTCGCCGGCGAGGGAATAGGGGTCGGTGCTCACGTCAGTAGTCTAGGAGGAGGCGCTCCAGCACCCGCACGCCGAACTGGAGGGCGTCGACCGGCACCCGCTCGTCGACGCCGTGGAACATCGAGGCGAAGTCCATGCCGGCCGGCAGCCGCAGCGGCACGAACCCGAACCCGCGGATGTCGAGGTCGGCGAAGAACGTCTTGTTGTCGGTGCCGCCCGACATGCAGTACGGGATCGCGCGCGCGGCGGGGTCCTCGGCCTTCAGCGCCGCGATCATCGACTCGACCAGGGCGCCGTCGAACGTCGTCTCCAGCGCGATGTCGTGGTGCACGAACTCGCGGCGCACCTTCGGCCCGATCAGCGAGTCGATCGTCTTGAAGAAGTCGTCCTCGAAGCCCGGCAGGAAACGGCCGTCGATGACGGCGCTGGCCTGGCCGGGGATGACGTTGGACTTGTAGCCGGCGTCGAGCTGGGTCGGGTTGGCGGTGTGGCGGAGCGTGGCGCCGACGAACCGCACCAGCGGGCCGAGCCGGTCGAGCAGCACCGACGGGTCGTCCTCGTCGAACGGCAGCGCGTACGCGTCGGCGATCTCGGCGAGGAAGCGGCGCACGGTCGGGGTGTAGGCGAGCGGCCAGTCGTGCGAGCCGATCCTGGCCACCGCCTTGGCGACCTCGGTGACGGCGTTGTCGGAGTTGAGCATGGAGCCGTGGCCGGCGGTGCCGTCGGCCACCAGCTTCATCCAGGCCAGCCCCTTCTGGGCCGTCTCGATGAGGTAGAGCCGCAGCGACGGGTCGACCTCCAGCGAGTAGCCGCCGACCTCGCTGATCGCCTCCGTCACGCCCTCGAACAGGCCGGGGTGGTGCTTGGTGAGGTACTTGGCGCCGAAGGTGCCGCCGGCCTCCTCGTCGGCCAGCCAGGCGAACACCAGGTCGCGGCGGGGCCTGCGGCCGTCGCGGGTGAGCTGGCGCAGCACGGCCAGCATCATGGCGTCCATGTCCTTCATGTCGACCGCGCCGCGGCCCCAGATGTAGCCGTCGCGCACCTCGCCGGAGAACGGGTCGACCGTCCAGTCGGCGGCGTTGGCCGGGACCACGTCCAGGTGGCCGTGCACGAGCAGGGCGGGCAGCGACGGGTCCGTGCCCTCGACGCGGGTGATCACGTTGCCCCTGCCGGGCGCGCTCTCCAGGTAGGTGGCCTCGATGCCGACCTCCGCGAGCCTGGCCATGACGACCTCGGCGGCGGCCCGCTCGCCCGGGCCGCTGCCGTCGCCGTAGTTGCTGCTGTCGACCCGGATCAGCTCCACGCACAGGTCGGCGACTTCGAGTTCGGCAGGGGTCATGATCTCTTCTCCAGGGTTGAACGGGCCGGTACGACCTGGATGAGAGTCTGCACTACCCGGGCGGGTCGGGGTATGCGCCGGGTCAGTCGCCGAGTGACTTGCAGGGGCGTCCGCGCAGCTCCTTGACGTAGTCGTCGGGGGCTCCCGCGCGCTCGGCGGCGTCGGCCAGGATGCCGAGATAGCGGGCCGAGGGCAGGCCGCCCTCGTAGCCGTCGAGGACGTAGAACCAGGCCACCACCTCGCCGTCGAGCGTCTGCACCCGCAGGCGGACCTTGTGGTAGAGGCCGCGGGCCGCGCCCTCCCACTGGTCGAGGGACTGCTCGTCGAACTCCGGCACGTCGTAGAGGGCGACGAAGACGTGATCCGTCGGGTCTTCCACGATGGTGGCGAGCGCGCCCTCCCAGCCCAGGGTCTCCCCGCCGAAGGTCAGGCGCCAGCCGGGCAGCCAGCCCACGCCCCGCACGGGAGAGTGAGGGGCCCGCATGGCCATCTGCTCCGGGTCCATGTTGCTGCCGTAGGCGGCGTAAACAGGCACAGCATGCAAGAGTAGCGTGGCCGTGGCCTCCCCGTTCGTCAGCAGCTCAGAGGATGCGGGACAATAGGTACGTGACGAGGATCGTGATCATCGGTGGCGGACCCGGCGGCTACGAGGCGGCGCTGGTGGCCGCCCAGCTAGGCGCGCAGACCACGATGATCGAGCGCGACGGTCCCGGCGGGGCGTGCGTGCTGACCGACTGCGTGCCGTCCAAGACGCTGATCACCACCTCGGTCCGCAAGCAGGCGCTGCTCGACGCGCCGTCGCTGGGCGTCGGCTTCGACGGCGGGCTCGACGGCGAGGTCGGCGTGGCGCATGTCGACCTGCCCCTCGTCAACAAGCGGGTCAAGGAGCTGGCCCAGGCCCAGTCCGCCGACATCGGGGCCCGGGTCGAGGCCGAGGGCGTGGAGATCATCAAGGGGCAGGGCCGGCTGGTCGACCCGCAGGTGGTCAAGGCCGGCGACCGCACGATCCGGGCCGACGTGGTGCTGGTGGCCACCGGCGCCACCCCCCGCATCCTGCCCGGCGCCGAGCCCGACGGCGAGCGCATCCTCACCTGGCGGCAGCTCTACGACCTCGACAAGCTGCCCGAGCACCTCATCGTGATCGGCTCCGGCGTCACCGGCGCCGAGTTCGCCGGCGCCTACCGCTCGCTGGGCGCCGAGGTCACGCTGGTCTCCAGCCGCGACCGCATGATGCCCAACGAGGACGCCGACGGCGCCGAGGTGCTCGAAGAGGTCTACCGCCGCCGCGGCATGAACGTCATGGGCCGCAGCCGCGCCGCCTCCGTCAAACGCACCGCCGACGGCGTGGTCGTGACCCTCGAGGACGGCCGCACCGCCGAGGGCTCCCACGCGCTGATGACGGTCGGCATGATCCCCAACACCTCCGGCATCGGCCTGGAGGAGGCCGGGGTCCAGCTCGACGACCACGGGTTCATCAAGGTCGACAAGGTCTCGCGCACGTCCGCGCCCGGCGTCTACGCGGCCGGAGACTGCACCGGCGTGCTCATGCTCGCGTCCGTCGCCGCCATGCAGGGCCGCATCGCCGTCTGGCACGCGCTCGGCGAGGCCGTGCAGCCGCTGCGGCTGGCCACCGTCGCGTCCAACATCTTCACCGATCCGGAGATCGCCGCCGTCGGCGTGGCGCAGCGGGCCATCGAGGCGGGCGAGATCGAGGCCAAGGTGGTCAAGCTGCCGCTGGCCACCAACGCGCGGGCCAAGATGCAGGGCTTCAACGACGGCTTCGTCAAGTTGTTCTGCCGCCCCAACACGCAGATCGTGCTCGGCGGCGTGGTGGTGGCGCCGCGGGCGTCGGAGCTGATCCTGGCGGTGTCGGTGGCGGTGCAGCAGCGGCTCACCGTCGACCAGCTCGCCCACACGTTCGCGGTCTACCCGTCGCTGTCCGGCTCCATCACCGAGGCCGCCCGCCGCCTCATGCAGCCCGAGACCTCCCTCGACATCTGACTCTCCTCCGCCCGGCCGATGATTTCGGTCGGCTGGTGTGGTCTGATCAAACGTGCGCAAACTCATCATCCAAGAGCTCGTCTCGGTCGACGGCTACGTGGCCGGGCCCGACGGGGACCTCGGCTTCTTCGAGTCCGTGACCGACTACAGCCAGGTGGACCAGGACAACCTCCGGATCCTGGCGGACGTGGACACCGTCCTGCTGGGGGCGGAGACGTACCGGATGTTCGTCCAATACTGGCCCACCGCTGACGAGACGGTCGCCAAGACGGTGAACACCCTGCCCAAGGTGGTCTTCTCCGCCACCCTGGACGAGGCGCCGTGGGGTGACTGGGAGGCGGCGCGGGTGGTGCGCGGCGACGCGGCCGAGGAGGTCGCCGCGCTCAAGCGGCAGCCGGGCGGGGACATGATGCTCTGGGGCAGCCTGTCTCTCGCCCGCTCGCTGATCCGCGCCGGCCTGCTCGACGAGCTCCAGCTCCGCGTGATCCCCGTCGCCGTCGGCGAGGGCCGCAAGCTCTTCCCCGGCGACCTGAACCGGCTGGACCTGGAACTGACCGAGGCCAGGCCCTACGACTCGGGCATCGTCTCCCTGCACTACCGTCCGAGGCGCACGCCCGCCGCCTGACCGCGCCTGCGGGCCTGGAGGACGGTGTCGTGGAGAGGGATCTCGCGGCCGCCGTGGGACATGACGCGGGACCGGTCCCCGGCGACGGCGATGTCCCATCGGCCGGGGTCGAGGACGGCGGCGAGCTCTCCGATCTCGACGTGGGCCTCCGGGGTGGTGGCGGTGTGGTGGTCCGACGGGTGGTGGCCGACGAGGAGCAGCGTGCCGCCGGGCGCGACCGCTGCCGCCAGCCGCCGGAACAGGTCGCCGGGTGCCGCCGCCGGGTGCACGTAGTGGGAGCAGACGAGGTCGAAGCGCTCTTCGGCGGGCGTCCACGTGGTCAGGTCGGCCTGGATCCAGTCGATCCCGGTCGTGACGCCGGCGGCCGCGGCGTGCTCGCGCGCCCGGTGCAGGGCGGTGTCGGCGATGTCCACCGCCGTCACCTGCCAGCCGTGCGCGGCGAGCCAGATGGCCTCGGCTCCCTCGCCGCAGCCCGCGTCCAGGGCCGTGCCGGGCGTGAGGTCCCGGGCCGCCGCCAGCAGGTAGGGGTTGGGCCGACCGGCCCCGGCCGGGGCGTGAGCGTCGTAGTGCTCGTCCCAGTACGCCTTGTCGAAGGTTTCGGACACAGTCGTTCCTTTCGGTGTCAGCGGGATCCGGCCGAGGTCAGCTCGCGGTGGGCGGCCACCGCCTCGCGGGTCTCCTCGGCGACGAGGTCGGCGTTGATCTGGGCCGCCGCGCCGGCGCCCGCCGCCGCCGCGGTGCCGACCTGGGCGACCAGGTCGGTGACGTTGCCCGCGACCCAGACCCCCGGCACCTCGGTGCGGCCGGTCGCGTCGGCGGGGATGTGTTCACCGGCGCCGCCCGGGTGCTCGACGGGCCGCAGCCCGAGCGTGGCCAGGAAACCAGCCCGCGCCTCCATGCGGGACGCCACCGCCAGGACCTCACGGCTCACCAGGGTGCGGTCGCTCAGCCGTACTCCCACCAGGCGGTCCTCGACGACCTCCAGGGACGCGACCTCGCCCTCCACCACCCTGATGCCGCGCGCGGCCAGGCGCTCCGCGTCCTCGCCTGTGGGGGCGGGCATGGTGTGCGCGAAGTACGTGACGTCGTCGCTCCACTGCCGGAACAGCAGCGCCTGGTGCACGGACATCGGCCCGCTCGCCAGCACGCCGATGGCCCGGTCGCGGACCTCCCAGCCGTGGCAGTACGGGCAGTGCACGACATCCCGGCCCCATCTGGCCCGCAGCCCCGCCACGTCGGGCAGTTCGTCCACCAGCCCGGTGGTGACCAGCAGGCGGCGCGCCCGGACCGTCCGGCCGTCGGTCAGCGTCACCCCGAACCCGTCGTCGTCGCGGACCGCGGCCTCGACCTCGCCGGTCACCACCTGGCCGCCGTAGTGGCGTACCTCCGCCCGGCCGCGCTCCAGCAGCTCACCCGGCGGCATGCCGTCCCGGGCCAGCAGCCCGTGCACGCCTTCGGCCGGGGCGTTGCGCGGGCTGCCCGCGTCGACCACCAGCACCGTCCGCCGGGCCCGCGCCAGCATCAGCGCCCCGTTGAGCCCCGCGGCGCCGCCGCCGACCACCACCACGTCATAGCTGTCGTTCAGCTGCTCGGTCATCGTGACCACCTCCGCGCACACTATGCGGGCGGTCACGCCGTCATGGCAAATGCCTTTGCCGATCCGGCAAATCGCGGTGAGGGGTGCCCGCTATGGACTCTTCGGGGAGTGGGAGCCCACGGTCACGTCGTTGACCGGGAAACGCGCCGGTTGCCCCGTCAGGACCCGTACGGCCTCTTCGGCGGCGATGCGGCGCACCGTCCCGATGGCTTCCTCGGAGTAGTAGGCGGCATGAGGTGTGACGATCACATGGGGCAGCTCGAAGAGGGGGTTGCCCGGACGTTGCCGGTTTCCTGCAGGGGATGGACGGGGAACTCGAGCGGGATGCCGCCGCTGTCACGGATCCCGGCCTTGACCCGGTCGGCGAGGGCGAGATGGTGCCGGTCGCAGGGAACCAGGTCGTTACCCGTCTGGGCGATGCCGATGATCGGCCGGCCCGACTGGAGCTCCGCCGAGGTGAGGCCGTAGTTGAGAAAACGCTCCAGGTAGAGAGCGGTCATCGCCGGATTGCCCGTGTTGTCCCACCAGGCCTGGCTGCTTCGGGGGCCCGTCGGATCCCGCCGGATACTCCTGGAGCGGAACGAGGTCCTTCGACCAGGCTGACAGCACGGGTGTGAGGACCCGCCAAGCCTCTTCGGCCTCGTCGCCGCGGATGGACAGGGTGGCGTTCCCGCTCAGGATGTCGAGCAGCACCTGACCGTAGGCCGGCAGGCTGGGTGCGTCCATCTGGGCGGCCAGGGTGAGCGGGACAAGGGTCTGGGCGTGGGAACCGACGCCCGTGACATCCAGCGCGAAACCCTCCGGGTCGAGCCCGAACCGCAGCATGTTGGGCAGTGCCTCGCCGTGGCCGAAGGGCAGGTGAGGCACGGGCCGGAAGCGTACCGCGATCTCCTTGCGGTCATTCCTGAGCGCTTTGCCGCTGCGAAGCCGGAAGGTCGTGCCCGACCAGCGCCAGCTGTCGAGCTCCAGCTCCACCTCGGCGAAGGTCTCGGTGCGGTGCCCCGGGTCCACGCCTTCCTCGTCGGTGTAGGTGGGCACGACGCGATCACCGACCCGGCCGGCCGTGTAGCGCGCGCGGCGGGTGCGGCGGAGCACGTCCTGCTCGGTGAAGGGCCGCACCGAGCGCAGCACATCGACCTTCCGGTCACGCAGCTCACGCTCGCCGATGCTGATCGGTGGTTCCATGGCCACCAGGCACAGCAACTGCAGCAGGTGATTCTGCACCATGTCCTTGAGCGCGCCGACACCGTCGTAGTAGCCCGCTCTGCCTTCCAGCGTGAGGCACTCATCCCAGACGATCTCCACCTCGTCGATGTGCGCGCTGTTCCAGATGGGTTCCAGCACGCGGTTGGCCAGCCGGCCGCCGAGCACGTTCTGGACGGTGGTCATGGCCAGGAAGTGGTCGATCCGGAACACCGCCTGCTCGGGCACGACCGCCTCCAGCAGACGGTTCAGCTCCGCCGCGCTGTCCAGGTCCTCGCCGAAGGGTTTCTCCAGCGCGATCCGGCTGCCGGGCGGCAGGTTCGCGTCGCGCAGGGCGGCGACCGTGCCGGGGAAGATCGCCGGTGGGAGGGCGAGATAGAGGGCGACGGGCCCGTCACCGGCGATGAGCGAGGCGAGGTCGGCGGGGTCGGTGGCGTCCGCCTGCCGGTACCGGACGGACCCGGCGATCGCCCGCACGCCCTCGCCGGGCTGGTCCGCGGCGTGCCGGGCGAGCTGGTCGGACGCCCAGTCACGGAACTCCTCGACGGACCAGTCCGACCGGTCGGCGCAGGTCAGCTCGAACCCGTCGCCGAGGTGCCCGGCGGAGCGCAGGGCGACCAGGGCCGGCAGGAGGTAGCGGGCGTTGAGGTCGCCGGTCGCGCCGAGGACGACGAGTCGGTTGATCATGTGGTTCCTGCTCTCATGCGTGCGAGGTTGACGCCGCTGGCGATGATCCCGATGTGGCTGAACGCCTGCGGGAAGTTGCCCATGAACGCGCCCGTGGACGGGTCGATCTGCTCGGGCAGCAGCCCGACCGGGCTGGCGCGGGCGCACAGTGACGCGTACAGGTCCTCGGCCCGGTCCTGGTGGCCTTGCAGGATCAGGTTGTCGACCAGCCAGAAGCTGCACAGCAAGAAGGCGCCCTCATCGCCGGGCAGGCCGTCGGGGGAGTGCTCGTGCAGGTAGCGGTAGAGCAGCCCGTCACCGGCCGACAGGCGCTCGGCGATGGCCTCGGTCGTGGCCGTCATGCGGGGATGGCAGGCCGGGATGACCTTGCGCAGCGGCAGCGCCAGCAGGCTGGCGTCCAGGCCGCCGCCACCGTCGAGGTGCTCGCCCAGGCACTGCGTGTCCTCGTTCCACGCCTGGTCCAGGATGAGCCGGCGGAGCTTCTCGGCGGTGGCGCGCCAGGTGGCGATCGGCCCGGACAGGCCGAGCCGCTCACCGATGGCCGCGGCCCGGTCCAGGGCCACCTGGCACATCCCGGTCGAATAGGTGAAGACCCGGCCTTCGCTGCGTACCTCCCAGATGCCCTGGTCCGGCTGCCACCACGTGTGCGCGGCGGCCTCGGCCAGCTCCGACAGGCCGGACCACAGTGCCGGTTCGAGATCGCGGCCGGGGAGCAGCCACTGGTCGGCGCAGTCCAGCACCTCGCCGTAGACGTCGTGCTGGCGCTGGTCGGCGGCGCCGTTGCCCCACCGCACCGGCGCCGAGCGACGGTAGCCCTCCAGGTCGGCGTCGTGGATCTCCTCCGGTACGGGGTCGCCGCCGAGGGTGTACATGATGCGTGGACGGCGGCTCTGCTCGAAGGCGTCGAGTATCCAGCCGAGAAAGGCGTCGGCCTCCTCCCCGATGCCGACGCGCCGCAGCGCGAACACGGCGTAGGCGGCGTCGCGGATCCAGGTGTAGCGGTAGTCCCAGTTGCGCACCCCGCCGATCGGCGCGGGCAAGGAGGACGTGGGCGCGGCGACCAGCGAGCCGTTGGCCCAGTCGTCGCACAGCTTCAGCGTGATCACCGAGCGCCGGACCAGCGCTTCCTGGGGGCCTCGGTAGCTGCACTTGCGCATCCAGCGCCGCCAGGCCTCGGCGGTCTGCCGCAGCATCGTCCCGGCGTCGAACCGGTGGTGGCGGTGCACGCGTCCCCAGGAGAGCACCAGGTCGAGGCGGTCACCCTCCTGAAGGTCGTACGCGGTGCGCATGCCGGTCAGCGGACGGTTGGACCGCAGGTGCAGCCGCAGGCCGGGGTGCCGGGAGGCGCGCACCTCCAGACCGCTGTGAGAGCTTCGCGCCTGCCCGCCACCGCGCGGCTCCAGCTCCGCCCGCAGGCGCACGGTCCCGGACCGGACGACCGCGGACCGGACGAGCTCGGACCGGCCGCTGCCCGCGTCGTCGCTGAGGTCGGCGCCGGCCCGCAGGGCCAGCGCGTCGGTGATCCGGACCAGGCCGGTCGGACCGCGCAGCTCGGTCACCAGCACCGCGGTGTCCGGCTCGTAGAACTGCCGGGCCTCGCGCAGGTCGTCCACGGTCAGCGTGAAGTGGCCGCCGCGCGCGTGATCCAGCAGGCCGCACAGCAGGGGCTCGCTGTCGAAGCGGGGCAGGCACAGCCACGGGATCGAACCGTCGACGCCGACCAGCGCCGCCGTCGTGCCGTCGCCGATGAGGCCCAGGTCCTCCAGCGCCAGGTAGCCGTCGCGGTGGTGCACCGGGCGAAAGGGTGGATCGAGATCGAGCATGTCCGGGACCGGCTTCCGTCACGCGAAGGTGATCAGCACTTTCACCACGTTGTCGAGTTTCTTGTCCGAGACCTCGAAGCCACGCTCCATCTCGTCGAAGCGGAACGTGTGGGTGGTCAGGTGGGTCGGATCGAGCCGTTTGTTCGCCAGGATGCGCAGCAACCGTTCCATGCGCAGCCGGCCGCCCGGGCACAGACCGGTCGCGATCGTCTTGTCGGCCATCCCGACGCCCCACTCGACGCGGGGGATGCGCACGAACTCGCCTTCCCCGTAGTAGCCGGTGTTGGATACGGTCCCGCCCGGCCTGGTGATCTTGACGGCGGTCTGGAAGGTGCCGTCCGCGCCGAGGGCTTCGATGGCGGTGTCCACGCCCTGCCCCCCGGTCAGGTCGAGGACGCGCTCGACGACGTCCTCGGTGGTGAAGTCGACGATCTCGTCGGCGCCGTAGTAGCGGGCGAGCTTCTGCCGGCCGGGCACCGATTCGACCCCGATGACCAGGCCGGCGCCGCGCAGCCTGGCGCCCGCGGTGGCCATGAGGCCCACCGGGCCCTGGGCGAGCACGGCGACGGTCCCGCCTATGGGGATGTCGCCGTTCTCCGCGCCCATGAACCCGGTGGAGAGCATGTCGGCGCAGTAGACGGCCATCTCGTCGGGGACGTCGTCGGGGATCTTCGCCAGGTTGGCGTCGGCCTCGTTGACGTGGAAGTACTCGGCGAACACGCCGTCCTTGGAATTGGCGAACTTGAACCCGCCGAGCGGTCCGCCGGACTGTGACGGGTGACCGTTCTGGGAGGCGACATCGCCCCAGTCGGGGGTGATGGCGCCGGCCAGGACGCGGTCGCCCGGCCGGAAGATCTTCACCTCGCTGCCCACCTCGTGCACCACGCCGACGCCCTCGTGGCCGAGGGTGAGGTTCTCCCGTGGCCCGATGCCGCCGGCGACGGTGTGGGAGTCAGAGGTGCAGATGAGGGCGGTGGTGGTCCTGACGACGGCGTCGAGGGGACCGGCTCGCGGGACGGGTTTGTCCATGAAGCCGACCTGTCCGATCCCCTTCATCACGAACGCTTGCATCGTGCCCCCGATTGCTCCCCCGTGTCGGCGTCGCGTAGAACGCCGGAAACACGCAACGGCGTACCCTGCGAACTTCGGGGTTTAACCGGGCCTCACCTGCGGACGGACGCGTGGAGATCGTCCGCGGCCGTGTCACTTCGTCCAGATGGCGGCGTAGCGGCCGCGTTCGGCGTTGATGTGGATGGGGTGGAAACCTTTGGCCTTGAGGTCGTCGAAGCGGCTCTGGTAGCCGGCGGCGGTCATGCCGATGGAGGAGTGCCAGGCGCCGGGGTTGGCCGACCAGACCGCGACATAGCGCGGGGTGTCCGTGGACGGGTGCGCGGTGGGGACCAGGGACACCGTGCACCCGCCGACGCAGGCTTGACTAGACGCACACCTTGTCGTTAGAGATGCATCTAGTCAATTTTGCCCGTGGGTCAGTGCCCGCCGTAGTAACCGGCGAGCGCGGCGAAAGCGGCCTTGGGTTCCCAGGGCAGGCCGGGGTAGGTCTCGCCGGAGCCGTGGTCCAGGACCTTGACCACGCCCCAGCTCCCCAGGTCGAGGTCCTTGCGGGGGTCGGGGCGGTGCGGCAGGCCGTAGCAGACGAAGGTGCAGGCGAAGGCGGCGTCGACGCCCTCCTCGGTGAAGACGTCCAGCAGTTCGCGGAGGTAGGTGGCCTGCTCCTCCTCGTCGCGGACGTAGTCGCCGTTGATCCCCACCGGGATGACGCCGTCGTACTCGATGATCTCCCCGCTGCGGGCGCCGAGGTCGGCCGCGCCGCGGTAGGCGGTGCAGCCGAACTCGGTGATCGCGACCGGCTTGTCCTGGGCGACCAGCGAGCGGATGCCCTGCTGGTAGAGGTGGGCGACCTCCTTCGAGCGGTGGGCGTCCACCGACACGATGTCGAACGGCGTCCAGTCGACGTTCTCCAGGGGGACCGAGGCGTAGGTGACCTTGCCGCCGAACCGCTCGCGCACCACGGACACGGCCTCGCCGAGGAAGTCGTTGACCTGGGCGGACAGCCGGCCCAGCTCCGGCCCCCGGGCGAGGAGGGCGCCCACGCGCTCCTGGATGGTGTCACCGGGCACGAACCCGCGGTTGAACAGGCTCACCTCCGCCCCGGCGACGAACACCACCTCGGCGCCCCCGAGGCGGACCCGCTCGGCGCGCTCGGCCGCGTCGGCGAGCAGGTCGAGGAGCCCTCCCCGGTCGAGGTGATGCGGGAACGGCGAGAACCAGACCTCCAGGCCCAGGCCGGCCGCGTGGTGGGCGGCGAACTCGATCCGGTCCGGCTCGGTGCCGAAGATGCGCACGGCGGTGCAGTGGAGGTCGTCGCGGATGATCTGGAGCTCCCGTTCCATGATCGTCCGGTCGAACGGCCTGTTCTCGACGCCGTCGAGAATGATCCCGGTGTCGTAACCGATGCCCTTGGCTCGCATGCCGGTATGTCCTTTCCCTCGATAGGGTACGCAACGTACCGTAAATTTCTCCCGAGAGTCCAGACATTTCCGGGAATGGGGTACGTGCGGTACCCTATGCGGGTGAGTGCGGCCGGAGAGTCAGCGGCGAAGCCCGCGAGCAGGCGTCGTGGCGCCGAGCTGGAGAGCGCCATCCTGCGCGCGGCCGTGGAGGAGCTCTCCGAGTCGGGCTATCAGGGGCTGACCATGGACCGGGTCGCCCGCCGCGCCGGCACCAACAAGAACGCGATCTACCGCCGCTGGCCCAACCGGGCCGCGCTGGGCGTCGCCGCCTACCAGCGGCTCGCCACGGAGAAGCTGCGGCCGCCGGACACCGGAGCGCTCCGTGACGACGCGCTGGCGCTGCTGCGCCGCGTCAACTGCGACCTGTCCTCGCCGCAGGCCGAGATCCTCCGCGGCCTGCTCGCGGGCGTCGGCGACGAGCCGGAGCTGCTGGCGCGGCTGCACGACGCCGTCGCCGACGGCGGGTCCGGCGTCTGGCTGACGATCGTGGGCCGTGCGGTGGCGCGCGGCGAGGTGCCGCCCGAGGCCCTGCATCCGAGGGTCGTCACCGTGGCCCTCGCGCTGCTGCGCAACGAGTACGTCACGCGAGGGCTCACGACCGTGCCCGACGACGTCCTGGTCGAGATCGTCGACGAGGTCTACCTGCCGCTCCTGCGGAGCCGGGGCCCCGCCTGATGAGGGGCGGCCGCGTCCTCCTAGATGAAGGCCGTGACGCCGGCGTACTCGGCCCGGGGCGCCTGGCCTGTCGTCCGGTATTCGAGGAGCAGCAGGCCGTTCGGCGTCGCCTCGTGATGGGTCAGGCGGAAACCGGACGCGTCGCCGTCACCGGTCAGGAGACGGCGGCCGGTCCTGAGCACCGTGGGGGCGACCACGAGGCGGAGCGTGTCGACCAGGCCGGCCGACAGCAGCGTGTCGCCCAGGCGGGCGCTGCCGTGGATCTGGAGTTCCCGTCCCGGGCGTGACTTTAGCGCGGCGACCGTACGGACCGGGTCACCGGTGAGCACGGTCGTGGGGTCCCAACCGCCCTCGGTGAGGGTGTTCGAGACCACGTACTTCGGCAGCGCGTTCATCCGTCCGGCGAACGGGTCGGCGGGGTCGGTGATCTTCGGCCAGTCGCGCGCGAACGCCTCGTAGGTGCGCCGGCCGAGCAGCAGGCCGTCGGCGAGGTCGAGCCAGTCGGAGGCGCGCCGGACGAACGTCCCGTCGATGTGCGGCACCAGCCAGCCGCCGCGGGTGAAGCCGTCGCTGGTGTCCTCGTCGGGCGAGCCGGGGCCCTGGCTGACGCCGTCGAGCGTGACGAACTCGGTGAGGGTGATCTTCATTGCGGTGCCTCCGTGAAAGCGGCCAGCTGGCCGGCGACGGTGCCCCAGCCGGCGGCGAAGCCGATCTTCTCGTGATGGGCGCGGGACGCCGGGTCGCCGTGCCGGACGAGCATCCGGTAGCGGGTCCCGTCAGGGTGGTCGTCCAGCGTGATCGTGGCCGTCATCGCGACCGGGTCGGGGTTCGCGGGACGCCACGCGCTGGTGATCGCGTTGGTGAACACGATCCGCTCCAGGTCGTCCACGGCGAGGAAGCACGCGTCCAGATGCGGTACGAAAACGGCGCCGTCGTCGCTGAGCCGCGTCACGAACGCCCCGCCGGGCCGTAGGTCCAGGCGGTCCACGCGGCAGCGGGACGGGGCCGGGACCCACCAGCGGGCGAGCTTGGCCGGGTCGGTCCAGGCGCTCCACACGGTCGCGCGCGGGGCCCGGATGATCCGTTCCAGGGCGAGGTCGAGATCGGGGTTCACTGGTCGTCCTCCGTGACGAACCGTTCGAGGCGGTCGGTGCGCTCCTCCCAGACGCGGCGCTGCTCGGCGAGCCAGTCGTCGACGAGGGCGAGCCGCTCGCGGTTGAGCACGCACGTGCGCACCCGGCCGGACTTGACCGTGCGGATGAGCCCGTTCGACTCGAGCGTCCGCACGTGCTTCATGAACGAGGGGAGGGTCATCGGGAACTCGCGGGCGAGGTCGCCGACGCTCGTGGGCCCGTGGCCGAGGCGCCGGACGACGGCACGCCTGGTCGGGTCGGCCAGGGCGACGAAAACGCCGTCCAGTTGTGCCGAATACTGTGCCATGCGGCTAAGTATTGCGGAGGCTGATAGTTAGCGCAAGGGCTAAGTGTTCATCGCGCTCACGAATACCGTTGACGTTTGTTGGTATGGGCACCAAACTAATTCACGAGTTTTGCGCTGTCTGGAAGAGGAGCGTCCATGCCCTACCGCCCCCCACTCGTCGCGCACGAGTACTTCGTCGCCGACCCGCCCGAGCTGCCGGTGCGCGCCCACGGCGAGGGTGGACTGTCCGCGCTGACCGCCGCCGAGCTGGTCGCCGCCGACGGCGCGGGAGTGATGCTGAAGGCCGTCACCACGGCGGAGGAGACCCTGGTCGTGCAGATCGGCGTCGCGGGCGAGGGCGTGATCCGGGTCCGGCTGAGCGAGGACGCCGACGCCCGGCCCCGCTCGGAGCGGGCCATCGCGATGGTGACGCCGGGCTCGTACGCGGGAGCGCGGGCCGAGGTGACGCCGGGGGAGCCGATCGTGATCGACGCCGGCTCGCTGCGGGCCGAGATCAGGCTGGCGCCGTGGCACCTGCGCTTCACCGACGCCACCGGCGCCCCGCTGCTGGAGCAGGACCGGGGGCACACCGACATCAGCGGCCGGCTGCGTACGCTGCCGTTCGGCCGGTCGTCGGCGGGCGGCGCGCACGTGGCCTTCCACGAGAGCTTCGAGGTCGCGCCCGACGAGGCGTTCGCCGGGTTCGGGGAGTCGTTCGCGCCGCTCGACAAGCGCGGCCAGCGGCCCCTGATGTGGAACTTCGACGCCTTCGGCGCCGAGTCGCAGCGCGCGTACAAGAACATCCCGCTGTACGTGTCGAGCAAGGGGTACGGGGTGCTGGTCGACAGCGGCGCGCCCACCGAGTTCGACGTGTGCCAGTCGACGCACAGCGCGGTGCAGATCGTGGTGCCCGACGACGTCATGGACTACTACGTGCTGGCCGGGCCGACCCCGGCCGAGGTGCTGGAGCGCTACAACGGGCTGACCTGCCGGCCGGTGCTGCCGCCGAAGTGGGCGTTCGGCACCTGGATCTCCTCCGGCTTCTGCGTCGACAGCCAGGAGCGGGTGCTGGCCAGGGCGCGCACGATCAGGGAGCGCGGCATCCCGTGCGACGTGCTGCACCTGGACACCTACTGGCAGACCGACGGCCACTGGTCGGACCTGCGCTGGGACCCGGTCAACTTCCCCGAGCCGGAGGCGATGCTGGCGGAGCTGGACGGGATGGGGTTCAAGGTCTGCCTGTGGATGAACCCGTACATCTCCCATCAGAGCCCGGCGTTCCAGGAAGCAGCCGATGCCGGATATTTCCTGAAGAAACCCGATGGTGAGCCGTACGTGGCCGACACCTGGCACGGCTCCTACCCCGCCTGCGGCATCCTCGACCTCACCCACCCCGACGCCGTCCGCTGGTTCCAGGACCGGCTCAGGGCGCTGCTGCACCAGGGCGTGCAGGCGTTCAAGACCGACTTCGCCGAAGGCGTGCCGCACGACGCGGTCGCGGCCAACGGGATGACCGGCACCGACCTGCACAACGTCTACACGCTGCTGTTCAACGACGCCGTCGCCGAGGTCACCAGGGAGGTGCACGGGCACAGCCTGGTGTGGGCGCGCTCGTCGTTCCTCGGCGGGCAGCGGCACAGCGCCCAGTGGAGCGGCGACACCTACACGAGCTACGCCGCGATGGGCAGCACGATCCGGGGCGGGCTGGCGCACGGCCTGTCCGGGGTGCCGTTCTGGAGCCACGACGCGGGCGGCTTCACCGGCAGGCCCAGCGACGACCTGTTCGTCCGGTGGACCCAGTTCGGCGCGCTGTCGCCGCTGCTGCGGCTGCACGGCACCACCAGCAGGGAGCCGTGGGAGTTCCCGGCGGTGGAGGAGCACGCGGTGGCCGCGCTCCGGCTGCGCTACCGGCTGATGCCCTACATCTACTCGGCGGCCGTGGACGCCGCCAGGACGGGCGCCCCGATGATGCGCGCGCTCTGCGTCGACCACCCGGGCGACCCGGTCGCCTGGCAGGCGGACCTGCAGTACCTGCTCGGCCGCGACCTGCTGGTGGCGCCGATGACCTCGCCGGAGGGCGCGCGGGAGGTCTACCTGCCGGAGGGCGAGTGGGTGGACTACTGGACGGGCGAGGTGCACGCCGGCTCCCGCTACGTCCGCGTGGTCAAGCCGCTCGCCGAGCTCCCGCTGTTCGTCCGGTACGGTGCCTTGATCCCTGTCGCCGAGCCGGGGGACACCGTGCGGACGCCGGACCGGATCACGCTGGTCGCCTTCGGGAGCGGCGACCGCCGCATGCGGATCCACGACACCGACGGAGAGACCGCCGTCACGGCCACCCTGGAGGGCGACACGCTGCGCGTGACCGTCACCGGGCCGAAGCGGGTCGCCGCCGTCGAGTTCGCCCCGGTGCCGGGCGCGCCCGGCCGGGCCGTCATCACCCAGGAGGAAATATGATCAAAAAGTCTGGCGTGGCGGCGCTGGCAGCCATGGTGCTGGCCCTCTCGGCCTGCGGTTCCGGCTCGGAGAGCCCGCCCGCGCAGAGCGACGGGCCCCGCGTGCTCAAGCTCTGGCACTACGAGGCCGCCGAGTCCGCCATGGGCAAGGCCTGGGCCGAGGCGATCAAGAAGTTCGAGGCGTCCCACCCGAACGTCAAGGTGGAGTTCGAGGAGAAGAGCTTCGAGCAGATCCAGAAGACGGCGAGCATGGTGCTCAACTCCGACGAGGCGCCCGACCTCATGGAGTACAACAAGGGCAACGCCACCGCCGGCCTGCTGTCCAAGCAGGGCCTGCTCGCCGACCTGAGCGCCGAGGTCACCGGGCGCGGCTGGGACAAGCTGCTGCCGGGCGGCCTGCAGACCACGGCCAAGTACGACGAGCGGGGCGTCATGGGCGCCGGCAAGTGGTACGGCATCCCGAACTACGGCGAGTTCGTCATGGTCTATTACAACAAGGACCTGTTCGAGAAGCACAAGGTCGAGGTGCCGACGACCTTCGAGGAGTTCACCGCCGCGCTCGACACCTTCGTCAAGGCCGGGGTGACCCCGATCGGCACCGCCGGGGCCGAGTATCCAGCGCAGCAGATCTTCTACCAGCTCGCGCTCAGCAAGGCCGACCGGGCCTGGGTGGACGCCTTCCAGGCGTACCAGGGCAAGGTCGACTTCCACGGCCCCCAGTTCACCTACGGCGCGCAGACGTTCGCCGACTGGGTCGGCAAGGGCTACCTCGACAAGAAGTCCTCCGGTATCAAGGCCGAGGACATGGGCGTGTCGTTCATGAAGGGCGAGCACCCGATGATGGTCAGCGGAAGCTGGTGGTACGGCCGGTTCGCCTCGGAGATCAAGGACTTCGAGTGGGGTCACTTCCTGTGGCCCGGGGCCACGATGGCGCCCGGCTCCAGCGGCAACCTCTGGGTCGTGCCGGAGAAGTCCGAGAACAAGGACCTGGCCTACGACTTCATCGACATCACGATGAGCAAGGACATCCAGAACCTGCTGGGCAACTCCGGCGGCGTGCCGGTCGCGGCCGACCCGGCGGCGATCACGGACGCCAAGAGCAAGGAGCTGATCGAGAGCTTCAACACGCTGACCGCCAGGGACGGGCTGGCGTTCTACCCCGACTGGCCGGCGCCGGGCTACTACGACGTCATGGTCGCCGCCACGCAGAACCTCATCAACGGCAGCAAGCAGCCCGCCGCGATGCTGGACGAGCTCGCGCAGCCGTACGAGGACAACCTCGCCGACCTCGGCAACTAGATGCGCGTCCGTAAGAAGGGCTACTGGCTCTACCTGGTGCCGAGCCTGGTGCTGTTCCTGGCCGTCATCGTGGTGCCGTTCCTGATGAACCTGGGCGTGAGCTTCACCCGCTGGTCGGGGGTGGGCACGCCCAGGTGGGTCGGGCTGGAGAACTACGCCCGGTTACTGGAGGACGAGCGGTTCTGGCTGTCCTTCCAGAACAACGTGGCGCTGATCTTCGCGATGGCGATCGTGCCCACGGTGCTCGGCCTGGTCCTGGCGGCGGCGCTGTTCGACTACATCGGCAGGCGGTTCGGCCCGCGCACCGCCTCGGCGCTACGCGCCATGTACTACCTGCCGCAGGTGCTGCCCGTGGCGGTGGCCGGCGTGGTGTGGGGCTGGATGCTGCACCCGTCGTACGGCGCGGTCAACCAGGCGTTCGGCCTGGAGCTCGACTGGCTGGGCGACCCCGACCTGGCGCTGGCCACCGTGATGGCGGTGATGGTGTGGTTCCAGCTCGGCTACCCGGTGGTGATCTTCATGGCGGGGCTGCAGCGGGTGGACCCGGCCTACTACGAGGCGGCCGAGCTGGACGGGGCGTCGTGGTGGCGCAAGGTGTGGCACATCACGATCCCGCAGATCCGGCCGGAGATCTTCGTGGTGCTGCTCACCTGCACGATCGCCGCGCTCAAGGTGTTCGGGCCGATCTTCGTGCTCACTCGCGGTGGGCCCGGCAACGCCACGCTGGTGCCGTCGTACTTCTCGTACCTGAACTTCTTCCAGAAGAGCAACGTCGGGTACGGGTCCGCGATCGCGACCGTGCTGGCCCTGATCATCGTCGTGGTGACGTTCCTGTTCCTGCGGGTGCAGGAGCGTGAGTCATGAGGGGGCCGGGCCGGTGGGCCGTCCTGGCGTCGATGACGGTGGCGGCGCTGGTGATGGTGTTCCCGTTCGCCCTCGTGGCGCTCAACGCGGTCAAGACACCCGAGGAGTACGCGTCGGAGGGGCCGCTCGGGCTGCCCGGCGGGCTCTATCTCCAGGGCATCGTGGACTTCTGGAACCGGGTGGACTTCGGCGAGAAGCTCTGGAACAGCCTGCTCATCAGCGGCTCCGTGGCGGTGCTGGCGGTCGTGCTGTCGGTGCTCAACGCGTACGCGCTCGGCATCGGGCGGGTGCGCGGGCGGCTGTCGATCCTGGTGCTGTTCCTGGTGGCCAACACGCTGCCGCAGGAGGCGCTGGCCTACCCGCTGTACTACCTGGCCAAGGAAGCCGGGTTGTACGACACCAGGCTGTCGATGATCATCATCTTCACCGTGATCCAGGCGGCGTTCGGCACGTACCTGCTCAGCGCGGTGCTCGGCCAGTTCCCGAAGGAGATCCTGGAGGCGGCTGAGATCGACGGGGCCGGCCGGTTCAGGGCGCTGGTCCGGGTCGTGGTGCCGATCAGCCGGCCGACGATCAGCGTCCTGATGATCTTCTTCTTCATCTGGACCTGGAACGAGTTCTTCCTGCCGCTGATCTTCCTCATCTCCAACGACAACCAGACCGTGCCGGTCGCGCTGGGCGTGCTCCAGGGCGAGCGGTACATGGACGCGACCATGTCCAGCGCCTCCGCCCTGCTCGGCATCGTCCCGGCGGTGGCGTTCTTCCTGATCTTCCAGCGCACGCTCACCCGAGGCATCACGGTCGGAGCCGTGAAGTGAGCCTCCCTCCCGAGGAGAACCCCCCATGAAGAAACCGATCCTGATCGTCTTAACCCTGGTCGCGTCGCTGCTCGCGGCACCGGCCGCGGCGCAGGCGGAGTTACCGTTCCGCGACCCGTCGCTGCCGGTGGAGCAGCGGGTCGCCGACCTGCTGGGCCGGCTCACCTTGCAGGAGAAGCTGGGTCTGCTGCACCAGTCGCAGGAGGCCATCCCGCGCCTGGGCGTCCCGTACCACAAGAACGGCACCGAGGCGCTGCACGGCGTCGCCTGGTCCAACGCGCTCGACGACAACTGGAACCAGAAGCTGGCCAAGGGCACCGTGTTCCCGCAGGCGGTCGGCCTGGCCAGCACCTGGGACCCGGAGCTGATCAAGCGGGTCGGCTCGGCCGTCGGCGACGAGGCGCGCGGCTACAACGCGACCGACCCGACGCTGTGGGGCCTGCAGGTCTGGGCGCCGGTGGTGGACCCGCTGCGCGACCCCCGGGCGGGCCGCAACGAGGAGGGCTATTCCGAGGACCCGCTGCTGACCGGCGCCATCGCGACCGCGTACGGCAAGGGCCTGCAGGGCGACGACCCGTTCTACCTGAAGACCGCGCCGGTGCTGAAGCACTACCTGGCCTACAACAACGAGGTGAACCGCAGCCTCACCTCGTCCAACCTGACGCCCAGGCTCAAGCACGAGTACTACGAGCAGGCGTTCAGGTCGGCGATCTCGGCTGACGCCGCGACCGGGGTCATGGCCTCGTACAACCTGGTGAACGGCCGGCCCAACCACGTCAACTCCGACCTGGAGGAGGTCGTCAGGTCCTGGACCGACAAGACGCTCTACAACGTCAGCGACGCCTGGGGCCCGCACGCGCTCACCGACCTGGAGCGGTACTACGACGACAAGGCCGAGGCGTTCGCCGCCGTGCTCAAGTCGGGCCAGGACAGCTTCACCATCGACGGCAGCGACAAGGGCCCGATGGTGCAGCACCTCACCACGGCCCTGGAGCGCGGCCTGATCACCGAGGCCGACGTCGACCGGTCCGTCAGCCGGGCGCTGACCATCCGGTTCCGCCTGGGCCACTTCGACCCGGACGGCGGCCCGTACAAGGGCATCGGCGCGAGCGTGATCGACAGCCCCGCGCACCGCGCGCTCAACCGTGAGACCGCGGCCAAGGCGGCCGTGCTGCTGAAGAACTCCGGCACGCTCCCGCTCAGGTCGCCGAAGTCGGCGGCCGTGGTCGGCCCGCTGGCGGACGAACTCTACAGCGACTGGTACGCGGGCACGATGCCGTACGAGGTCACCCCGCTGGACGGGATCAAGGAGCGGGTCGCCGACGTGACCACCGGGGCGGGCCTGGAGCGCGTCGCGCTCAAGCACGTCGAGTCCGGCAAGTACGTCACGGCCACCGGAACCGGGCCCGACGCCAACGCCGCGCTCGTGGACACCGCGCCGACGCCCGCCTCGCAGTGGGACGTGACCGACTGGGTGAGCGACATCTCGACGCTGCGCAACGCGGGCAACGGCAAGCTGCTCGGCGGCGACTGGCGCTCGCTCGACACCGACGACGACGACCCCAACGGCTGGTACGTGTCGCAGCAGTTCTCGCTGGAGAAGCAGGGCGACGGGACCTTCCTGATCCGGTACGCCGGGTTCGAGGCGGTCGAGGGCTGGTACGCGCTGCCCGACCCGTACGTGACCGTGACCGCCGACGGCGCGCTCGCGCTGGCGCCGAAGGCGGAGGCGGCGAGGTTCGCCAAGGAGGTCGTCTCCGACGGCATCGCCGCGGCGGCCGAGCAGGCCCGGAAGGCCGAGGTCGCGGTCGTGGTCGTCGGCAGCCACCCGTGGGTGCACGGCCGCGAGTTCCACGACCGTGACGACCTGCGGCTGGGCGACGGGCAGAAGCGGCTGATCGAGGCCGTGCGCAAGGCGAACCCGAGGACCGTGGTGGTGCTGGAGACCAGCTATCCCGTGATCGTGGACGCCCCGGCGCTGCTGTGGACCACGCACGCGGGCGCGGAGACCGGGCACGCGGTCGCCGACGTGCTCTTCGGCGAGGTGAACCCGGCCGGGCGGCTCACCCAGACCTGGTATGCCGGTGGCGAGCTGCCGAGCATCCTGGACTACGACCTGGCCAAGACCGGGATGACGTACCTGTACCACGAGGGCCGGCCGCAGTTCGCGTTCGGTCACGGGCTCAGCTACACCACGTTCGGCTACCAGGGGCTGAAGGCGCAGGGCGAGCAGGTGAGCGTCAAGGTCACCAACACCGGCCGCGTGGCGGGCGAGGAGGTCGTGCAGCTCTACACCCACCAGCGGCAGTCCCGCTTCGACCAGCCGGTCAAGCGGTTGCGCGGCTTCCAGCGGATCGCGCTGGCGCCGGGCGAGTCGAAGACGGTGACGTTCCCGCTGAAGAAGTCCGACCTGGCCGTGTGGGACCACACGCGGGACACGTGGGTGGTCGAGGACGCCGCGCACGACGTGCTCGTGGGCTCCGCCTCGGACAAGATCAGGCAGCGTACGACGCTGAAGGTGAGCGGGGAGAAGGTGCCGCCGCGCGACCTGACGAAGCCGACCAGGGCGATGAACTTCGACGACTACGCGGGCGTCACGTTCGCCGACGAGAACAAGGTGCGCGGCGACGTGGTGGCCGGGTCGGACGGCGGCTGGATCTCGTTCACCGACGCCGTCTACGGGGCTGAGCTCAGCGCCGGGGTGGCCTCGGTCGCGGGCGGCTCGATCGAGCTCCGCCGCGGCTCTCCGAAGGGCGCTCTGCTGGCCTCCGTCCAGGTGCCGGCCACGGGCGGGGTGTACGAGTACGCCACGGTCACGGCACGGCTCAAGCCCGGCAAGGGCGACCTGTACGTGCTCTTCAAGGGCGGGATCCGGCTCAGGGATCTGACCCTGGCCCGGTGACGGAGCGTCGGCCCGGCACGGGGAGCATGGCTCCGTGCCGGGCCGACTTATTTGGTTGTGCGTCCAAACTATTGACGGGCCGTTGAGGCGTGTGTGAGCCTCTAATTGCTCATGCGCGAGGGCGCGGCGATGGTCAGGGTCCTGCAACCTGGTCGTGCATGGCGGTCATCTGTTTGTCCTCAGGTGCGCTCTTTCGGCGTGCCAGGAAAGGGAGAGCCGCTCATGCGAAAGGCATTACTCAGCCTGCTCGCGATCACCGCAGTCCTGCTGGCCACAGCAGTGGTGCGGATGACTCCGGTCGCCGCCGTCGCGGCGGACCCGTACACCTACAAGAACGTGCGGATCGACGGCGGCGGGTTCGTGCCCGGCATCGTCTTCAACCCCACGGAGCGCAACCTGATCTACGCCCGCACCGACATCGGCGGCGCGTACCGCTGGAACCAGTCGTCGAAGTCCTGGACGCCGCTGCTCGACTGGGTGGGCTGGGACAAGTGGGGCTGGAACGGCGTGATCAGCCTCGCCACCGACCCCGTGCAGACCAACCGCCTGTACGCGGCCGTCGGCATGTACACCAACGACTGGGACCCGAACAACGGCGCCATCCTGCGCTCCACCGACAAGGGCGCCACCTGGCAGGCCACCCAGCTGCCGTTCAAGCTCGGCGGCAACATGCCCGGCCGAGGCATGGGCGAGGCGCTGTCCGTCGACCCCAACCGCAACAGCGTGCTCTACTTCGGCGCCCCCAACGGCAACGGCCTGTGGCGCAGCACGGACTACGGCGCCACCTGGGCGAAGGTGACGAGCTTCCCCAACCCCGGCAACCACGCCGACGACCCGAGCGACCCCAACGGCTACCAGAGCCACCGCCCCGGCGTCGTCTGGGTGACCTACGACCCGCGCTCGTCCTCCTCGGGCACCGCCACCAGGACCATCTACGTGGGCGTGGCCGACAAGCAGAACACCGTCTACCGCACCACGGACGCAGGGGCCACCTGGCAGCGGGTGGCGGGCCAGCCGACCGGCTACATCGCGCACAAGGGCGTGCTGGACGCCCAGAACGGCCACCTGTTCATCGCCACCAGCGATACCAGCGGCCCGTACGACGGCGCCAAGGGTGACGTGTGGCGGCTCGACACCGCGACAGGCACGTGGACCCAGGTCAGCCCGGTCCCGTCGTCCAGCTCCGACGACTACTTCGGCTACAGCGGCCTCACCCTGGACCGGCAGGACCCCGGCACGCTGATGGTCGCCACCCAGATCTCCTGGTGGCCCGACGTGATCTTCTTCAGGTCGACCGACTCCGGCGCCACCTGGACCCGGGTCTGGGACTGGACCTCGTACCCGAACCGCAGCTTCCGCTACCAGATGAACGTCTCCGAGGTGCCCTGGCTGACCTTCGGCACCAACCCGCAGCCGCCCGAGGTCACGCCCAAGCTCGGCTGGATGACCGAGTCGCTGGAGATCGACCCGTTCGACTCCAACCGGATGATGTACGGGACCGGCGCCACGATCTACGGCACCGAGAACCTCACCCAGTGGGACTCCGGCGGCACGTTCACGATCAAGCCCATGGTGCGCGGGCTGGAGGAGACCGCGGTGCTCGACCTGATCAGCCCGCCCAGCGGCGCCCCGCTGATCAGCGGCCTGGGTGACATCGCCGGGTTCCGGCACACGAACCTGGACGCGGTGCCGCCGATGATGTTCACCTCGCCCAACTTCACCTCCACGACCAGCCTCGACTACGCCGAGCGGAACCCGTCCGTGATGGTGCGGGCCGGCAACTTCACCGACGCCGACCGGCCGAACGACAGCCACGTGGCCTTCTCCACCGACGGCGGCGCCAACTGGTTCCAGGGCGGCGAGCCCGGCGGGATCAACGAGGGCGGCACGGTCGCGGCGGCGGCCGACGGCTCCCGCTTCGTGTGGGCGCCGCGCGGCGTCACCCCGCACTACTCGGTCGGCTTCGGCAACTCCTGGACCCAGGTGCAGGGCCTGCCCACGGGCGCGATCGTCGAGTCCGACCGGGTCAACGCCTCGAAGTTCTACGGGTTCGACGGCGGCCGGTTCTACGCCAGCACGAACGGCGGCGCGTCGTTCACCGCCACCGCCGCTTCCGGGCTGCCCACGACCGGCAAGTTCAAGGCCGTGCCCGGCGTCGAGGGCCACATCTGGCTGGCGGGCGAGGGCGGCCTGTGGCGCTCGACCAACGGCGGCGCGTCCTTCACCAAGGTCTCCGGGATCACCGGCTCGGTGAACGTCGGCTTCGGCAAGGCCGCGCCCGGCGCGAACTACATGGCGATCTTCGCGGTGGCCACGATCGACGGCGTCACCGGCCTCTACCGCTCGGACGACACCGGCGCGAACTGGGTCCGGATCAACGACGACCAGCACCAGTGGGGCAACATGGGCGAGGCGCTCACGGGCGACCCGCGCGTGTACGGCCGCGTCTACCTGGGCACCAACGGCCGCGGCATCATCTACGGCGACCGCACAGGCCCGCCGGTCACCGTGACGCCCACGGTCACGCCGACGGTCACTCCAACTGTCACCCCGACTGTGACCCCCACGGTCACCCCGACCACCGGCACCGGCTGCACGGCCACCTACCAGGCGGGCAACCAGTGGCCCGGCGGCTTCCAGGCCGAGGTCACGGTACGCAACACCGGCAGCTCGGCCATCACCGGCTGGCGGGTGACCTGGACCTGGCCGGGTGACCAGAGGATCAGCCAGCTCTGGAGCGGCTCGCACACCCAGTCGGGCGCGAACGTGAGCGTGACCAACGCCGGCTACAACGGCAACCTGGCGCCGAACGCGGCCACGTCGTTCGGCTTCAACGGCAGCCAGACCAGCGCCGGCTCCACGCCGGCCCTCACCTGCACGCCCGTCTAGCCTGAGGGCGCCCCTCCGGGGGCGCCCTCACCCCTTGACGGCCCCGATCAGCACGCCCTTGGTGAAGTGGCGCTGCACGAACGGGTAGATGACCAGCGCGGGGACCACGGCGACCACCACGATCGCCATCTTGACGGCCAGCGTCGGCGGCAGGTCGCCCGCGCCGGTGACGCCCACGGTCGCCGTGGGCAGCGGGTTGGAGTCCACCACGTACTGCCGCAGCACCAGCGCCAGCGGCCACTTGCGGGAGTCCTCAAGGTAGAGCATGGCGTTGAACCAGGCGTTCCAGTAGCCGACCGCGTAGAACAGGCCGACGACGGCGGTGACGGCCTTCGACATGGGCAGCACGATCCGCCACAGGATGCGGAACTCGCCCGCCCCGTCGATCCGGGCGCTGTCCATGATCTCGCCGGGGATGTTCATGAAGAACGCCCGCATCACCACCACGTTGAACGCCGACACCGCCGTCGGCAGGATCAGCGACCAGTAGGTGTCCTTCAGCCCGAGCCCGCTGACCATCAGGTAGACGGGGATGATGCCGGGGAAGAACACGAACATCAGCAGCACCGCGAAGAGCAGCGGCCGGTGCAGGAACGAGCCGGGCCGGGCCAGCGAGTACGCGCCGAGGATGCTCACGCACAGGCTGATGGCGGTGCCGACGACGGTGACGCCGGTGGCGACCAGCACGGCCCGCCGCACCACCGTGTCCGAAAATATCTGGATATAGGCGTCGAAAGTGATGCCCTCCGGGATCAGCACCAGCCCGCCCACCCGGTTCACCGTGGCCTTGGAGCTCAGGCTCGTCAGCACGATCGTGTAGAGCGGCAGGAGCACGGCCAGCACGATGACCGTCAGCACCGCGCCCTTGCCGACCCGCCCGGCCGGTGAGGGCGGCTCCTCCCACGCCGCCAGGCCCGACGGCTTCTTCCTCGTCGCCAGCAGAGTCATGATCTCGAATACACCCCTCGCTCGCCGAACGCGTGCGCCACCCGGTTGGCCGCGACGATCAGCAGCAGCCCGACCAGGCCCTTGAACAGCCCGGCGGCCGCGCCGTAGCCGAGATCCCCGGTGCGCAGGCCCGAGTAGAAGACGAACGTGTCGAACACCTCCGACACCTCGCTGCCGACCGCGCCGCGCTGCAGCATGAACTGCTCGAAGCCGACGTTCAGCGCGTCGCCCAGCCGGAGGATCAGCAGCAGGATGATCACCGGTCGCAGCCCCGGGAGCGTGATGTGCCACATCCGGCGCCACCGCTTGGCGCCGTCGACCGCCGCGGCTTCGTACAGGCTGGGGTTGATCGTGCTCAGCGCGGCCAGGAAGATGATCGCCCCCCAGCCGGCGTCCTTCCAGATCGTCTGCGTGGTGAGCAGCAGGATGAACGTGTCGGAGTTCGTCATCCAGTCGACGCCCTCGTGCCCGCGCTCGCGCAGCAGCTGCGCCAGCAGGCCGGCGCCGCCGAACATCTGCTGGAAGATGGCCACCACCAGCACCCAGGAGAAGAAGTACGGCAGGTAGACGACGCCCTGCACGAACGCCCGCAGCCTGGCCGAGACCACGCTGTTGAGCAGCAGCGCCAGCATGATGGGCACCGGGAAGTAGAAGATCAGCTGGAAGGCGGTGATCGACAGCGTGTTGACGATCGCGCGCAGGAACTGCGGGTCCTGGAAGAGCAGCGCGAAGTTGGTGAAGCCGATGACCGGGCTGCCCAGGATGCCGCCCGAGTAGGGGCTGTAGTCCTGGAAGGCGATGATGTTGCCGAGCCCGGGGATCCACCAGAACGCCACCACGAGCAGCAGCATCGGCAGGTTCATCAGCAGCAGCGGCCAGTCGCGGCGCAGCTTGGCGCGCCAGTCCGCGGTCCTGCCGCGTTTCCTGCCGCGTTTCCCGCCGGCCCGGCGCCGGGCCGGCTTCTCGGCGGTCACGGCGGGGGAGCTCACAGCCGGCCGTTCTCCTTGGCGACCTTGCTGTAGAACTCGCGTGCCTCGTTGCCGCCCTGCTCCTGCCATTCCTTCACGATCGTCTTCCACTCGGAGACCGGCCGCTTGCCGCGGTAGATCTCGTTGAGCTTGTCCTCCGTCGGCTGGACCAGGCCCGCCATCTTCGACGGCACCTCCACCCGGATCCCCACGAACGGGTCGTTCTCCAGATACTTGGCCGCGCCGGTCTGCCAGTCCCACAGCGACTGGACGAGGCCGTCGTACTGGCTCATGGAGTTCGCCGGCGGCCGTCCCGACAGGAACATGTACGTGGGCGCGACCTCCTTGCGGCCCAGGGCGGTCTGCGCCACCTTGCCGTCCTCGACCTTGTAGTGCTCGCCCTCGACGCCGTTGTTGACCAGCTCGTACTCCTGGGTCCCGAACGGGGCCGAGCACCAGTCGGCGATGGCCAGCAGCTCGCGGGTGCGGGCGTCGCCCAGGCCCTTCTTGACGAAGCAGAACATGCTGGCGGGCTCGTTGCGCCAGACGATGGGGGCCTGTCCGGCGGTGGCCGCGAACGGCGCCACGGGCTGCTGGTCGAACTTCGGGTTGTCCGGCAGGAAGCGGCCGAGGTTCTCGTGCCAGGAGCCGAGCCCGTCCTTCAGCATCATGAGCTGGCCGCTGCCGAACGGCGCCTTCTGGTCGGCGAACGCGTTGGCCACGATGTTGGGGTGCACCCAGCCGTTCTCGAAGAGCTTGGTCAGGAACTCCACCGCCGCCGCGAACTCGTCGGTCTCGTACTTGTGGACCAGCGTGCCCTGGGCCGTCTTGCGCCACTCGCGGGGAGCGCCGAAGGCGCGCTGGAGCTCCTGGTCGACGCCGCCGAAGGCCCAGCGCTTCTTCTTCGCGTCGGTCAGCTCCTTGCCCAGGGTGAGCAGGTCGTCGGTGCTCTTGGGGTGCGGCAGGCCCAGCTCGTCGAGGATGTCCTGGCGGACGAAGAGGGCGAACGGGAAGGGCTCGTTCTGCCAGGGGATGCCCTGCAGCACGCCGCCGAACACGCCGAACTGCCAGGCGGCCGTGTCGTAGTTGGCCAGCAGCGGGAACTCCTTGGCCTTGTCGCCGGCGAGATAGGGCGACAGGTCGGCGAAGAGCTTGTTGGCCGCCTCGGTGAAGCGGGCGATCTTGATCAGCTCCCAGCCGGGGATCTGCATCAGCTCGGGGACGTCGCCGCTGGCCAGGAGGGTGGAGACCTTCTGCACGTAGGTGTTGCCGTCGGAGATGTTGAACCGGACGGTGCCGCCGAGCCGCTCGTTGACGGCCGCGTAGTAGGAGTTGTCGCCGAGGCCGGGAGGCACCGTGCCCCACAGCGGGGTCATCGCGGTCACCTCCTTGCCGCTGGTGATCGGCTTGGTGGTGACCGCCTGCACCATCTGGGCGGGCCGGGTGAGGAAGCCGGGGGCGACGAACTCGTTGCCGGGCAGGTCGGGCCGCAGGCCGGGGATCTCGTACGGCATACGGGTCGGCACCAGGCCCGCCAGCTTGTCGGCGGCGACCGCGGTGCCCTGGGCGGGCCCCCGCTTCTCGGCGCAGCCGGTCGCCGCCGCCAGGACGCCCGCGCCGACCAGGCCGAGGAACCCTCGGCGAGTCGTCGGATTCATCGCTCGCACCCTTCTCCGAGTGGGAATGGCCAACTAGGATTAATTAGTTGGTATTACGCCCAAACAAATTAGTAGACTGTGACCGCTACCACAAGGGAGCGGCACGGTCACAGGTTGGTGAAGGGAGCCCGCGATGCGGCATGCTGGGGTCACTTCTCGGTGGGAACGGGGCTGATATTGATCACATCCACGACCGGCCCGCAGCCGGCCGACTTCGCGGACGTCCGGGCCACCAATCTCGCGGTCGTGCTCCGGTTCGTACGCGAGCACGCGCCGTGCTCCCGCGCTGACATCGCCGCCAACACGGGGCTCAACAAGGCGACCGTCTCCAGCCTGGTCGCCGACCTGATCGACCGCCGCCTGGTGCGCGAGACCGGGCTCACCGAGAACCGCGTCGGCAGGCCCGCCACCATGCTCGTCCTCGACGGCTCCCCGTACGCCGCGATCGGCGTCGAGATCAACGTCGACTACGTCGCCGCGGTCGCCACCGACCTGGCGGGGCAGCGGCTGCTGGCCTGGCGGCGCTCCTTCAGCGCGGGGGAGTCGGTCAACCAGGGCGTGGCCAACGTCGCGGCCGTCGTCCGGCGGGTGGTCAACCGCATGGCCAAGGAGGAGCGGCAGGTCCTCGGCCTGGCCGTGGCCGTGCCCGGCCTGGTCGACGTGCAGGGCACGGTGCGCATCGCGCCCAACCTCGGCTGGCGCGACGCCGACATCGGCGGCGACCTGGCCAAGGCGCTGCGCGACCCCGGCTTCTCGATCCAGGTCGACAACGACGCCAACCTGGCGGCGCTGGCCGAGCAGCGCTTCGGCGGCAACGCGGGGGCCGACGACCTGGTCTACCTGACCGGGCAGATGGGCGTCGGGGCGGGCGTCATCCTCGACGGGCGGCTGCGCCGCGGCGGCCTCGGCTACAGCGGTGAGCTCGGCCACGTCCAGCTCGACCCCGAGGGCCCCGCCTGCCGCTGCGGGCGGCGCGGGTGCCTGGAGGCGATGGCCGGCATCGGCGCCGTGCTCCGCCGGGCCGACCCGTCACCGGCCGAGATCGAGATCGAGCTGGAGGAGGTCGTCAGGTCCGCGCGGGCCGGCGACGAGGCCACGCTGGCGACGCTCGCCGCCGTGGGCGCCGGCCTGGGCAGGGGCGTGTCGATCATCGCCAACCTGCTCAACCCCCAGGTGGTCATCCTGGGCGGCTACTACGTGGCGCTGGCCCCGTGGCTGCTGCCGCCGGTGCGCGCCGCGGTGCGCGACGGCTCCATCGCGCCGCAGGCCGGAGGCTGCGAGGTGGTGGCCTCCACGCTCGGTCACGACGCGGCGGCGCTGGGCGGGGCGGCGCGGGTGCTCGACTCGCTCGATTCGGGAAGATTGCCCGGCGGAATCTCACGAACCACTTGACCTAGCTTCACAGACGCGTGCACCCTTCATGAAACCCCCAGAAACACCGACGTAACCCCACCGGCCGGTCATCGAAGCGCTTCGACACTCCCCCCAGAGGATGGCCATGCACGAACCCTTCCGCGACCCCGAGATCCCCCTTCCCGACCGGATCGCCGACCTGTCGCGCAGGCTCACGCTCGAGGAGAAGATCGGCCTGCTCCACCAGTACCAGGCGCCGATCGACCGGCTGGGCGTGGCGGCGTTCCGCACCGGCACCGAGGCCCTGCACGGCCTGGCCTGGCTCGGCCCCGCCACGGTGTTCCCGCAGGCCGTCGGGCTGGCCTCCACCTGGGACCCGGAGCTGCTGCGCCGCGTCGGCGAGGCCACCTCCGACGAGGTGCTGGCCTTCCACCACAAGGACCCGACGGGCGCCGGGCGCAACGTGTGGGCCCCCGTCGTCAACCCGCTGCGCGACCCGCGCTGGGGACGCAACGAGGAGGGTTACTCCGAGGACCCGTGGCTCACCGGGCTGCTGGCCGCGGCGTACGCGTGGGGCCTTCGTGGGAGCGATCCCAACGTGCTGAAGACCGCGCCCACGCTCAAGCACTTCCTCGCCTACAACAACGAGACCGACCGCTGCGTCACCTCCAGCAACGTGCCGCCCCGGGTGCTGCACGAGTACGAGCTGCCCGCCTTCAGGCCCGCCATCGAGCAGGGCGCCGCGGTGGCCGTCATGCCCTCCTACAACCTGGTCAACGGCCGGCCCGCGCACCTCAGCCCGCTCATCGGCGAGGCGCTGCGCGCCTGGGCGCCGGACGACCTCCTCGTGGTCAGCGACGCCTACGCGCCCGGCAACCTGGTCACGCTGCAGGGCTACCACGACAGCGCCGCCGACGCGTACGCGCACGCGATCAGAGCTGGGCTGGACAGCTTCACCCAGGACGACGACCGGGCCGAGGCCACGCTCGGGCACGTCAGGGAGGCCCTGGATCGCGGCCTGCTGGCCGAGGACGACATCGACGCCGCCGTGCGTCACCTGCTGTCGATCCGCTTCCGGCTCGGCGAGTTCGACCCCGCGACCCCGTACGACGACGTCACCGAGGAAGTCGTCAACTGCCCGCGCCACCAGGACCTGGCCCGCGAGGCGGCGCGGCGCTCGTTCGTGCTGCTGGAGAACGACGGGCTGCTGCCGCTGCGTGACGTCGCCACCGTCGCGGTCATCGGCCAGCTCGGCGACACGCTCATGGAGGACTGGTACAGCGGGACGCTCCCGTACGCCGTCACCGCACGCGCCGGGCTGGCCGAGCGGTGCGCGACCGTCTTCTGCGAGGGCGTCGACCGGGTGACGATGACCGCCGAGGCGGGCTGCGTGACGGCCGACCCGGCGGGCGGGCCGCTCAGCCTCGGCTCCGAGCCCGGCACGTTCGACGTGTTCGACTGGGGTGGCGGCGCCTACGCGCTGCGCGCCGTGGCCACCGGCCGGTTCGTGTCCGTGGACGACGGCGTGCTGGTCAACGACCAGCCGGGGCCGAACGGCTGGGAGGTGCGCCAGACGTTCCGGATGGAGGAGCGGCCGCGCGGGGCCGTGGCGCTGCGGCACATCTCCACCGGCTGCTACGTCGGCGCCGCGGCCGACGGGACGCTCCGCCTGGTCGACGACGCCGACCAGGCGCTCTGGCTGGTGCCCGAGGTGGTCAGGAGCGGCGCGCGGCAGGCCGCCGAGCTGGCCGCCACCGCCGACGTGGCCGTCGTGGTCGTGGGCGACCACCCGCTGGTGAACGGCCGCGAGACCGAGGACCGCAGCACGCTCGCGCTCGCCCCCGCCCAGGACGCGGTGGTCCAGGCCGTGCTCGCCGCCAACCCGCGCACGGTCATGGTGATCAGCAGCGGCTACCCGCTCACCTGGGGCGCCTCCGGGGTGCCGGCCGTGCTCTGGTCGTCGCACGGCGGGCAGGAGTACGGGCACGCGCTGGCCGAGGTGCTGCTCGGCGACGCGGACCCGGAGGGCCGCCTCACCCAGACCTGGTACCGCTCCGAGCAGGAGCTGCCCGACCTGCTCGACTACGACATCATCACCGCCGACGCCACCTACATGTACTTCCGGGGCATCCCGCGCTACCCGTTCGGGCACGGGCTCGGCTACACCGAGTTCGGCTACTCCGGCCTGACGGTCGAGGTGGACCCCGGGGGCATGGTGCGCGCCTCGGTGACCGTGACCAACACCGGGCCGCGCGAGGGCGTCGAGGTCGTCCAGTTCTACACCCACCAGCAGCGCTCCCGCGTCAAGCAGCCGCTGCGCCGGCTGCGCGGCTTCGAGAAGGTGCGGCTCGCGCCGGGCGAGAGCCGCGTCGTCCGCCTCGACCTGCCCGTGCGCGAGCTGGCCTGCTGGGACGTGACCAGCGGCCGGTTCGTCGTGGAGCGCGCGCCGCACCGGCTCATGGCCGGCCGCAGCGCCACCGACCTGCGCGTCACCGCCCGCTTCGAGGTCGACGGCGAGACCATCCCGCCGCGCCGCGGGCTGCTGCGCGCCGTCGACCACGACGAGTACGACGCGGTCACGTTCACCGAGGCGAGCCGCGAGAACGGCGACGCCGTCCGCGCCGACGCCGAGGGCGCCTGGATCCTGTTCCGGCAGGTGGACCTCAACGGCGCCGCCTCCTGCCTGGCCGTGCTCGGCAGCACCGAAGGCGGCATGATCACGCTGCGGATCGGCGACCCCCTCTACGGGCAGCCGATCGCCACCCTGCCCGTGCCCCGCACCGGACGGTACGACCTGCACGCCATCGTCACCTCCCTTGCGGCCACGCGGGGAGTGCACGATCTTTATGTGGTGTTCGAGAACGAGGGCGTCACGCTGAGCCAGATCGACTTCGGAGCGGCGACTTGAGCGGGCGCACGGTCACCATCACGGAGGTCGCCCGGCACGCCGGCGTGGCCGTCAGCACCGTCTCGTACGTGCTCAGCGGCAAGCGCACGATCTCGGCCGGCACCAGGCGGCGGGTGCTCGACAGCATCGACGCGCTCGGCTACCACCCGCACGCCGGCGCCCGCGCGCTGGCCAGCAAGCGGTCCAACGTGATCGCCCTGGTGCTGCCGCTGCGCGCCGGCATGCACGTGCCGGTGCTGATGCGCTTCGCCAGCGCCGTCGTCACCGCCGCCCGCCGCTTCGACCACGACGTGCTGCTGCTGACCGCCGACGAGGGCACCGACGGCATCAGGCGGGTGGCGGCCAGCGCGCTGGTCGACGCGTTCGTGCTGATGGACGTCGAGCTGGACGACAGCCGGGTGCCGCTGCTGCGCGAGCTGGCCGAGCCCAGCGTGCTCATCGGCTTCCCGGCCGAACCCGCCGGCCTGACCTGCGTCGACCTCGACTTCGCCGCCGCCGGCGCGCAGTGCGTCGCCCACCTGGCCGAGCGCGGCCACTCCCGGATCGCCCTGCTGGGCGCGCCCGCCGTCGTCTACGAGCGCGGCACCGGCTTCGCCCGCCGCACCCGCGAGGGCTTCGTCGCGGCCGTCGCCGCGCACCGGGTGACCGGGGTGGCGCTGCCGTGCGAGGAGACGTTCGACGAGGTGTACTCGACGTTGAGCAGGCTGCTCAGGGACCAGCCGGACCTTTCCGGGCTCGTCGTGCACAACGAGGCCGCGGTCGGCCACGTGCTCAGCGCCCTGCGCCAGCTCGGCAGGCGTGTCCCCGAGGACGTGGCGGTGGTCGCCATCTGCCCCGACGACGTGGCGGAACGTGCCAGCCCTCCGCTCACCTCGGTCCTGATCCCGGCCGAGGAGGTGGGCCGGGAGGCGGTCCGGCTGGTGATGGACAAGCTCGACGGCAAGCCCGCCCCCGACGCCACCCTGCTCACCCCCCACCTGGCCCTGCGCGCCAGCACCTGACCTCAGGTCACGAGGACGACCGTGAAACCGATCAGCAGGGCGGCCGGGATCGCGGGGGACAGCCAGGTGTGCCACCTTACCGGCTTCGCGCTGAGCGGCAGGCCGGGCCAGCGGGTCAGCGCGGCGGCCGTGGCCGCGCCCAGGACCCCCGCCCCCAGGGCCCACACGAACGGCGGGACGACCCCCCAGGCGCCCGCCGTGTGCCCCAGCCCGAGGAACAGCATCCCGTACAGGACGCGGCTCACCACCGACACCCGGTCCAGCCCCGGCGTGCGGAACGCCGAATAGAGCAGGCCCAGCCCTGCGAACGGGAAGGTCAGGGCGAAGACCAGCGGCCGGATCTCCGGGCCGTCGTCGTCCGGCGCCTCGACCCCGAGCAGGCGCAGGCCCACGCCGTCCACCGGCGTGCCGGTGTTGCCCATGACCACCACGCCCCGGCCGGACGCCCGGTCGAAGCCCGCGTAGGTGCGGAACCCGCCGGTCCCGCCGTTGTGCCAGGTGATCTCCCGCTCGCCGTGCCGGGTGGTGAACCAGCCGTAGCCGATCCGCTCGTCCCGGCCGGCGTCGAAGCGTGGCGTCGCGGCGTCCGCGCCCGGCGCGGAGCCCGCCATCACGCCCTGGACGAGCCGGGCCACGTCGTGGGAGGTGGACCAGACGGCGCCGCCCGCGCCCGCGTGGCCGTGGTCGCGCCACGGCTCCATGGGCAGCCCGTTCTTCTCCTCGCCGTGCGCGTGACCGGCGGGCAGCGGCTCGTCCGGCCCGAGCACGACGGTCGAGTCCATGCCGAGCGGGGCGAGGATCCGCCCGCGCAGCAGGTCCTCGTAGCCGGTGCCCGCGTGCTCGGCCAGGGCCTGGCCGAGCAGCGCCACGCCGAGGTTGGAGTACGCGACCTCGCCCCGGCCCTCGGCGGAGACGGCCGCGGCGTCGTCCAGCATGCTCCGCGTCCCCGCCGCGCCGTACGGGTCCTGGCCGGCGAAGACGTACAGGTACGAGCGGAGGAACGAGAGCGGCGTCACGCGGACGCTGGGCACGCCCGCGCGGTGCGAGGAGAGCTCGGCGAGGGTGGCCGACCCGACGGCGGGATCGGAGAAGCGGACGCCCGGCAGCTTGTCGCGCACCGGCGTGCCGGGGGAGAGCCCTTCCCCGGCCAGGCTCGCCAGCAGCATCCCGGTCATCGGCTTGGCGATCGACCCGAGCTCGTAGGACGTGTGCTCGTCCACCGGGCGCGGGTCGGGGCCGCCGGTGTCGCCCACCCCGGCGTGGCGGATCCGGCCGTCCTCGACGAGGGCGACCGACAGCCCCCGGTATCCGCCCTCCCCGGCGGCGCTCCGTACCAGCTTCGCCAGGGCGGGGTCGCCGGTCGTCGCCTCGCCCAGCGCAGGCGGGCTCGGGGCCGGGAACAGGGCGAGGGCGGCCACGACGAGGGCGGCCAGGGCTGCTGCTCGCTTCATAACTCCGATATTACGTAATTTCGGAGTATCCCCAAAACGCCGCGACGGACAGCAAAAAGCGCGCCCCCCGAAGGGAGCGCGCTCATGCTGGTGAGTGAGGATGGGTTACCAGTCGCCGCCACCGAAGTCGCCGCCGCCGAAGTCGCCCCAGCCGCCACCGCCGCCGAAGTCTCCGCCACCGCCGAAGTCGCCGCCGCCGCCGAAGTCACCGCCGGCACCGGCGTCGTAGCCGCCGCCCATCATGCCGCCCATCATCATGCCGCCCATGCCCCAGCCCATCATGGAGCCCATCATGGTGCCGATGAACATGCCGGTCATGATGTCGCCGAAGCCGCCGTAGTAGCCGTAGGCGTACGGCTGGTAGGCCGGGCCCGCGTCGTAGTAGGGACGGCGCTGACCGTCGACCATGACCTCGCGCATCTGCGGGTCGAAGCCGCGCTCCACCGCCTCGGCGTCGGCCTTGCAGGCGGGCACGTCGCGGACCACGCCACCGGGCGGGGCCCAGCGCACGTCGCGCAGGGAGGGGCCGTGCTGCGGGTTGAAGAAGCAGGGGGCGCGCCGCTCGGGCACCGGCTGGTTGTCGACCCTGGCCTTCACCACGGCGAGGGCGTAGCGGCCCTCCTCGAGCGTCCCGGTGACCTCGCGGACCTGGTCGGCCCGCTCGATCGCGGCGAGCTGGGTCTTGGCCTTCTCGTAGGAGTCGAGGGCCTGCGCCCACTCGTCGATGTGCTTGCCGCCCTCGCCGGAGAGCACGACGTCGGTGTCGAGCGCGGTGATCTCCTCACCGAACTTGGTGACGTCCTCCTCGACGGTCTGCTTGACCGCGGCCAGGTCCTTGGCGTCCTGGATGGCCTGCTTCTTCTTCTTGTTGCGCGAGTAGAGGAAGTAGCCGCCACCGCCGGCCACCGCGAGCACGCCCAGCGTGGCCAGCGCGCCGAAGCCGCTGCCGTCGTTGACCGGGCCGGAGTCGAGCGCGGAGCGCGTCTTGCCCTCGGCCATGAGGTTGACCCGGGCGATGAAGTCCTCCATGCCGGAGACGACGTCGTCGTTGTTGCGCACGGCGAGCTTCGACAGCTGGTCGGTCATGCCGGCCTTGCCGAAGTTGGACGCGGCGAACAGCGTCGGGCCGTCGAGCACGGCGACGGTCCACTGGCCGCCCGACGAGGACTTCTTGGCCTCGGACACCGCGTCGCCGAGCTGCTTGATGTAGCCGGCGGGGTCGGTCACCGTGTCGTCGGGCAGCGCGGCCAGATAGATGTCGTTCTTGGAGTCCTTGAGCGCGTCGCGGATCTCGGACTGCTGGTCAGAGCTCAGCGCGGACCCGGACTGCACATAGAGTGGGTCGCCGCCCTTCCAATGGGAGAGCACCGTCTGGGCATCGGGCGGCGCCGCCGCGGCTATGGCCGCAGGGGACAGCGCAAGAGTGACGAATAGACCGGCGACGAGAACCGCGATCGCGGCCCCTGCGCGGCGCAGCGGATGTGTCATTGGCAGCAAGCCTCCTTCGCCCATGAGGACGAACGGGCGGTCGGCAAAGTTCCTCACTGGGCACGTTACCCGCCAGAAGCCCTCCCGGCGCGCGAGCCCCCCGGCGGATCTGGGGAACGCCGGGCGGTCCGCACTTCCGGCATCGCCGATATCGGGCCCGCCTGGGGCCCGATATCGCCGTCACGTGTCCTTGATCTCGCAGATCGTCGCCCCGGACGTGACCGTCTGGCCGACGTCCGCGGAGAGACCGGTGATGACGCCGGACTTGTGCGCCGTCAGCGGCTGCTCCATCTTCATGGCCTCCAGCACCACCACGGTGTCGCCCTCGGCGACCGTGGCGCCGTCGCCGGCCACGACCTTGACGATCGTGCCCTGCATCGGGGAGACCAGCGCGTCGCCGCTCGCGGCCGCCTTCTTCGCGCCGCCCGCCGCGCGCCGGGGCTTCTTCGCGCCCGCCGCGGCGGGCGCGGCCGCGCCGAGGCCCGCGGGCAGCACGACCTCCAGCCGCTTGCCGCCGACCTCGACCGTGACCGTCTCGCGCGGCTCGGGCTCGTCGGCGTGGGTCTCTCCCGCGTACGGGGGGATGGTGTTGTCGAACTCGGTCTCGATCCACCGCGTGTGGACGGTGAACGGGTCGGAGGTGAACGCCGGGTCCGACACGATCGCCCGGTGGAACGGCAGCACCGTCGGCATGCCGTCGATCTCGAACTCGGCCAGCGCGCGCCGCGACCGCTCCAGGGCCTCCAGGCGGGTGCGGCCGGTCACGATCAGCTTGGCCACGAGCGAGTCGAACGCGCCCGGCACGGTCATGCCGGTCTCGTAGCCGGCGTCGAGCCGCACGCCGGGACCCGACGGCGCCCGCATGGCGGTGAGGGTGCCCGGCGCGGGCAGGAAGTTGCGGCCCGCGTCCTCGGCGTTGATGCGGAACTCGATCGAGTGGCCGCGCAGCTCGGGGTCGCCGTAGCCGAGCGGCTCGCCGTCGGCGATCCGGAACATCTCGCGTACGAGGTCGACCCCCGCGACCTCCTCGGTCACCGGGTGCTCGACCTGGAGGCGGGTGTTGACCTCCAGGAAGGAGATCGTGCCGTCCTGGCCGACGAGGAACTCGCAGGTGCCGGCCCCCACGTAGCCGGCCTCCTTGAGAATGGCCTTGGAGCTGGCGTAGAGGATGTCGAGCTGCTCCTGGCTGAGGAAGGGCGCGGGGGCCTCCTCCACGAGCTTCTGGTGGCGGCGCTGCAGGGAGCAGTCGCGGGTGCTGACCACGACGACGTCGCCGTGGCTGTCGGCCAGGCACTGGGTCTCGACGTGCCGCGGCCGGTCGAGGTAGCGCTCGACGAAGCACTCGCCCCGGCCGAAGGCGGCCACCGCCTCGCGCACCGCCGACTCGTACAGCTCGGCGACCTCCTCCAGCCAGCGGGCGACCTTGATGCCGCGCCCGCCGCCGCCGTAAGCGGCCTTGATCGCGATCGGCAGGCCGTGCTCCTCGGCGAACGCGACGACCTCGTCGGCCCCGGACACGGGGTCCTTGGTGCCGGCGACCAGCGGCGCGCCCACCTTCTGGGCGATGTGCCTGGCCTGCACCTTGTCGCCGAGCGCGGCGATGGCGGAGGGCGGCGGGCCGATCCAGATCAGGCCCGCGTCGATGACCGCCTGGGCGAAGCCGGCGTTCTCGGCCAGGAAGCCGTAACCGGGGTGCACCGCGTCGGCGCCCGACCGCGCCGCGACGTCGAGCAGCTTGCCGAAGTCGAGGTAGGTCTCCGCGGGCGACTGACCGCCCAGCGCGTACGCCTCGTCGGCGACTTTCACGTGGAGGGCGTCCCGGTCCTGCTCGGCGTAGACGGCCACGCTCCCGATCCCGGCGTCCTTGCACGCGCGAGCCACCCGTACGGCGATCTCGCCGCGATTGGCGATGAGAACCTTCTGCACCGACATCCATCCTTCCTCGGCGAGCACTGAGGGGAGTGTAAGTGCTGCAAATCGATCATCCGCAGGTGGGTCGGGTCGTAGGGGGCCATAGCCGCTCGGTATGGAGGCCGACGAGGCGGTGGGGGCGCATCTAGGGTGAGGGCGCTTCCCCGTCCGACTCAGCGTCCCCAACCAGGTCCCCAACCAGGAGGTTTGCGTGAGCCAGAGCATGCTCGGCGGCGACCCTGCAGAGATGCAGGCGATGTCCGCTCAGTTCAAGCAGCAGTCCGAGGCGGTGCGCGCCACGATGGCGGCGCTGGACAAGGAGGCCGCCAAGGTCGGCACGGCCTGGACCGGCCCGGGAGCCCAGAAGTTCCAGGGCGCCTGGCAGAACTACCGGACCGCCTTCCAGCGCATGACCGAGGAGCTCGTCGAGGCGTCCCGGGTCATCGACACCTACCGGGGCAACATCGAGTCCGCGACCCGCTGACGGCGGCGCCGCGGAGGCCCCGGTCCGGGGTCGGGGCCTCCGCGCGCCGGCCCGGGCGCGCTACGCTTTCCCGACATGATCGGTCGCGCCCTCCTGGCGAGCCTGCTCGCCCTGCACCTCGCCGCGGTTCCCGCGGCGGCCGCGCCCGACGACTGCAGACCGGAGAAGGGCACGCTCCAGCTGCCCGCCGGCGAGCCGTGGGCGCAGAAACGTCTCGACGTCAAGAACGCCTGGCGGCTGACCAGGGGCGCCGGGGTGACGGTCGCCGTCATCGACAGCGGCGTCGACTACGGCCACCCGCAGCTGCGCGTCTCCAAGATCGTCGACGAGACGCACACCGGTCACCACGACTGCGTCGGCCACGGCACCGCCGTCTCCGGCATCATCGCCGCCCGCTACGTGGCCGGCGTCCCCTTCCACGGCGTCGCGCCCGACGCCAGGCTCGTCGTGCTCAAGCAGAGCAACAAGAGAGACGGCGACATCCGCAAGCTGGTCGACGCCATCAACCACGCGGTCGACGCCGGGGCCGATGTGATCAACGTCTCCGTGCGCGCCTCCGACCACACGTCCCTGCGGGCCGCGGTGCAGCGGGCGCTGGCCAGCGACATCGTCGTGGTGGCCGCCGCCGGGAACGTCACCGGCCCCGACGACGAGAGCGTGCCCGCCTATCCCGCGGCCTACGACGGCGTGCTGTCCGTGGGCGGGGCCGCGCCCGACGGCCGCCGCGTCGACTCCTCCAACGCCGCCACCCCGGTCGGCGTGGTCGGCCCCGGCACGGACATCACCGCCCCCTGGCCGGGCAAGGCCTACAAGCGCGGCCTGGAGGGCACCAGCTACGCCACCCCGTACGTGGCCGGCACCGCCGCCCTGGTCCGGGCCCGCTTCCCCGGGCTCAACCAGGAGCAGGTGCGCCGGCGCATCATCGCCACCGCCGACGGCACGGCCGGCGCGGGCACCGGCGCGGGCATGGTGAACCCGGTGCTCGCGGTCACGGCCGTGCTGCCGTACGAGGCCGCCAACGCGCCCGTGGTGGCCGATCCGCCGCCGACCGCGCTGCCTGCCGACGCCATCGCCAAGGTCCCGCCCCGCGACGAGACCGCCATCGGCATCGCCACGGCGGTGGGGGGCGGGGCGCTGCTCGCCGCCATGGTGGCGGTGGCGCTGGCGCTGCTCGTGCCGCTGGGCCGGCGCCGGGGCTGGCGGCCCGGCCGGACGTCTTGAGGCTGTCCTGTGGGTGAATTGTCAATTCGTCGGTGAAACTACTGATGCAAAAGTGGTAGATGCGGTTGAATGTCCCTTCGAGATCATGGTTTTACTGAAGGGATGGAGATGCACCCCCTGCTGCCGGGTGATCCCGAAAAGCTGGGCGCGTACGTCATCTCAGGACGGTTGGCTGACGGGCCGCGCGGAGCGGTGTTCCTCGGCAAGGAGTCCGATGACGCGCCGCTGACAGTGATCAAGTTATTGCCTCCAGTGCCGGAGGGCGGCGACGACGGCGTCGCGAGGCTCACCGGGGTGCAGCGCGTGTCCAGCGCGTACGTCGCCAGGACTTTGGAGGCCGGCGAGCACGGCGACCACCTCTATGTGGCCCGTGAGTACGTCGAGGGCCGCACACTCGCCGAGGTGGTGGCCGAGGACGGCCCGCTCGACGGCGACGGCCTGGAACGGGTGGCCGTGGGTGTGCTCACCGCGCTGACCGCGGTCCACCTGGCCGGCATCACCCACCGGGGCCTCACCCCGCACAATGTCATCCTCGGCGCCGACGGCCCCCGTGTGACCGACCTGGACCAGGGCGAGCCGGTCGGCGAGCTGGGCTTCCGGGCTCCGGAGCAGGTCAGGGGCCTGGCGTACGGGCCCTACGCCGACGTGTTCGCCTGGGCGGCGACCGTGGTGTTCGCCGCGACCGGGCAGCCGCCGTTCGGCCATGACGAGGACGCGCTGCTGAACGCGCAGCCCGAGCTCGGCGACCTGGCCGAGCCGCTGCGCCGGGTGGTGATGTCGGCGCTGTCCAAGGACGTCGCGCAGCGGCCGACCACGTACATGGCGCTGCTGCAGCTCCTCGGCGACAAGCGCGGCGGGGTCGTCGCCCAGAAGGGCGCCCAGGCCGACGGAGAGCCTCTGCAGGGCGTGCCCGTGCAGGGGGTGCCGGTCGACGGCGTGCCGACGCAGATGATGCCGCCTCAGGGCGTGCCTCCGCAGCAGTCCTGGGGGCCGCCGCCCGTGCCCCAGCAGGGCGGGCACCCCGGCGTGCCTCCGCAGGGAGCGCTGCAGGGAAGCGCCGAGCCGATGCAGGGCGTGCCGATGCCGCCGCCGGCCCCGGCCTGGGAGCCGCCGCGCGAGCAGACGCGGCAGGCGCCCGTGGCGGGGCAGACGGTGTCCTCCAGCCCGCGGCGCAAGTTCCCGGCGGGTCTGGTCGCCGCGGTGGGCGCGCTGGCGCTGCTGTCCGGTGTGGGGCTCTGGGGCGCCAACCAGTACGCCTCGACCCAGCGCTTCGAGCCGGTGGCGGCGGCCGGGGACCAGGCCGACGGGCGGGGCTCCGGCAGCGAGAAGGTGGAGAACGGCGTCGCGCAGGCGGAGCAGAACCCGCCGCCGCAGGGTGAGCCTCAGCAGAGCCAGCCCGAGGTGACGGTGCCGTGGGCCAGCCCGACCAACGGCAACCCGAACGACGTCGGCCCCATGGTGCTGCCCAACGACTGGGAGTCGCAGTCGCCCGCGCCGCCGGAGCTGAGCACCGTGCCGACGCCCGTGCAGATCGCCACCCAGTCGGTCACGCAGCCGACCCAGGCGCAGCCGACGGTGACCGTGACGGAGTCCTCCGACGCGACCCAGACGGAGAGGTCGAGGCCGCGCCCGTCGAAGTCGGAGGACATGGTCCATCCGACGCCGACGGTCACCGTCACGCAGACGCCGACCCCGACCCCGACGCCCTCCCCGACGGTCACGGTGACGGTCACGCCGACGCCGACCGTCACGGAGACCGCCACGCCTGAGCCGCCCCCGGCGGACACCGCGCCGCCCACGGCGAAGCCCACGGCCACGGCGAAGCCCACGGCGACGGTCAAGCCGACCGCGACGCCGACCAAGAAGCCGACCGCGACGCCCTCGGCGAAGAACCCGTACACGGCCGTCCAGGTCTGCGGTTCCGGCTTCGTCGTGCAGCGCCAGCAGGCGTTCAAGGGCGGCGAGACCTACCAGCTCTGGAACAACGCCACCGGTGAGAACTGCGCGGTCACCCTGAAGCGGGTGAACGTCGGCAAGGCCTCCGAGGTGAGCGTCACGCTGGAGGTGCAGGGCGGCGAGGCCAAGACCGCTCTGGGCAACTACGAGTACTACGCCGGACCGATCAAGCTGCCCGCCAGGGGCAAGTGCGTCCGGTTCGCCGGCAGCGTCGGCGACGAAGGCATGAGGACCGGCTGGGGCAACTGCGGCTGACCCAGGTAGCGAGACCCCCCTCCGGGTGACCCCGGGAGGGGACTCGTACTCGAAACCCCATCGGCTGACGCCCGAGGGGGACAGGTACGCGAAAACCCCCACCGGCGATGCCGGAGGGGGATGAGTACTCAGAAACCCCCTCCAGGAGGCCCTGGAGGGGGTTTTTCTTTCCTGTCAGTGGAGGCCGGGCAGGAGGCGGGATCTGGCGTTCTCGGCTTCTTCCTCCGCACGGGTGATGGCGGCGAGGATCTCGTCGGCGAGCCGGCGGGCGTCCAGCCGGCTCCGGCTCACCGGATGGATCCGCAGGTCGAGCAGGACACCGAGGGCGTCCGTCGTGGCGACGACGCGGCCTTCGTCGGCCCGCCCGGTGAACCGGCGCGCACTCCACTCGGCCGCCGCCTCCTCGGCCCGCCGGGCCGTGGAGACCAGCTCGTCCAGGCGCGCCATCGCCTCTTCCATCTCCCGCACCGCTCAGCCCTCCCGCATGACACGCTCGACGTGGGGCGCCAGCGGATCGGCGGCCGAGGCAGGATCGCCGGTCAGCTCCGCCAGCCGGTCGCCCATGGCGGTCCGCGCCGCCCCGACGGCCTCCTTGACGGCCTCGGCCAGCCGCTCGTGGTCCAGGTCGCGCAGGCCCCTGGCGTCGATGTCGAGCCCGAGCAGCCGTCCCGTGCCGGAGACCCTGGCCCGGACGACGCCGCTCGCGTCGGCGCCCTCCAGCCGCTCCCTCGCCAGCTCCTCCAACATGCCGGTGACCCTGGCGGTCCAGCCGTCCACCTCGCGCAGCAGAGCGGCGAGGTCGCCCTCCCGGCCCGCGGCGAACGCGTCGATCTCGCCCATCAGTCCTGCACCGCCGGCACCCACATGTCGTCCACCGTGGCGTCCTCGATCGCGTCCGACAGGTTCAGCTCGCGCGCCCCGAGATTCGGGTCGCCGGAGTTGTAGAAGGCGCCCCTGAGGTCGTTGAGCTTCAGCTCCAGCTTGTTGAGATCGCCCTCGTACGAGTTGTAGATGTCGGCGAACTGCTTGACGAGGTTGCCGAGCGCGGTCGTGAACACGCCGACCTGGGTCGCGAGGGCGACCTTGGCGACGGGGTGCGCGCTCATGGCGGCCAGGGTCCGCAGGATCGGCGCCGAGGCGGCGTACAGCCCCATGACCGACAGGTCGTACTCCAGGACCTCCTTGTACTGGCCGTGCATCGTGCCGCTCATCTCGTCGCTGACCTTGCCGAGCTGGCTGAACAGGCCGTTGACGTTGAACCGGACGTACTGCTGCAGCATGCCCGCGGCCTGGCCGTTCCAGTTCGGGGAGATGTCGTCGAAGTAGCCACGCCACAGGTTGGACCGGTTGCCCTCCAGCGACCCGGACATCTCCTTCCAGGTCTCGCGCCGGTCGTAGAACAGGAACGGGTTGCCCAGGTTGGCCGTGGCCGCGACGTCCATGGCGAGCGCGCCCAGGCCGAGGCCGGAGAGCATCATCGCGCCCCTGGTCGTCTGCCTCAGCGGGTTGAGCTGGGTGACCAGGCGCTTGAAGAAGCCGGGGTCGGTGCGCGTGGCGGCGGGCGGCACCTGGACGGTCCTGGTGACGTTGCCGTGGTTGTTGGCGAGGTGGAGCTGCTGGGTGCCCTGCGGGGGAGTGGTCTGGCCGGGCAGGATCAGCCGGGGGTCAGGCGCCATGATCTCTCAGTTCTCCCCGCCGGGGTTCTCCGCCTGCCGGTAGTTGGCGGCCGCCCTGCTGACCTTGGCGGCGTCCGTACGGAGCACGTCGCGCAGGATGCCCGCGCTGTCGCGCCAGGTGTCGGAGATGGTGTTGAGGCGGTTGACGAACATCAGGCCGATGACGGGGACGCCGGCCAGGGGGACCAGGTTCCAGCCTTCGAAGCGGGGGGTCCGCTCCCTGACCAGGCCCACGCCGTCGGCGGTGCCGCACATGGTGCCGGCGAACCCGTCGATGTGGCCGGTCCGGGTCTCGTAGCCTGGCAGGTTCGTGCCGCCCGCGGGGTCGTGGCGGACCGGCGTCGCCGTCGCCGCCGTGGGCCGCAGCGACGGCGGCAGGCAGACGGGCGGCGGGCACGCGGGGTTGTGCGGGCACGGGCTCAGCGGGGATGCCTCTTCGGTCGACACGTGATCTTTGTACCACCCGAATAAGCCTGAAAAATCGGCATTCGCCCAGGTGAAGGGCAATAGGCGCTCGCCGTTCACGATCATGTAACCGGGCGTTTCCCGGCCCCCGCCGTCAGGAGGGGGTCACCGCTGCTCCTGCTCCAGGTACGCGGTCTGGATCAGGCGCGAGCCGTTCCGCCGGTCGACGTAGAAGCCGCGCCCCACGGGCAGCTGCTGCGGCCGGACGTTGCCGAAGAGCTGGCCCTCCTCCCGGTTGCCCGACATGATCAGCGCCGGGCTGGCCATCTCCTTCAGGCGCTGCACGGCCTGGTCGAACATGGCCCGGCTGGCGCCGCCGCTCTGACGGGCCAGCACCAGGTGCAGGCCGATGTCCCGGGCCTGCGGCAGCAGGTCGGCCAGGTGCGCCAGCGGGTTGGCGTTGGAGGTCGCCACGAGGTCGTAGTCGTCCACCACGATGTACAGGTCCGCGCCCTGCCACCAGCTCCGCGACCGGAGCTGCTCGGGCGTGAGGTCGGCGGGCGGCAGGCGCTTGAGCAGGGCCGAGCGGGCGTCCTTGATCAGGTCGTTGGCCGCGGTGCTGGAGGCGGCGTAGCCGATGCGGTGGTCGGTCACCGCCGTGTCCAGCAGCGACCGCCGGTAGTCGATCACGATCATCATGGCCTCGCCCGGCGTCTGCCGCGCGACCACGCCCTCCATGATCAGCTTGAGCACGTTGGACTTGCCGCACTCGTTGTCGCCGAACACCACGAAGTGCGGGTCGGTCTCGAAGTCGAGCGCGACGGGCGCCAGCGCGTCCTCGTCGATGCCGATCGCGATCCGGCGCGGGCCCGTCAGCTCCGGCCCCGGCAGGTCGGCCGCGGGCAGCAGCGACGGCAGCAGGCGCACCGGCGGCGCCGACGGCCCCTGCCACGCCTTGCGCACGTTCTCGACCAGCGAACGCATGCCGTCGGAGACGTCGTCCGCCCCGCGCCGCCCGTCGATCCGCGGCAGCGCCGCGAGGAAGTGCATGCCGTCCCTGGTCAGGCCGCGTCCCGGCGACTCTTCGGGCACGGCGAGCGACGCCTTCCTGCTGATCTCCGACTCGTACGCGTCACCCAGCTTGAACTCGATCCTGGTGCCGAACAGGTCCCTGATGGCCGGCCGGAACTCCGACCACTTGTTGGTCGTGGCCACGACGTGGATGCCGTAACCCAGCCCGCGGGCCGCCAGGTCGGTGATCACGGCCTCCAGGCTCTCGAACTCCTGCCTGATCGTCAGCCATCCGTCGATGACCAGGAACACGTCGCCGAAGCCGTCGCTCTGGGCGCTGCCCTCGCCGACCATCTTGCGGTAGGTGGCGATGGACTCGATGCCGCGCTCGGCGAACCCCCGCTCCCGCTGCCGCAGGATTCCCGACACCTCGGCCACGGTCCTGCGCACCCGGTCGGCGTCGAGCCTGGTGGCCACGCCGCCCACGTGCGGCAGCCCCTCCAGCGCGCCCAGGCCGCCGCCGCCGAAGTCCAGGCAGTAGAACTGCACCTCGGCCGGCGTGTGGGTGAGCGCCATGCCGGTGACGAGCGTGCGCAGCACGTTGCTCTTGCCGCTCTGCGGGCCGCCGGCCACGCCGACGTGCCCGGCGGCGCCGGACAGGTCCAGCCAGTACGGGTCGCGCCGCTGCTCGAACGGCTTGTCGATGATGCCGATGACGGCGTGCAGCGTCCCCCTGCCGTTCCAGCCCGGCGTGGACAGCCCGAGCTCGGGGGTCACCGAGAGCGGCGGCAGCAGGTGCGCCAGCGTGGGCGGCTCGCCGAGCGGCGGGAGCCAGATGCGGTGGGCCGCGGGTCCGTGCCCCTGCAGGCGCCGCACCAGGATGTCGAGCAGGCTGGTCTGCGAAGGGGAGCGCTCGTCCACCTCCGCCGCCGGGGCCTCCTTGGGCTTCGGCTTGACGGGCAGCGGCACGTACGCCGGGCCGTACTCGACGACCTGGCGCAGGATCGTGTGGCCGTCGTCGCCGCTCACGCGCCGGCCGTCCGGCTGGTAGGCACCCGACACGTACGCGGCCTTGAACCTGGTCATGCCGGTGGTGTCGAACTTGAGGTAGCCGTTGCCCGGCGCGGAGGGCAGCTCGTAGGCGTCGGCCACGCCGAGCACGACCCGGCTCTCCATGGCGGAGAACGTCCGCAGGCCGATCCGGTACGACAGGTGGGTGTCGAGGCCCCGCAGCCGCCCTTCCTCCAGGCGCTGCGAGGCCAGCAGCAGGTGCACGCCGAGCGAGCGGCCCAACCGGCCGATCATGACGAACAGCTCGACGAACTCCGGCTTGGCCGACAGCAGCTCGCTGAACTCGTCCAGCACCACGAAGAGCGTCGGCATCGGCGCCAGGTCCGCTCCCTGCTCCCTGGCCCGCTCGTAGTCGCGCAGCGAGGCGTAGTTGCCCGCCGACCGCAGCAGTTCCTGGCGGCGCACCATCTCGCCGTGCAGGGCGTCGTACATGCGGTCGACCAGCGGGAGCTCGTCCTCCAGGTTGGTGATGACCGCCGAGACGTGGGAGAGGGAGTCGAGCCCGAGGAAGGTCGCGCCGCCCTTGAAGTCGACCAGGACGAAGTTGAGGATCTCGGACGAGTGCGTCACCGCCAGGCCCAGCACCAGCGTGCGCAGCAGCTCCGACTTGCCGGAGCCGGTGGCCCCGATGACCAGCCCGTGCGGTCCCATGCCGCCCTGCGCGGACTCCTTGATGTCCAGCTCCACGACCCGGCCGTCGGCGCCGAGCCCGATCGGCACCCGCAGCCTGTTGCGGCCGGCCCGCGGCCGCCAGGCGACCGCCGGGTCCAGCAGGCCGGGATCGCCCACGCCCAGCAGGTCGGTCAGCGTGGTGTTGGCCGCCAGCACGTCCTCGGCGTCGCCGCCGCCGGACGCCGAGGTGCGTAACGGCGCGAGCTGCCTGGCCAGGCCCTCGGCCCGCAGGTAGTCGAGGCCGTCGGGATCGCCGAGCCGGGTCCTGTGCTCCTTGCCCGCGTGGTCGAGCTTCACCATGTGGAACCCGTCAGGCTGGACGTCCAGCCGCAGCGTGCTCTTCTCCTCCACGTCGGCGGACGAGCCCGACAGGTCGATGACCGTCACGCCCTGGATGGCGTCGCTGCCGAGCTGAGAGTCCTGCGGCACGTGCCCGCCGTCCAGGATGAGCACGTGGTACGGGAGCGACTCGGCCGCCGCGCCGGGCCGGAACCGGGCGCGTTCCTTGAGCTCGCCGCCGACCAGCCGGTCCAGCTCGCCCAGGTTGTCGGTCATCAGCCGCACCTGGCCGGCCGCGTCCGTCTCCTCGGGATGCAGCGCATGCGGCAGCCACTTGACCCATTCCCAGTACGTCATCCACTCGCTCCCGGCGCACACCATGATCCGCATGTCGTCGGGCGAGTGGAACACGGTCAGCTGGGCGATCATGGCGCGCACCAGGTCGCGCACGGTCCCGGGGTCGCCGCCGATCCGGATCCTGGCGAACGAGCCGAGCGCCACGGCGACCGGCAGCCCGGCCACGGTGGAGTGCGCCCTGATGAACCTGCGCAGCGCGCCTGCCGCCAGCGCGTCCAGGTCCTCGACGGGCTTGGAGTCCGGCGGGACGAGCTGGATGGCCAGCTTCTGGACGCCGGTGCCCAGCCGCACGGTGGCGAAGTCCTCGTCGCGCGGGCGGCGCTCCCACAGCCGGGGTCCCATGGCGATCCACCACAGGGCGTCGGGCTCGGGCCCGCTCCACTCCAGGGCCTCGCGCTGCTGCCTGGCCGCGCGCCGGGTCTTCTTGCGCACCTGGCCCAGATAGCGGAAGTAGTCGCGGCGGGCGCCGTTGAGCTTGTACTTGCGCTCGCCGAGCTGGCGGGTGAGCTGGCCCGCCGTCATGCCGACCATGGACAGCGCGAACAGGCCGCTGGCCACGTACATGATCGGGTTGGCGTTGCCGAAGGCGGTGAACATGAGCGCCATCGCCGCCGCGCCCGCCAGCATCGGCAGGTAGGTGAGGGCCATCGAGAAGCCCTGCGGCTGGACCTCGGGAATCTCGGGCGGAGATTCGAGCAGGACCTCGCCGCGCGGCGGTTTGGGTCCCGGGCGGCGTTCTGGTCGGCGTACGACGACGATGCTCATCGAGACGTTCTTACCAGAAGAGACCCGATATGTTCTCTGTTGTCCGTGACCATTGGTGGGGACGGAGAGTAGAGATGGGACAGATCGTTCAGGGACCTCTGCCCGGCCCGCCGGCTTCGATCCCAGGGCCACCACCTGGACAGCCGCCGATGCACGGGCCACCACCCGGTGCGCGGGGGCCTGCCGGATACGCCGGGCCGCCGGGGCCGCCGCGCGGGCCGATCCAGCAGGGCGCCCTGTCGCAGGTTCCGGTGCCGCTGCCGGCCCAGTGCCACGTGACGATCGTCGGCCCCCGGCGCAAGGCCGACCTGGCCCTGCCCGCCGACATCCCGCTGCCGAACGTGCTGCCCAGCCTGCTGCGCGCGCTGGGCGAGGTGAACGGCGACTCCGCCGCCGCGCCCGGCTGGACGCTGCAGCGGCTCGGCGGCCAGCCGTTCGACCTGGGGCAGAGCCTCGGCTCGCTGGGCGTGCTCGACGGCGAGATCCTCTATCTCAGGCCGCGTGAGGCGATCCTGCCGCCGGCCCTGTTCGACGACGTGGCGGACGTGGTCGCCACCGGCGTGCGCGAGGGCCGCGGCGCCTGGTCGGCCACGCAGACCAGGGTCATGGGCGCGAGCGGCGCGACGGCCCTGCTCGTGCTGGGCGCGGTGGGCCTCGCGCTGTCCGGCATGCCGGCGCTGACCGTCACCATCGTGGCCGGGCTGCTGGCGCTGCTGCTGATCGTCACCGGCACGCTGCTGTCCAGGGCGGTCGGCGACTCGATGGCCGGGGCGCTGATCGGGCACTCGGCGCTGCCGTACGGGTTCGTCGCCGGCCTGTTCGCGCCGGGGACCTCGGCCGGGTTCGGCGCGCCGCACCTGCTGGCGGCGCTGGCCTGCCTGGCCCTGGTGGCCGCCGTGGGCGGCGCGCTGATCTCCGACGGCGTGCCCGGCTTCCTCGGCACGGCCGGGGTGGCCACGGTGGGCGGGATCTGCTCGGCGGTCGTGATGGTGTGGTCGCCGCCGCCGGCCGGGGTGGCGGCGGTGGCCATCGCGCTGCTGCTGGCGCTCAGCCCGCTGGTGCCCACGCTGTCGTTCCGGCTGGCCAAGGTGCCGCTGCCGGCCATGCCGACCACCGCGGAGGAGCTCCGCAACGACAACCAGCGCCTGGACGCGCCGGCCATCCAGGAGCGCACGCGGATCGCGCAGGGCTACGCCACCGGCATGGTCGCCGCGATCGCGCTCTCGGCGTTGATCGCCCTGGCGTTGCTGGTGCTCGCCGACGGCTGGGTGGCGGACGTCATGACGGTGTCGCTGTCGCTCACACTCATCATGCGGGCCCGGGTGTTCCGCGGGCTCGGCCAGCGCGTCTGGCTGATCAGCACGGGCCTGGCGGGCCTGGCCATGCTGGCGATGTCGATGGTCGGCCAGGGCGAGATCGTCGGCTCGGTGGCCGTGGCCACCGGGATCCTGTGGCTGGCGCTGATGACGGTGGGCATCGGGTTGTGGCTGGCGACGGGCAGGCCGTCGCCGTTCTGGGGGCGCGCGGCCGACATCCTCGACGTGGCGCTGATCGTCCAGCTCTTCCCCCTCGCGCTGGGGGTCCTGGAGGTCTACACGTGGGTGCGCGGGCTGTCCGGCTGATCTCGTACGGGAGGTTGAAGGCATGCAGGAGTTCGGCGACTTCGCCAACATCGACATCGAGAAGCTGCTCAAGGGCATGGACGACCAGATCGCCCGCCTGGAGAAGTTCCAGCGCGGCGCCGGCGACTGCGTGGGCCGGGCCGAGGACGAGGACGGCCTGGTCACGGTGGAGTACGACCAGACCGGCCTGCGCGAGCTGAACCTGCACCCCAAGGCCATGCGGCTGGCGTCGGGCGAGCTGGCCGACCTGATCAAGGTCGTGCTGGCCGAGGCCGTGGCCGACTTCCAGGTGAAGTTCACCGAGATGGCGGGCGAGGCGTTCGGCGAGCGGGGCAACCCCATGAAGCTCGCCACCGACCCGAGCTCGGCGCTGAACGACATCAAGAATGCGGAGGCGGCCTACGACCGGGCGTTCACGGACGTCATGGGCGAGCTCGACCGCATCCGCCGCCGGCTGGAGATCTGACCCCGATCACCACAGCCGCACGTCCTCCGGGTCAGAAAGCCGCGGTTCCGCCACCAGGGCGTTCACTCGAACGTCGCTACAGCGCGACCAATCCGTAATCTGATATTTCTGGGAATCCTGGGGTTGATGTTGACTAACATGGCATTTGATGTTGTTCATGGGGGTCAGTTGCATGCTGTGCCCACGTGACGGACAACGCCATGTCGACTTGGAGGTCCAGTGGCTCTGTACGGGGCAAGTCCGACTCAGCTGACCAACGCGGCGGGTTACTGCCAGGACACCGCGCAGTACATCGAGGGCATGCGCCAGCGCGTGCAGCAGATCAAAGCCGACCTGACCAGCCAGGGCTGGCAGGGTGGCGCCGCGCAGCGGTTCGGCGCGGCGCTGGACCAGTGGGACGGGGAGTTCAAGGGCGTCATCAAGATCCTTGAGGACATCTACGACCGGCTCAACATCGGCGCCGGCGTCTACCGCAACGCGGCCGACCAGAACATGGACATCGCGGGCGGCTTCGTCGGCGACGGCGGCGCCGGTCGCATCGACTCCCTCATCAACGCCAACCGCTGAGCAGGACGGACAACGCCATGACCATGCCTGACGACTACACCTTTGTCCGGTTCGGCTCCATGGAGCAGGCCTACGAGGAGCTCAAGAAGGTCATCACCGAGCTCGACAGGGCCACCGACGACCTCTACGCCGACATCCAGCGGGAGCTCGGGGCGAGCTGGCAGGGTGACGCCGAAACCTACTTCGAGACCAAGCGCCAGCAGTGGAACCAGCACGAGAAGGCCATGGGCGAGCAGCTGTTCAAGGCCGCCGAGGCCGTCAACGTCGCCAAGGGCAACTACCAGTCCGCCGAGCAGCGCAACATCAGCATCTGGATGGACTAGCCCGGCTCGTACCCCCTCTCGGTCATCGTCGCGGAGCGGTGGCCGGGAGGACTGCTGCTAGCGGAAAGGAATGACGGGTATGGCCCTGCCGGACGAACGCGGTGCCGAGCTGCCGGTCGACCCCAACCTGTTCGACGCGAGGGAGAACTCGCCGGCCAGCATGCGGGTCATCGCCCAGGAGCTGCGGGCCAGCCTCGAAGCCATGCTGGGCAACGGCGAGCGGCCGAACGGCAACGTCAACCAGATCGCGACCGGCGACCGTCCGGCGGACGAGGAGATCCCGCTGACCACCTCCCAGATCGGTCAGTGGAACGACGCCTCGGCCCTCGCCGCGACCGTGGGCTCGCAGAACGCGGGCCAGAAGTTCGCCGAGGTCTACCAGAAGTTCATCGACGCGTACCGGGACGTGGTCGAAGCGGTGGAGGCCAGCGCCGCGAACCACGACGGCGCGCGCCAGGCCAACGAGGGATGATCGCCTGGTGAGCAAGCAGGAAATCGTCACCATCACGTCCTACGCCAGCGCGCCTTTCGGCGATCGGCCCTGCTCCACCAGCCAGGAGATCAACTCCTGGCTGAACAGCACCGATCCGGCCTACGTCCGGGGCGCCGGTCAGACGTACACCTTCGCGTCGAGCAAGGTCGAGCAGGCGATCAGCTCCCTGGAGGAGCACGCCGGCCGGATCGCCCAGATCTGGAAGGGCCCGGACGCCTCCAAGGCCCGCCAGGCGCTGCAGCTCCTGCACGCCTCCGGCCAGGAGCTGTCGACCAAGATGCAGCAGATGGGCACCGCGCTGCAGTCGTACGCGGGCCACCTGGAGACCGCCAGGGAGGAGGCCAAGCGCGCGCCGACGGACGCGGAGATCGACGGCAACCATCTGCAGGGGACCGGCGCCGAGAAGCCCGACATCGAGCAGGCCGCCAAGAACATGATCGCGCAGGACGCGATCCACAAGCTGAACACGGAGATCGTCACGATCTTCGACAGCGAAGTCCCCGACTACATCATGTACGAGCTCCCGACGGTCAGCCTCCCCGGCACGGGCGGCGGGTACGAGAACCCCGGCTACCCGACCGGCTCCGGCACGCGGGGGCCCACCTTCGGCTCGACGGCGTACGACAGCTCCGGCGGCTGGGCCGGAGCCCCGGGCGGGACGAACCCGGGCGGCACCAACCCGGGCGGGACGAACCCCGGCGGCTCCGATCCCGGAGGCACCGACCCGGACGGCTCCATCCCCGGCGGGACGGACCCGAACGACCCCAGCAATCCCAACAACCCGAACGATCCGAACAACCCCGGCTCTCCTGACCCCGGCGCCCCGGGGAACCAGGACCCGAGCCGGAACCCCGGCTCCGGCACCGGCGACGGCACCGCGCCGTCGGTCATCGGCAACGAGGACCGTACGACCACCGACGGCGGGACCCGCACGGACCCGCGCCAGACCGACCTCGCGACCGTCACGCCGCAGACCCTGACGTTCACGCCCACCACGCTCGCGCCCGTGACCACCACGGTGGCCCCGCCCTCGGTCCTCACTCCCGTGGGCTCGACCCCGGGCGTCCCCTCGGTGATCGGCTCTCCTGGCATGCTCGGCGGCCAGTCCGCGCTGGGCGCCGCCGGGCGCGGACTCGGCGGGCCGATGGGCGGCATGCCGCTCATGCCGTTCATGGGCGGCGCGGGGGGCGCGGGCGGCGGCGGTGGTGACTACGGCGACGTCGAGCGCACCACATACCTCTCCGAGGATCCCAACTCCTGGACGACCGGCCATGACACGACGGAACCCGTGATCGGATGAGCTGATGGGCAACACCTGGCCTACCTTCCCCACGCCCGGCTCCGACGGCCCGCCGTCGTCCGGGGTCTCCTTCACCAAGGGGGAGCTCGACCGCGCCGGGGGGCAGATCGGCGGCCATGTCACCTATCTCGAGACCCTCGGGGGCAGGACCGGCGACCTGAGCGTGCCCTGGCCCCACTTCGGCGTGCTCGGCATGGGCGTGCACGGCGCGCACGAATCGGCCATCGAGTCCCAGCGCGAGGCGCTGCAGCGGGCCAGGGAGGCGCTGGCGAGCTGGGAGCCCGCGCTCAGGGCGGCCGACGACAACTACAAGGAAGCCGACGACAACAGCGGCGGTCCCGACCTCCCCGGCGGCCCCGGCCCGGTCTCCGCCCCCAAGATGCCCGGACTCGACGGCCCTCAGCCCGAGATCCCGGGCGCCGACGTGCCCGGCCTCGACGTTCCCGGCGCCGACCTCCCCGGCACCGATCTCCCCGGTACGGACCTGCCTGGGACGGACCTGCCGGGCACCGATCTCCCCGGCACTGATCTCCCGGGGACCGACCTGCCGGGAACCCAGGACCCGTCGGCCGGCCTGCCGGGCACGGATCTGCCGGGAACCGGCCTGCCGAACACCGGCCTGCCCAACACCGACCAGGTGGACACGCGGGTCCCCGACCTCGACTCGGCCCTGAACAACCCCAACAAGACCGACCTGTCGTCCTACCAGCCCACGACGCCGAACGTGCCGTCGCTCGACCCCAACGCGACCGGCCTGGGCACCCGTACGGGGAACCAGCTCGGCGGCGTGCCCGGCACCGGCACCGGCATGGGCGCGGGCTCCGGCGGGGGCGGGCTCGCCCCGGGCGCCGCGGCCGGGCTGCGCGGCGGAGCGGGCGCCCCGGGCATGCCGATGATGCCCATGATGCCGATGGGCGGCGGGGGCGCGGGCAGCGGGGAGGAACGCGACCGCGACAAGACCGTCGGGCTGTCCGAGGACGAGGGCGTCTGGGGCGGCGACGAGGACATCGCGCCTCAGGTGATCGGCCAGGAGGAGCTGTGAACGGGAAGGACGCCTTCAGCGCCGCCGCCATGATGTCCCTGACGGCGGCGGTCATGATCGCCCAACCGTGGGCCTTCTACGTCGCGGCCGCCTTCGGCACGCTGGTCTCCAACCCCGAAGGCATGGACGACTCCGCCACGAACTGGCGCTCCACGGACCAGAACGGGGTGACCACCGAGCTCGACAACCTGGTGACGGAGCTGGAGGCGCTGAAGACGCAGCTGAAGGAGGAGGGCAAGTGGGAGGGGGGCGCCTTCCAGTCGTTCTCGGGCGTCCACGGCAGCTTCGTCGAGTCGATCGGGCAGCTCAAGAACATCCGCGACGAGACCGGTAACGCCGTCTCCTCGACCGCCGACTTCATGAAGATCGTCTCCTACATCGTGCTCGCCATCGCCGGCGTCATGCTCGCCTGGGGCATCTTCTGCTTCGCGACCCGATGGCATCCGGTCTCCGCCGTGACCGTGTACGGGATGAGCGCCGCTCTGGGTAAGGCCATCCTCGCCGCGACCAAGAAGATCGTGGCGAGCAACTGGAAGAAGACGGCGGTCCTGGCCGGGATCATGTTCCTGGCGGTCCAGTACACCCAGATGACCGGCCAGATGTTCCCCACCGTCGACCCCATCCCGTCGGAGATGTCGGTCCTCAACACCGGCGACCCGACGAGCATGCGGCAGCCGTTCACCAACGACGGCCTGGTCTACGACGAGGACACCGGTCAGCTCCGCCCGGACACCAACCTGCAGGTCTAGCCGTCACTGGCTGGCCTACTGGATGGGCTGCACGTCCTGCACCGGCGTGCGGGCCGCCGCCTCGTCCAGGGCGGGGCCGTCCGGGATCAGCCGCAGCAGGTGGGCGGGCACCGGCGCGACGTCCGCGGCCTCGTACCCGAGCTTGCCCACCGTGTCCGCCGAGGTGAGCTGGAACCGCTTGCCCTGGTCGGTGACGAGCCAGTACTGCTGCACCGACGACAGCTGCCCCTCGCCCGGCAGGGTCCCCGCCAGCACGGCGCTGCCCGGCGGCAGCAGCACCTGGTCGACCTTGTCCGCGCCGGCGCTCGTCCCCGGGGTCGGGAGGCCCATCCGGCTGCCCGTGGTCAGCACCGCCTTGGTCGAGCCCTTCACGGTGTCCTCGTACACCGCGCAGAGCGGGGCCGACATGCCGGGCGAGCGGAAGCTCGGCATGGTGGCCGGGAGCCCGCTGTCCAGCAGGCGGCGCGCGGACGCCTTGGCCGCGTTGGCGGTCGCCGCGTCGATCACCGTCTCGCGGACCGGGAGCCTGCCGTAGGCGGGCTTGCTGGCCGGGTCCAGGAGCAGGAGCATGGCCTGCGTGTGGTCGATCGGCGCGAGGCCGTCGGCGAGCAGCACGTACCACCGCTCGGCCGCGCCCGCCACCGACTCCACCTTGTACACCCGTCCCACCCGGGACGCCCTGCCGTCAGGCCCGCGGACCTTGTCGCCGCGCTGGGCGATCTTCGGCGCGGCGAAGTCCACCCCCGCCGGGATGGCGTTGATCCACGAGGCCGGCACGCGGCGCGGCGTCTGGTCGGTGAGCCGGGCCACGTTCGCCACCCGCATGCGGTGGTTGGCCCAGAGCACCCAGTTCTGCTGCCCGTCGCTGACGACCAGCGCCTCGTCGCCCACCGGCGTCCCGCCGAGGTCGGTGCCGGCCACGAGCGTCACGAACGGCTTGCGCGTCCCGGCCGCGTCGGTCCCCTCCGCGACGCACGCCGACCACGGGGCCTTGACCAGCCGCTCCTTGTCCGGCAGCGAGTCCGGCGCCCCCTGGATGCCGACCTTCTGCCCGCGGGCGAAACCGGCCAGGGACTCGGCCGAGACCGTCCTGACCTTGATCTCGTCATTGCCGAGCAGCAGCCGCGCGGACACGTAGTTGGCCACCGGCTGCAGCTTGCGGCTCTGCTGGTTGTAGACGTAGGAGGCGCCGGTCTCCTCCTCGATCAGCAGCTGCCCTGCGTCGGTCAGCTTGGTGGCGTTCCCCGGGCTGAGCAGCCCCCAGATCCCGAACGCGGCCACGACCAGGATCGCGATCAGGATCCCTCCGAACGTCGCCACGGTCTGCCGGCGCATCGGCGACTCGGGCAGATCGGGCTCCCCCTGCATCAGCGCCAGACCCAGGCGCAGTGTCATGAGGCGATGCGCTTGATAGAGATCCTTCTGGGTCTGCATAGCGCCATATGTTACGCAAGTTGACTCTGTGTCTTCTGTACGGAAAAGGAACTGTTCGAGTAAGGTGCATGATCGAGTGCCCTAAGGGGGGAGGTCTCGTGGGAGCAGCAAAACCGCCCGAGGACTGGCCGGGCCTGGTCGCCGAACGGGACGGCGTCGGGTACGACGCCACGAAGATCACGAACGTCGCCGAGGCGTTGCGAGAGATCATGAAGCCGATCAACGGTGGCGGCTACGGCGAGCACCAGGGCTCGATCCAGGACCTCAGCATCAACGGCTCGCTCTCCGACGTGCGCACCCAGTTGCGCAGCATCGACCGCAACCAGGGCACCGAGTCGTTCGCCACGACGCTGGAGACGGCACACCGGGAGTTCCTCGACGTCTACGAGGACGTCCTGGAGAACTTCTCCACCGCGATCGCGCTGGTGGAAGCCGGAGCCGGCACCTACAGAGTGACGGACATCGTCAACCAGGGGGTGTGAGGGGCATGGGTGGGACCAAGCACGAGATCCACCTGATCAAGCCCTCCTGCGGCAGCTGGGCCGTCGAGACCGGAGGCCGCAGCGTCGAGCAGGTCGTGACCTTCATCAAGGGCTTCAACCTCACGAGCATCACGCAGGCGGCGAGTTCGTACGAGGACGCCAAGACGGCGGTCGAGACGGCCAGGGAGGCCATCAAGACCCAGGCCATCAAGCTCGCCGAGGTGTGGGAGGGCGAGGCGTCGGTCGAGGCGCAGACGGCCCTCGGCATCCTCTACGTGACGATGGGCGAGCTGGCCACCAAGCTCGGCGCGATGCACACGCCCGTCGACAACCTCGCCAGCGTGGTCCGCGAGCACCAGGCGTTCATGGAGGACCACAGCAAGGGCATCCTGAACACCTGGACGAACAGGGGAGGAACCGGCGCCACCTGGGACGACAGCATCCCCGACATCTACAGTGCCTACGCGGGCTACTACGGCGGCGACGGCAAGGTCCTGAACGAGGCCAAGACCGACTTCGGCTCCCCGGACGAACTGGCCGGACTCCACCTGCAGACGTTCACCAACGACCTCGTCGTCGTCCACCAGGCCATCCCGGACACCGTGGACAAGAGCCTGCGCGACATCAAGCCTCCCGGCATGCCGCAGGACGATCCCACGCAGGTCGACTACCCCACGGGCCTGCCCACCGGCAACCCCTCGCCGTACTCGAACACCGGCCTGGGCCTGAACGGCGGCACCGACGGCACGGGCAACCCCGGCGGCCCCTCCTTCGCCGATTACGACCCGAGCACCGGCCTCCCGAACCCGAACGGCGTGGACCCGAACGGCACGAACCCCAACGGCTATGACCCGAACGGCAACTATCCCCCCGGAACCAGCGTCCCGGGAGGCACCGTCCCCGTCGGCTCCACCACCGGCCCGAACAACGGCACGCAGCCGTCGGTCGACACGGCCGGCCTGAACCGGAACCCGTCCGGCACCGACGGCACCACCAGCCTGGCGGACTACAACCCGACCACGTCCGGCTACTCCCCGACGGGCGCCACGCCCACGACGGCGACCACCCCCGGATACACCACGCCCACCACGTCGGCCACGCCCGTCACCTACGGCGGCACCGGCATCGGCACCGGCGGAGCCCTCGGCCCCGGCCAGGGCACCAGCCTCGGCACCCGCTCCGGCACCGGCGCCGGGATGCCCTTCCTCCCGATGGGCGGCATGGGCGGAGGGGGCGGCGGCGGCGACTCCCGGGACCGGGAGTCCACCACGTGGCTGCACGAGGACGACGACGTGTGGGGCGACGACACCGGCTCGGTGAACAGCAGGATCGGCTGACCCCTCAGGCGTCGCCCGGCAGAGCCGCCTGGACAGGCGTGATGGTGCCGGTCGTCACGAGGAACCCCCGACCGGGCGGCCCGCCCACCGTGCCGCGGGGCAGCCGGATGGTGAAGAGGTCGCCGTCGGCCTGGCCCTGCACCGCCAGCAGCAGCCCCGTACGGGACTTCCTGGTCTCGGCCGCGAACCCGCGGTAGGCGACCGCCAGATCCCCGGTCGTGCCGGCGATGAGCAGGCCGTGGTCACCGTCCCTCCCGGACCGGAGCACCTCCTCCAGGGCGGTGCCCAGCGGGGAGTCGGGGTTGACCAGCTCGGCGTCGTCCACCAGCACGACGTAGTGACGCTGGTCGGCGACCACCTCGGCGAGGTTGTCCGCGTTCCCGTCGAGCACCGCCAGCGCCCCGTCCAGCTCCCGCAGCGGGCTGCGCCGCGGTGCCACGGCGACGACAGGGGTGCCGCGCGCGATCAGGGACCGCGCCGCCGTCATGAGCGCCGACGAACGGCCGGAACGGGCCGGGCCCGCGATCACCGCGCCCGGGCCGTGCGCCAGCAGGTCGAGCCCCAGCGGCGCGAGCGCGTCGCCGCCCGCCCCGACCAGCGCCCACAGCGGCGACGGCGGGCTGAACGACGGATCGAGCTCCAGGGCCTCCGCCGCGGTGATGCGCATCGGCAGCGCGTCCACACGCAGCGGCCCCTGCCCTGCGAAGCCGCCGCCTGCGGCACGGGACTGCCCGGCCCCGGCGCCTGCGGAACCGCCATGTGCGGCACGGGGCTGGCCGCCCGCCGGCATCCGGTCGCCGACGGTACGGGCGAGCGCCTGCAACGCCGCCACCTGCGCAGGACCGGCCGGATCGGGGGAGAGCAGGGCGATGTGGTGCTCGACGATGCCGTGGTCGCCGAGGGACAACGCCCGGCCCGGCGGTATCGACGCGGGCAGGCCCTTGATCGGGAAACCGGCCAGCCCGTAGTCGGAGGGGTCGGACAGGCGCAGGAGCAGCCGGTCGTCGAACACCGTCGACACCTGGCCCAGCAGCCCTGACCGGTCACTGGTGATCACCGCCCTGAACCCCACGGCCGGTCCCTCACGCAGGAGCTGGAGCAGCGCCTCGATCAGGCGGCCGTAGTCGTAGCCCTCGAACGCGGCCACGAAGCCCTCCCAGCGGTCGAGCATGAACACCATCCAGGGGAGCCGGTGGCCCGCCTGCCGGTACTCGGCCAGGGAGGCGTGCCCGGCCTCGGCGAGGAGCTGCTGGCGGCGGCCGATCTCGGCCCTGAGCCTGGCGAGCAGGCGCTCGACCCGGTCGAGCTGGTCACGGGTCACCACCGCCCCGCAGTGCGGCATCGCGACCAGCGGCAGCAGCGCCCCCGACCCGCAGTCGATCGCGTGCACGTGCGCGTCGGCGGGGGACACGTGCGCCGCGATGGACCCGGCGATCGTCCGCAACGCCGTCGACCTGCCGCTCCGCGCGGCGCCCGCGATCAGCAGATGCCCGCCGTGCGCCAGGTCCAGCGCCAGCGGCTGCCGATCCTGCGCCCACGGCCGATCGGTGATCCCGAACGCCACCGGCGCCACCTCGGCGACCACCCCGCCCCCCTTCACCCGGCCAGGACTGAACTCCCGGAACGGAACCCCCGAAGCCTGCAACGGAACCCCCCGCCCACCGCCCGAGGAAGCCGCCACCTCCCGGTCACCGGCACCGCGACCCCGAGCGGCGTCCCTGTCGCCCGCACCGGGACCGCGAGCGTCCCCGCTCCCCGCGAGGTGGGGGGCCGCCGTCTGGCGGCCACCCGGACTCTGGGCACCCCCTCCTTCCGTGAGGGAGACCGGTCCCGCACTTCCGGACGCTCCAGGGCCGCGAGCGGTGTCGGCTCCGCTCCTCGGGCCGAGGGCCGCAGTGCCGTCACCCGTACCGAGGTCACGAGCGCTGTCTGTCGGCAGGGGAAGGACGAACTGGCTGGGGAGAGGTTCGAGCCACGGGCTGGGCTGGGGTGGGACGCCCGCCAGGCGGGCCGCCTCGATCAGGGCGTCGGCCAGCAGCGTGAGGTCGGTGACGGTCGATTCCTCCTCGGGTTCCGGAGGCCGGGGCAGCGGCCGCCCCACCATGCGCCAGCCGACGTCGATCACGCGGACGGCGGCGGACTGCCTGTCGTGGGGGCCCGTGACCGACGCGGGGGCACGGCCGCCGACCCGGGCCGTCTGCACGGCGCTCGCCGCCCCCATCCCCGAACGCACGTAGCAGCGGCCCGGCGTGGTCTTCGAGATGTGCGCCGCGTCGGGCAGGTCGATCACGTCGGAGGACTCGGCCGGCTCGGTCACCCGCAGCGCGATCCGGAGCGAGGTGTTGGCCTGGATGTCGGCCGTGACCACGCCCGCCGGCCGCTGGGTGGCGAGGATCAGGTGGATGCCCAGCGACCGGCCACGACGGGCGATGTCGACCAGGCCGGTGACGAAGTCCGGCAGCTCGGCCACCAGCGCGGCGAACTCGTCGATGATGAGCACGAGGCGGGGCAGGGGCTCGGAGCCCGCGTAGTCCTCGATGTCCTTGGCGCCGGAGGTGAACAGGAGACGCTCGCGCCGACGGAGCTCGGCGGCGAGCGAGTCGAGGGCGCGCTGCGTCAGATGGCCGTCGAGGTCGCTCACCATGCCGACCGTGTGCGGCAGGCGGGTGCACTCCTTGAAGGCGGCGCCGCCCTTGTAGTCGATCAGCACGAACGTGAGCTGGTCGGGCCGGTTGGCGGCGGCCAGCGCGCAGATGAGCGTCTGCAGCAGCTCCGACTTGCCCGCGCCGGTGGTGCCGGCGATCAGCGCGTGCGGCCCGTCCAGCCGCAGGTCGACCGCGAACGGGCCCTCGGAGTCCATGCCGATCACCACCTCGGTGGAGCCCCGGCCGCGCCATCGGGCGGCCAGCTCGCGGCCCGTGGCGGAGCGCAGGCCCAGCAGGTCGAGCAGGCGCACCGCGTCGGGGAGGTTGCCCTCGGTGTCCTGCCTGCTCACGTCGCGGATCGGGGCGAGCGACCTGGCCAGGCGGTCGCACCAGGACGCCGACACCAGGTCGGTCAGCACCGGCCCGATGACGTCGAGGCCGCCGCCGCGCAGCACCACCCGGCCGTCGGAACCGCAGGCCGCGACCGTGGCGCACTCCTCGGGCAGCAGCCGCTGGTCCTCGTCGACGGCCACCGTGTAGACGCCCGCCCGGGGCCCTTGCCGCAGCACCTGGGGCATGCCCGGCAGGCCACGCAGCGCCTGGGCGCCGTCGACCACGACCAGCACGTCGTACGGGCGGGTGTCGAACGCGGCGAACGCCGGAGGCTCCGGCCCGCCCAGGTCGTCCCAGCCCGTCGGGACCTTGCCGAGCTCGGGGATCGAGGTGTTCTGGCGTTCGTCGATGAGGGCGGCCAGCTCGCCCACCCGCTTGGCCGCCGACTCCGGATCGGCGCCGATCAGCGCGACGCACTCCTCGCCGCCGCGCGGGGCGCAGTGGGGCAACCAGCGCGCCCAGCTCCAGCGGCGCTCGCCGTCGGGGTGCGCGGAGAGGATCACGATGGCCAGGTCGCGCGGGCTGTGCAGGGTCGCGGCCTGGCCGACCAGCCATCCGGCCAGGCCGGTGGCGGCGTCGCGCGGGCCGGTGACGCCGGCGACCCCGAGCCTGCGCATCGGCAGGCAGACCGGCACCGCGCGGCAGACCGGCGGGTCGATCGGGCCGCCCTGCTCCTCGCTCAGCTCCAGGTTCGCGGGCAGGTCGGCGAGCCCGATCCGCAGCCTGAGCGCGTCCTCGTCGTGGATCCTGCGCTCCCACAGCCGCCTGCGCGGGCCGATGGCGGTCAGCAGCACCTGGGCCGGGTCGGGCGAGTCGGACCGTCGCCGCCGCTCGTCGTCCGCCCTGGCCGCCTCCACCTCCTCGTCGTGGGCGGCCAGCATCGCGCGGTACTCCTTCATGGCCTTCCTGTGCTGCTTCTTGCCGTGGCGGCGGTCGCTCCACCACTGGCCGACCATGATGACCGGCGTCATCAGCGCGAACAGCAGGAAGTACCACTGGTCGAGCACGTACGCGAGCGTGACCCCGATCACGGCGGGCAGGAACGCGGCGAGCAACTGCAGCCGCATGCCCTCCGCGCGGGTGGGCTCCTTGGGCTTCTTGAACGTGCGGCGGCCCTCGGGACGGCGCAGCCTGGGCGGGCGGTTGTAGGCGACGCCGCCCTCCAGCCGGGGCGTCAGGTGGGCGTCGCGCGGCTCGATGGCGGTCAGCGTGAACAGCGACGAGCCGCAGGCCAGCAGCGTGTCCTCCGGCCACTCGACGGCCTCGCCGAGCGGCAGGGAGCCCAGCTCGGGCGCCGGCCGCCTCGCCTCGGCGGCGAACTCGGCGGCCTCACGCTCCGCCACCCGGGCCGACAGCTCGGCGACCTCGTCGGCCCAGCGGCCCTTGAGCTTGAGCCGCGCCTGTTCGGGAGCCGCGCGCAGGGCTCGCTCCACCGTGATGGCGTCGGGCGTCACCCGGACGGTCACCGCCTCGGGGGCGAGCTCGGGATCGGCCACGGCGATGGCGCACAACGGGTCGGCGCCGATGACGTGAGCGCCCAGGCCGAGCCGGTGCACCGCCCCGGCGGCCGGCCCGCCGACCACGCGCACCTCGGCGACCCCCGCGGGCTCCTCGACGATCGTCGTACGGGCCAGCCGCGCATCGAGCGTGACCTTGTCGCCGTCCCGCAGCACGGCCCGCGCCGGAGCCCGAGGATCAAGAGGCCGCCCATTGCGCCACAACACCAAGGGCCCCGAAGGGACAGCCCCCGCACCGGAAACATCCGCCGGACGCGAGCTCTCGCCCGGTCCATAGGGAAAGTCCGGCGGAAACGCGGCACCATCCGGCGAACGCGAGCCCGTGTCCGGCCAGTAGGGCAGGCCCGTCGAGGACGCGGCCCCGTCCGGCGCGTGGGGACGCTCCGGCGAACGCGAGGCCCTGTCCGGTCCGTACGGGAAGCCCGGCGGGGGCGTGGCATCGTCCGGCCGTCGGGGGAAGCCCGGCGGGGACGCACTGTCCGGCCGTTGGGGGTTCGGCGGGGGTGCGCCGCCTGAACCGTTGCGGGAGCCGGAGTAGGGAGGGGAGGTGCCGGGGCGGCGGTGCCCGGGAGGACGGCCGGGACTGCCGGAGGCCGCTCCGGGAGCTCTCCCGTACGGGTCCCCAGGAGACCTGCCGGGTGGGTCCGCAGAAGACCTGCCGGGATCGCCCGGGAACGGGGTCCCAGTGCCGGAATGTCCGGGGAAGGGGTTTCCGGGGAAGTGGCCCGGGGCGCCTGGGGGCCAGTCGGGGGTGGGTGGGCGGTGGTGGTCGTCGTGGGCGGGACGTCGCTGCCCGGGGACCTGGCCCAGTGGATCGTCGGCGGGCGACATGCCGTAGGGGGCGCGGGCTCGGGGCAGGCGGACGACGGGGGCGAGCGGCCCCCGGTCGCCGAGGGCTTCGCTCACCGTGGCCACGGTGGCGTCGTCGTCGCCGTCGATCACGACGTCACGGTCGCCCTGCTCGCCGAGCACGGTGAGCATGATCCGCATGGGCCGTCTCCTCGGTCGGATTCGGGCGCCAAGGTAACGCCCGGAGCGAGGCTAGACCCCCGGGTTGACGGCAATGGCATGGATTCCCGCCCCTGTGGACAACCGCCGCCGACGCCAGAGCACGTTGTAGGGATAAAACACAAAAAATCCCGCAATAAAGCACCGATCAATATCTTCGCGTCCCATAGCCAGATCAATCACAGCCGTCAACCCGGTAGAAACAATAGGCATTGATTATGACTGGTTGACACACCTACTCCTGCGAAACCAGCATGGTTCCTCGCATTCACCCCCCGCTTCCCCAACCCAATGCACATAATGGCGGACATTCGACAATTCACCCGTGGGAGCCCGATTGAGGACCAGTGAAAAGCCCGCCGCCACCACGGCCGGTTTGTCAGGCCCGGCCTCGCGCAAGCTTCCCGTGCCGCCGCGCGAGCGCAAGCCCGCCCTGGCCGCCCTCGCCGTGCTCCTCATCCTGGGCGGCGCGCTGGCCACCACTCTCCTCGTGCTGCGCAGCGGCGACCGCGTCTCCGCGATCCGCGTCACCCAGCAGATCGGCGCCGGCCAGCAGTTCACCGCCGACGCGCTGGAAGAGGTCCAGGTCGCCGAGACCGGCGTCGACTTCGTCAGCTGGTCGCAGCGCGAGCAGGTGCTCGACAGCTTCGCGGCCGTCACGATCCTGCCCGGCACGCTCCTGACGAACGCGATGGGCGTCAAGGAGAGCGCCGAGCTGGGCCCCGGCAAGGCCGTGGTGGGCCTGGCGCTCAAGCCCGGCCAGATGCCCACGGGCCTGCGCGAGGGCGACCGCGTCCAGGTGGTGTACGTGCCCGCCCGCGGCTCGGCCGACGAGAGCCGCGTCCTCGTACAGAACGCCCTGGTCCACAGCGTCGGCGACCGCGGCCGCACCGGCGCCGGGCAGATCACCGTGATCGTCGACACGCAGGTGTCGCCGGTGGTGCTCCGCTTCGCCTCCAGCGGCGAGGTCGCCGTGGCCGAGCTGCCGGGAGAACGCTGAGGTGGCCCTGATCGTGCTGGCCGCCGACAAGGGCGCGCCCGGCGTGACGACCGCCGCCACGGCGCTGGCCGCAGTGTGGCCGCGCCCGGTGCTGCTGGCCGAGTGCGATCCGGCGGGCGGCGACCTGGCCTACCGGCTGCCGGCCGTCGACGGCGGCGTGCTCAACCCGGGCAAGGGCCTGCTCACGCTGGGCGCGACGGCCCGGCGCGGCCTGGACCCCGCGCAGATCCCCGCACACACGCAGAAGGTGATCGGAGGGCTGGACGTGCTGGTCGGTCTCACCCATGGCGAGCAGGCGGCCGGGCTCACCTGGCTGTGGGGCCCGCTGGGCCGGGCGCTGGCCGGCATCCCCGAGGCCGACGTGATCGCCGACTGCGGCCGGCTGGGCGCCCACCCGCAGCTCGGCGACCTGATGGCCGAGGCCGACCAGGTGGTGCTGCTCGCCCGCGCCACCCTCGACCACGTCGCCCACCTGCGCGAGCGCCTGTCGATCAGCAAGGCCCACGGCGTCGTGGTGATCGCCGACCCGCGCAGCTACCGCGCCTCGATCGAGGAGGTGCGCCGCATCGTCGGCCCGTACGTCGGCTTCGTGCACGGCCTGGCCCACGACCCGAAGGGCGCCGAGCTGCTGCGCGGCCAGTGGGGCGGCAGGCTCGACCGCTCGCTGCTCATCCGCACCGCACGCGACCTCGCCGGACGGCTGGTGACCCGATGATCGACCACGCCCTCGTCAAGCGGTTCCGCCAGGAGGTCGGCGACCGGCTGGCCCACCAGCGCAGGCTCGACCAGGCCAACGGCATGCCCCCGATGACCGGGGAGGACGAGCGCCAGTTCGCCCGCGCGCTGATCTCCCAGGTGCTGGAGGAGCACGCGCGCGGTGAGATCGGCCTCGGCCGCACCCCGCCCACCGTCGAGGAGGAGGAGGCGCTCGCGGCCGGCATCCACGCCGCGCTGTTCGGCGTGGGCCGCCTGCAGCCGCTGCTCGACGACCCCGAGGTGGAGAACATCGACATCAACGGCTGCGACCGCGTGTTCGTCAGCTACGCCGACGGCCAGGAGCTGATGCACGACCCGGTGGCCGAGTCCGACGAGGAGCTGACCGAGCTCATCCAGATCCTCGCGGCCTATTCGGGGCTGTCGAGCCGGCCGTTCGACACCGCCAACCCGCAACTCGACCTGCGCCTGCCCGACGGGTCCCGGTTGAGCGCGGTGATGGACGTGACGGTACGGCCCGCGGTGTCGATCAGGCGTGCCCGGCTCGGCAAAGTCTTTCTTTCCGACTTAGTCGGAAATAACACAATAAGCCCGGAGATCGGGCGTTTCTTGACGGCCGCCGTCGCCGCGAGGAAAAACATCATGATCGCCGGCTCCACCAATGCCGGAAAGACCACCCTGCTGCGCGCGCTGGCCAACGAGATCCCGGCGGGCGAGCGCCTCATCACCGTCGAGCGCGCCCTGGAGCTCGGCCTCGACCAGTTCGCCGAGCTCCACCCGAACGTGGTCGCCTTCGAACAGCGCCTGCCCAACTCCGAGGGCCAGGGCGAGATCACCATGGCCGAGCTCGTCCGCAGGTCCCTGCGGATGAACCCGAGCCGCGTCATCGTCGGCGAGGTCCTCGGCGACGAGATCGTCACCATGCTCAACGCGATGACCCAGGGCAACGACGGCAGCCTGTCGACCATCCACGCGAACTCCAGCATGGAGGTCTTCAACCGCATCGCCACCTACGCCCTCCAGGCGAGCGAGCGGCTGCCGATCGACGCCACCCACATGCTCATCGCCGGGGCGATCGACTTCGTGGTCTTCATCGAGAAGCGCAACGACTACCACCGCGGCGGCACCCTGCGCCGCTACGTGTCCAGCATCCGCGAGGTCAACGGCTGCGACGGCCGCGTGCTGTCCAGCGAGATCTTCGTCCCCGGCCCCGACGGCGCCGGGCTGCCGCACGCGCCGGTCTCCTGCCTGGAGGAGCTCATGGCGCACGGCTACCACCCGGGAGGCTGGTGACCATGCCGGGGCTCGACCCGCTCGCCCTGCTGACCGGCGCCGCCGCCGGGGGAGGCCTGTTCCTGCTCATCGTCTCCCTGTACGGGATGCGCCCCCGGCCCGCGCAGCCCAAGCGCCACCTCGTACAGAAGCTGACCACCCGCACGGCCGTGGCCGCGATCGCCGCCCTCGTGGTCCTGGTGGTCACCGGCTGGCCCGTGGTGGCCGTCGGCACGGTCCTGCTGGTGTTCGCCTGGCGCGGCCTGTCCGGCGGCGCCGCCGAGGAGCGGGCCGCCATGCGCCGCCTGGAGGCGCTGGCAGCCTGGACCGAGTCGCTGCGCGACACCATCGCCGGCGCTGCGGGGCTGGAGCAGGCCATCCCGGCCTCCATCAGGGCCGCCGCGCCCTCGCTCCGCCCTCATCTGCGCGCGCTGATCGACCGCCTGCACACCAGGATGGCGCTGCCCGAAGCGCTCAGCCGGTTCGCCGACGACCTCGACGACCCGTCCGCCGACCTGGTCGTCGCCGCGCTCGTGCTCAACTCCAAGCTGCGCGGCCCCGGCCTGCGCGACGTGCTCGGCGCGCTCGCCGTGTCGGCCCGCGAGGAGCTCGACATGCGCCGCCGGGTCGAGGCCGAACGCCGCGCCACCCGCCGCAGCGTGCAGATCGTGGTGGGCACCGCGCTCGCCTTCGCGGCCCTGCTCGTCGTCTTCAACCCCTCGTACGTGAACGAGTACGACAACGCCCTCGGCCAGGCCGTGCTCGTGGTGGTCGCCGGCCTGTTCGGCGCCGGGTTCGCCTGGATGCGGCGGCTGGCCAGGTTCGACAAACCCAGCCGGCTGCTGATGGGAGGCGACCATGGTTGAGGGCGTGCTGGCCGGCGGCCTGGCGGGCCTCGGCCTCTTCCTGCTCGTACGGGCCATCTTCCCGGCCCGGCCTGGGCTGGTGGCGCGGCTGCTGGCGCTGGACGCGGTCCGCGAGAGCACCGACGCCCCGCGCATCAGCCTGCTGCTCCCCGAGGAGTCGGTCGGCGCGTTCCGCCGCGGGCTCGGCGCGCGGCTGGCGGCGCTGTACGCGGCGCGCGGCTGGGAGGCCCGGTCGGTCAGGGCGGACCTGGCGCTGGTGGGCCGCTCGTTCGAGGGCTTCCTGGCGACCAAGGCGCTGCTGGCGGCCAGCGGGCTGCTGGCGTTCCCGCTGCTGTTCGGCTGGCTGCTGCTCATGGGGTGGGGCGCGTCGCCCGCCGTCCCGTTCTGGGTGGCGGTGCTGGCGGCGGCCGTCTTCTTCTTCCTGCCCGACCTGCAGGTCCGCAAGGAGGCCGCGGCGCGGCGGCGCGACTTCCGCCACGTCGTCGGCGCGTTCCTCGACCTGGTGTCGATGAACCTCGCCGGCGGCCGCGGCGTGCCCGAGGCGCTCATGATGGCGGTCTCCGTCAGCGGCGACCAGCCCAACTGGGCCATGGCCCGCATCCGCGACGCGCTCAGCGGCGCCAGGATCGTCGGCATCACCCCCTGGCAGGCGCTCGGCCAGCTCGGCGAGGAGATCAACATCGACGAGCTGCGCGACCTGTCGGCGGCGCTCGGCCTGGTCGCCGACGACGGCGCCAAGGTGCGCTCCTCCCTGACGGCGCGGGCGGCCACGCTGCGCCGCCGCGAGCTGGCGGAGATCGAGGGCCGGGCCGGCGAGCGCTCCCAGTCGATGCTGGTCGCCCAGCTCCTGCTCTGCGCCGGCTTCGTGATCTTTCTCAGTTTCCCGGCCGCTATGAAGATGTTGGGGTCATAAATGAACCATCCGTGGATCGTCTACACCGTCGCGCTGCTGCACGTGCGGATCCACCGCGCCCGCACCGCCCCGAGCCGCGGCGCCTCCGCCGTGGAGTGGGTCATCATCACGGCCATCGTCGCCGGGGTCGCGCTCGGCCTCGCCACGCTGATCAGGTCACTCGTCGAGAGCAAGCAGGCCGAGATCGAGGGCTCCTTCGGCGGGGGCGGCGGCGGCGGTGGCGGTGGCGACGAGTGAGCCGGCGGCGCGACGGCGGCGCGAGCGTGATCGAGCTCGCCCTGCTGATGCCCGTCGTGCTCGCCGTGGTGCTGCTGATCGTGCAGGTGGCGCTCTGGTTCCACGGCCGCCAGGTCGCCGAGGCGGCCGCGCGGGAGGGCGCCCGTGTGGCGCGCGCCGCCCCCGCCGACTCGGACGGCTGGGAGGAGCAGGCCAGGGCCCAGGCCAGGGACGTGGTCGCGGCCATCGGCCCGCGGTTGCTGTCCGGTGCCGAGATCACCACCGCCGAACGCGAGCCCGACGAGCGCCACGTCACCGTGACCGGCAGCGCCGTCCAGGTCATCCCGCTGCTGCCGGAGCTGGCCTTCACGATCACCGCCACCGCCGGCGGGCCTGTCGAGTGCTTCCGGCCCGACGACGGTGGAGAGGACTGCGGTTGAGCACCGGGGACCACGGCTCGATGGCGGTCGAGACCGTGCTGCTGGCCCCGATCTTCGTGCTGTTCCTGCTGTTCCTGGCCGGGGCCGGGCGGTTGGTCGAGGCCCAGGGCGAGGTGAACGGCGCGGCCAGGGACGCCGCCAGGGCCGCCTCCGTCCAGCGGACGCTCGACGAGGCCCGCTCGGCGGCCGAGGAGATCGCCACCGCCGCGCTCGAAGGGCAGTGCGCGGGCCCCGCCGTCTCGCTCGACGGCTCCCGCTGGGAGGAGGGCGGCGAGGTGCGCGCCGAGGTCACCTGCGAGCTGGACCTGGGCTTCCTCGGGTTCGGCGCGGCCAAGACCATGACCGGCACCGCGGTGGTGCCGCTGGAGCAGTTCAGGAGGGTCGATTGAGGCGGCGCGAGCGCGGGTCGATGTCGGTGTTCACCGTGCTCTTCTCCGTGGTGGTGTTCCTGCTGGCCGGGCTGCTCGTGGACGGCGGGGCGGCGATCAACGCCCGGCTGCGCGCCGCCGACATCGCCGAGCAGGCGGCCAGGGCCGCCGCCGACCAGGTCGACGTCGACCAGTTGCGGGAGGGCGGCCAGGTCCGATTGCTCGGCGAGGCCGAGGTGTGCGCCAGGGCCGGCGAGGTGCTCGACGCGCACGGCGACGACGGCATCGCGCTGGCGAGCTGCACCGTCGACGGCGACCAGGCCGTGGTCGCCGTCCGGGTGCCCTGGACGGCCTTCTTCCTGGGCGCCGTCGGCTTTCCTGGCTCCGAGATGGAGGCCGAGGCCGCCGCGGCTCCTGAGGCGCGGTGAGCCAGACCGATTCGGGCCGGTCGGTGGAGAAGAAACCGGCGAGTCGGGACGCTGGACGTGAAAGGGGAGTGACGATGTCAGGTCCGGCCCAGCATGCGCGCAGGCGGACGCCCGCGCGCATACCCCGCAGGCGCCGCCTGGGCGACGTGCTGGCCGGGCTCGGCGCGCTCGCGTCACTGCTGGCGCTCGTCGGCGGCGTCCCGTACGCGCTGCTGCTCTTCGTCGGCCCGCCGATCGGCCCCGAGCTGCTCGACCTGGACCTGCTCACCACCCGCATCGGGCCCAGCACGATCACGGCGGTGCTGATCCTGCTCGTCTGGCTGGCCTGGCTGCAGCTGTTCGCGTGCGTGGTGGTCGAGGTGTACGCGGGCGTGCGCCGGGTCGGGATGCCGGCCAGGGTGCCGCTGTCGGGCGGCACGCAGGCGCTGGTGAACAAGCTGGTCACGGCCGCGCTCGTGCTGTTCACCACGGGCGCCGCGATGGCGCCGATCGCCAGGCTGGCCACCCCGCCGCCCACCATGCCGCCGGTGACGGCGGTCGCGTTCACGGCCCCGGTCGTCGAGCAGCAGGTGGTCGACAACCAGCGGACGAAGAAGGTGTACGTGGTGCAGCCCCCGCACGGCCGTCACCACGAGAGCCTGTGGGAGATCGCCGAGAAGTGCCTCGGCGACGGCCGGCGCTATCCCGAGATCTTCCGGCTCAACCAGCACAAGGAGCAGCCCGACGGGGCGCGCCTGCGGATGGCCGACCTGATCAGGCCCGGATGGGTGCTCGACATGCCCGACGACGCGCGCAACACGCACATCGTCCCCGCCGGCCAGGCCAGGGCGCAGACCCTCAAGGAGCACCCCGGCCCGCCCAAGAAGTCCGCCACCGAGGGCGACCAGCGAGGCTCCGGCGACGAGCGTGCGGGCAAGGGCGGGTCCACGGACGCGCGGAAGGGCGAACGCGGCTCGGCCGGCGAACGGCCGGGCGACCAGCGCTCGAACGAGCGGGGCTCGAACGACCGGGGCACGGGTGACCAGCGCTCGAACGACCAGCGCTCCGGCGAGCAGGGCGCGGCCGAGGCGCAGGCGGGCGGGTCGGCGCTGCTCGACGTGCTGTCCGGGGCGTCGCTGGCCGCCGCCGGCCTGCTGGCCCTGCTCGCCGTGCGGCGGCGCGAGCAGCTCTGGCGCCGCCTGACCGGCCGCCGGGTGGCCCGCCCGCAGGGCGACGCCGCCGACGCCGAGGTGGCGCTCAGGATGGGCGCGGACATGCCCGGCGCCCGCATCCTCGACCTCGGGCTCCGGCTGCTCGGCGCCGAGCTGGGCGCCCAGGGCCGCACCCCGCCCACCGTCTACGCCGCCCACCTGTCGGCCCGTTCACTCGACCTGTGGATCCACCCCAAGGACGACCACCCGCCCGCCCCGTGGACGGCCGACGACGGCGGCCAGGTCTGGCGGCTGCCCGCACGGGAGGGCCGCCTGCTGCCCGACCAAGGGAGCCCGGCCGGAGACGATCCCGCGAACAGGCACACACACCTGGGCGGCGCACCGTACCCCGGACTGGTGTCGATCGGCACCGACCGGAGCGGCCGGGTGCTGGTCGACCTGGAGGCGGCGCAGGGCCTGATCAACATCCGCGGCCCGCAGACCACGGCCGCGCTCGCCGCGCTCGCCGTGGAGCTGGCCACCAACCGGTGGTCCGACCGCATGCGGGTCACGCTCGTCGGGTTCGGCGAGGAGCTGACCGCGATCGCCCCAGACCGGATCAGAGCCGTCGGAGGTCTGGCCGAGGTGCTGCCGGAGCTGGAGGCGACCGCCGCCCCCCGCGAGGCGGTGCTCACCGGTCGCGTCACCGGACGCCCCGGCGTCGCCCACTACCTGCTGTCGGCGGTGGCGCCCACCCACGACGAGGCCCGCCGCCTGGCCCTGCTCGCCAGGAACGACCTGGCCGGATACGTGGTCGCGGGCGACGTGCCGCACGCCACCTGGACCTGGGAGATCACCGAGGACGGCACGGCCAGGCTGCCGGAGCTGGGCTTCGAGGTGAAGGCCCAGCTGCTGCCGCGCCGCCACTACCGGGCGCTGGTCGACCTGTTCCGCACCGCCGACCGGGTCGACGGCGAGCCCATCCCCGGCCCCGAGCCGCTGGCCGACCTCCGCCCGCCCGCGGTCGAGATCAGGATCCTCGGCCCCGTCCAGGTCATCGGCCCGCAGCCGCTCGAAGAAGGACGGATGGCGCTCGCCGCCGAACTGCTCGTCTACCTGGCCACCCACCCGGGCGGCGTGCACCCCGTCGTGCTCGGCGGCGTGCTGTGGCCGCGCGGCGTGCAGCCCTCGGTCAGGGACGCCACGATCGCCCGCGTCGCCGCCTGGCTCGGCCGCGAGCACCTGCGCGCCGACGAGTCCGGCCGGCTCTCGCTCGGGCCCGGCGTGCGCACCGACTGGGCGCTCTTCCGCGAGCTGGTACGCCGCTCGCACGGCGACCAGATGGCCAGGACCGTCCTGCTGGAGAAGGCGCTCGGCCTGGTCAGGGGCCCGCTGCTGAGGGACCGCCCGCGGGGCCGGTACGCGTGGCTGGCGGCGGACGAGCTGGAGTACGACGTGGCCGCGGAAGTCGCCGACGCGGCCCGCCGGCTGTGTGAGCTCCGGCTCGCCGAAGGGGAGCCGGAGGCCGCGATCGCCGCCGTGCGGGCCGCGCTGCTGCTCGCCCCCGACGACCAGAGTCTCTGGCGCGACCTGCTGCGCGCCGCCCACGCCACCGGCGACCTGGTCCGGCTGCGGGCCGTCATCGAAGGGCTGACCAGGCGCGCCGCCGGCAGTTTCGCCCCGGAAACCGAGGCGCTCATCGACGAGCTGCTGCCGTCGTGGCGCGTCCACCTCGTCAGGGAGTCCACGGCATGAAAAGGATCACGGCCGCGCTCGTACTCCTGCTGCTGGCAGGATGCGGGCAGCCCGCCGAGCGGCCCTACCAGCCGCGCGAAGAACCCGCCACCGGTGCGGCGCGGGCGGAGCCCGGCGCGACGCGGCCGGAACCCACCCCGTCGCAGGCGGCGCCCACCGGGGCGCGGCCGGCGACCGCCGAGGTCGGCGACCTGCGGGTGCGGTTCGACTGGCCCGCCAAGGACACCGCGCTGCTGCGGCTGTTCCCCGCGTTCTACCTCGGCAAGTACGAGGCGGTGATCTCCGGTGACGACGGCTTCCTCGACCATGTCGAGCTCGAGTACCGGGTCAACGCGATCAAATGGGCGCGGGCCTTCACCGACAAGAAGCTCGAAGTGGCGGGCCGGTCGCGGCTCTACCGCATGAAGGTGAACGCGGTCGTCGGCCGGGGCGCCGAGGTCGACGTCTGCGTGGACGAGACGGACATGAAGGTCGTCTCCGCGGAGACGGGCGAGCCGGTCAAGCCGCAGCCCACCTCCATCCGCACGCCGTACCTGCAGAGGGTGCTCGCCCGCAAGGGCGACGACGGCGTGTGGCGCGTCAAGCAGATCGGTTACGGCAAAGAAGGGTGCGGGAGATGAAACCGCTGGTCGCCGTGGTCGTCGCCGGGTCGCTGCTGTTCGGCGCTCTCGACCCGCCGAGCGAGGACGTCAGGGTCGGAGGCTCGCAGAAGGACCGCACGTCCACGGTCGTCCTCGAACATTCCAAGATCACTATCTCCGGTGACGTGCGAAACGGCCGCAACGACGGCTACCAGATGAGAAGCCCCTGCTGGTACGAGCCGGGCCTGGACGCGGAGAAGATGTTCGAGCAGATGTCCGACCCGGTGGCCAACCGTGGCAGGGCGCAGACCGACGAGGAGGGCTTCCGCGCCTTCATCCAGCAGTTCAAGGACAAGCTGGGGCAACCCGGGCTGTGGTGGTCTCCCGCGTACAACAGCGGCGACCGGAGGGGCGCCGCCTGCTGGGCGGGGCTGGAGCAGTTCGTGTTCGTGCCGCCGGGGGAGACGCCGCCGAGTGGCATCACGTTCCAGGAGCTGGCCGAGATCGCCAGGGCCGCGCTGACGGTGCCGGAGGGCAAGGTCGAGCTGAACCCGGACGCCAAGAGCTACGTCAACCTGCCGACGTTCGTCTGGCTGGAGGGCGTGGGCGACACCACCCGGTCGGTGACCGCGACCCTGCCCGGCGTCATGAGCGCCACGGTGACCGCGACCCTGAGCGACATCAGGATCGACGCCGGCACCGGTTCCGACCGGGCCGAGGTGCGCGAGGACGGTTGCGGCGCGGCCGGCCGGCCGTACGCGCGGGGAGCGGAGTTCACCTGCGGCGTGCGCTACCTGCGGGCCTCGATCGACCGGCCGCGCGAGGTGTACGAGCTGACGGTGACCAGCGTGTGGCCGGTGACGGTGACGGGCGGGGCCGACATCCAGTTCGACCCGGTCCAGGTGGAGGCGACCAGGGACGTTCCGGTCGGCGAGGTGCAGAGCAACGTCCGGCCCTAGGACGCGGTCCGGCGGCGCCGCCGGGAATCGGCGCCGCCGGGCCGGCTGCCCGGCTGTTAGTTACGCGGTCAGTGACGTCCGGACTCGTGGGCGAGCAGCCACTCCTTGACGGCGACGCCGTAGTAGTAGCCGCCGAAGCCGCCCGTGCTGGGCAGGACGCGGTGGCAGGGCACGAACGGGGCGATCAGGTTCTGGGCGCAGGCGCCCCCCGCCGCCCTGGCCGCCGACCTGGGCATCCCCGCCCGTTCGGCCAGCTCCGCGTAGGTGACCGTGGTGCCCGCCTTGACCTCGCGCAGGGCCTGGTGGAGCGCCTTGCGCCGGAGCGAGCCCGGCTGCTCGGCCGGGACCGCGTCCAGGGCGTCGAGGTCGCCGGCGAAGTAGTCGCGCACCGCCCGCGACACCGGGCCGAGGTCGTCGACCACGGTCATGCCCTCGGCCTGGAGGGCGGGGGCGAGCCTGACGAACATCTCCTTGGGCTCGCCGGTGAAGCCGCCCGCGACGAGCACGCCGTCGCGAACCAGCACGGACAGTTCGCCCGCCGGGGTGGGCAGGACCTGAGCGTCGATCATCGATGACTCCAGAGGTGCAGGGCGGCGTAGGCCCGCCAGGGCCGCCACCGCTCAAGGTGATCCTTCGGGATGCCCAGCTCGGCCATGCGCCGGTCCAGCACCAGGTCTCCGGTGGGCCAGGCGTCGGGGTCGCGCAGCGCGCGCAGGGCGATGTAGCCGGCGGTCCACGGGCCGATGCCGGGGACCGCGAGCAGTTCCTTGACCGCCTCGGCGGGCTCCTGCGCGCCGTCGAGGTCGATCAGTCCGCCGGCCACGCGGGCGGCCAGCTCTTTCAGGGTGGTGACGCGCCTGCCGGTCAGCCCGAGGCCGGTCAGGTCGGCGTCGAGCAGCTCGGCGGCGGTGGGGAACAGCCGCCCGTCCGAGCCCGCCCGCGCCACGACGCGGCCCAGCAGGGTACGGGCGCCCGCCACGGAGATCTGCTGGCCGACGACGGCGCGCACGGCCAGCTCGAACCCGTCGAACGTGCCCGGCACCCGGAGCCCCGGCCTGGCCTCGACGAGCGGGGCCAGCGAGGTCCGGCCGAGCGCGTCGCGGATGGCCTCCGGGTCGGCGTCCAGGTCCAGCAGCCGCCGGCAGCGTGCCACGATGCGGGCGAGCTGCCGGGTGTCGTCCACCGTCACGTCCAGCGCCAGATGGCCGGGGTGCGCGGTGAGCGTGATCGTCCCGCCGGGCATGTTGCGGCTGTAGGCGGTGGCGTCCGCCGCCTCCAGCCCCGGCACGGCACGCGCGGCGAGGAAGCCGAAGACCCCTGCCACCTCGTACGGCTCCCGCCGATGCAGCCGCAACCGCAACGACGCGGCCCCGGGGACGGGATCGGCGGTGGGCACGGGCGCGGACACCCTGGCCCACCCGCCGGCCGTCGCGCGCAGTTCGCTCGGCGTGAACCCGTACGTCTCCCGCATCGTCGCGTTGAACTGCCGGACGCTGCCGAAACCGGCGGCGAACGCCACGTCGGTGACCGGCAGCGCCGTCTCCGTCAGCAACTGCTTGGCCAGCAGCAGCCGCCGGGTCCTGGCCACCGCGAGCGGCCCGGCGCCGAGCTCGGCGACGAACAGCCGGTGCAGGTGGCGCTCGGTGATGTGCAGCCGCCTGGCCAGGCCGGCGACGCCGTCCTCGTCCGCGGCCCCGTCGTCGATCAGCCGCAGCGCCCTGCCGATGAGGTCGCCGCGGGTGTCCCAGCCGGGGTCGCCGGGCGAGAGCTCGGGCCGGCAGCGCTTGCACGGCCGGTACCCGGCGGCCTCCGCCGAGGCGGCATGCCGGTAGAAGCGCACGTTGCGGGCGGCCGGCGTGCGCGCCGGGCAGATCGGACGGCAGTAGATCCGCGTCGTCTTCACCGCCGTGTAGAACCGCCCGTCGAACCGGGCGTCCCGCGCCGAGACGGCTCGGTAGCAGGCGTCGAAGTCGAGCTCCAAGGGCGACATGCTTCGAGACTATGCCTGCTCACCGGCACCGACTGGCGGGAATCGGACCTGACCGCGAAGGCCCAGGTCAGCTACTTGGACGAGACGCCCACCCCGAGATCGAACTCGCGGTAGACGCGCGCCCAGAACCCGTCACGCAGCCACACCCGGGCCTCAGGGTAGGGCCGCAGCGAGTGGCCCAGCTCCTTCTCCGCCTCGATCAGCAGCTCGGTGTCGATCACGGTGGGCAGGATGGGGCCGGGCAGCAGGTCGCGGATGTTGTCGCGGCCCCGCGTCAGGATCCACTTCTGCGCGACGTGCTCGCCGACGTCCTCCACCCGGGGCCGGCTCGGCCCGAGCTTGGCCACCTGGCCGGGCTTGACGTGCGGCTTGACCGGCGAGCGGCCCGCGAACACCTGGGCGGGCGACGGCGCCGCCGCCGGCGGGGCGACCGCCACGGGCTGCGGAGCACGGCTGAAAAAGGGCCTCAGGAAATCAGCGCTGATCACTTCCACGGTGTCGGACTCCCACACCAGGCGCTCGGCCTGGTTGGTGCCGTAGGGCGGCTCCACCCCCCAGAGGTGGATGCGCACCCCGTACGCCTGCGCGGCCTCCACGGCGGGGACCATGTCCTCGTCGCCGGCCAGCAGGATGGTGTCGGTCACCGCGTGGTGCCTGGCCAGCGCCTCCAGGTCGCTCCTGATCTGCGCGTCGACGCCTTTCTGCTGGCCGCGCGCGTTCAGGTTGCCCAGCCGCACCTTCACCCAGGGCAGCTGGGCGATGACCCGCTGGTCGACGGTGGGCACGCGGTCACGGGCGGCGTCATACCAATAGATCCGCAACAGCTCACCAGAAATACGTTCCTCTGCATGTTTCTGAAGGCTCTGGATGAGCTCATCGGCGGCCACACGATATTCCTTGCGTTCCTTGGCGCCAAGGAGCACTTCACCCGCGGCAGCGTAGAGATAACCGACGTCCACCAGGACGGCGTACTTCGCTGCCACAGGGTGCGGCACCAGGTCTGGGATGGCCATGATGTCCTCCAGGCCGGAGCATTAGTTGATCGGCCGACTATATACGCCTACTTTCTCTAGATAGTCCCAACTACCGGAGAACTTGACACCCGATTCTCGGGATCGATCTAGGGCAGGGCACTCATCCGCCAAGCCGTCTTCCCCGGTGTGAGTGGGTTACGCATGCTTCGCGCAGGGTTTCGCCAAGATTGCGTCCGGGGCCGCGCCGGAGGTTCCGGCGCGGCGGGGCGGGCGGCGAGCACGGCGACCAGTGCCGCGAGTTCCTCGGGCGTGGCGTCGCCGCGCACGATGCGCAGGTGGGGACGTGACTGCTCGGTCATAGCGGGATGTTCCCATGCTTCTTGGGCGGGAGGGAGGCGCGCTTGTTGCGCAGCGCGCGCAGCGCCTTGACGACCTGGGCGCGGGTCTCGGAGGGGCGGATCACCGCGTCCACGTAGCCGCGTTCGGCGGCGATGTAGGGGTTGGCCAGCGTGTCCTCGTACTCGGTGACGCGCCTGGCGCGCTCGCTGTCGGGCTCGTCGGCGGCGGCCAGCTCGCGGCGGTAGAGGATGTTGACCGCGCCCTGCGCGCCCATGACCGCGATCTGCGCGGTGGGCCAGGCGAGGTTCACGTCGGCGCCGAGGTGCTTGGAGCCCATGACGTCGTAGGCGCCGCCGTACGCCTTGCGGGTGATGACGGTGACCAGCGGGACGGTCGCCTCGGCGTAGGCGTACAGCAGCTTGGCGCCGCGGCGGATGATTCCGTTCCATTCCTGATCAGTGCCGGGGAGGAAACCCGGGACATCAACAAAAGTCAGGATCGGAATATTGAAGGCATCACATGTTCGAATAAAGCGGGCGGCCTTCTCGGATGCGTTGATATCCAGACATCCGGCGAAATGCATGGGCTGGTTGGCGACGACGCCGACCGGCCGCCCGTCCACCCGGCCGAACCCGACGACGATGTTCTGCGCGAAGAGCTCCTGCACCTCCAGGAACTCCCCGTCGTCGAGCACGTGCTCGATCGCCCGGCGCATGTCGTACGGCTGGTTGGCCGAGTCCGGGATCAGCTCGTCCAGCTCCTGGTCGGGCTCCAGGTCCTCGGCGGCCTCGTACGCGGGAGCCTCGTCCAGGTTGTTGGTCGGCAGGTAGGACAGCAGCGCCTTGACGTACTCCAGCGCGTCGGTCTCGTCCGACGCCTGGTAGTGGGCCACGCCCGACCTGGAGTTGTGCGCGTGCGCCCCGCCCAGCTCCTCGAACGTGACCTCCTCGCCGGTGACCGTCTTGATGACGTCGGGGCCCGTGATGAACATGTGGGAGGTCTGGTCGACCATGACCACGAAGTCGGTCAGCGCGGGGGAGTAGACGTGGCCGCCGGCGGCGGCGCCCATGATGAGGGAGATCTGCGGGATCACGCCCGAGGCGTGCACGTTGCGCTTGAAGATCTCGGCGTACAGGCCGAGCGCGACCACGCCCTCCTGGATACGGGCCCCGCCGCCCTCGTTGATGCCGATGATCGGGCAGCCGGTCTTCAGCGCCATGTCGAGCACCTTGACGATCTTCTCGCCGTAGACCTCGCCGAGCGAGCCGCCGAACACGGCGACGTCCTGTGAGAAGACGCACACCTGCCGGCCGTCGACGGTGCCGTAACCGGTGATCACCCCGTCGCCGTAGGGACGCTTCTTCTCCAGGCCGAACATGCTCGACCGGTGCCTGGCGAACTCGTCGAACTCCACGAACGAGTCCTCGTCCAGCAGCGCGAGCACCCGCTCGCGCGCGGTCATCTTGCCCTTGGCGTGCTGTTTCTCGACAGCGGCGGCGGACCCGGCGTGCAGCGCCTCGTCCCGCCGCCGTTCCAGGTCAGCGATCTTCCCAGCCGTGGTGTGGATGTCCGGCATGGCCGGCACAGGTTCAGCAGCGCTCATGCGCGCAAGAGTAAACCCTGCTCATAGAGTGGCTTCATGAAGGATGCCGTTCGGACCAGCGGCCTGTTCAAAAGATACGGGCCGCAGATCGCAGTCGCGGGCGTCGACCTGGTCGTGCCGGCGGGCAGTTTCGCCGGTCTGGTCGGGCCCAACGGGGCCGGCAAGACCACCACCCTCAGCATGATCACCGGCCTGCTCCGGCCCGACGGCGGCCACGCCGAGATCGACGGCTTCCACGTCTGGCGCGACCCCGTCGCGGTCAAGGCACGCATCGGCGTGCTGCCCGAGGGGCTGCGCCTGTTCGAGCGGCTGTCCGGCCGTGAGCTGCTCCTCTACAACGGCAGGCTGCGCGGCATCCCCAAGGCGGAGGTCGAGCGGCGCGCCACCGACCTGCTGCAGCTGATGGACCTGGCCGGCGCGGCCGACAAGCTCGTCGTCGACTACTCCACCGGCATGCGCAAGAAGATCGGCCTGGCGGCGGCGCTGCTCCACAACCCGTCCGTGCTCTTCCTCGACGAGCCGTTCGAGGGCGTCGACCCGGTCAGCGCCAACACCCTCACCGAGGTGCTGCGCGCCTTCACCGCCTCCGGCTCCACCGTGATCTTCTCCAGCCACGTCATGGACCTGGTCGAGCGGCTGTGCGACTGGGTGTCGGTGATGAACGGCGGCCACATCGTCGCCCAGGGCCCGCTGGAGCGGGTGCGCGACGGGCGCAGTCTCAACCAGGCGTTCCTGGAGCTCGTCGGCGGCCCGCAGACCGGCGGCGGCACCGGGCTGACCTGGCTCGGGCAGCGGGACACGCCGTGACCACCGTCCGCCTCTTCGCCGAGCTCAAGCTCCGCCTGCTGGCCGGCAACCTGCGCGGAGACCTCGCGCGCAAGCTCGGCTTCGTCTTCACCCTCGTCATGGCCGCGTTCCTGGCCGCGCTCGGCTTCTTCCTGATGAGCCTGGTCCGGCTGGCGCAGCCGGAGATCGCCGCCGACATCGTCATCGTGGTGTTCACCCTGTTCCTGGTGAGCTGGATGATCGTGCCACTGCTGGCGTTCGGCCTGGACGACACGCTCGACCCGGCGCGGCTTGCGCTGTTCCCGCTGCCGACCGCGCGGCTGGCCGTGGGCATGTTCACCGCCTCGGCCACCGGCGTGTGGCCGGCGGCGACGCTGATCGTCACGGCCGGCGCGCTGGCCGGGCTGGCCTCCGGCGCCGGCGGGTTCCTGATCGGCGTGCCGGCCGTGCTGCTGCAGTTCGCGCTCTGCCTGGTCGCCTCCCGGCTGGTGACCACCTCGCTGTCCAGCGCGCTGCGCACCCGGCGCGGGCGCGACGTGCTCGCGGTGGCCGCGATCGGCGCGGTGCTGCTCTTCCAGCTGCCCAACCTGCTGATCAACAGCGACCTGGGCGACCCGCTGTCGCTGTTGCACGGCACCGCCGCCGTGCTGCGCTGGACGCCCTCCGGCATGGCCGCGCACGCGATCGCCGACGGCGGCCTGGTGGGCGTGGCCGAGCTGGCCGTCGTGGCGCTCGTGGTGGTCGCCGCCGCCTGGCTGTGGATCAAGGCGCTGAGCCGCGCCCTGGTCACGCCCGACGTGTCGAACGAGGCCGCCACCGTACGCCGTGACAGCGGTCTCGTCGACCGGATCGTGCCCGACGGGCCGCTGGCGGCCGTGGTGACCAAGGAGCTCAAGTACATCCGGCGCGAGCCCCGCTACCGCGTCGTCTGGTTCACCGCGGTGGTGGTGACCGCCGTGCTGGCGATCTCGTTCGGCCGGGGTGACGGCCCCAGCGGGCCCGGTGTGCCGATCATGCTCACCGCGGCCGGCGGGCTGATGGTGTCGCTGCAGCTGTGCAACGCGTTCGGCATCGACGGCCGCTCCCTGTGGATGAACGCCGTGGCGATCGGCTCCGAGCGCGGTCTCAGCGTCGACCTGGCGGGCCGCCACCTGGCCAACGCGCTGGTCGCGGCGCCGATGCTGGTGGCGATCGCGGTCGTCACCGGGGTGCTGACCGGCAGTCCGGGCGCGATCGTCTGGGCGGTCTTCGCGGGCCTGGGCGCGCTGGGCATCGGGTGCGGCGTCGGCGCCGTGACCAGCGTCGTCATCCCGTACACGATCCCCGAGCGGCTCAACGCCTTCACCGGCGCCGCGCCCGGCCAGGGCGGGCAGGCGTTCGCCTCGTCCATGGGCGCGATGGTCGGCATCTCCCTGCTGACGCTGCCGTTCATCGTGCCGATGCTCTTCGGCCTGCTCTGGGTGTGCGCGCTCGCGCCCTTCTACGGCCTGGCCGCGGAGGTGCTCGGCCGCAGGCTCGGCGCGCGTATCGGCTTCGCCAGGATGCCCGAGCTGCTGGCCGCCGTCTCGAAGCCCGCCTGACCAGTGGTCTAGTCCAATAAGTGAGACCCCTCTGCGGCGTCCAGGAAGCGGTGTATACGCTTCGAAGCATGATTGACCAGGGGCTGGAGCATCGCAGTGCCGCAGTGACCGAGATGCCCGACGAGCTGCGCAGAGACGTGCGGTTGCTCGGCAGCCTGCTCGGGGAGGTGATCGCCGAGCAGGGCGGCGAAGATCTGCTGGCCGACGTCGAACGCCTGCGCAAGGCCGTCATCGCCGCCCGCAGAGGCGAGGTGTCCGGCGACGAGATCGTCGAGATGGTGTCCGGGTGGGAGATCGACCGGGCGGTGGAGATCGCCCGCGCGTTCACGTGTTACTTCCACCTGGCCAACCTGGCCGAGGAGCACTACCGCATCCGCTCCCTGCGCCGCCGCGACACCGAGGACGGGGTGCAGCGCGAGTCGCTGGCGCACGCCGTGCAGGAGCTGGGCGCCGAGCGCGTCGCCGAGCTCGTCCGCGACCTGGAGCTGCACCCCGTGCTGACCGCCCACCCGACCGAGGCGCGCAGGCGCGCCGTCGCCACCGCCATCCAGCGCGTCAGCCACCAGCTCACCGAGTACGACGCGCCCGAGCGGGGCGCCTCCGAGCGGGCCGAGTCCAGGCGCCGCCTGCTGGAGGAGATCGACCTGCTCTGGCGTACGGCGCAGCTCCGCAACACCCGGCTGGACCCGCTCGACGAGGTCCGCACCGCCATGGCGGCCTTCGACGAGACCCTGTTCAGGGTGGTGCCGCAGGTCTACCGGTCGCTGGACGCGGCGCTGCACGACAGCGTCGGCGAGCCGCTCGCCCGGCCGTTCATCCGCTTCGGCAGCTGGATCGGCGGCGACCGCGACGGCAACCCCAACGTCACCGCCAAGGTCACCCGCGAGGCCATCCAGATCCAGGCCGAGCACGTGCTCACCGCCCTGGAGAACGCCTGCCTGCGGATCGGCCGCACGCTCACCGCCTCGGCCCAGTTCGCCCCCGCCTCGCCCGAGCTGCGCGCCGCGCTGGCCGCCGCCGTCGACCACCACCCCGACCTGGTCTCCGAGCTGGCCACCCGGTCGCCGCGGGAGCCGCACCGGCAGTGGCTGCTGTTCGTCGCCGCCCGCGTCGCCGCCACCCGCAGCCGCGACCTCGACCTCGCCTACCGCGGCCCCGCCGAGCTGCTCGCCGACCTGCGCCTCGCGCAGGACTCGCTCGCCAAGACCGCGGTACGCCAGGCGTACGGGGAGCTGCAGCACCTGATCTGGCAGGTGGAGACGTTCGGCTTCCACCTGGCCGAGCTGGAGGTCCGCCAGCACTCCCAGGTGCACGCGGCGGCCCTGGAGGAGATCCGCGCGGGCGGCGAGCTGTCGGAGCGCACCGAGGAGGTGCTGGCCACGATCCGGGTCATCGCCTGGATCCAGGACCGGTTCGGCGTCGAGGCCTGCTCCCGCTACGTGGTCTCGTTCACCCGCTCCGCCGACGACGTCGCCGCCGTGCACGAGCTGGTGTCGCACGCCCTCGGCGCGCGCCCGCTGGCGCTGGACGTGGTGCCGCTGTTCGAGTCGGGCGAGGACCTGGTCAACTCGCCCCGCGTGCTCACGGGCATGCTCGACATCCCGCAGGTCCAGCAGCGGCTGGCCGACACCGGGCGGCGCATGGAGATCATGCTGGGTTACTCCGACTCGGCCAAGGAGCTCGGCCCGGCCGCCGCGACCCTCCGCCTGTACGAGGCGCAGGAGCAGCTCACGGCGTGGGCCGCCGCGCACGACGTCAAGCTGCGGATGTTCCACGGCCGCGGCGGCGCGCTCGGCCGGGGAGGCGGCCCGGCCAACCGCGCCGTGCTCGCCCAGGCGCCCGGCTCGGTCGCCGGCCGATTCAAGGTCACCGAGCAGGGCGAGGTCATCTTCGCCCGCTACGCCCACATGGCGATCGCCCGCCGCCACCTGGAGCAGGTCGCCAACGCCGTCCTGCTGGCCTCCTCCCCGGCGGTCGGCGCCCGCACCGCCGCCGCCGCCGAACGCTTCCGCCCGCTCGCCGAGCGGGTCGCCCGCGCGTCCGAGGAGGCGTACCGCGCGCTCACCGAGGCCCCCGGCTTCCCTGAATGGTTCGCCCTGGTCAGCCCGCTGGAGGAGATCGGCTCCCTGCGCCTCGGCTCCCGCCCGGCCCGCCGGGGCCTGGGCGCCCCGCGCTCGCTGGACGACCTGCGGGCCATCCCGTGGGTGTTCGCCTGGGCCCAGACCCGCGTCAACCTGCCGGGCTGGTACGGCATCGGCACCGGCCTGGCGGCCGCCGACTCCCTGGAGGAGCTGCAGGCCGCCTACGCCGAGTGGCCGCTGTTCAACTCGCTGCTCGACAACGCCGAGATGTCGCTGGCCAAGACCGACCGCTCCATCGCGGCCCGCTACCTGGCGCTCGGCGGCAGGGACGACTTCGCCGAGCAGGTCCTGGAGGAGTACGACCGCACCCGCAGGCTGGTGCTGAAGGTCACCGGCCACAAGCGCCTCCTGGAGAACCGCAAGGTCCTCTCGCGCGCCGTCCAGCTCCGCGACCCGTACGTCGACGCCCTGTCACACCTGCAACTGCGTGCCCTGACGGTGCTGCGCACCGGCGACCCGTCCGACCACGAACGCGACCGCCTGTCCACGCTCCTCCTGCTGTCCGTCAACGGGGTGGCGGCAGGTCTGCAGAACACGGGCTGATGCCGGGGGTCAGGTCAGGCTGAGGAAGAAGTCGCGGACGTCCGAGGTGAGGGCGTCCGTGGCGGTGTGGGCCGTGTAGTGGCCGCGGGCCGGGGCCGGCAGCGTCTTCCAGGAGACGATCCGGGTGTGGTCGCGGTCCGCGAACGGCCGGATCGACTTGAAGTCGCCCTCGCCCATCGCCAGCGCGATCGGCACCGTCGTGGGCTCCTTGGGCTGCTCGGCGCGGGCGTTCTCCCAGTAGAGCCGGAGCGCCGACGCGGCGGTGCCGGTGAACCAGTGGATGGCGGCGTGGGTCAGCACGAAGTCGTCGTCCAGGTCCTCGTCGAAGAGCTGGGCCAGCCAGCCGACCAGGCCCGAGGGGGAGTCCATGAGGGCGTGGGCCAGGGTCTGCGGCTGCTGCGAGTGCAGGACGTTGAAGGCGCCCTTCTCCTTCCAGAACCAGTCGAGGACGGCCAGGCCCTGCTGGTCCTCCTCCGAGAGGCCGGCGAACTCGGCCGGGTCGCCCGACGGGAAGGAGAAGAGCTGGGTCACGTGGACGCCGACGCAGTGGCCGGGGTCCACCCGGCCGATCTCGGGAGAGATCATCGAGCCGGCGTCGTTGCCCACCGCGCCGTAGCGGGTGTAGCCGAGGCGGGCCATCAGCTCGGCCCAGGCGCGGGCGATGCGCACGTTGTTCCAGCCCAGCTCCCTGGTCGGGCCGGAGAAGCCGTAGCCGGGCAGCGACGGGACGACCAGGTGGAAGTGGCGCGACAAGGGCTCGATGGCGTCGAGATACTCGGCGAAGCTGCCCGGCCAGCCGTGGGTGAGGATCAGCGGCAGCGCGTCCGGGTTGTCGGAGCGGACGTGGACGAAGTGGATGTCCTGCCCGTCGATCTCGGTGACGAACTGCGGGTGGGCGTTGAGGCGGGCCTCGACGGCCCGCCAGTCGAAACCGTCGCGCCAGTACGAGACCAGCCGCTGGACCCGCGAGACCGGGACGCCCTGGTCGGCGCCGGGGATCTCGTCGGCGAAGCGGGTCAGGGCCAGGCGGGCCCGCAGGTCGTCGAGGTCGGCCTGGGGGATCTCGATGCGGAAGGGACGGATCACGGGAGGCTCCTCGGAAGAGAACGGAACGGCTTGTTCTGTTCCCCAACTATAGCAGAACGGAATGCTTCATTCCATAAGAATCCGCTCATGGCCGGCATAGACGTTGCACCGCTCCCCCCGCAGGAAGCCCACCAGCGTCAGCCCGAACTCCATGGCCAGGTCGACCGCCAGCGACGAGGGCGCCGACACCGCGCACACCACCGGCACCCCGGCCGCCAGCGCCTTCTGCATGATCTCGTAGCCGGCCCGGCCGCTCACCATGAGCACGTGCCCGGCCAGCGGCAGCCGGTCGTTCATGGCCGACCAGCCGACGAGCTTGTCGACGGCGTTGTGCCGGCCGACGTCCTCCCGTACCGCCAGAAGGGCGCCGTCGGCGGTGAACAGGCCGGCCGCGTGCAGCCCGCCGGTCTTGCCGAACACGCCCTGGCCCGCGCGCAACGCGTCCGGCAGCCCGTACAGGACCTCGGGGTCGATGGGCGGCCCGCCCGGCGGGAGCGGGGCGCACCGCTCGTGCAGCCGGTCCAGGCTCGCCGAGCCGCACACGCCGCACGCGCTGGAGGTCACGAAGTGACGCTCCAGGGCGGGCAGGTCGGGGATCGGCCCGCGCAGCCGCACGGTGACGGTGTTGTAGCGCTCCTCCGGCGGCAGGTCCTCGTCGGTGCAGTACGCGATGGACGCGATCTCCCCGGGCCCGGCCAGGCCCTCGCCGTGCAGGAACCCGGCGGCCAGCTCGAAGTCGTGCCCCGGCGTGCGCATGGTGATCGCCACCGTCTTGCGCGCCCCGCCGAGCCCGACGAGCCGTATCTCCAGCGGCTCCTCGGTGGCCAGGTTGTCGCGGCGCTCGCGGGCCGTGCGCCCGTTCAGCTCGCGGATCCGGGCCCGGGTGGTGGGGCCGGGCCTGCTCACCAAGCACCTGCAGCGTGGATGCCCCGTCCTTCAGGGCGGGGAGGAAACGCGGTACGGCCGGACACTTCTGTCTCCCGGATTCTGTCGGTGGCGGTCGGTAGTTTGATCGGCGTGTCCCGCTACCGGCTCCAGCCCTCGCCCGCCCAAGAGCAGGTCTTGCTGGAGCACTGCGGGCATGCCCGATACATGTGGAATTTGGCCGTTGAGCAGCACGCTCACTGGAAGCCAGGACGCAAGAGCGCGCCCGGATTCGCCGAGCAGTGCCGTCAGCTGACCGAGGCCCGCGCGGAGTTCGCGTGGCTGCGGACGGGGTCGATCATCGTCCAGCAGCAAGCGCTCAAGGACTTTGCCCAGGCCATGGCCCACTATTTCGGCAAGACCCACCGGCGTCCGACCTGGCGCAAGCGAGGGCGGGGCGAAGGCTTCCGGATCGTCGCCGCCGAGGCCGGTGACGTCCGCCGCCTGTCCCGGCAGGTGGGCGAGGTCAAGATCCCCAAGGTGGGCTGGGTGCGGTTCCGCTGGTCCCGCCCTATCCCCGGAGGCGTCAAGTCGTTCCGGGTGACCCGCGATGCGGCGGGCCGCTGGCATGTGGCGTTCGCCGCGATCCCGGAGCCGATCCCCGCGCCCGGTACGGGCGTCGTCGTCGGCGTGGACCGGGGAGTTGCCGTCTCGGCGGCGCTGTCCACCGGCGAGACGCTGAACGCGCCTGCCTTGCGTGACATCGAGAAGACGCGGTTGGCGCGTCTGCTGCGGAAGTTGGCGCGGGCCAAGCGCGGGTCGAACCGGCGCGGCAGGGTCAAGGCGGCGATCGCGAAGCTGAAGGCGCGCGAGAGCGACCGGCGCAAGGACTGGATCGAGAAGACCTCGACCGGTCTGGCCCGCCGCTTCGACATGATCGCCGTCGAAGACCTCAAGATCTCCGGCATGACCCGGACGGCTAAAGGGACGCTCGACGCGCCGGGCCGCAACGTCCGCCAGAAGGCGGGCCTGAACCGGGGCATCCTCGCCAGCGGGTGGGGCCTGCTCGTGGAACGCCTGGAGCACAAGGCTCCCGGCCGCGTCCAGAAGATCAACCCGCGTTACACGTCGCAGACCTGCAACGCCTGAGGGCACCGCGCCGCCGGATCGAGACAGAGCCAATCTCGATTCCGCTGCGTGGCCTGCGGGCATCAGGCGCACGCCGACGTGAACGCGGCCAGGAACATCAGGGATACGGCCGCAGGGCATGCGGTTGCTGCGCAGGGAGGCCCGCCGTTGGGCGGGCCTGTGAACCGCGAACCTCAACGCGACCTCCTCCTCGTGGGGTAGTTGGCGTTGGAATCCCCCGCTTTTCAGGCGAGGGAGGATGTCAAAGCGCCCGCACGGTGACGACGGCGTTGTAGTCGGGGATCCGCGCCTGCGGTGACCGGCGCGTCTCGTCCAGCAGCACGTTGCCCTCCGGCCAGTGGACCTGCAGGTTGCCGGGCACGAGCGGGGCGCGCAGCACCTTGCCCCGGTACGAGCGCTCGCCCGCGCGCAGCTCGACCGGGGTGCCGTCGGGCAGGCCGAGCCGGTCGGCGTCGTAGGGGCTCATCAGCACGGCCTCGCGCATCGCGCCGTTGAAGCCGTCCATGCGCTCGTGGACCATGCTGTTGAACTGCTTGCCGCGCCGGGTGGCGACGGAGAACGCGCCGTCGGGCCGCTCCAGCGCCGGTGGATCGACCGCCGAGAACCCGCCCCGCCCGTCGGGGGTGGGGAAGCGGCCGTCGGGGCAGAGGTGGCGGCCGCCATACTGGACGCTGTCGCCGAACCGCCGCAGCCCGGCGATGCCTTCGTAGAAGGGCACCGCGCGCTCGATCTCCTCGCGGATCGCGGGCGTGCCGGTGAACCTCACGAGTCTTGAAATTTCGGGACGTGTGGTGGCGGCCAGCTCGGTGAAGATCTTCCACTCCGGCCACGCCTCGCCGATCCGCGGCCCCTCCACCTCCGGCGAGAAGATCACCCGCCGCTCGGTCGACGTCTCGGTCACCCCGCCCGCCATCTCGTAGCGCGTCTGCGCGGGCAGCAGCAGCACGTCGCCCTCGGCAGGCACGAGCATCTGCGACGACAGCACGATGTCGATGTGCACCCGCAGCTTGAGCCGGGACAACGCCTCCCGGCAGTAGCCGGGGTCGGGCAGCACCTCCAGGAAGTTGCCGCCGGAGGAGACCAGCGCGTCCAGCTCCCGCGCGTGCGCCGCGTCGATCATGTCGGTCGCCGTCAGCCCCGGCGAAGAAGGCACCTCGAACCCCCACATCCCGGAGAACTTCGCCGCGTTCTCCGGCGTGACGGGCAGCCCGCCCGGCAGCCCGGTCGCGTACGCCCCCATCTCGGCACCGCCCTGCACGCCGCTGTGGCCGCGGATCGGCATCAGCCCGCACCCGTCGCGCCCCACGAAGCCTCTGGCCAGCGCCAGGTTGACGATCGCGCGTACGTTGTCCTCGCCGTGGGTGTGCTGGGTGATGCCCATCGACCACACCAGCACGGCGGAGCGGGCCTCGCCCAGCATCCTGGCCAGGCGCAGCATCTCGTCCCTGGTCGACCCCGACAGCGCCTCCAGCACCTCCCACGACTGCTCCGACACGGCCCGGCGGGCCTCCTCGAAGCCGGTGGTGTGCCCGGCGACGAACTTCTCGTCGATCCAGTCGTTCTCGATCAGGTGCTTGAGCACCCCGTTGAGGAAGCCGATGTCGCCGCCCTGGTGAACCCCGAAGAACTCATCGGTGATCTTCGTGCCGAACAGGGCCGACTCGGCGTTGGACGGCACCCAGTAGCGTTCCATGCCGGGCTCGCGGTAGGCGTTGACCATCGCGATCCGGGTGCCGGCCTTCTTGGCGTGGTAGAGATACTTCATCGCCACCGGCTGGTTGTTCGACGGGTTCGACCCGATGAACACGATCAGGTCGGAGCCGATCCAGTCCTGATACGAGCAGGTCGTGGCCGCCGCCCCGATGGTGTCCTTGAGCGCCACCGTCGACGGCGAGTGGCAGATGCGGGCGGCGTTGTCGACGTTGTTGGTGCCGAGCGCCCGCACCGCCTTCTGGGCCGCGTAGTAGTTCTCGTTCGGCATGCCGCGGCTGGTCAGGTAGGCGCCGAAGCGCGCGTCGCGCAGCCCGCCGGCCGCCACCCGCAGCGCCTCGTCCCACGACACGCGGGTGAAGCCGGGCTCGCCGGCGCGCCGCAGCATCGGGTACGGCAGCCGCCCCAGCTCCCGGAGCTCGGCGCTCCTCTTCCCGGCGAGCCGGTCGGCGTCCGCCAGCACCGACACGTCGAGCGCGGGCATCGTGTTGAGCGGCAGCAGCCGCAGCCTGATGTTGCACAGGTGGACCTCCCGCATGGTCCAGTCGCGCATGCCCTTGGTGCCGAGCGCGCACCCGTCGCACGTCCCCCGGGTGAGGATCCGCCACGCGTAGCGCCTGTTGCCCTTGACCGACCGGAAGGCCTTGATCAGCTCCAGGTAGTTGTTCGGCTTGCGCAGCCCGAGGCCGAACGGCCGCCACGAGGCCCAGTTGCGCGGATCCAGTCGCTTGCTCATGCGTCCATCTTGCTCCTGGCCGATCCGTGGTTCCGCCCGGCCCTTCCGGAGTCCGGCAGGCGGATGCGACAGGATGGGGGGATGTCTCGCTACCACGACCTCGACCGGCCACCCCTGTCCGAGGCGGCGCTCAACCGCGCCCTGGTCCGCCCCGGCTCGCTGTGGACGGGCATCAGGGTCGTCGACAGCACCGGCTCCACCAACGCCGACCTCGCCAAGGCCGCCAGGGACGGCGCGCCCGAGGGCGCGGTGCTGGCCGCCGAGGAGCAGGTGGCGGGCCGCGGCAGGCTGGGCCGCCCCTGGACCGCTCCGGCGTACGCGGGGCTGACGTTCTCGGTCCTGCTCAGGCCCGAGGCGCCGGTCACCGCGTACGGGTGGCTGCCGCTGCTGTTCGGCGTGGCCGCCGCGTCCGCGGTGCGCCGCCTGGCCGAGGTGGACGTGCGCCTGAAGTGGCCCAACGACCTGCTGATCGGCGAGCGGAAGCTGGCCGGGGTGCTCGCCGAGAGGGTCGAGGGCGGGGTAGTGATCGGCATCGGGCTGAACGTGCTGCTGAGCGAGGACGAGCTGCCCGTCGCCACCGCGACCTCGCTGGCCGTGGAGAAGGCCGCCTGCGTCGACCGCGACCCGCTGCTGCGGGCCGTGCTGCGGGAGGTCGAGACCCACTACCGCGAGTGGGACGAGGCGGGCGGCGACGCCGACGCCTGCGGGCTGCGCGCCGCCTACCTGGCCCGCTCCGCCACCGTCGGCCGCGACGTGCGGGTGGAGCTGCCCGGCGGCAGCGTGCTCACCGGACGCGCCACCGGCGTCGACCGGTCGGGCCACCTTCAGGTGAGCGCCGAGGACCGGGCCTACGCGCTGAGCGCGGGCGACGTCGTGCATGTTCGGGCCACGACGTAGCCGCCGATCGGCCGAGGTGGCACCATTTGCCCATGACCATTCCCGACCACCACCTGACACAAGGTGAGCGCCGCGTCCGGTCCTTCAACCCGCACTGGAAGCGGCTGGTCGTCCCCTTCATCGCGCTCCTCCTGATCGCCGCGGCCTCCGGCGCGGCGATCTACTTCGTCCCGGACACCTGGGAGTACGCCTCCTACGCCCGCATCGCGGTCGTCGTCATCGGGCTGATCCTCATGACGATCTGGTCGTTCGTCCCGTACCTGCAGTGGAAGAACACCGGTTACGTCCTCACCACCCACCGGTTCTCGATCAGCACCGGCGTGCTCAACAAGTCGACCGACGAGATCCCGATGGCGAAGGTCAACACCGTCAGCTCCGACCAGACGCTCTTCGAGCGGCTGCTGGGCTGCGGCACCCTCACCGTCGAGTCCGCCGGCGAGCGGGGTGAGATCGTGCTGCGCGACATCCCGCGGATCCAGGAGGTCCGCACCGAGCTGTTCCGGCTCCTGGAGGACGCCTCCGACGGCGAGATCGACGGCCGGTAGCCTGTGCAGCGGCTCGGGCGGCGGCCGGTGAGAGGTCTCGGCGTGGTGCGGCCCCATGTCTTGCGGAGATCACCCTCCTGGACACAAGATGGCTGGCATGCCGTACGAAGTTCAGGGTGTCATCGCCCGAGGTAAGGGCCAGGAAGTCTCACTTGAAACGGTGCTCGTCCCCGACCCGGGCCCGGGCGAGGCGGTGGTGACCGTGCAGGCGTGCGGGGTCTGCCACACCGACCTCCACTATCGCCAGGGCGGCATCAGCGACGACTACCCGTTCCTGCTCGGGCACGAGGCGGCCGGCGTCGTGGAGGCGGTCGGCGAGGGCGTCACCGGCCTGGAGCCCGGCGACTTCGTCATCCTCAACTGGCGGGCCGTCTGCGGCCAGTGCCGGGCGTGCCTGCGCGGCCGGCCGTGGTACTGCTTCAACACCCACAACGCCACCCAGAAGATGACCCTGACCGACGGCACCGAGCTGTCGCCCGCGCTCGGCATCGGCGCCTTCCTCGGCAAGACGCTGGTCGCCGCCGGGCAGTGCACGAAGGTCTCGGCCGAGGCGCCCGCGTCCGTGGCCGGGCTGCTGGGCTGCGGCGTGATGGCCGGCCTCGGCGCCGCCATCAACACCGGCGGCGTCACCCGCGGCGACACGGTCGCGGTCATCGGCTGCGGCGGCGTCGGCGACGCGGCCATCCTCGGCGCCTCCCTGGCCGGCGCATCCAAGATCATCGCGGTGGACGTCGACGAGCGCAAGCTGGAGTGGGCGCGCGGCTTCGGCGCCACCGACACTGTCAACTCCCGCGAGAGCGACCCGGTCGAGGCGATCCGCGACCTCACCGGCGGCTTCGGCGCCGACGTGGTGGTCGAGGCGGTCGGCAGGCCCGAGACGTACGAGCAGGCCTTCTACGCCCGCGACCTGGCCGGCACCGTGGTGCTGGTCGGCGTGCCCACCCCCGAGATGCGCATCGACCTGCCGCTGCTGGACGTGTTCGGCAGGGGCGGCGCGCTGAAGTCGTCGTGGTACGGCGACTGCCTGCCGACCCGCGACTTCCCGATGCTCATCGACCTGTTCCTGCAGCACCGGCTGCCGCTCGACAAGTTCGTCACCGAGACGATCGCGCTCGACCAGGTCGAAGAGGCCTTCCACAAGATGGAGCGCGGCGACGTGCTGCGGTCGGTGGTGATCCTCTAAATGCTCGACAAGGTCATCACCTCCGGCACCTTCTCGCTCGACGGCGGCACCTGGGACGTCGACAACAACGTCTGGCTGGTCGGCGACGCCCGTGAGGTCGTCGTCATCGACGCCGCCCACGACGCCGAGGCCATCGCCCAGCGGGTCGGCGGGCGCAGCGTGCGGGCCATCGTCTGCACCCACGCGCACAACGACCACATCAACGCCGCCGCCGACCTGGCCCGCCGCACCGGCGCGCCGATCCGGCTGCACCCCGCCGACCAGGTGCTCTGGGAGCAGGTCTACGGGGACGAGGTCGCGTACGAACCGCTCGCCGACGGCGACAAGTTCGAGGCCGGCGGGATCGAGCTGCAGGTCCTGCACACCCCCGGCCACGCGCCCGGCGCGGTCTGCCTGTACGCGCCCGAGGTGGGCGCGCTGTTCAGCGGCGACACGTTGTTCAAGGGCGGGCCGGGGGCGACCGGGCGGTCCTACTCGTCCTTCGACACGATCATCGAGTCGATCCGCGAGCGGCTGCTCACGCTGCCTCCCGAGACCGTCGTGCACACCGGTCACGGCGACTCGACCTCGATCGGCGCGGAGGCGCCGCACCTGGAGGAGTGGATCACCCGAGGTCACTGAATCCGCCTTATGGCGGACCTCACATAGGCAAGCCTTACCTCAGTGGGCTACCTTAGGTGTGCCTTACCTGAGTTGTTCCCCTGAGAGGCTGCCCCGGATGTACGTGTGTGTCTGTCGTGCCGTGACCGAGAACGAGGTTCACGACTGCATCGCCGCGGGCGCCAAGAGCGCGAAGCAGGTACGCGACACCACGGGCGCCGGGGGCGACTGCGCCCGGTGTGTACGAAAGATCTGTGCGATGCTGAAAAGGTCGGAGGAACTCACGACCGCATAGCACAAGGGGCTTGTTTCATGCAGGGTGACAGGCAGATCATCGAGCTGCTCAACGAGCAGTTGACCGCGGAGCTCACGGCGATCAACCAGTACTTCCTGCACGCCAAGATGCAGGAGAACTGGGGCTACACGAAACTCGCCGAGCACACCCGCGCGGAGTCGTTCGACGAGATGCGACACGCCGAGCGGCTCACCGATCGCATCCTGTTCCTGGAGGGACTGCCCAACTACCAGCGGCTGGGCACGCTCCACATCGGGCAGACGGTGCCCGAGCAGCTCCGGGCCGACCTGGACGTCGAGCTGGGCGTCGTGGAACGGCTGCGGCCCGCCATCGCGCTGATGCGCGAGAAGGGCGACATCACCTCCGCCCGCATCTTCGAGGAGATCCTCGAGGACGAGGAGGAGCACATCGACTACCTGGAGACCGAGCTCGAACTCATCCAGACGCTCGGTGAGCAGCTCTACCTCGCCCGCTACGCCGAGCCGCCGTCCAGCGACGACTGAGCCCGCCGCCCGCGCCCGAACTTCCGTCATGCGACCCCCGCCCGCCGGTTTTCCCGGCGGGTGCGCGCGTTTCTGGGGGACGTAAGGGTTTAGCCCCGAGTATCGCGGTAATTTAATCACGACTAACCGACATTTAGTCGCGTTTGCCCAGGTCAATAGATAGGTCAACTACGAGTCAAACCGCGCGCTGTGCCCGGGAAACGATCGCCTAAGGACCTACGATCGCCTCATGACCTGCGTACTTCTCGCCGAGGATGACACCTCGATTTCCGAGCCGCTCGCGCGCGCCCTGCGCCGCGAGGGCTACCAGGTTGAGGTGAGCCCCGACGGCCCGCAGGCCCTGGAGAGGGCACTGTCGGGTGGCATCGACCTCATCGTCCTGGACCTGGGCCTTCCGGAGATGGACGGCCTGGAGGTGGCGCGCCGCATACGTGCGGAGGGGCACGGCACTCCGGTGCTGATCCTCACCGCACGCGTTGACGAAGTGGACACGGTGGTCGGCCTCGACGCCGGCGCCGACGACTACGTCACCAAACCGTTCCGGCTCGCCGAACTGCTCGCCCGGGTGCGGGCACTGCTGCGGCGCGGCACGTCCGAGACCCCGGTGGTCCAGGGCGTCCGCATCGACGCCGACTCACGCCGCGCCTGGATGGGCGACAAGGAGCTCCACCTCACCACCAAGGAGTTCGACCTGCTGCGCGTGCTGGTGCGCGACGCGGGCAAGGTCGTCACCCGCGAGCAGATCATGCGCGAGGTGTGGGACACCAACTGGTGGGGCTCGACCAAGACGCTCGACATGCACATCTCCTGGCTGCGCCGCAAGCTGGGGGACGACGCGGCGAAGCCTCGTTACATCACCACCGTCCGGGGAGTCGGCTTCCGCTTCGAACGCGAGTAGGCATGCGCCGACGCCTGCTCACTTCAACCCTCCTCGTCGCGGGCATCGCCGTCCTTCTGCTCGGAGTGCCCCTGGGCGTCGTCGTCAGCCGGCTGATCGTCGATGATGCCGCCCAGCAGCTCAGAGCGGAGGCGACACGCCTGGTGGGCGAGGTCGAGTACGCCCGGATCCAGGAGACGCCGCTCGACCCGCAGCAACTGGAGCAGAAATATCCGGATCGCTACATCCAGATATTCGAACGCGGGAACCCCCCGAAGGCCACCGTCGTCGGCACGCCACCGCCGTCCGGTCAGCAGATGACCGAGGACGCGGAGTCCGACAGCGGCATCTTCGTCCGGGTGAGCCGCGACAGGGCACAGGTCGAGCAGGACGTGTACGCGCGCCTGCTGCTGATCGTCGCCCTGGCCGTCGCGGCTCTCGCCGTCGCCGTCGGCCTGGCCATCGTGCAGACACGCCGGCTCACGCTGCCCCTGCGCGACCTCGCCATGATCGCCGAGCGGCTCGGCTCCGGGGACGCCCGGCCGAGCAAGCACCGCTACGGCATCCCCGAACTCGACAGGGTGGCCCAGGTCCTCGACCGCAGCGCCACCCGCATCTCCGACCTGCTCACCCGTGAGCGCGAGTTCGCCACCGACGCCTCACACCAGCTGCGCACCCCGCTGACCGGCCTCACCATGCGCCTGGAGGAGATCGTCGCCGCCTCCAACCACCCGGAGGTCGTGCGCGAGGAGGGCGAGGCGGCCATCGTGCAGGCCGAGCGGCTCACGGCGGTGATCGACGAGCTGCTCGCCGCGGCCCGCCGCCAGCGTCACTCCCAGGCCGAGCCGACCTCGATCGACCAGGTGCTGGTCCAGCAGGTGACGGAGTGGGACCCCGTCTTCCGCGGCGTGGGACGCAGGCTCGTGCTCGAAGGCACCCGCGACCTCAAGGCGCTGGCCACCACCGGCGGCTTCGGCCAGGTCATCGCCACGCTGCTGGAGAACTCCCTGCGCCACGGCGGCGGCACCGTCACCGTCACCACGACGAGCGGCGACAATTACGTGGTGACCGAGGTGACCGACGAGGGGCCGGGCATCGACGACGAGATCGCACCCAAGATCTTCGACAGGAACGTGAGCGGGGGCGGCGGCACCGGTCTCGGGCTGACGCTCGCCCGCGCGCTCGCCGCCGCCGACGGCGGACGGCTGGAGCTCGTACGGAGGAGGCCCGCGACGTTCGCCGTCTTCCTGCGCCCGGCCGACGCCCCGGGCAGGAATCGCGTGGTCAGCGGTCCTGCCTGAGCTCGATCGCGGGCAGCTCGGCCGGGATCGGCGTGGTCGCCTCCAGGAACACCCACTTCTTGTAGGACCAGTAGCGGAAGAGGGTGCCGAGGCCGACGCCGACGATGTTGGCGATGTTGAGGCTGACCGGGTCGTCGAACTTGAGCGTGTAGGTGGTGAACCCGATCACCAGCACGCCGAACAGCAGCGCGATGCCGTTCATCAGGAAGAACAGGAAGTATTCGCGCCCCAGCCCGCTCTGCTCGCGGTGGCGGAACGTCCAGAAGCGGTTGCCCGCGTACGCGAAGGTGGTCGAGATCGTCGTGGCGAAGACCTTCGAGGTCATCGGCCCGATGCCGACGACCAGGTGGAAGAAGTTGAGCGCGCCCAGGTCGATCAGGAAGGCGAGCCCTCCGACGATGCCGAACTTCGTCAGCTCATGCAGAAGGGCGGCGAACCGCTGGTACAAGCTCTTGACGAACCGCACGTGTCTGCTCGGCCCTTCCGCCTCGTCACGCCATGACCACTTCAGCGTACCGGGGTACCTCACCGTGGCGTGTCAGCATCTTCTTTCCTGAAGACTGCCCGTTATAACGCGGTTCGTACCGAGGGCGCTCTACCTGTGAGCGCTCCGAATGCGGCCGGTATGCTCACCTCACGTGAACGCATACAGTCCCATCGGCCCCGTCGTCGGCATCGTCGGCGCCGGACAGCTCGCCCGGATGTCGCAGCCCCCCGCCATCGCTCTCGGCGTCGAACTGCGCGTGCTGGCCGGGTCCTCTGACGAGAGCGCCGCCCGGGTCATCGTCGACACCCGCGTCGGCGACTACCGCTCCCTCGACGACCTGCGCGCGTTCGCCGAAGGCTGTCACGCGATCACGTTCGACCACGAGCACGTCCCCGGCGAGCACATCCGGGCGCTCATCGACGACGGCCACGCCGTCCACCCCGGCGCCGACGCCCTCGTCCACGCCCAGGACAAGGCCGTCATGCGTGAGCGGCTGACCGCGATCGGCGCCCCGTGCCCGGCCTGGGCCCGCGTCTCCGGCCCCGGCGAGGCGGCCGCGTTCGCCGCCGGGCACGGCTGGCCGGTGGTGCTCAAGGCGGTCACCGGCGGCTACGACGGCCGCGGCGTGTGGGTGTGCGACTCGGAGGAGGCCGCGGCCGAGGCGTTCGCCGCCGCCGGCGGCCCGCTGCTCGCGGAGGCGTTCGTGCCGTTCGAGCGCGAGCTCGCCGTGCTCGTCGCCCGTTCCCCGCACGGCCAGGGCGTCAGCTACCCGGTCGTGGAGACCGTGCAGCGCGACGGCATCTGCGTAGAGGTGCTCGCCCCCGCCCCCGGGCTCGACCCCGAGGAGGCCGCCGAGGCGCAGCGCGTCGCCCTGCGGATCGCCGACGAGCTGGGCGTCACCGGCCTGCTGGCCGTCGAGATGTTCCAGACCCGGCAGGGGCTGCTCGTCAACGAGCTGGCCATGCGCCCGCACAACAGCGGCCACTGGACCATCGAGGGCTCCCGCACCTCCCAGTTCGAGCAGCACCTGCGGGCCGTGCTCGACCTGCCGCTCGGCACGCCCGCCATGACCGCTCCGGTGGTCGTCATGGCCAACCTGCTCGGCGGCGACGACCCCGACCTGTTCAAGCGGTACGAGCACGTCATGGCCCACGATCCGGCCGTCAAGGTGCACTTCTACGGCAAGCAGGTGCGCCCCGGCCGTAAGATCGGCCATGTCACCGCCGTCGGTGACGACCTCGACGAGGTCAGGGCCCGCGCCCGCCACGCCGCCGTCTACCTGATGACCGGGGAGTACACGTGAGCATCGGCATCGTCATGGGCAGCGACTCCGACTGGCCGGTGATGAAGGCCGCCGCCGAGGCGGTCGCCGAGTTCGGGATCCCGTTCGAGGCCGACGTCGTCTCCGCCCACCGGATGCCCGCCGAGATGATCGAGTACGGCAGGCAGGCGGCCGGCCGCGGCGTCGAGGTCATCATCGCGGGCGCGGGCGGCGCCGCCCACCTGCCCGGCATGCTCGCCTCCGTCACGCCGCTGCCGGTGATCGGGGTGCCGGTGCCGCTGAAGTACCTCGACGGCATGGACTCCCTGCTGTCGATCGTCCAGATGCCGGCCGGGGTGCCCGTCGCGACCGTCGCGGTCGGCGGCGCCCGCAACGCCGGCCTGCTCGCCGTACGCATCCTCGCCGCCACGGACGCCACCCTGCGCGCCCGCATGGTCGAGTTCCAGGAGCGGCTCAAGGAGCAGGCGCACGCCAAGGGCGAACGGCTGCGCGCCGAGGCGGCGGCGCTGAAGCCGGCCGTTTGATCCGCCCGCCCCGGGAGAGGGCCGTGCTGGACGTGCTCGCGGGCCACGCCGCCCGGGTACGCGCCGCCGACCCGCTGGCCGGCGGTCAGGACCGGCTGCCCAAGCCCGGCCTCGGGGAGCAACTCGTCGAGGTGCCCGGCGCCGTCGGCCTGGCCTCGATGGACCGTTCCGGCCTTGACACACTCAACGCCACCTGGGGCCCGCTCGTCGTCCACCGGCTGCACGCCCGCGTCGGCGGCCCCGACCCGGAGGCGGCGCTCGGCGCGCTGCTGGACGCGTGGACGGCCGCGCCCCGGCGGGAGCCCGGCCCGCTCGCGGTGCTGTGGCCCAGCCGCGACACCGCCGCCGTCCGCGCCCTGGCCGTCCGCGGCTTCGCCCCGACGGTCACCGTCGCCGCCCGCCCCCGCAGGCTCCCGGCCGGGCAGGCCACGGACCCGCGCGTACGGCCCGCCACCGCTGACGACCTGGACGGGATCGCGCGTTTGTACGAGGCGCTGGTGGCGTACGACGCGCAGTTCGGCTGGGTCACGCCGCGGCCGTCGACGCCCGCCAGGATCAGGGAGCATCTCACCGGCACGCTGCCCCGCTCGTGGGCCTGGGTGGCCGAGCACGACGGCGCGGTGACCGGCGTCGTCATCGTCGACCCGCCGCCCCGGTCGCGGTGGATCGCCTCCATGGTGACCCGGATGCCGGCCGCCTACCTGGGCGTCATGTACGCCGACCCCGCCGTACGGGGCCGGGGTGTCGGCGCGGCGCTGGCCGCCGCCGCGCACGCCCGGCTGGACGCGTGGGGCGTGGCCACGACGCTGCTGCACCACGCGGTGGCGAACCCGCTGTCAGGCCCGTTCTGGGCGCGCCAGGGCTACCGGCCGGTGCACACCCAGTGGGTGCGTCAGGGGCGGCCCAGCGCCCGGTAGTGCCACCCGGCGGAGCGCCACGCCTCGGCGTTGAGCGCGTTGCGCCCGTCGACGATCTTGCGGGTGGCCACGACCTCGCCCAGCGCCTCCGGGTCCAGGTCCAGGAACTCCTGCCACTCCGTCAGCAGCAGCACGACGTGCGCGCCCCGTACCGCGTCGAGGGCAGACTCGCCGTAGGCGAGCTGGGGGTGTGCCTTGCGGACGTTGTCGAGCGCGATCGGGTCGTAGATCGTGACCCGCCCGCCCTGCCGCCCGATCGTCACCGCCACGTCTAGGGCGGGGGAGTCGCGTATGTCGTCGGAGTTGGGCTTGAAGGCGGCGCCGAGCACGCCCACCGTGCAGCCGTGGAAGGAACCCCCGGCCAGCTCGCGGGCCAGGTCGACCATGCGGGCGCGGCGGCGCATGTTGATCGCGTCCACCTCGCGCAGGAACGTCAGCGCCTGGTCGGCGCCGAGCTCGCCGGCCCGCGCCATGAACGCCCTGATGTCCTTCGGCAGGCAGCCGCCGCCGAATCCGAGCCCCGGGTTCAGGTAACGCCCGCCGATCCGGTCGTCGTACGAGAGCGCGAGCGAGAGCTGCTGCACGTCGGCGTGAGCGGCCTCGCACACCTCGGCCATCGCGTTGATGAAGGAGATCTTGGTGGCCAGGAAGGAGTTGGCGGCGGTCTTGACCAGCTCGGCCGTCGGGAAGTCGGTCACCACCATCGGCACGTCGCCGAGCGGCTCGTAGACCTCACGCAGCACCTTCTCGGCCCGCTCGGAGCGCACGCCCAGCACGATGCGGTCGGGGTGGAGCGTGTCCTGCACGGCGAAGCCCTCGCGCAGGAACTCGGGGTTCCACGCCAGCTCGGCCTGCTCGCCCGCCGGAGCCAGCGTGGCCAGCCGGTCGGCCAGCCGGGACGCGGTGCCGACCGGGACCGTCGACTTGCCGACGACCAGGGACGCGCGGTCGAGATGGGGGGCCAGCGAGTCGATCGCGGCGTCGATGTAGGACACGTCGGCGGCGTACTCGCCCTTCTTCTGCGGCGTGCCCACGCAGACGAAGTGGACGTCGCCGAACGCGCCGGCCTCCTCGTAGGAGGTGGTGAAGCGCAGGCGGCCGGACTCGAGGCCGCGGCGGAGCACGGGTTCGAGCCCTGGCTCGTGGATGGGGAGCTCGCCGTTGTTGAGGCAGCGGACCTTGTCGGCGTCGATGTCAAGGCCGAGCACCTCATAGCCGAGATCCGCCATGCAGGCCGCATGCGTGATGCCCAGGTAGCCGGTCCCGATCACCGTCAGGCGATATGGCACGAGTGAGCTCCTTTCCATTGCGGAGGAATGCTACAGGCCCGCGCCCACCCTTCTTCGTGCCACCTCTTCTCAAGCACAAACCGTACCGGTTGGTAGCAAGATGCTCGGACGTCCTACTATCTGTGCATGAGCTTTCCTCTGTACGCGCCCGCCGAAGAGCACGACATGCTCCGGGAGACGGTCAGGGCCCTCGCCGACGAGAAGATCGCCCCCCGCGCCGCGGAGGCGGACGAGGCCGAGGAGTTCCCCTGGGACGTCTACAAGGCCCTGGTCGCCTCCGACCTGCACGCCATCCACGTCCCGGAACAGTACGGAGGAGCCGGCGGCGACGCGCTGGCCGCCGTCATCGTCATCGAGGAGGTCGCCCGCGCCTGCGCCTCCTCCTCGCTGATCCCCGCCGTCAACAAGCTCGGCACCGTGCCGATCATGCTGTCGGCCTCCGAGGAGCTCAAGCAGCAGTACCTGCCCGCCGTGGCCCGCGGCGACGCCATGTTCTCGTACGCGCTCTCCGAGCCGGAGGCGGGCTCCGACGCCGCCGCCATGAAGACCCGCGCCGTCCTCGACGGCGACCACTACGTGCTCAACGGCACCAAGATGTGGATCACCAACGCGGGCGTGTCCGAGTACTACACGGTCATGGCCGTCACGGACCCGTCGGCCGGGGCGCGCGGCATCTCCGCCTTCGTGGTGGAGAAGTCGGACGAGGGCGTCTCGTTCGGGCCCAAGGAGCGCAAGCTCGGCATCAAGGCCTCCCCGACGCGTCAGGTGATCCTGGAGGACGTGCGCATCCCCGAACCGCGGATGATCGGCGCGCCCGGGACCGGGTTCAAGACCGCGCTGGCCACCCTGGACCACACCCGGGTGACCATCGCCGCGCAGGCCCTCGGCATCGCGCAGGGAGCGCTGGACTACGCGGTCGGGTACGTCAAGGAGCGCAAGCAGTTCGGCAAGGCCGTCGCCGACTTCCAGGGCGTGCAGTTCATGCTCGCGGACATGGCGATGAAGCTGGAGGCGGCGCGGCAGCTCACCTATCACGCGGCGGCCAAGTCGGAGCGGGCCATGAAGGGTGAGCCGCAGAAGGACCTCACGTTCCTGTCGAGCGCGGCCAAGTGCGCTGCTTCCGATGCGGCTATGGAGATCACCGTGGACGCGGTGCAGATGCTGGGCGGGTATGGGTACACGAAGGACTTCCCGGTGGAGCGTATGATGCGCGATGCCAAGATCACGCAGATCTACGAGGGCACCAACCAGATCCAGCGCATGGTGATGGCCCGGCAGCTCCTCAAGTAGTCGTTGACGTGCACGAACCCCGCCTGCCTCGCTGGACGGGCGGGGTTCGTCGTCCCGGGATCCCGGTTCACACCTGAGGTCATAGCGCCCCGGGAGGGCCGGGCAGGACGATCTCGAAGAAGCCATGCGCTCTGTACGTGGCGAGCTTCCTGGCCTTGCCGGTCCTGACGTTCACCGCGTACGCGGTCATGGTCCGGTACGGCTGGTCGATCACCGCGGGCTCGTCGTCCGGCACGTCGGACGCCGGCCTGCACCGCACGGACATGGTGAGAGCGGTGACCTCCTCGGCGCTGAGCCAGGTGCGCAGCGAGATCTGGGAGACATCGGCGGGCAGGCCGCTGATGACGGTCGGTTTCCGCTTCTCTCCGGTGAGCGTGTCCATGAGGGCCAGGTCGCCGCGGCGGCACGGCCGCTCGGCGGTGCTGAGGTTCTCGATCACCGCGACGGTTCTGCCATCGGGGGCGAGAGGGCTGAAGTGGTAGTCCACCGGCAGGATGACCGACGTGGTGTCGCCCTTGGAAGAACTGGGCCACAGGTTGGAGATCGTCCGCAGCCGTGATCGCGGCGAGTACTCCGCGAGGGTGATGGTCGCGCCGTCCGGGGACAGACCGATGGGGACCCAGCGGTTGGGCAACTCGCGGACGGCCCCGCCACGCATGTCGATGAGCAGCGCGGGATCCTTGAAGTCCGGAACCTTGCTGAAGGCGACGAACCGCCCGTCGTCCGACAGCATCAGTCGCGAGACGCTGCCCAGCAGGCTCTTGGGCACCTTCTGCGCGGCCGTCGTCTTCCGGCCCGAGGCCAGGTCGCGGACCTGGAAGGTGCCTTCATCGGCGCTGTAGTAGGCGATCTTGCGGCCGTCGCGGCTGATCGCCAGCGGGCTGTCGCGCAGGCCGGTGCGGCCGGGAGCGAGGCTGCGCAGCGCGTCCGGCACGTGGTAGGTCTCGCCGCTCCGGGTGACCACCCGCCAGCCTCCGTCTCTGCAGCCCTTCGGCGCCTCCCCGCGGGCAGGCTCGCAGAAGGTCTTGTACGCGTGGCTCAGCGGCCCCACCCCGCGCGCCGGCAGGTCGCCCGTGGAAGCGGCCTCCTGCCGCCTGTCGGGCAGCAGCCGGACGGCGGCCGTCGCACCAAGAGCGACGACCACGACCATGCCCGCCGCGAGGAGCGAGACCACCGTACGCCGCCTGCGGTGATGTGCCGCGATCGTACGTTCTGCCAGGTCCACCTGCGGAGAGTCGTCGGCCAGATCGACGAGCACGTCCCGTAGCCAGGTCATCGGCGGGCCTCCTCTGCTTCCAGGTCTGAGAGTTTCGGCGCCAGTTCGGGTGCCAGCTCGCGTAAACGGGCCAGCGCGTAGTGGGCCTGGCTCTTCACCGTGCCGACCGAGCAGTTCAGCAACTCGGCCGTCTCGCGTTCGGTCCGGTCCTCGTAGTAACGCAGCACGATCACCGCCCGCTGCCGGGGCGGCAGCCGCATGAGAGCCCGGCGCATGACGAGCCGCACGATGGTGGAGTCCTCGCTCGAGTACAGCCGGTCGGGCGGGTCGGCGGTCGGAAGCTCGGCCCTGACCCGGCGCCGTCGCCACGAGATGTACTGATTCAGCAGCACCTTGCGCGCGTACGCCTCGGGATACTCGACGCGCGACAGCCTGAACCAGCGGCCGAACACCTTCAGCAGGGCGCTCTGCAGCAGGTCCTCGGCCTGGTGGGCGTCTCCCGTGAGCAGGTACGCGGTGCGCATCAGCGCCTGCTGATGGGCGGCGACGAACTCGCGGAAGCTGTCATTGCGATCCAAAATGACTCCTCTCGACCGTTACGGACGCCGGTGACGCGTCGAAAGGTTCGGTCCCGTCAGGGTCGCGTGCGAGTACGCTGCCGGCCACCACAGGCCGAGAGCGCTGCTCGACAACGGATATATCCGCCAGGCTCGCCCACAGCGGCACCTGTCATCGGTGTCTTGGGACTCCCGCGTCAAGCATGTCCCGGGACAACACATCTTTTGTCAGGTCTCAGGACCCGTGTGACAGATCCGGCTCGGGAGGTGGGTGACACTCCGGCTAGATGATCTGTCGTTCTCTTGGTGCCCTATTGAACCGGGAATTGGTGGCCGTGTCCCGGTGACGGGGGCGGAAGTTCTTCGATGTGCAGGTCGGAGAAGACCAGGGTGAGGTCGTGCACGTTGGTCTCGATCCGGACTTCATGGAAGTCGATGCCGATGGCTGTGGCCCAGCTGCGGGCGGTGGGTGAGTCGGCGATGAGCGTGGCGCCGGGATAAAGCGCCTGCCAGTTGACGCCCCAGATGTATCCGTCGTACTCCACCCCGGTTTCCCAGGTGGTGAGCCGGTCATCGAGCGAGACCCGCCAGGTTCGGGCCGGTAGCGCGGTGGTGCAGGTGGCCTGCACGCAGTACCGGAACAGGTAACGCAGCGGCGGCGGTGTGGTTCCGGTCCGGGGATCGGGCATCGGGAGGACCACGAGCTGGTAGTCGCGCGAGTAGTCCACGAAGCCGTGCCGCAGCAGGGACAGGTCGAAGAGGTCGTCTAACGCCTGCTGCAGCTTGATCATGTCCATGGACGCAGTTCTACCCTCCGCGAGGTGACCTTTCGTTGGTGCTGGGGCTTCGGCGATGACTTGCCCGGCCTGCATGGTGATGCGGAAGGTGCCGTCGGTGTCCTCGATGGTCACGGTCGTGGCGGCGTGGCCGATATCTGCACGGATGCGCTGGCCGGCGGGCTGCCGGCGTCCCTCGGGTGCCGGATCGGGGGATGGTTCGCAGGCGTCCGCCGTATTCGCGGATACGCTGAGGGCTCTAGAACGTTCCGAGCGCAGGCTGCGGCTTGACGATGGTGGTGGGCCTACCGGAGCCGCCGCGAGATCAAGTTCTTGGTTCGCTCGGTCAGCTGGGTAGCGATGAAGGTATCCAGCCGCTCAGGATCTGGCTCGACACGTCGAGCCTCCACTCGTTCCTCCCAGGTCTCGTAATCCTCAGCGTCGCCCGCCGTGATGAGGCCGATGCCGTGGGAACGCGCCACTTCAGCGATATCGCCGACGATGTCCTCCATCGCCACAGCCTCGGCGACAGGTATGTGTGCCAGGACGTAGGAACGGGTGGCGGACCTGCGGTGGGCCAAGGCCTCGAATACCGCCTGCACATTCAAAGCGGCGGCCAACTTGATCTCAAAGGTGGCCAGTTCCAGGTGCTTGCCCGGCACGTAGGCGAAGGTCCGGATCTCCACGCTGACGATGTCCGGGCGGGACCAGGTACCCCCCGTACTCCGACGTCCCTGTAACGCGGTCACCTCGACCGCCAAAGGATCGGCACGGTGATCTCTGGCCCAATCGCCGGCGATCACCTTGCGCATCGGCTCGTAGAGCGCGAGCTCGCTTTGGATGACCGCCTCGACCTCCCGCGCCGGATCCATCACGCCTACGGGTACCGACACCACATCAGCAGGCGGCCCTACGTCCACAAACCGGCGGATCGTGCCGCCCCTGCCTTTGCCACGGATGACCATCCCGGCATCCACTAACGCATCGCGCGCCGCCCAGTAACGATCGGTCTCCCACCCGAGACGCTTTTGCACAGTGAGATTGCTGATCGCGGAACCGTCATGAGGCACACATTCCAACAGGGCCTGTTGATCGGGCGCCAGATCCATGGACACCATTATCCACTGCCCCCCAACAGCTATAACTACGCCGGTTCCAGGGCGCCAACCGTGGAAGCACACCCGCATCTGAGGAGCGGGAACGCCTTGCGTACCTCCTGCCACGATCAGGGTGTTGGCCAGGCCGGATACCCGTCAAGCGATGAGCGTCGGGAGATCCTCGCCGAGGAGCCAAACACGTGTGATCAGCCATACATTGCCCATTGATGGACAAATTGGACTAGAAATGCCTCGTGCTCTCCTAAATCGGGTGCCGCGGGTTCGAATCCTGCGGAGGCACTCTCTTCGGCCAGAGTTTCCGCCCGTTGACCCGCGGTTTCTCAGCCGCAGGTCTTTTGCTTTCTTGATCCTTCGTAGGCCGCCGAGGGTACCCGGGTCGCGTCCTCGGAGCGGTGTAAAAAGCTCGACGAGGTAGGTGCCGTGAGTGGATCTTAGGCGGCCTCGGTGGCGGGTGCCAAGGCCGGGTCGTCGGCCGGGTGGAGCTGAGTGGGCGGGTGGAGCAGGGCCCGGCGGAGGTCTTGCAGGATGCGCAGGCCCTGGCTGGTCATGGTGAAGCCGCGCCAGCCGCGGGAGGCACGATCCAGCACTGCCCAGACCAGGGACACGCAGCTGCTCTCGCCGGGGAAGCGGCCGATGACCTTGACCCGGCGGCGGGTCTCGCCGAAGGGCGCTCGATGAAGTTGGAATGCCGTACGCGCTTGTGATGCTCGATCGGGGAGGGCAGGTATGTGGTCAGGCTCTGCCGATCGGCGAGCAGGCACTTGACCGCCGCCGGGTAGCGGCCGCCCCAGGCCTCGGCGAAGGCGTCGATGCGCCGCTGCACCCAGTCCACGAGCTGCTGGCCGGGCTTAACGTCATCGCCCAGCTCGCCCAGCTCGCCCAGCTCGCTGAGGTCGAAGATCTGCCAGTAGGCGGCCTTCACCTCGGCCTGGTCGCCGGCGCTGACCTTGGCCAGCACATTGCGGGCGCGATGCACCAGACATCTTTGGCGCAGCGAGCGGGACAAGACCTGCTCGGCCGCTGCGATGAGACCGGGCGCGCCGTCGGAGACGACGAGCAGCGGCGCTCGCAGGCCGCGGCTGGCCAGGTCGGTCAGGAAGTCGTGCCAGGCGTCGGTGGATTCGGATCCGGCGGCGGCCAGGCCGACGAAGACGGGCTTGCCGGCGGTGGTGATGCCCCAGGCGGCCAGGATCGGCTCGGCCCTGCTGCCGTCGTGCATCTTGAAGTGCGAGGCGTCCAGGAACAGGTAGTCCAGCTCCACCGTGCTGAGGTCGCGGCGGCACCAGGCGTCGTACTCGGCCACGATCGCCTGGCAGATGGTCGAGACCGTGGACTTGGACAGCGCGGCCTCGGGGCCGAGCGCATCAGCCAGTGCGCCCTCGACGTCACGCGTCGACAGGCCGCGCACGAAGGAGGCGATCACGAGCGTCTCCAGCGCGTGGGTGCGGGTGACGCCGGCGCCGAACAGGCGGGAGGCGAACTTGTCGGTGGTGCCGCGCAGCTTCGGCCGGGCGATGGTGATCGGCCCGGTGGTGGTCTTGACGGTGGTCGGGCAGTGCCCGTTGCGGTAACCGGGCCGCACCGTGCTCTGCTGGTCGTTCCCGCCGGCACCGGTGGCGGTGGCGGCGCGCTGGTAGCGGGCTCGGCCGAGGAACGCGTCCACCTCGGCTTCGACGGCGGTCTGGATGATCAGCCGGGCGCCGAGCCGGGCGACCTCCTCGATGACCTCGACCAGGTCACGACCTTCGGTGAACAGGGCGTCGATCTCGGCGCGGATGGCCTGAACGGGCGGTAGTGTGCGTGCCACGAGCGTAGGTCCTTGCGTAGTGCGAACTTTGGTCGGTTCCGCACGGCAACCTACGCTCGTTCACTTTTACACCGCATCTCGGACGCGACCGCATCCGCTTGGATGAGGCTCATGACTGCTCACGATGTGGCCCGCCTGCTGCCTGATATTCCGGTGCTTCGCGATCTATGCCGATCCATGGCGGTGCTGGAGGCCATCTTGAGCCCGGAATGGTCCAGTCGCTACCACTCCTTCGATGCGGGCTGGGCCCCTGGGGAGGAGATGGCCTCAATGCGTAACGGCTCGGGAGACGAGTACTCCATCGTCTTCTCCGCGGCGGGTGCGTATGTCCGCGGCTTCGGCCACGAGGCGGTGATGAGCCCGTACGGCAACGATGGGCCGTGGCCGGGCGTGCTCGACTTCGTGCCCGAGGTCTTCCGCCACTGTGTGGAGGAGCCGGCGTTCTGTGACGAGGACGGAATGCCGGTCGTGACTGTCTGCCTATGGCGGGAGGTTGGCGATGGTCGTTGGCGGGTGGGTGAGATTGGCTACCCAGACGGCGTGAGCGATCCCGATGGGGCGATGTGCCTGTTCGCGCGGCTCGTCGATTCGTCTCCGGAGGTGTTCCGGCGGTTCGCGGAGGACTACTACGAGGTACCCGTGGATCTCGATGCGGTGCGGCAGGTCTATGCTCTTCGTCCGCTGACGCAGGCGGTGGTCACCGCGCTGAACGCTGATCTTGCCGTGAAAGATCTCGCCGATGACCTTGCGGCAGCCCGGTATCCGTCCGTCGCCGGCTGACAAGCTGGAAGGACGACGTGGCCCTTGCCTAGCGGCGGAACTGGGTGGCAACAACGCCGAACTATGTTGGGCATGGCGGTGCTGTACAGCACCGCCATGCAGCAACACCGCCATACGCGACCGCGTGCTACCGATCGGCATGCACCGCTTGACCAGGGCGGGACGCTGCTGACAGGGCGTCTGCCTTTCCCTACGGATCAGAAGGTTAGGGGTTCGAGTCCTCTCGGCCGCGCACATCACAGAAGGCCCGTGACTAGGGGAAAACCTGGTGACGAGCCTGTGAGCTTCCTAGATCATCCGGATCACCTGCTAACACCGTTGCCAACAGGCGGCTTCGACACGGGATAGCGCAACTCACGTGTCCGCGAGCAAGGAGAGGCCGTTACCGTCTCCATCACAGCCGGGACCCAGGTAATCGCCCGCATGCCAACCGAACCCGAGCGCCGGCAACGCGGCATCGCCGAAGGCGTCCCCATCCTGGCCGCCACCGAGTCAGACAGCGGGGTCCGTAAGCTCTCGGCAGACAGGACCCTCCTCGAGGCCGGAAAGAAGTAGCAGTGTTAACACGCCAACCGGATAGCGCAGTGCGGCGTGGACGAGAAAGGGGATCGGACGCAGGGCCCTTTCGACACAGGGAGGCTCAACGGCTTCGACCACGCTGGTCTGGGCTGTCGGCCGGATGATCTAATACCGAGAGGCCGAACCCGATCTACGGGTCGCCCGCGGCTGATGCGCCGCGCGTTGGACTCGTACACGCTGAGCTGGACGCTGATGCGTGCGGCTGGCGTAGGCGCCTGTTAACGATCGGATCTCTTCGGGGTGGGCCGGTAATCCCTCTAGCTGGTCTGCCCGTCTTCGGAACGTTCCCGCGTCAATCACTTCGGAGTGCCGACGATGGCGTACCAGCAAGGCCCCCAGGATCCACGGCAGTGGCACACTCAACCGAGGCAGCAGCAGCCGTACTTCCAGCAGCCTCACGGCCAACCGCCGCCCGGATACGGTTACCCGCCCCCACCCCTGCCTCCGCGGAGGAAGTCCAATGCTGGGCTGATCCTTGTCATCATCGGAGCCGCCGCGTTGCTGCTGTTCGGTGGATGCGCGGCGTTGGTCGGCCTTGTCGGCGAGTCGCCGCAGGGCGCTGACACGATCGCCGCTACAGGGACGGATGCTGGACCGGCCGAGACATCTGGAGAAAAAGCGGAAAAACCGACCTCTACGCCAACCACGGCGTCGAGCAAGAAGAAGTTCGCGCCCGGTGACTACGAGGTTCTCTCACCGCGTGGGTTCGCCAAACTCGTAAAGAATCCCGACGCGTACACGGGTGAGAAATTCATCATCTACGGGGAAGTCACGCAGTTTGACGCTGCTACAGGCAACGACGTTTTCCGCGCAAATTCGGGTGAGAAGAAACTGCAGCCAGAGTACGGTTTTACAAGTTACGACCAAAACTCTCTGTTCGCTGGTTCCAAGGACCGGCTTAGTGACGTGGTCGAAGGCGACGTCTTTCAGGCATACGCGACTGTTCTTGGCAGCTATAGCTATGACACTCAAATTGGCGGAAATACCACAGTCCCGAGCTTTCGGGTAGACAAGATCAAAGTCTATGCAAGCACTAAGCAGTAGTGGTGTGCAACTGACGTTGATCGTTTACGCCTGGGCCGTGGTCTTCTGCTTGAGGCGTTCGTAGGGAGTCTGGCCACCGAGGCCACCATGGGGCATCGACCTCCGGTCGACGGGCCGCCTGGCCGACGAGCTGGACGAAGTCACCGAGCCCCCCGTCCAGCTCCGACGTCTCCCACGCGTACCGCACGTCCGCCCTCTCCCTTCTTCGGTGAGGTCGCGGCGCTTCCCCGGCGCCATGCCCGGACCGGTCAGCGGTGGACCGGTGAAGGGCCGTGCAGGAGCTGCCCGTCCTGGTCAGGGATGGTGCCGAGCTTGTCGACCTCCTGCGCCAGCCCTGCCAGCACGGCCCGCAGCTGCACCCGGGTGACGTCGGCGAAGGTGCGCAGGTAGGCGATCTGCCGCTCCAGTTCCTCGGCCTCGGCGCCGTGTTCGCCGCCGCGCGAGCGGTAGGCGCCGACCGCCTGGTCGGCGGCCTCCTCCGCCTGCCGCTGCGCCTCCGTGAGGATCACCTCGTACTGTTGGCGGGCTTCCCCCAGGATCCGCCGGGCGTAGTCCTCCGCCTCCGCGATCTGGACGTCGGCGGTCTGCTGGGCGCGGGAGAGGATGTTGATCGCGTCGACGCTCAGGGCCTGCTGGGGAGCGGCGTGCTCGACGCTGACGCCGTGGTCCTTGTACCACTGCTTCAGACGGTCGATGTACGCGCGGAGGTCCGCCTTCTCCTTGTCCCCGGCCGCCATGTCCTCCGCGACCCGGTACAGGAACGAGCGCACCTCGTCCTCGCTGTAGCCGCGGCGTCCGAGCGGTGTGCGCGAGAACTCCTGCTTGCGTACCCGATCCGGGGTGAGAGGCTGGCGTTCGCGCTCCGGGTGATCTCCCCAAGGCATCTCTGCCGTCATGACTCCCCGCCTTTGTCGCTCGTGAACTCGTCGAAGTGGATCCGCTCGGAGGGCACGCCCGCGTCCAGCAGTCGTCCGACGGTGCTCTGAGCCATCTCCGTGGAGCCGCAGACGAAGACCTGCTGGCCACGCCATGCCTGGAGCGCGACGTCCACGGCGTTGCCGCGGACGCCCCGGTAGAAGGGGTCGTTGGAGACGGCCGGGACGACGGTCAGCCAGGGGTGCTCCGCGGCCATCTTGGACAGCGCTTCGAGGTCGTACAGCTCCCGGGACGTCCGGGCGCCGACGACGACGTCGACTTTCCGTGACGGGCCTTCGTACATCACCTGTTCCACCAGCGCCTTCAGCGGCGCGAGGCCGGTGCCGCCCGCGATGAGGAGCAGGTCGCCGGTGATCTCCGGGGTGAGGCTCAGCCGGTCGCCCACGGGCGCTCCCACGCGCAGGACGTCGCCGCGCCGCGCGCCCATGACCAGGGCGGCGCTCAGCACGCCGCCGTCGACCATGCGGACGTGCAGGTCGATGGTGTTGTCCTGGCGCGGCGCGTTGGCGAAGGAGTAGAAACGCCAGACGCGCGGCCGCATGGGATGCGCGATCGACGCCGACTGGCCGGGACGGTAGCCGTACTGGTAGTTCAGCCGCGCCCTGATCACCGCGATGCCGAGGGCGGGGGTCTCGTGACTGATGATCTCGCCCTCCCACCAGGGCGGGGTGGTCCTGGACGCGTCCGCGGCGGCGTCCGTCATCACCTGGGCCACCAGGCTGTACGCCTTCGTCCAGTCCTCGGCGAGGGCGGGCGTCCACCGGTCGCCTATGAAGTGCTCCAGGGTGGCGAGCAGCGCCCTGCCGACGGCGGGGTAGTGCTCCGTCACCACGGCGAACTTGCGGTGGTCCCGGCCGAGCTGCTGCAGGAACGGGACCAGCTCCTCCACCCGGTCGACGTTGCTGACGATGTGCCCGAGCGCGCTGACGAGCCGGTCGCGCTGGCTCGCCATCGACACCGGGAACAGGTCCCTCGTCTCCGGGTTCATCAGGAACAGGGCCGAGTAGAAGTACAGCGGCACCTGGTCGCCAGACCGGGCGACGAGGCGCCAGCTGTCTTTCAGAGCTTGCGCGTCCACTCAGTCGGCCGTCTCTACAGGTTCGGCCACGATGGACGACTCCACCTTGTTCAGGGTCAGCACGACGTGCTGCAGGATCTCGTCCCCCACGCCGGCCCCCTGCAGCACCGAAAGCAGGATCTCGCCGACCTTCGCGTAGTGGTCGGCGGTGATGCCCATGCCGCGGTGCGCCTCCGCCAGGTCGCGGCCCTCGTACGGCTCGGGGCCGCCGAGGACGGAACACAGCAGCACCACCATGTGCCGCTTCAGCCTCGGCATGTCGATGCCGGCGAAGTAGGGCTTGAGGTCGGCGTCGTCGAGGACCCGCACGTAGAACAGGTCGACGACGTCGCGAACAGCCGGCGCGCCGCCGATCTGGTCATAGTAGGACGTCGAGGTTGTCACAGATCCTCCAAGGGGGCCAATGCGTCGCAGGACGCGGTCACGACTCGGGGCATGGTGAATAGACGCGCCCTGGCGCTCGGGGACACCGGAAGCCCGGGTGCCCGCGAGAAGGTGAGTGATGGTCGTGGGCTTCCTGCCGTCACCCTTCTTCGGAGCCAGAGCATCGGCGTCGAGACGGATGCCGTGACACGGGGCACGGCGGGGGCATCGCCTCAGACGCCTGGCCTATCTAAGCATGTCCCATACGCCACATGAACCCAGTTAGAGGCATTTTTGACTGCCGTCCCTCACGGACAGGCAACCTCCGATGTCCGACGGTGGAGGCGCCGATGAGCGTCCCGACCTCGGTGAACTCTCCCTCGCGACACACCGCGACGGAACCCTCACAGCGCACTCGCCGACGCTTAATCTGCAGAAACAGATTCATGTACGACGACCGCTGGATGTGGCGGCGGGCACCGAACAAAGGTTCGAGTGTCCTGGTGGCTTCCCGGCGAGCGAGCGATCGAAGGGCCTGACATGTCGAACCACTTCACCGGCCTCAGCCTCGGGCCACCACTGGGCGACCAGCGCCTCGATCTGTGCGACCTGTACGCCTTCCAGGCGCCCGGCGATCCGGGCAGGACCGTTCTCATCCTCAACGCCAATCCCAACGCGGACGCCCTGCACCCCGACGCCGTGTACCGCCTGAACATCGACAACGACGGGGACCTCCTGACCGACGTCGCCTTCAGCTGGGTCTTCAGCGAGCCGGCGTCCGACGGCTCCCAGACCTACAGCGTCTTCATGGCGACCGGTGCGGAGTCCCGCGACTTCGGGGCGGTGGGCACCAAGATCGTGTCGGGCGCCGCCGTCTCCTTCGGCCCCCGGGCCAACGTGGTCAGCAGCGGCGACTACCTGGTGGCCGCCGGCAGCCGCAGTGACGCCTTCTTCTTCGACTTCGACGGCATCAAGAACCTGTTCGACACCAGCGGCAAGCGGAACTTCACCGCACCGCATCTGGGCGGGAAGTCCCCGTGGACCGGCGTCGACTCCAACACCACGGCCAACGTCTTCTCCATGGCCATCGAACTGCCGACCGAGGAGCTGGCGCCCGAGCCCGCGTTGCGCGTCTGGGGCCGGTGCAGCGTCCTGCGCGACGGCGAACTCGTCCACGCGGACCGGGCGGGACACCCGTCGATGAGCAGCTTCTTCAACACCGACGACACGAAGGAGGAGTACAACGCCGGCGAGCCGGTCGACGACCGGGAGAAGTGGACGGACCAGTTCGTCCACCTGCTGGGCCACACCGGCGGCTACTCCCGTGAGGAGGCGATCGCCGCGATCGACGAGCACGGCCTCCTGCCGGACATGCTGCACTTCGACCCGGCCAAGCCGGCCGCGTACCCCAATGGGCGGACGTTCACCGAAGACGTCATCGACATCCGCGTCGCGTTCCTCACCAAGAACGAAGCGCCGCCCACCGGGCTGACGCCGCACACCGACACCCTGGACCGGTTCCCGTACCTCGGCGACCCGCACCCGGCCTCCTGACCGATCCCGCGCGCCCCCCGGACGCGGACACGAACCGTCCGCGTTCGGCGGCAAGCTGGCGGTATGCCGGACACCACCGCACGCGCGCTCGCGCTCCTCAACCTGCTGCAGACGCATCGGCACTGGACGGGCCCCGAGCTGGCGGACCGGCTCGGGGTCTCGCGGCGTACGGTGCGCCGGGACGTCGAACGCCTGCGTGACCTCGGCTACCGGATCGAGTCGGTTCCGGGGCTGGCCGGCGGCTACCGCCTGGAGCCCGGCGGTGTGATGCCGCCGCTGCTGCTCACCGACGAGGAGGCCGTCGCCATGGCGGCGGGCCTGCGCCTGGCGGCGACGCGGCAGCTCACCGACGGCGCGGACACGACGATCCGAGCCCTCGCCAAGCTCGAACGGGTCCTGCCCGCCGCACTGCGCGAACGGGTCAACGCGCTCGCCGCCGCGGTGCGACCAGCCGGGACAGGACCCGGGTCCGGGGTGTCCCCGGCCGTGCTCACCGAACTGGCGCTGGCCTGCCGGGACCACGAGCGTGTCCGCTTCGCCCACGTGTCCAGATCGGGGCCGTCGTCGCGCCAGGTGGAGCCGCACCACCTCGTGCCGTCCGAGCGGCACTGGTACCTGCTCTGCTGGGACCTCGATCGTGACGGCTGGCGTACGTTCCGCATCGACCGGATCGCCGGCGTGCGGCGCACCGGGGCGTTCTTCGAGCCGCGGCCGCTCTCGCACCGGCAGGTCGCGGAGTTCGTGGCCGTCGCGTCGTCATGGGGCAAGCAGGCGACCGACGCGACCGCGACGATGCGGATGCCGATCGAGCGGCTGCGTGATCTCTTCGGCGAGTGGGCGCAGGGCGCCGAGCCGGGGGACGCCGGCACCACGGTCTGGCCGGTGGGCGGCGCCGACTTCAGGGACACGATGTACGCCCTGTCGTGGATTCCGGCCGGCGTCGCGTACACCGTCGACCTCCCCGATCCCGCGCGCTCGGAGCTTCGCGAGGCGCTCGGGCGGATGCTGCGCGCCCTGGAGACGCCGCCGGACGCGCCCTGACGAACGCGGACGGGATGTGACCTCGTCTGCTGCGAGAGTGCGTGCACCGCTCATCAGGAAAGGAACCTCATGACCGCACGACCTCACGCGCCCGCCGGCTCCAACACGGTGAACCCGTTCGTCATCGCCGACGGGACCGCAGAGCTGATCGACTTCCTCATCGACGTGTTCGGCGCGACCGACGTGCCGGAGGCCTGCACGATCGACGAGGACGGGCTCATCCTGCACGCCGAGCTCCGTCTGGGCGACTCGCTGCTGTCGCTCGCCGACCGCAAGCCCGACTGGCCGTTCACCCCGGCGCTCACGCGTGTGTACGTGGACGACGTGGAGGAGACCTTGGCCCGCGCGGAGGCCCGCGGGGCGCGGATCGTCACGCGTCCGACCGATTTCTTCGGTGACACGCTCGCGCGGTTCCAGGACCGGTCGGGGAATCTCTGGTGGGTGTACCAGCACGATCCCGCGGCCGGCCATGACTGGGCCGCCGAGGCCGAGTCGTCGGACGCCGACGACTGGACGAGCTTCTCCACGCCCGGGCTGGAGTACATCCACGGGAGCCTGGTGAAGGCGATGCGCTCGCTCCGCGACCCGAGAACCCCGTAAGGGGCCCACTGCGGATCAAGAAGACCGGTCCCGGCTCCAGATCTGAGTGCATCGCGGAAGATCTTCGATGCCGCCGCCCTCCGGGATCATGCCCCAGAGGAAAGGGACCAGGTATCGGGGCGGCTCACCGAGAAGCCCGGCCAGTTCGTCCTCGGCGACGTCGAGGACGAACGCCGGGCCTGCGCGTCCCGGCCGCCATCCTCGCTCGACGGCCCGCCGGACACACCCGCCGACGAGGATCGGACGGACGGCGACTGTACGTTCCCCCCGCCAGTTGTCCGGCCGGGCGCAGGGGAGCGTCACCACGAGCACGCTCCCCGGCTCCTCGGCCCGCTCCACGGTGAAGCGGAGCGGCGTCCAGCCGTCACCCTGACGGCGGCCCGGCTTGCGGCGGACCCGCCAGCGGTAGACGGCGTCACCGACGGTGATGAGCCGCGACCCCTTCTCAGGCATCACCTCAGCAGCCTCCTCATCTCCGCATGAAGGGGACGGTGTACGTGGGCGGCCCATGCAGCATGGCGGTCAGGTCGTCATCGGTGAGTGCGAGGTCGAAGGCGTTGCCCGCTTGCCGTGGGTTCCAGCCGCGGTCGAGCGCCATGCGGACGGCGGCCTTCACGAGCGCCGGCCGGACGGCGGTGGCTCGCTCTCCCAGCCACGCGTCCGGCCTCGAACAGGGAAGTGACACCAGGAGCACGCGACCCGGCGTGTCGGCCGGTTCCACCGCGAACGTCATCGGGCCCCAGCCGTTCCCTTGGCAGTATGTGGGCTTACGGCGAACACGCCACCGGAACGCGGTGCCGTCGACGGTGACAGGCCTCGCGTACTTCTTCGGGATCGCCATAAGACCAACCTGCCTCGTGAGAGGGCCGAGGATCAGGCGCAACCGTAGCCCCCGCCCAGGCTCCCGGTCGACGGGTTTCGCCAGATCCTGCTCCGCAGGTCGGTGCCGCGGATGACCTGGACGCGCCAGGGGACCAGCCGGAGGACGTGCAGCCGGGGATCGGCGGGGCCGCTCCAGAAGTCGCCCAGTTCGTACCCCGCCCCGGGCGGGCTCCCTTGCCGGTAGAGGTCCCACACCCGCCGCGTGAGCTCCGGGTCGTCGGCCCATTCGGCCACGGTGTCCAGGCTCACCGCGTTCTGTCTGGGGCTCCAGTACGAGAACGTGGCGTGCGGATTGCCGGCCAGGTGCGCCGTCTTCACCGGGGTCTTGTAGGTGGCCAGCCAGCCGATCGGGCGGCCGTCGACCACCTCCCAGACCGGTATCAGGACGCGCGCCCGGGGGCGGCCCCGGGCGTCCACGGTGGTCATGGTGGCGTACACGATGTCGCCGACGTAGGCGGCGAACTGCTGCTCGATCTCACCGAACGAGGTCACTCTGGTCGTCATCGGTCACACCGAGGCCGGGACGGACACGCGGCCGGCGGTGCGGCGGCGGAGGCCGAAGGCGGTGATCAGGGCGCCGGCGGCGGCGGCCGCGACCGGGACGACGAGGGCGAGCCGCAGGGAGTCCAGCGTCGCCTCGGGCGTGCCGGCGTCGCCGAGCGCCGCGACGCTCACCGCGGTCACCGCCGACAGCCCGAGTGCGGTGCCGAACTGGATGGAGGTGTAGAGCAGGCCGCTGGCCAGGCCGTGCTCGTGCTCGTCGATCCCTTCGGTGGCGGCCATGGTCAGCGGGCCGTACGCCAGGGAGAACGCCACGCCGAGCAGGAGCATGGTCGGCAGCATGGCCGCGTACGTCCAGTCCATCCCGAGCGGCAGGAAGAGCGCGTAGGCCAGGGCGGCGACCACCAGTCCGCCGAAGAGCACGCGGGCGTTGCCGAACCGGTTCACCAGCTTCGGGGTGACCGTCGGCGCGAGGATCGTGTCGATGCCGATCACCAGCATGGCCAGACCGGTCTGCAGGCTGCTCCAGCCGCGCACCTCCTGCAGGTAGATGGTGACCACGAACTGGAAGCCGGCGAACGAGGCGAGGAACAGCAGCGCGCCCAGGTTGGCCCGCACCAGCGGGTGTGAGCGCAGGATGCCTAGCCGCACCAGGGGATGGGCCGCGCGTCGTTCGATCAGGACGAAGACGGCCAGCAGGGCGAGGCCCGCGGCGAACACGCCGATCGTGCCCGCGAGGCCGTCGCCGGGGTGCTCAAGCCGGACCACGCCGTACACCAGGAGCAGCATCGCGCCGGTGATGCTGAACGCGCCGGCCAGGTCGAAGCCGCCCGGAGGCCGCTCGGGCGCCTCGCTCTCCTTGAGCAGGACCAGCGCCGCGACGAGGATCACCGCCGCCAGGATCACCGGTGCGAAGAACACCCATCGCCAGCCGATGGAGGCCAGCAGACCGCCGGCGACCAGGCCGAGCACGTAGCCGCCCGAGGCCGTGCCGGCGTACACCCCGAGCGCCTTGGTGCGCTGCGGCCCTTCGGGGAAGTTGCCGGTGATCAGGGAGAGCCCTGCGGGCGTCATGAACGCGGCCGCGACCCCGGTCACGAAGCGGGCCGTCAACAGCGTCCACCCTTCGGTCGCGAAGCCCCCCAGACCTGAGAAGAGCAGGAAGACGATCAGCCAGAACAGGAACATCCTGCGGCGTCCCAGCAGGTCGGCGGCCCGGCCGCCCAGCAGCATGAAGCCGCCGTAGCCGAGCACGTAGGCGCTGACCACGCCGCTGAGCATGCCGGTGGACAGGCCGAGATCCGCCCGGATCGCCGGCAGGGCCACGTTCAGCATGGCCACGTCGATCCCTTCCAGGAAGATGGCGCCGGCGAGCACGAAGAGCACGCCCCACGAGCGTGGGGACATCGAGGTGGGCACGGTGCGGTCCTTTCACGAAAGCGGAACCGGCCCACAGTTCCTCGACCGCCTGCCGGTTCCTTCTTGTAACCAGCAGAATCGTCGAGCATCATGAAATGTCATGGAAGACGGCACTTCTGAGTTCCTCGGTCACTGCGGGGATACCGGCGACGACTACGACGTTCTCCAGTGGGACACCCGGGAGGACTGCGAGGTCCGGCAGATCCTCGACCGCGTCGCGGACAAATGGTCGCTGTTGGTCATCGCCCTGCTCGACCGGCGCAGCCTGCGCTTCACCGAGCTGCGCCGCATGATCGACGGGGTCAGCCAGCGCATGCTCACCCGTACGCTGCGGCACCTGGAACGCGACGGGCTGGTCAGCAGGACCGTCCACCCGACCGTCCCGCCGCGCGTCGACTACGAGCTCACCTCGCTCGGCACGACCCTGCACTCCACCATCCGCGAGCTGGTCACCTGGACGGAGACGCACCAGAACGAGATCGCCGCCGCCCGCACCGCCTATGACGCCCGCGTGCTCGCCGAGAAGCGGGCGGCCGAGGCGGAGGCCGCCGACCGGGCCGAGATCGCCCGCACCGCCCTGGCGAGCACCCGCTGACGGCGCGGACCCCGGAAAAGAGGTTGCGGGCCGGCATCGGCGTGGGGAGGCTTCCTCGGATGAGGATGCACGCCGGCCAGCTGACGGTGACGACCGAGACGGTGCGCGCGTTGATCGACGCGCAGTTCCCCCAGTGGCGCGGCCTGGACGTCAGGAGCGTCGCCTCCGAGGGGACGGTCAACGCCGTCTTCCGCGTCGGCGACCGGCTGGCCGCCCGGTTCCCGCTGGAGCCCGGGGACGTCGACCGGACGCGGCGATGGCTGCGGGCGGAAGCGGAGGCGGGCCGGGAGCTGGCGGGCCGGACGCGGTTCCGTACGCCCGAGCCCGTCGCACTGGGTGAGCCGGGGGCGGGCTATCCGCTGCCGTGGGCGGTGCAGACGTGGCTGCCCGGTGTCGTGGCCACGGACGAGGACCCGGGGGAGTCGGCGGCGTTCGCGCGCGACCTGGCGGAGCTGATCGAGGGACTGCGTGCCGTCGGCACGCGGGGCCGCACGTTCGCGGGCGGAGGCCGGGGAGGCGACCTGAAGTCCCACGACGCGTGGATGGAGACCTGCTTCAGGAACAGTGAAGGGTTGCTCGACGTCCCCAGGCTGCGGCGGCTGTGGGACTCCATGAGGAGCCTGCCGCGCGAGGCGGACGACGTGATGACCCACGGCGATCTGATCCCCGGCAACGTGCTCGTGGCGGACGGGCGGCTGGCGGGGATCCTGGACGTCGGCGGGTTCGGGCCGGCCGACCCCGCGCTGGATCTCGTGAGCGCGTGGCACCTGCTCGATCCGGGCCCTCGGCGGGTGCTCCGCGACGAGCTCGGCTGCGACGACCTCGAATGGGAGCGGGGCCGGGCGTGGGCGTTCCAGCAGGCGATGGGCGCGGTCTGGTACTACGCGGAGAGCAACCGGGCCATGAGCCGGATGGGCCGCCGCACCCTCGACCGCATCCTGGGCGGCTGAGCCGTCAGCCGTAGGCCGCGAGGAACACCTCCACCGCCTGGCCGGCGATGCTCTCCAGCTCCTCGGCCGCGGGACCGGCGGGGGTGCCGGCGAACATCACCTGGTTCATCGGCTTGTACATGACCAGTCCGGCGAACTGGTAGGCGGCCAGCGTCTGGTCAGGCAGGTTCCGCAGCAGCCCGCGGTCCTCCAGGCGGCGCAGCGTCTCGCCCAGCATCACCAGCGACTGGTGGAAACCGTGCTCGAACCACGCCCCGGAGATGTCGGGGAACCGGTCGGCCTCGGCGATGACCAGGCGGCGCAGCCGCAGGACGTCCGGCTGGGTGAGGTTGGCGAGGAGGGCGCGGGCCAGGTCGTGCAGGGCCTGGCGCGCGTCGGTGGCCCGGTCGAGGTCGGTCGCGACCTGCCTGAAGCCGTCCATGAGCTGGGCTGTGGTGCCGAGGATGATCTCGGTGAAGAGGTGCTTCTTGTCCGCGAACTGCTTGTAGACGGTCTGCTTGGACACCGCGGCCTTGGCGGCCACCTCGTCCATGCTCGCTCCGAGGTAGCCGTTCTGCAGGAACACCTCGGTGGCCGCGTCCAGGATCGCGCGCCGCTTCCTGGCCGTGCGACCGGTCTCGGGCCCGGCGCCGCTCTGCTGTGGGTCCACAACACCTCCTTAAGGCTAGGCAGGGATAGTACTGGACAGTTCCGTACGGAAGCCAGTACTGTACCGTCCAGTTCCGGAGATGAAGGAGAGTAACCATGGGCACGGTCCGCTCGAAGGACGGCACCATCATCGCTTTCGACGCCGTGGGCGAGGGTCAGCCGCTGGTCATGGTCGACGGCGCCACCTCCCACCGCGCCGTCAACCCGCTGGGCGCCGAGGTCGGGGAGCTGCTGCGCGACGGGTTCCGCACCTACACCTACGACCGGCGCGGGCGCGGCCAGAGCACCGACACCGCCCCGTACGCGACGGAGCGCGAGATCGAGGACCTCGCGGCGATCATCGCCGACGCCGGAGGGCCCGCCATCGTCTGCGGGTTCTCCTCAGGCGCGGCCCTGGCCCTCGACGCCGCGGTGGCCGGGCTGCCGATCAGCCGGCTGGTGGTGTGGGAGCCGCCGTTCATCATCGACGACACCCGCCCGCCCCTGCCGCCGGACTATGTCGAGCGGCTCGACGAGGCGATCGCCCAGGGCCGGCCCGGCGACGCGGCGGCGCTGTTCTTCACCGCGGCGGTCGGCATGCCCGCCGAGGTCGTCGACGGTTTCCGGCAGAGCCCGTTCTGGGCGGCCGTCGAGGAGGTCGCGCACACGATCGCCTACGACGGCCGGTTCGTGGCGTCTGCGATGGCGGGCAATCCGCTGGACGAGGACCGCTGGGCCGCGGTCGACGTCCCCGTCCTGGCCATGCACGGCGACGGCACCGATCCGTCGCTGATGGTCGGCGCCCGCGCCGTCGCCGAGCTGCTGCCGACCGCCACGCTGCAGGTCGTCAAGGGGGAGCAGCACGGCGTGGCCGCCGACGTGCTCGCCCCGGTGCTCAGGCGGTTCGCCGAGACCGGCTGACGCGGCGGACGTCAGCCCGCCGCCACGGGCAGGAACAGGGGCCCGGCGGCGGCGCGGCTCTCGTCGCTGATGGGCGTGGGGCGGAACGTGACCGGGTCGAGGTTGACGTTGGCGCGGTAGCCCTCGGCGTGGGTGATCTCATGATCGGGGGACAGCACGAGGAAGCCGTACACCACGCTGCTGCGCCCCATGCGCTCGATCCAGAGACGCACCGCCAGCTCGCCCGCCCCCATGACCGGCGCCTCATAGGAGATCTTGAACTCGCGCACGGCGAAGGACACGTCCTTGAACGCCGACGTGGCAGGATCGGGCGACCAGCCGAGCCTGGTCCAGTAGGCGCCGATCGCCCGCTCCACCAGCAGGGCGTAGCGCGAGTTGTGCAACAGGCCCATGACGTCGAGGTCGTCGAAGTGGACGTGGACGGACTCGTAGTGTCCTTCGTCGGTCATTCAATCCTCCGGTAGCAGTGCGGGGTCGGGGCAGAGGGCGCGCAGCCTCTGCAGGACGGCGCGGCGGGCGTGCTCGACGGCCCGGTGGTCGTCGAGCAGGCGGGTGTGGGTGACGGCCAGCTCGCCGAGGGCCTCGATCTCGTACGCGAGCTGCCCGGGATCGACGTCGGGCCGGAGCTCGCCCAGCGAGATCGCTTCGGCGACGAGCCTCCGGATGAACGCCAGCCAGTCGCGCAGCGCCTGGGAGACGCGTTCGCGCACCTCTCCCGGCCGGTCGTCGAACTCGGTCTGCGCCGCCAGGAAGAAGCACCCGCCGGGCAGCACCCGGTCGGCGTAGAAGCGCAGCCGCAGCTCGTGCAGCGCGAACAGCCTCCGGACGCCCGCCGGCGCGCGCAGCGCGGGAGAGATGATCTGCTCGGTCCACTGGCGGGCCGCCCAGTCGACGGCGTCGAGCTGGAGCTGCTCCTTGTCGCGCCAGTGGGCGAAGAAGCCCGACTTGCTGATGCCGAGCGTGGTGGCCAGCCGGCCGAGCGAGAGCCCGTCGAGGCCCTCCACGGAGGCCAGGCTCACGGCCTGATCGAGGATCGCCTCCCGGCTCCGCTGGCCGCGCAGCCGGCGGCCGTCGTGTGTCATACCGGCAGACTATATGAACGACCGGTCGTTTACCTAATCAGGTCTTCCTCCTGTTAAACCGGGCTGATGGTGGATAAGGAGGAAACGACGGTAAAGACACTGATCAAGGGAGATGCGCATGCTGCGTCGGAGGAGTCACAGGTCGATGCTCGCGGCCGCCGCGATGGTGGCCGTGCTCGGGTTGACCGGCGCCTGCGGAGGCGGTGGCGACGACGGCGACGACGACCCGGATGTCGTCAACACCAACCAGCAGAACGACGACCAGGACGACGGCCAGGACGACAACGACCAGGACGGCGACTGACCCGGGAGCCGGGAGCACGGCCGCCGGATCAACCAACCCCCTTGATCCGGATATTTCCGGATTCGCTTCTGGCGACGATCGTCCGATCGCTCCTGGCGCTCTTCAGCTCGGAGCGTTCGGACCCCTCGGCGGACTCGGCGGTGATCGCGTACTTCTCGCGCGGCACCGCCACCGTCACCCCGCCCTCCCGCGACCGGGCGTCCAGCTTGACGGGCGCGACGGCGAAGGCCAGCGCGATCGAGCCGCTCACCGTCCGGGCCCGCACGTCGGCCGACTTGAGGCCCGAGCCCTTGATCGGCTCCTCGCCGCCCAGGAGGCGCAGCCTGCCCGACGTCCCTTCGGCCGTGATGGGACCGCGGGTCGAGACGTCCGCGTCCTGGTCGAGGTTCTTCAGGATGACGCCGTCGTCGGAGCCGTCGACCACGAGCCTCGTCCCCGGCGGCACCCGTACGTGGTAGCGGGCGCCGCAGGTGCCGAACACCATGGTGCAGTCGGCGCTCAGCCGGAGCACGCCCCCTCGGAACGACCAGGAGGCGTTGCCGTCCCTGGCCGCCTTCCCCTCCAGCCACCGGTCGACCCGGACCTCGCCGGCCGTGCCCGGCAGGAAGCGCAGGCCGCCCACGGAGGACTTGACGACCAGCGTCGCCCCTGAGTGGGCGAACGCCCGCGCGGAGTGCGTCTCGGTGTCGTCGAAGGTCGCGCCGCAACCGGCGAGCCCGGCCATCCCGGCGATCACCGCTGCCACTGTCAAGGTCCGCTTCATGCTTCCGATCGTGGCCGGGGCGCCGGTGGGCGCGGATCGGCCGTCCGGCCGATCGCCGTCCGCCTTTCGGCCAGATCCCGGTACGGGTCAGAGCGCGGTGAGGAGGGCCTCCACGTGGGGGACCGGGTCGGCGGCGACCGGGCGGACCAGCACGGTGCCGGCGCCCGCCGACCACAGGGCCCTGACGTGCGCCGCGGCCTCCTCGGCGGTGCCGACGGCGCTCGCCACCTCCTCCGGCGGCACGCCCAGGAACTCGGCCTGGCCCTCGGCCACGTGGGCGGGGAAGCCCGGCCCGACGTGCAGGTAGGTGAAGGCGGCGAGCTCGTGATCACCGGTGGGGGAGATCTGGCCGAGCGCCTGCCTGACCTGGTCGGGACCGAGGCCCTCGGGCAGGATCGTGCCCTGCGCCACCCGTCCGGACAGGGCCAGCGAGCGGGGACCCTTGACGCCCGCCAGCACCGGCGGGACCTCACGCGGCGGGTGCACCAGCGACAGCCCGTCCAACTGGACCGACCGGCCCGCCATGGTGACCGTCTCGCCCCTCAGCAGCGCCCGTACGGAGGTGATCGTCTCCTCCAGGAGGGCCAGCGGCGACGGCGGCGCGGCCCCCGCCTGGGCCATCCACGCCGGCACCCCGTGGCCGATCCCGGCGGCCAGTCTGCCGGGGTGCAGCCGGGCCAGGTTGGCCAGCTCCATGGCCAGCAGCATCGGGTTGCGCAGCGGCGCCGGGGCGATGCCGATGCCCACGCGCAGCCGGGAGGTGACGGCCAGGGCGGTGGCGGCGGAGGAGACGCCGCCGGTCCAGCCCAGGTCCTCGACCACCCACAGGTCGTCCACCCGGTCCAGGGCGTCGAGCGCCCGCGCCACCGGCACGAGCCGCTCCGGCGGCAGATCCCGGTCGAAGATCACACCAAGTCTCACGAGGACATCCCATCACGGAGTCGCCAGTAGTAGCGGTGCAGGCGGCCGGCCTCGGAGTATCCGGCCCGCAGGAACGCCGCCGCGGTCGGGGCGTTGGCCACGTCGGTGGCGGCCACGACGCGCTGGACCCCGGCCTCGGCGAGCGTGCGGGTGCCGTGGGCCAGCAGGTCGTCGACGTAGCCGTGGCCGCGATGATCCGGCACCACCCCGATGTAGGCGATCGAGTGGTCGTCGGGCGCGACCAGGCCGACCGGCTCGCCGTCCAGACAGCCGATCACGAACCAGCCGGGCTTGCCCTTGCGGTTCATCAGGTCGTCGTACATCCAGCGCGCCTCGTGCTCGGCCCCCACCGTCGCCAGCTCCACCCGGGTGTCGTGGTCGAGCGACCCGTACGAGATGCGCACCAGCAGGTCGAGCACCTCGGCCGGGTCGAGCTCCCTGGCCGGGCGGTAGGTCAGCCGGCCGGGGTCGGCGGGCAGGTCGCCGCCTGGCCGCCATTCGAGCAGCAGCCGCTCGACCTCCAGCGCGAACCCGGCGCCGGTCAGCGACTCGTGCTCGACCGCACGGTCGATGAGCGGCGACAGGCCGGACGGCAGCGAGATGTCATGGATGACCTTCGGGACGCCGGCGGCGGCGAGGGCGCGGCGCAGCAGGCGCGAGGCGGCGGCCGGGTCGGGGCCGGCCGTGAACTGCCAGACGATCATCGGCTCCGCGCCGGCGAAGGGCGCCCAGAACGCCAGCCGGACGGGCCCGTCAGTGAAACACCACTCCGGCCGGGTCCTGCCCTCGTCGTGGGCGGCCACGAGCTGGGACCGCGCGGGCTCGGGGAACTCCTCGAACAACGCCAATGCCTCCACAGGAGAACCGCAGGGACGATGACATCGTCTCGCATCCCTGGGCAGGGCTACGCCGCGGCGGCGAGCGCCGCCTGGGCGTCCGTGAGCGAGGGGCTCGTCTCGAAGTGGCGGTCGAGGTTGGTGATCGTCAGCAGGTGGCTGATCATGCCCTCCTGGAGGACCAGGATCAGCCTGCCGCCGGTGCGCCGCGCGTGGTTGTGCGTCGAGACCAGCACGCCCAGCCCCACCGAGTCGCAGAACGGCACCTCGCTCAGATCCATCACGAGCATGAGCGGGCCGGGGGAGGACAGGACCGGCTCCAGCTCGGCGCGCAGCCGGGGAGCGCCCGCCACGTCGAGCTCCCCGGAGACGCGCAGGACCGTGCAGAGTTCCTCCTGCCAAGACCTGACAATCATGGGGAAAGGGTGCCCCCTTGGCTGATTGTTAACCTATTTCTTGCAGATGTTCTGCGTTGCCGTTTCCGCAGATGGGGAAGCGCTCGGCCGCGCCGACGGCGTCGTGGAGGCCTTGGGCTTGGCCACCTTCGGCTGGTCGGCGCCGATGACGACCTCGATCTCCTTGACGTCCGCCTTCCGCAGGTCGGACCCGGGGATGGCGGCGGCGACCGTGCGGGCGGCGGCCTCCTGGCCGGGGCCGTAGCGCACCACGGTCTTCTTGTGGTCCTTGCGCGCGGTGTTGCCGGCGTCCTCGGGCACCTGGAAGCCGTACGCGACCAGCGCGGTGCGCGTCCGGGCGCCGAGCCCGGTGATCAGCGTGCCGTTGAGCACCTTGACCGAGATCTGCTGCGGCGGGACGGACGTCGGCCCGGCCGAGGCCTTGGCCGAGGGACTCGCCTTGGGGGTGGGCTTGATCAGGTCCTGGTCGGCCTCGATGGCCCGGAACAGCTCACGCGCCTTCTGCTTGTCCCACAGCACCGCCGACTCGCCCGTGGAGGTGCGGAAGTCGACGTCCTCCAGCGGCACGTCGGCGAACTGCACGTTGTCGAGCTTGACGTCCCGCAGCTGGGTGGCCAGCCCGAGCAGCCCGTCGTCGGGGTCGACCTTGATCGTGCCGAGCGTGGTGTTGACGAACGAGGCCAGCTTGGCCGGGTTGGCCAGCGTGTCGGCGCTCAGCGCCCGGTTGAGCAGGGCCGAGATCACCTGCTGCTGCCGGTCGATCCGGTCGAGGTCGGAGCGGGCGGTGGCGCGGGTGCGGGCGTAACCCAGCGCCTGCGCGCCCTGCAGCTCGTGGGTGCCGGCGGCGAGGTTGAGACCGGTCTTCGGGTCGTTGATCGGCACGGGCGTGCAGACGGTGACGCCGCCGAGCGAGTCGACCACGTCGATGAAGCCCAGCACGTTGACCTCGATGTACCGGTTGATCTTCAGGCCGGTGGCCTGCTGCACGGCCTGCACGGTGAGCTTCGGGCCGCCGAACTGGTAGGCCGAGTTGATCTTGTGATCGCCCTTGCCGGGGATCGTCGTCCAGGTGTCGCGCGGCAGGCTCACCACGGTGATCCGGCTGTGGTCCTCCGACAGGTGGATCACCATCATGGTGTCGGTGCGCTGGCCCGACTCGCGGCCGAGCTTGAGCTCGTTCTGCTTCTTGCGGGTGAGGTCGTCGCGCTTGTCGACGCCCACCAGCAGGATGTTCTCCGCCCCGCGCGGCGCGGTCTCCTCGACCCCCGCGTCGACCGTGCCGATCTGGCGCGGCGTCGCCCACACCACGCCGGTGCCGATCAGGACGCCCGTGGACAGCAGGCCCGCGAGGACCGCGTTGCGCCGCCGCACCCTGGCGCTCCTGCGCGGCCTGCGCCGCCCGCCGGCGAGCTTGACGCCGCCGTAGGCGTCGCCGCCCACGATCACCCCGGCGTCCTCCTCGCCTGGGTCGCGCATGACCGTCCCCCTCCGTGCCGCCGGAGGATTGCGCTCTCGATTGCCGTCCTCCCGTGGTCGTACAGTAGCGTGAGCCCCGCCATGAAGCAGTTCCCCGACTCGCCGCACGCGCCAGCGGAGACGCGTGGCTGGCCCCCCATCTCCGTCGTCATGCCGGTCCTCAACGAGGAACGCCATCTCCGCGAAGCCGTCGACCAGGTGCTCGCCCAGCACTACCCGGGTGAGATCGAGGTCGTCCTCGCCGTCGGTCCGTCACACGACCGCACGCAAGAGGTCGCCGACGCCATCGCCGCCGCCGACCGCCGGGTGACCGTCGTGCCCAACCCCACGGGCCGCACACCCAACGCGCTCAACGCCGCCATCGCCGCCTCCCGCAACGGCATCATCGCCAGGGTCGACGGCCACGCCATGCTCCCGCCCGACTACCTGCGGGTGGCGGTCGAGACCCTGTACGAGACAGGAGCCGACAACGTCGGCGGCGTGATGGCGGCCGAGGGCGTCAGCCCGTTCGAGCAGGCCGTCGCGTGCGCGATGACCTCCAAGATCGGCGTGGGCGCGGCGGCCTTCCACGTCGGCGGCACGGCCGGGCCCGCCGACACGGTCTACCTCGGCGTGTTCAGGCGCTCCGCGCTGGCCCGGGTGGGCGGCTACGACGAGCACTTCCAGCGCGCCCAGGACTGGGAGATGAACCACCGCATCCGCCAGACCGGCGGCCTGGTGTGGTTCCAGCCGCGGATGCGGGTCTCCTACCGGCCTCGGCCCAACGTCAAGGCGCTCGCCAAGCAGTACTTCCACTACGGCAGATGGCGCCGGGTGGTGGCGCGCACCCACGAGGGCACGATCAACCTGCGCTACCTCGCGCCGCCTGCCGCCGTGCTGGCCATCCTGCTCGGGCTGGTGGTCGCGCCGTTCTTCCCCCTGGGGTTGGTCGTCCCGGGCGGATACGCCGCGGCCATCGTGGCGGGTTCGGTGCTGACCGGAAGCGGGCTGCCCTGGTTGGCCAGGCTGCGGCTGCCGGTGGTGTACGCGACCATGCACATGTCATGGGGCTGGGGCTTCCTCACCAGCCCCCGCAAACTGGCCCGCCCATCCCGCTGACGCCACGCACCGTTCCGTACGGTGCGTGAGCGTGGGATCAGCCTTCCATGATTTGTCCGGTCAGGCCGGAGGCGAGCGCGTCCAGGCAGGTCCGCGCCGTCCGGTGGGGGTCGGTCGTGAGGACCGCGTTGACGCGGATGTCGTCGGCTGCCCATTCGGAGGCGAGGGCTCGGGCCAGCTCGGCGGTCGCCGCACGGGCCGGGGCGGCGACGCTGCCGTCGCCGCCGTCTGCCTGGAGGACGAGGGTGCCGCCGGTCTCGCGCAGGAGCGGGTACGCGGCCCTGGCGACGTTCGACGCCCCGAGGCAGGCCAGGGCCAGGGCTTCCGCGTCGGCCGCCGCGAGCGAACCGGGGCGCGGCCCCGCGAGGTGGATGACGTGGTGCACCGGGCCCGCCTCGGCCAGGGCCTTGGCCGCCTGCTCCTCCGTACGGGCCAGGTCCGCGGGGAAGCACCGCACCACCGCGCCGTATCCGGACGCCAGGGCGGCGAGGACGGCGCCGTCGCCGAACACCGCGACCGTGCGGCCGGAGAGGACCCGCCGGTAGTCGGGCGGGGCGGGCGCGGGCGTGCCGGCGGCGGCCAGGCGCAGTAGCTGGTCGGCGATGGACAGGTCGATCGGGTGGGTGACCTTCATGTTGCGCTCGCTGCCCGGCACCAGGTAGATCGGCACCTCCGGCAGGTAACGCAGCACCACGCCGCAGTCGTCGGTCGCCTGCCGGGTGGCGAAGCCGGGATCGGCCATCGCCCGCCGGTACGCCTCGCGGATCACCGACAGCCGGAACGCCTGCGGCGTCTGCGCCCGCCGCAGCCGCGACCGGTCCAGCACCTCGCGCACGATGTCGTCCTCGGCCACCAGCACCGTGTCGGAGCTGGGGATCGCCACCTCGACGGCTTCGTACGTCTCCAGGGCGCGGACACAGTCGGTGATGATCCGGGGCTCCAGCAAGGGCCGCACGGCGTCGTGCAGGAGCACGTTGCACTCCCGCTCGCCCACCGCCTGAAGGGCCCGCCAGGTGCTCTCGGTCCGGCTCGCCCCGCCCTCGACGATCGCGGTCACCTTGCCGAAACCGCACCGCCGCACCAGCTCGCGCACCGGCTCCACGAACCCCGGCGTCATCAGCACGACCACCTCGTCGACGTCGGGAGAGGCGTCGAACAGCTCGATCGTGTGCTCCAGGATCGTCCGCCCGGCCAGCTTGATGAGCTGCTTCGGCTCACTGTGGCCGACACGCCGGCCTGTGCCGCCCGCGAGCACCACGCCGATGGAGGGCAGCCGAGAAATCATAGTTCGAGGGTAACGGTACTGGTCCGTGCTATCGCGTGGCCCGATCGCTACGCTGTGTGCCACGCGCTCCCTCATCAAACGGGAGGACCCGCGCCTTGACCGACTCGCTCACCGAGAGCGGCACGATCGTGCTGCTCGCCACGACACCGGCGGCCCGGCTCGGCTGCCGCGAGGGCACGCTCACCGACCGGCTCGCGGACCAGCTCGCGACCCTGCCCACCCGCGAGGTCCAGGTGCTGACGTCGGCCGGCGGGCTCGCCGCCGACCTGCGCGTGGTGGCCAAGCTGGCGCGCGTGGCGTCGGGGCCGGTCGCCCTGCTGCCCGGCGACCTGGTGGCCCACACGGAGGCGCTGGCCGTACTGCTGGAGCACCCGGCGCGCGACACGCGGGCGCTGGTCGACGGCGAGGCCGCGGCGGGGCCGACCCGGCCGCCGCTCCGCGTCGAGGGCGGGCGGATCACCGCGGCGGGCAGCTCGTTCCACACCGTGCCGGAGGCCAACACCGCGTTCGCCGGCGGGCTGCAGGCCGGCGAGGCCGACCTGGGCGTGCTCGCCGAGGTCGCGGAGGAGCTGGCGGAGCTGGCGGAGTCGGGCAGGCTCGGCCCCGTCACCCCTGTCGAGACCGTCGACCTGCTGCTGGTCGGGCTGGTCAGATCCGGGGTGCCGGTGCGCACGGCGGCGCTCGGGCCGCTCCACTGCGTGCGGCCCACCGGCCAGGCCTCCGCCGACGCCGCGATCGAGCGGCTCGCGGAGGTGGACGAGGACCAGGTCCGCCTCGACGGCGCGGTGAAGTCCGACGACGGCTTCTTCACCTCATACCTCGTCTCGCCCTTGACCCGCCATCTGATCAGGCCCGCGCACGCGCTCAAGCTCACCCCGAACGCCGTCACCGGCGTCTCGGTCGCCGTGGCCGTGCTGGCGGCGGTCTGGTTCTCCCAGGGCGGCAGGGTCGCGCTGGTGGCCGGGGCCCTGCTCTTCTACCTGTCGTTCGCGCTCGACTGCCTCGACGGCCAGCTCGCCCGCTACACGCGCGGGTACACGCCGCTCGGCGCGTGGGCCGACGGGATGGCCGACCGGTTCAAGGAGTACGCGGTCTACGTGGGGCTGGCCTACGGCTACGCGGCCACGCACGGCGGCGGCAACCCCGACGGCATCTGGTTCCTCGCCGTCGCCGCCATGATGCTGCAGGCCGTCCGCCACTCGCTCCAGTTCGCGTACGCCGGGTCCGTGTGGGACGCCGGCCAGACCGGCGCGCTGCCTGCCAGGCCATCGCGCTCGCTGCTGGAGCCGTCCGACGCCGGGCGCCGCCGCCCTCGGCAGGGGCTGCTCAGGATCGCCCAGCGGGTGCGTCACGGCTCCGCGGTCCACTGGCTGCGCAGGATGGTCGTGCTGCCCATCGGGGAGCGTACGGCGCTGATCGCGGTCACGGCCGCGGTGTCCGACGCCCGGGTCACGTTCGTGGCGCTGCTCGGCTGGGGCGCGGTGGCCGCCGCCTACCAGCTCGTCGGCCGGATGATGAGGTCTGCTGAATGAGCTCTGTCCACATGGTGCCGGTGCCCCGGGGCAAGGTCGTGGCCTACCGCGACGACGGGCCGCTCTCACGCGGCATGGGCATGCTCGTGGCCGGGCAGCTCCCGCCGCTGCCGCCGCTCGTCGCCGCCGCCTTCGTCATCGGGATCCTGCTGCTGATGGGGGTCGCGGGGGCCGGCGGGCTGGCGGTGTTCGCGCCGCTCGTCACGCTGCTGCTGGCCGGGCCGGGCAGCTCCCATCCGCACGACGGCCGGCTCGACTGGATGGCGCCGCCGATCCTGCGCGGGATCGAGTACGCCTTCATCGCCGCCTGCGGCTTCGCCCACGGTGTGCCCCCGGTGCTGATCTTCCTGCTGCTCGGGGCGGCCGCCTTCCACCATTACGACCTGGTCTACCGGCTGCGCCAGCAGGTCTACCCGCCGCCCTGGCTGGCCGCGCTCGGCCTCGGCTGGGAGGGGCGGATGCTGGTGCTCGGCCTGTTCGCCCTCGTGGGCTGGGTGACCGGTGGGTTCGTGCTGCTGGCGGTGTATCTGTGGGGCGCTTTCGGGTGGGAGAGCCTCACATGCTGGCTCGCCGCGCCCAGGACCGGGGTGCGCACGGCGGACACGGGAACGCAAGACTAACGGCGGATTACCCTCACGAGGCCGAAAGCCAACTAACCTTTGGGCCTACGTAGTCATGCTCGACTGAGGAGTGCACGTTGCTGGGAATGGTGCTGGCCGCTGGAGCCGGACGACGCCTGCGGCCGTACACCGACACGCTGCCTAAGGCGCTCGTGCCGGTCGACGGCGAGACCACGATCATGGACATCTCGCTGCGCAACCTGGCCGCCGTGGGCCTGCGCGAGGTCGTGGTCGTCGTCGGTTACGCGGCGCAGGCCGTACACGAGCGCAAGCGCGAGCTGGAGGAGCGTCACGGCGTCGAGCTCACCCTCGTGCACAACGACAAGGCCGAGGAGTGGAACAACGCCTACTCCCTGTGGTGCGCGCGTGACTACTTCGGCCGCGGCGCGCTGCTGGTCAACGGCGACACCGTGCACCCCGTCTCGGTCGAGAAGACGCTGCTCGCCGCGCCCGAGACCAGCGACATCCTGCTCGCCGTCGACGACGTGAAGAAGCTGGCCGACGAGGAGATGAAGGTCACGCTCTCCGAGGAGGGGGCGCTGCGCCGCATCACCAAGCTGATGGACCCGTCCGACGCGTACGGCGAGTACATCGGCGCCACGCTCATCCGGCCGGGCGCCGCCGAGCGGCTGGCCGACGCGCTCAAGGCCACCTTCGAGCGCGACCCGCAGCTCTACTACGAAGACGGCTACCAGGAGATGGTCGAGCGAGGCGAGGCCATCCACGTCGCCCCCATCGGCGAGGTCGACTGGGTCGAAGTGGACAACCACGACGACCTGGCCAAGGCCCGCACCATCGCCGTCCACTACTGAGGGGGCCGGATGCCGCTTCTTGCGAGGATGCTGCCCGCGCCGATCCAGATGGAGGTCAGGCGCGGTGCCGTCGCGGAGCTCGGCGCGCTGCTCGCCGACAGCAGGGTCGCCACCTCCGGCCGGGTCGCGGTGGCCGTCGGCCCCGGCCAGGGCGACCACATAGAGAGCCTGATCGCGCCGACGCTGGACGAGGCCCAGGTGTTCCGCGTCTCCGACGGGAGCGTGGAAGCCGCCGTCTCGCTCGGCGCCGACCTGCGGAAGGGCGCCTACGAGGTGGTGGTGGGCGTGGGCGGCGGCAAGACCATCGACACGACCAAGTACGCCGCCTCGCTGGCCGGCATCCCCATGGTCGCGGTGGCCACCAACCTGTCCCACGACGGCATCTGCTCGCCGACGGCCTCCCTGCTGTACGAGGGCGGCAAGGGCACGTTCGGTGTGCCGATGCCGCTGGCCGTCCTGGTCGACCTCGACTTCGTGCACAAGGCCCCGCAGTCGCTGGTCCGCTCGGGCGTCGGCGACGTGCTCGCCAACCTGTCGGCGTGCGAGGACTGGCAGCTCAGCCACGTCGAGCGCGGCGAGCCGATAGACGGGCTGGCCTGTTCGATGGCGCGCACGGCCGCCGAGGCGCTGCTCGGCAGGGCCGACTCCGTCGAGTCCGACGCGTTCCTGACCGTTCTGGCCGAGTCGCTGATCCTGTCGGGCATGTCGATGGTGGTCGCCGGCTCATCGCGGCCCGCGAGCGGTGGCGACCATGAGATCATGCATGCCGTGGACCAGCTCTTCCCCGGCACCTCCAACCACGGCGAGCTCGCCGGGGTCGGCACCGCCTTCTGCTACTTCCTGAGGGAGGACGAGGCCCGGCTCAAGCAGGTGGTCGGCTGCCTGCGGCAGCACCAGCTGCCGGTGACCCCCGGCGACATCGGGCTGAGCAGCGAGCAGTTCACCGCCGCGGTCTCGCTCGCGCCCGCCACCCGTCCCGGCCGTTACACGATCCTGGAGCACCTGCGCCTGCAGGACTCCGAGATCCGCGATCGGGTGGAGGACTATGTCCGGGCCTTCGGTCGCTGAGCTGCGCGGGGTCGCCCAGCCCGCCGGTCACCTGGAGCGCCGCAACGGCGAGCACTGGGCGGGCGTGCTCTACATGCGCAGGCTGTCGATCTACGTCACCTGGTTGATGACCAGGACGAGCGTCACGCCCAACCAGCTCACCTGGGTGATGACGGTGGCGGGGGTCGCGGCCGGGGTGGTGATCGCGCTGCCGGGGTTGTGGGCGGCCGTGGCCGCCGCCCTGCTGATCCAGGTCTACCTGCTGCTCGACTGCTCCGACGGCGAGCTGGCCCGGTGGACCGGCAAGACCTCGCTGACCGGCGTCTACCTCGACCGGGTCGGCGCCTACTTCGCCGAGGCGGCGCTGCTGGCCGGGCTGGGCTGGCGGGCGTCGGCCGTGCTGCCCGACTGGTACACCGTGCTGGGCTTCGCGGCGGCGCTCGGCGCGATCCTCATCAAGGCGGAGTCCGACCTGGTGGAGGTGGCGCGGGCCAAGGGCGGCCTGCCCGCCGCGACCGAGTCCGCCGCCGTGCAGTTCCGCTCAGGGCTGCTGGGGCTCGGCAGGCGGGTCCTGGCGGCGACCGGGTTCCACCGGATCGTGCAGCCGATCGAGCTGTCGCTGCTCGCGCTCGCGACGGCGGTGATCGACGTGGTGCGGGGCGATCTGGCGGCCACCCGGGTGCTCGTCGTGGCCTGTGTGGTCGCGGCAGGGCTACAGGTTGTCCTGCATTTGGTCAGCATTCTCGCGTCGAGGCGGCTGGCGTGATGCGATTCTCGGAACCGGCAGGGCTTCTCGTCCGTCGTATTGATCGGACATCCCCGGTTCGGTGGGGGTTCACTACCGGTTCCGATACGCTTAGCTCCACCAATATCAGGAAATAAGCCACCCAGCAGACTCGGTGATCATGAAAGATTGCTCCGCCCGTGCTCTCAACGCGTCAGGACGATGATTCGTTGAAGATCTCGTGCGTCATCCTCACCATGGGAAACCGGGTCGCGGAGCTGGACCGGGCGGTCGAGTCCGCGCTCAACCAGATCGACGGTGACGTCGAGGTGGTGATCGTGGGCAACGGCGCAGACGTGCCCGAGCTGTCCGCGACGCCCCCCGCTGGCTCGTCGGCGACCGTGAAGACGATCCGGCTCGACCACAATACGGGCATACCCGCGGGCCGCAACCGCGGGGTCGAGGAGTGCTCCGGTGACGTGGTGCTGTTCCTCGACGACGACGGCTGGTACGCCAACCAGAAAGTGGCCGCGCACGTCCGCGACCGCTTCGCCACCGAGCCCGACCTGGCCGTCATCTCCTTCCGGGTGATGGACCCCGACGGCGGCATCGGCCAGCGACGTCACGTCCCGCGCCTGCGCGCCGGCGACCCGGAGCGCAGCTCACCGGTCACCACGTTCCTGGGCGGCGCCTCCGCCGTCCGCCGCTCGGCCTTCCTCCAGGTGGGCGGGCTGCCGGAGCGGTTCTTCTACGCGCACGAGGAGACCGACCTGGCCTGGCGGCTGCTCGGCGAGGGCTACCGGATCGAGTACGACGCCGAGACCGTGATGTACCACCCCCAGGTCCCGCCGACCCGCCACGCCGAGTTCTACCGGCTCAACGCGCGCAACCGGGTGTGGCTGGCCCGCCGCAACCTGCCGTGGCCGCTGGCGGCGCTCTACCTGCTCGACTGGGTGGTGCTGACCCTGATCAGGGAGCGCGGCTCCAAAGACTCGCTGAAGGCATGGTTCACCGGGTTCTTCGAGGGCCTGCGCACACCCGCGGGCGAGCGCCGCCCGATGGCCTGGAAGACGGCCTGGCGCATGGTGAAGCTCGGCCGCCCGCCCATCGTCTGAAAGCCCTCGCCGTCACGGCGAGGGCTTTTCCCCGCTTGACGGCTAACGCTGTTAGCCATAGCCTTCGGCTAACAGCGTTAGCCAACGAGAGGGCGGTCATGGGAAGAGGCGCGTGGGGTGGTCTGGCGATCTTCTGCCTGGCCTTCATCGTCTTCGAGGTGGCCAAGCACGGGGGAATGGCCTGGGTCACAGCGGTGGTCTTCGCGATCCTGCCGGACCTGACCATGCTCGTGGGGGCGAGGAAGGCCGGCGGCGGGCGGCTGTCACCGCGGGCGGTGCCGTTCTACAACGCGGCACACCGGGCGTGGGCGCCCCTCCTGCTGCTGGTTGGATACATCTTCTGGCCGATCGGCGGAGTGCCGACGTGGACCGCCGGGCTCGCCTGGCTGATGCACATCGCCGCCGATCGCGCGTTCGGTTACGGACTACGGGAACGGGATGGGAGCCGGCGTGTCCGAGCGGTCACGGCAGATCGTTGAGGCGGCCCTGCGCCTCGTCGAGGAGGGCGGCGCGGAGGCGCTCACCATGCGGGCGCTGGCCGGGCGGCTGGGCATCCGGGCCCCTTCGCTCTACAAGCACTTCCCCGACAAGAGCGCCGTCGAGGCCGAGGTGATCGCGATCGCCATGCAGGACCTGGCGCGGGCCCTGGAAGCGTCGCAGGGCGGCCTGGGAGTGCTGGCGCGGGCCTACCGCGCCTACGCGCTGGCCCACCCCCATCTCTACCGGCTGATGAGCACCGGGCCGCTGCCGCGCGGACTTCTGCCCGCCGGACTGGAGGACCGGACGGCTCTGCCCCTGGTCAAGGCCGTCGACGGTGACCCGCTGCTGGCGCGGGCCGTGTGGGCCTTCGCGCACGGCATGGTGATGCTGGAGCTCGACGGTCGTTTCCCGCCAGGTGCCGACCTCGACGGCGCCTGGCGGGCAGGGCTGGCCGCGTTCGCCCGCTAGCGGACGAGCTCGGCCTCTTCCAGGGCCATGGTGGCGTGCGCGACCGTGCCGGCCAGCAGGGGGCGCTTGGGCAGGCCCAGCTCGCTCAGCTCCTTGGCGATGGGATGGTTGCCCAGCCGGATCAGCGCGCCGCCGGGGCGCACGCGGAGGCCGCGGGTCTGGACGGTCCACGGGATGCGCCGGGTGAGCCCGTCGCGGTGCGTGTAGGCGTCCAGGGCGATCACCGGGCCCGGTCCGGGCAGCGGAGCGCCGGGCTTGACCAGCATGTCGAGCACGAGCCTGCCGTCCCTGCTCAGGACACACCGTTTGTACGGGGAGCCGAGCCGCAGGTCGATGTCGGCCAGCTCCTTCGGCACGCCCCACAGCGAGCGCCCCGCCTCCAGCGTGAAGCCCTGGTCGACCGGCATCCAGTGGACGAACGCGGCCGCGTTCCGCAGGTCGGCGAGCCCCACCGAGCCCGTCGCCCCCGGCCGACGGATCAGGAACGCCATGCCGAACTCGTGGTAGGAGTCGAGATCGCCGTCGCGGTAGTCGGCGAACACCAGCACGCAGACGGCCTTGCCGGGCAGCACCTCGGCCACGTCCAGCCCCGAATACGCGAGCACGGCCCGTGCGGCGTCGGCCCGGACCAGGTAGAGAGCGCCACACACCATGACGTCCCGTACCCGGACGGGCATGCTCACCGTCCGGCCCTGGATCAGATGCGATGCCATGGCGTCTAGTACATCAACCGCCGGACGCCGTGACCATCACCCCGCGGACCTGCTCTGTACCGCGAACGACGGGGCGCGGGCGGGAACCCCGGCGCAGCCTTCCATCCGGGCCACGAACGCCGGCGCGTGGTCCGGCCAGTGGTGGTGCGCGCGGGCGTGCGCGTGCCCGCGCGCGGCGAGCGACCGGCGCAGCTCGGGGCTCTCCTTCAGGTCGAGCACGGCGTCGAGCGCCGCGTCCACGTCCAGCGGGACCACGAAGCCGCAGCCCGCCCGCTCCACCACCCCGGCGCCCTGCGAGGTGGTCACGACGGGGAGGCCCCGGCCCAGGTAGTCGAGGATCTTGGTGGGCGGCCCGGTCACCGCGGGACCGGCCAGCGACAGGCCGGCCAGCGCGCCCTCGGCCATCCGCAGCGCGTGCCTGAGCGGCACGTGGCCGAACCAGTCCAGCAGGCCGACCCGCTGGGCGTCACGCAGCAGCGGGCGCGCCGCCGGGTCGGCCTGGCCGATGAGGTCCATCCGGATGCCGTGCGGGGCCAGCCGCCGGGCCAGGCCGATGAGCTCGTTCACGCCCCTGGCGGCCGACAGCCGGCCGATGTGGACCACTCTCGTCTCCCCGGGAGGGGGCGGCTCCGGCGCCACGAGAGTGGCCTCGGGCACCACGTCCGGTGTGATCACGTGGCACCTGCGTGCGGCCCGCGCCAGCCTGGCCTCGGAGACGTCCTCGCGTACGTCCCAGACGACCGGAGGGCGGCGGTACGGCAGCGCGCGGAGGAGACGGGCGTCGTGCACGAGCAGGAGGTCGGCGCCCCGCACGCCGCGCCTGAGAGCCGACCGGGCCCGGCCCGGGCCCGCCTCGCGCGCCACGTCGACGGCGGTGAGCCGTGGGGTGGGCGTCACGTTGTGGTAGGTGAACGGCGCGACGTAGGTCACCTCGTGGCCGGCGTCGAGCAGCGCCCTGATCTGCCGATGCATGATCCGGGCGTCCTCGGGATGATGGACGACGGTGGCAACGCATACCCGCATGCGTCGATGCTCCGCGCCGACCGGGTCAAAGGCGTGAATGCGGGGGTAACTGCCGCTTAACTTCTGGAAGGACGGCGATAGAGCCAGGTCAGGCGCGGCTCCAGCACCCACTTGAAGACCGTCCGGGTCTCCGGCAGGCACAGCACGATCGCCAGCGCGAAGCAGCTGAAGCTGATCGCCAGCGCCCCGAGCGGGCCGTGCAGCCACGGCAGGTTGAGCCAGCCCTGCTCCTTGGCGATGAGCACCGGGATGCCGTGGAGCAGGTAGCAGTAGAGGGTGCGGGTGCCGAGATCGGAGTACCACGTCTCGCCCCGCGGCACCAGCGCCAGCACCGCGAAGCAGAGCGCCAGGGCGCAGACCAGCAGCCCGACGCGCACGCCCAGCCCCATGTACCAGGACAGGTCCATCTTCTCGTAGCTGTTCTTGAAGTAGAACGGCGCGAGCTTGGCCCTGGGCGCGATGAGGATGGCCACGGTGGCCGCGGCGACGATGGTGAACACCGAGGCGATCTTGATCCACAGCCGGTTGAGCAGCTCGAAGTGCTCCGGCTGCATGACCAGCCCGATCACGAAGAACGGCAGCAGGCCGAAGAACCGGTCCATGCTGAAGTCACCGGAGATCTCGGAGAACCCGGCGAACAGGTAGATCGCGATCGCCACCGGGATCGGGAACTTCATCCGCTTCCACACCGGCGTCGACAGCCGCCAGAACAGCAGCGCCAGCAGGTACCAGTTGAGCCACGCCGGGTCGATGATCGTCAGGCTCCACTTCTGCCCGAGGGAGAAGCGCAGCGCCGCGTAGCCGACCTCGACGATCACGTACGGCACGAGGAACGTGTCGACGAGCTTGTTGGTCTTGGCGTTGGAGTTCCAGAAGTTTCTGGACAGGTAGCCGCTGATCAGCACGAACAGCGGCATGTGGAAGGTGTAGATGAAGATGTAGAGCGCCCGGTTGGAGTCGGCGTCGAGCGTCGGCACCAGCGAGTGGCCCACCACGACGAGCGCGATGAGCACGAACTTGACGTTGTCGAGGTACGGGTCGCGCCTGCGCTTCGGCGGCCCGGCCTCGGGCTCGGGCTTCTGGGCGGGCTCGGCCTGCTCCTGGCCAGGGCGCTCGAAGAGGCCGCCGCCGCCGGGGAGCGGCCAGCGGGCCCCTGTGTTCGCCGGCCCCGCACTCTCTTCGCCGGGAACCTGGACCGGAGGGGAGTACTTGGTGTCAGACACAGGGAAGTCGCTCAGCTTCGCTCGGGGCCGGGGTACGCGACAGGCGGCGACGCCCGCGAGGGCGAGCCGCGTCGCCGACCCGAACCACCCTAGCGGGCGCCGGAGGTCCTGTCTCACGGCCTGAGGGTTACACAGACAACTTGCAGGAGCCTTACACGCAGACGTTCTTCTGCTGGGACGCGGTGATGGTGTTCTTCTCCACGGCCTCCGACAGCTTGGTGACCTTGACGGCCTTGAAGTCGGTGCCGATGACGAGCTGGAGCACCGGACCCTTCGGCCCGTCGGCGGCCGGCGCGGTGGTGGGGGCCACCGTCGGCGTGTAGGGCTCGGTGTTGGTGGGCCTGACCTTGCCGGCCGTCGCGTCGGGCGCGGGGTTGAGCTTCTTGGTCAGCACGTCGGCGTGGTCGGCGCCGGTCTCGGCCGTCTTCGGGTAGCGGACCTCGGTGGCGGCGACCGGCTGGCCGCCGGCGTCGGCGTAGTTGCCCAGCCCGGTGACCTGGAAGCCCTCCTTGGCGAGCTGGTCGGCGACCTCGCGCGCCCTGCCCGGTTCGCCGGTGGCGTTGAGCACCTGGATCCGCACCTGGCCGGGCTTGACGGCGACCTTCGGCTTGTCGGCGGTCGCGCTCGGCGTGGGCTCGGGGAGCTCGGTGTCGTTGATGATGGAGTCGAACAGTTCGCCCGCCGCCGGCTGCTGCCAGACGACGCGGTTCTCGTCCTCGGGGTCGGGGATCCACGGGACCGTGGTGAGCTTGACGCCCTTGGCGGTGAGGTCCTTGGCGCTCATGCCGATGTCGATGAGCTTCTGCGGGTTGTTGGCCAGGTCGGGGTCCATGGTCACCGACTGGGCGGCCGACTTGATGAACCCGGTGAGCTTGATCGGGTCGGTGAGCAGGTCACTGCTGGTGGCCTTGGCGATGACCTTGCTGAGGAAGATCTGCTGGCGCTTGATGCGCTGGATGTCGCTGCCGTCGCCGTAGCTGCGCAGCCGCACGTAGCCCAGCGCCTTCTCGCCGTTGAGCAGGCTCTTGCCGGGCGGGAGGACCAGCTTGGCATTCTTGTCGTTGACGCCGGACTTGAGGCAGATCTCGATGCCGCCGAGCGAGTCGACGATGTTCTTGAAGCCGCTGAAGTCGACCTCGACGAAGTGGTTGATGCGGATGCCCGTCAGCGTCTCCAGGGTGGAGATCGTGCAGGCGACGCCGCCGTGGTTGTAGGCGGAGTTGATCATCGCGCGGCTGGGCGGCATCTCCTGTTTGGTCGTCTCGTTCTTGCACTTGGGGATGTCCACCATCGAGTCGCGCGGGAAGCTGATGAGCCTCGCCTGATCGCGGTTGGGGGAGATGTGCAGGACGATGATCGTGTCGGTGCGCTTGCCGCCCGCGTCGGCCAGCCGGGCCGTCTCCTGGCCGTACTGGGCGTTGCCGTCGCCCGCACGGGTGTCGGAGCCGACCAGCAGCACGTTGAGCGCGCCGGTGTCGCGGGGGCGGGGGTTGATGATGTCGTCCTTGACGTTCTTCTGGTCGATCGCGCCGAACGCGTCGCGGTAGGCGACGTAACCGGTCAGCGAGCCGGCGACCATGAGGGACGTGGCCGCGATGCTGACCCAGGCCAGCACGCGCATTTTGCCGTTGCCGCCGTCTCCGCCCCGCCGGCCGCGCTCGGGCTCCTTCGGCGGAGGCGGCGCCGAGGCGGCGAGCCTGCGTGCCATCCTGCTGCCGGGCTGGGGGGACCTGCTGTCCTCTACGGACATGCCTCTGTAGTCACTCATGCGCCCCCTAGCCTCGTCGCTGCGCCTCACGCGCTGGCTCGGTCGTTCTGCGCCACGAGACTAGGTCACCGGCGGCGTCGCCGCAGCCATGACTGGAGTAATCGACCGTGACCCAGCGGTGATGATACCGGGGCAAAGCATACTCAGAGTTGGACATTTCGTGGAATAAGATCAGTAAATTCTCTACCGTTCCCGCAGGCCAGGGCCGCCGCCAGGCAGGCGAGCGGCACCGCCGGCAGCACGTACCGGTAGTCGAACTCGGCCACGGCCGCCGGAGTGATCAACAACACGACGGCCACCGACCAGGGCAGCAGCCACAGGGCACGAGGGGAACCCGGGCCCCGCCCGTACCGGAATGCCCGCCACGCCACGGCGGCGGGCGGCACGAGCAGGACCACCAGCAGGACCGTGCCGGGGATCCGCGCCACGTCCTGGTAGGCGCGCATCCACCCGGCGTACGGCTCCACGATCGAGGTGCCGATCGGGCCCTGCTCGTAGCGCTTGGCGAACTCGGTGCCGACCTGCGCCGGGTAGCGGCCCGGCGGCCCCGGCGGGGTCTCGGGGAACTGGTAGTAGCCGTAGATCTCCTGGTCGGGGTAGACCGGGCGGCCCCACACGAACGAGCGGCCCAGCTCCGCCAGCACCGAGCCGGCGTAGTCGAGCGGCTGCGTGCGGATCGCCAGCAGTGCGAAGCGCATGGCCAGGTCGTCGGTCTCCTTGGTGAACGTGATGCCGGGCAGGGCCACGATCGGCGCGTCCCTGGCCCAGATGTACTCCTGCGACGGCGGCCGCTGGTCGGCCGGGCGCGGGTCGCACAGCACCCGCAGGTCGGGCGGCGGGTTCATCTCGGCGCAGTCGGCGAACGACATCGTGCGGGCGTAGAGGAAGACGCCGTTCGCGCCGATGACGCCGACCCGCTGGTAGGTGGCGTAGAACCAGCCCCCGTACGCGAGGATCGGGACCACCGCGGCCACCAGCATGATCCAGGCCGGCCTGATCTGGCGGCGCAGCAGGAACCAGGCCACCAGCACCACGATCAACGGCTGCCCGACGGTCCTGGTGAGCGAGGCGGCGGCCAGCAGCAGCCCGATCGTGACCGCCTTGGGCCGTCCGGCGAGCGCGAGCGCGACGGCGGCGACGACCAGGAACATGAACAGCGTGTCGGAGACGAGCAGGTGCTCCAGCTCGATCTGGTACGGCTCCACCAGCACGGGGGCGGCGGCCAGCGTCGCGATCCACCTCCGGGTGTGCCGCGCCGCGGCCCAGTAGACCAGCACCCCGGTGGCCAGCCCCAGCAGGTGCTGGGCGGCGGTGACCGCGCCGAAGGAGTGCAGCGGCTCCAGCAGCTTCATGAACATCGAGTAGCCCGCCGGGCGCACCAGATCGGGCCGGGGGCGCAGGACGGTGACCACGTAGGTGTAGGAGTCGGGGAACCACAGCGCCGGCCGGTAACCGAGCATCGTGACCACCCGCAGCGCGGCGCCGATCGCCAGGACCGCCAGAAACCACCCGTGCCGCCCGAACCCGGCCCGCTCATCCACCACGCCGCGCACGCGAGCGGCTGCTCGCCGCGCGCCCTCCCGATCTCCCCCCACGCCGCGTACGCTACCGGCCCCCGCCCGCGGCGCCGTCATCTCAAGCCGGTTCCTTGTCTCCCGTCACGTCGCGGCGCTGGGTCTTCTTCCGTCCCGCCGCGTTCGCTACCGGCCCCCGTGCCCTCCCGATCTTCCCCCCCCCGTCACGTACGTGACCGGCCCCGCCCGCCCTGCCGGTATCCCAAGCCGGCCACGTCGTGTGCTGCCGTGGTCACCTGCTCGGGCTGGGGTCTCCTTCTTCTGTTTTCCGCCGTAGGTGGGGTGGACACTCAAAAGCCTTTTGGGAAACCCCTCGGGCTGGGCGCCGATAGCAAGCCTTCGGCCTGCCCGACCCGCCGTAGGTGGGGTGGACCCGTGACTCGTCCCTTTGGTCTTGGCTTTCGTCATCGTGTGCTGGGGGCGGGGGTTTGGTGTGATCATGATTGGTGGGTTCTCGGCGCTGCCTGGCGTGCCGTCGGCTTGAGGTTGGATACGCTCGCTCACCGATGGGAATCGCCTGGTTGGACCCGATGCGGAGGCCGCCGGCGGGCCGGGTGCTCGCGGCGCTCTCGGTGCTGCCCGCGCTGGCCGTGGCCGGGTGGCTGCTGGCGGCGCTGCCGCTGCTCGCGTTCGGCGTCTACCGGCCGGTGGTGGCGATCCCGCTCGGGCTGGCCATGGCGGGGCTGCTGTGCTGGGCGGGCACGCGCGGGCTGGTCAGCGTGGCGGAGGACGCCGACGGACACGGGCCGGTCGACACCGTGCGGGCCACGGTGGGGCAGGTGGCCGCTGCTGTGGCGGTCGCGGCGGGGGCCGGGGTGTTCAACGGGGTCATGCACGGTGAGCAGCTCGCCGTCCGGCGTGACCCGTCCACCTACGCGCAGTACGCCATCTGGCTGGCGCGGGAGGGATCGCTGCCGATCCCCGCGCGGCCGGAGGCGTTCGGCGGGGCCGACCCGTCGCTGATCTTCGAGAGTGTCGGCTTCTACGCCGTCGGCGACTCCGTGGTGCCGCAGTTCATGCCGGGCGCGCCGATGCTGTTCGCGCTCGGGGAGTGGCTCGGCGGGCTGTTCCTGGCCCCGGTCGTGCTGGGGGCGCTGGCGGTGCTCGCCGTGGCCGGGCTGGCGGCCCGGCTGGCCGGCGGGCGCTGGGCCCCGGTGGCGGCGCTGGCGTTCGCCTGCTGCATGCCGATCATCTACACCTCGCGCGCCACCTTCAGCGAGATCCCGTCGATGCTCCTGCTGCTCGGCGGGCTGGCGCTGGTGCACGACGCCCTGTACGGGCACGGGCGGCGGATCGGGGCGGCGCTGGGCGGGCTGACGCTCGGGCTGGCCGTGCTGGTGCGGGTGGACGGCCTGCGTGACGTGCTGCCCGTGCTGGCGTTCGCCGGCCTGCTCGTCGCGATGGGCCGCCGGTCGCCCGGCCGCCACGGAGGGCTGGGGCCGCCGCTGCTGGCCGGGCTCGCCGCCGGGGCGGGCCTCGGCCTGGCCGCCGGTTACGGGCTGTCGCGGCCCTACCTGACGTACCTGTCGAGCTCGATGCGGCCGCTGCTGCTGATCTGCGCCGCCGTCCTGGTGCTGACGCTCGCCGGTACGGTGGCCGCCCCGCTGCTGGCCAGGCTCAGGCCGCCGGGCTGGCTGCCGGCGGCGGGGGCGACGCTGGTGGCGCTGACCATGGCCGGGCTGGCGGTGCGGCCCTGGCTGGTGACCGTGCGCAGGGTCCCCGACAACGTCGACGACCGGCTCACCGCCACCTTCATCGAGCAGATCCAGAAGGCCAACGGCCTGCCGATCGACGGCACCCGCCTGTACTTCGAGCACACCCTGCACTGGGTGGCGTGGTACGTGGGCGTCCCGGCGCTCGTGCTCGCCACGCTGGCCGCGGCCGTGCTGACGCACCGGCTGCTGCGCGGCCGCGGCCTGCCATGGCTGCTGCCGCTGGCGGTCATCGGCTGGGCCACGCTCACCACGCTGCTCCGCCCGGCGATCACCCCCGACCACCCGTGGGCCGCGCGCCGCCTGGTGCCGGTGGTGATCCCCGGCGTGATCCTGCTGGCCGTGTGGGGGGCGGAGCGGCTGCGCGAGCGGGCGGGAGAGGGCAGGTGGCGCGGCTGGGTCGTGCCGGTCTGCGCGCTGCTCCTGGTCGTGCCGCCGGCCGTGACCTCGATCGGCACCGCGTTCACGCCGGTCGGGCGGGGCGAGGCGGCCGCGGTGGCCGCCATGTGCGCGCGCATCCCGCCGGACGCCTCGGTGCTCATCGCCGAACGGGTCACCGCCGACCGGTACACGCAGGTCGTCCGCGGCGCCTGCGGCGTCCCGGCCGCGGAGGTGCGCCAGGTGGAGGGCGACACCGCGCCGGAGTCCGACGTGCGCCGCCTGGTCGAGCGGGTGCGGGCCGCCGGGCGCACCCCGGTCGTGCTGGCCGCCGAGGAGGGGCAGGTGGCTCCGTACGGTCCGGTCACGCAGCTGATCGGGCTGGTCACCCGGCAGGACGAGCGGTCGCTCACCGAGGCGCCCGACGGCACCTGGTCACTGCGGATCAACGTGTGGATGGCCCTGCCTTGACCTGTGATGTGCACTCGGCCACGGACCGGGCAGAGTACCCTCGTCCCACGTGAGAACGCTCCGAGCCCCCGCAGCAAGGTGGACCCGCCGTGGATGAGGAAACCCCGTACGTCACCATCGTCCTGCCCTGTTACAACGAGCAGGACCATGTCATCGACGAGGTCGACCGCATCACCAAGGCGATGGACTCGAGCGGCTACACCTACGAGCTGGTCGCCGTCGACGACTGCTCGACCGACGAGACGCTGGCCAGGCTCAAGGAGGCCGCGCCGCTCTACCCCCACCTGCGCATCCGGGCCTTCCACCGCAACGGCGGCTCCGGCACCGTGCGCAGGATCGGCACGCAGGAGGCCAGGGGCGAGATCGTCGTCTGGACCGACGCCGACATGACCTACCCCAACGAGCGCATCCCCGAGCTGGTGCAGATCCTCGACAAGGACCCGACGATCGACCAGGTCGTCGGGGCGCGCACCAGCGAGGAGGGGTCCCACAAGCTGCTGCGGGTGCCCGCCAAGTGGGTGATCCGCAAGGTCGCCGAGATGCTCGCCGGGCAGAAGATCCCCGACCTCAACTCGGGGCTGCGGGCCTTCCGCAAGTCGGTGGCCAAGCCCTACCTGCGCCTGCTGCCGCCCGGGTTCTCCTGCGTCACGACGATCACGCTGTCGTTCCTGTCCAACCAGCACGACGTCTACTACCTGCCGATCGGCTACGCCAAGCGGGCGGGCAAGTCGAAGTTCAGCTTCGTCTCCGACGCCTACCGCTACATCCTGCAGGTCCTGCGGATGATCATGTACTTCAACCCGCTCAAGGTGCTCATGCCGCCGGCGCTCTGGCTGGTCGGCATCGGGCTCGTGAAGGGCGCGTGGGACATGATCCAGCACCCGTTCTACTTCCCGGCCAACACCGTCATGATCTTCCTGTCCGGGATGCTGATCGGGTCGGTGGCGCTGCTGGCCGACCTGATCGTGCGGTCGCGGGGAGACTGAGCGTGCGCGTCGCGATCGTCGGCCCCACCTACCCCTACAAGGGCGGCGGGGCGCAGCACACCACCGAGCTGGCGCACCGGCTGGCCGCGCTCGGCCACGACGTGGTCATCGAGTCCTGGCGGGCGCAGTACCCGTCGTTCCTCTACCCGGGGCAGCAGACGATCGACGCGCCGGAAGGCGTCCCGTACCCGAAGGTGCTGCGCGAGCTGGACTGGCGCAGGCCCGATGGGTGGGTGGCCGCCGGGCGGCGGCTGCGCGCCGCCTACCTGGTGGTCCTGGCCGTGCTCAGCCCGGTGCAGGTGCCGCCCTACCTGGCGATCCTGGCCGGGCTGCGGGGCCGGGCCCGGACGGTCGCGCTCTGCCACAACGTGCTGCCGCACGAGCGCAAGCCGTACGACCGGCCGCTGATGAAGGCGTTGCTCAGGCGGGCGGGGGTGGTGCTCACCCACTCCGAGCAGCAGGCGGGGGTGGCCCGCGAGCTGACCACCAGGCCGGTGCGGGTGGCCGCGCTGCCGCCGCACCTGCCGTCCACCCACGCCGCCCGGTCCGACCGGGTGCACCGGCGGCTGCTGTTCTTCGGCATCGTGCGCCCGTACAAGGGGCTCGACCTGCTGCTGCGGGCGCTGCCCGCGGGGGTGTCGCTGACCGTGGCCGGGGAGTTCTGGGGCGGGCTCGACGAGACGAAGGCGCTGGTCGGCGAGCTGGGTCTCGCCGACCGGGTGGACCTGCGGCCCGGCTACGTCGCGGCCGAGGACGTGCCCTCGCTGTTCGCCGGGGCCGACGCGCTGGTGCTGCCCTACCGCAGCGCCACCGCCAGCCAGAACGTGTGGCTCGCGCACGAGCACGGCGTGCCGGTGATCGCCACCCGGGTGGGGGCGCTCGCCGACCATGTCACCGACGGCGTCGACGGGCTGCTCGTGGAGCCGGGCAGCGCCGGCGCGCTCCGCGACGCGATCGAGCGGTTCTACGCCTCGGGGGAGCCCGAGAGGTTGCGGTCGGGGGTCAAGGCCGTCGACCCCGACCCGTTCTGGGCCTCGTACACCGCCACCCTGCTCGGCTGACGGCCCAGCAGGAACGCCAGCCCGGCGGCCGTCACGTCGGCGAGCGTGAACACCAGCCGCGACACCACCGCCACCGCGAGCGCAGGGCCGGTGCCGAGGATCGGGTGGAGCACCAGCACGAGCGCGCCCTCCCGCACGCCCACCCCGGCCGGCACCAGGAACGCGAGCAGCCCGGTCGACCAGGCGAACGCGTAGGCGCCGGTCGCGATCACGTACAGGTCCCAGCGGCCCGCGAGCATCCACGTGTGGAGCCCGTACACGAGCCAGCCGAGCACCGTCCAGGCGGCCGCGACCAGGACCGTGCGGCCGGGCAGCACGGAGTCGAGCGTGTCGCGGCGGGCCAGCCGTAGCGCCAGGTTGAGCCCCCAGGTGAGGATCTTCGGATGCATGCAGACGGCGATCACCGGCAGCAGGAGCAGCAGGTACCACGCCTGCCGCACCACCTCCTGGGTGGCCAGCGTGGCGGCGGCGATCGCGATGCCGACCCCCAGGTTGATCACCAGCGCCAGCGAGATGCACGCGAACGTGCGGCGCGGCGGGCTGCCGTGGTCGCGGCCCAGGTCCATCATCGCCGCGTACGCCCAGATCGCGCCGGGGATGTACTTGCCCATCTGGCCCACGAACATGATGCGCCCCGCGGTCCGCACCGGCAGCGGCGAGCCCAGCCCGGCCAGCACCTGCCGCCAGGCGAGCAGCATGCAGAACTGGCCGAGCAGCACGGCGGCGAACGCGCCGGCGACCGCCCACAGCGGGATCTCGGCGACCGCCGCCGTGGTGTCGGCCCAGTTGGCCGCCAGGCCGTAGCCCAGGAACCCGAGCGCGACCAGCGCGAGGACGATGCGCAGCAGGCGGCGGAACATCACGCAAGGGTACGGTGTCCGCCCAGGTGAAAGCCAGTTACCGCATCACGAACAGCGAGACGACGAGCGCGACCAGCGCCACCGCCGCCAGCACCGCCATGGTGATCTTCACGGCGCTGTACGGGCGATCGCCCTGCACCTCGCCGCCCACCCCGTTGACCAGCACCTGGTACGGCCTGCCTCCATACAGGTAGGAGCCGACCCAGACCGGCAGCAGCACCAGCTTGAACGTGACGTCCGCGTAGCGGGTGTCGACGCTGTGCAGGCGCTGCACGTCGCCGCCGATGTCGCGCTTGCAGTCGGCGGCGATCACCTCGGCCATCTTGCCCTTGGCGTTCTCCAGGCCCGCCTCGGGTCCGGCGTCGTAGCGCAGGCTGTGGTGGCCGGCGACGAAGCCGGGCTCGAACGCCACCGCGCGCTCCAGCGGCCACGGCTCCAGCGCGTCCAGTCGCTCCCTGGGCACCCGGGCGGTGGCCGAGACCAGCACGTCGTCGAACGCCCTGGTGACCGAGCCGCTGGCCGGATACCAGCGGGTCTTGCGCACCCGGCGGGTCTTGGTCTGGCCGTTGTCCGTGTAGGTCTCGGTGACCCAGTAGTGGACGCCGCGCTGGCCGGAGTAGTGGGAGAAGGTGCTCGCGTCGAACGTCCAGTGGGGCAGGTAGGTGCTCTTCATCGACTCCGCCTCGGTGACCTTCTTGAGGCGGTTCGGGGCGAACCAGCGGGACCTGGTCCACGTGCGGAGCGCGTCGCGGGCGGCTCCCTTGTCGAGCGCGAACGGCAGCACGGCCTCCGGCGCGATCTCGTCGCCGGTGCTGCCCGCGACCAGCGCGGTGCCGCAGAACTGGCAGTCCTTGGAGATCGCGTCGCTCTCGGTGCGGGCGCCGCAGCCCGGGCAGGTGAACTGGTTCGGCGCGATGGCCTGGACGCGGGGCTTGGCCAGGAACGCGTCGTAGGAGTGCTCGCGGACGTGCCGGGCGGGGGCGGCGATCGGCTGCTCGTGGCCGCAGTACGGGCAGCGCAGCACGCTGGTGCCGGGCGCGTACTGGACGCTCGCGCCGCAGCCCCCGCAGGGGTGGGTGGTGGGGGTGAGCGAGGTCATCGCGGGTCTTTCCGTACGGGGCGCCGGGGCGGTGAGGACGAGGGAGCCGGTCAGGACGGCGGGAGCGGCGGCGGGGTGTTGTGCAGCAGGGCCGCCAGTTCGGGGACGTCGCGGGCGGGCGCCCACTGGGCCATGCCGGCCCGCCACACCAGCGCGTCGGGGGTGAGCCCGGCGGCGGCCAGCCCGGTCTCGTCGAACGGGCCGCGCCGCTCGCCGCCGACCCCGAGGAACCACTGGTGCCGCTGGGGGAGCGGCGGCGGCTGCTGGGCGGGCTGGCTCAGGGAGGCCGCCATCTGCTGGCCGGCCGCGATGCCCATGCCGAGGCCCATGCCCTCGCCGGCGCCGCCCGCGTTCTCCAGCGCGTTGGCCGCCTGGAACCTCGTGTACTGGCCCAGGTCGCCGGCCAGGCCCATCTGGGTGCGCTTGTCCAGCGCCTTCTCCACCTCGGGCGGGAACGAGATGTTCTCGAAGGAGAAGTTCGGGATCGACAGCCCCACGGTGGACAGGTCGGCGGAGAGGATGTCGGCCAGCTTCTGCCCCATCGCGTGCTGGTCGGCGGCCAGGTCCAGCACCGGCACCTGCGCCGCGCCGAGCGCCCCCGCCAGCCGGCCGACGATCATCTGCCGCAGGTAGCCCTCGACCTCCTCGGTGCGGAAGCGCTGGTCGGTGCCTGCCAGCTCGCGCAGCAGGCTCATCGGCTCGGTGACCTGGACCGAGTAGGAGCCGAACGCCCGCAGCCGCACCGGGCCGAACTCCGGGTCGCGCAGCATGATCGGGTTCTGCGTGCCCCACTTGAAGTCGGTGAACCGCCGGGTGCTGACGAAGTACACCTCGGCCTTGAACGGCGAGTCGAAGCCGTACTTCCAGCCCTTGAGCGTGGACAGGACGGGCAGGTTGCGCGTCTGCAGCGTGAACGTGCCGGGCGGGAACGCGTCGGCGATGTGGCCCTCGTTGACGAACACCGCCACCTGGGACTCGCGGACCACCAGCTTGGCGCCCATCTTGATCTCGTTGTCGTGCCGGGGGAAGCGCCACACGATCGTGTCACGGCTGTCGTCGAGCCATTCGATGATGTCGATGAATTCGCCGCGGATCATGTCCAGAAAAGCCATAGAGCACCCGCTTAATGGTGGTTCGCACTGGCGGGCACCGTACCAAAGCCGGATCGACTGATGGTCGCGGCGGGCGCGGGTACTGTTGGGCGTCGTGGGGAAGCAACGGGTCGCGCAGCTGGCCTACTCCGAGTTCCAGGCGGCGATGCTCGACGAGGAGAAGCGCCGGCGCAAGGCCGCGAAGATCATCGCGGTGCTGGAGCACTTCCACGGGCCGCTCGGCGGGCTGACCGTGGGCGACGTCGGCTGCTCGGCCGGGTTCATCGCCGACGAGCTGGCCGCGGCGGGGGCCAAGCACACGCTCGGCGTCGACATCGACGTGCCCGGGCTGCGCAGGGCGGCCGACCGGTTCGGCGAGCGGGTGGCGTTCGTCTGCGGCGACGGCACGGCGCTGCCGTTCCCCGACGGGTCGATCGACGTGCTGGTGTTCAACCACATCTACGAGCACGTGGTCGACCCCGACGCGGTGGTGGCCGAGATGCGCCGGGTGCTCTCCGACGAGGGCGTGCTCTACCTCGGGCTGGGCAACCGGCTGGGCGTCATGGAGCCGCACTACAAGCTGCCGTTCCTGTCCTACCTGCCGCCCTCGCTCGCCGACCGCTACGTGCGCGCGTCCGGGCGGGCCGACCACTACTACGAGCGGTTCCGCACCCGGCGCGGGCTGCGCAGGATGCTACGCGCCTTCCACGTGTGGGACTACACGTTCCCCGTGCTCGCGACGCCGGAGCGGTTCGCGGGCGGCGAGCTGTTCTCCGGCGTCCCGGGCCGCGTGGCGCGCGCTCTCCTGGCCCGCACCCCCCGGGCGGCGCTCCGGCTGCTGCTTCCCCTCGTTCCCACGTACCTCTGGGTCGCGACCAAGACCCCACGCCCGCCCGCGGGCCCCGCGCTCCCGCAGCCCCCCGAACGGGTCCGGCCGCTGTGACGGACGTCCCCCGGTCCGAGGCGTCGCCGTCCATACCGTCCGGCGGAGAGCCGCGTGCCGTGCCCGCCAGGCGGCGGGGGTGGCGGACGGCCGTGCGGGGCGGGTTCCTCGTCGTGGCGCTCGGGTTCGGGGCCTGGGCGGTGGCGTCGCGGTGGGAGGAGGTCGCCGCCGGGTTCCGGCAGCTGACGCCGGGCATGGTCGGAGCCTCGCTGGCCGCCGTGGTGGCGGCGCTGCTGGGCGCGATGCTGACGTGGCGGACGCTGCTGGCCGACCTGGGGTCGCGGCTTCCCGTACGGAGTGCGGCCAAGGTGTTCTTCGTGGGCCAGCTCGGCAAGTACATCCCGGGGGCCGTCTGGCCGATGCTCGCGCAGATGGAGATGGGCCGCGACCTCGGGGTGCCGCGGGCCAGGAGCGCGGCGGCGTTCTTCCTGATGATGCCGGTCCAGCTCGCCAGCGGGCTGCTGGTGGCGTTCGCCACGCTGGGCTGGGACCGGTTCGGGTGGCTGCTGCTCCTGGTGCCGGCGCTGCTCGTGCTGCTGGAGCCCAAGGTGATCAACGCGGTGATCGGCTACGGGCTGCGCAGGCTGAAGCGGCCGCCGCTGGAGCGGCCACTCACCCGTAAGGGGATGCTCGCCGCGCTCGGCTGGGCGTTCGCGGGCTGGGCCTGTTACGGGATCCACCTCTACTTCGTCGCCCCGCAGGGCGGGGTGGTCTTCGCCGTCGGGGCGTTCGCGCTGTCGTGGTGCCTGGGCATCATGACGTTCGTGGTGCCCGCAGGGGCGGGAGTCAGGGAGGTGGCCATGGTGGCGGCGCTGGCGCCGGTGATGCCGGCCGGACCGGCCATCGCGGTCGCGCTCAGCTCCCGCGTGGTGATCGTGTTGGGTGACCTGATCTGCGCCGGTGTGGCCGGATTGTCAGCGCGGCGTTCCTCCGTGTGATTTGGCGCACGTTTTGGGGGACGCTGGTCATAAGGTGGAAGAAGAGGGGGGCCGCCGGGTCCCACGTTGATCTTGAGGGGAGAAGATCACGTAATGCCTCGAGTGCTCGTCGACGCGGCGGCGGTTCCCGCCGACCGCGGCGCACTGATCAGATATGTCGACGGCTTGGTGGCGGCGCTCGACCGGGCGGGCGCCGACCTGGCGGTGGTCTGCCAGCGGGCCGACGCCGCCCGTTACAGACGCCTCGCCCCGTCCGCGCGCGTCCTCCCCGGTCCCGTCTCGATCACGAATCGCGCGGCCAGGCTCACCTGGGAGCAGACCGGCCTGCCGCTGCTCGCCCGCCAGGCCGGGGCCGACGTGATCCACGCCCCCTACTACTCCATCCCGCTCCGCTCGGGCCTGCCGACCGTGGTGACGGTGCACGACGTCACCTGGTTCACCGAGCCCGAGCAGTACAGCCCGGCCAAGGCCTCGTTCTTCCGCTCCGCGACCCGCACCGCCGTGCGCCACGCCAACCGGGTGATCGTGCCGTCCAAGGCGACCAGGGACGAGCTCGTGCGCGTCCTCCACGCCGACCCGACCCGCATCGACGTCGCCTACCACGGGGTCGACCAGAGCCAGTTCCACCCGCCCTCCGAGGAGGAGACCCGGCGGGCGGCCAGCCGGTGCGGGCTGCACGGGCAGCCGTACGTCGCGTTCCTGGGCGCGCTGGAGCCGCGCAAGAACGTGCCCAACCTGATCCGCGGCTTCGCCACGGCGGTCAAGGACCTGGAGACGCCGCCGGCCCTGGTGCTCGGCGGCGGGGTGCACGAGGACGACGTCGACGCGGCCTGCCGCGAGGTGGAGGCCACGGTCAAGGTGGTGCGGCCGGGCTTCCTGGGCGCGCCGGACCTGGCGGGGTTCCTCGGCGGCGCGCTCGTGGTGGCGTTCCCGTCGCGGGGCGAGGGGTTCGGGCTCCCGGTGCTGGAGGCGATGGCCTGCGGGGCCCCGGTGCTCACCACCCACCGCACGTCACTGCCGGAGGTCGGCGGCGACGCCGTCGCCTACACCGAGCCCGACGCCGGCAGCATCGCCGCAGGGCTCGCCGACCTGCTGGCCTCGCCCGAGAGGAGGAGGCGGCTCAGCGAGGCGGGGCTGCGGAGGGCACGCGAGTTCACCTGGGAAGCTTCGGCCGAGGCACACCTGTGCGCCTTCCAACGCGCGACGGAATAGTTCGGTAACCTCCCACAACTATGGAGAGCAGCTCTTTGCCAGACCTCGAGGCGATACTCCTGGTCGGAGGCCGTGGCACGCGCCTGCACCCGTTGACTCTCGGCACGCCGAAGCCGCTGCTGCCGACGGCGGGGGTGCCGTTCCTGGCCCACCAGCTGGCGCGCGCCCGCGCGTTCGGGGTGCGCCGGATCGTCTTCGCGACGTCTTACAAGGCGGCGATGTTCGAGCCGGTCTTCGGCGACGGGTCGGCGCTGGGGCTCTCCCTGGAGTACATGACGGAGGAGACCCCGCTCGGCACCGGCGGCGCGATCCGCAACGCGGCCCAGGCGCTCGGCTCGGGGCCATCGGATCCGGTCCTGGTGCTCAACGGCGACATTCTGTCGGGTCACGACATCGGCGAGCAGGTGCGCCTCCACCTGGCGCGCCAGGCCGCTGTAACGCTCCATTTGACGGAGGTGGAAGATCCGGCCCGGTTCGGTTGCGTGCCCACCGACGACGAGGGGCGGGTGACGGCGTTCCTGGAGAAGACGCCTAACCCGGTGACGAACCGGATCAACGCCGGCTGTTACGTGTTCACCCGGTCGGTCATCGACGAGATCCCGCGCGACGAGGTGGTGTCGGTGGAGCGCGAGACGTTCCCCGCCCTGATCGAGTCGGGGCGGCCCGTGCTCGGTTACGCCACCCGCACCTACTGGCTGGACGTCGGCACGCCGGCCGCGTTCGTGCAGGGCTCGCGTGACCTGGTGCTCGGCCGGCTGGAGTCGCCCGCGATGCCGGGGGCCACGGGCGAGTTCCTGGCGCTGCCGGGCTCGTCGGTCTCGCCGGAGGCCAAGGTGCAGGGCGGCACGTCCGTCTGCGAAGGCGCGGTGGTCGGCGCGGGCGCCACGGTGACCGGCTCGGTGCTGTGCGAGGAGTCCGTGGTGGAGCCCGGCGCCGTCGTCACCGACTCGGTCCTGGGCCGGGGCGCGCGGGTGCGCGGCGGCGCGGTGGTGCGCGACGCGGTGATCGGCGACGGCGCGGTCGTGGGGCCGGGCAACGAGCTGCTGGCCGGGGTGCGCGTCTGGCCCGGGGTGGAGCTGCCGGAGCGCGCGATCCGCTACTCCAGCGACGAGTGACCGGCCGTACGCCTTCGTGCTGGTGCGCTGAGCTGCGGGGGCACGGCAGACTGGACGGGTGAGGGAGCGTAGCTGGGTTCCGGACGGGCCGCTGGACGTGGGCCTGGCGCTGGCGGCGCACAAGCGGGGCGGCGGTGATCCGGCCTGGCGGCAGACGCCCGACGGCGCGATCTGGCGCACCTGCCGCACTCCCGGAGGGATCGCCACGCTGCGGGTGTCGGTGGCGGGCGGGCAGGTGCGCGGGCAGGCCTGGGGGCCGGGGGCCGAGTGGATGCTCGACGGGCTGCCGGCGCTGCTCGGCGCCGACGACGACGTCTCCGGGTTCGAGGCCAGGCACGAGATCCTGCGCGAGGCGGTGCGCAGGCACGCGGGGTTGCGGATCGGCAGGACGGGGCGGGTCATGGAGGCCCTGGTGCCCGCGGTGCTGGAGCAGAAGGTCGTCGGCCAGGAGGCCTGGCGGGCGTGGCGGTGGCTGCTGGGTCGCTACGGCGAGCCCGCGCCGGGGCCGGCCCCGGAGGGCATGCGGGTGGCGCCGGAGCCGTCGGTGTGGCGCGAGATCCCGGCCTGGCACTGGCACCGGTCGGGCGCGGAGACCGTGCGCGCGAAGACGATCGCGACCGCCGCCTGGCACGCCGCCAAGCTGGAGGCGGCGGCCACCAGCGAGGAGCTGGACCGGCTGCTGCGGGCGCTGCCGGGCATCGGGGTGTGGACGTCGGCGGAGGTGCGCCAGCGGGTCTTCGGCGACCCCGACGCGATCAGCGTCGGCGACTTCCACCTCGCCAAGATCGTGGGGTACGCGCTGACGGGGGAGAAGACCGACGACCCGGGCATGCTGCGCCTGCTGGAGCCGTATCTCGGCCATCGCCACCGGGCCGGTCTGTTCATCACGCTGACCGGCCGCCGCCCGCCGGCCCGCGGCCCCCGGATGGCCGCCAGGGACTACCGGTCGTTCTGACCGCGGTTCTGCGGTACCGGGCGTCCGCTTTGCGAAGTTCCTCTGAGTAAGGTCTGCCTATGACCGTTGTCAGTGATTCGGCCCTTCGCCGCGCTCTCGCCCGCGCCCGTGACGGCAAGGCGCTCGACCTCACCGAGGCCGTCGTGCTGCTGCACGCGCGGGGTGAGCATCTCGACGCCCTGCTCGGGCACGCCTCCCGGGTACGGGACGCGGGCCTGGAGGCCGTCGGCCGTGCCGGGACCATCACCTACAGCCGTAAGGTGTTCATCCCCCTGACCAGGTTGTGCCGGGATCGCTGCGGCTACTGCACGTTCGCCACCGCCCCGCACAAGCTGCCGTCGCCGTTCCTGTCCCCCGACGAGGTGCTGGAGATCGCCCGGCAGGGCGCCGCGCTGGGTTGCAAGGAGGCGCTGTTCACGCTGGGCGACCGGCCGGAGGACCGCTGGCACCAGGCCCGCGAGTGGCTCGACGCGCACGGCTACGACGACACGCTCTCGTACGTGCGCGCGATGGCGATCAGGGTGCTGGAGGAGACCGGGCTGCTGCCGCACCTCAACCCGGGCGTGCTGAGCTGGCGTGACCTGCAGCGGCTCAAGCCGGTGTCCCCGTCCATGGGCATGATGCTGGAGACCACGTCGCGGCGCCTGTTCGAGGAGAAGGGGCAGCCCCACTACGGGTCGCCGGACAAGGACCCGGCGGTGCGGCTGCGGGTGCTGGAGGACGCGGGGCGCAGCAACGTGCCGTTCACCACCGGCATCCTCATCGGCATCGGGGAGACGATCGAGGACCGGGCCGAGTCGATCTTCGCGATCCGCCGGGTGGCCCGCGAGTACGGCGGCGTCCAGGAGGTCATCGTGCAGAACTTCCGCGCCAAGCCGGACACGGCGATGCGCGGGCTGCCGGACGCCGACCTGGAGGAGCTGGCCGCCACCATCGCCGTGACCCGGCTCGTCCTCGGGCCGAAGGCACGCGTCCAGGCGCCGCCGAACCTGGTCGACGCCGAGTACGCGCTCATGATCCGGGCCGGGATCGACGACTGGGGCGGCGTGTCGCCGCTGACCCCGGACCACGTGAACCCGGAGCGGCCGTGGCCGCAGATCGACGAGCTGGCGACGCGTACCGCCGAGTCGGGGTTCCGGCTCAGGGAGAGGCTGACGATCTATCCCGAGTACGTCCGGGCGGGCGAGCCGTGGCTGGACCCGCGGCTGGCGGCGCACGTGGCCGCGCTGGCGGAGCCGGAGACCGGGCTGGCCAGGGAGGGCGCGATCCCGGAGGGACTGCCCTGGCAGGAGCCCGACGGCGGGTTCGCCCCAGGCGGGCGGGTGGACCTGCACGTCGAGGTCGACACCACGGGCCGCACCCACGACCGGCGGGACGACTTCGACCACGTGTACGGTGACTGGGAGGCCCTGCGCGACCGCCTCCCCGCCGCGACCGGCGGCTCCGGGACGCCCGCGGAGATCAGGAAGGCGCTGGGCAGGGCCGCGAGCGACCCCGCCGGGCTCACCGACGACGAGGCCGTGGCGCTGCTGTCGGCCGACGGCGAGGCGCTGGAGGAGCTGGCCGGGATCGCCGACGCGCTGCGCAGGGAGGCGGCCGGCGACGACGTGACGTACGTGGTCAACAGGAACATCAACTTCACCAACGTCTGCTACACCGGCTGCCGGTTCTGCGCCTTCGCCCAGCGCAGGACGGACGCCGACGCGTACACGCTCAGCCTGGAGCAGGTGGCCGACCGGGCGGAGGAGGGCTGGCAGGCGGGCGCCACCGAGGTGTGCATGCAGGGCGGCATCCACCCCGACCTGCCCGGCACCGCGTACTTCGACATCGCCAGGGCGGTCAAGGCGCGCACGCCGGACATGCACGTGCACGCCTTCTCGCCGATGGAAGTGATCAACGGCGCCAGCCGGGCGAACCTGTCCGTCGAGGAGTGGCTGCACGGCGCCCGCGAGGCCGGGGTCGACTCGCTGCCCGGGACCGCCGCCGAGATCCTCGACGACGACGTGCGCTGGGTGCTCACCAAGGGCAAGCTGCCCGCCGCCGAGTGGATCGACGTCGTCACGACGGCCCACCGGGTCGGCATCCCGACCACCGCCACGATGATGTACGGGCACGTGGACAACCACCTGCACTGGGTGCGGCACATCAAGCTGATCAGGCGGCTGCAGGAGGAGACCGGCGGCTTCTCCGAGTTCGTGCTGCTGCCGTTCGTGCACACCAGCGCGCCCATCTATCTGGCGGGCGTGGCCAGGCCCGGCCCCACCGCGCAGGAGAACCGCGCCGTGCACGCGCTGGCCAGGATCCTGCTGCACGGCGCGATCCGCAACATCCAGTGCTCCTGGGTCAAGCTCAGGGACGACCTGTGCCGCCAGGTGCTCCAGGGCGGCGTGAACGACCTGGGCGGCACCCTCATGGAGGAGACCATCAGCCGGATGGCCGGGTCGGAGAACGGCTCGTACAAGACCATCAGCGAGCTGCGGGCCATGGTGGAGGTGACCGGGCGGCCGGTCCGCCAGCGCACCACCGAGTACGGCGTGCCCGGCGCGGAGCGGCTGGCCGCCGCCGCGGCCAGCGACGGCGTGTGCCAGAGCGTGCGCAGGGTGCTGCCCCTGGCGTAGATATAACCAGTTCTAGTTAGACTGGCGTCCGCTCTGGGAGGCACTGGGAACATCGGCACCCCCTTCGGAGAGAGGTTTCACCGTGCGTTTGGGCCGACACCGCGCCGCGCTGTCCCCCCAGCAGAGGCGGAGCCGGGCGCTGTGGCGCGGCGTGCTGGCGGGCACGACCGTGGTGGCCGTGCTCGCGGCGGCGATCGTCCTGGTGTTCGGCGGCGGCGCGGCCGTGTGCGCCACGCGAGAGCCTGTTCTGGTCGACGTGGCGGCCGCGGTGGACGTGGCCCCCGCCGTCATGGAGGCGGCCGGGCGGTTCAACGAGACCAGGACCACGGCCGGCGGCCGGTGCGTGCTCGTCCAGGTGACCGAGCAGCCTCCGGCCACGGTCTTACGCACGCTCATCGGCGACAAGGTGGGCGTGCTGCGCGAGCGGCCGGACGGGTGGGTGGCCGACTCGTCCGCCTGGATCCGGCTCGCCCGCGACCAGGGGGCCGGCGCGCTGCCGGGCGGCGAGACCGTGGTGGCCACCTCGCCGCTGGTGTTCGCCACCCGCTCGTCGCTGGCCGAGCGGTTCGCCATCGGCAAGACGGAGATGAACTGGCGGATGGTGTTCCCGGCCACCGTCCGGGGCCGGCTCGCGCCCACGGAGAACGAGCCCGACGTCGTCCGCGTGCCCGACCCCTCGCTGGCGGGCGCGGGCATCGCCACCGTCGCCGCCGCCCGCGACGTGGTCGGTACGGGCCCGGAGGCGGACAAGGCGCTGACCGCGTTCGTCCGGTGGGCGCAGGCCGGGTCGGCGCCCGACTACCGGAGCATGCTGACCGCGGTGGACGACCGCACGTTCTGGCAGCGGCCGGTCGTCATCGTGCCCGAGCAGTCGGTGTGGCACCACAACCGCGCCCCGTCGGACGACCCGGTGGTCGCGCTGCACCCGCGCGAGGGCACGATCACGCTCGACTACCCGTACGTGGTGACCGCCACCGACCCGGCCGTGGCCGAGGCGTCCAAGGCGTTCGCCGGTTGGCTGGCGGACGCCGAGGCGCAGGAGATCGTGCGCCGGGCGGGTTTCCGGTCGGGGGACGGCGCGCACGGGCCGATCTCGCCGGGCCCGGAGATCCCGCAGGCGACGCCGAAGGTGCGCCCGTCGGTGTCGCCCGAGGACATCGACGAGGCGCTGCGGGCGTGGAGCAGGCTCGCCCCGCCGACGAACATCCTCGTGCTGACCGACACCTCCAGGCACATGGCCGAGAAGCTGAAGGGCACAACCAAGGCCGAGGTCGCGCTGGAGGCGGCCAGGATCGGGCTCCAGCTCTTCCCCGAGTCCACGCACATGGGGCTGTGGGAGTTCGCGCACCGGGCCGGCGGCCTGCACGGCTACCGCGAGCGGGTCGGCCTGGGGCCGATCAACGAGCCGGAGTCCGGCCAGCTCGTCCGGCGCGGCGAGCTGAACCGGCTGACCACCACGATGAAGGCCGACCCGGACCGCGACAGCTCGCTCTACGACGCGATACTCGGCGGCTTCCGCGAGGTCGGCGGCGAGTACCGCGAGGAGATGAACAACACGCTCCTGGTGATCACCGCCGGGAAGGACGACGGCCGCGGCGTCAAGCGGCAGGCCCTGCTGGACCGGCTGCGCGGGGAGTGGAAGCCGGACCGGCCGGTCCAGATCATCGTCATCGCCTTCGGCGACGACGTGGACCGCGACGGCCTGACGGCCATCACCGCCGCCACCAACGGCTCGCTGCACGTGGCCCAGCAGCCCGGCGAGATCATCGACGTCTTCCTCGCCGCCCTGGCCCGCCGCCTCTGCCACCCCACCTGCAAGCCGGGGGCGTGAAGAAGGGGGCGCCGTGCGGGGCGCCCCCTTCGGCTCACGGGATCGTCAGACGCGCTGCCAGAGGGCGGGCACGTTCGGCGGCTCCCAGCCGGTGAGGGCGGTGTGCGCCTGGATGCAGCGGTAGGTGGCGCCGCCGTAGGTCACGGTGGAGCCGACCGCGTACGCGGTGCCGGCCTTCCAGGTGCCGCCCGGGTTCGAGGTGGGCGTCGGGGTCGGGGTCGGGGTCGGAGTGGTGGGCGTGGGGGTGGGTGTCGGAGTCGGGGTGGGGTTGCCGCCGCCGCCGATCTGCAGGTCGATGCAGGCGTAGAAGGCCATGGGGGTGTCGGCGATGTTCCAGATGGCCAGGACCTTCTGCTTGCCGCTGTAGCCCGACAGGTTCACGGTGTGGCTGACCTGGGCGGCGGGCTGCCGGCCGCCGTCGTTGAACACGGCGACGCGGTTGGCGCCGATGTAGTACTCCCAGGTGCTGGTGGCGTGGCGGGCGGTCAGCGTCCAGTTGAAGTTGACCGTGGTGCCGACCGAGGTGACGGGCCAGTTCTTGCTCTCGTCGCTGAGCTGGGCGAATCGGGCCACGCCGCCGTGGCAGTTGCGCTGGCCCTTCTGGCCTTCCACGCTCTGCGGCTCGTAGATGATGTCGCCGCAGCCGGAGACCCGGCCCTGCGCGCAGTGGGCCTGCCGGCTGGGCGGCGCGTTCACGTACCCGTGGGCCAGGGCGGGGGCGGCGGAGACGACCGTGGTGGCGGAGGCGAGCGCCGCCACCGACAGTACTGTGAGCATCCTTCGCATCGAGTGGCTCCTTTACCTTGGGGGGTGCGCCCAATGTAAAGGAAAGTTTCCTAACAGTGAACCGATTCGTGACTATTCATGAGAAAGCCAGTCAGTGAGAGATACGTGACCCCTGCCGCCCCGGATCAACGCGTCACCGTGAAGTCCGCGGCGTCGCGCGGCGCCCGGTCGCGCGGGGGAGCGGCGGCGTGGCCCACCGCGACGCACCCCATCGGGTCCCACGCCTCCGGCAGGTCGAGCACCTCACGCACCACCGGGCGGCAGAACATGGTCGACGACACCCACGCCGAGCCCAGCCCTTCGACGGCGAGCTGAACCAGGAAGTTCTGCACCCCGGCGCCCGTCGCCACCACGAACATCTCCCGCTCCGCCGCGTTGCGCCGCTCGTCGCGGTACGTGTGCGAGCCCTCCATCACCAGGCACGGCACCACCAGGTAGGGCGCGTCGCGCAGCACGTCGCCGCGCCTGATCCGCTTGGCGATCGACTCCTCGGTGAACCCGTCGCCGCGCAGGTCGGCGATCCACGCCTCCCGCATGGCGTCGAGCAGCCGCACCCGGGTCTCCGCCGACTCCACCAGCACGAACCGCCACGGCGTCGTGTGGTGCGGCGCGGGGGCGGCGATGCCCGCCGCCACGGCCCGCCGCACCGCCTGCGGATCCACCGGCCGGTCGGCGAACGCCCTGATCGTCCGGCGGGCGAAGACCACGTCGCGCGACCCGTACCGGAACATGTCCTCGTCGGCGGGCCGCACCAGCGGCCGGACCCCCGGGCCGTCGTCCTCGGTCACCAGATGCGACAGCCCGCGCACGATCGCCACGGGGACCCCGTCGAGCTTGCCCTTGACCAGCTCGGCCGCGGCGGCGATCTCGTCGGCCAGGGCCGTCACGGTGGCGCTGAGCGGGTTGCCGTGGGTGTCGGCGCCGCCGCGGAAGTCGGCCAGCGGGAGCATCCCTGCCACGCCGATGGCCACGTCGGTCAGCCCGTTCCGCCACGGCCGGCCGAACGTGTCGGAGACGATCACTCCGACGCGGCGGCCCAGACCGGCCCTGATCCGGCGCGCCGAGGCGTCGGGATCCTCGGGGAGCAGCAGGACGGTGCCGGCGGCGGTGTTGGACGCGTCGACCCCGGCGGCGGCCATGACGAAGCCGTGGCGGGTCTGCGAGATCACCGTGTCGCCGCGCCTGGCGACCACCCGGACGGTCTCGTCCTCGATGGCCTTGGCCCGGTCGGGGGCCTCGCGGACGCGGCCCTCCGCCTTGCTCACGATCTTGGACGTGACGACGACGATGTCGCCGTCACGCACGTCCGCGTCCGCCAGCAGGGCGGCCAGGTCGTCTCCGGGGCGCACCTCGCCGAGGCCGGGCACGCCGAACACCTCCAGCCGCTCGGCCGCGGAGAGGGTGGGGTCAGCGGTCATCGGGAGAGCTCCTGCGCGAGGTCGAGGGCGGCGCGGGCGATGGCGGCCGCCGCGTCCTGGTCGGTCATGAGAAGGGGACGGGCCGCCACCCGGACGCCTTCCAGCTCCACCCCGGAGTCCTCGGGCGCCACCAGCCAGCCGTCGACCAGCTCGGCGCCGTACAGCTCCAGCACCGCCTGGGCGCTGGTCTCGACCCCGATCGCCGTCAGGCAGGCGTCGGCCATGCCGCGCACCGGGACGCCGCCGATGATGGGCGAGACGCCCACCACGGTCTTCGCCAGCAGCGCCTCGCGGATGCCCGGGACCTGGAGGATCGTCCCGATGCTGACCACCGGGTTGGACGGCGGCAGGATCACCAGGTCGGCCTCGGCGATGGCCTCCAGCACGCCCGGCGCGGGCTTGGCGGCGTCGACGCCGACCAGCGCGAACGACTCCGCCGGGACCGAGGCGCGCAGCCGGACCCACCACTCCTGGAAGTGGACGGCGCGCCTGCCCCGCTCGTCGGAGATGACCACGTGCGTCTCGCACCGGTCGTCGGTCATCGGCAGCAGCCGCACCCCCGGCTGCCAGCGGGTGCAGAGGGCCTGGGTGATCTGGGAGAGCGGGAAGCCGGCCTCCAGCATCTGGGAGCGCACGATGTGGGTGGCGAAGTCGCGGTCGCCCAGCCCGAACCACTGCGGTTCGACCCCGTACGCGGCCAGCTCCTCCTTGACCACGTGGGTCTCGTCCAGGCGGCCCCAGCCCTGTTCCTCGTTGATGCCGCCGCCCAGGGTGTACATGACGGTGTCGAGATCGGGGCAGACCCGCAGGCCGAACAGGGTGATGTCGTCACCGGTGTTGCCGATCACGGTGATCTGGTCGTCCGGGGCGGTGGCGCGCAGCCCGCGCAGGAAACGGGCGCCGCCGATGCCGCCGGCGAGGGACACGATGTGCATGCGGTCAGTCTTGCATCGTGCCCTTTTGTCCCTTCCCCTGAGCCGGGGCAAGCGGGAGGAAGGGCGCGCATTGAGACCAACGCGCGACCTGTGATCGAAGCGGTCTTTGCCACGATATGGCAAACTCCCTTCGGGCTAAAGGGTCTGATGGGGGTAGTTGTGAACAAGCTTGACGTCGCCCGGTTGAGAGAGCCGGCCGCCTGGATCATGCTGGCCGCCGGCGGTCTGGACATCCTGGTCACGCTCGGCCGGATCTTCATCGGCTCGTCCGGCAGTCTCACGATCACCGAGCGCGCCTCCATGTACTTCGGGGCCCTGACCAGTCCCGTGGTGACCGCGTTGCTGCTCGGCGCGGTGCTGCTGCTCACCAAGGTCGGCCCGCCCTCGCCCAAGGCCAAGATCGCGGCGTACGGCGCCGCGGCGTTCCTCGGGCTGGCCACCCTGTTCGGCGCGCTGTCGCTGCTGATGGGGCTGTTCGCGGACCGGAGCGCGCGCTCCACCGTGGAGTTCGTGCTCGGCGGCGCGCCCCAGCTCGCGCTGACCGTCATCGCGCTGGTCTACCTGCTGCCCCAGGTCCTGCCCGAGCGCAAGCCCACCGGCTACCCGCAGGGCTTCCCGCCGGGGTACGGCCCGCAGGGCTTCGGCCAGCAGGGGTACGGGCAGCAGCCCGACTTCGGCCAGCAGCAGGGGTACGGCCAGCAGCCTCCGTCCCAGGGCCAGCCGATGCCGGGCTACGGCCAGCAGCCGCCTTCGCAGGGCCAGCCGATGCCGGGGTTCGCCCAGCAGCCGCCGCCCCAGGAGTACGCCCCCCAGCCGCCGTCCCAGGAATACGCTCCCCAGCCTCCGTCGCAGGAGTACGCCCAGCAGCCTCCGTCCCAGGGCGTTCCCGGATTCGCGCAGCAGGGGCAGGAGGCATACCAGCCGCCGCCCCCGTCCCAGCAGCCGAGGGCCGCGCTCCCGGCCGCCCCCGCGGACCGCGACCAGAGCCACGAGCCGGCCTTCCCCCAACAGGCCCCGGCCCAGGACCCGTACGCCGCGCCCGTCCAGGACCAGTACGCTCCGCCCGCTCAGGACGCCTACGTCCCGCCTGTCCAGGATCAGTACGCTCCGCCCGCTCAGGACGCCTACGCCCCGCCCGTCCAGGACCAGTACGCTCCGCCCGCCCAGGACGCCTACGCCCCCTCCGTCCAGGACCAGTACGCCGCGCCCGCCCAGGGCGCGTACGCGACTCCGCCCGTCCAGGACCAGTACGCGCCGCCCGCGCAGGCGCCGGACCAGTTCGCGCCGCAGGCCCAGGACCCGTACGCGGCGCCGCCCGCGCAGTCGCAGGAGCAGTACGTGCCGCCCGGCCAGGGACAGGACCCGTACGCCACGCCCGCCCACGCCCAGGACCCCTACGCCCCCCAGGCCCAGCAGGCCGCGTACACCTCCGGTGAGACCTCGCCGGACGCCGGGTTCAAGCCCCAGGAGTACCAGCCCGCCCCGTACGTGCCCGCCGACAGCCAGCCCAACGCGTACCCCCCGCCCAACCCGTACGCCCCGGCCGAGAGCCAGCCCGACGTCTACGCCCAGCCGAACCCGTACGCCCCCGCCGACAGCCAGCCCAACGCGTACGCCCCGTACACGCCGCAGGCGGACAGCCAGCCCTCGGCGGGCCAGTCCGGCGGGTTCGGCCAGCCCTACTCCTCGGGCGAGACCGCGCCGAGCGTCCCCTACCCCCAGGCCGACCAGGCCCAGCAGCCCTACTACGACCAGCCGCCGGCGTTCGACCAGCAGTCCCCGCAGCAGGGCGGCCAGCCGTTCACGGGGTACTCCGGCCACGAGTTCGGGTCCCCCCAGGAGCCCGACCCGCCCGTGGACCCGCGCTCGCAGCAGCTGCTCGACGCCTACCAGCAGGCGGAGACGTACCAGTCAGGCATCATCGGCACCCAGCCCGACCTGCGCGTGCCGGACTACACCAGCCAGCCGAGCCCGTACGACGACCCGTTCGGCCACCCGCAGCAGCCGCCCCAGCAGCAGGCCCACCAACCCCAGCCCCAGCACCAGGCGCCGCAGCAGGGCCAGCACCAGCCCGGCCAGCCGAACCCGTACGAGCCGCAGGCCTACCAGCCGACCCACCAGGCGCCCGCGGGCTGGAGCGGCGGCCAGCCGGCGGACTCGACGGTCAGGCTCGACCCGAACTCCTACCGCGGGGACGACCCGATCGACCCGACGGCGATATACACCCCCAACGAGCCCCGCAGGTAAGGGACCCGCAAAGGACTGCTAGAGAAGAGGTGGCTGAAGGGCGGAGCTCTATCCCGCCCTGATACGGTTCCGACCGCTGACAGCGTTGAACACGCCCGTCCACGCCGCATCAGAACGGCGCAATTCGGGCGCGAACCACACACGCGAGCTGGACCGGGGCGAGACCAGGTCTTTCCCCGGATACCGGCATGCCGCTTGACGTCACGTACAGCACACGCGTGTAATTACAACCATGTTGTTACGCCTTCCAGTGGGTGGGTAATAAGGAAGGCGTTCCATGGGGGGCTCCATTGCGGGCGGGCGGCAGGGAGGTGTGCAGTGACCGACTTGGTCATCGCACAAGATCAGCTTGACGCTGAAGAACTGGGCTGGCAGGAGCGCGCGCTCTGCGCGCAGACTGATCCGGAGGCGTTCTTCCCGGAAAAGGGCGGCTCCACCAGAGAAGCCAAGAAGGTGTGCCGATCGTGCGAGGTTCGTGCCGAGTGCTTGGAATACGCACTTGAGCACGACGAGCGCTTCGGCATCTGGGGTGGGTTGTCCGAGCGGGAGCGCAGAAGGATCAAGCGCGAGGCCGTTTAGCGATATGTGGACGGAGGGGTCACACGGGAGTTCCCGTGTGGCCCCTTTTTCATGTGGATGACCCGGTTCGGCCTGTAGGGTAAGCGCCGCCGATCATCCGCCCCTTGGAGCCTGATGTCCCGTCCCTACGTCACCGTGGTCGTCGTCTCCCACGACGGGGCCCGCTGGCTCGGGGAGACCCTGCGTGGCCTGCTGGGCCAGAGCCGGCGCCCGGACCGCGTGGTCGGTGTCGACAACGGCAGCCGCGACGGCTCGGCCGACCTGCTGACGGAGGCGCTCGGCCCCGGCAACGTGCGCAGGCTGCCCCGGTCCACGGGCTTCGGCGAGGCCGTGGCCGAGGCGCTGAGCGACCTGCCCGCCGTCGAGGACGAGTGGGTCTGGCTGCTGCACGACGACTGCGCCCCCGACTGGCGGGCTCTGGAGGCGCTGCTGTACGCCGCCGGCCAGGACCGCAAGGCCGCCGTGCTGGGTCCGAAGCTGCGCGACTGGCTGGACCGGCGGCGGCTGCTGGAGATCGGCGTGACCGTCGGGCTCACCGGCCGCAGGGACACCGGCCTGGAGCCGCACGAGTTCGACCAGGGGCAGCACGACGGCACCCGCGAGGCGCTGTCGGTGTCCACCGCCGGGATGCTGATCCGCCGCGACGTGTGGGAGGCGGCCGGCGGGCTCGACCCGTTCTTCCCGCTCTTCCGCGACGACCTCGACCTGTGCTGGCGGGTACGGAACGCGGGCCACCGCGTGCTGGCCGTCACCGACGCCGTCGCCTGGCACGCCGAGGCGGCGGCACGCAGGCGGCGGCGCATCACGGTCAGCGGCGACCACCCGCGCCGCCTGGACCGGCGCAACGCGATCTTCGTCGTCATGGCGAACCTGCCGTTCCGCACCATGCTGTGGGCGCTGGTCAGGAACGTGCTCGGCTCGTTCGTACGGACGTCGCTGTTCCTGGTGGGCAAGCAGCCCGCGAACGCGCTGGACGAGCTGGTCGCGCTCGGGTCCATCCTCATCCACCCGCTGCGGCTGCTGCGGGCGCGGCGGGCCAGGCGGGCGGGGCGCAAGAAGGGGTACGCGCGAGTCCGGTTGCTGCTCACGCCCAGAGGGTCGGGGCTGCGGCGGCTGGTCGACATGGTGCGCGGCTTCCTGAGCGGCGACCGGCCGGTCGAGTCCGCCGGCCGGCACCACCACGCCGCCGCCCCCGGCAAGCCGGAGGACCCCGACGAGCTCCCGCCGGAGGACCGCGGCGCGGTCAAGCGCTTCCTCGGCCGGCCGGGGGTGCTGCTCGTGCTGGCGCTCACCCTGGTCACGCTGGTGGCCTCGCGCTCCCTGCTGGGCGGAGACCGGCTCGGCGGCGGGGCGCTCGTCCCGGTGACCGGGAGCGCGGCCGACCTCTGGGCCTTCTACACCGGCGGCTCCGCCGGCTGGGCGCCGCCGTACGTGGCGGTGCTGGCGGCGCTGTCCCTGCCTGCCTTCGGGCAGACGGGTCCGGTGGTGTCGGCGCTGCTCCTCGGCGCGGTGCCCCTGGCGGGGGCGTCCGCGTACCTCGCCACCCGCCGCCTGACCACCCTCCCCGACCTCCCCCCATTCCTCCGCCGCCCGAACCACCCAACCGGCCGCCCCCCGTTCCTCCGCCGCTCAAAACACCCCCCATCCGACCGCCCCTCCTCGTCCGGCCGCTCTCCGGCCGCGGACGGTCCTTCGGGCCGTGATCCCTTCTCGTCCTCGGGTCGCTCGGCGGTCGCGGATGCTTTCTCGGGTCGTGATCCCCTCTTGTCCTCGGGCCGTTCCCCGGTCGCGGACGGTTCTTCGGGTCGTGATCCCGTCTCGCCCTGGGGCCGTTCCTCGGTCGGGGACGGTTCTTCGGGTCCTGATTTCGCCTCGTCCTCGGGTCGCTTTCCGACTGGGGACGGTTCTTCGGGTCCGAATTTCATCTCGTCCTCCGGCCGCTCCCCGGCTGCGGAGGGTTCTTCGGGTTTTGATCTCGCCTCGCCTTCCGACCAGGCTCTGGCCGCGAGCGGGTCTCCGCGCCGGGGCCTCTCCTCGACTCTTGACGTCACTTCGGCCGCTGGCCGCCCTTCGGGTGCCGAGCCGGGCAGGCGGCGGCGGGGGCGGCGTGGAGCTGCCGTCGATACCGGGACGGGGGAGCAGGTTGAGGGTCCCGCCACCGATTCCGCGGCCGGGCGGCGTGCGGGCCGGGCCGCCGATTCCCCGGTGGGGTGGGGTGAGGGGGCGGTCACTCGTACTGGGGTGGCGGTTCGGGTGTGGGTGGCGGCCACGTACGCGTTGCTGCCTGTCGTGACCGGTGCGGTCGCGGCCGGGCGGCTGGGTACGGCGGTGGTGCATGTGCTGTTGCCCGCTTACGCGGTGCTCGGCGGGCACCTGCTGTTCGGGGACCCGCGCCGGTCGCGCCGCGCCGCCTGGGGGCTCGGTCTGCTGCTGGCCGTCGGGACCGCGTTCGTGCCGCTCGTCTACGTGCTGGTCGCCGTGCTGGGCGGGGCGGCGGCCTGGCTGCTGCGCGGGGCGCGGCCCGGCGTCCTGACCTCGGCGGGCATCGCGCTGGCCGTGCCGGTCGCCCTGCTGCTGCCGTGGCTGGTGGACCAGGCGCTGGACCCGGGCCGGCTCCTGCTGGAGGCCGGGCTGCACGGCCCGGCGCTGAGCGACGCCCGGCTCGGGCCGGAGTCCCTGCTGGCGCTCAACCCGGGCGGGCCCGGCGTGCCGCCGTTCTGGGTGACCGCCGGGCTGGTCGCCGCGGGGCTCGCCGCCCTGCTCGCCCGCAGGCGGCGGCGGGCGGTGGCCGCCGGGTGGGCGGCCGCCCTGTTCGCGATGCTGGTGGCGGTCGTGATCGCCCGGATCACCGTGTCGGGCGCGACGGCCTGGCCCGGCGTGCCGCTGGCACTGGCCGCCGCCGCGCTGATCGTGCTCGCGGGCCTGAGCGCGCCGGGCCTCGCCGCGCTGGGTGCGGCAGGCGGGGTGCGCCGGATGGCGGCGGTGCTGGTGGCCGCCGTGGCGATCAGCGCGCCGCTGCTCGCCGCCGGTCACTGGGTCGTCCAGGGGGTACGCGGGCCGCTCCGATCGGACGTGCCCGACCCGACGCCCCCGCTGGCCGCGATCCACGCGCGGCCCGGAGAGCGGATCCTGCTCGTCAACGGTTCGGAGTTCACCTTGCTGCCCGGCCGGGCCCCGCTCCTCGGCGAGGCGGAACTGCCCGCCGACCCCGAGGCCCGCGCACGTGTCCGCACCGCCGCGGAAGGGCTCGTCGGCGGGCGCGGCGGCACGGACGCCGCCACGCTCGCCCAGCAGGGCGTGGCCATGGTCGCCATCGCCCCGCCGGTGCCGGCCGGACTGGCCGAGACGCTGGACTCGCAGCCGTCGCTGCAGCGGATGAGCCTGTCGGAAGCGGGCGGGCTGTGGCGGGTGGCCGAGACGGTCACCCCCGTCCAGCCTCCGCCCGCGCACTTCCTGCACACCCCGTGGCTGTGGCTCCAGGGCGCGATGGTCCTCGCCGTGCTGCTGCTGGCCGCACCCGGCCGCCGCGACCCCGCCACCGACCCCGAACCCTCCCACCCGTCCCCGGTCCTGGCAGGCGCCCGATGAGAGCGCGCGTCGTGGGCCCCCGGTGGGTGGTCGGTCGGTCTCGGCTGGGGGGTGGGGTATGAGGAGGTTCGCGGCCGGGCGGTTCGGGCTGATCTTGCTGGTGGTGGGGGTGCTCGCCGGTCTGTACGGGGTCGCGTACGTGACCAGGCCGGCGGCGGAGCGGCCGGTGGAGGCGCAGCCGAGGAAGGTGGCGGTGGAGGCGGCGACCGCGGCCTGTCCCGCCACACGAGGCGAGGACGTCAGCGTCTACCTGCCCGGGACGCTGTCACGGGAGCCGATGAGGGACGCGGAACCGTACACGGTGAGCGGGCCGGGCGGACTGGAGGCCGGCTACATCACGCGGACGACCAGCGGCACCGGGCGCGGGCTGGCCGGGGTGCGGTGCGCCGAGCCCGCCGCCGAGAGCTGGCTCGTCGGGCCGGGACCCGCCCGCGCCCGCGTCACGTTGCACCTGGTCAACGCCGACAAGGCGCCCGCCTTCGCCGACGTCGAGGTGTACGCGGCGGAGGGGCCCGTCTCCGGCGAAAGGGGCCTCGGGCTGGAGATCAAGCCCGGCGAGCACCGCCAGATCGACCTCCGCACGCTGGCCGACGCGGCCGACGTGATGGCGGTCAGCGTGAAGACGTTCACCGGGAGGCTGGCGGTCTCTGCCAGGGCGGTGCTGGAGACCGGCGGCGTCGACTGGCTGCCCCCGGCCGCGGCCCCGGCCACCGAGGTCGTGGTGCCCGCGGTCCCCGGCGGCGGCGGGCGTCGTGAGCTGCTGGTCGCCGCGCCCGGCGAGACCGACGCGACCGTGACGATCAAGGCCGTGACCGAGGGCGCCGCGTACGCGATGCGCGGCAGGGAGTCCGTCGACGTGCCGGCGGGCAGCGTGCTGCCGCTCGACGTGACCACCGGCATCGGCGGCGAGTCGGCCGCCCTGGTGCTCACCTCGACGGCGCCGGTGGTGGCGGGCGTGGTGATCACGGGTACGGGGCGGCAGCCGGACGTGGCGTTCACCGCCGGCACGCCCTCTCTCGACCTGGGCAGCGCGGTGGCCGCCAACGGCGCCGGCTCCCGGCTGGTGCTGACCGCGCCGGGCGCCGCGGGGGAGGTGCGGGTGCAGGTGGTGCCGGAGAGCGGCGAACCGCCCGCGCCGATCGACGTGGCGGTGCCGGCGGACCGGACCAGGAACGTGCGGCTGAAGGGCGAGGGCGCGTACGCGGTGGTGGTCACGCCGGTGTCGGGACGGGTGTACGGGGGGCGGGTGATGGAGGAGCGGCTCAGGAGCGGTCTCCTGATCACGGCTCAGCCCCTGGCCCCCGCCCGGCTCTGGACCGTGCTCCGGCCGCTCACCGACACTCCCCGTGCGGTCCTCCCCTGACCTGCCGCGGCTGTCAGCGGCGTTCGTCGTAGCCCGGGTCGACGGTCTCGGGGGACAGGCCGAGGAGGGAGGCGACCTGCTCCACCACGGTGTCGTGGACGAGGGCGCCCAGCGTGTCGCGGTCGCGGGCGCGGGCCTCCAGCGGGCGCCGGTAGAGGACGATGGACGCCGGGTCCTGCCCCCTGGCCGTGTCGGCGCGGCCGAGCGGGATCGGGTCGGCGCCGAAGCCGGGCCCGTCGCCCAGCTCGCTGAGCGGCGGCACCTCCTCCACCGCGAACTCCACCGACGACAGCTGCCTGCCCCACTTCGGCCTGAGCCGGTCGACCGCGTCGAGCACCAGGTCGTCGAAGCGCTCGCTGCGGGCACGGGCCATGGGAACGTAGGAAGGGGCGATCGGGCCGCGCAGGCCGCGGCCGTGCCTGTCGCGCCGTCGAGGACCGCGCTTGCTAGTCACACGGCAAGTGTAAGCCGCCCCCGGCGAAGAACACCGGCATCGGTGCATGTAGGTGGAAAGGCTGCGACAGCTGTCCGAATTGTGGCGACACGCCTTTTAAGAGCGCTCAGATAGTGGCGTCCCGCCCCCTTACCAGATACGGTCCCTCCGTGAGCCCCGTCCGCCGCTGTTCCCGCACCGCCTGCAGTCAGCCTGCCGTCTTCACGCTCACGTACGTATACGCCGATTCGACCGCAGTTCTCGGCCCTCTGGCGACGTACGCCGAGCCGCACTGTTATGACCTGTGCGCCGAACACGCCGAGCGGCTCACCGCCCCCCGCGGCTGGGAGGTGGTGCGTCTGCCCACCGACGGCGCCACACCGAGCACCGACGATCTCGAAGCGCTGGCCAACGCGGTCAGGGAGGCGGCCAGGCCCAGCGGATCCGGCGTGGGGGAGCCCGTCGGCCAGGGAGTCGAGGTCGGGCGGCGCGGACACCTGCGTGTTCTGAGGTCGGCCCAGCAGCACCGCGACCGGTAGGCTCGGCTCTAGCCGGAGTGACGACCTAGGGGCGGAGCTGGATGGGCGATCTCGCCAGGATCTTCAAGGCGTATGACGTTCGTGGCCTGGTGCCCGACGAGTTCGACGAGCCGGTGGCCGAGGCCGTGGGGGCGGCGTTCGTCGAGGTGACCGGCGCCCGGTCGATGGTCCTCGCCCACGACATGCGCGAGTCGTCCCCGGTGCTGGCCGACGCGTTCGTCCGGGGCGCCCGTTCCCGCGGCGCCGACGTGGTGCACGCCGGGCTGGGCTCCACCGACCTGCTCTACTACGCCAGCGGCAGCCTGGGGTTGCCGGGCGTGATGTTCACCGCCAGCCACAATCCCGCGCAGTACAACGGGATGAAGATGTGCCGCGCGGGCGCGGTGCCGATCGGCGGCGACACCGGGCTCACCGAGATCCGCGACCGGGCGGCCGAGCTGGTCGGCGTCACGGCCACGCCCACCGGGTCGCTGATCGAGAAGGACCTGCTGCCGGGCTACGCCGACCACCTGCGCACGCTCGTCGACCTGTCGGGCATCAGGCGGCTCAAGGTCGTGGTCGACGCCGGCAACGGCATGGGCGGCCACACCGTCCCCGAGGTCCTCGCCGGGCTGCCGATCGACCTCACCCCGCTCTACTTCGAGCTCGACGGCTCCTTCCCCAACCACGACGCCAACCCGCTGGAGGCGGCCAACCTGGTCGATCTGCAGCGGGCCGTGGTGGCGGAAGGCGCCGACATCGGCCTGGCCTTCGACGGCGACGCCGACCGGTGCTGGGTGGTCGACGAGCGCGGCGAGTCCGTCTCGCCGTCCGCGATCACGGCCCTGGTGGCGGTGCGTGAGCTGGCCAAACACCCCGGCGCGACGGTCATCCACAACCTGATCACCTCGCGCGGCGTGCCGGAGATCGTCCGCGAGCACGGCGGCGACCCGGTCCGCACCCGCGTCGGCCACTCGTTCATCAAGGCCGAGATGGCCCGCACCGGGGCCGTCTTCGGCGGCGAACACTCCGCTCATTACTACTTCCGCGACTTCTGGTTCGCCGACTCCGGCATGCTGGCCGCGCTGCACGTGCTGGCGGCGCTCGGCGAGCAGCCCGACCCGTTGTCGCGGGTGGTGTCCGCCTACTCCCGCTACCACGCCTCGGGCGAGATCAACAGCACGGTCGCCGACCAGGACGCGGCCGTGCGCCGCGTGCGCTCGGCGTTCGGCGGCCGGGGCGAGGCCGACGAGCTCGACGGGCTCACCGTGAGCGGCGACGGCTGGTGGTTCAACCTGCGCGCGTCCAACACCGAGCCGCTGCTCAGGCTCAACGCCGAAGCGGCCGACGAGACCACGATGACGGCGGTCCTGGACGAGGTCCTCGACCTGCTGAGAGAGGTTCAACAGTGAAGATCGACGACTGGCTGCTGGAGATCCTGGCGTGCCCGGCGTGCAAGGCGCCGCTCCGCGCCGAAGGCGAGGCCGAGGAGCTGGCCTGCACCGGCTGCGGCCTGGTCTATCCCGTCCGTGACGACATCCCCGTCCTGCTCGTCGACGAGGCCAGGAAGCCGTGACCTGGGAGCCCGAGCGGCTCGACGACACGCATCACCTCACCGAGGGCGACCCCGGCGGCATGCTCCGCGCGGTCGCCGACTCCGCCGCCCAGGTCCGCACCGGCTATCGGTGCGCGGTCGAGTCCGGCGTCGACCGCCTCTCCGCGAACGTGCGACCGAGGGCGGTCGTGGTCGCGGGCATGGGGGGCTCCGCCCTCGCGGGAGACATCCTGGCCGCGGTGTGCGGGCCCGGCGCTCCGATCCCCGTGGTCACGGTGCGCTCCTACCAGCTCCCCGGCTGGGTGGGCGCGACCGACCTGGTGATCGCCGTCTCCTGGTCCGGAGAGACCGGAGAGACGCTCGCCATGGCGGCCGAGGCGGTGCGGCGCGGCTGCACACTCCTCGCGGTCGGGCCCGCGGGGTCCGCCCTGGAGGCGGTGGCGGTCCAGTCGTCCTCGCTCCATGTGGCGATCCCCACCGGCCGCCGGCCCAGGGCCGACCTGTGGCTCGTGACGACCCCGCTGGTGGTGGCCGCCGCCTCGCTGAGGCTGGTGCGGGCCGAGCCGACGGTCTACGAGCGGGTGGCCAGGACGCTCGAAGACATCGCGCACCGCTGCCGGCCGTCCAGCGACTCGTTCATCAACCCCGGCAAGGCGCTGGCGATGGACCTGGCCGAATCCGTGCCGATGATCTGGGGCTCGTCCCCGCTGGCCACCGCGGCGGCCACCCGTTTCGCCCACCGGCTCAACGAGAACGCCAAATATCCCGCGATGGCCGGCGAACTGCCCGAGGCCGGCCACAACCAGGTGGCGGTGCTCGACGGGCCGCTGGCCGAGCGCGACATCTTCGCCGACACCTCCTCACGGACGCTCCGGCTGGTGCTGCTGCGCGACATGGAGGAGCACCCCCGGGTGACCAGCACGAGGGAGGCGGTCCTACGGGTCGCACAGGATCGCGACGTGCGCGTCACCGAGCTGGCGTCCGACGGCGACCACCCGCTGGAGCGGCTGGCCTCGCTGATCGGGCTGACGGATTTCGCCAGCACCTATCTCGCGCTGGGTTACGGCGTCGACCCGACCCCGGTGCGGCCGATCACGGAGTTGAGGGCTCGGATTTCCCACTAGGATCCATCCGTCCAGGACTTTGTGATCGTATGACTGGAGACGACCGGTGAGTGCGAGCGGCGGAACCAAAGCAATCATCGCGGCTCTGGCCGCGAACATGTCCATCGCGGTCGCGAAGTTCGTGGCGGCGGCCTTCACCGGGTCGTCGTCGATGCTGGCCGAGGGCATCCACTCCGTCGCCGACTCGGGCAACCAGGCGTTGCTGCTGCTGGGCGGCAAGCGGGCCAAGCGGGCCAGCACCCGCGAGCACCCGTTCGGCTACGGGCGCGAGCGCTACTTCTACGCGTTCGTGGTGGCCGTGGTGCTGTTCGCGATCGGCGCGCTGTTCTCGCTGTACGAGGGCTATCACAAGCTGACCCACGCCGAGCCGCTCACCTCGCCCGGCTGGGCGTTCGGCGTGCTCATCTTCGCGATCATCGCCGAGATCTTCTCGTTCCGCACGGCCATCATCGAGGCCAACGCGGTCCGCGGCGATCAGGGGTGGATGGCGTTCATCCGCCGGTCCAAGGCGCCCGAGCTGCCCGTCATCCTGCTGGAGGACCTCGGCGCGCTGCTCGGCCTGATCTTCGCGCTGTTCGGCGTGACGATGGCCGTGGTGACGGGCAACCCGATCTGGGACGCCGTCGGCACCCTCATGATCGGCGCCCTGCTCGCCGTCATCTCGGTGATCCTGGCCGTGGAGACCAAGTCGCTGCTGCTCGGCGAGAGCGCCGCCCCCGAGATGGAGGGTCGCATCCGCGCCGCGCTCGAAGCCTCCTCGCAGGTCGACCGCGTCATCCACATGAAGACGCTGCACATCGGCCCGGAGGAGCTGCTGGTGGCCGCCAAGATCGCGGTGACGCGGTCCGACACCGCGCCGGAGATCGCCCAGGGCATCGACGAGGCCGAGCGGCGCATCCGCGAGGCGGTGCCGATCGCCCGCGTCATCTACCTGGAGCCCGACCTCGACCGTGAGGTGTCGCCCACGGTCTGACCGGTCACTCGTGGCCAGTGACGCACGACCTGCCCGAGTCGGTCTGGTCGAACAGGCACCGGCCGTCTCTGGCCAGCGTCACGACCTTCTTGACGGTGGCGAACTGCTTGAGCGTCGCCTCGATCGTACGCAGCGCCCGGGCGTCGGAGCCGACTCCTGAGCCCCAGACCGTGCGGCAGAAGCGGAGCGTGGCGGTGCCCTTGCGGATCTTCAGCGTGAAGTCGGCGCCGCAGTCGGAGCGGCCGCGGAGCTTGCCGGTCAGCTCGGAGTGCAGGCCGCGGCGCCGCTCGGCGGCGGTGGGGCCCTTGAGGAGCTGTTCGACGGCGAACCTGGCGACGCCGGCGTGCGGGGAGGTCCTGGTGACCGGCACGACCTTGCCGGGCACCCCGTGCCCCTTGGAGAAGTAGACCTGGACGTCGGCGGCGGTCTGCGCGGGGGTGAGGGCCAGCACGGTGGCCAGCAGCAGCTCCTTCATGCCCTGTTCGACGTATCGCCGGCACCCGGGGTTCGCAGCAGGCGCAGCGCCTTCTCCTTCTCGAAGTCCAGCGCCCTGCGCGGCACCTGGATGCGGCCGATGCGCACGCCCAGCTCGCGCACGCTCGCGGCGACGGCCGGCTCGCTGAGCGCGCGCAGCGCGAACGCCAGCTCGGCCGGTGAGACGTCGAACCGCTTCTCCAGCTCCACCGCGTGGGCGACGGCGGCGAGCTCCTCAGGGCCGAAACGCCGGTGCGCGCCGCGACCGCGCACCGGTGGCAGCAGCCCGAGAGCTTCCCGGTAGCGGAGCATCCTGGGGGACATGCCGAGCCGCTTGGCCGCTTCCGTGATTCGCATTCTTACATTCTTACGTCAACTTCCGGGGTCTCGGGGTGCGACCTTGCCGGACTGCCGCCTAGACTCGTCCGCGACCACACGATGACGCGAGGGGTAACGCAGATGGACTTCAAGGTCGCCGACCTTTCACTGGCCGAGTTCGGCCGCAAGGAGATCCGGCTCGCCGAGCACGAGATGCCCGGCCTCATGGCGATCCGCCGTGAATACGCGGCCTCCCAGCCCCTCCGCGGCGCGAAGATCATGGGCTCCCTGCACATGACCATCCAGACCGCCGTCCTCATCGAGACGCTGGTCGCGCTCGGCGCCGAGGTGCGCTGGGTGAGCTGCAACATCTTCTCCACCCAGGACCACGCCGCCGCCGCGGTCGTCGTCGGCCCCGACGGCACCGCCGACGACCCCAAGGGCGTGCCCGTGTTCGCCTGGAAGGGCGAGACGCTCGAGGAATACTGGTGGTGCACCGAGCAGGCGCTCACCTGGCCCGGCGCCGACGGCCCCAACATGATCCTCGACGACGGCGGCGACGCCACGCTCCTGGTCCACAAGGGCGCCGAGTACGAGAAGGCCGGTTTCGTGCCGGACGCCACCGACGCGGACCCCGAGGAGTGGCACGTCATCATCGGCCTCCTCAAGCGCACCGTCACCGACGAGAAGCGCTGGACCCGGATCGCCGAGGGCATCAAGGGCGTCACCGAGGAGACCACCACCGGCGTGCACCGTCTCTACGAGATGCACAAGAACGGCCAGCTGCTGTTCCCGGCGATCAACGTCAACGACTCGGTCACCAAGTCCAAGTTCGACAACAAGTACGGCTGCCGCCACTCCGTCATCGACGGCCTCAACCGCGCCACCGACGTGCTCATCGGCGGCAAGGTGGCCGTGGTGTGCGGCTACGGCGACGTCGGCAAGGGCTGCGCCGACGCGCTGCGCGGCCAGGGCGCCCGGGTCATCGTCACCGAGATCGACCCGATCTGCGCGCTCCAGGCCGCCATGGACGGCTTCCAGGTCACCACGCTGGACGACGTCGTCGGCATCGCCGACATCTTCGTCACCACCACCGGCAACTTCAACATCATCACCGCCGACCACATGGCGCGGATGAAGCACCAGGCGATCGTGTCCAACATCGGCCACTTCGACAACGAGATCGACATGGCCGGCCTGGCCAAGACCCCCGGCATCGAGCGGCGCAACATCAAGCCGCAGGTCGACGAGTGGGTGTTCGCCGACGGTCACTCCATCCTCGTGCTCGCCGAGGGCCGGCTGATGAACCTCGGCTGCGCCACCGGCCACCCGTCGTTCGTCATGTCCAACTCGTTCACCAACCAGGTGATCGCGCAGATCGAGCTGTTCACCAAGACGGAGGACTACCCGATCGACGTCTACGTGCTGCCCAAGCACCTCGACGAGAAGGTCGCCAGGCTGCACCTCGACGCCCTCGGCGTCAAGCTCACCCAGCTGACCAAGGAGCAGGCGGCCTACATCGGCGTCCACGTCGAGGGCCCGTACAAGCCCGACCACTACCGCTACTGATCTCCGGCGTGTTCGATGCTCCGGAGGGGCGGGCGCCCCTCCGGAGCCTTGGTGTCTGAAGGCTTGCATGGATCTGTGGGAGAGCGGGGAGCGGCACATCTCGTGGGCCGCCCGTTCGATGCCGGTGCTGACCGCGCTCGGGGAGCGGTTCGCCGCCGCGCGGCCGCTCGACGGGCTGCGGGTGGCCGCGTGCCTGCACGTCACGGCCGAGACCGCGGTGCTGATGGGCACGCTCAAGGCGGGCGGCGCGGAGATCGCGCTGGCCGCCTCCAACCCGCTGTCGACGCAGGACGACGTGGCGGAGGCGCTGCGCGGCTACGGCGTGGCCGTGCACGCCAGGGCGGGCGTCGACCGGGCCACCTACTACCGCCACATCCACCAGGCCCTCGACGTGCGGCCCGACCTGGTGCTCGACGACGGCTGCGACCTGGTCAACATCCTCCACACCGAGCGCACCGACCTGCTCGACGGGGTGTCGGGCGGGTGCGAGGAGACCACCACCGGCGTCATCAGGCTCCGGCAGATGGCCGCCGAGGGGGCGCTGCGCTTCCCGATGGTGGCGGTCAACGACACCCGGACCAAGCGGATGTTCGACAACCGCTACGGCACCGGCCAGTCGACGCTCGACGGCATCATGCGGGCTACCAACACCATGCTGGCCGGGAGCACGGTCGTGGTCGCCGGGTTCGGCTACTGCGGGCGCGGCGTGGCCGAGCGGGCCAAGGGGCTGGGCGCGCGGGTGATCGTGACGGAGATCGACGCGGTTAAGGCACTCGACGCCACCCTCCAGGGGTACGAGGTGCGCCCGATGGAGCAGGCGGCCCCGGCGGGTGACGTGTTCATCACCGTCACCGGCAACCGCGACGTGATCACGGCCGCGCACGTGGCGGCCATGAAGGACGGGGCGATCCTGGCCAACGCCGGCCACTTCGACGTGGAGATCGACGTGCGGGCGCTGGACGAGCTGGCGAGCGAGGTGCACCGCGGGATCCGGCCCAACACCGACGAGTACGTCCTGCCCGACGGCCGCCGCCTGCTGCTGCTCGCCGAGGGCCGGGTGGTCAACCTCACCGCCGCCGAGGGCCATCCGGCCGCGGTGATGGACATGTCGTTCTCCGCGCAGGCGCTCGCCGTCGCCTGGCTCGCCCGCGAGCGGGCGGGGATGGCGCCCGGCGTGTACGACGTACCCCAGGAGATCGACCAGGAGGTGGCCAGGCTCAAGCTGGTGGCCGCCGGCATCGGCATCGACGTGCTCACCGGCGACCAGGAGTCCTACCTCCACTCCTGGCGCAGCGGCTCCTAGCGCTAACCGGCCGCCTGCATCTCGCGCATCCGCCGGATCTCCGAGAGCTGGGTGACGCCCACGTCGTTGGCCAGCTCCTCGATCCGCAGGTGCGAGCCGCCCTTGAGCACCTCGGTCGACATCTCGATCGCGCCCTCGTGGTGCTTGATCATCAGCTCCAGGAACAGCCGGTCGAACGCCTGGCCCGACGCCGCTTTCAGCTGCTCCATCTGCTCGGGCGTGGCCATGCCGGCCATGCCGTCGTGCGCGGCGTGGTGGTCGGGCACCCGCTGGCCCTGCTGCTGCAGCCAGGTGCGCATCCACTGGATCTCCGGGCCCTGGGAGTCCTTGATCCGCGAGGCGAGGCTCTTGAGCTTGGCCGACTCCGCCCTGTTCGGCGCCAGGATGGCCATGTCGAGCGCCTGCTGGTGATGGACGATCATGTCCTGGACGTACGCGACGTCGGCCGCGTTCGCGCTCGCCTGGGGCACGGCGGTGACCGCCTCACCCGGAGCGAGCGTCCTGGCCTCCTCGCCGGGCTTGCCGGGGGCGATGACCGGCGCCGTCGAGTCGGCGCGCGGGGCCTGAGTCTCTGAGGTGCAGCCGGAAACGGCGAATATCGTGAGGGCACCGGTGACGACGACGAGCGCAGCGCGCACTCAGCCTCCTGACGGTTTCGGTCGGAACGTCGCATTCTAGGAGGGAATGGTGATCATTAATAGAGGGCAACCTGCTCTAATGTTTGACATATTGCGTGCTGGTCGTGAGCGGAGTTGAAGGGTGAAAATTTCACCATTTATGCCCCCTTTATAGGAGGACACCTCCCGTGCCGTCCACCCGCAGGTTCCTCGTCCTCGCTGGAGCCGCCCTCACCTTGGTGATGGCCGGCCTCCCCGCGCAGGCTGCGGACATCCCGGCTCCCGGCGAGATCGTCAAGAGCCAGAACATCACGCACGTCACCAACGTGCCCAAGCCCGAGGCCCTGGCCGACATCAACACGGACATGGCCTTCCAGGGTGACTACGCCTACGTCGGCAACTACTACGGCTTCTCGATCTACGACATCAAGAACCCCAAGAAGACCAAGGTAGTCAGCTCCGTGGTCTGCCCCGGCGGCCAGATGGACATCAGCGTCTACGGTGACCTGGTGTTCGGGTCCGTCGACTCCTCCCGCAACGACGACTCCTGCAACAGCACCGGCCAGAGCGCGGCCGTGAAGGAGTCGTGGGAGGGCGTCCGGATCTTCGACGTCCGTGACAAGAAGAACCCGCGGTACATCAAGTCCGTCGAGACCAACTGCGGCTCCCACACGCACACGCTCGTCCCCGACCGCCGCGGCAAGAACGTCTACCTCTACATCTCCTCGTACAGCCCGAACGCGGCCTTCCCCGACTGCCAGCCGCCGCACGACCTGATCTCCATCGTCAAGGTCCCGCTGCGGGACCCGGGTTCGGCATCGGTCATCGCCACGCCGAACCTGTTCCCCGACGGCGGCTTCCCCGGCGTGCCCGGCTCGTACCCCAACGGCAAGTCGGCCACCACCGGCTGCCACGACATCACCGCCTACCCGGAGAAGGGCATCGCCGCCGGCGCCTGCATGGGCGAGGGCATCCTCATGGACATCCGTGACCCGGAGAACCCGAGGGTGACCGCGACCGTCCGCGACGAGACCAACTTCGCCTTCTGGCACTCCGCCACCTTCAACAACAGCGGCTCGCGGGTGATCTTCACCGACGAACTCGGCGGCGGCACCAGGGCGACCTGCAACGCGGCCATCGGGCCGGACCGCGGCGCCAACGCGTACTACGACATCGGCGCCGACGGCCAGATGACCTTCCGCGGCTACTTCAAGATCCCGCGGCACCAGGACGACACCGAGAACTGCGTGGCGCACAACGGCTCGCTGATCCCGGTCAAGGGCAAGGACATCATGGTCCAGGCCTGGTACCAGGGCGGCATCTCGGTCGTCGACTTCACCGACCCGGCCAACGCCCAGGAGATCGCCTTCTTCGAGCGCGGGCCCGACGCGCCCAACCCGCTCAGCGGCGGCCACTGGTCGGCCTACTACTACAACGGCTACATCTACGGCTCGGACTTCAACCTGGGACTCGACGTCCTCAAGATCAACGACCCGCGGACCAACAAGGCCAACGGCGTGAAGTTCGACATCCTCAACGCCCAGACCCAGCAGTCCTACAAGGACCACGGGCACCACTGATCGTCCGTCGGCGGCGGGACCTCACCGGGGCCCCGCCGCCTTCGGCATGAGGAAACACGAGACCAAGGAGGCTCTCTGCATGTCCCGTATGTTCCGAACGCTGCTCGCGGCAGGCGCAGCCGTCGCCCTGAGCCTTACGGCGTTACCCGCCACCGCGGGTGACATCCCGCCCGCGGACACGATCGTCCACAGCCCGAACGTGAGCCACGTGCTCAACATCCCCAAGCCGGCGCCGCTCGCCGGCACCATCAACACCGACATCGCCTTCCAGGGCGACTACGCCTACGTCGGCAACTACGGCGGATTCTCGATCTACGACATCAAGAACCCGAAGCGGGCCAAGGTCGTCAGCTCGGTCGTCTGCCCCGGCGCCCAGATGGACCTCAGCGTCTACGGCGACCTGCTGTTCGCCGCCGTCGACAGCTCCCGCAGCGACGACTCGTGCAACAGCACCGGGCAGAGCGCCGCGATCAAGGAGTCGTGGGAGGGCGTCCGGATCTTCGACATCCGCGACAAGCGCAACCCCCGCTACATCAAGTCGGTCGAGACCGACTGCGGCTCCCACACCCTGACCCTGGTGCCCGGCAAGGGCCGGGACCGGAACAAGAACGTCTACGTCTACGTCTCGTCGTACCTGCCGGCGGCCAACCTGCCCGACTGCCAGCCTCCGCACGACAAGATCTCCATCATCAAGGTGCCGCTGCGCAACCCGACGCAGGCGCACGTGGCCGCCACGCCGGTCGTCTTCCCCGACGGCGGCAACGAGACCCAGCCGGGGCTGCTCGTGCCCACCACCGGCTGCCACGACATCACCGTCTACGCGGAGAAGGACATCGCGGCCGGCGCCTGCATGGGTGACGGCGTGCTGTTCGACATCCGCGACCGGCTCAACCCGCAGGTGACCGCCAGGACCACGGACGAGAACTTCGCCTTCTGGCACTCGGCGACCTTCACCAACGACGCCAGGACGGTGCTGTTCACCGACGAGCTCGGCGGCGGCGGCGCGGCCACCTGCAACGAGACCGTCGGGCCGAACCGCGGCGCGGACGCCATCTACCGCATCCACCGCGGCGAGCTGGTCTTCCAGGGCTACTTCAAGATCCCGCGGCACCAGGCCGACACCGAGAACTGCGTGGCGCACAACGGCTCGCTGATCCCGGTCAAGGGCAAGAACATCATGGTCCAGGCCTGGTACATGGGCGGCGTCTCGTTCATCGACTTCACCGACCCGGCCAACCCGCGCGAGTTCGGCTACTTCGAGCGCGGGCCGAAGGCCGACGGCAGCGGCGGCGGTGTCTGGTCGGCGTACTACTACAACGGGTACGTGTACGCGGCCGACTTCGACAACGGCCTCGACGTGCTGAAGATCGACGACCCGCTGGTCAAGGGGGCGTCGCACGTCCGCAGCGACATCCTCAACGTCCAGACCCAGGAGTCCTACCCCGGTGGAGGCTCGGGCCGCCACTAGGCCACGACCCGACCATCAGCGCCGGTCCCGGCTCACCGGGGCCGGCGCCCCTCACTGCGGCGGCGCGAACCCGCCGGTCCCCTCCGAAGCGGGCGGCGCCGGCGGTCCGTACGGATTCGGCCCGCCCTGAGGACCGGCGGCGGGCCCGTACGAGGTCGGCTGGACGGGAGGGGGGCCGTACGGGCCGGTCTGCGGCGCGTACGGGGAAGGCGCGGCCTGGCGCATCAGGCGGGCCTGCTCGCGGCGGCGGCGCTCGGCGAGCACGGCGCTGAGGTAGGCGTGCGGCGGCACCCCCGGCGGCGCGGCCGGGGACACGAACGACGCCATCTGGGTGGCGATCCGCACCCCCATCTCGTACTGGATCCGCGGCGACAGGTCATGCCAGCGGAGGATGTAGTGACGGGCGGCCGTCGCCACCTCGTCCGGCACCTGTGACAGCTCCAGGGACGCCGCCCAGGACGCCAGCTGCGGCGGCATCACGATGGCGTCGGAGTTGTCGCGCGGCCCCCGCTCCGAGATCACCATCGTCCCGGCGAACAGGTCGCCCAGCCGCTTGCCCTTCTGCGAGACGAGCGAGGAGATCAGCGCCGGCGCCCCGAAGAAGGCCCAGAACTCCACGAGCCCGGCGAGCCCGCGGAACAGCGCCTGCCGGAACCGCTCGGGGCTGCCGTCGTCGCTCACCACCCGCAGCCCGAGCGCCAGCTTGCCGAGGCTGCGCCCGCGCGTGGCCGTCTCGAAGATCACCGGATAGCCGACCATGACCAGGAACAGGAACAGGGTCACCACGGCCGCGAACATCGCCGGATCGGTGAACGCCGCGAGGTACGGCAGCGTGCTCAGCCCTCCGATCAGGAGCAGGATCTGGATGGCGTAGTCGATGAAGAAGGCCAGGGCGCGCGAGGGGAACTGCGCTACCCGTACCTCCAGGACGACGGCGTCACCGGTCACAACCTCTGACATATGTGGAGCCTAACGGCAATGACCGCCCGCGTGAGCGGCCAGAATGGTCACGTGGACATCGACGCGTTCGTCTCGGCCCACCGCCCGACATGGGATCGGCTGGAGCACCTGGTCAAGCACCGCTCCTCCCTGACGGGGGCCGAGGTGGACGAGCTCGTCGACCTCTACCAGCGGGTGTCGACCCACCTGTCGATCGTCCGCTCCTCCTCGTCGGACGCGATGCTGGCCGGCCGGCTGTCGGCGCTGGTCGCCCGCGCCCGCTCGGCCGTCACCGGCTCCCGCAACCCGGCCTGGCGGGAGGTCGTCCGCTTCTTCACGGTCTCTTTCCCGGTGGTGGCCTACCGGACGCGCTGGTGGTGGCTCGCCACGTCGCTGGCGTTCGTGGCGGTGGCCTGGGCGCTCGGCGCGTGGGTGGCCGGCGACCCGAGGGTGCAGGCCTCGATCGCCACCGAGGAGGCGATCACCCAGCTGGTCGAGCACGACTTCGCAGACTACTACTCGGAGAACCCCGCGGCGTCCTTCGCCAACCGCGTGTGGATCAACAACGCGCTGGTGTCGCTCCAGGTCATCGCCTACGCCGTCCTCCTGGGCCTGCCGATTCCCTACGTGCTCTGGCAGAACGCCGCCAACGTCGGCATCTCTGGCGGACTCATGGCCTCCAGGGACAAGCTCGACATCTTCTTCGGCCTCATCACCCCGCACGGCCTGCTGGAGCTCACGGCCGTGTTCCTCGCCGCCGCCGTCGGCATGCGGCTCGGCTGGACCGTCATCGCGCCAGGCCCCCGCAGACGCGTCGAGGTGCTGGCCGAGCACGGCAGAGCGGTGATGGCGGTCGCGCTCGGGCTGGTCGTGGTGCTGTTCGTGTCGGGCCTGATCGAGGCGTTCGTGACGCCGTCCGGGCTCCCCACCGCCGCCCGCGTCGGCATCGGGGTGTTCGCCGAGGTGGTCTTCCTCGGGTACGTGATCGCGTTCGGACGCCGCGCGGCCCGCGACGACCAGACCGGTGACCTGGAGGACGCCCCCGACGTGGCCCCGAGCGGCTAGAGCCGGCCCGCGGCCTTCAGCGCCAGGTAGTGGTCGGCCAGCGCGGGCGCGATGTCGTCGGGCGGCGCGTCGACCACCTCGACGCCGTGGCGGCGCAGCCTGGCCGTGATCCGCCGGCGTTCCAGCCGGGCGTGCTCGGCCGCCGCCGCGTCGTACACCTCCTCGGCCGTGCCCCGTCCGGAGGCCATCGCCGCCACCCGCGGATCCGACACGCCCGCCACCAGCACCAGGTGGCGCGAGGAGAGCTGGGGCAGCACGGGCATCAGACCCTCGTCCATCGCGGCCCCGTTCAGGTCGGTGAGCAGCACCACCAGGCAGCGGCGCTTGGCCCGGGACAGGATCGCGGCCACCATGCCCTGCGCGTCGGCCTCGACCAGCTCGGCCTCGATCGGCGCCATCACGTTGACCAGCGACGACAGCAGCTCGGTGCGGGAGGCGCCGCTCAGCCAGGCGCGCACCGACCGGTCGTAGGCCAGGAAGTCCACCCGGTCGCCGGCCCTGGCGGCGAGCGCGGCCAGCAGCAGGGCCGCGTCCATCGACCAGTCCAGCCGCGGCCACCCGGGCTCGGGACGCGGTGCGGGACGCACCAGCAGCCCGCCCTGGCCGTCCGCGACCGCCCCGGCCAGCGGGATCGGCGCCGCGCCGACCCGGCCCGCCGAGGTGCGGCCGGTGTCGAGCACGATCAGCACCCGCCGGTCGCGCTCCGGCCGCCAGGTGCGCACGACCACGTCGTGCCGCCGCGCGGTGGCCCGCCAGTCGATCGAGCGCACGTCGTCGCCGATCACGTACTCGCGCAGAGAGTCGAACTCGGTGCCCTGCCCGCGCACCAGCGCCGGATGCTGACCTTCCAGCTCGCGCAGTCTGGCCAGCCGGGACGGCAGGTGCTTGCGCGACAGGAACGGCGGCAGCACCCGCACGGACCAGGGGGAGTAGTGGTTGCCCTGGCGGGCGGCCAGCCCCAGCGGCCCGCGCGAGCGCACGGTCACCGCCACGGACTCGCGGTCGCCGCGCCTGGTCGGGGTGAGCGTCACCACCAGCTTGCGGCGCTCGCCGGCCGGCACGTCCAGCGCCAGCTCGCGCGGCGCCGCCCCGGCCGACGGCGGCCACGCGTCGCGCAGCACCCCGCGCACCCGCCTGCTCCCCGGGTTCTCGACCGTCAGCTCCACCGTCGCCCGCTGCCCGAGCCGCACCAGCCGCTCGCCCGACCGGTGGAAGCGCAGCGGCCGCACCGCGCCCGCGAACACCAGGTCCACGAGGATCCCGGCGGCCAGCAGCAGGCACACCCCGGCCAGCGCGGGGCCGGGCTGCGGGGCGAACAGCACCACCACGATCCCGAGCGCCGCGACCAGCCCGGCGCGTCCCGTCAGCGCCATCAGCGCGGGACCGGGACCGAGGCGAGGATGCCGTCGAGCAGGCCGTCGGCGGTCGCGCCCTCCAGCTCCGCCTCCGGCCGCAGCTGCACCCGGTGCCGGAGCGCGGGCCTGGCCAGCGCCTTGACGTCATCCGGAGTCACGTACGCGCGGCCCGACAGCCACGCCCACGCCCGTGAGGCAGCCAGCAGCGCGGTCGCCCCGCGCGGCGAGACGCCGAGCTGGAGCGACGGCGAGTTCCTGGTGGCGCGGGCGACGTCCACGATGTAGCCGAGCACCTCGGGGGCGACGTGCACCTGCGCCGCCGCCTGGCGGCCCGCCTCCAGGTCGGTGGCCGTCGCCACCGGCTTGATCTCCGACAGGTCGCGCGGGTCGAAGCCGAGCGCGTGCCGCTCCAGCACCGCGATCTCCTGGTCACGCGGCGGCAGCGGCACCGTCAGCTTCACCATGAACCGGTCCAGCTGGGCCTCGGGGAGCTGGTAGGTGCCCTCGTACTCGACGGGGTTCTGCGTCGCGCACACCACGAACGGGTCGGGCAGCGGGCGGGCCGCGCCCTCCACGCTCACCTGCCGCTCCTCCATCGCCTCCAGCAGCGCCGCCTGGGTCTTCGGCGGGGTGCGGTTGATCTCGTCGGCGAGCAGCAGGTTCGTGAACACCGGGCCCTCGCGGAACTCGAACTCCGCCGTCTTCGCGTCGTAGATGAGCGAGCCGGTCACGTCGCCCGGCATCAGGTCGGGGGTGAACTGCACCCGCTTGAAATCCAGCGACAGCGCCGCGGCGAGGGTGCGGACCATCAGCGTCTTGGCCACGCCCGGCACGCCCTCCAGCAGCACGTGTCCCCGGCACAGCAGGGCGATGACCAGCCCGGTCACCACCGCGTCCTGCCCGACGACGGCCTTGGACACCTCGGCCCGGAGCGCGCTCAGCGCCTCCCTGGCCGCGTCCGCGGGGGCCGCCGTCCGGGCGAAATGCTCAGAGCTCACTGACCTTCCTTTCGATGTGGTCCACGTATCCGGCCAGGGCGACCAGCTCGTCGTCCGTCTCCGGCGAAGGCCCGTACAGCGCGGCGCCGACCCGCTGCGCGTCCTCACCCGTCCGTACGGCGATCGCCGCCACCACTTCCCGGCTGTCCGCGCCCTGGCCCAGCCCGAGCCGGGGCGTCAGCCGGTCGATCGCGCCCGCCCGCAGCGCGTCGGCGGCCCTGGCCCTGGCCTTCCTGGCGCGGTAGAGCCTGCCGCGGCCCTCCACCGTCTCGGCGGCCCGCACCACCACCGGCAGCCGCTCCACCACGACGGGGCCGAGCCGCCTGCCCCGCCAGAACGCCACCAGCGCCACCGCCACGCACGCCATCACCAGCGACCAGCCGACGCCGGCGGGCATGAGGTCGTACATGGAGCGGCCCTCGATGCCCGCCAGGTCGCCGGTGGGCGGGGTGTCGGGGGACACCAGCCAGGTCACGGGCTTGCCGGTGTCGAGCAGGTTGAGCGCCAGCGCGGCGTTGCCGTCCTCGGCCAGGCGCAGGTTCGTCATGAACGAGGCGCTGCCGACGACCGTGGTCGTGCCGGACCCGTTCGGGAAGCTGACGAGCGTCGAGCCCTCATGCGACGGATAGCACCCCGTGCCGCCGGTGGGGACCTCGAACGCGACCCCGCCGATGTAGGCGCTCCCCGCGGCGGTCGCGGCGGGCAGCGCGCACTCGGGGTCGCGCGAGCGCTCCCGCACCGCCTCCGGCACCGGGTCGACGTTCGGGGCGAGCGTCGGCAGGTCGTAGAAGCCCACGATCAGCCGGTCGCCGGGGAGCGAGGCCAGGGCGGACGTGTCCACGTACGTCGTGTCGCCGGCGAACAGCAGTCTGTCGCCGCCCAGGGCCCTGGCCGCTTCCGCCGAGTCCACCCGGTCCACCGTGACGCCTCTGGCCCGCAGCAGCTCGGCCAGCGCCTTGGAGCCCTGCAGCGAGGTGTCGTCCGGATCGAGGAAGCGCTGGGCGCCCCGGTCGGGGCCGAGCAGCACCACGGCCGTGGCGACCGCCACGACGATCAGGCCGAGCAGCGCGATCAGCCGGCCGCCCCGCCACACGGACCGCACGGTCGGCGACGTCGGCACCGACCCGCCCCCGGCCGCCGGCGCCAGCCCGCCCGACGCCGGAACGCTCTCCTCCGGCCTCACCCGCACGCCTTCACCGGCCATCAGAACCTCCGAACCGCACCCCACCCGGCCTCCCGGCCCGGCGTCCTTCCAGGGGGTGGTGTCCTGCTGGGGTGGCCTGGACGGGGCGGTCGTGCGGGGGCGATGGGCGGGGAAGGGTCATGGGGTGGCTCCCAGGGCGGCCGGGCGGGCGGTCGCGAGGCGGGTGTCCAGCGTGCTCATGGACTCGTAGGCCGCGGGGGTGCCGCGGACGTCGCCGTAGGTGACGTCGTCGAAGGAGCGGGCCGCCGCCGCCAGGTCGGCGGCGAACGGCGGGAGCGCCCGGCCGGCCTCGGCGGCGAGCTCGGCGGCGGTGCGGCCCGGCATGCCGTCGACCAGGGCGCGCTCCTCCAGGTCGCGGGCGATGGCGCGCAGCCGCTCCTGGATCGCCTCCGTCCACCGGCCTTCGGCGGCGAGCCGCTCGGCGGCCTCACGGTGCTCGGCCGCCGTCAGCCGCCGGGTGTCGAACAGCTCGCCGGGAGCGGCGGCCCTGCGCCGGCCGGCGCGGCGGACCTGCCAGACGACCAGCGCCGCGACGCCCACGAGCAGCAGCAGGATGACGATCGCCGCCAGCACGCCGCCCGCGGTGCCGCCACCGGCCACCGTGTCGAGCAGGTCGTTGACGAACTGGAAGAACCAGCGCTGCAGCCGGTCGAACAGCGGCTCCCGAGCGTATTGAGGGTCGAGGAGCTCGCGCGCCGCACGCCCGGCGGCCTCGTCCCTGCCGATCGGGCTCACGACTTGGCGGAGTTGGACGGGTGCCACAGCTCGTCGGCCGTCGAATGCACCCAGCCCTGCCGTTGCTGCTCGATGGCCGCCGTCTGCAGGACGAGGTCGAAGGCCTCGCCCCGCATGCGGCGGTCCGCGTACAGGAGCCCGGCGACGCCCGCCTCGAACGGGTAGGTGATCATGGCGCCGAGCGTGCCGCCGACGGCGACCAGGATGGAACCGATCACGATCGTCGCCACCGACCCGCTGCCCACCAGTCCGATCACCATCCCGACGATCATGAACGGCACCTGGAGGATGCTGGCGATCAGCCCGACCACCAGCGTGGTCAGGAACAGGATGCCGAGGACGCGCCAGAAGTCGCCGGTCACCAGGTTCCACGACCGGCGCATCGCGTCGACAGGCCCCCTGCCCTCCAGCACCACGGCCGCGGGCGCGAAGGCGAAGCGCGTGCGGAAGAAGAACACGTACCCGATGTAGAGCACGATCATCAGCAGGAACAGCAGGAGCAGCCCGCCGGCCGCCTCGGGCGAGCCCCCGGCGACGGTGCCGAAGGCGACCACGAGAACCGCGGCCATGACGGCCACCGGGGCCAGCATGATGAGGGCCAGCAGCCCGACGACGCCGAACAGGGCGGGCAGCCGCCTCCTGGTCGTCTGCCACGCCTCCTGAGTGGTGATCTTGCCGCCGAACACGGCCCGGCCGAGGATGCGCGTCAGCACCCCGGTCAGCACCGTCACCGCGACGAAGCTGATCGCGTACGAGACGAAGGCGCTGACGTACTGGGCCCCGAGCATGCCGTAGGTGCCGGCCGGGTCCTCGGCCTGGAGGGCGGCGGGGTCGTTCATCAGCGGCGCGACGGCGCCGAACACGAAGCCCTGGCCGACGGCCAGCGGGATGGCGGCGAGCAGCGCCGCGACCGCCGACAGCCCGAGCACGGCCTTCGGGTTGGAGCGGATCAGCTTGATGGTGCCGTCGTAGATGTCGCCCAGAGCGAGCGGGCGCAGGGGGATGATGCCGGGCCGCAGCGCGGGCGGGTGGGGACCGTACCCGTAGGGCTGGCCCTGCGGGTAGGGGCCGTGGGGCGGCCCGTAAGACTGTTGCCCGCCGGACTGGGGGCCGGCTTCGTAGGGAGGACCGGAAGGCGGCGGCTGCTCGCTGCCGGGGGCGGTCCACGGCGACGCCGGAGGCGCGCCGTAGGGCGGGGGCTGCTCCGCTGCCCAGCCCGAAGGCCTCTCTGACGCGGAACCGTGACCGTCTGACATATCCCAATCCTGGCACGCTGGGCGGCTGGGTGGCGTCGCGCCGTCGAGAAGACCGCATCTTGGCTCGCATTCCACGCGTTTCGGCGCGGCGGATCTCGTCCAGGGTGGCCGAAAGACCTTCCGTTACCGCAGACTGAAGAAAGCGGTCGCGGCGCGAGCCTGATACAGACCTTTCGCGGGACTCATGTCACACTCATGGGCCGAGCGGGGGTAACCTTCACCGACCGTGCAGGTATGTCCCAGAATGCGTAGAACGAATGAGGGGCCATGAAAGGTCGCGTGCTGGTCGTCGATGACGATGCCGCTCTCGCCGAGATGCTCGGCATCGTGTTGCGCGGAGAGGGCTTCGAACCATCCTTTGTCAGTGACGGCGACAAGGCGCTGGACGCGTTCCGCGACACGCGCCCCGATCTCGTCCTGCTCGACCTGATGCTGCCCGGCGCCGACGGCATCGACGTCGCCCGCCGCATCAGGGCGGAGTCCGGCGTGCCGATCGTCATGCTCACGGCAAAGAGCGACACCATCGACGTGGTGCTGGGGCTGGAGTCGGGCGCCGACGACTACATCGTCAAGCCCTTCAAGCCGAAGGAGCTGGTGGCCCGGGTGCGGGCCAGGCTGCGCCGCACCGACGAGCCGACCCCCGAGATCCTGCAGATCGGCGACATCACCATCGACGTGGCCGGACACTCGGTCAAGCGCGGCGACGAGACCATCAACCTCACCCCGCTCGAGTTCGACCTGCTCGTCGCCCTGGCCCGCAAGCCGCGCCAGGTCTTCACCCGCGAGGTCCTGCTGGAGCAGGTCTGGGGCTACCGTCACGCGGCCGACACCCGCCTGGTCAACGTGCACGTGCAGCGCCTCCGCGCCAAGATCGAGAAGGACCCCGAGCACCCCGAGATCGTGGTGACGGTCCGCGGCGTGGGCTACAAGGCCGGTCCCGCTTAGGGACCCGGCTCTCCCCGCCATGCCCCCGACCAAGACGAGACGCACACGCCGCCGGACCCTCCGCCAGATACTCGGCGGGATCCGGCGGCGGGCTCGTCGTGCGGCGGGCAGGGCGCGCCGGCTGTGGCGGCGCTCGCTCCAGCTCCAGGTCGTCACCAGCACCCTGGTCATCTCGCTGATCGTCGTGGTGGTGCTCGGCATCTTCCTGTCCGACCAGATCAACAACTCGGTCATCGAGCGGCGGCAGCAGTCCGCCGCCAGCGAGGCCGCCGCCGACCGGCTGCAGATCGCCGACGCGCTCACCCGGCGCGAGGACGACCAGGCCAAGTCCTCCGATCCCGGCAAGAGCGTGCCGCCCGACCCGCTCGACGAGGTGATGGACAACATCATCGGCACCGGCAGGGACGGCTGGAAGAAGCGCTACGAGGTGCTGATCCTCAACGTCGACGAGCCCGGCCGGTCCCGCGCGTCGGGCAACGTCAACCAGCAGAACATCCCCGAGGCGCTGCAGCAGATGCTGCGCCGCCAGGCCGAGAAGTTCATCGACAGGCCGCAGCGCTACACCGAGCCGATCAGGCTGCCCGGCGAGAGCCAGCACAGGCAGACCCTCGTCATCGGCGCCATCATCCACGTCAACGGCAGCTACGAGGTCTACCACTTCTTCCCGTTCGACGAGGAAGAGCAGATGCTGTCGAACGTCCGGCTGGCCATCGTCGTGGTCGGCTTCGGGCTGGTGCTGCTGCTCGCCGCCATCGCGTACCTCGTGGCCCGCCAGGTCGTCACGCCGGTCAGGCTCGCCCGCCAGGCCGCCGAGCGGCTGGCCGCCGGGAAGCTCGACGAGCGGCTCAAGGTGCGCGGCGAGGACGACCTGGCGAGGCTCGCGACCTCGTTCAACGAGATGGCCGCCAACCTGGCGCTCAAGATCCACCAGCTGGAGGAGCTGTCGCAGGTGCAGCGGCAGTTCGTCTCCGACGTCTCGCACGAGCTGCGCACCCCGCTCACCACCGTCCGCATGGCCGCCGACCTGCTGTACGACGCGCGCGAGGACTTCGAGCCGATGGCCTCGCGCTCGGCCGAGCTGATGCAGGCCCAGCTCGAACGGTTCGAGTCGATGCTGGCCGACCTGCTGGAGATCAGCCGGTACGACGCCGGCGCCGCCGACCTCGACCTCGACTCCGTCGACATCCGCGACGTGGTGCTGCGCGCCATCGCCGACTCCGAGGCGCTGGCCGAGCGCCACAGCACCCGCTTCGAGCTGCGGTTGCCCAACGAGCCGTGCATGGCCGAGGTCGACAACCGCCGGGTCGAGCGCATCCTGCGCAACCTGCTGTTCAACGCCATAGAGCACGGCGAGGGCCGCGACGTCGTGGTCACCGTCGGCGCCGACAGGGACGCGGTCGCGGTCGCGGTGCGCGACCACGGCATAGGGCTCAAACCCGGCGAGGACACGCTGGTGTTCGACCGGTTCTGGCGGGCCGACCCGTCGCGGGCCAGGACCATCGGCGGCACCGGGCTCGGCCTGGCGATCTCCCGCGAGGACGCCGGCCTGCACGGCGGCTGGCTGCAGGCGTGGGGCCAGCCGGGCGAGGGCTCGCAGTTCCGGCTCACCCTGCCCAGGAAGGCCGGCACCGACCTCAAGGGCTCCCCGCTGTCGCTGGTCCCGCCCGAGATCGAGATGCGCCGCACCTGGCGCGGTCAGATGACGCCGGTCCTACTGCCGGCCACCGGAGACGGGGGCGGCCATGACGAGGATTAGGCGGCTGGGCGGCGCCGCCGCCTTCGCGTTCACCATGCTCCTGGCCGGCACCGGCTGCGCGGTCATCCCTGTGGGCGGGCCGTTCCCGGTGGACGACGCGGGCAGCGGCGACTCCGTCACCGTGCCGTTCCAGCGCATGCTCGCCGTCGCGCCGCAGCCCGACTGGGGGCCGCAGCAGGTCGTGGAGGGCCTGCTGGCCGCCATGGCCGCCTACGACGACGACCCCTCCGTGCTGCCCAAGTACCTGACCGAGGAGGCCAGGCGGGTCTGGAAGCCCGACGGCGCCATCACGGTGATCGACAACTCGTTCCGGTTCGGCGAGCTCGTCGAGAACAAGGAGAAGAACGAGACCGTCCTCTCCATCCAGGGCAACAAGATCGCGCAGATCAACGAGGACGACACGTACGTGCCGGTCGGCTCGTCCGACGACCCCAAGATCAACCGGCCGATCACCCTGGTCAAGGACGCCAACGGGGCCTTCAAGGTCAACGGGTTGCAGCAGGGCCTGCTGCTCACCGACGCCGACGTGCGGCGCGCGTACCGTCCCACCAACCTCTACTACCTCAACGGCAGCTCCGGCGCCGACCCGCAGCCCGACCGGCTGGTCGTCGACCGGCTGCGGCTGCGCGTCGACCCCGACAAGAGCTTCGCCCAGACCATCGTCGAGCGCCTCGCCGAAGGGCCGACCAGCGGGCTGCAGGGCGCGGTCGGCAACGAGTTCCCGGAGGGCGCCAGAGTGCGGTGGATCCGGTCCAGCGAGGACCGGGTGGTGATCAACATGGGCGGCCCGTTCAACCCGCTCGACACCTACACACAGGGCCTGCAGGCCCAGCTCAGGGCCAGCCTGAGCAGCAACAACCTGGCCAACGGCCGCACCCTGGAGGTGCTGCTCGACGGCGAGCAGTTCTTCTCCTCCGGCCCGCTCACCGTGCCGGCCAACCTGCCGGAGAGCTGGCTGGGCAGCGAGGACAAGCAGGTGTTCTACAGCAGCGGCGGCGCGGTCTTCGTGCTGGGCAGCGACGGCGAGGGCCACCCCGTGACCGGCCCCGCCGGACAGCCCAGCCAGGGCTACACCGGCTTCGCCGTCTCCAAGGACCGCGACCGGATCGCCGCCAGGTCCGCGGCGGGCGGCATCTGGGTGACCCGGCACTCGCCCGACGGCCGCTGGCAGGAGTCCATCCCCGGCGCCGACCTCACCGACCCGTCCTGGCACCGCGACGGCAGCCTGTGGACGTTCGACCGGCAGAACGGCGAGGTCATCCGCTCCCACCCGGTCGTCGGCCGGGGGCCCGAACGCGTCGCCGCGCCCGCCCTCCAGGGGCTGAACGTCACCTCGCTGCGGATGGCGCGCAACGGGGTCCGCGTCGCGGTCGAGATCGGCGACAACCGGGTCCAGGTCGGCGCGCTCACGGGCGGCGGCGGGAACGCCATGCTGAGCAACTTCGAGACGCTGACCACGGTCTCGGGCGGCGACGAGATCGTGGACATCGCCTGGAGCGACGGCGGCCACCTGCTGGTCCTCGTCCAGACCAAGGCGGGCCAGGTCGTCAAGGAGATCAACGTCGGCGACGGGGAGACCACCCAGCTCCCGACCACCAGCAAGCGACTGGAGCGCCTGGCCGCCCTGGGCGACGCGATCCTGGCCACCACCGAGGACAGCAACGAGATCCTCGAGTACAGCCGCGACAAACAAACCTGGACCCCGAAGCCCGCCACCGCCGTCGACCAGCCGATCTTCGCCCTGGGCTGACTTCGGGGGATCGCTCCGGCGGCTCTCCAGATCGGCTCGACCGCCCCGACCGCGAGCCGGAAGCTGCTTGGGCGCGAGCGGGAAGTCTTTGGGCGCGGGCGGGAAGCTTCTTGCGGCGTGAGCCGGAGGTCTCTTGGGGCGTGGGAGTGAGGCTTCTTGGGGCGTGGGAGTGAGGCTTCTTGGGGCGCCAGCCGGATGTCTTTGGGGCGTGAGGCGGGCGTCTCTTGCGGGCGCGGGTGCGAAGCTCCCTGGAGCGTGAGCGGGAAGTCCTTTGGTGCGGCGCGAAGCTTCTTGCGGCGCGAGCCGGGCGTCTCTTGCGGGCGCGGATGCGAAGCTTTGTGGGGCGCCAGCTGGACGTCTCTCGCGGGCGCGGGTGCGAAGCCTTGTGGGGCGTGAGCCGGATGTCTTTTGGGGCGTGGGCTTGAAGCTTCTTGAGGCGTGAGCCGGGCGTCTCTTGCGGGGGCGGGTGCGAAGCTTCCTGGGGCGCGAGCCCGAATTTCTCGGGGCGCGAGCGCAGAGGCACGCGCCTCTCTTGATCTTTTCTGTGCGGGCCCGAGGGACGCACGCTCGGTCAGCGTCTTGGGTTCAAACCCGAAAGATCCAAAAGCGAAAATCCTTTTGGGAACCCCCTCGGGCTGGGCGCCGATAGGCGTGCCTGACGGCCCGCTCAGCCCGCCGTAGTTCCGTAGAGAGTCGTTCGTGACAGGTGGCGTCTCTGGGTGCCCGTTCGGCTACTGAAAGTGTCGGTGGTGGGCGGCATGCTGGGGCCGTGTTCGCCGGTCTGCTTGATGTCGTGCTGCCGCAGCCCTGTCTTGGCTGTGGCGCTCCGGGGGTGCGTCTGTGCGAGGAGTGTCTGGCGCGTGTGGTGGTGCCCTCTCGCCGGATGCCCGCGCCGTGTCCCGATGGGCTTCCCGTGTGCTGGTCCGCTTCTCCGTACGGGGGCGTGGTGCGCAAGGCCGTCATCGCCTACAAGGAACGGGGTGAGGCGGCCCTGGCGGCGGCCCTCGCCGACCTTCTGGCCTTCGCCCTCGTGGCGGCCCTCCGATCGCCGCAGGAGGGCGCTGAGGGCGCTGTGGAGAGGTTCCGTGGCCGGGGGAGCGCTCGGTCGGTGGGGCTTCGCGGGGTGGAGGAGTGCGGGCTTCTTCTGGGAGGGGAGGGGGTGATCGTGGTGCCGGTGCCCAGTGGGCGGGCGGCCGTCAAGGGGCGGGGTCACGACCACGTGGGCGCGCTGGCGGAGCGGGTGGTGCGCCGGCTGTGCGGACGGGGTGTGGCCGCCACGCTCTGGCCCGCGCTGCGGCAGCGCCGGAAGGTGGCCGACCAGTCGGGCCTGAGCTCCGCCGACCGGGTGTCGAACCTGGCCGGGTCCTTCTCCGTATCTGAGAGCGCTGTCCGAGATCTCGAAGTCGCAGGGAGAGGAGGGGTCCACGATCTGTGGGCCGCAGGGAGAGGAGGTGCCCACGATATGTCGGTCGCAGGAAGAGGAGGTGCCCACGATCTGTCGGTCGCAGAGAGAGGAGGTGTCCATGATCTGCGGGTCGCAGGGAGGGGTGGTGTCCGCGTACGTGGGAGTTCGGCAGGCTTCGTGCGGAGGGCCGGGGGTGTGTTCGATCGTGCCCAGGTGGTCGTCGTGGACGATGTCGTCACGACGGGAGCCACGCTCGCGGACGCCGCGAGGGCGCTGCGGGCGGTGGGGGCGACGGTGCCGCTGGCCGTCACCGTCGCCGCGACACGCCGGATCTCACGAAATGGTCACGGTGACAGTCAGTAAAGAAAGGCCCAGGTGTGTTGCCTTCCGGAGGGCCACATGTCCGTAGCGGGAAGCGCCCGGTGAGGCAGCTCAGAAGGCTTGCCGCCCTGTCCTGTAAGGGGTGCCGTGGGACCAAACGGGGCATTCAGCCGGCCCGTAACCCCGCGCGAAAATCACGGAAAGTGATCCTTTGGAGCTTCCTCCGGCTGACATTCGCCGCCGATCCGGATAGCGTTCTGAACATGGCACCCGTTCGGGTCCGTGGTTGCGCAGAGCCGGGGCTCCCGGCTCCGCTAGCCGATGCCAGCCGCAGGCGAAACGGCCCACGTAAGGCGACTTTTCGTCGTCCGATCACGGTGCGGCTTAGGGGTAAGTCCTGCCTCCCCGGGGGTCCAGATGTCCCCCGCCAGGAGAGAAGGGCGGTAGTGGCATCAGAGCTGCGAAACCCTCAGCAGGCGGATGTGGGGTCGAAGACCAGGTCGGCCGGACGGGTGCCACCCGCGTTCCCGGTGACGAGGCGTCGGAGGAGGGTAACCCTGAAGGACAGGCGGACAGCAGAAAACCCTGCCCGGCACCACGCGAGTCGTCGGGCGCTCTATCTCAGTCGTTAGACGAAGGGGGGCTGTTGCATGGACATCATCGTCAAGGGCCGGCACACGGGAGTGAGTGATCGGTTCCGAGACCAGGTGACAACCAAGCTGGCCAGGATCGAGCGTCTGGACAACAAACTCATCCGAGTCGATGTGGAGGTGTCGAAGGAGCGCAACGTGCGCGCGGCCGACCAGCGAGAGCGGGTCGAGCTGACCATTCACACCCGCGGCCCCGCCATCCGCGCGGAGGCCAGCGCCGACGACCGTTTCGCCGCTCTGGACATCGCGATGGACAAGCTGGAGGGACGCCTCAGGCGGCTCGCCGACCGGCGCAAGATCCATCACGGCAACCACAAGCAGCCGTCCATGGCGGAGATCACCGCCACGATGCCCGACCTGGCCGCGCCCGCGCCGTCCAAGGTCGAGCCCGCCCGCGAGGAGGCCGAGCCCGAGGAGGATCGGCTGCCGGAAGACAAGCAGTACGACGACATCGTCCCCATCCAGATGGACGGCGAAGGCCCTCTGATCGTCCGGGAGAAGCACCACAAAGCAGAGCCCATGACCATCGACCAGGCCCTCCTCGAGATGGAGCTGGTCGGACACGACTTCTATCTGTTCCGTGACAAGGAGAGCGGCCTGCCATCCGTCGTCTACAACCGGCGTGGGTACAACTACGGTGTGCTGCGGCTCGTAGAGCCCTGACGGCCGCCGGAAAGATCTTCTCGACCACCCGAGAACCGCGGCACACGTGCGATCATGGCGGTTCGACGGCTCTGGCCCCCCGACGAGGAGGAGACGTGAGCGAGCTCAGTCAGGCGAGGACGAGCGAGCGAACCGGAGACACGACGGTCGCGAGGCGCATCGAGGAGGCCTTGTGACGGAGTCCGGCGAGGCGCGCCCCTCCGGCGGCGAGCCGATCCGCGTGCTGATCGTGGACGATCACGAGCTGATCAGGCGCAGCCTGGCCCTGGCGCTGGCCGCGGAGCCTGACATCGAGGTGGTCGGGGAAGCGAGCGACGGTCAGGAGGCGGTCGAGCTGGCCGATCGCCTCATGCCCGACGTGGCGTTGATGGATGTACGCATGCCGCGGCAGGACGGCATCGAGGCGACCAAGGGCATCAAGGCCTCGGTGCCGAGCACCCGCATCATCATGCTGACGGTGAGCGACGAGGAAGAAGACCTCTTCGAGGCCATCAAGGCCGGCGCGACCGGCTACCTCCTCAAGGACGTCCAGATCAACGACGTGCCAGCGGCGGTCCGCGGCGTCCACGAGGGGCAGTCGCTGATCAACCCGGCCATGGCGGCCAAGCTCATCAACGAGTTCGCCAGCATGAGCCGCAAGGAGACCGAACGCCCGCCGCAGGTGCCGGTCCCGCGGCTGACGGAGCGCGAGATGGAGGTCCTGCGGCTCGTCGCCAAGGGCATGAACAACCGGGAGATCGCCAAGCAGCTGTTCATCTCCGAGAACACGGTGAAGAACCACGTCCGCAACATCCTGGACAAGCTGCAACTGCACTCGCGCATGGAAGCCGTGGTGTACGCGGTCCGCGAGCGCATGCTGGAGATCACCTGATCCGCCCTAGCCCCGCCCGCCCCTCCCCCTGAGGGAGGGCGGGCTAAGGCGACGGCAGGCCCGGCGGCTCGCCAGCCCGGGAACCTCAGCGGGCCAAGGTCCCGCGAGGGGCGGCTCGCCGGCCGGGGAACCTCAGTGGGCCAAGGTCCCGCGAAGGGCGGCTCGCCGACCTGGGCAAGTCAGCGGGCCAAGGTCTCGGTCGGGTGGCTCGCCAGCCTGGGAATCAGCGGGCCAGGGTCGTGTTGAGTGCCTCGGCGAGCTCGGGTGGGTCGGCGCGTTCGACGCGTACGGTGTCGCAGCCGACCCAGGTGGCGGCCGATCGGAGCGCGTCGCCCATCGCCTCGACCCAGCGGGCGCTGGTCAGGCCCGGCTCCAGGCTGACCTTCCTGGCCACCAGCGTGGTGCCCTCGCGCGCCGGGTCCACCCTGCCGATCAGGCGGCCGCCGGCCAGCACCGGCATCGTGAAGTAGCCGTGGACCCGCTTGTGCTTCGGCACGTACAGCTCAAGCTGGTAGGCGAAGCCGAAGACGCGCTCGGTGCGGCCGCGGTGCCAGATCAGCGAGTCGAACGGCGAGACCAGGGTCGTGCGGTGGCGTCCGCGCGGCTCCGACTCCAGCGCGGCCGGGTCGGCCCAGGCGTTGGGCACGGCTCCGGACGCCGAGCCGTTGCGGCCGGCCCTGACGGCGGGCCAGCCGGCGACGCGCACCGGCGTCAGCCCGGCGGCGCCGCTCGCGAGGGCCTCGTCGAGGATCGCGGCGGAACGCCCCTTGAGGCGGAGGAAGTCGATCAGGTCGGCCCGCGTGGCGACCCCGAGTGACCGGCCCGCGATGCCCGCGAGCCGCACGACGCACTCCTCGTCGGTGAGGTCCTCGGCCAGCAGTCCGGCGGGCACCACGCGCTCGGCCAGGTCGTAGACCCTGCGCCAGCCCACCCGGCGGGTGCAGACCACCTCGCCGATGTCGAGCAGCCACTCCAGGCCGATCTTGGAGTCGGACCAGTCCCACCACGGGCCGCCGTTCTTGGCCCCGCCGACGTCGGCGGTGGTGAGCGGGCCGTGGTCGCGCACCTGCTGGAGCAGCTTGTCGACGCTGTCGGGCACCTCGTGCCAGCGGAAGCGGCGCTCGCGGTAGGCGCGCCGCCGGAACGCGAAAAGGGGCCAGTTCTCGATCGGCAGGATGCAGGCGGCGTGGCACCAGTATTCGAAGCTGCGGGCCGGGGCGTCCCAGTAGGCCCGCTCGACGGCGGGCCTGCCCACGGCGCCGAGCCGGGCGTAGGCGACGAGCTCGTGGGAGCGGGCGAGCACCGAGATGGTGTCGAGCTGGACGGCGCCGAGCCTGCGGAGCATGCCCTGCACCCCGCCCTGACGGCCGTCGGAGCCGAGCAGCCCCTGGGCACGCAGGATGAGCCGGCGCGCCTCGTCGGCGGTCAGTTCGGTCATGTTCGCGATTCCGTACGGGGGAGCATGGCCGGAATGCTAGCCGCGGCCACTGACAGAACGGGGCCCGGGAATTACCGTCAGCGGGCCCGCGTTCATCATGGGACGAACCCGTCGCCGTCGGGGGTGCTTCTCGGAGGGGCCGCCTCGACGGTGCCCGCTCCGAGGGGGAAACGTCAGCGGTGGTCTTCGGCGTTCAGCCCCACCCGGGGCGCGTCGATCACCACATCGGTGAAGATGTCGAACACGAGGGCGAGGATGCCGCCCACCACGAACAGGCCGACGCCGATCCAGACGACCATCCAGTTCTCCATGGTCAGGCCGAATCCGGCGACGACGCTGCCGAGCAGCATCACCGTCACGGCCAGCCATGAGGACGCGCGGCCGCCGTGGCTACCGAGATTCTCGGTCTGCTCCGACTTCTGTCCCTCAACCATGACAAATCCCTCCTTGCCCGGATATCCCGGTTATCGGGGCGAACCGGCCTTTGACCGGCGTACTATCAGCCCGCCTGACATTCTCCCAGACATGTCCTGCGCCCTTGTCGGCACGGTGGCTGTGTCTGGTTGGAGAACCGCCTACGATGGCAACGGGGAAGTTTGTCTCGGCCTCTCCTCCTGGCGGCGCCGCCGGGGTAGACCTGCGAGGAGCTTTACATAAAGTGGCAGCCATTCTCGACAAGATCCTACGTGCCGGCGAGGGCAAGACTCTGCGTAAGCTCAAGCGGATCGCAGACCAGGTCAACTCCATCGAGGACGACTTCACGAGCCTGTCCGACGCGGAGTTGCGCGCCCTGACGGACGAGTTCAAGCAGCGCCATGCCGATGGCGAGTCGCTCGACGACCTGCTTCCCGAAGCGTTCGCCACCGTACGCGAGGCCGCGCGCCGCGTGCTCGGTCAGCGCCACTTCGACGTGCAGATCATGGGCGGCGCCAATCTCCACATGGGCAACATCTCGGAGATGAAGACCGGCGAGGGCAAGACCCTCACCTGCACCCTCCCCGCCTATCTCAACGCGCTGTCCGGCAAGGGCGTCCACGTCGTCACGGTCAACGACTACCTGGCCAAGCGCGACGCCGAGAACATGGGCCGCGTCCACCGCTTCCTCGGTCTTGAGGTCGGGGTGATCCTGTCCGGCCAGGCGCCCGACGAGCGCCGCAAGCAGTACTTCGCCGACATCACCTACGGCACCAACAACGAGTTCGGCTTCGACTACCTGCGCGACAACATGGCGTGGGGGCTCGACGAGTGCGTGCAGCGCGGCCACAACTACGCCGTCGTCGACGAGGTCGACTCGATCCTCATCGACGAGGCCAGGACCCCGCTGATCATCTCCGGCCCGGGCGAGCAGTCCGGGAAGTGGTACCAGGAGTTCGCCAAGATCGTCCCTCGGCTCCGCCGCGGCGTCGAGGCGAAGAACCCCGGCGAGGAGAGCACCGGCGACTACATCGTCGACGAGAAGAAGCGCACGGTCGGCATCCTCGAGTCCGGCGTCGAGAAGGTCGAGGACTGGCTCGGCATCGACAACCTCTACAAGGCCGAGCACACCCACCTGGTCGGCTTCCTGAACAACGCCCTGAAGGCCAAGGAGCTGTTCAAGAAGGACAAGGACTACATCGTCACCGACGGCGAGGTCCTCATCGTCGACGAGTTCACCGGCCGCGTCCTCCACGGCCGCCGCTACAACGAGGGCATGCACCAGGCCATCGAGGCCAAAGAAGGCGTGAAGATCAAGGACGAGAACCAGACTCTCGCCACGATCACCCTGCAGAACTACTTCCGCCTCTACACCAAGCTCGCCGGCATGACCGGCACGGCGACCACCGAGGCCAACGAGTTCCACCAGACCTACAAGCTCGGCGTGGTCCCCATCCCGACCAACCGGCCGATGGTCCGCAAGGACCAGGCCGACGTCGTCTACAAGACCGAGGACGCCAAGTTCAACGCGGTGGTCGACGACATCAAGGAGCGCCACGAGCACGGCCAGCCCGTCCTCGTCGGCACCACCTCGGTCGAGAAGTCGGAGCGGCTGTCCAAGGCGCTCAGGCGCCGAGGCGTCACGCACGAGGTCCTCAACGCGAAGAACCACGCGCGTGAGGCGTCGATCATCGCCGAGGCGGGCCGCAAGGGCGCCGTCACCGTCGCCACCAACATGGCCGGTCGAGGCACCGACATCATGCTCGGCGGCAACCCCGAGTTCCGCGCCGACCAGGAGCTGCGCCAGCGCGGTCTCGACCCGGTCGAGACGCCGGAGGAATACGAGAAGGCCTACCCCGAGGCGCTGGAGAAGGCCAAGGCCGCGGTGAAGGCCGAGCACGACGAGGTCACCGAGCTGGGCGGCCTCTACGTGCTGGGCACCGAGCGCCACGAGTCGCGCCGCATCGACAACCAGCTCCGCGGTCGCTCCGGCCGCCAGGGCGACCCGGGCGAGTCCCGCTTCTACCTGTCGCTCGGCGACGACCTGATGCGCCTGTTCAACTCGGTCAGGGTCGAGGCGATCATGACGCGCCTCAACATCCCCGACGAGCAGCCGATCGAGTCCGGCATCGTCTCTAAGGCCATCGCCTCCGCCCAGCACCAGGTCGAGCAGCAGAACTTCGAGATCCGCAAGGAAGTTCTCAAGTACGACGAGGTGATGAACCGCCAGCGCAAGGTGATCTACGCCGAGCGCCGGCGCGTGCTGGAGGGCGCCGACCTGCACGAGCAGGTGCGCGGCTTCATCGGCAACGTGGTCGACGGCTACGTCGACGGCGCCACCTCCGACGGGTTCTCCGAGGAGTGGGACCTCGAGAAACTGTGGAAGGCGTTCGCCGGCCTCTACCCGATCTCCGTCAAGCTTGAGGACCTCCTGGAGGAGGCCGGTGGTCAGGAGAACGTCACCGACGACCTGATCAGGGAGCGGGTCAAGGCCGACGCGCTGGAGGCGTACGCCAGGCGCGAGGAGGAGTGGGGCGCCGAGGCGACCCGCGACCTCGAGCGGCGCGTCATCCTGTCCGTCCTCGACCGCAAGTGGCGCGAGCACCTCTACGAGATGGACTACCTGCGCGAGGGCATCGGCATGCGGGCCTACGCGCAGAAGGATCCGCAGATCGAGTACCAGCGCGAGGGCTTCGAGATGTTCAACGCGATGCTCGAGGGCATCAAGGAGGACTCCGTAGGCTTCCTGTTCAACCTGGAGGTGGAGGTTCAGGAGAACCCCATCGTCGAGGAGCAGGAAGACCCGGTGCTGGCCGAGACGCGCTCCATCATCGCGCGCGGCCTCCGCGGTCCCGACCGCCCGGCGGAGCTGGAGTACACCGCTCCCGGCGAGCAGGGCGACGTGGAACACACCCGCGTCCGCACCACCTCGGCCGAGCGCGCCGCCTACGGCAACGTCGAGCGCAACGCCCCGTGCCCGTGCGGCTCGGGCAAGAAGTACAAGCGCTGCCACGGCGACCCGAAGAACGCCGGCAACTGACGCGTGACACGAGGACCCCTCGCCCGGCGGACGGGCGGGGGGTCCTCGTGCGTCCGGCTCAGAGGTGGGTGGCGGCGGATTCCGAAACCCGCTGCACGATCAGGGTGGAGCAGCCGGTCTTCAGCGTGAGGAACGTCCGGTGGCTGTCGGAGGCGTCGGGCCGCCCATCCCCGGAACACCCTGCTCACCATGAGGTCCGGCGGGACCCGTCGCACCCTGGGGCCCCGTCTTGTTCCAGGTGAGCTCCGTCTCGCGGGGCACGAACCGCGCGTGCCCCGCGACACGATCTGGAAGCTCGGTTGGAGCCGGCTTGCCGTCAGGCGGTCTCGAAGTCCGTGCAGAGCCACTGCACGCCCCTGCGCTCCAGGCGCAGGGCCAGGACGCGGTCGCGCTCGCCGCAGTGGACCAGGAGGCACATCTCCACCACGCCGTCGCTGGGCTCCTTGACGTGCGGGACGCCGACGAAGGGCGGGCGGCGGGTGTCGAGCATGCGACCGGCCCGTACGAGCTCGCGGTAGGCCTGGCCGGTGAGGCGGTCGGCGACCGTCTCCGGGGGCCGACGGCCGGAGAGGACCTCGGCGAGCGCCTGGCCGAGGTGGCGCAGCCGGCGCTCGTCCGGGAGCGTGCCGGGCGGGCCCCAGACAAGGGGCGTGTCGAGCGCGAGCGAGCCGTGGACCTGGGGAGAGGGCGACATCGGGAGCCTCCGGGGGCGTTCCTGGTGAGAGACGGTACTAAGAGGTTCCGGCCGGGCCCCGGGATACACGGCACGCCAACTTCCCCGATCCATGCCCTGGTTCGCGGTGGATGGCGAAGAAGGTCAGCGCGAGTTGGGGTGGCCGCGTCCGGGTTGCGGACCCTCGGCCACGCCGCGATGTCATGACCGAATCGGGGTGGCCTCGCCCGAGTCCACGTCCGGTTCCGGCTCGCGGCCCGGGGTCATGATGTTCAGCCGTCTGATGAGGAAGCTGAACACCACGTAGTAGACCGCCCCGTACGCCACCCCGAGCAGCAGGATGCCCGGCAGGTTCTGGGTGTTGGACTTGCTGGCGTTGAGCAGCATGTCGAGCAGCCCGGCCGAGAAGCCGAAGCCGAGCTGGCCGCCGATCAGCGTGGTCAGCGCCATGGCCAGCCCGGTGAGCACGGCGTGCACGGCCAGCAGCAGCGGCGCGACGAAGATGAACGCGAACTCGATCGGCTCGGTGATGCCGGTGACGAACGAGGCCAGCGCCGCCGACAGCATGATGCCGCCCACCGTGGCCCGCCGGTGCGGGGGCGCGGCCCGCCACATGGCCAGCGCGGCGGCCGGCAGCGCGAACATCATGACGGGGAAGAACCCGGCCATGAACTGCCCCGACTCCGGGGCGCCGCCGAAGTAGCAGTTCCAGTCGCCGCCGAGCACCCGCCCGCCCACCTCGCAGGTGGGCACCACGTGCCAGACGATCGAGTTGACGAAGTGGTGCAGCCCGAGCGGGATGAGCAGCCGGTTGATCAGCCCGTACAGGCCGGTGCCGAGCGGCCCGAGGGTGGTCAGCGCCTCACCGGCGTGGCCGATCCACTCGCCGAGAATCGGCCACACCCAGCCGATGAGCACGCCGAGCCCGAGCGCCACGAAGGCGGTGAGAATGGGCACGAACCGCCGCCCGCCGAAGAACGCCAGCCACGACGGCAGCTTGATCCGGTGGAAGCGCTGCCAGAGCAGCGCGGTGACCAGCCCTATCAGGATGCCGCCGAGCACCTTGGTGGGGTTCTGCATGCCGTGGTTGATGATCTCGATGACGCCCTGGTCCGCGGCCTGCCGCAGGGTCACGGTCTCGCGGATGGCCGAACCGGCGAACATCACCTTGCTCACCCGGTCGAACACCAGGTAGCCGACCACGGCGGCGAGCGCCGTCGTGCCGTCGGACTTGCGCGCGAAGCCGATGGCCACGCCCACCGCGAACAGCAGCGGGAGGTTCTCGAACAGCGCCTCGCCGGCCGCCGCCAGCACGGCCGCGACCTCGGTCATCCAGGCGAAGCCCGCCACGTCGGCGAGCCCGCCGGGCTCGGCGCCGTTGGCGCCCAGCATGTCGGGCTGGCCGAAGCGGAGCAGCAGGGCGGCCGCGGGGAGGGCGGCGATGGGCAGCATGAGCGAGCGGCCCAGCCTCTGCAGCACGTTCATCAGGCGTGAGAACGGCGAAGGCCGGGCGGTGGTGGTCTCGTTCACCGGGTGTTCCTCCGGGTCGGGCCCTCAACCCCGTCTTGCGGGCATTTCGAGTATGGTGCGCAGCTGGTAGCGGTCCGCCCGGTAGGTGGACACGCCCAGCTCGGCGCAGACGCCTCCGGAGAACGACCTGCGCTGGAGCAGCAGCACGGCGCCGCCGCGGGGAAGTTTGAGCAGGTCGGCGTCGCTCGGATCGGCTATCCCCCCGTCTATGGTCAGCTCGCCCGCGTCCATGACCAGCCCGTAGCGGCTCTCCAGGAGCTCGTACAGCGATCTGCCGGTCAGGTCGTGGTCGGCCAGGTCGGGGGCGAGCTTGACCGGGATGTGCGCGCGCTCGATCGACAGCGGTTCGCCGTCGGCGGTGCGCAGCCGTTCGATGAAGTGGACCTCCTCGCCCGGCTGGATGCCCAGCTCCTTGGCCAGGTGGGCGCTGGCGCGCATGGTGCGCCGGTCGAGGTCGCGCGAGCCGGGCGCCATGCCCCTGGCGCGCATGTCCTCGGTGAACGACGTGAGCTGCAGGGCCAGCTCGATCTTGGGCCGGGCGACGAACGTGCCCTTGCCCGGCACCCGGTGCAGGCGGCCCTCGGAGACCAGATGGTCGACCGCCTGCCGCACGGTCATCCGCGACAGGCCGAAGCGCTGGCAGAGCTCGCGCTCGGACGGGATCGCGGCGCCGATGCTCAGCTCGTCGCTGTCGATGAGGTCGAGCAGGATCTCGCGGAGCTGGAAGTACTTGGGCACCGGGCTGTCCGGGTCGATGTGGGCCACGGGATCCTCCCTTCGCTCGGGCCAGTCTGATGGGTTATGGTTCTCACTGGTCTAGTCCGGACTAGACCACATGTCTTGAAACAGGGTCAAGTCCGGAACGCTAACTCCCCGAGGAATGAGCCCCCAGATGACCAAGATGCGCAGCGAGATCGCCGAGCAGCCCGAGGCGCTGCGGGCCACGATCGACTCCCTGCTGCCCAGGATCGACGAGGTGCGGGCGCTGGGTGAGCGGACCCGGCAGTTGTTGTTCGTCGCACGTGGCACCTCCGACAACGCCGCAGTCTACGGCCGCTATCTGGTGGAATCCCACGCCGGGCGGCTGTCCGCGCTCGCCGCGCCGTCCATCGCCACCACCTACCGCCGCAAGCTCGACCTGGAGGGCGTGCTGGCCGTCGCGATCTCCCAGTCGGGCCGTACGGAAGAGATCGTGGAGACGCTGGCCTGGGCCAAGGACTGCGGGGCCGCCACTGTCGGGGTCACCAACGGCGGCCCGGACAGCCCGCTCGCCCAGGCCGCCGACCTGGCGCTGTGCACGGTCGCGGGGACGGAGGAGGCGGTTCCCGCCACCAAGACCTACACCACGCAGCTCGCCGCGCTGGCTGTGCTGGCGATCGGGCTCGGCGCTGACGTGGACCGGGCCGACCTGCTGCGGGTGCCCGAGGCCGTGGAGAAGCTGATCGCCGAGCCCGGTGACGTGGACGCCGTCGTGGACGGGCTCGCGGACAAGCACGGCGTGGTCGTCTCCGGCCGCGGCCTGGCCTTCTCCACCGCGCTGGAGACCGCGCTGAAGCTTAAGGAGGCGTGCTACCTGCACGCCATGGGCCTGTCGTACGCCGACCTGCTGCACGGCCCGATCGCCGTGGTCGACCACGCCACCCCGGCGCTGCTCGTCGCCGCCGAGAGCGGCCCCACGCTGCAGGGCACGGTGGCGCTGGCCGAGCGGGTCGTCTCGGCGGGCGCGGCGGCGTACACGATCGGCGGCGGCAGGGCGCTGGCCGCGGCCGGCACGGCCGCGATGAACGGCCCCGACCTGCCCGAATGGGTGGCCCCGATGGGCCTCATCGTGCCGGGGCAGCTGCTCACCGAGGCGCTCGCCCGGCGGCTGGGCATCGACCCTGACGCGCCGCGCGGCCTGAACAAGGTCACCCAGACCGACTGAACCCGGCGCCTGAGTAGCCTGGTCGCACAGCCACGGACGAGGAGGGCCTGATGGCGGCGGACGTGAACGCGCTCATCGCCGGTCTGGGCGGAGCCGGCAACATCATCGACATCGAACCCTGCATCACCCGCCTGCGCACGGAGGTGCACGACACGTCCAAGGTCGACCAGGCCGCGCTCAGGGCCGCGGGCGCCCACGGGGTGATGGCGGCGGGCAACGTGATCCAGGTCGTCGTCGGCCCGGAGGCGGACACCATCGCGAGCGACATCGAGGACATCATCGGCTAGAGGGCGGGGCCATGACGACTGTTCTCGCCCCGGTGGAGGGCGCGGCGGTGGGGCTGGCCGCCGTGCCCGACCCGGTGTTCTCGGCCGGCATGGTGGGGCCGGGGACGGCGATCGACCCCAGCAGGGGGCCGGGCGAGGCAGTCGCCCCCATCACTGGAAAAATCATGAAACTGCATCCGCACGCGTACGTCATCGTGGGCGATGACGGCAGGGGCGTGCTGGTGCATCTGGGCATCGACACGGTGCAGCTCAAGGGGAGGGGGTTCCGGTTGCTCGCGGCGGAAGGCGACCGGGTGAGCGCCGGCCAGCCCGTCGTGGCCTGGGATCCCACCGAGATCGAGGCGGGCGGGCGCTCACCCGTCTGCCCCGTGGTGGCGCTGGACGCGCTCGACTCGGCGGTGACGGCTCTGGCCGAAGGCACGGTACGGGCCGGCGACGAGCTGTTCCAATGGACGTGACGCGACAGGGGTCCGGCTGGTCCGGACCGGAGAAGAAGGAGGAGCCCATGGGCGAACGGAAGGCGACCGTGGCCGCGGAGGTGGGGTTGCATGCCCGCCCGGCGGCCACGTTCGTGCAGATGGCGATGAAGGCACCGATGGACGTCACGGTGGCGCGGTCGTCGGGCGGCGATCCGATCAACGGCAAGAGCATCCTGCAGATCATGGCGCTCGATGTCCGCAAGGGCGAAGAGATCGTCATCAGGGCGGAGGGCGACGGGTCGGAGGAGATCCTCGACCGGCTCGCGGACATCGCCTCGACCCCCTGACCCCCGTCCCTGGCGGTCCTGTGGAAAAAGGGGACGGCGCATCCGCCGGTCATGGATAGCGTGGGATTCATGTTGCGACGGATCGGTACGGCGAGTCTCCTGGCGGTGGCACTCACGGCATGCGGCGGCGGGGCGGCGGACGTCGCCCCCGCCGCGAAGCCGCCCGCGTCCGAGGCGAGTCCCGCCACCGAAGCCACCGGCCGGCCCGCCGAGCCCACCGCCACCGGGTCCAGAGCCGCCCCGGCCGCCGACCCCGTCAAGCGGGCGCTGGCCGGGATGAGCGTTCGGGAGAAGGTCGGCCAGCTGTTCATGCCGGTCGTCTACGGCACCGCGGCCGACACCGTCTCCGGCGAGAACCAGGCCCGCTACGGCGCCCAGACCCCGGAGAAGGTCGTCGCCAAGTACCACCTGGGCGGCGTCATCCTGTTCCCGGCCAACGTCAAGAGCGTCGGCCAGGTTGTAGGGCTGACCAACGGGCTGCAGAAGTCCGCCGACCTCCCGCTGCTGATCGGCACCGACCAGGAGAACGGCCTGGTGTCGCGGATGTCCGCGGTGATGACCCGCTTCCCCGGCGCCGCCAGGATCGGCGCCACCGGCAAGCCCTCGGTGGCGCGCGAGGTGGCCCAGGCCACCGGCGAGGAACTGCGGGCTCTCGGCGTCAACCTCGACTTCGCGCCGGTGGCCGACGTCAACATCGATCCGAAGAACCCGGTGATCGGCGAGCGCGCGTACGGGAACCGGCCCGGCGAGGTGGCCAAGATGGTCGGCGCCGCCGTCAAGGGCTTCGAGGCCGCCGGGGTGGCCGCCACGGCCAAGCACTTCCCCGGCCACGGCGACACCCGGATCGACAGCCACACCGGCCTGCCGGTGATCAAGCACACCAGGGCCCAGTGGGAGCGCCTGGACGCGCCGCCGTTCAAGGCCGCCATCGCCGCCGGGGTCGACGCGATCATGACCGCGCACATCGTGTTCCCCAAGCTGGACCCGTCGGGCGACCCGGCCACGCTGTCCAAGCCGATCCTGACCGGGCTGCTCAGGAAGGAGCTCGGCTTTAAAGGCGTCATCTCCACCGACGCGCTCAACATGGCCGGAGCCCGGGTGAAGTACGACGACGGCGAGGTCGCGGTCCGCGCCGTGCTGGCCGGCGCCGACCTGCTGCTGATGCCCAACGACCTGCCGAAGCAGTATCAGGCGGTGCTGAAGGCGGTCGAGTCGGGCCGCGTCTCCAAGGCCCGGCTGGACGAGTCGGTCACCAGGCTCCTCACGCTCAAGAAGGAGCGCGGCCTGCTCGGCGAGCCGCCCGTCGTCTCGGCGGAGAAGGCGGCCGAGGTGGTGCGCTCGGCCGAGCACCGCAGGCTGGCCGCCCGCGTGCGCTGACGGCGGCGCCCGACCCTTTACTCTTTAACCTGATTTCCGTGAGTAGGGAGGCAGTGTGGTCACCGGGGTGCTGATCGACTGGGGTGGTGTGCTGACCACCAGCATGGCCGACTCCATCGCCAAGTGGATCGACGCCGACCGCATCGACGGTGAGCACTACCGTGCGGTCATGCGCGAGCTGGTCGAGGTCGCCTACAGCGGGGAGGACGAGGAGAACGCGATCCACGCCCTGGAGCGCGGCGAGCTCGACGGGGCCGCCTTCGAGCGCGACCTGGCGGCCCGGCTGCTGACGCTCGACGGCATGCCGCCCGTGGCCGAGGGCCTGCTGACGCGCATGTTCGCCGGGTTCGAACGGGCCGAGGCCATGTACGACATGCTGCGCGAGGTGCGCGGGCACGGCGTGAAGACGTGCCTGCTGTCCAACTCCTGGTCCAACACCTACGAGCGCGACGGCTGGGACGAGGTCTTCGACGCGGTCGTCATCTCCGGCGAGGTGGGCATGCGCAAGCCCGAGCCCCGCATCTTCCACCACGCGCTGGACCTGATCGGGCAGCCGGGCGAGTCGTGCGTGTTCATCGACGACATCGAGGCCAACATCGTGGCCGCCCGCGCGCTCGGCATCGCCGGCATCCACCACCGCGAACCGGACACCACCATCCTGGAACTCGAGTCTCTCCTCCGGCTCCCGCTGCGGCGGGCATGATGGTGCCCGTGCAAGCTGCGAAAGGTTCCTGATGCGCGTCTACCTGCCGTGCACCCTGCCGGCGCTGGCCAGGGCCGTCGAGACCGGCGAGCTCGGCCCCGCCCCGCTGACCGGCTACGCGGTGACGCCCGCGCTGGTCGAGTGGTACGCCTCGGGCGACACCGAGGAGCTCGAGTACGTCGCACTCACCGAGGCCGCCCGCGCCTCGCTGCGCATGCTCGCCGCCGATCTGGCCGACGGCGTGCACGCCGCGCCCCGCCGCGTCGTGGTGGCCGCCGAGGTGGCCGACGGCGCCATCCAGGCGAACGCCGACGTGGAGGAGAAGGGCAGGGTGCGGGTCGCCGAGCCGGTCCCGCTGGCCAAGGTGGCGGCCGTGCACGTCGACGACGAGTACGCGGTCGCCGACGTCAAGGCGGCCGTCGCCGCGCTCCCCGACGCCGACGGGGGCGACGACGACGCCCGGTTCGTCGTCGACGGCGCCGAGGCCCACGAGCTGATGTGGTACGCGACGCAGGAGATCCCCGACCTCCTGACCCTCGACCAGGCAGGCGGGTGACATGACGAAGCACATCGTGTGGGACTGGAACGGCACCCTCTTCCACGACATCGACGCCGTGGTCGGAGCCACCAACGAGGTCTTCAAGGCGTACGAGCTGCCCCCGCTCACCGCCGACGGGTTCCGCGCCGTCTACACCAGGCCCATCTGGGTCGCGTACGAGCGGATGCTGGGCAGGCCGCTGACCGAGGGGGAGTGGGAGCTGCTCGACGACGGCTTCCACGACGCCTACTACCGCCTGAGCGGCGTCTGCGGGCTGGCCGCCGACGCCGAGGTGACGCTGACCACGTGGACGGGTACGCAGTCGCTCTGCTCCATGGCGCCGCACTCCCATCTCGTGCCGAAGGTCGACTCGTTCGGCATCACCCGCCACTTCAACCGGGTCGACGGGCTGCTCGGCGTGACGGGCGGGGAGAAGGCGGCCCACATGGAGGCCCACATCGCCTCGGTCGGCGTGCGCCCGCGCGACGTGCTGGTGATCGGCGACAGCGTCGACGACGGGGTGGCGGCCCGCCACGTCGGCGCCCGCGCGGTGCTCTACACCGGGGGCATGTCGACCAGGGAGGAGCTGGAGTCGACAGGCTTCCCGGTCGTCGACACGCTCGCCGAGGCGCTCGACCATACCTGAAACCGGCGGAGGGCGGCCCCGGCGGCGGAGTTGGCCGTAACCTGGCAGGGTTCGCTTTCAGGAGGCTGCCATCAACCGCTTGGTGCTGTGGAACGTCGACCTCACGCTGGTCGACGTGGCGATCGTGACCAGAGACGCCTACGCCGAGGCGTTCCGCGCCGTGACCGGGCGGCCGCTGGTCAAGCTGGTGCCGCCGATGGGCCGGCCCGACTCCGAGATCATCTTCGAGACGCTGGCCGTCAACGGCGTCGTCGCCGACGACGACCACCTGCCGCGCTTCCTCGACGCGCTGTCCGCGGCCTTCGCCGACCGGCGCAAGCGGCTGGCCAAGGAGGGCCGGATGATGGCCGGGGCCAAGGACGCGCTCAGGTCCGTGGCCCGGCTCGACGGCGCGATCCAGGCCGTGCTGACCGGCACGATCAAGAGCAACGCGGTGCTCAAGCTCAAGGCGTTCGGGCTCGACAAGTACGTCGACTTCGAGCTCGGCGGCTACGGCGAGGAGCCCTACCCGAAGGCGAGCCTGCTGCAGGTCGCCCAGGGCCGGGCCAAGGAGCGCCTGGGCGTCCCGTTCACCTCGGCCAACACGGTGATGATCGGCGACTCGGCGCGTGACGTGCAGGCGGCCCGCATCGGCGGGGCCGGGATGGTCGCGGTGGCCTCGGGGCGCGCGACGGCGGCCGAGCTGCGCGAGGCGGGGGCCGACATCGTGCTGCCCGACCTGTCGAACGCCGCCGAGGTGGTGGCGGCGGTCGCCGCGCTGACCAGCCCGATGGACCGCAAGGCGGGCTGATCAGGGCGACCAGGCCGGTTCCGAAGGCGCGGGATGATCAGCTCAGCTCACGCAGGAAACGGGCCGCGACCGGGGCCGCCACCGCGGAGCCCGCGCCCCCGCCTTCCACCACGACGGCGAAGGCCAGGTCGCCCCGGTAGCCGATGAACCACGCGTGCGAGGGCGGCTCCTCGCCCGAGCCGTACTCGGCGGTGCCGGTCTTGCCCGCGGTGCCGGGCGGGAAGCGCACGGCGTGCGCGGTGCCGTCGGTGACGACGGCGGGCATGAGGTCGCGCAGCGCGGCCACCACGTCGTCCTCCAGCGGCCGCGGCCGCAGCGTGCGGTCGGGCACCGCCTCCTCGGCCACGAGCCGGGGTGGGCGCCAGGCGCCGTCGGCGATCGCGGCGGCCACCGACGCCATGTTGAGCGGGCTGGCCAGCACCCTGCCCTGCCCGATGGAGGCCGAGGCGAGGTCGGTGGCGTCCTTCGGGGCGGGGAAGTCGGCCTTGACCGCCGGCACCCCCGGGGTGATCTTCTCGCCGAAGCCGAAGCTCCGCGCCACCTCCGCCAGGCGCTCGGCGCCCAGGCCCGACACCGTCATGTCGCCGAACGTCGTGTTGCACGAGTGCGCGAACGCGTCACGGAACGACAGCGTGCCGAAGTCCTTGAACCCGGCGTTGTGGAACGGGAAGCCGCCGATGTTCTGCTCGGCCGGGCAGGACACGTCCGCGTCCGGCTCGGCCCCGCTGGCGACCAGCGCGGCGGCGGTCACCACCTTGAACGTCGAGCCCGGCGGGTACTTGCCGAGCAGCGCCCGGTTGAACCCGCCGGGCTTGTTCACCGCGGCCAGGATCTCCCCGGTGGAGGGCCGCAGCGCCACCAGCGCGGCCGGCTTGTCCACGTCCTCCAGCGCCGCGGCGCCGGCCGCGTGCACCTTCAGGTCGACCGTGATGCGCACGGGCTCCTTCTCGCGCGTCCCCGACAGGGTCTTGACCGGTTTGCCTCCCTCGTACAGCCGCACGAGGTTGCTCTTGGTCTCGGCGAACCGGTCGGGGTAGGTCTCGCGCAGCCCCGCGACGAGCTGCTGCACCGAGCCGGGGGAGCCGGGGGCGTCGACCCGGGTGCCGTCGGCGGCGAGCACCGGGGTGGCCTCGTCCTCGACCCGGATGAGCCTGATCGACCGGTTCCCGGTCAGCTCCGGGTGGAGCGCGGCCGGGCTCCAGTCGATCTTCCAGGTGCGGTCCCGCTCGACGACCTTCAGCTCCCCGCCGTACCTCCAGTCGCCCGCGCCCTGCACGGCGGCGGTGAAGCTGACCGAGCCGGTGTCCTCGGCGCTCGCGGCGAAGACGCCGTTGGGCACGTGCCGCCGCAGCGTGATGTGCTCGGCCTTCAGGTCGGCGAGGAAGCGGCGGTGGCGGCGCTCGAAGTCGGCGGGCGGGTCGGCGACCAGCTCCCGCATCGCCGCGTAGTCGCCCCCGCTCCACGCCGTCAGGTAGGCGTCGGCCACCTCTTCCGGCGAGCCCGTGGTGCGCAGCGCCCATACGGTCCCCGCGGCGACCACCGGCACCATGATCGCGGCCCCGATCCACGGCCACCTGCGTCTCCTGCGCCGGGGAGCGGCCTCCGGCTGCAGATATGCGTACATTTCCCCCATTTGCGAAGCCATGCGACGAGGACAGCAGAGCCCGACACAGCCTGTCCAATACTGATATATAGCCCTCATCGATATATATCTAGATATAGTGGCTGGCCATGGACCTGGTCCGCCACCTCCGCTACTTCACCGTCGTCGCGGAGGAGCTCCACTTCGGCAACGCCGCGATCCGGCTCGGCATGGCCCAGCCGCCCCTCAGCCAGCGCATCAAGCGCCTGGAGGAGGAGCTGGGCGTGCGGCTGTTCGACCGGGGCGGACGCCAGGTCCGGCTCACCGAGGCGGGCAGGCTGCTGCTCGGCGAGGCGAGGGAGATCGTGGCCAGGGTCGACAGGCTGCACGAGCTGGCCCGCCACGGCGAGGGCGCCGTGCTGAAGGTCGGCGTGCCGCCCGACCTGGCCGCCGCCGCGATCGCCGCCCTGGTCGAGGGCTTCCGCGAGACCAGTCCGGGCGTACGGCTCGCGCCGGCGGAGATCTGGACGGCCGACCAGGTGACGGCGCTGGCCGGCGGCACGATCGACGTGGGCCTGGTGCGCCACCCGGTGAACGCCCCCGGGCTCGGCTTCGGCCCGCTGCTGGTGCAGCCGCAGGGCGTGCTGCTGGCCGAGAGCGACCCGCTGGCCCGCGCGGGCGAGCTGCACCTGGCCGACCTCGGCGGGCGCGAGCTGCTGATGCCGCCCAGAGAGGGGGAGCCCGGCATGCACGCCGAGACGCTGGCCGAGTGCCGCCGCCACGGCTACGTGCCCGGCCAGGTCCACCAGGGCGCCGGGCTGGGCTTGGTGCTGGCCGGGATGGCGGTGGCGTTCGCGCCCAGGGCGGAGGTGCCGGGCCTGGCCTGGCGGCCGCTGCTAGGCTCCCCCATCGCCTATCGGGTCTCCACGGCCTGGCGGGCGGAGACGGAGGCGGTCAAGGGCTTCTCCGCGCTGGCCGTACGGATTCTTAAGGAGCGGGCCGGGATGACGGACGAGGCGGCGGCCCCCGTGCGGCGGGTCAGCCGGAGGCCGGGGATGCTGGCATGACCGGGCCGGCGTTCGCGGAGCTGTTCCGGGTGGCGGGCGTGACCGGCTGGCTGTTCGCCGCCGACCTCGACTCCGGGCGGGAGGTCGGCCACGACCCCGACGAGTGGCTGCCGATGGCCTCGATGTTCAAGGTGGCGCTGATGGTCGAGCTCTGCCGGCAGGCCGACGCCGGGCTGCTCGACCTGACCGGCCGGGTGACCGTCACCGCCGCCGACCGGGCCGCCGGCCCCACGGGGCTGTCGGCCATGCACGACGACGTGACCATGTCGCTGCGGGACCTCGCCTACCTGATGATCGCGGTGAGCGACAACACCGCCGCCGACGCGCTGCTGTCCAGGGTCGGCATGGACGCGGTCAACGCCATGCTGGAAGGGTTCGGGTTCGAGGCCACCCGCGTGCTGATGACCGCGGGGGAGACCAACGGGAGCATGGCGGTCGACACCGGGCACGGCTGGCCGTACCTCGACCCGGAGGACCTGGCCAGGATGCGGGCGCTCGACCCCGCCCGCACCAACCGCAGCACCCCGCGCGAGCTGGCCCGCCTGTTCGGGCTGATCTGGCACGACGAGGCCGCCTCGCCCGAGTCCTGCGCGTGGATGCGCACCGTGCTCAACCTCCAGGTCTGGCCGCACCGGCTGGCCGCCGGCTTCCCGTACGACGACGTGGCGGTCAGCGGGAAGACCGGCACGCTGCCGACGATGCGCGGCGAGGCGGGCGTGGTCGAGTATCCCGACGGCGGCCGCTACGCCGTGGCGGTCATCACCCGCGCCTTCAGCGCCGCACTCAACCATCCGCGCGCCGACGCGGTGATCGGCACGGCCGCGCGTATGGCGGTGGACCACCTGAGGCGCTAGCAAGTTATGTGGGAACGCGGGTATGAATCCCGCCCGGCCTGCCGACAGGATGGGGCACATGGTTGCTGAAGGTGCACTTCTCTGGGAACCGACCGACGAGATCGTGGCCCGCGCCGAGCTGACACGCTATCTGGCGTGGCTGGGCCGCCCCGGCGAGGCGTACGAGGACGTGTGGCAGTGGTCGGTCGACCACCCGGCGGAGTTCTGGTCGTCGATCTGGGACTACTTCCAGGTGGTCGGAGAGCGTGGCGACGGGCCCGTCATCTCTGGGACGATGCCCGGCACCGAATGGTTCACCGGGTCCGCCGTCAACTACGCGGAGAACGCCCTGCGGCGCACCGAGGGCACCGCGGTCGTGTTCGTCTCGGAAGACGGCGCCCGCCAGGAGATCTCGTACGCCGAGCTGCGTGACGAGGTCGCCCGGGTGCGGGCCGGCCTGGTGCGGCTCGGGGTCGGGCGCGGCGACCGGGTGGCCGGCTACCTGCCGAACATCCCGCAGGCGCTGATCGCGTTCCTGGCGACCGCCTCGCTCGGCGCGATCTGGTCGGCCGGCTCGCCCGACTTCGGGGTGCCGAGCGTGGTCGACCGGTTCACGCAGATCGAGCCCAAGGTGCTCATCGCGGTCGACGGCTACCGCTACAACGGCAAGAGCTTCGACCGATCGGACGCGGTCAACGAGATCGCCGCCGCGCTGCCCAGCCTGCGCGCCACCGTGTGGATCCCGTACCTCGCCGCCGCCGAGGACGGGCGGCCGCCGCAGCACGCCGAGCCCGCGCGGCCGGACACCGCCGAGGTGCCGCACGGCGAGGTGATCGGCTGGGAGGGGCTGCGCGCGGTGGCGGGGCCGCTGGAGTTCGAGCGGGTGCCGTTCGGCCACCCGCTGTGGATCCTCTACTCCAGCGGCACGACCGGGCTGCCCAAGCCGATCGTGCACGGCCACGGCGGCGTCGTGCTGGAACACCTCAAGTCGCTCTCCTTCCACCAGGACCTGGGTGAGAGCGATGTGTTCTTCTGGTACACCACGACCGGCTGGATGATGTGGAACTACCTCATCGGCGCCCTGCTGGTGGGGGCCACCCCGGTGCTCTACGACGGCTCGGCCGCCCATCCGTCGCCCGCCGCGCTGTGGCGGATCGCCGCCTCCGAGGGGGTGACCTACTTCGGGGTGGGGGCGCCGTACCTCATGGCCTCGATGAAGGCCGGGGTCGTCCCCGAAGGGCTGGAGCGGCTGCGCGGGGTCGGCTCGACCGGGTCGCCGCTGCCGCCGGAGGGGTTCGCCTGGGTGAGCGAGCGGTTGCCGGGGGTGCCGATCGGGTCGTTCTCCGGCGGCACCGACGTCTGCACCGGGTTCGTCGGGGCCACCATGCTCCATCCGATCAGGGCCGGGGTCATCCCGTGCCGGTCGCTGGGGGCGAAGGTTGAGTCCTTCGACCCCAGCGGCAAGGCGGTCGTCGGCGAGGTCGGCGAGCTGGTCATCACGGCGCCGATGCCCTCGATGCCGGTCGGGTTCTGGAACGACCCCGACGGCGAGCGCTACCGGGAGAGCTACTTCGACGTCTACCCGGGCGTGTGGCGCCACGGCGACTGGATCAAGCTGAACGACGACGGCAGCTGCGTCATCTACGGCCGCTCCGACTCGACGCTGAACCGGGGCGGCGTCCGGATGGGCACCAGCGAGTTCTACCGGGTCGTGGAGCGGTTCGGCGAGGTGGCCGACAGCCTCGTCATCGACACCGGTCAGCTCGGGCAGGAAGGGCGGCTGCTGCTGTACGTGACGCTCGCCGACGGGGCCGACATGACCCCCGAGGTGGAGCGGGCGATCCGCACGGCGCTGCGCAAGGAGCTGTCGCCCCGCCACGTGCCCGACGAGATCCACGCGGTGCCCGGCATCCCGCGCACGCTGTCGGGCAAGAAGCTCGAGGTGCCGGTACGCAAGATCCTGCTCGGCACGCCCGTCGAGCAGGCGGCCAACCCCGACGCCATGGCCAACCCCGAGGTGCTGCGCTACTTCACACCCTGAGCGGGCGCAGCGCCTTCGCCCACGAGCCGACCTGGTCGAGCATGACCGTGACGCGTTCCTCCTGGTGCGGACCGGGGGTCAGCACGCTCATGTTCTCGAAGTCGGTGTAGAGCGAGAGCGTGACCTGGGCCGGCACGTCGGCGATCTTGACCTGGCCGAGCACCTGCCGCAGGTGCTCGGCCGCCCGCGCCCCGCCGTCGACGCCGTAGCTGACCAGGCCCGCGGACTTGTCGCCCCACTCGTGGAAGAGGAAGTCGATGGCGTTCTTCAGCGCCCCCGTGTACGAGTGGTTGTACTCGGGGGTGACGAACACGAAGCCGTCGAGCCCGGAGATCCGCTCCGACCACGCCTTCGTGTGTTCACGCGCGTACTGGCCCATGGCGGCGGGCACCGCCTCGTCCAGGTGCGGCAGCGCGAAGTCCTGCAGGTCGACCAGCTCGTAGTCCGCGTCGCCGCGCTTGACCGCCAGGTCGTGCACCCAGCGGGCGACGGTCTCGGCCGCCCGTCCGGGCCTGGTGCTGCCGATGACGATGCCAATCCTGATCATGAAGTGCTCCTCAGAAAGTGATGATGATCTTGCCGCGGATCTCGCCGGCCTCGGCCCTGCGGTGCAGCTCGGCCGACGCGGTGAGCGGGTGGGTCTCGGCGATCTCGACGACGAGCTCGCCCTTGTCGATCAGCGCCGCCATCTCGGCGAGCTGGCCCGGGTCGGCGCGGCTGACGAAGTGGCGTGCGTTCGGGGCCTCGACCGGCGTGGCCACGGTGATGACCAGGTCGCCGAGCGGGGCCAGCGCCGCCGCGTCCGCGGGGGCCACGGCCGCCAGGTTGAGCACCACGTCCATGCCGCCGGGCAGCGGCTCCGCCGTGTAGTCGACGATCTCGTCAGGGCCCAGCCGGGCCACCGCCTCCCGGCTGCGCGGGCTCGCCGTGGCGGTCACGGTCGCCCCCGCCCGCTTGGCGAGCTGCACGGCGAACAGGCCGATCCCGCCGCCCGCGCCGTTGACGAGCACCCGCTGCCCGGCCCGGATCCCCGCCTCCTCGTACACCGCCTGCCAGGCCGTCAGCCCGGCGACGGGGATCGCGGCGGCGTGGGCCAGCGGGATGCCCTCCGGCGCGGCCGCCAGCTCGGTCTCGGACGCGACCGCGTACTCGGCGGCGCTCCCGCTCACCAGGCCGAACACCCGGTCGCCCGGCGACCAGCGGGTGACGCCCCGGCCGGTCTCGGCGACGGTGCCCGCCAGGTCCCAGCCCAGCGTGAGCGGCAGCGTCAGGTCGAGCATGTCCTTCAGGTAGCCCGCCCGCAGCCCCACCTCCGAAGGGTTGAACGAGGTGGCCGCCATCCGGACGAGCACCTCGCCCGGCCCGGGAGACGGTCTCGGCACGGCCTCGTAACGGATCACGCCGGCGTCGCCGTACTCATGGATGCGCGCGGCGCGCATCAGGGTCGTGGTCACGGAATCCTCCTCTGCCGCAAGCAACGGTAGGAGGGATGGGTGCGCCTTCCAATGCGTGAATGTCTGTCGTTTATACGCGATCGTCTTCCGGGCTAGACTCGCCCTGTGGACGTACTCAGCGATGTGATCGCCGGCATGCGGGTCGGCCTGCCCCACTCCGTCCGCGTCGCCTGGCACGCGCCGTGGGGTCAGCGGTTCCCCGCGATGCCCGGCTCCGCCGGTTTCCAGGTGATCCTGCAAGGGTCCTGCTGGCTGCTTCCCGACTCGGGCGAGCCGATCCAGCTCCACGTCGGCGACGTGCTCTTCTTCCCGCACGGCCATGGCTACGTGCTGGCCGACTCGCCGGCCACCGAGATCGCCGACAGCCACTGCGGTCCCGACGGGAAGATCGAGCTGTTCGCCTCCGCCTCGGCGGGCGGGTCCGGCGCGGTCACGGTGACGCTCTGCGGCGGCTACCGGCTCGACCAGACGCTCGGCCACCCGATCCTGCGCGATCTGCCCGACCTGATCCACCTGCCCGCGCGCCTGGGGGAGCAGCGGGAGCTCCGTGCGGCCGTCGACCTGCTCGCCGCCGAGATCGCCGACCCGCGGCTGGGCGCGGACACCATCGTGGCGTCCCTGCTCGACACCCTGCTCCTCTACATCATGCGCGCCTACCTGGACTTCGACGTCGAGCGCTGCACGGTCGGCCGCTGGGCCGCCGCCCTGGCCGACCCCGGCATCAGCGCCGCCCTGGAGGCCGTCCACGGCGACCCCGCCCGCCCGTGGACGGTCGCCTCGCTCGCCGAGCTGGCCGGGCTCTCCCGGGCCGCCTTCGCCCGCCGCTTCGCCACGCTGGTGGGGCAGCCGCCGCTGGGCTACCTGACCTGGTGGCGGCTCGCCACCGCCGCGCGGCTGCTGCGCTCGACCGACGCGCCGCTGAGCGAGGTCGCGCGCCGCGTGGGCTACGGCTCGGAGTTCGCGTTCGCCAACGCGTTCAAGCGCGCGCACGGGGTCGCTCCGGGCAGGTACCGGCGGGAGTCCTGCCCGCTGACACCGGCCCTTGCCGAGTGAAGTCCATCATGTACGGACGACGGCCGCTTTTCAGCGTTTCGTGGGTTTTTGACAGTCGAGAGAAAAGCGTTCGCTGACGCGGCCTTTCGGTGGAAATATACGGAACTATGCGTAGTTGGCCGTTTTTTCGACTTTCCATCACGACGCCGCGTCTCGAACTCCGCTATCCCTCACTTGAGGACCTGGACGAGCTCGCGGAACGGGCGGCCGAAGGCGTGCACGAAGCCGGCGTGATGCCGTTCCTGTTCCCCTGGTCCGAGGCGGCCCCGGCCGAACGGGCCCACAGCACGATCCAGTACCACTTCCGGCAGTGGGGCGAGCTGTCGCCGGCCAAGTGGTCACTGGACTTCGTGGTGGTCTTCGAGGGCCGGATCGTCGGCACGCAGGCGCTGGCCGGCCGCGACTTCACGCTCCTGCGCGAGGTGTCGTCGGGGTCCTGGCTGGGCCGCCGGTTCCAGGGCATGGGCATCGGCACCGAGATGCGCGGCGCGGTGCTCCACCTGGCCTTCGCCGGTTTGGGCGCCGAGTACGCGACCACCGAGGCGTTCGAGGACAACCACTCCTCGATCGCGGTGACCAGGAAGTTCGGCTACCACGATGACGGCATCACCCTGCACAGGCGGCAGGGCAGGCCGGTCGTCACCCGCAACTTCCGCCTGCCCCGCGCCGGATTGGACCCCGGTGGAGGGGATCGAGATCCACCACCTGGGCCCGTGTCTCCCGCTGCTCGGCCTGTAGCGGTCAACCCGCCTCCGCCAGCCGCAGGGCGAGCGCCGGGCACATGTCCACGGCCCGGTTCGCCTCCTTCAGCATCCAGCCGGGCACCGTCTTGAACGACGGGAACCCGTAGTCGTCCAGCGTCACGAACTCCGGCAGCAGGTGCGCGCAGAGCCCGTGCCCCTGGCAGCGGGTCCAGTCGACGTCCAGGCGGTACTCCGGCTCGTCCTCGCGCTCCGGCAGCGGCAGCACGCCGCGCACCGGCCGCCCGCAGGAGCCGTGCTCCAGGTGGAGCGCGATGTCCTCCTCGAAAGCGTCCAGCGACGACAGCACGAACCTGGCCGTGCCGTCCGGGTGGAAGCAGGCCCCCCGCCGCTCCACCGCGCGCACCGAGCGGCGCACCGCGTCGATCGAGCCCGTGCCGTCCGCCAGCGCCGTCAGGCCCCTGGCCACGTCGGGCAGGCCCAGCCGGCACGGGCCGCACTGCCCCGACGACTGGGCCGCGAGGTACGCGGCCACCCGGGCCGCCTCGCCGACCGGGCAGGTCGACTCGCCCAGAGGCACCACGATGCCGGCGCCCAGGCTGCCGCCCGCCTGCTTCATGCCCTCACGCGAGACGATCGCCGACATCGCCGTGCGGGAGTCCAGCCAGGCGCCGTGGTAGCCGCCGATGAGCACGCCGTCGCCGATCTCCGACTCGCACACGTCGAGCACGTCGATCAGCCTGGTGCCCGTCGGGGCCTCCACCACCGCCGGGTTCGCGGCCCCGCCGCTCACCGTCAGCAGCACGGTCCCGGGCTCCCTGCTGGTGCCCACCTTCGCGTACTGCTCGGCGCCGAGCTCGGCCAGCACCGCGAGCTGCGCGTACGTCTCGGTGTTCGACAGCAGGGTGGGCAGGCCGTCCACGCCGCTCGTGCTGGCCCGCCGCTTCCGGCCGGGCGGCACCGGCTCCAGGCCGTTGACGGCGCGCACCAGCGCGCCGCCCTCGCCGGAGATGAACCGCTCCTGCAGGCCGACGACGCGGATCCCGATGCGGCTCTCGGCGGCGCCCGCCACGTTGGCGGCGCGCCGCTCGGCCACGGCGGCGGTGATGGACGACTCGGCCACCTCGCCCGCCACGGTGGCGACCACCACCTCGCGGGCGTTGAGCGCCTCCGCGGCCAGCACGGCGCCGTCCAGCACCAGGTGCGGGTTGCGGACGAGCAGCATCGCGTCCTTGGAGCTGGCGGGCTCCCCCTCGGCCCCGTTCACCAGGACCACGCACTCGCCCGAGCCGGCGGCGTCGGAGACCGCCCGCAGCTTGCGCGCGAACGGGAACGCCGCGCCGCCGCGCCCGCGCATGTCCACCTCCTCCACCTGGGCGATGATGTCGTCCAGCGTGCGGGGCACCTGGTCGCCGTGGAGCGTGCGATGCGCCGGCAGGTCCAGCCGCCTGGTGTGGTCGAGTCCGGCGGTGAGCCGGGCCGGTCCCAGCCGCAGCACGCGCGGCACCGAATGGGGGATCACGGCTTCTCCTGGTCGATCATGGGCGGGGTCATCCCGCCTCCCGGTACTTCCGCCGGGCCTCGGCGAGGCTCACCGGCGCGTTGACCCCCGCGGGCACCTCGACGGGTGCGTCACTGGCCTCGGGCGCGTCGACCCACTCCGCGGTCTGCGGCGGCCGCAGTATCGTCGCGAGCAGGCGGACGAGCAGCGCAGAGGCGACGGCGGCCAGGCAGGCGATGTACGACCAGGAGACCCAGCTCGCCGCCCACCGGCCCGCGGTGAGTCCGTGCAGGATGGAGACCGGCCAGGCCACGTAGGCGGAGGCGTGCATCAGCCGCCACACCCACGGCCTGCCGGTCACCGCGAACCTTCCCCGTACGATCCCCGTGATCACGACCACGACCATCGCGTCGAAGGCGATCGTCCCGAACCCGACGTAGATCCCCTCGACGGGGATCACGGCGGCGGCCGGCGAGACGTGCTCCAGCGAGATCATGAGCGCGACGTGCGTGAGCAGGAACGCCGTCCCGGCGAACGCGGCGGCCCGGTGCGCGAGCTGCGCGCGGACCCGGTTCGCCGGGGACAGGAAAACACGTTCGGTGGTGAGCAACCCCAGGGCCACCGTCGCTGTCAGGGACACCAGCGCCAGCACGCCCGCGTAGTACTCGAGGAAGCTCACCCCTCGGCCGAGCATCTCCATGCCGCGATCCGTCAGTGTCAGTGCGAAGACCGACAGAAGGACCGCGGCGATCGACGCGCTCGCCCCGAGCCGGATGTTCCTGGTATCCAGCTGAGTGGGGGCGTGCCGGGGGTGTCGTCTGTGGAGCATCCATTCCCTCCAAGGTCGGATGAGGGTGCGACTCGGGAGGGCCTACTCGGCCTCGTTGCTGTTCCCGGGGACGGAGGTCAGCAACGACGGCCTCGGTTGATGCAGTTCACGACGTTGGACATGAGCCGCTCCGGCATCACGTTCACGAAGTCACCGTGGTCGGTGACCGGGTTGTGCAACTGCTCGGGGAAGGCGTCGAGGGCGAACGAGGGGCCCCTCGGCACCGAGTAGGCCAGAGTCATCCGCAGCTGCGGGACCGGCTGCGTGCCCTGCGGGCAGGCGCCGCTCTGGTCCGGGAAGACGATGTGCGTGCGGTGGTTGGCGCTGTCGTTGTTCTGGCCGTCCCAGCAGCTCGGGAAGTCCATGATCCGGAGGACCTGGCTGCCGCGCGGGCACAGGGGGTACTTGTCGGAGCTGATCCGGTTGGTGAAGCCGCTGCAGGACCAGCCGGCGCGGGCGTTGGCCGGGCCGTTGGTGGCCGCCTTGGCGTCGCCGGTGATGATCCGCAGGAAGCGCGGCATCGCCACGACCCGGGCGCGCGCGTTGCCGCGGAACTGCAGGGTCACCGACCGCGGACGGAGCACCTGGCCGACGTTGCGGTCGGGGTCGTCGACGTTCTCGTCGACCGTGCGGTCGCGCAGCACCGGCCAGAAGTACGTGGACTTGTCGCCCAGGCGGCACGTGGTGCCCGCGGCTTCCAGGCTCTCGTCGGTCGAGAAGGCGTCTGCCGACAGGTTGCCCACGTAGTCGTGCAGGTGGTGTGCCCCATTGCGCACTCCGGGAGCGACGATGAAGTTGTCGGGGTTGAAGTGGCCCTCACCGTTGGTGCCGCAGCGGGACACGAACGTGCCGCGCGAGCCGCCTCGGCCGATGCGGGCGTCCTGCCGGCTGCGCGGGATCTGCCTGATGTCCACGAAGTCGGTCACGAACGGGCCGATGTTCAGGCAGTCCGACTCCTGGCCTCCGGTGGGCGACGGTGAGGCGGTGCTGGACGGCTGCTGACTGGGCCTGGGCCTGTTCCGGCGGCGGTCGCGGTCCTGGTCCCGGTTCCGCTGTCCGAAGGTCTCAGCGGACGCCTCAGGGTCCGCCGGCGGGTCGACGAGGGCCCCGCCCCCGTTCTGGTCCTGCTGGTCCTGCTGGGCCCCCTGGTCCTGGCCCTGCTGGTCGTTCTGGTTCTGGTTCTCCTGGTTCTGTTGCCCGTCGCCGTTCTGGTCCTGCTGGGCTCCCTGATCCTGGCCCTGCTGGTCGTCGTCCCGGCCCTGGTTCTCCTGATCCTGCTCCTGCGGAGCCTGGCTCTGCTGCGGCTGGTCCTGTGGCTGGTCCTGCTGCTGGTCTTCAGGCTGGTCCTGAGGTTGGTCCTGCGGTTGGTTCTGCTGCTGACCAGGAGGCCGCTGTTCGGTGATCTCACAGTCGGCGAAGGCCGGTTGAGCGCCGCCGACGACCACTGCGGACACCAGCCCGCCGGCCACCACCGCTAAGGCGGATATGGCCGCGGCCATGCGTCTGGATCTCATGGTTGTCTCCTCGGGTCGACCGCCGCTGGGGCGGGTGCTGCCTGTGAGGGCAACGGGGGCTCCGGAAGCTCGTCGTAATTGACCAGGCCGGTGGACTCCAGCAGCGTCATGTGCCGCATGACCACGGTCACGGCCGTCCCGGCGAACTTCCTGATCTCGGCGTTGCGGGTGCCCGCCCTCACGTTCGCCACGACGGCGAACACCTTGCCATGTGCCGCACGCAGCAGGCGGGCGAAGTCCCTGTCGAATGCCGGACCGGTCTCGGACGCTAGCTGCGCCATCCACCGTTGCTGGTCAGGGCTCGGCCGATCGGGAAGCGGGACGTTGAGCTTCGCCGCCACCCGGCGTACCTGCGCGTCCAGCTTCGTGTGGTCCTCCACGAGATGTTGCCCGACGTCCTTGACCCGCGCGGAGTCCGCGCGCTTCTGGGCCCATTGGCCGACGGGGATCTCCCAGAGGCCGGCTTGCCGCACCTTGACGAGGAAGTCGCGGTCCGCGGGCCCGAGCGGGCCCGTGGACGTCTGCGTCACCTCTGTCAGCACGGCCGTGTTCGCCTGCGGCATGACCAGGAGGATCGTGACCGCTGCCGCGAGGGCGAAGCCGCCGAACATCACTACTTCGCCACGCAAAAGCCTGTGCATGGTGGGAGGTACGCGGCCTTATCACGGCCGGTTCACCCATCCTGAGGAATAGTTAGAAATAACTGGAGTTATCGGAGTGGCTACCGGACTGATAACGAAGGTGTAAAGATGTGCCCCGTGCTGAGTCACCTCGACGGCAGGTTCGAGAGTGCTGATGCCGAGGCGGAGCACCGCATCGCGGTGCTGTACCAGGAGTTCGGCGGCCCTCTACTGCGCCATGTACGTAAGTCGACCGGTAACGATCTGCAATGGGCTGAGGATGTGGTGCAGGAGACGCTCGTCCGGGCCTGGCGCAACTCGGCCAGACTGCAGTGGGAACCGGGCCTCCTCTGGGCGTGGCTGCTGACCGTGGCCCGCCGGATCGTCATTGACGGACGTCGGCGAAAGAGTGTTCGGCCTCATGAGGTCGAGCCCCCGGAAGTCGACATGATGGCGGTGCCCGACGGCTCCGAGAGAGCGCTGTCCGCGATCGTCGTGGCGGACGCTCTGCGCAGCCTGTCGGACGAACACCGCGAAGTTATTGAGCAGACCTACCTACGGGACCGTACGATAAGTGAAGCGGCGGCGATTCTGGGGATCCCGCCGGGCACGGTGAAGTCCCGGCTCTACTACGGCATCCGGGCTCTCCGTGAACTTCTGCGGGACAAGGGGGTAGCCGGCTGATGCATGACGGGGTGGCCGCCTACGTCCTCGGCGTGCTCGATGATTCGGAGCACGAGGCGTTCGAGCGCCACCTCGAGGTGTGCGAGCAGTGCCAGGCTGAGCTTGTCGAACTGGCCGAAGTGCCGGACCGGCTCGACGAGCTCAAGCAGGCGCCCTCCGCATCCGAAGACGACCCGCCGATGTCGATGTCACGTTGACGTCTTTGCCCTTTTCGGGTGGTATCGGTACGGCGAGGCGTGCGCCCGGTTTCGCTTCACCGGGGATGTGGGGGAGGTGTGCGGTGGGCATCGACGACGATGCGACCGTCCCTCGCGACAGGCAGTTCGGTGAGGAGGGCCGCCGGTTGTCCTACGGCGGCCGCCTCCGGCTGGTCGAGCAGGTCGAGGTCCTGGGAGACGATGACGCCCCCAGGACTTTCTTGCGTTCGGGGCCGATGTCCCGCCGGCCGGAAGTTTTCAGTCCATACGGGCATGTCCGTAGTGAAATGTACTATTTCCCGCTGTCGTGGGAACTCAAAGCCTGGCTCCAACCCCGCCATGGCTAACCCTCACAAAGGAGTGAGAGCGAAATGCCGCTCGACGAGGCCAAGGATGAGCTGCTCCAGCGAGCCGCGCAACGGTGCGCGGTGGGCAGCGACCATGTGAGCCCCGAGGAGGCACTGACCTTCCTGCGCGTCTACTACCGGCACGTGCCCCCCGACGACCTGCTCGACCGCAATCTGGTGGACGTGTACGGTCCGGCGATGTCGCAGCGGCAGCTGGCCGAGACCCGCCCGCAGGGCAGGCCGGTGGTCCGGGCCTACACCCCCACCCTGGACGAGAACGGCTGGGACCCCGGCCGCTCGGTGGTCGAGGTGGTCACCGACGACATGCCGTTCCTGGTCGACTCCGTCACGATGGAGCTCGACCGGCACGGCATCGGCGTCCACCTCGTGGTCCACCCGCAGATCCGGGTCCGCCGCGACCTGACCGGCAAGATCCTCGGCAGCGGCCAGGAGGACGTCACCGGGCAGATGCTGGTCGAGTCGTGGATCCACGTCGAGATCGACCGCCAGTCCGACCCCGCGCTGCTCAAGGCCCTGGAGACCGACCTGCAGCGGGTGCTCACCGACGTGCGCCACGCGGTCGAGGACTTCCGCAAGATGCGCGCGCTGGCCCTGCAGACCGCCGAGGACCTGGCGGTGAACCCGCCGCCGCTGCCGCCCGCCGAGGTCGAGGACAGCCTCGACCTGCTGCGCTGGCTCGCCGACGGGCACTTCACCTTCCTCGGCTACCGCGAGTACCGCCTGGAGAGCGGCGAGGAGGGCGAGACGCTGCGCGCCCTGCCGGGCGCCGCGCTCGGCATCCTGCGCGACGACAAGGTGCACTCCGACAGCTTCTCCGCGCTCCCCGCCGAGCTGCGCGCCAGGGCCCGCGAGAAGCAGCTGCTCATCATCACCAAGGCCAACTCCCGCGCCACCGTCCACCGCGACGCCTACCTCGACTACATCGGCGTCAAGCTCTTCTCGCCCGAGGGCGAGGTCGTCGGCGAGCGCCGCTTCCTCGGCCTCTTCACGCACGTCGCGTACAACGAGTCCATCTCCCGCATCCCGGTGCTGCGCCGCAAGCTCGCGGCCGTGATCGAGGCCGCCGGGCTGACCGCGGAGAGCCACGACGGCAAGGACCTCATCGAGATCCTGGAGACGTTCCCCCGCGACGAGCTGTTCCAGACCTCGACCGAGCAGCTGCTGCCGATCGCGCTGGGCGTGCTGCGGCTGCGCGAGCGCAAGCAGGTCAAGCTCTTCCTGCGGCGCGACGACTACGGCCGCTACATCTCCTGCCTGATCTACCTGCCGCGCGACCGCTACACCACCATGGTCCGCCTGCAGATGCAGGAGCTGCTGCTCAAGGCGCTGGGCGGCAAGGGTCTCGACTACCGGGCGTCGATAGGCGAGTCCGCGCTGGCCCGGCTGCACGTCGTCATCCGCGGCGAGCGGGGCAAGCAGCTCCCGGCGCCGGGCGTGGACGTCGAGGAGCTGGAGGCGCGGCTGGCCGCGATCACCCGCTCCTGGGAGGACGACCTCGGCGCGGCCATCAGGGAGATGACCTCCGAGGAGGAGGCCCCGGGCCTGGTCAAGCGCTACCACGTCGCCTTCCCCGAGGCGTACAAGGCCGACTTCCAGCCCCAGGTGGCCGTCGCCGACCTGCGCCGGCTGGAGCATCTCGTCGGCGCGGGCGACGACGAGATCGACCTCAACCTGTACGAGCCGTACGACGCGGCGGAGGGGGAGCGGCGGCTCAAGGTCTACCGGCTCGGGTCGTCCATCTCGCTGTCGAAGATGCTGCCGCTGATCCAGCGCCTCGGGGTCGAGGTGGTGGACGAGCGCCCGTACGAGATCGACCGCGACAACGACCCGGCCACGAAGAACGCCTGGATCTACGACTTCGGGCTGCGCTACACCCCGTCACCCGAGATCGAGCGCGGCGACTTCAAGCGGCTCTTCCAGGACGGGCTGATGGCGCTCTGGCACGGGCGGGCGCCGGCCGACGACTTCAACGCGCTCATCCTGAAGGCCGGGCTGACCACGGAGCAGGTCGAGATCCTGCGCGTCTACGCCAAGTATCTGCACCAGGCCGGCAGCAACTTCTCCCAGCGCTACATCGAGCAGGTCCTGCTGGGCAACGTGCGGCTGTCCCGGCTGCTGGTGCGCCTGTTCGAGTCCCGCCTGGACCCGCGCCGCGACGGCGAGGTGCGCGAGGACCTGACGGGGGCGCTCAAGGAGGAGATCCTGGGAGCGCTGGACGAGGTGGCCTCGCTGGACGAGGACCGGATCCTGCGCGCGTACCTGGAGATGATCGAGGCGACCCTCCGCACGAACTACTTCCAGACCGTCGACGGGAAGCGGAAGCCGTACATCTCGCTCAAGTTCGACCCGCAGGCCATCAGCGTGCTGCCGCTGCCGCGGCCGAAGTACGAGATCTTCGTGTACTCGCCCCGGGTGGAGGGCGTCCACCTGCGCTACGGCAAGGTCGCCAGGGGCGGGCTGCGCTGGTCGGACCGGATGGAGGACTTCCGGACGGAGATCCTCGGCCTGGTCAAGGCCCAGATGGTGAAGAACACGGTCATCGTCCCCACCGGCTCCAAGGGTGGGTTCGTGGTGAAACGTCCGCCCGTGACCGGTTCCCGGGAGGACCTGCTCGCCGAAGGCGTCGAGTGCTACCGGATGTTCATCTCCGGCCTGCTCGACGTCACCGACAACCTGGTCGACGGCAAGGTCGTGCCGCCGCCCGACACCGTCAGGCACGACGGCGACGACACCTACCTGGTGGTCGCGGCCGACAAGGGCACCGCGACGTTCTCCGACATCGCCAACGGGGTCGCCAAGGAGTACGGGTTCTGGCTCGGCGACGCCTTCGCCTCCGGCGGATCCATCGGGTACGACCACAAGGCCATGGGCATCACCGCCCGCGGCGCCTGGGAGTCGGTCAAGTACCACTTCCGCACCATGGGCGTGGACGTGCAGACCACCGACTTCACCGTGGCCGGCATCGGCGACATGTCGGGCGACGTGTTCGGCAACGGCATGCTGCTGTCCCAGCACATCCGGCTGGTGGCCGCCTTCGACCACCGCCACATCTTCATCGACCCCAGCCCCGACGCGGCCCGCTCCTACGCCGAGCGGCGCCGTCTCTTCGAACTGCCGCGCAGCTCCTGGGCCGACTACGACGCCTCGCTCATCTCCAAGGGCGGCGGCGTGTTCCCCCGTACCGCCAAGTCCGTCCAGCTCACCCCGCAGATCCGCGACGCGCTTGGCCTGCCCGGCGACGTGACCTCACTGGCGCCCAACGACCTGATCAGCGCCATCCTGCGCGCCCCCGTCGACCTGCTGTGGAACGGCGGCATCGGCACCTACGTCAAGTCCAGCGCCGAGACCCACGCCGACGTCGGCGACAAGGGCAACGACTCGCTCCGGGTCGACGCCGCCGACCTGCGCTGCAAGGTCGTCGGCGAAGGCGGCAACCTCGGCTTCACCCAGCTCGCCCGCATAGAGTTCGCGCTCGACGGCGGTCTCATCAACACCGACTTCATCGACAACTCCGCCGGCGTCGACACCTCCGACCACGAGGTCAACATCAAGATCCTGCTGGATCAGGTGGTCCGCGACGGCGAGATGACCGACAAGCAGCGCAACCAGGTCTTCACCTCCATGACCGACGAGGTGGCCGAGCTGGTGCTGCGCGACAACTACGCGCAGAACGTCGTCCTGGCCGCCGCCCGCGCCCAGGCCGTCGAGATGCTCCACATCCACGCCCGCTACCTGCGCCGCCTCGAACGCGACGGCCGGGTCAACCGGGGTCTGGAGTTCCTGCCGTCGGACAAGGCGCTCGCCGAGCGCCGCCAGTCCAGGCTCGGGCTGACCGCGCCGGAGTTCTCCGTCCTGCTCGCCTACACCAAGCTCGTCGCCGACGCCGAACTGCTCGGCACCGAGCTCCCGGACGACCCGTACCTCGCGCCCCGGCTCGTCTCGTACTTCCCGTCGGCGCTGCGCGAGCGGTTCCGGGCCTACATGGACGCGCACCCGCTGCGGCGCGAGATCATCGTCACCGGCATCGTGAACGACCTGGTCAACTCCATGGGGACCACATTCCTGTTCCGGGTCGGCGAGGAGACCGGCGCCTCGCTGCCCGACATCGTGCGGGCCTTCCTCGTCACGCGTGAGGTCTTCGACCTGGCCAGCTTCCACCGCAAGGTGGAGTCGCTGGACAACGAGATCGACACCGCCACCCAGCTCGCCATGCTGCTGGAGGCGCGCAAGCTGGGTGAGCGCGGCACCCGGTGGCTGCTCACGAACCGCCGCCCGCCGCTCGACCTGGCGGGCTCGGTCGGCTTCTTCGTCAAGGGCGTCAACGGCCTCCTCGGCCACCTGCCCAAGCTGCTCACGGGCCCCGACCTGGCCGCCTTCGAGGACCGCCGCGACTCCTTCGTGGCCCGCGGCGTCCCCGCCGACCTGGCCGAGCGGGTGGCCGCCATGGTGCCCGCGTACTCCACCTTCGACCTGGTGGAGATCGCCTCCATCAGCGGCCGCCCGGTCAACGAGGTCGCCGAGGTCTACTTCGACCTCGCCGACCGTCTCCAACTGGCCCGCCTCAGGGAACGCATCATCGCGCTGCCCCGCGACAGCCGGTGGAACGCGATGGCCCGCGCCGCCCTCCGCGACGACCTCTACGCCGCCCACGCCTCGCTCACCCGCGACGTCCTGGCCCACAGCTCCTCCGGGCTGCCCCCCGAGGAGCGGCTGGCCAGGTGGGTGGAGGCGAACTCGGCGGCGGTCGGGCGCAGCAGGCAGACGCTCTCCGAGATCTGGGAGAGCGACAACTTCGACCTGGCCACGCTGTCGGTGGCGCTCCGCGCCATCCGCACCCTGGTCTCGTCGACCAGCCTCCCGCGCACGGAGGCCTGAGCCCGTCGTCCGGGGCGGCGCCTGATCGGCCGGTGCCGCCCCGGACGAGGCGGGTTTCACCAGTGGTCCGGATGGACGCGCCTCGCGTCAAGTCTGCGCCACTTTTCACCGAATGAGGTGCTTTGTCCGAATTGCGGGTAGGGCATGCCGCGGCGAACAGGCACCAGCACATTCGGGTCTGTCCGCCTGCACTGCACCAGTGTTCGTCGAGATGGTGAGCGAGCGGAAGGAGCGCTGATCATGTCGAACAAGTTGCAGGTGGCCTTCGCCGTACTCGCCGGCTATTGCCTCGGAAGGCGCCGGAAGCTGCGCACGGCGGCGGCTCTGGCGGCGGCGGGGCTGGCGGGGCGTGCGAGCTGCGGCAACGGGGGCCCGCTCGCGCAGGGCGTCAAGGCGCTCGGCTCGACCCCGGAGCTCCAGCAGCTCACCGAACGCCTTCGTGGCGAGCTCGTGGAGGCCGGCAAGACGGCGGTCATGACCGCGGCGAGCAGGCAGATCGACTCTCTGAGCCAGAGGCTGCAGGAGCGCGCGGGGTCACTCGGCGGTGTCGGCGAAGCCGCGGACAAGGTCACCAAACAGGCGTCCCGCGACGAAGAAGGCGAAGAAGGCGAAGAAGAGGACTACGAGGAAGAGCCCGAAGAGGAGGCCGGCGAGGAGGAGGGCGAAGAGGAAGAGGCCGAGGAGCCGGCGCGGGCCAAACGGCCGGCGCGGACCCAGGAGAAGGCCGAAGGTGAGGGGGCACGTCGGCGCACGCGTCCCGTCCGGCGGGCCGGCCAGTCACGGGGGTGAGCGAAGTGGCTGATGCGGAGAGATTGAGGAAGGCGGCGACCGGTGCCGTCCGGGGAGTGGCAGGCAAGGCGGGGAGAACGGCCCGCCAGACCGGCGAAGCCGCGACGGAAACGGCCGGGGACCAGGTCAAGGACACCGTGGGCAAGGCGGCCGAGACCGGCCAGGGGGTCGCTGGGAAGGCGGCTGAGACCGGCCAGGGGGTCGCTGGGAAGGCGGCCGAGGCCGGCGAGGGAGTGGCCGGCGGCCTGCCGATGAGCCGGCTGGTGGAGTCGGCTCAGGGTCTCCTGCAGGCCGCGGGGACGCGAGTGCTGTCCTCCGCGGGGGACAAGATCGAAGGCCTGACAGGCCGGCTCACCGACTACGTGGAACACGGGGGCAAGAGTTTGATGAGCGCGGTGACGGGCTCGGACAAACCGGGCGGCTTCCTGGGCGGGGCTCTTAAGGGCGGGCTCAAGGGCGGGCTCAAGGGCGTGATGCAGAAGATCACCGGCGGTGGTGGCGGTGGCGGACGAGGCCACGAGAAGGTCACCAACATCGTGGAGGCGCTCGACATCGGCGCGCCCCGCCGTCTGGTGTACGACCAGTGGACCCAGTTCCAGGACTTCCCGACCTTCATGAAGAAGGTCGAGACCGTCAAGCAGGACTCCGACGAGGAGCTCACCTGGAAAGCCCAGGTCTTCATGTCGCACCGGAGCTGGAAGGCGACCATCATCGAGCAGATCCCGGACCAGCGGATCATCTGGCGCTCGGAAGGGGAGAAGGGTCGCGTCGACGGGGCGGTGACCTTCCACGAGATCACTCCCGACCTGACCCGGGTCCTGGTGGTGCTGGAGTACCACCCGCAGGGCCTGTTCGAGCGGACCGGCAACCTGTGGCGCGCGCAGGGACGTCGGGTGCGGCTGGAGCTCAAGCACTTCCGGCGGCACGTGATGGCGCACCTCCTGCTGAACCCCGACGAGCTTGAGGGCTGGCGCGGCGAGATCCGCGACAGCGAGGTCGTCAAGGACCACGAGACCGCGGTCCAGGAGGAGCAGGCCGAGCAGGGCGAGGAGGAAGAGGAGCCCGAGGAGCCTGAAGAGGGCGAGCGGGCGGAAGCCGAAGAGCCCGAAGGCGAGGAGGAAGAGGAGGAGGAAGAAGAGGAGCCTGAGGAGGAGCCCGAGGAAGAGGAAGAAGAAGAGGAAGAGGAACCCGAAGAGGAAGAGGAACCCGAAGAGGAAGAGGAGCCCGAGGAGGAGGAAGAGGAAGAGGAAGAGGAAGAGGAACCTGAAGAGGAAGAGGAGCCCGAGGAGGAGGAGCCGCCCAGACGGCCCGCCACCGCGCGGCGTCGTGGCACGACGTCCAGACGCCCGGCTCCCGAGCCCGAGCGGCCGGTGCGCCGCCGTCGGGCCAGATCCGAGTAGTCACCCGTCAGGGCCGGTCGGCCACTACCAGGGGGTATGACATGACCGTGCAACCTGCCGGTCGCGGCTCGCCTGCCGGCGGCGGCAGCTCGGGGACGAATCTCGCGGACGTCATCGACACCATTCTCGACAAGGGCCTGGTCATCGACGCCTTCGTCCGCGTCTCACTGGTCGGCATCGAGGTGCTGACCGTGGACGCCCGGATCGTCGTGGCCAGCGTCGACACCTACCTGCGCTTCGCTGAGGCGGTCAACCGCCTCGACCTGTCGACCACGCAGAAGGACCTGCCCGAGGTCGTCCAGGGCGTGACGCAGGCCAAGTCCGTCGACCAGGGCGAGGAGCCCGCGCTCGAAGCCGCCGCCGACGAGGTCGAGGACGTGCCCGAGGAACAGCCCCGCGAGGCACGCCTCAGAGAGGATGACTGAGATGTCACCACGCGGAGAGGCCGCCCGGCCCGCGGACACCTCATCGGCGGACGTGAACGGCACCGCGTCCTACGTGTACGGGATCGTACCCGTGGATGTCGAAGTGGAGCCCGGGACTGAGGGTGTCGGAGAACCCGGCGGCCAGGTGGGACTGGTGACCTTCGGCGAGATCGCGGCCCTGGTGAGCGACGTCCGGGCCGACCGGCCGCTGGGCCGGCCGCGGGACCTGCGGGCGCACCAGACGCTGCTCGACCAGACGGCGGCGGAGGTGCCGGTGCTGCCGTTCCGGTTCGGGGCGGTGCTGACCGGCTCCGACGCCGTCCTGGAGGAGCTGCTGAAGCCGTACCACGACGCGTTCGTCGACGCCCTGCGCGAGGTGGAGGGCCGGACGCAGTACGTGGTCAACGCCCGGTACGACGAGCGGACGATCCTGAGGGAGGTGCTGGAGGAGAACGAGGAGGCCGCGACGCTCCGGGAGCGGATCGCCGGCCTGCCCGAGGACGCGACGCGCAACGAGCGCATGCGCCTGGGAGAGATCATCGAGCACGCGATCGCCGGAAAACGGGAGACGGACACGGCGACGGTGCTGGAAGCCCTCTCCGACGTGTACGAACAACTGGTCGTACGCGACGTCGGCCACGAGCGCGAGGCCGCGCACGTGGCCGCACTGGTGGAGCGGGACAGACAGGCCGAGTTCGAAGAGGCCGTGGACGAGCTGGCCCGCCGGTGGTCGGGCCGCGTCGAGGTTCGCCTGCTCGGGCCGATGGCTCCGTACGACTTCGTGGGTACGGCCTGACCACGGACACGACGTCGTGGAGGAGTGAACATCGTTGGGACTGGGGACGCTGCTCTTTGGCTGGCCGCTGCTGCCGATCTACTCGGTCGTCAAGCTCGGCGAGCTCCTGAGAGACGAGGTCGAGCGGGAGCTGCGCGATCCGGCCGTGGTCCGGCGCCGCCTGGAAGAGGTGGAGCAGGCCAGGGCCGCCGGTCGGATCTCCGAGGAGGAGGAGGCCCGGGCGGTCGAGGAGATCCTGCAGGGGATGACCGGCTGGTGAGGCGGGGGCCGCACCAGCGGATACGGGGGTGATTTCGTGCCTGCCAGGCAGGGGACCGAGCGCAAGCACGCGTCAGGCGGAAAGGGAGCGGACGACGGCGGCGAGGAGCCGCCTCGCTCGCGTTCCGCGGACATCCCGGCCGCCGCGGCGGCCGACATGGGGCTGCGCATGATGAGCGAGCTGACCGGCAAGGACACCGAGAGCGTCACACGGGTAGAGCCGTCGGACGACGGGTGGCTGGTGGGCGTGGAGATCGTGGAGGACCGCCGGATCCCGTCGTCCGGCGACACCCTGGCTCTCTACGAGATCGACCTCGACATGGAGGGCGAACTGCTGTCCTACCGCCGGGTGCGCCGCTACAAGCGGGGCAGCGGCGACCCCGCCGAGAGCCCGCGGTGAGCGCCGTGAGGTCGGGCCCGTACGTTCCCGGGTCCTCGATGCAGCAGCAGGGTTACAGCGGCCGCGAGTCGGCCAACCTGGGGGACATCCTGGAACGGGTGCTCGACCGGGGCGTGGTGATCGCCGGCGACATCCAGGTGAACCTGCTCGACATCGAGCTGCTGACGATCAAGCTCCGCCTGCTCATCGCCTCGGTCGACACGGCCAGGGAGATGGGCATCGACTGGTGGGAGCACGACCCGTGGCTGACCGGCGACGCCCACGAGCTGGCCAAGCAGAACCGCAAGCTGCGCCGCCGCCTCGCGGCGCTGGAGGAGATCGTCGCCACGCGGGCGGAAGCCGCCCACGAGCCGGAGGCGGTCGAGCGTGGACGCTGAGCAGGGCGTCTACCTGTACGCGGTGACCCGTGACGAGGGCGGCGAGCCCGACGGCCCGGCAGGCGTCGCCGGTGCCCCCGTGCGCCGTCTGGCGCACCGGGGCCTGGCCGCCTTCATCAGCACGGTGTCGCTCCAGGAGTTCGGCGAGGAGTCGCTGCGGCGCTCGATGGAGGACCTCGCCTGGCTGGAGGAGATCGCGCGCGCCCATCACCGGGTCGTGGAGGCCGTCGCCCGCCGCGGACCCACGGCCCCCGTCCGGCTGGTCACCGTCTACACGGGTGAGGCACAGGTCCGGGAGCTCCTCGACGAGCGGCACGCCCAGTTCGAGGAGGTGCTGCGCCGGGTGTCGGGCCGGTGGGAGTGGGGCGTGAAGGCCTACGCCGTCGCGGGCCCCGCCGAGCCGGTGGCGGAAACCCAGGACGCGGCGCCGGGAGCCGCCTACCTGAACCGCCGCCGGGCGGCCCTGCGCGGACGTGAGGACGGCTGGCGCCGGGCCGCCGAGCACGCCCAGGCCGTGCACGAGGCGCTGATGGGCATCGCCGTGGCCGGCACCCGTCACCGGGCCCAGGACCCGCAGCTGTCAGGGCGGCGGGAGCAGATGGTGCTCAACGGCGCCTACCTGGTGGACGAGGCACGCGCCGCCGAGTTCGCCCGGGTGGTCGAGGACCCCGCCGAACGGGGCGTCACCCTGGAGCTCGTGGGCCCCTGGGCGCCCTACTCCTTCGCCGCGCTCGACCACGACGGTGAGACGGCGTACGGTGACGCCTCCTGAGCCGAGAGGGGGCCGGCTCGCCGCCGAGGGACGCCTGCCCGAGCAGCGGGTGGCGCTCGTCGACCTGCTGGACCGCCTGCTGGCGGGCGGGGTGGTGGTGACGGGCGACGTGGTGCTGTCCATTTCCGGCATCGACCTCGTACGGATCTCCCTGCGGGCGTTGCTGGTGTCGGTACGGGAGGGCGACGCGGTAGACGGAGGGATGCGGCATGACAGAGCCGACTGACCAGCCGGTGGTGAAACCGGGGGAGTGGCGGCTGGAGACCGACGCCGACTCGGTGCAGCGTGACCTGAGCCGCCTGGTGCTGACGCTGATCGAGCTGATCCGCCAGCTCGTGGAGCGTCAGTGTGTGCGGCGGATGGACCGCGGCGAGCTGTCCGGGGAGCAGCTGGAGGCGGTGGGGCTGACCCTGATGAGGCTGGAGGAGGCCATGACCGAGCTGTGCGAGCGGTTCGGCCTGACGCCTGCCGACCTCAACCTCGATCTCGGGCCGCTCGGCACCCTGCTCCCGGAGGACTGACCCCGGGCCGTCACTGCCCGGTCGCCTTCGTCAGCGCCCCTTCGTGGCCGACGACCTCCGCCGCGGCCGGGGCCGTCGCCGGGGGGACCGCGGTCACGTACGTGTGGATCTCGGTGAGCCGGAGGTTGCGCCGGACCACCGGCGCCGAGATCGACCAGCGCGCCGAGTCGGGCACCGGGATGTAGTCGTCCTCGGCCGTCTTGGTCGTCGTGGTGGTGGTGCGGGAGAGCGAGTATTGGATGATCGCGCCTCCGTCGCCGGTGCGCAGGGCGTACACGGGGTGGTCGCCGGCCTGGAAGATGGAGTCGTAGCTGAAGCCGGCCTTCTTGGCCTTCTGCCTGGCCTCGGTGATCTGGCTGGCGACGTCGGTGGTGTAGGGGCCGTCGGCGATGAGGCCGGCCGCGACGCCGTCGGTGCCCGTCTCGGCCACGGTGGCGTGCAGAGGGCCGATGAGCTGGGGGCGGATGGTGACGCTCCGGTCGTCGCCGGCGATCGCGGTGGCGTACCCCTGGTCGTCGAGGGCGACGTCGGGCCGGTGCGCGGGGTCGAGCAGCCGGGAGGCGGCGCTGAGCCGCCAGTCGCCGTTTCTGGCGAAGGTCAGCATGGTCGGCTCGCCGTCGCGGTCGGCCAGCACCGAGAACCACACCGCCTGGGCGCCCTCGGCGAAGCGCGGCACGTACAGGGTGGGGGAGCCCCACTCGTGACGGGGCGGCCGGCCGCCGCTGGACAGGTAGGCGACGGCGGTCAGCCGGGCCTCCGAGTCGCGTACGTACTCCATGGCGAGCCGCAGGTCGCCGGAGGCGCGCAGCACGCTGTCGGTGGCGACGAAGGTGGTGAACACCTCGCCCGCCTTGGCGAGCGTCACCTCGGGCTCGGCGGGCGTCGGGTCGGCGGACGGGCTCGGCGAGGCGGCCGCGGGGGTGCGCGAAGGATCCGCGGCGGAACCCGAGCAGCCGGACGCCCCCGCCAGCAGGACGGCGGCGAGCGCCAGCGCCTTACGCCGACCGTGTACACGCACCTGGCCATGTTATTCGGCACCCCCGCCGGTCGCGTACTCTAAGGAGGCGTGGCAGACATCGATCCGGCAGACGCAATCAACGAGCTCGCCGGCACGCTCCGCAGCATCCAGGACGTGCTCGACCTCGACTCCATGCGCAAGCAGATCGAGGAGCTGGAGACGCAGGTCGCCGCCCCCGATCTGTGGGACGAGCCGGACAAGGCGCAGAAGGTCACCAGCAAGCTCTCCCACCTCCAGGGCGAGCTCAACCGCGTCGACGGCCTGAGCCGCCGCCTCGACGACCTCTCGGTCCTGTACGAGCTCGCGGCCGAGGAGGCCGACGACGACACCCGCGCCGAGGCCGACAAGGAGCTGGTCTCGCTGCGCTCCGACATCGGCGCGCTGGAGGTCCGCACCCTCCTGTCGGGCGAGTACGACTCGCGCGAGGCCCTGATGACCATCAACTCCCAGGCCGGCGGCGTCGACGCGGCCGACTGGGCGGAGATGCTGCTGCGGATGTACCTCCGCTGGGCCGAGCGCAAGGGCTACCCCACGGAGGTCTACGAGACCTCGTACGCGGAGGAGGCGGGCATCAAGTCGGCCACCTTCGCCATCAAGGCGCCCTACGCCTACGGCACGCTCAGGGGCGAGCACGGCACCCACCGGCTGGTGCGCATCAGCCCGTTCGACAACCAGGGGCGCCGCCAGACCTCGTTCGCGGGCGTGGACGTGGTGCCGGTCGTGGAGCAGACCGACCACATCGACATCAACGAAGACGAGATCCGCGTCGACGTCTACCGCTCGTCGGGCCCCGGCGGCCAGGGCGTCAACACGACCGACTCGGCCGTGCGCATCACCCACCTGCCGTCCGGCATCGTCGTCTCCTGCCAGAACGAGCGCTCCCAGCTGCAGAACCGCGCGACCGCCATGAACGTCCTCCAGGCCAAGCTGCTCGAGCGCAAGCGGCAGGAGGAGGCGGAGAAGATGTCGGAGCTGCGCGGGGCGACGACCACGTCATGGGGCACGCAGATCCGCAACTACGTCCTTCACCCGTACCAGATCGTGAAGGACCTGCGGACGGCCACGGAGGCGGGCAACCCGAGCGCGGTGCTCGACGGCGATCTCGACCAGTTCATCGAGTCGGAGATCCGCTGGATGCGCCGCCAGGAGTCAGACGCCCAGTAGGTGTTCGAGCACCAGGGTCGCGAAGAGCGCCACGAGGAGGACGATCGCGATCAGGGCGGGTGACAGGCCGGCGAAGCCATGACCGTGCAGCCGCTCGCGGTTGGCTCGGCAGAGGGCGCAGCGGCCTTCGATGACGGGGTGCGCGCACTGCGCGCATACGAGGTGTTGGCAACTCATGTCAGCCCCAAGTCTAGCCGCACAATCGTTTTGTTTCCGTTATGGACGTTCCATGCCAGTCTTCCCTCTAGACTGTGCTCCAGCCAATCGGAACGTCGATCAATGGTAAAGCTGGGCGTCCCCGATCGGTGCGTGGCGGGAAGTGGGCATGTGCCACCCTCGCTTCCGTCCTGACCCCTAGACTGGCATGCCGTGATGCTCTCGTGATCCATTTCGATAATGTCACCAAGGTCTACGCGAACCAGAACAGGCCCGCCCTGGACCACGTCTCTGTCGACGTGGACAAGGGTGAGTTCGTGTTCCTCGTCGGTCCTTCGGGATCAGGCAAGTCCACCTTCCTCCGTCTGATTCTCAAGGAGGAGCGGCCCAACTCCGGCGCGATCCACGTCGCCGGCAAGGACCTGGCCCGCCTCTCCAACTTCAAGGTGCCTCACCTGCGCCGCCGCATCGGCTGCGTGTTCCAGGACTTCAGGCTGCTCCCGAACAAGAACGTCTACGAGAACGTGGCGTTCGCGCTCGAGGTCATCGGCAAGCCGCGGCGGTTCATCCGCAAGGTGGTGCCGGAGGTCATCGAGCTGGTCGGCCTGGAAGGCAAGGCCCACCGCATGCCCGACGAGCTGTCCGGCGGCGAGCAGCAGCGCGTCGCCATGGCCCGGGCGTTCGTCAACCGGCCCATGATCCTGCTGGCCGACGAGCCGACGGGCAACATCGACCCCGCGACGAGCATCGGCATCATGAAGGTGCTCGACCGGATCAACAGGACCGGCACCACGGTCGTCATGGCCACGCACGACGCGGCCATCGTCGACTCCATGCGCAAGCGTGTCGTGGAGCTGGAGGACGGCAAGATCGTCCGCGACCAGTCGCGTGGCGTGTACGGCCAGGCGTACTGACAGGGAGCAGTAGACACAATCATGCGGGCGAACTTCATCTTCTCCGAGGTCTGGATCGGCCTCCGTCGCAACCTGACCATGACGATCGCGGTCATCATCACCGTCGCGGTCGGCATGGCGATGCTGGGCGTCGGCTTGATGATCAACGCCCAGGTCGGCATGATGACGACCTACTGGTACGACAAGGTCGAAGTATCCGTCTTCCTCTGCACCAAGAACAGTGACATGCCCGCCTGCAAGGGCAAGGCCGTCACCCAGGCGCAGACCCAGGCGCTGCAGAAGCAGATCGAAGGGCTTCCCGGAGTCGAGCAGGTCTTCTACGAGGACCAGGCGACGGCCTTCAAGAACTTCCAGGAGGCCTTCAGCGCCAACCAGCCCATGCGCGACGCCACCAAGGTCGAGGACATGCCGACCTCGTTCCGGGTCAAGCTGGCCAACCCGGACAACTACCAGCCGGTGATCCAGGCGTTGCAGGGACAGCCGGGCGTCTCGCAGGTGGTCAACCAGAGAGACCTGATCAGCCAGTTCTTCACCATGCTCGACAAGGTGCGCTGGGCCGCCCTGATCGTGGCCGTCATCCTGGTGCTCGCCGCCGCGCTGCTGATCGGCAACACGGTGCGGTTGTCGGCGTTCAACCGCCGCCGGGAGACGGGCATCATGCGGCTGGTCGGGGCCTCCAACCTCTACATCCAGCTGCCCTTCGTCATGGAAGGCATGATCGCGGGCCTGATCGGCGGCGTGTTCGCCGCGGTCATGCTGATCGTGACCAAGGTCTTCATGTTCGACGAGGTCGCCCAGTATCTGTCGTCCGGCGGGGCGCAGATCGGCTGGGACGACGTGGCGTCGGTGATCACCCTGACTATGATCATCGGTGTGGTGATCTGTGTCCTGGCATCGTTCGTCACTCTCCGCCGATACCTCAGGGTCTGACGAAACGCCGGTAAGGTCGAAGCATGCCACGTGAGACCGGGCGAAAGGTCATCGCCCAGAACAAGCGTGCCCGGCACGACTACCACATCGAAGACACCTTCGAGGCGGGGCTGGTCCTGCAGGGCACGGAGGTGAAGTCGTTGCGGGAGGGCCGCGCCTCACTGGTCGACGGCTACGCCAGCGTCGAAGGCGGCGAAGCGTGGCTGTTCAACGTCCACATCCCCGAATACGCGCAGGGCACCTGGACCAACCACGCAGCCCGCCGCAAGCGCAAGCTCCTGCTCCACCGCAAGGAGATCGACAAGCTCGCCACCCGGGTCAAGGAGGGCGGGCTCACGATCGTGCCGCTCCAGCTCTACTTCAAGGACGGCAAGGCCAAGATCGAGATCGGCGTCGCGAGAGGCAAGAAGGACTGGGACAAGCGGCAGTCGCTGGCCGAGAAGCAGGCCAAGCGCGAGATGGCCCGGGCGCTGCGTCACCGCAACCGATGAACCGAGTCCGCCGCACGCTGGCCGCGACCGTCACGCTGGCGATCGCGAGCATGACCTTGACCGGCTGCTTCGAGGAGGCGTCGCCGCACGACGCGGTGCGCGACTTCCTCGTCGGCTGGCAGTCCAACGACTACGAGCTGGCCGCCTCCCGCGCCGACGGTGACCCCGCCGTCGTGCGCAAGGCGCTGTCGGACGCCAAGCTGCAGCTCGACGCGGCCTCGTTCCGGTTCCGCATCAAGAGCGTGCGGGTGACCGGCGACGAGTCGCAGGCCGAGTTCGGCGTCGAGGTCGACCTGGGCGACAACAACCCCTTGTGGACGTACGACAGCGTGCTCCCGCTCCGTCTGGACGACGGCATGTGGAAGGTGAAGTGGTCGCCTGCGGTGCTGCACCCCCAGCTCAAGGAGGGGCAGCGGTTCGCGGTCAAGGCCAAGCCGAAGCCGCGCCAGCCGGTCCTCGACCGCGGCGGCGACCCGCTGCAGCAGGACATGTTCCTGTACGTGGCCGGAGTGGTGCCCGCCCAGCTCGGCGACCGCGCCGAGGAGGTCGTCAAGCAGCTGTCCCAGATCACCGGATACGCGGAGGACCGGCTGCTCAGCCGGATCCGGTCCGCGCCGCCCAACGAGACCGTGCCGCTGATCACCTTCGGCCGCACCCGCTACCAGTCGGTGAGACAGAAGCTCGACGCCATCCCCGAGGTCAAGACCGTCACGGAGAAGCAGCCCGTCGACCCCGCGAGCCCCAAGCAGATAGTCGGCCGGGTCAGCGCGCTCACCCCGGAGACCGAGCAGAAGCTCGGCGGCCCCCAGCGGGCCGGCGACTCGATCGGCCAGAGCGGGCTCCAGCAGGCCTACCAGGGCTACCTGACAGGCTCCACCGAGACCCAGGTGATCATCCTCGACCTCAACACCGGCGAGGAGGTGGCGTCGCTGCAGCAGTGGCCCGGCCGTCAGAACAGGTCGGTGCAGACCACGATCGACAGCGGCGTGCAGGTCGCCGCCGAACGCGCCGTCTCCAGCACCCGCGCCAGCGCCCTGGTGGCGGTCGACAGCTCGACCGGCGAGATCAGGGCGGTCTCCACCCGCGGCCTGCACCAGCAGAACGACGCGCTGGCGGGCCGCTTCCCGGCCGGCACCGCGTTCTCCATCGTGGCGGCCGACGCCATACTCAAGGCCGGGGTGCAGACCAAGCAGAAGCTCCCGTGCCCGGCCGAGCGCACGGTCGGCGGTGCCCGGTTCGTCAGCGCGGCCCAGGTCACCGGCTCCTCGCCCACCTTCCAGCAGAACTTCGCCGCGGGCTGCGTCACCGCGCTGGCCTCGCTCGCCCGCCGGGTGACCGGCGACGACCTGGCCCGGAGCGCCGAGAACTTCGGCATCGGCCTGCCGTGGCAGCTGCCGCTCAAGTCGTTCAGCGGCTCGCGGCCGGCCTTCGACGGCGACGCGGCCAAGGCCAAGGCCATCGCGGGCCAGAACGTCGAGGTGAGCCCGCTCAGCATGGCCCTGGTCGCGGGGGCGGTGGCGTCCGGCACCTGGCGGCCGCCGGTGCTGGTCACCGCGCCCGACACCCCCGACGCCGCCGACGAGGTGACGCCCGCGCCGCAGCCCCCGCCCCGGCAGCTCGACCCGCAGGTCCGCGAGGCGTTGACGGCCATGATGAGGGCGGGCGCCCAGGGCACCCCCGCCCAGGCGGGCAGCGGTCGCGTCCACGGCGTGACGTCCGCCGCCACCGGCAAGGAGAACGACGCCTGGTTCGTCGGCTGGCAGGGCGACCTGGCCATCGCCGTGTTCACCAGGAACTACAACCCCGCCGCCGTGGCCGGCAGCTTCTTCGCGGCCCTCGGCGACACTCCGTGATTTTTTCGTGACAAGAAGCAACCATCGGACAGGCCGGTTGCGTCTTAATGAGTGACCGGTCCCGCTCGGGGGGTTGCGGGACCAGTCGTCGTGATGAGATCAGGACTTCATCTCGGGGGAAGTCCTGCCGTCATTGACCGGCTCGACCCTGCCGGTCGCCCCCGGGAGCGTGATGCTGCTGTGCTGCGCTTCCGGGGGCTCCACGGCGTTCGCCGGGAATCAAGTTGGCATCTGGGGTGTTGTCAGAGGTATCGTCGTCATGCTCGATCCTCCGGGATCGTGTTGACAACTCCACAGGGGGTGACTGGCTTCGACTTTGACCTTGCAAGTCAGGAGAAGCGGGCCGAGGACTGCGGACATAACCTCGTTAATCCTGTGACCGCAAACAACAAGTGCCAATTCTAAGCGCACTGAGGTCAGCCAGGGTTCCCTGGCTCTCGCTGCCTAAGTAGCGAAACCTCTGTCAGCCCGAGAGTGCCTTCGGCTCGGGATCTGGCATCGTCAGAAGGCTCAACCGATCGACCCGGCCACGGGGGTGATCGGGAAACCAAACAGTGGCTGAGCCCGTCGGCGACTCGCCTGCGTGATCGCCGGGGCTGAGAAAAGCACAGCAGGCTGCGCCCGGAGAAGCCCTGTCTTGGGGTTGAAGGACGCGGGTTCGATTCCCGCCACCTCCACTTCGAAGACGCGGAAAGCCCGGCCGGATCATCCGGCCGGGCTTTTCGCGTTCCGTCAGGAGTCCTGCTTGACCATGTCGCGCAGGCGGTTCTTGAGGATCTTGCCCGAGGCGTTGCGCGGCAGTTCGCTCACCACGACGGCCTTGGTCGGCTTCTTGTACGAGGCGAGCCGGGTCAGGCAGAACTCGGACAGTTCCGCCACCGTGGGCGGGTCGGCCTCGTCACGCGGGACGACCACGGCGACGGGCGTCTCGCCCCACTTCTCGTGCGGGCTGCCCACCAGGGCGATCTCGCGGACCTTGGGGTGGTCGGCGAGCACGGCCTCGACCTCGGCGCTGTAGATATTCTCTCCACCGGAGATGATCATGTCCTTGAGGCGGTCGACGACGTAGAAGAACCCTTCCTCGTCCACCCGGACCAGGTCTCCGGAGTGGAACCAGCCGCCCCGGAACGCCTCCTCGGTCGCCCCCGGGTTGTTCCAGTAGCCCGTCATGGTCTGCGGGCCCCGGTAGACGATCTCCCCGATCTCGCCCTGGGGCACGTCGTTCATGTCCTGGTCCACCACGCGCACCTCGACCAGGGGGACGGGCTTGCCGACCGAGCCGATCTTGCGGATGGCGTCCTCGCCGGGCAGGGACGTGGTGATGGGCGACATCTCCGTCTGCCCGAACACCGACACGTTGGGCACGCCGGGGAAGGCCGCCTCCATCGCCCGTAGGATCGCCGGGGTCGCGGGCGCGGCCCCCCACGAGATGGTGCGCAGCGGGATGTCGCGCTGCGGGAGCGTGGGGCTGGCGCAGACGGCCTGCCACTGGGTCGGCACGAGGAAGGCGTTGGTGACCCGCTCCGACTCGACCAGGTCGAGGAACGCCTCGGGGTCGAAGGCGCCGGTCGGCGTGATGACGGTGGTGTAGCCGAAGATGAGGTTCGGCACGATCACGCCGACCGCGGCGATGTGGAACATCGGTGAGGTGACGACGCAGATCTCGTCGGCGCCCGGACGCAACGTCTGCAGCAGGGTGATCGTCTGGCCGAGGAGGTTCTCGTACGTGAGCATGGCGCCCTTGGGCAGGCCCGTCGTCCCCGACGTGTACATGATCAGGGCGACCGCGCCGAGGTCGGCGGGGCCGCTCGCCCCGCTCGGCGTCGCGCCCGCGACGGCTTCCTCGTAGCGTTCCGCGCCCGCGCCGGCGGCGTCCGGGGCGTCGCCGACGACCAGGCAGGGCAGCTCGGCCTCCTTGCCCGCCCGCACCGCGGCGACCACCGGGGCCAGCGGCTGCTCCACCACGATCGCGCACGAGCCCGAGTCCTCGGCGAGGTACGAGACCTCGGCCGCGACCAGCCGGAAGTTGACCGGGACGGCGATGGCGCCGAGCCTGTTGATCGCCACCAGTGTCTCGACGAACTCGGGACGGTTGGTCAGGAGCACCAGGACCCGGTCGCCCTCGCCCACGCCGCGGGCTTCGAGCGCGGCGGACAGGCGGCGGCTGCGCTCGTCCAGCTCGGCCCAGGTCGTCGTCTCGCCCTTGAACCGTATGGCGGGCCGTCCTGGCTGTGCGCCGGCGTGTTTGGTCACCTGGTGGACCCAGGTGAGTCGCTGGTGGGGGTGGGCACTGTGGACCGTGCTCATGTTCTTCCTTCCCGTCCCTCGGCTGTAAGTGAGAACTTACAGCCGGGTGCCCGTCAAGGTCGAGAGTCGGCGGACGTCCTGGCCGGCACGCGGATCCCCAGCGCCAGCCACTGATCGTCCGTCCGGACCATGAGCCGTCGCCGCAGGCAGTCCGCGAGGAATGCGAGCACCTCCTCGGCCGTCGCCCCCGCGGCCGTGTCGGCGGCGACGGCCGCGCGCTCCGCCGTGACCCTGTCGCACCGGGCGTACACCGCCGCCCGCCAGCCGGTCAGCCGGAACGACACCGTCCGTTCGTCGCGGGTGTCGACCAGGACCAGCCCGCCGTCGGGGTGCGCCAGCAGCGCGAGCGTGCCGTTGCCGCCGCGCTCGATCCACCGCCGCACCCGCTTCATGACCGGCCCGGCGTGGTCCAGGGGGCGCATGCCGTCGGCGTAGTCGAAGTCGAAGTAGTACGCGATGCGCCGCAGGGCCTCGTCCGGGAAGGGGTAGAGGCACCGGTACACCTCCATGGGCCGCACGCCGGTCATCCCGAACCGCTCCGGATCCTGGTGGAAAGGGCTGAACCGGTCGAGCCGGATGGCGTCCATGCCGTCCGGCGGCTGGAGGAAGTCGCACGCGTCCAGCAGGGGCAGCATCGACGCGTAGTCCTCGGCGGTCTCCCCGGGGAAGCCGAAGAGCAGGTTCCAGCGCGCGGTGACGCCGAACTCCGCGCACCACTTGAGGAGCTGGATGTTGCGCAGGGCCGTGGTCCCCTTGCGCATCAGCGCCAGCACGTGGTCGCTGAGGCTCTCCAGGCCAGGCTGGATCTCGCGGACCCCGGCGTCGGCGAGCAGCTTCACCTGGGCGGCGCTGAGGTTGGCCTTGACCTCGTAGAACAGGTCGGCAGGCGCTCCGGCGGCGGCGAGCGCGGGCAGCAGCGTGGTGAAGTACCGCATGTCGAGGATGTTGTCGACGACGCCCGCCGTGGTGAGGCCGTGGCGCCGGGTCAGGTGCTCGATCTCGTCCAGCACGCGCTCGGGCGACTTGCTGCGGAAGGTCATCGCCTCGCCGTTCAGCCCGCAGAACGTGCAGTGGTGCCTGGCCCCCCACCAGCAGCCGCGCGAGGTCTCCAGCAGCAGGCGGGGGCGGACGGCGGCGCCCTCGCGCCGCAGACGACGTCCACGAACGGGAAGCGCGCGTGCAGCTCGTGGCCCATGTCGCCTTCCCAGTTGGCGCCGCCGAAGACGGTGACGACGCCGGGATGGCGTTCCTTGACCCGCCGGGCGAGCGCGAGCGAGGCGAGGTTCTGCTCGAAGGTGGAGGTGAACCCGACGTCCGTCCCGCGGACGAGGCCAGGCAGCGGTCGAGGAAGCGGGCGCAGGAGCCGCGCAGCCTCCGCAGCCTGGCGATCGTCTCCTGGGGCTGCCGGTGGACGCCGCGCAGGACGGTCTCGTCGTACGCGGCGTCGGCCGCCGGTCGTTCGCCGTGGAGCGCGGCGGCGAACAGCCACTCGCCGGCGAAGGCGGTGTGCGGCAGCCCGCCCTGCACCCACTGGTAGTCCGGCAGGCCGATGAGATCGGCGAGGTCGAAGCCGAGATAGCGGACGTCGCAGGCCACGCCGTCGCGCCGGAGCGCGGCCTGGAGCAGGCTCAGCCCGAGCGAGGGGCGGTCGAGCCCGTGCCAGGGCATGCTGACCAGCAGGACGCGGTAGGTGGACACGGCCGGGCCTAGTCGCAGTTCAGCCCGCGGATGGAACATTCGATGTAGGTGGTCTGGGCCGAGCTCTGGGCCGCGTAGGCGTCGATGAGCCCGCTGCCGGTCGCGCGGTCCGGCCCGGCCGTCGCCTGATGGTTCATGCCCGGGGCGTTGAAGCAACTGCCGGTCGTCACGTCCCTCGCCGTGGCCCTGAGGAGCTGCTTCATCCGGGTGGGCGAGATCCCCGGCCAGGAGCCCTTCACGAGGGCGCACACGCCCGCCGCCGGGGCTGCCGCCGCCGAGGTGCCGCTGAAGACCGCCCAGCCGTCGTCGGACTTGGTGTCGTCCGCGCTGTCGGCGAAGGTCTCGTCGACGAACGAGCCCGGCTGGGTGGGCAGCATGATGTACGAGGCGTTCGGCTGCAGGCCGACGAGGCCCACGACGTCGGGCACCCGCCGGCCGGGGAAGATGTCGCTGGTGAAGCCGCTGGCGTAGTCGGACGCCCGCAGGTTGCCGCCGGCGTCCAGATGGGCGCGCCGGCAACGACGAGCTCAACGGCAACAACGGGAACGACGACCTCAACGGGGGACCGGGCACCGACGACTGCAACGGCGGGCTCGGCACCGACACCGAGGCCGGCTGCGAGCCCTAGTGAGCGCCGGCTCACCTCCCGCCCCCGGGGAACCGGCGGGCGGGAGGCGGCCGGGCCGGCCGACGGCGGAATGCGGATATTTCGTCGCTCGTCCGGCTGCTGCGCGGTAAGGTCCGGGAGCAGCCGGTCGCGGGACTCAGGCGCGACTTCCGGAACCCGCCTATGAAGCGATGCTTCGCAGTTCGTGCCCCCATTCCCCGGCCGGCGCCGTCATCCCGGGGAGCCATGGACACCTACGCCGACCTGATCGAGTGCGAGGACGTGCTGCTGTTCGCGAACGCGGCCATCACCTCGACCGGGCAGCGGGAGTTCCGCGCCACGGCGGGCGAGCAGCGGCTGTCGCTGGACTTCCTGCACCGCTACATCCACGGCAACTATCCCGATCTGTACGCGGCCACGCTGGCGCTGGACGTCAACGACCACAACGCCGCGATGATCATCCACAACGTGCTGAAGGCCCGCGGCGACGGCCCGCTCATCTCCTGGCGGCTGGCCAGGATGAGCCCGCCACGCGTCTACCGGCTGTTCGGTGAGCTGCGGCGGGACGGCGTGAACAACCGGCGCACCAGGGCGGTCATCCGCGACTGGCTGCTGGCCCGGCCCGACCTGGCCTTCGACGCGGTCAAGTACCGCTCCGCGATGAAGGCGGCGGTGCGTCACGCGCACCTGCGGCCACCGGGCGAGCTGGGCGACTTCCTGTTCGCGCCGCACCGGCGCGCCCGCTTCGACACCCCGGTGCTGGAGGCCTGGCGCCGTGCCCACCACGAGAAGCAGGCGCTGTACGAGCTGCCGTACACGGTGGCGGAGGGGTTCGCGGCCCGGCACGGCATCCCCAGGGCGGTCTTCCTGGAGCGGATCGCGCCCCGCCTGACCCGTTCGGAGCGGCTGCGGCTGGCCGGCGCCCATGAGCGTGCGGGGATCCGGGACAAGGCCGATCTGGCGGCCATGCCGCTGGTGCGCGCGGCCTCGTACGTGCTGTCGCTGCCGTACGGCGAGCGGCGTCAGCACGTGGCGGCGCTGCGCGCGGCGGCGGCGCGGGCGGCGGGGCCGCGGCGTGGGACGTGGGGGAGCGTCGCGGCGGTGCTGGACGACAGCTTCTCGTCGTTCGGCTCGCCGGTGAAGCGGCGCAGGCCGCTGGCGGTCGCGCTGGCCTGCCACTACCTGCTGGAGGCGCTGGCCGGGTCCTACCGAGGGCTGTGGGTGTCAGGGCTCGCCGACCCGGTGATGGCGCGGCCGGACGGGCCGACGCCGCTCGGGCGGCGGGTGCTCGACGCGCTCGACCCGCGGCCGGACCGGCTGGTCATCGTCTCCGACGGGTGGGACAACGCGCCTCCCGGGCTGGCCGCGGAGGTCCTGCGGGTGTGGCGGCGCCGGCTCGACCCGGCGGGCGGGGTACGCGTCGTGCACCTGAACCCGGTGTACGACGCGGAGCGGTTCGAGGTGCGCAGGCTGTCGCCGCTGGTTCCGACGGCCGGGATCCGCGACGCCGAGGACCTGCCGGCGCTGGTCGAGCTGGCCGGGTTCGCGCAGGGCCGCACCGGGCCTGCCGAGCTGCGCGCGTACCTGGAGGAGAGGGCGGCGGCGCGATGATCGACCTCGCCGGGCTGGAGACCCGGCCCGCCCAGACCTGGGGAGCGGTGCGGCTGGTGCCGCTGGTCCGGCCGGAGCCGATCCTCGACCTGCGGCTGCACGCCCGGGTGTACGGGGACGAGCTGAGTGTCGTCGGCCTGCCGGACAAGTCGGTGTACGTGGCGTACGTCCCGCACGCGTTCGTGGCGTCGTGGACCGGCGACGGGAGCCCAGCCGCAGCGTACGGCACCCAGCTCGGGGAGCCGCTCGACCGCATGGACGTCAGGTTCCGCCGGCGGATGGCCAGGCGCGTGGACAAGAACCGGCTGCGCTTCCTGCCCCTGCACCTCGCCCTGGAGGGCTACCTGGCGCTGCACTTCCGCGGGCCCGTGATCGCCTGGGCGGAGTGGTCACGCCAGGCGGTCGCGCGGGGGCTGTCGCCGCGCGCCGAGGACGCCCGCACCGGGGCGGAGGTGCGCGGGCTGGAGGACGCGCTGCGCGTCTTCGAGATCCACCCCGGCCAGTGCGGGCTGCTGCTGTACGCGGGTGACACGCTGGCGAGCGCGTTCGTGGTGCCGCATCCTGACGACTACCGGGCGCTGCACCCGACCCTGGTACGCGACCTGTACGGGGAGCTCGTCCACGAGTACGCGACGTTCTACCCGGCCCGTGACTTCCCCGCGGTGATCGACGAGAGCCGGGTCTCCTCCCTGGCGGACCTGCGGGCCGAGGCGGCGCGGCAGGAGCGGGAGTGGGCCGGCTTCCACGACTCGGTCATGGCGGCGGGCCTGCTGGGCTCGCCGGACCGGGTGGAGGAGGTGTACCGGCTCGGCGGGTTCCGGCTGCGGCGTTTCCTGCCGGCCTTCGACCGCCGGGCGGAGAACCACATCGGGGAGACGATCACCGCCGAGGACGGGAGGCTCGCGTACCTGAAGACCTTCAGGCTGTCGCAGGCCCAGGTGCGGCGCGGCCACCTGCTGCGCGTGCTGCACGAGCACGACTGGCGTCTGGAGGACGCCGCCGCCGCTCTCGGCGGCACCGCGGCCCAGCTCGGGACGCGGCTGGAGCGGGCCGGGTTCGGCCACCTGCTGCGGCAGGACGTGCTGGACCGGTACCGCAGGGTCAACGGGCACAGCCGGCGAACTCGTCCAGCCGGCGGAGCATGACGGCCAGCATGGCGGGGAACATCGCCACGTGCGCCGCGATCATCACCCCGTGACCGTCGATGAGCCCCAGCCACAGCAGCGGGAAGAGCGGAACGGCCGGTGCGAACATGGCGGCGCACATCTCCAGCGTCGACCCCCAGCCGTGGCCGCGGAAGCGCATCCACACGGCCATGCCGATCGACATGTTGAGCGCCATGAGCAGGTACGCGGCCTCCGGGTGGGTCGCGTACGAGACGTGCACGCCGGCCATGGACCAGACGAGGTCCAGGAGGAACATGCCGGCGAACATCGCGATGATCATTTCGATGTAGTGCAGGGCGAATCGGCCCCAGTTGCGGCCTGTGGCGCGTGCGGTCGTCTCTGACATGTCTTCGACGGTGACGCCGTACGGGGCAGACGGGGAGGGGAGGGCGGGCTGCTGGTCTGGAAACTTGGGATCCTCGTCTTTCGGACACGGATACGCGCTCCGAGCGGGACGATCCGGACCTGGCTAATGTGTCTGCGGTGAGCGATCGGGTCATCGGCGGGTACGCGCTGCGGCGCGTCCTCGGTCGCGGCGGCATGGGCGAGGTGCACCTGGCCGCCACCCCCACCGGCGGGCTGGCCGCCGTCAAGGTCATCCACCCTAGGCTGGCCCGCGACCCCGCCTTCCGCCGCAGGTTCGAGCGCGAGGTGGCGGCCGCGCGCCGGGTCGCCCGGTTCTGCACCGCGCCCGTCCTGGACGCCGGCATCGACGGCGACGTCGCCTACCTCGTCACCGAGTACGTCAAAGGCCCCGACCTGGCGAGGGCCGTGCGCGACCAGGGGCCGTTGTCCGGGGGCAACCTGGAGGCGCTGGCGGTCGGCATCGCCACCGCGCTGAGCGCCATCCACGGCGCCGGGGTGATCCACCGCGACCTCAAGCCGTCGAACGTGCTGCTGTCGCCGCTCGGGCCGCGCGTCATCGACTTCGGCATCGCCCAGCTCGTCGGGTCCGACACCAGCCAGGCGATCCTCGGCACACCCGCGTTCATGGCGCCGGAGCAGGCGCGCGGCGAGACCGTCGGGCCGTTCACCGACGTGTTCGCCTGGGGCGGGGTCATCGCGTTCGCCGGAACCGGCCGCTCCCCGTTCGGCGGCGGATCCCCTGGCGAGGTGCTCAACCGCGTCGTCAACGAGAGGCCCCACCTGGACGGCCTGGACGACGGCGTCCGCGGGCTGGTGGAGCAGGCCCTCGCCAAGGACCCCAGGGCCCGCCCACCGGTGTCCCGCCTCCTCGCCGACCTCCTCGGCGGCCCCCCGACCAGCCCCGCCTCGGCCACCGAAGCCGTCGAGCGCACCTGGACCACCCCCCTCACCCGCCCCCCGTCCGCTCCGGCCCCTCCCGACCACGGCCCCCCGTCCGCTTCCGCCTTTCCCCATCTCTCCCCAGCGACTTCGTACGGCGGATCTGCGGTGAGTCCGCAGGGTAACCCCGCCTCCCAGAGTGCGGTTCCGTACAGTCCGGAGGCTTCCCCGACCTCTCGGGGTGCGGTCGCGTACGGGGGAGTCTCTGGGGCGGCGGGCGGTTCGGACGCGCTGCGT